>DAMCFT010000004.1:0-269481 GCA_032057205.1 Kaistella sp.
TAGAGCGCCTGCCTTGCACGCAGGAGGTCATCGGTTCGACTCCGATATTCTCCACCAGTACTGCTTAAGGCAGTATGCCGGAAGCTATAAGCGAAGAATCTGTAGGAGCCTACAGCATAAAGCTTATAGCCTAAAGCAAGAACAACGATCATTGACATTTACGATAAAGACATCACAAAGAGAAAACCAAAGAGCACTTTTGAGAGGAAGTGTTTTTTAAGAAATAGAATATAAGCGATTATATTTTAGAACTAATTAATATTAGGAAAGAAATCGTTAAGGGCGTATGGCGGATGCCTAGGCTTTCAGAGGCGAAGAAGGACGTGGTAAGCTGCGAAAAGCTACGGGGATTGGCACACACAAATTGATCCGTAGATATCCGAATGGGGCAACCCAATACATTGAAGATGTATTACTCTTAAGTTTACTTAAGAGAGCAAACCCGGAGAACTGAAACATCTAAGTACCCGGAGGAAAAGAAATCGAAGAGATTCCGTAAGTAGTGGCGAGCGAACGCGGATTAGCCCAAAAGCTTTTATATGTTTAATAGAATGTTCTGGAAAGAACAGCCACAGAGGGTGATAGCCCCGTACATGAAAGGCATATTTAAGTGATAAATGAGTAGGGCGGGACACGTGAAATCCTGTCTGAATATGGGGGGACCATCCTCCAAGGCTAAATACTCCTGAAAGACCGATAGTGAACAAGTACTGTGAAGGAAAGGTGAAAAGCACTTCGAATAGAAGGGTGAAAGAGAACCTGAAACCGTACGCCTACAAGCGGTCGGAGCCTCTATTTATAGGGGTGACGGCGTGCCTTTTGCATAATGAGCCTACGAGTTAATTTTACTAGCGAGCTTAAGCACTTCAGGTGCGGAGGCGCAGCGAAAGCGAGTCTGAACAGGGCGCTTGAGTTAGTAGGATTAGACGCGAAACCTTGTGATCTACCCATGGGCAGGTTGAAGCTTTGGTAACACAAAGTGGAGGACCGAACCCGTTGACGTTGAAAAGTCTTGGGATGACTTGTGGGTAGGGGTGAAAGGCCAATCAAACTGGGAGATAGCTCGTACTCCCCGAAATGCATTTAGGTGCAGCGTCGATATTTTAGTTTATTAGAGGTAGAGCTACTGATTGGATGCGGGGGTTTCATCGCCTACCAATTCCTGACAAACTCCGAATGCTAATAAATGATGATCGGCAGTGAGGGCATGGGTGCTAAGGTCCATGTCCGAAAGGGAAAGAACCCGGACCAACAGCTAAGGTCCCCAAATCTATACTAAGTTGAAACAACGCGGTTGGACTGCATTGACAGCTAGGATGTTGGCTTGGAAGCAGCCATTCATTTAAAGAGTGCGTAACAGCTCACTAGTCGAGCGGTCCGGCATGGATAATAATCGGGCATAAGTATAGTACCGAAGCTATGGATTTACAGTTATTAAGAACTGTATCTGGTAGGGGAGCATTCTGTTTGCGTTGAAGCTGAAACGCGAGTTTTGGTGGAGCGGACAGAAAAGAAAATGTAGGCATAAGTAACGATAAAGGGGGCGAGAAACCCCCTCACCGAAAGACTAAGGGTTCCTCAGCCATGCTAATCAGCTGAGGGTTAGTCGGGACCTAACGCGCACCCGAAAGGGGAAGTGGATGGACATAGGGTTAATATTCCCTAACTTGCTCACACTAAAAAGGGGACGGACTGCTGTACCTGCTGGAGACTGACGGAATAGTCAAGGCCTAGCCTTCGGGCGAAGCTGCTGCAGGGAAGGTGGTTCCAAGAAAAGCCGAAGTGAAGCAACCCGTACCAAAACCGACACAGGTAGTCGAGGAGAGAATCCTAAGGTGCTCGAGTGAGTCGTGGCTAAGGAACTAGGCAAAATAGTCTCGTAACTTCGGAAGAAGGGACGCCCCGCTGGCGACAGCGGGGCCTCAGTAAAGAGGCCCAGGCGACTGTTTATCAAAAACACAGGACTCTGCTAAATCGAAAGATGCTGTATAGGGTCTGACACCTGCCCGGTGCTGGAAGGTTAAGGAAGGTTGTTAGCGTAAGCGAAGCAATTGACTGAAGCCCCAGTAAACGGCGGCCGTAACTATAACGGTCCTAAGGTAGCGAAATTCCTTGTCGGGTAAGTTCCGACCTGCACGAATGGTGTAACGATCTGGGCACTGTCTCAGCCACGAGCTCGGTGAAATTGTAGTATCGGTGAAGATGCCGATTACCCGCAATGGGACGAAAAGACCCTGTGAACCTTTACTATAACTTCGTATTGACTTTGAGTAAACAATGTGTAGGATAGGTGGGAGGCTTTGAAGCTGGCACGCTAGTGTCGGTGGAGCCAACGTTGAAATACCACCCTTTGTTTACTTGGAGCCTAACCTCATCTTGAATGAGGGACACTGCGTGGTGGGTAGTTTGACTGGGGTGGTCGCCTCCAAAAGAGTAACGGAGGCTTTCAAAGGTACCCTCAGCACGCTTGGTAACCGTGCGTAGAGTGTAATGGCATAAGGGTGCTTGACTGTGAGACCTACAAGTCGATCAGGTGCGAAAGCAGGACATAGTGATCCGGTGGTTCCGTATGGAAGGGCCATCGCTCATAGGATAAAAGGTACTCCGGGGATAACAGGCTAGTCTCCCCCAAGAGCTCACATCGACGGGGAGGTTCGGCACCTCGATGTCGGCTCGTCACATCCTGGGGCTGGAGAAGGTCCCAAGGGTTGGGCTGTTCGCCCATTAAAGTGGCACGCGAGCTGGGTTCAGAACGTCGTGAGACAGTTCGGTCTCTATCTATTGCGGGCGTTAGATGTTTGAGAGGGCTTGAATCTAGTACGAGAGGACCGATTTGAACAAACCTCTGGTGTATCAGTTGTACCGCCAGGTGCACCGCTGAGTAGCTACGTTTGGTAAGGATAAGCACTGAAAGCATATAAGTGCGAAACCTGCCTCAAGATGAGACATCTTTTAAGGGTCGTGGGAGATGACCACGTTGATAGGCTACAGGTGTAAAGGCAGCAATGTCATAGCCGAGTAGTACTAATTACCCGTAGATTTATAGCCTAATCTATAAACTCCTCCTTAAGTGCTCCGAAAGTTCTCTCTTTGTGTTTGTCTCTATCGTTTTTTTTAGACTTTTAGAATACAGACTAATAGATCATAGACGTTGACTGTCTCTTATCTTGAAGTCTATAATCTTCCAGTCTGATTTATAAATACATTGTACATTATACATATTACATTGTACAATCAAAACCTTAGGGTGGTTTTAGCAGAGGGGCTCACCTGTTCCCATTCCGAACACAGAAGTTAAGCCCTCTAGCGCCGATGGTACTGCGAATAGCGGGAGAGTAGGTCGCCGCCAGTCTTTTTCAAAAGCTCATCAATCCTTTTTTGATGAGCTTTTTTTGTTTTTAAACCTAAGCTAGCTGCGAGATATGTTCTGGTAATAGTCGCACTGATGCGCGCGGCAATTTTACTCTTTACAGAGTACGGACAAAGCAGAATAATATACATCTTCTTTTACTCTGTTTACAGAATTGGCTTTTTAGTTTTCGTAGAAACAATCGAAGTTTCTCTTTAATGCAATGTTATTAAAATGGCAGATGCAGTTTGTCAATACAACAGCACCGTGTCGTGAGACGTGAAGAAACTGCCTGGCAGCTTAGAGGCTCTTGAGTAGTTCGCCAGTTTATCTCGTTGTAAAACGAGACCAGTCTTTCAAAAGCTCATCAATCTTTTGATGAGCTTTTTTTGATTGTCAGAAGTCTCTATAGTTAATGGCTTTTAATGTCAAAAGCTGTTTTAGAACAGCCTTGTTAGGAAAGATTAAGAGAGACCTGTTTTCCAGGTTATTATCCTTTATTCGGTGAGCATTTTTTACTCTACTGGATGGCAGTAATGTGAACGGTTGCTCCGAATTTTTTTTCAAGACCTCTATTTAAAAATGATTTGGAAATTTTGCATTTTAAATAACACTCGTCTAGACGTTTATGCTATAAATCAAAATAAGACAAAATGATTCTTTCTTTACTCCTTTTATATTTTATCTATACAGAACTGAGCCTTATACTTGCCATAAAATCCACATCTTTGCAAAAAGTATTGCGTTGAATTACCGTTTTCATTTTACCTTATCGCGAAGCTCTGTGTACACAATTGCTGTAGTACTGGCGGCAATAGTCGTCATAGCGCTCGGTATTCTGAGTAGATTGATTACGGCGGAAGCCTTTCGCAGCAATGAAGAGTTTGCGCGTAAAGCTTTTTTAACTAAATACGAATTAGTAGAGCGCGAGTTTAAAGCAATACATAGTTACCATCACTTGCTACAAAAAATGGTCAAAAGCAGTGCTAGTGACACTTACGAAATGCAGTTTTCCGTATTAAACAGATTGAATGACGCGCAGAATTTGGTGCAATATAATTGGTACTTCGACGGTCAGAGCGATCGAGAAGCGAATAATCACAAGTTACTGAAGGCAGCGTTAAAGAAAGACGCAAGCAGTCATCAATACCGAAAGGATTTTCCAGGCGACAGTATCCGCAATTTTTTAATTTCGGGCGGTGGTGAAATAAACTGGATTTCCTATGACAGTGTGAGCTTAAGCGGACGAGAGACGTATTTTGGATCAACAATTAATCTTGATCAGCTGCATGAACATTTTATAAAGGTAGGACAAAATCAAAATAATTATGCATTTGTGTTTACCAAGGACGGAACTTGCATTACGCATCCCGAACAAAAGTTTATCGGCAAGAATATTGTTGATTTCACCGATATCAGACTGAAAGATTTACGCCATTTGGGTTCGAACGCAAATAATGAAACCACTGCCCTTTCAGAATACCTCGGTCTCGACGTAACCCGATTTATCAAACCATTGAAAACTGGAAATTTCGACGGCTTCGTTGCCGTCAATTATGTCAACCTTCTCATCGATGAAAATGTGAGGCAAACAAGATTTTACACAGCGGTTATTTTCCTCTCCACTTTCCTACTGATTCTGCTGATTTTCGTGCTTTTCTACAATGCAACAAACATCGCTTACCGCGCTAAGGAAAAAAGTGAACTCGAAAAGAGGCAGCTGCTCGTCGACAATGAAATTATGCACAAAGAGCAGGCGCTAAATCAGCTTCGGCAATTAAAAAGTCAGATGAATCCGCATTTCTTGTTCAACTCTCTCAATTCGTTGTATATGCTCATCGGCTTCGATAAAAATAAGGCGCAGGAGTTTACAATGAACTTATCCAAAATTTACCGTTATCTGATGGTACCGCCCGAACATAATTTGGTAAAGCTGAAAGAAGAATTGGCTTTTGTAGAACAGTACATGGTTCTACAGCACGCACGCTTTTCAGAAGAAATCGACTTTAAGCTAAACGTCACTAGTGACAAAGCTTTAACTAAAAAAATACCATACCTCGCGCTGCAGACCGCAGTGGAAAATGCCATCAAACATAATATTGCTACTGCGGAGCAGCCGTTGGAGATTATCATAACCGTTGACGATTCTTCCGTCACTATCAGCAATACATTACAGATCAAAGATGAACTGCCTCAGGGAGAACGCTTCGGATTGCAATATTTACAACAGGCCTATCGATTTTTTGGGAAATACCATTTTAGCGCTGCGGCCAAAGACGGGTATTTCGTCTGCAAATTGCCGCTGCTGCACTGAAAGCATCCGTTCACTCCCATATTCTATCCGTTCACTCCCTAATATTTCATATTCCCGTCGATTCGCCCTTACATTTACTTTCTTCCGATGGTGATTTTTGTCATTGTCGCAATTCAAACAACGGTAAATGAAGCAATATACATTAGCAATTTATTTCGGACTGGCGCTTTTTTGCACAGCGGTAAATGCGCAGCAGAAAGACGGCGAAAAAAGCGATAAAGAAAAGACGGAAAAGGCAAGTTCTTCCAAGAAAATGAAAAAGATGGAAGAGCTAATCAAAAAAGCGACCTACACCAAGGGGATGTTCAATACCATCGTTAAAGGAACGGATGTGTATTTCGAGATTCCCGATTCGCTAATGAATCGCCAGTTCCTGATTGTCAACAAAATTTCGCAGGTGCCGATGGAGGTCAACGAAGCAGGCTTAAATAAAGGGATGAACTATGAAAACAAAGTCATCACATTCCATCATGATGAAGTCGCGAAGAAAGTTTGGGTAAAAACGTCCACACCAAAAGTTTCGTCGCCTGAAAAAGATGCCATCACGCAATCCGTCAAAGAAAATTTTGCGGAATCAATTATTGAAGTCTTTGACGTCGAAGCCAAAAATGCGGATTCCACGTCAGTTGCCATCAAGGTCAATAAGATTTTTGACGGGAATAAAAAGAGCTTTAACGATGTCTTGGCCAATACCGGCTTAGGGGGATCGGTAAAATCTGAACTTTCCTACATTGAGGCGGTAAAAACTTTTCCTGAGAATATTGTAGTTAAATCACAATTGACGACCTCGGTCAATGAGGGCGGAGTAGATCTGCCTGTGACTTTAGGGGTGACCAGCAATATCGTGCTGCTGTCCAAAACACCGATGCAACCGCGCTTCGCCGACGACAGAGTCGGCTATTTTACCGAGAACCATTGGTTTTTTAACGACAGTCAACAGCGGATGGAGGAAAGAAAGCTCATCACGCGCTGGCGTTTGGAGCCAAAAGATGAAGATAAAGAAAGATATTTGAGAGGTGAATCGGTAGAACCGAAGAAACCAATCGTTTACTATATCGATCCTGCTACGCCGCCGCAATGGCGTGATAAAATTATTGCAGGCGTTTACGATTGGCAGGTTGCTTTTGAAAAAGCAGGTTTTAAAAATGCGGTCATCGCCAAAATGCCGACCGAGAATGATAAGGATTTCGACATTGACGATGTGCGTTACTCGGTGATTACCTATGTTGCCTCTCCGAAAGCCAATGCTATGGGACCATCAGTTGTGGACCCGCGAAGCGGCGAAATTCTGGAGTCAGATATTGTTTGGTGGCACAATGTGATGACATCGTTGCACGACTGGATGCGCATTCAGACAGGCCCGATCGATCCAAAAGCGCGTGGCAATAAATTCAGCGACGAACACATGGGCGAGGCCATTCGATTCGTTTCCTCGCACGAAGTGGGCCATACTTTTGGACTCAAGCACAACATGGGCGCATCTTTCGCGTATCCCGTGGAAGCTTTGCGTTCGAAAGAATTTACCGATAAGATGGGGGGCACCGCACCATCCATCATGGATTATGCGCGTTATAATTATGTAGCGCAGCCGGAGGACGGTGTTACTGCCATTACACCGAAGATCGGTGTTTATGACAAATACGCCATAGAATGGGGCTACCGTTGGTATCCCGATATGTATACAGAAAAAGCGGTGCTCAAAAAACTAATCGCCGACCATGAAAACGACCCCAAATATTTTTACGGCGAGCAGCAAAGCTATCTGGATACGGTGGACCCGCGCTCGCAGTCAGAAGACTTGGGCAATGACGCTGTGCTGGCCAGCCAATATGGCGTAATAAACCTGAAAAGAGTGGTAGATAACCTGCTGACGTGGACTTATGAAGACGGCAAAACGTATGAAGATGCGGGCAGATTATATTATGGTACCGTAGGACAATGGGACTTATACAGTCATCATGTGATGGCAAATGTGGGCGGGATTTATCTGGACCGTCTGGTATTCGGAAATAATAAAAAAGCCTACGAACCTGTGCCTGCGCATATGCAGCGGAAAGCGGTGGATTATCTGAACAAAAATGTTATTAATCTGCCGAAATGGTTGTTCTTCAATCCGATTTTGGAGAAAACTTATGCGGTCAAGAAAACACCTGTCGGGCCGTATGAGCAGTCCCCGTACACGCTTGCGCGCGGAATGCAATATGCCGTCATTTATTACCTCTTTACCGACGACCGTCTTTTGCGCATGCTGGAAACCGAACTGAAGCGCGAAGAGTTGGGAACAAACGCAGAAATCTATACCGTTCAAAATCTGTTCAGCCAAGTGCGCGATGCAGCTTTCGGTAAGAAAGGAAGCCTGAGTATGTTGGAACGGATGACCCAGAAAAATTATGTTGATGCACTGATTGTATCTACCAATAAACTGTTCGAGAAAACGGCCGTTAAGGCGCTTTCGGTACAGCAGACTTTAGGTGTGCCGATGCTCTGCAATTATCTGGGTGAAGACCAAATGTTGCGCAACATCAACTATTCATCGATGAAACGCGTCTCCGAAGTAACGACCTACAAAAGGGCCGAGCTGCAAAATGTTTTAAACCTCATTCGTAAGAGGAAAAACAGCGGAGATTCGGTAACGCGTGCGCACTACGCGGACCTGATCATCCGTATTGAAGAAGCTTTAAAATAAACCGTATTTAACCATAAGAAAGAACAGCCGTCAAAGTAACACGATCACTCGTACAGAACAGGGAACGGCTAAAAAATACAGACCATAGAAAATGAAAAAATCATTAGTTCTTTTACCTCTGCTGGCTGCAAGCATGGCCCACGCCCAGCAGAAGAGGGTGATCACAGGAACTGTGCAGGACGTAACCACGGCCAAAGGCTTGGTAGGTGCTTCAGTAAAAATTGATGCACAGTCGGTTTCTTCTGCCACCTCGGAGGCAGGCATTATCGAAAGTGTTTCGGTAGGTTCCATCACGACAAAGGAAGGCCGCTTCTCGCTGGAAATCCCTGCCGAAACCCAGTCCGTCACCATCAGCTTTCCCGGTTACGAAGCTGAGATTTTGCAGCTGTATCCGGGCCAGGTGCAGTACACTGTAAAACTGCAACCTGTCAGCACTTCAAATAAGGAATCGAGCATTCAGGAGGTAGTGCTTACTGGTTATCAGAGAATCGAAAAGCGCAAACTGACTTCTGCGGTGAATACCGTGAAGATGAACGATATTCAGCAGGCAGGTGTAGTCAGTGTGGACAAACTGTTGGAAGGTCAGGTGGCGGGTGTGGTCGTCACGCCCGAAACGGGAGCGCCAGGCAGTCCTGCAAAAATCAGAATTCGTGGTACGGCTTCGTTATCTGGACCGCAGGATCCATTGTGGGTCATTGACGGTTTGCCGCTGGAAGGAAATGATGTGCCGGACTTCAGCGATAAAGACAACCTGGATCAGTTACAGAATTTCTCTATTGCGGGTTTAAACCCCAACGATATAGAAGATATCACGATATTAAAAGACGCCGCGGCTACGGCTATTTACGGCGCCAGAGCAGCCAACGGTGTGATTTCTATTACCACCAAAAAAGGCATGAAAGGTGCGATGAAGGTAAACTTCAGTGCCGATACTTTTGTAAACCTTCGCCCTGATTTCTCAAAACTGAATCTGCTGAACGCTTCGGAAAAAGTAGATTTGGAACTGATGCTCGCAGGCAGATCTGAGCTTACTTTCCGCGACGACAAAGGCGAAGTGATGCGCATCCTAAACGCTAACAATCAACTCAACGCATTCCGTGCAGGCGGCTGGGAAGCACTGAACCCGGAGGCACAAGCACAAATCAGTGCGCTGCGCAGCAACAATACCGACTGGGGCAAACTGCTGTACCGCACCGCCATTAACCATCAGTACGGTGCCAGCGTTTCGGGCGGCACCAACAATTCGGACTATTACCTGTCGTTGGGTTATTTCAACGAGCAGGGAACGACCATCGGTACGGGCTTCGAGCGTTTTAACCTGACTTTAAAAAACAATTATAAAGTCAACGATAGACTGAATGTCGGTATCTCCGTTTTTGGTACCGAGAGCGAGAGAAAATCCTTTGTGACCGATGCCGATGCGTCCATCAATCCCGTCAACTATTCCAGAAATGTGAATCCGTATCTAACGCCGTTCAATGCGGATGGTTCTTACCGATACGATCGCGACATCGACGGTTTCGACGATCGTTACATTCCGTTCAATTTCCTCGAAGAAAGAGAGAATACACATTATTCGCTGAAGAATAAATCGTTGAAAGCCATCCTCGATATTGACTATAAGCTGGCGAAAGGACTGAAACTCGCTTCACAATTTGGTATTCAATACGATGTGAACGATACCGAAAAATACGCTGCACAAAACACCTACTTCACCAGAAAGCTGAAAGAGGCTACGCGCTATTATCAGAACGGCGGCTATAAATATTTCCTGCCAGAGGGCGCCATTAAGCAAAATTGGGACAATGATTTCTTTCAATACAACTGGAAATTGCAGGCGCTCTACAGCACCAAAATTGGCAGCCGTCATGAAATCGATTTGATGGCAGGTTCTGAACTGCGAAAAACCATGGACAATACGACGGTGACCAAGGCTTTCGGTTATAATCCCGTGACCAAAAGAGCGACCCCGATTGTCTTCCCAAGCTCCAACTATGCTTCGGATAAGCGATTCGAAGCTTACCGAGAAATCGCGCCGATCGAGAATGCATATGCTTCTTTCTATGCCACGGCATCCTACACTTTTGACCGAAAATATACCTTCTTCGGAAGCGCTAGATATGACGGTACCAACCTTTTCGGTGTAGATAAAAAATACCGTTACCTGCCGATTTGGGCGGCATCGGCATCGTGGCTGGCTTCGCGCGAAGAGTTCATGCAGAATGTGGATTTCATCTCTAATCTGAGATTCCGTGGTTCCTATGGTTTGCAGGGCAACATCGACAGAAATACCTCGCCGTATTTCATCGGTGAATACAGCGACACGAGCATTTTGCCGGGAACGAAGGAAGACATCATCAATGTCATCAGTCCGCCAAACGGTAAACTGCGCTGGGAGAAAACCACCAACACCAATGTGGGCGTAGATCTCGGTTTGTTTGACAACAGAATCAACCTTACCGCAGACGTTTATCACCGAAAGGGTACCGACATGATCAGCATGAATGAAACTCCGCTGGAAACGGGTTTTGAATATACACTGGTGAACTGGGGCAGCCTGACTAACAAAGGTTTTGAACTTGCACTGTCCACAAGGAATATCAATAACGACAATTTCAAATGGAGCACCACCATCAACTTTGCGCACAATAAGAGCACGGTATTAGATGAGCAGGTGCGGGACAATTCTACTTTGCCATCCAGAGTTGGTCTTCCTGTGAATGCGGTTTTTGCATTGAAAACGGCAGGAATAGATTCAAACGGCAACCCGCTGTTCTGGAAAGGCAACGACAAAGTAAGCGCTTCGGAATTCTTCCAATTGTTTGATGAGTGGGGCGATTTTTACCCGGGTCAGCTGGTCGGCACGAAATTCAGCAACTCCGAAATCCGCGGGCTGTTCAGCTACATAGGCGACCGCGACCCGAAGTATACGGGCGGTATTATCAATAATTTTAAATACAAGAATTTTGATCTTGCTGTTTCTGCCGCATTCAATCTGAAGCAAACCGTGATGCGCTCACCGTCTTTCCGCGGTATGGAACTGGATCGTGGCAGAAACTATACTCAGGACATTTGGCAGGCGGGCAGTACATTGCCGGGCATCACCGGCGGTGATATCGACGCGAATCCTGACGGCTGGATGGCCAACAAATGGTTTGCCGACAACCGCGCCAACACCTATGCGCTGCTGGACATCTGGGCGAAAGAGATTTCATACCTGCGGATTTCCAGTATCCGTCTGGGCTATACGCTGCCGAAGAGTTTTACCGATCAGGTAGGCATTTCATCACTGCGGTTGAATGTGGAAGCCCGCAATCTGTTTGTTTTCAGCAACAGCTACGACGGTTATTTCGATCCTGAAACTTACGGAAACATCTACGCACAACCGATCCAGAAATCAGTGACGGTAGGACTGAACCTTTCATTTTAACACATTTTAAAAGGCGACGGCTGTTCTGAATTTTTTAAAGACCGAACACCAGTGGCCAAAAAAGCATACATCAGCAATGAAAAGAATATTCACCATAGCAGCCGCTACCGCGCTCATTTTGAGCACGGTAAGCTGCGACCGCTTCCTCGATATTCAACCCGAGGGAAAAGTGATCCCGACCTCTACGGAAGATTACCGCGAGGTACTTACTTCGGCTTATGCCAAATATCCTGCGCACAAATCGCTCTCAGCACTGCGCACTGATGAACTGAATCTGGATGAATACAGCATGGATTTCCCGAACTACCGTGAGATCGCCATGTGGAAGGATTCCAACCTCGACGTGGTAACCACACAGTTTCCGTGGGTCAGCTTTTACTCCACCATTTTTTATCTCAACCAAACCATCAATGAGGGAGTCAAGACCATGGCTGCAGGAAATGAAAAAAATCAGATTCTAGCCGAGGCTTATGCTTTAAGAGCTTACTCTTATTTTGATTTGGTAAACCTTTATGGCAAGCCATACAACGCGACAACGGCAGCTTCAGACAGAGGCGTTCCGATCAGCCTTGAGATCGATCTTGAGCAGGTATTGCCCGCTTCCTCGGTGCAGCAGGTGTACGATCAGATTCATGCAGACCTTACACAAGCTGAAACTTTGATGGTGAAAGCAAAGCAGGAGCAGTCTACGCGTTACCGTTTTTCAAAAGCGGCTCTCGAAGCATTGCAGGCGCGCGTGGCACTGTATCAGCAGAATTATGATGCGGCGCTCGCTTTTGTCAATGCCGCTTTGTTCATCCAAAACGACTTGCTGGATCTGAATGCTACGGCCGCCACCATACCGAGCCGTTTCGACTCAAAGGAATCGATCATGTCACTGGATTATGCGTTTAACAATGCGGTGCAGAATGTGTCTTTTGCTTCGCCTGAACTCATCGGCAGTTATGACCAAACAAATGATAAGCGTTTTGGACTTTACTTTGAAAAATCGGGCAGTAAATATAAATTGAAAAAAGGCGGAAGTACTGATTTCAGAGTATCATTCAGAACGTCTGAACTGTATTTCATTAAATCGGAAGCGCTGCTGAAACTCGGACAGCTTTCACAGGCCAAAGATGCGCTAATGACGGTTCTATCGAAAAGGTACACTGCAGCAGGATTTGCCAACATCCAAACCACGGTAGCCGCGATGAACGCCACAGACTTCATGAAGTTCATCCTCGACGAGCGTTTCCGCGAATTTACCGCCGAAGGGCACCGGTGGTTCGATCTGAGAAGAGCCAACCAGAAACAAATTACCCATACCGTTAGCGGAATGCAGTATGTGTTACAGCCAAACGACGTGCGCTACACCATTGAAGTGCCGCCTGCTGCGAAGGCAAACAACCCCAACCTGTAAATTACTTCATATCATTTTTTTTACAGCAACCGCTCAGACGAAAGTTTGAGCGGTTTTTATATTTTTGCACTGTATGAGGGTTGCAATTGTAGAAGATGAACTGCTGGCGCTGAACTATCTGAAAGAGATTTTAGAAAGTCAGGACGTGATTGGGTTCTCCACAATCACCAGCTTACGGTCGAAAAAGCAAGCTATTGAGTTCTTCAAGGAAAATATGGTGGACCTAATTTTTATGGATATTCATTTGGGAGACGGCAAGAGTCTTGGCATTTTTGAAGAGGTGGAGCTTCGTACGCCAGTGATCTTCATTACGGCTTTTGATGAATATGCCATCGAAGTATTTCGGCATTTCACCATCGACTATATTCTAAAACCATTTGAGCCTGAACAGCTCTACGCTGCCCTGGAAAAATTTAAAGCAATTCGACAGAGCCTGAAGCCCGCAAATACACTGCAAGCCTTGGCGAACCTGAGCAAAACAGAGGAGAGCATCATCCGAAAGTTTGTGGTGACAGACGGTCATAAAATAAGGTCACTGGACGAAAGGCAGATCGCGTACTTTTTCGCCTCAGGTAAATACTTATTCATCACAACGACGGACGACCATACTTACCTCTACGACGATACGCTGAAGGATATCATCACCAGAATTGACCCAAAGCTTTTCTTTAAAGTGAACCGCAAGTTCATTGTGAACACAGCATCCGTCAAGGAAATCATAAAACATTCAAGCCAAAAAATAGAGCTCGTTCTTCAACCAGCGCCCGAAACGGATGCAGAAGTCTTCATCAGTAAATTCCAGATTGCAGAATGGAAGCAGCGAATGCAAGGATGAGAAACAACAATTTTGCAAAGATCGATTTTAAAACCTGCTCACCACGCCCCAGTGTATCTTCGTGTCTGAAAATCGCAGCGCGTTTCCGAATTCATTGCCGTTTGAAATCTGAAGGTTTAGAATGCCAATAGGTATTTTAAGGTTAAAGCCAAGCCCAAAACTGTAGAGTCCGGTGGATAAATTTAGCGCTGCATTTTGCAAATAGCCTGATTGTATAAACAAATCAAAGAATGCATCTTCATTCGCCAGGTATCGGTATTCTGCGCCACCGTATAAATATGTATTCGCAAAAAGTGACTGTTCGTTAAAACCGCGCAGGGAATTCCAGCCACCGAAGCGCAGCAGTTCATTTCGTCCGGCGTTTTCTGCAGAAGTAAGTAGAGCGCCTTCAGCCTTTAACTGCAGGAAGTGTGGACTTCCAAGCGAAACTATATGTTCTGCTTGAGCTGAAAAATTCCATTGATGAGAAGTTTTGGCATCATCTGTCGCATAATTTGTCAATAGCCAGTCGCCCGACGCAGCAATTTTTGTTGAATTTATAAAAAGCGGCACCTCCGACGGATGTTTATATTCATACCAGATACCTACACCTCCACGTGAAAAGTCTCTGGCCTGGGTATATAATGAATCTAAAACAGCTGATGTTTCAAAGATTCCGCGTACGCCTGTTTTTTGCTTTAATCCGCGCAGCAGATACAGAGAAGGATTAACTTTTACATTTGCATACGTAGAATCCTGTCTGAAAATTCGCACATCCAGCTGCCCGCCCACATTCGAGCGAAACAGATACGGAACATCTGTTTTTAAATCGAAATTCTGTCCGCGGTCCGGGCTCCGCTGCCAATAAATATCAATACTTTCGAAGCTGTTAAAAACATTTCGGAACTGCAGATTCAGGCTGCCGTTGAATGTGAACTTTTCGTTCTTATCATTACCAAAGCCGACAATACCATCGAAAGTGTTGGATTTCTTCTTCTGTAGAGTTAAAAATACCTGGGTTGAATCTTTAGTAAAAAGCGTTTCCGGCCCTTTAGTTAAGGAAACAAACGGATGGTTGCGCAAGTCATTTTGCAAACGTCGCAGTGTATTCGTCTGATACGGCTTTCCAATATATTGCAATTCCAGATTTTTGCGAAACCGCCAGGGAACTTTTTCATATTCTTTAAAAACAAGCGCATCAATATTCCGCAGATCGTTTTTTTCCACCGAAAGATGGATCAGCGGCGCTCCGTTTTTCATGCCGTTGTAATTGCTTTTAACACGGTTAAAGAGATACCCCTGATCTGCGAAGTAACTGTTGACGGTGCTTCTAAGCGAGTCGATGTTCTTTGTATATATTTCTTCCGGCCAGGAAAAAGTTTGCTGTAGTTCCTGATCCGGCTTGATGTATCCGGCATTGAAACTTTTGCCTTTATCATATATAATAAGTATACCCGCATCCGTATTTTCGACGGACAGCACTTTAGTGAGATAAAATCTGTCCTGCGCCAATGAGTCCAGAAACTGAACCGCAGCCGCAGAATCTTTTTTAATGACCTCTTCGCCCGACAAAGAGTCACGCAGTCGCAGGCCTTGTTGCGCGGCGCAGAAAAACGTAATCCAAAAAAGAAAAAAACTGACGCGAAATTTCATTAGAAGGCTGTATCTATCAAACCGGTAAAAGTACGGTTTCGTATGTAGCGTTTTAATTATCTTTATAAAATTATAATTAATTGTTTCAGCTGCAGGTCAGCACATTTCTTTCTATGAAAAAAACCGGTTTATTTTTCGGCAGTTTCAATCCTATTCATATCGGTCACCTTATTCTTGCCAACTATATCTTAGAAAATACAGATATGGACGAACTGTGGTTTGTGGTAAGTCCGCAAAATCCTTTTAAAAGTAAAAAATCGCTGCTTAATGACCATAACCGGCTGGATATGGTACAGCTCGCTGTGCGGAACTATCCGAATATGCGCGCTTCCAACATTGAGTTTTCTCTGCCCGTGCCGAGCTATACGGTTGATACACTGTCTTACCTGAAAGAAAAGCATCCTGATTATTCCTTCGCTCTCATCATGGGTGAAGATAATCTCAACAGCCTGCACAAATGGAAGAACAGCGAGCAGCTCGTCAGCAACCATCAGATCATTGTGTACCCGCGGCTGTTTAGTGAAGCAAAAGAAAACCATCCTTTGAGTAAGCATGCCAATATTTCGGTGATCAGTGCGCCGGTAATTGAACTTTCTGCCACGGAAATCCGCAATATGATAAAGGAAGGCAAAAATGTGCGGCCGATGTTGCCGCCGGAAGTTTTTGAATACCTGGACGGCAGCAGCTTTTACCGCTGAAACGAGTTTTAATTTCCGTACTTTTGCAGGGTCTTAATCATCGGATATTATGAAGTTTATCGAAGCGTTTTTCGCAAAGTATTCCACAGAAAAAATCATTAAATGGTTTAAGCAGATTTGTCTTGCCGAGGCGGTCTCCTGTTTTCTCCTCTACTGTGTGGCCATGGTTTGGAAGCGTTACGATCCGGATGGGTTAGCTTCCACCATCTTCATTATTATTATCGGCAATATTCATGGTTTGTTCTTTACACTGTATTTGGTGCTTTTAATTCCTGCGCGCAAAATTTTTGAATGGGATGACGAGGATACCGTTTTCGCGCTGCTGGCTGCATTTTTCCCCTTTGCCACCATCTGGATTGATAAGAAGCTTGCACGCTTCGACAGAGAATAAATTTTAATTTTCAGAAAAACTTTTGATCCGGATGTAACATTCCGGATTTTTAGTTGTCTTATTAAATAAGAGCAGAAATGTGAACTGTTGTACATATGTACTTTGTTTAACATACTACTGTGTTATAACATTAAAATAAAATTAATAAAACTTAAACCACTGTTGCCATGAAAAAAATAATTGTTTCTCTGATTGCCCTTACCTCGGCGCACTCGGTCGCACAAACCAAAACCGATACGACCAAAACGCAAACGATTCAGGAAGTGAAAATGACGAAAAAAGTCTTTCAGCGTAAAAGTGACCGTTTTGTGTATGATGTTGCTTCCACACCCGTTGCAAAAGGGAATACCGCCTTTGGCCTTCTAAAAGAAACGCCGCTGGTTTCTTCCACCGATGATAAGACACTGCAGATTGCCGGAAAAGGCAATGCCATCATCTACCTGAATGGCCGGCCGACACAGATGGATGCTGATGCGCTGGAACAGTTCCTGAAAAATACACCCGGCGAAAATATTCAGAAAATTGAAGTCATTACCACGCCCGGCAGTGAATACAGGCTTGAGTCATCCGACGGTATCATCAATATCGTGCTGAAAAAGAAATCTTCTGACGGGCTCAACGGAAATTTCCGGATGTTCAACAAGCAGAATTATTACAACAGTACCGGTGCCAGCACCAGCCTGAATTACCGCAAAGGGAAACTGGGCATCAACGGCAGCATCAATACCAGCGAGAATATCGAGCAGCAGTTTTATGAACTTGAAAACGGAAATGCGCAGGCGGCTACCCGCACCCAGGGTTTCATTACAGACCCTAATAAAAACCTCGGCGGATACCTTAACATAGATTATGAGCTTAATGACCGCAATTACCTGGCGCTTTCCTACAACTCCTGGGCGAACCGCAGCTACGGCGCAACCAGCAGTTTATTTAATATGGACAAAAACCTGGTGGACAATACCACACGGTACACCTGGACAGACAATAATGAAGATGCAAGAAGCTATAATAACTCACTGAACCTGAATTATGAACTGAAGATTGACTCCCTGGGCAGTAAATTAAATTTAAATGTGGCCGGGCTGCTATACCGCCGCTTCCAGGTTTCTGATAATATTACAACTGCTGCAGATGCCACCGGGAACAGGTTCGGGAGACTCCGCCTTATCGAGCAGGATCAGCCGCAGTATATTGATAACTTTTCGACCACAGCAGATTATATTAAAAAGTTTAAAAAAGATTTTACCGCTTCAGTTGGCTTAAATTATAATAAGACAAAAACGGACAACGACACAAAATACCTGGCATACAACTATATGTTGGGTACCGAGCAGGATAATCCGAACCATTTCGTATACGATGAAAATATTGCCGGTGCGTACTTGACGCTGGAAAAAGTCTTTTCACCTAAGTTTTCAGGAAAGCTGGGTTCCCGATTGGAGTACACGCAAAGTGTCGGCACGTCCGACAATGCGCAGGATGAAAGTTTAAGAAAAATCACACAGGAATATTATAAAGTGCTTCCGTACGTGAGTTTCAATTATGCCATCAACGACCAAAATAATGTGTCTTATGCTTTTTCCAGCAGAATGCGGCGGCCGCGTTTCTGGGAACTGAATCCGGTACGGCATATTCTCACGGAGAATAACTACATTCAGAATGATCCTTTTGTGATGGCCTCCTCCATCTATTCCCATGAGTTTACGTATATGTACCGAAACGCCTACTTCCTGATTCTGCAGCACAGCCTGGTAAAAGATAAGATTACACAAGTGCCGCTTCAGGGTGTGATCAACGGGAAAAACCAACTGCGTTATATCCGGACCAATTTTGGTGACACGCAGGAAATGTCTGCCATGCTGGGCACCAAGAAAAGTTTCTTTAAAGGTATCTGGACTTTAGGGTTGAATGCAGGTGTGCAGCACAACATTAACAAAGGCAGCCTGAACCGGGATCCACTGACCGGCGATATTTTCCCGATGTATGAAAACTACCGCGAATCTACCTCTTTTGTCCTGCAAACTAACCACAATATTCAGCTTGATAAAAAGAAAACCTGGTATCTGGGTGCCAACTACTTCTATGTGGACAAGCAGCAAATCGATCTGGGCCAGCTTGAAAGCCTGATGCAACTGGATCTGAATATCAAAAAAATATGGGAAAACTGGACTTTCTCGCTGGAAGCCACCGATGTTTTAAACACATTCAAGACCAACATTTATGATGTACAAGATAATGGCAACTACAATATTATCCGCCAAAACCAGTATCGCCGCGGTCTGCAGTTCACGGTAGTGTACAACTTTGGCAACCAGAAAGTAAAAAGAATCCGCAAAATCGACAGCGCTGCGGATGATATTAAATCACGTACTAATTAATTTTTTTCATTCAACAGAACTGCCCGCACCATTTGGCGCGGGCAGTTTTATTTTGCAAGTTGAAAATTTATTGTGCAGCAACTTCTTGTTGGACTGTTTCTTTTTCCGCTGATTCTGCTTTGGGCAGGAAAACCTCCGCCAGCATACAGCGCGCGCTGCCGCCGCCGTTGGTTTCAATCGTATGCAAATCTGCATGCAGGATTTCGCAGTACTTTTCAATACGGCTGATTTGGTCCTGTGTTAAAGACTTATACGCCGTTTCACTCATCACCAGGAATTTTTCTCCTTCCGTATTCTGCACCTGAAGCATGTTCCCGGCGAACTGCTGCATTTGCGCTTCGGAAATTTCGATCACTTCTTTGCCGGAAGATTTAATCATTTCCTGCACTTTTTCGCGTTCCAGTTCATCATCAATACAATCCAGGCAAATCACCGCGAATTTGTCGGCAATGCACATCATTACATTGGTATGATAAATCGGCAGGCGCTGGTCTCCCACATGCT
The DNA here is from genome assembly GCA_032057205.1 of Kaistella sp. Taxonomy (GTDB): domain Bacteria; phylum Bacteroidota; class Bacteroidia; order Flavobacteriales; family Weeksellaceae; genus Kaistella. Next base: position 19,617 of record DAMCFT010000004.1, read on the forward strand.
GATAGGAGTGAAAAACAACAGCCTGATATCCGTAATCTGCACAGAATTTGCGAAACAGTTGCTCATCTAATCGAAGAGAAACCGAGCCGTAGGCGATTTTATTGGCGTGGTCAAAGATCATACTGCCGGTTCCTTCCAGAAATTTTTCTTCCGCTTCACTCCCGGAACGGTCATCAATTTTAGATAGGGTAAAACCAGCCTGCTGCACTGCTTCCAGAATATCATCACGTCTTTCTACCCGGCGGTTCGGGGCAAACATCGGATAGGTGACTGCCGTACCGTTCGGGTCAAAACTCACCCAGTTATTTGGGAAAATACTGTCGGGCGTGTGCGGTTCCACTGTATCTTTCACGGTGATTACCTGAATTCCCTTGCTGCGAAGTTTCGCCACGAAGTTATTGAACTCTTCCAGGGCGCGCTCCTGAATGTTTTCTTCTTTCTGTTCTACCTGGAAATAATTATTTTCTGCCGTTTGTGCATTGTACCCGAACGCAACAGGTTCGATCATCAGCACGGTATCAGCTGTTTGCATGGTTAAAGGATTAAATAAAGTTGGTTTTATATGTACACAAAATTACTTAAATTTAAGCATAATAAAAACCTGTTATGCTCGAGATCTTGTGTGCTGAAATTACCTCTGCTGAAATTGCTTTACAATCCGTGGCAGACCGCATTGTCTTTGCACCCCAGACCGGCACGGAAGCTCTGGTACCAGATTTCTACGAGTTTCAGTACCTGAAAAGAAATTACCGCAAGCCCATCCATATTTTCATCCATCCGCGCGGCCGTTCTTTTTATTATTCCGATGAAGAGTTTAAAAAAATGAAAAATGAAATCATCACCTTTGGCCAGGCAGCTGCAAATGGTTTTGTTTTTGGCCTGCTGACTGCACAGGGAAAAATTGAGGTGAGCCGTTGTCGTGAAATGCTGGAACTTGCAGGGGAGCTGCCGTGCAGTTTTTATCTCGCCGTGGACCGCTGCGATTCTTTAGAGGCTGAAGTGTATGAGTTAATTCGCCTGGGTTTTCGGTCGGTCGTTTTGCCGGCGCGGCATTGCAGAACCGAAGAATTAAAGGAGATTATTAATAAATACCAGCACAGAATTCAGATCATTATCGGTGGCATTGACAGCGCGGAAGAAATTTCCTACCTGGCTGAAAATGCAGATGCCCGCTGCTTTCAGGCAACAGGCATCAGTAAATATGACTCGTATGCCACAGCTGATGAAATCAAAAGACTGAAGCAGTACAGCAGTGTGAACTATTAATCGCGGACCAGCGGCATGGTAGAACAACGAAGCAAACCGCCCATTTTAGAAATTTCACGGTACGGGATTTCCTCAACCAGAATTCCCCAGTTTTCCCGTAAGTGCTGATTCAATCTCGTGAAGGCGCTGTCGGATACGACGATATCCGGCGCAATGGAGAAGATATTCGGCACCATCTCAAACATTTCCTGTCTGGTCGCATGGAAGCAGTTTTCTTCACCGAAGATATCCAGGATTAAATGGTAATCACTTTCATCCACGAAACCGTCTTTGTAAATAATACACTTATCCGTTCCGACCGGGTTGAACGTGCAGTCCAGATGCAAAATTCCTTCGAACGGATCGCGGTCGTTTTTATTTAATTCAAAATCCAGGATACGCTTTTTTGGAAAATATTCTTTCAGAATTTCGATGGCGTATTCGTTGGTACGTGCGGTTTTAAAGTTTCGGTAATCTTCAGAAAAGCAAGTGCCGATAAAAAGGAAATCATTCCACACAATCACATCACCGCCCTCGATATGTGCAGTATCCGGCAGGTTGATAATGTCCCGCCATTTTACCTGTTCAAAAATAGACTTGTAGGCATCCTGCTCGTCAGCGCGGTCAGCAATAACATTGGAGATAATCATTTTATCTTCAATCACAAATGCCACATCGCGTGCGAAAACCTGGTTATAATTTAAAATAATTTCCGGCCGGAATACTTCTACACCGTGTTTCACCAGAACCTGCTCAAAGAAATCCATTTCGCGGACCACCTGTTCTTCTGTCGGGTAATTTCCCTGCAGTAAGGTATGGTAGGATTTTGCATCATAACTGTCTTCCAGTGCGGGTACGCCACCCAGCGAACCCGGCTGCCCCAGTACTACGGAGCGCAGGCGGCCGGTTTCATTTTTTATATTTAATTTCATAAAAACGTTTTAGTCACTGCCAGCAAAAATGACCATTTTGGCAGCTTTTGCAAAGATACAAAATCGCGCAGCGCTGTTAAAATTTGAGAATTTAATGAGTCGGTTTTCTTTATTAAAGTTGATCTTCTTAAAAATAAATTAAAAAACGGCAGGCTGCTGTTAATTAATAGTTAAACTTGAAACAACCTGTTTTATCCTTATACTTATTTAGCATTAAATTTGTGATACAGAGAGTATCCAACTAATGTTTTAAATTATTTAATGACGATGAAAAATACTTTTAAGAAGCTGGTTCCGTACGCGGTAGTGGGCGTAATGTCCGGTGCCACCACCTTTGGCGCTATTCATTACTATGGCGAAAAAGCGCAGGATTCAGAATTTTCGTATTTCGCACCGAAGAATACGGACGCGAAATATGCTTCCTTTAATATGACAGGAGTGGGTGATGATTTCGTGCAGGCTGCCAAACTGACAGTTCCTGCCGTGGTGAGTATTACCAACTTCTCCAACAGAACACAGCGCGGACGCAGCGAAAGCGATTGGTTTGATTTATTCTTTGGTCCCCGTGGCGGTATGCCGCAAAGACAGCAGGCGCCACAGGATGCACCCGCCATGCCAAGCGGAATGGGTTCCGGTGTGATTATTTCTCCGGACGGCTATATTATTTCCAATAACCACGTGGTGGCCAACGCCAGTAAGCTGGAAGTAGTACTTTCCAATAAGAAAACCTATGTTGCCAACCTGGTAGGAACCGACCCGACAACTGATATTGCGCTGCTGAAGATTGAAGATAAAGGATTGCCTTTCCTGAACTTTGCCAACTCTGATAATGTGGAAGTAGGACAGTGGGTTTTGGCTGTCGGTAACCCGATGGGACTGAACTCCACCGTGACCGCAGGAATTGTTTCTGCAAAAGGACGTTCCATTGATTTGCTGAGCCAGCAGTCGCGTACGCCGATTGAAAGCTTTATTCAGACAGACGCGGCGATTAATCCCGGAAACTCGGGTGGTGCTCTTGTAAACCCACAGGGTGAACTGATTGGAATTAACTCCGCGATTTCGTCGAAAACAGGATATTACGAAGGCTATGGTTTTGCCGTACCGTCGAACCTGGCGAGAAAAGTGGTGGAAGACCTGAAGAAATTCGGTTTGGTACAGCGAGGCTTCCTTGGCGTGGTTCCGTTGGATTTATCTGATCAGCGTGCCGTGGCGGCTTACAACCGTGAAAGAAATGCCAAGGTAAAAGGCGGAAACGGTGTACTGCTGTTGCAGGTGAGCGAAAAAGGAGGCGCAGAGGATGCAGGCCTTCGCACAGGTGATATTATTACCAAAGTGGATAACGTGGAGATTGGCAGTTATTATGATCTTTCCTTCGTGGTGGGCAGCAAGCGTCCGGGCGACAGAGTAGTGGTAACCTATAACCGAAATGGTAAAACCTATACAACCAACGTAACACTGAAAGATGAAAAAGGCGGAACTTCCCTAAGAAGTAAAGCAGACCTGACCGTAACGGAAAAAATCGGTTCGGAATTCGAGCCACTGAGTGAGCGGTATAAAACCGACTACGGACTGGATTCCGGCGTAATTGCCAGAAATGTGGTGGGCGGCAGTCTGATGGCGGAGATCGGTGTAGTGGACGGATATATTATTATTGAAGTAAACGGAAAACCGGTGAACTCCCAGAAGGATGTTGAAAAACTTCTGAAGTCACATACAGGAAACGTTCAGATTAAATATGTGGATGCCTATGGCCGGATTAACACCCGCGGATTTAAAATGCCTTAAGCGATATAATTGATACTAAAAAAACGCAGCACTATTTTAAGATGCTGCGTTTTTCTTTTGCAATAATTTCTTCTCCCGCCTTTTCTTTCGGAGGTAAATAACCTCGGTAATCTTTCCGCCGATCCAGGCAAAGGGAAAGAAAGTGAGGAAAATCAGAATTTTATAAAAAGTAGGGTGATACGGGAAAATGATGATATCCAGCATCGCCATAAACAAGAGGATAAATCCAATCAGAATTGCGTACGCTACCTTTGCATATTTCACAATAATGGCTGTAACCACCCCGCCAACCGTGGCTGCAATTCCGGAGGAAATCAGAAGCGCCACAAAAAAATAGGGTTTATGTTCCATTGATTTCAGCAGTGACTCCCACCGCTGGAAAGGCGCAAACTCATCATAGGTAATCCATGACGAATTGAGCCGGATCCCCAGCGAAATCAGCAGGCCTGCAACAGCCAGCCCGGTGAGGACCGCAAAAGTATTTCGCAGAAAATTCATTTAGAACTGATGTGCAATCATCGAAATCTCGATATCTACATTGCGTGGCAGGCAGGAAACCTGCACCGTTTCGCGCGCCGGAAATTGTTCCGGATCAAGGTAAGAGGCATAGATTTCATTCATCGCTGCAAAATCATCCATATTTTTCAGGAAAATGGTAGCTTTCACCACATTGCTGAAAGTCAGGCCGGCGGCTTCCAGAATAGCCTGCAGGTTTTTCATTACCTGATGCGTGGCTTTTTCGATGCCTTCCACTACTTTGCCGGTTTCGGAGTTGAACGGAACCTGGCCGGAGATATACAATACGCCGTTAATCATATTTCCCTGAGCATAGGGACCAATGGCGGTAGGTGCATTCTGAGTAGAGATGATTTTTTTCATAACAGGAATTTGCGCAAAGATAAAACTTCTGTGGTACACCTTAAAATTTAAAACGGTGCATTCGGCTGTGTAAAACTGCGGTCGCGGTATTTTAGGGCATCACGCAGAATATTGGCTTTAATACCGATAAAGAAGTCATAGACTTTATACTGGCCAAACGGGATCCAGTTGAAATTAATGGTAAAGCTCCGCTGGTCCCGGGAAAAACCGAGTTGTGTATTGGCAATTTCCTTGGTGATAATATCGTAATACAGATTGCCGGTGAGGCTCCAGTAAGGCGTGAGTTTCAAGGTACCGTCCAAACCGAGCGAGGCCACCTGATTTCCGAAGCGTGTCAGGTTTCGGGTGTAGCCATATTGAGCATTAATATTCAGTGTCCACGGCTGCTGGAAGTGTGCATAATCATCATCATCAAAATAATAATTCTCATTCCGGATTTCTCCTTTTTTGGAATATTTTTTCGAAGGGTCTTCGCGCTCGCCAAAAATAGCTTCACTCAAAGGATAAGAGAGTTGCGCATTAAAGCCCTGAATACTGAAATAGCCAAACCGGTCTGTCCGGATGCCGCGCTCTTCGCCGGGCGCAAATAAAATCTTGTATGGTTCCAGGGTCAGGCTGGTGTTCAGATTCAGCTTGTCAAATAAAGTCGTTTGCCCGTTGAAACTGAAAATCGACCATTTGTATTTTGGTGCCGCGAAGTTATAGCTGGTGTTGAAATTCAGGCTTTCAAATATTTTAATTTTCTTAATACCGGTAGAATCTTTTTTGCTGCGCACTTTCATTTCCAGGTTATTGTTCACACTGAATGTCAGCGCCTGCACCAGTCCCGAATTCGGCGTACCGATAATGCCGCGATCGAAAATGGAATACATCGTCATCTCACCGCGCTCATTATAATAGTTTCGGTAATAGCCAAACGACGGCGCAGAAAAATCCGGTGAGTAGCTAAAGCCTACCTGAGGCGTCATCATGTGGCGGATGGCCTGTATGGAGGAACCTCGTTTGAAATTCATCTGCCCGTATAAAACCGTCTGCAAGCTCGTGCTTGTTGAAAAAGAAGAGTAGCCGGCTATTTTTTTATTTAAAATATCTTCGGTCGTATTGGTCACCGGGTTGTAGGTCCGCGTAAGCGTTTTGGTCGTTAATGCATTATCAATATTTGCTGAGAGCGAAAACGTGAAATATCGCGCGATGGTTGTATTGGTCCCGAGGGCAATATTATTTTTCAGGCCGGTCTGCATTTTATCCCACATGGCACTGGTGAACAGTTCGCCTTCATTTGTCTGCACATAGTTATTTAAATTCAGTCCGGTATTTACGGTTATATTTTCCAGCAACCCTTCGCGGATGCCGTTTTTAGGTTTAAATAAATAAAACTGATTGATCGCCACATTCAGTACCGGCAGTTTTAAATCTGCCAGACCGGTGGAAAAGTTCTGTGAGTAAGACGAAGTCCCGGTGATGGTTACCGGCAAGGTCAGGAAACGCTTCACTACACTGATGGTAGAGTTCTGCTGCGCATTCAGATTATTCTGATTGAAGGCGTAGTTGTTATTAACTGTATTATTATAGAACCTGTTGCTCACTACATCCACTGAGGCAGAAAAAGTCAGGAACGGATTGGCTTTCGGATCCTGCTGGTGGCGCCACGCGATGCGATAGGTGCCCGTTTTGGAATAATCATCCAGCCCTTTTATGCCGCGCACAGTCGTGCCGACATCGGCGGAGAAATTTCCGGTATAGCGGTAGTTCTTGCGGTAGTTCATTTCCGGCCGCAGGTTCCAGCTGCCTTTGGTGTAAATATCAGCCAGCACTTTCAGGTCAAAGTGCTCACCAATCGGCTGATAATACCCCAGCGAGTTCAGGAAAAAGCCCACATCTTCGCGTTCGCCGAAACTGGGAATCAAAATTCCGGCACTTCGCTTATCCGAAAACGGCAAAATGGCAAACGGCATAATCAGCGGAGTCGGGACCTGCTCAATATACATCTGAATCGGACCGGTAATGACCTGGGATTTATTCTTTCCTTTAACCAGTTTAATATTGGGTGCCAGCAGATAGTAATCAGCGATGGTGTCTTTCTTTTGAATGAAATATTCATCAGTCGTGTACTTCCCACGGCGCATAAAGAAGACCGAGTCGTTGTACTTCTTGGTTTTCTCCGCTACGATGACCCCTTCGCTTTCTTCCGTTCTGGCATTGAAGGCAATCGCCTGCCGTGTCTTTATATTATAAGTAAACTCGTCGTATTCATAAGTCTTTCCGCCTTGCAGGGCAACGGCCGGTTTGCTGATGCGCCCCAGCGAATCCAGTTCGCCACGTGCAAAAACCAACGATTTATTCCAGTCGATCGAAATGTAATCTGCATCAATCTGCATGTCCTGATACTTAACCTGTGCATTGGTGTTCAGGTACGTCATTTTTTTGGGAATATCGTTGCGGATACGGTCAGCCTTGCTGTACACAACGGCTTGCAGCTGCTCAGGTGTGCGCAGTGTATCCGGGCGGATAACCGTATCTTTAACTGCCTTATTTTCAGACAAATTTTGAGCCTCAGCGTGTGCTAAAAAATTGTTAAAAATTAGGATAATTAAAATGAGTGGTATATTTTTGAAGCCAATTTTGACCAAAGCGCTCTGTATATATGGGGCTCAAAATTAGCATAATTTTTAAAAATCGAAGATGACAGCGGACAGTTTTTACTTTAAAAAATATTTCCTACTTTTTTTCTCTTTATTCTTCTTCCTTCCTTTTGCTCAAAAAAAATTCACCATCGTTCTGGATGCCGGCCACGGCGGCAGTGACCATGGTACGAACCGAAAGTACAGCGACTTAGGACATGTAAAGGAAAAAGATATTACATTGGCGATTGTTCTTAAATTAGGACGCATGCTGGAGAAGAATAAAGACTTTAAGGTGATCTATACCCGAAAGATTGATGAATTTCCATCGCTTACCCAGCGGACTACGCTGGCGAACCGCAGCAAAGCGGATTTATTCCTGTCGGTGCACGTGAATGCCTCGCCGGCCAACAGTACTTCCACCCAGGGAACTGAAACTTTTGTACAGGGACCGGCGCAAAACAGAGCCAACCTGGAGGTGGCCAAAGCGGAAAATGATGTGATTTACCTGGATGAAAAAGACCGGGAGATGTTCGCCTCTTATGACCCGAAATCACCGGAGTCATTAATAGCACTGAAAATGCAGCAGGCAAAATATCAGGAGAGCAGCCTGCTCATCGGTAGTTTCGTCGAGGAGAACTTCTCGGTTAAAAATAAAAGAAATTCACGGGGCATCAAGCAGGCGGATTTACACGTACTGCGTATGAACGCCATGCCATCCATCTTAATAGAAACCGGCTTTGTGAACAATTACGAAGAAGCCAGCTATCTTTCCTCGGACCGCGGCCAGACTGAAATTGCTGAGAGTATTTACGATGCGGTGATCCGGTATAAAAAAGCACTGGAAAGAAACGGTAACGCTCCAGTGGCTGCACGCGAGCCTGAGAAGCCGGCTGAGAACCCGCTGAAAAATGATTTCCGTATCCTGCTGATGTCTGCACCGAGCAAATATGTGGCAGGTGATCCGGCACTGAAAGGACTGAACTATATCCTGACGATTAAAGAGAATGGATTATATAAGTATTATTACAGTGTAACGAATTTCGCTTCCATTCGGGATCAAAACCTGCGTACGGCCAGAGATGCAGGCTTCCGGAATGCAGCAGCGGTTTCCTTTATGCCGAATCAGCGGCTGGGAGTAGGGTATTATACACTTGAAGTTGCTGCCACGGATCAGAAGCTGAGTTCCAATTCACCCATCTTGAAAACGCTCGGCGACGTGAACCGGGTTAAAGAGCGTGGCCGTTTCTATTACACCTATGGAAAATTTGCCAGCCTGGAAGAAGCAGTTAAAACTCAGAAAGAGCTGGAAGCCAAGGGGATTCTGCATACGGTGATACAAAAAGTGACGCGCTAAGCGAAAAACTCTTGTAGGAATAGAAAACATTTTCTATTTTTGCAGTCCTTAAAACAAAGGCCTATTCGTCTAGTGGTTAGGACTCAAGATTTTCATTCTTGCAACAGGGGTTCGATTCCCCTATAGGCTACAAAGGATTGAAAGTTTTAAAAAAAAGTTTTTGAAAAAAGATTTTGTAATTAAAAAAGGTTTTATATCTTTGCACTCAAGTTTTAGAAAAGGAAATGGCAAATCATAAATCAGCTCTGAAGAGAATCAGACAAAACGAAAAGAAAAGATTACGCAACAGATACTACCACAAGACTGCGAGAACAGCTCTGAAGGTATTGCGCAATGAAGAGGATAAAGCTGTAGCTACTGAGCAGTTGCCAAAAGTAATCTCTCTGTTAGACAAGCTTGTGAAGAAAAACATTATTCACAAAAACAAAGCTGCTAACCTGAAGAGCAAACTGACTAAGCACGTTAACAAGTTAGCGTAATTATAAAAGGTATGGCCCGTTCGTCTATCGGTTAGGACCTCAGATTTTCATTCTGGTAAGAGGGGTTCGATTCCCCTACGGGCTACAAGCCAACTGGCTTCTTAAACACTCACTTTTTAGTGGGTGTTTTTTGTCTTGTACTAGTTTATGCATCGTTAATTTTTTCAATACTTATACCTGCACAGGAGCTGTGATAATGCGAAAGCAACAGCTTTTTGTAAAAATCGTTATCATATCGGTTTGTATTTGGATATTTTTTATAACTTTAAGCATTAAATTTTAAAATATTTTGTTATGAAAAAAATTCTACTTACGGCAGCCTGCTCATTGGCGGCAGTTTTCGCCAACGCGCAAATCACTCTTTTTGAAGACGGGTTTGAAACCTACGAAGATTTCACGATCAGTAACATCGGTTCCTGGAGCACAGTGGATGGCGACGGACTCGCAACGTATATCGGCGGATTGGATACTGTGCCGAATGTAAAGCCCTGGCTGAATGCTTATGATCCTATGGCAGCACAGGTGTTTAACCCCTCAGTAGCCGGTGTACAAAACGGTCATGATGGAGAGAACTCAAATTTTAATCCACACGGCGGCCAAAAGTATATCGCTTTCTGGGCTGGCGTGCCTGCCTCAGGAGTAAATAAGAACAACGACTGGCTCATCTCTCCAAAAATTAATCTGGGAGATACCGGAAATCAACTCAGCTTCTGGGTGAAATCCCTGGCGTCTGATTATGGACTGGAAAAATACCGTGTCTTAATCTATGTAGGAGAAGATGCTCCGGCGAATGTGTCTGCATTTACCCCTATTTCAGGATCAACAGCGTTAACGGCACCGATCAGCTGGACGCAGGTAAATTATAACCTGGATGCTTATAAAAATCAGCCGGTACGTTTCGCTATTAATTACGTTTCGTCTGATGTGTACATGATGATGTTCGACGATGTGAAAGTTACTGCAACCACGGTTCTGGGAACAAACGAAGGCGCTGCCAAGAAAGGAGTGCGCGTTTATCCAAATCCATCTAAGGGTATCTTCACTTTGCAGTCAGCCAAGAATGTAAACAAAGTGCAGGTGTTCAGTGCAGATGGGCGTTTGGTTACCGAGAGCAAAGATGCAACCCAGGTTGATTTGACCGGTAAGGCAAAAGGTGTCTATATGATGGTGATTACGCACGATGACGGCAGCACCACCAAACAGCAGGTGATCAGAAACTAAATAATTCCACCCAGAATGAATAAACCGGCGACAGGCCGGTTTTTTTTATGCCATAAAAAAATCACACTTCTGAAAGAAATGTGATTAATGTGCCCGGAACAGGACTCGAACCTGCAAGCCGTGAAGCACTCGCACCTGAAACGAGCGTGTCTACCAATTTCACCATCCGGGCTTCATATGGAAGTATGAATTGTAGGCTGCAAAACTACATTTTTTCTCGAAACCATGCAAGCCTCTTTCTTTTAAATTTAAATTAAAATGAAAACTCTATAATATCAAAAATGTAAACGGCAGGAAGGCAGCGTATTAAGGTGTTTGTATAAATTTGTATTTATGCCTCTATGTTTTCTGTACCCTGCAAAGATTTCAATTTTTCCAGTTTGCGGTCCTGTGATTCGCGGTAGAGTTTGGCCTCGCTCCAGCGCGCATGTTTGGATGGACGAATATGATAGCCTTTCTTGCGCGCATATACCTGCGTAAATTCAGCGCCAAAGAAAATGAGCATACAGGAATAATTGATCCACATCATAATTAAAATAACCGTTCCTGCCTTGCCAAAAGCGGAGGTCGGTTTTAATTCAGCAAAATACAAGCCCAGCAAAAATTTACCCACCGTAAAAAGCACCGCCGTCAGAAAGGCACCGCTCCACACGGAACGCCAGGAAATTTCCACGTCGGGCAGGACTTTAAACATAAAGGCAAAAACAAGCACCACGACCAGGAAACCGATCACATAATTAATGAGTTCCATAATCAAATAGGTTTCTAAGCCTAACTGTGCGGTAATAAAATTATTCAGCAAACTGATGAGGGAAGAAAGCACCATCGTAATCATCAGCAAGAAACCGATCACCAGAATCATCCCTAAAGAGTTGGCGCGGTCCAGCAGGAATTTCACAATCGCTTTTTTAGGCGCGGCTTCCACTTCCCAAAGGTCATTCAGTGATTTCTGCAGTTGGAAGAAAATAGTGGTGGCACCAAACACCAGCGAGAATACCCCTACGATTTTCATAAAGATATTCTTCTTATCGATCAGGGCGCTGGCAATCATCTCCTGAACGCTGGTGGCGGCATCTTCTCCCATCACACTGCTGATCTGGCTGGTAATCTCGCCGCGAATCGCTTCTTGCCCAAAAAAGCCACCTGCAATCCAAATAATGATTATTAACAATCCCGGAATCGAAAAAATTGCATAGTACGCCAGACTTGCGGCATCTTTGGTCGCAGATGATTTACTCCAGTCGTCATACGCAGCTTTCAGTGTTTCCCAGTAAAACTTAATTTTCTTCTTCATGTCCTCATAATTTTAGAACGGATAACCGATGGCAATGTTTAAAATGAGATTGTCTTTTCTCCAACTGCTGCTGCCAAAATTAATTTTGTCAAAAGTCCAGCGGTCACCTTCTTCAAAATACGGAACGCGGATTGGCATTGCCAGGTCTAATCTTAATATCAGAATAGAAAAATCGAGCCGAAGGCCAACACCGGCTCCCACGGCAATTTCTTTCAGGAAATCTTTTGAAAATTTACCGCCCGGTTTGGTAGGATCTTCATTCACCAGCCACACGTTCCCCGCATCAGCAAAAACTGCTGCGTTCAGGAATTTATATAAGTTCGCCCGGTACTCCGCATTCAGTTCCAGTTTAATGTCCCCAGACTGGTCAAAATAGAAGGTGGCATTTTGTGTTCTGGGATCGTAGCTGCCCGGCCCGAGTGTTCTGGCGCGGAAAGCACGGATACTGTTGCTGCCGCCCACGAAGAACTGTTTCACATAGGGAATATGAATCGAGTTCCCATACGGATAACCGACACCGGCGATAAACCGCGAGGCAAACATACTCTTGTCACCAAGTTTGCGGTAGTAGCGAATGTCATGCTCCATTTTAGCATACTGACTAAACGGAATTCCGAAAAGTTCTTTCTGGTCACCTTTCTTGGCATTTGCGCCGCTGAATAAACCCGCCAGTGTACCCGCCAGATCCACACTTCCTTTGTAATACCACGTATTCTTTTGCGGCAGCATGGTATTCGTGTATGTAAAACTGTACGAAGGCCCGAAAATAAGCTGCCGGTCAATCACGCGCTGCAACGAGGGATTCGGTGAAATACCCTTTTCCGGATTGCCGGTGATTTGCTCCCGGTATTTATCGGTCACATTTTGTGGCGCAACCACTGTCACATCCAGCACTTTCAGGTTATGTTCCTTTCGCTCATTTTCTTTCCAAAGGTAGCCGAAGGAGGAATTAAAATTGTGAAGTGTATATAATTGCGTACGACTCAGATACTCATATCCGAGTTCGATATTGGTTCGCGGCACATAGGCGCTGGAGGAGCGAAAATTAAACGGCGCTACAATTCTCGGAATTGATAATTGTGCATTCGCTCCCACACGGATGATGTTGTTTGCATCTTTTGGGCCACCTACCTGTACATCAAATGCTCCATAGACTGAACCTTTTAATTGCTCGGCGCCGCGGAACAGATTCCGGTGGGTCCAGTTCAGGTTGACTTCACCGCCGGTATAGTTTGCGGAATTGGTTTTTCCTAATGTTTCAAGTCGTAACGACTGCAGCGGGCGCGGTGTGAGCAAGTAATAAGCATCAAACGCATGATTGGTCGAATCCGAAACAACAAATTCATTTTTGACAAATTTAAAAACACCCATGCTGATGAGGCGGTTCAGCGACAAATTATGGTCTGCCCGGTTATAGAGGTCACCGCGTTCAAAGTATAAAGCACGGTCGAAAATCTTGGGTTTAAATTTATCGTTCGGGTCAATAATGTATTTATCATTGTAGATTTCCAGCGAATCCGTGTTGTAGGGGATTTCATATTTCCCCAACTTCACATCTTCAATATTATAATCCGCAAAGACAACCGTTTTATCAATCGTCCACTGTTCTTTGGAAACTGCCGGCGTATTATCTTTTAACTTGACGAAGAGCTCCACTTTCGGCTCGCTGGTCACCGTGCTGTCCGCCTGCACTATAATATTATCCGGACTGAAGTAATAAAATCCTTTATTTTTAAGATGTTCATCAATGCGCTGGCGTTCTGCTTTAATCACATCCAGGTCAAAAGGTTTTCCCTCCTTTAAAAAAGTCTTGTCTGTAATCGACTGGATTTCCGAATTAAGAATGGTGGAATCCGTCGGGAAGTTCACTTTACTGATGAGGTAGCGCGCGCCGGTTTTCACATTATAAATTACCTGTGCTTTCTTATTCTTACTGATGGTATCCGAGGACGCTCTTGCATTAAAGAATCCTTTATTCTCAGAATAATTGACCAGGATTTTTTCGTTAAAACTCCGGTCCACGTCGCCCAGCAGAACCGGCTTTTCACCAATGCGGTATTTCAGCCAGTACCCGATTCCTTTTTGCTTCTTTGGTTCTTTGGTAATATTATAAATATACAAACGCGGACGCAACCCGAGAAAAGAGGAATTAGGCTTTGGCCGAAGTTGTTCCTTCAGCGCATCCCGCAGATTGGATTTTTCTTTCTTGCTCAGCGTATCATTTTTAATATTCACTTTTGCCCCGGTGTACAGCAGTTCACCCTCGCGCAGAAATTTTGTGTTGCTGCAGGAAGCTGCCACCAAAGCCAGGGACAATAAGCCAAGCGCGGAACCATATGTTTTATTCAGATATGCCATTATTTTGAAGTCGTAGTTTGTGTGTTTTGTTCTTTTTTCTTGCGTGAGCGCTCGAAGATTTGTTTGAACTTATCGTAATCCAGGGTAATGATAAAGCCAATTCCGGTTTCAATGATCTGCCCTTGCAGCGCTACCTGATAATCATTTTTGCGGTAAGCGCGCAGCATATACCGGCCATCTTTACTAAGGCTGTAGTCCAAGGTAATATCGCCGGCAATGTTCGTCATCTGCTCATTCTTTCTTGCGTCTCCTTCCAGAGCGAAATTATTGCCCACGGTTACTTTCAGACGGTCATCAAACAATCTTTTAGAAACTCCGATGTTCAGGTCTGTTCTTTCGTTTTTCTCTCCACTGGAATAATCTTCCGTAGACTCCAGATCAAAATTCAACTCCACGCCACCAATTAAATCGGCGGCCAGATTATTCAGCTGTTCCGAAAGGATGCGGCTCACACTCTGTTTCGCCAGGGTAGAAGCAGACAGCCCGGTTTCACTCTGGAAGGGATTTTCACCGATGAAGCGGTTCAGCAGCAGTAAGGCAAATACCTGCTTGTTCAGTTCAGACTCCTCGCGGCGCAGCATGCTCAGTTTCGCTTTCGTATTATCTAATACCGTGGCCGAGACGGAACTATTCTGATCTTCGGTGGTAATATCAAATGTAATCACCGGTTTCAGCAATTCGCCTTTCATAATCAGCAGGGTGTTGAACGGGATTCTTTGCTTATACTGATTTAGTTCGCCCGGTGAAGCGCCGGTCAGCTGCTGTTGCAGGAGGTCCAGCGGCGCTGCATTCGTTTTATATACTGCCGTAATGTCCAGGTTGGCCGTGGTTGGTTCCCCGGTCCAGGTAATGGTGCTTCCTTTTTCGATTTCAAACTTGCGCTTCAGCAAACTCACGGACATTTCATACGCACCGCTGTCCACCACATAGGTTCCTACCAAAGTCGTTTTACCAGATGCATCAATCCCGCCGGTTAATTGGGCATCTCCCTGCAGTTTAACGAAATCGCCATTCGCCTGGTCTATAATTAATGAAAGCTTGGCTTCTTTGGTAATCTCGATATTCACATTGACATCAAGGCCTTTGATATCACTCTGGCTGTCAATAGAATCGGTTTTAATGGTTTTCTGCAACGCAATCTGGTCCTGATCAATAAACTCCACAATGCCGGCGCGCTCTTCCAAAGCTGGAGACGATTGCGGCAACACAATGGTGAAATCAGTAACATCAGTCACTGCCAGGTTTCCATCGACTTGCGGCAGGTCCAGGTTTCCACGGATGCGGAGATCAGTATCTACCGCCAGTGTACCGTACATGAGTTTGTCATTATCCTTCTTGGAATCCACTACTTTGAAATCTCGGCCTTTCACATCCAGGCGAAAAGCAAAGTCGCGGTAGCTTTCGGTGAGTACTGCACCATCGATGGTAAGTGCATTTCCGGCTTCGTCTTTAATTTTAAAATTATCAAAATCAATCCCGCGGCTTGTAAATTTAAGTTCATCATTGATGTGGCGGAAGTTGCTGCCCAGCTGGGTGATGCCCAATCCGACATCATTAAACTTTAATGTTCCCAAGACGGAAGGAGCCGACGTCGTTCCGCCGATACGTAAGTTCCCGGACAGATACCCCTCCGGATTCTCGATGGCTTTCCCGGCGAATCCCTGTACCGTTTGCATCTGAAGCTGGCCAAGGTTAAGGTTCATTGCTAGCCCATTGGTTTTGGTATTGATGGTGCCGCCGAGGGTCATGTCATTATTATATCCGCTCAGCATGACATTCGCACGAATCAGGTCTGCGCTTTCGTTCATCGCTTTCACATCGAGGTTGCCAACGGGGCTGCCGTACACATACAAATCCGTAATGTCCATATCTGCTGTGAACCGAAGGTTGTTCTTCAAATCACGCAGCTGCGCTGTTCCGTTAATGGTTCCTTTTGCCAGCAGCGAATCTTTTTTAATAATTTCCGTTAAAGATTCTATTTTAAAATCCCGGATCGAAACATTCAGCGGGCTGTTCGGTACCTGAGTTTCACTTTGGAGTCGAATCTCGCTGCCGCCGTTGGAAAGTGCAAAATTATTGGCCACAATACCGCGGCTGCTCAGTTCGATGGAGTTGTCGGGAGCTACTGTCCAGTCTGTGTAATTTAAAGTAAGTCCATTCGGGTTCAGGCTGATTTTCGTGAGGTCACCGGCTTTCTGCACATTTCCGGCTACCAGAAACTGCGTCGCATCTTTATCATCTTTCGTGGTGGCGTTGTAGGTGATGAGATTGTCTTTAATATCACCATTCAGCCGTACTTTCTGCAGCGCTATACTTTCATTTTTAAACTCTGCGAGATTTACATCATAAACCAATGCCTCATTGGCATTATTAATCACAATTTTTCCTTCGCGGATCACATTTTCGCCATACGTCACTTCGGGAATATGTCCGTTGATTTCCAGCAGTCGGGTGTCGGCGTTATAGCTTCCGGCTAAGGTAATGGGTTCAAACTCTTTCAGATCCGGCAAGAAGGTGTGCAGCAGGTTGTCATCTTTAACTTTGGCGTCAAAGGTGAAAAACTGTCCCGGATCCACACGTGTTTGTTTGGTGCCAGGCGCCTGGAACTGATAATACTGGTTTATCGTTTGCTGCAAAGAGCCCACAATTTGCGTGAGTTTATACTTTCCTTTCAGGTCCAGATCCGCAATCTGTGACTGCAGCGTAATGCGGTTACTGTCTGCGGTAGACATCGCCCGAAGCAAAACGTCCTGAAGTGGATATACGTCTTTGGTATCGGAAATGGCAAAATTCTGTAACTGCAGATAGCCGTTCGGCGCATCAGGGTTCAGGCTGGTGAAATCACCATAAATATCTCCGGCAAGAATCATCTGATCCTGATAAAAACCCAGCTTATTCAGATCCAGTTTTCGAATGGTTCCTTTCACTTTTACAGCCGGTTCTTTACTCTGCAGTGTCCCGGAAGCCAGCAGTTTCAGATTGGCGTTCGGATCCTTGGAGTCGAGGTTGATGACGTACGCGCCGTTATTGATACGCCCGTCCAGCACCATATTATGATAGGTGTACTTGTTATAATACACCGAAGAAATATCACCCTTCAGCGTGGCGGTTGCCCGTTTGTAATCAAAGCTTTGGCCTTTCACCGCAATCTGGCCGGTGATGGAACCTAAATCGTTGTTCTGAATAATTTTTCCGATCTGCAGGTTTTGCAAATTGGCCAGCACGTCATACTTTTCCTGATTCTTTCGGCGCATGTCCACGGCGGCACGCACGGCGGCATTTCCCAGCGTGGATTTCAGTTTCAGATCAGCGTTGACGACCTGTGTGCTGCCTTTCGCCGTACCTGTGATGCTAAAGAAGGAAGGCAATGAAATATTTGATGGAATGGTGTTCTTCGGAACGAGGTTAAAGATGGTATTAGCGGAAGACGAAAGCTCGCGCACATTTAAATCGTAGTACAATTGGTCCGGGTTCATGGCATTCCTAACCGTGCCGGAAGCGTTTACCTTCAGCCGGTCGATGCCCGACAGCTGCAGGGTTTGAATTTCGAGGTTATTTAAAGTTCCTTTCAGCCGTGTATTCACATCCAGAACGGCATTCGGATATTTATTAAAAGGAACCGTGCTGCGCAGTGAAGGCACCAGCATCAGAATATCGCTAAAACCTACCCGCGAATTTCGCAGGTT
Source organism: Kaistella sp. (assembly GCA_032057205.1). Lineage (GTDB taxonomy): Bacteria > Bacteroidota > Bacteroidia > Flavobacteriales > Weeksellaceae > Kaistella. Next base: position 37,474 of record DAMCFT010000004.1, read on the forward strand.
GGCAGAGATTTGTACAGCGCCGGGGTTAGCGGAAAGCTGTTCGATGGAATTATAGTTTAAAATAACTTCATCCCGCAGCAATGTTTTGGATGTTTTCAGATACAGGTCTTTCAGATACGCCTGCTTTTCTTCATAAACAAAATCTGTTTCAAAACGCTGAATATCGAGTCCGCGCGATTCTTTGATTTCAGCGGATCTGACGGAGCCGGCGAAGGTGCCGTTCTGCATTTTAAAATTACGTACTTCGGTATTGAGTTTGGAGAAATTGAGATGATTGAAATCCATTCCGGTGCGGGCGCGCGGCATTGCAGTGTTGTCATACGCGACCTTCACATCTTCCAGCAATAATTTTTTTAAAGTTAAAGCCAGCGGTGCATCATCTTTCTGTTCCTTATTATCATCAGGTTCAGGATTGGCATTTTTACCGGGCAGATATAATTTCACATTAATATCAGCGCCTTTCAGAGCGAGATTTCCGATGCCAAAATCATTTTTCTGCAGGTCCAGTTTATTGATGTTGGTGCTGAGTTCCTTAAATTTCATTTTTCCAAAGGTCCGGGTATTCTGGTCGCCGTAATCAATGTCAAAATTTGTGAATTTGATTCTGTTCAACCCAATGGTCATCGGCTTTTGCTGGTTGAGTGAATCTACTTTCTGCTCGACTTTATCAGCTACTTCTTCGATGAGGTCCTGCTGGAGTTGGAGCCTGAGGCCGTCCATTGTAATGTTATCCGCAGCATAGGAATTATTCTGCAGATCAAAGGTTTTCACCCGCGTATCAAACGCTTTAAAATACACTTCCAGATCATTTCTTGCCTGCTGATCGATAAACGAAACCCGGATGTCGCGCAGTTTAATTTTATCTAAAGAAATAATAAAAGGTTTGGAGGGACTTTCTTCGGCTTCTTTGGTTGCAAAGGCATCAATGATATAATCGAAGTTAAAGCTGCCGTCCGGGTTGCGCACCACATTGGCCTTCACACCTTCCAAGTCGATGGACGTAAGGTCTGCCGTATTTTTCAGCAGTTTCATAATATGCAGGCCCACATCCAGCTTTTTTGCATACAGAAGCGTATCCACTTTTTGGCCTTGCAGATAAAGATTTTCCATCACCAGACTGTTCGGAAAATCCACGTAGACGCGGTCCAGGCTGACTTTTGTGTGAATCTTTTTTTCTAAGTAATTCACGAGTTTTCCCTTGGCGTAGTTTTGTACGCCGGGCAATTGCAGGCTCAGGACTGCCAGAACAATAATCAGCAGCAATGAAGCAATTACAATTCCTGTGTACTTGAGGATTTTTTTGTAAATGTTCACGTGTATAAGATAAGATTTCAGGTTATAAAAAATGACCGGAGCGCCAGTGGAAGCTGACTTTACGGCATAATCACTGCTCTTGCAGCAGTTTCAATGCCAATTTTTGTTAAAAACGGTAATTTGGAAAAAATTTATCTTTGTAAAAACGATTCTATGAAAATACTTTTGCTAAATGGCCCAAATCTTAATTTGTTGGGTAAGCGCGAACCGGCAATTTACGGCAATACTGATATGGACCAGGTCCTGAAAGGGTTGCAGCAAAAGTACAGTGACCATACGATTGAGTATTTCCAGTCAAACACGGAAGGCAGTATCATCGATCGTTTGCAGCAGGTGGATTTTGAGGCACTCATTATTAATCCCGGTGCCTATACTCATTATTCACTGGCTATTGCAGATGCGCTCCGCAATCTGGCGGTCCCGAAAGTAGAAGTGCATATCAGCAATATTTATGCGCGGGAAGAGTTTCGCCAGAAGTCTGTAACGGCACCGCACTGCGATGGTGTGATTACCGGTTTCGGCATCCGCGGGTATGCGCTGGCCGTAGAAGCTTTGCAGTTAAAGTAAGACGCTGTTGCCGGATATTAATCCATTTTATTGTACTTGCGCATAAGTTTTTCGTACAAGTTCTGCGGCAGGAACCATTTGAGCGGTACGCCGATCCGCTGTCCAAAATGCCCGAAATAATAATGGGCTTTCCACTGTCTTTTCTGCAGTAATTTATCGATATAAACGGCTACCTGCTGCGGTGGCGTTCCTTCATCCACGTGTGCATTCATGACTGAATAAACTTTGTCAAAGAGATGGGCGTAAGCTCCGGAAACATTGGTCTTAACACGGTTGTCCGCAATATTGGTCGCGATGTCGCCCAGATGCAGTGAACACACTTCGATATTCCAGGCCGAAACCTCGTAGCGCATGGCTTCTGTGACTTTATCCAGCGCTGATTTCGAGGCAGAATAAAATCCGCGGAAAGGCAAGCCCATTTCGCTGCCGATACTGGAGATGTTGATAATTCTTCCTTTCTTTTGTGCACGCATTGAAGGTAAAACAGCCGTCATCATCTGAACCGCGCCTATCAGATTTAAATTAAAGAGTTTTAAAATATCTTCCTTACGCGTATCTTCCACGGCGCCTACCATGCCCATGCCGGCATTATTGATTAACAAATCAATCTGCGGATGTGCTAAGGCAATTTGACTCATCGCCTGGCTAATTTGTTCCGCATCCGTAATGTCGGTCGGGATAGAAGTGAAATAGTCGGCCGGTGTATGCTTACGACTCAGTCCATACACCGTGTGGCCTTGTTTGCCGAAATGTTCAGCCAGCGCCAGACCGATTCCGGCAGAAGTTCCCGTAATAATGATTGTCATAAAAGTATATTAATCTTCCTGTAAAACCTTCTCCAAATCAGACCAGAATCGTGGATAGGATTTCTCCACCACCTCAGGGTTTTGGATTGTGAGCGGCTGCACCAGGGAAAAAGGAGCAAAACTCATTGCCATCCTGTGGTCCTGATACGTTTCAATTGAGATTTGTTCGTTCGGTTCAAAAAACTTCACCGAATGGATGCTGTCTTCCGTAATTTCAGCGATACACCCTATCTTAAATAATTCGTTCTGCAGCGCAATGAGCCGGTCGGTTTCTTTTACTTTTAAAGTGGCCAATCCGGTAATGTGAAAGGGAACCTGCAGCGCTGTTGCTGTTACGCAGAGCGTTTGAGCAATGTCCGGGCAGTCATTCATATCCAAAGAAATCAATTCGGGGAAATTAAAGTGCTCATCCGCCAGCAGTGAAATTTTACTTTCGGCACCTTCAGAAATGGTATTCACACCAAAGAATTTCCAGTAGAGTTCACGGATAACAGAATCCCCCTGTAGCGAATATGGCCGGAAGTACCGCAGGTTAATGCTCTTACGTCCGATAGCAGCCAGCGAGTAAAAATAGGACGCGGAACTCCAGTCGCTTTCGGCCACTACTTTCATAATCTGCGAACTTTTGGTAGCCGGCAGAACAGGGGAGATATGAATGGTCTGGCCGTCCCAGGAAGTTTCTGCACCAAATTTCCGCACAATTTTGAGTGTCATTTCTAGATACGGCCGCGAGGTTATTTCTCCGGTCAGATGAAGCGTTAAACCGTTGGGCAACGCCGGCGCAATAAGCAATAACGACGAAATAAACTGGCTGGAAACAGACGCAGCGATGCTTACTTCATTGGAACTGAAAGCGCGCCCGGTAATTTTAAGCGGCGGGAAACCGTCTTTTTCCAGGTATTTAATTTCCGCGCCCAGGCTGCGGAGCGCATCCACCAGCGGCCCGATCGGTCTTTGCAGCATTCGTGAAGAGCCGGTAAGAACAGTGGTTTTACCTTCCTGAATAGACAAATAGGAGGTAAGGAAGCGCATGGCCGTGCCTGCGTGATGGATATCTACGGTTTCAGCGGAACTTTCCAGTGCCTGTCGTAGCAGTTCCGTATCCTGCGCATCCGACAGGTTTTCAATAATAACATTGTCGAATAAATACTTCAAAATCAATAAGCGATTCGAAATACTTTTGGAACCACCTATTTCTATTGTTTCGTTATCCTTCAATACAGATTTTTTCAGCTGCAATACCTTCGTCATAAAGTGCTTATTTAAGCTTTTCGTTATTCTGATGCCGCTCGCGGTCGCGGTCGGTTTTTATTTTTAATTTCCGGTCAAAGGCCTGTTGCAAATCTGTGCCGGTTTGATTTGCCAAGCAGAGCGTCACAAAGAGTACATCTGCCAATTCCTCGCCCAGATCTTTTTGACTGTCACTTTCTTTTTCGCTTTGTTCACCGTAGCGCCGGGCGATAATACGTGCTACTTCGCCTACCTCTTCGGTAAGCATGGCCATATTGGTAAGTTCATTAAAATAGCGAACGCCCACATTCTTGATCCATTCATCTACTTCCTGCTGAAGCCGGGTAATTTCCATTTTTTTTAATTTTATTGGAAAGCGCCCAAAGTAGGATTGCTCACCCTGCTTTGTTGTGCTATATCAAGCGGAACAGAAGCCGCTACTGCGGTGTTTCCTTTGCCGCGGGCTGGTGAGTCGTCGGCTACGCGCAGATTCATTTTGTGGGTAAAGTAATTGATGAACTTGGGATCTTCATTTTTAAGGGAAGCGGTAATCGCCAGGTTGCCCTCAAAGGCAAATCCTGCCTGCTCGCTGTACTTTAATAAAATGTTATTAAACATATAATTGAGATTACCGGAACCTGCTTGTTTTATAATCATTGCATTATTCGAATGTCCATACAAAATGGAGTTGGCAATGGTAAGCGTCATGTTGCCGGTTTCTTTGTCATATTCATTAGCCGCATATAAACTAAGACCGGGCAAGGTACCGTTCAACTGCCAGTAATTTGCCAGCGTAGCATGTTTAAAATTATACGTGCCGCCACCGAAGAGCCCAACGCCGGCCTCGCCGCAATTATTGACGACCAGATTCTCTGCATTAACTACGGAATTGATTGCTAAAATCCCATATTCCTGGTGGGTGTGGATAATTGTATTTATAATATTTGCCTGCGCTTTCTGCAGTTCCAGACCGGTGGTGCCACCCATGATTTTCGTGTAATTTAAATCTACTGTCGCGTTTTCATCTGCGTAGATGCCGTTCCAGTTTTTGGGAATGGTATCGTAGCGGGTATCATTGCGGTCACCGCGAAAAACGATTTCTTTACCGAGGCTTCCGTTTGCAGTAAGTTTCGCTGTCTTCTCCAACTGCAGGCCGCTGTTTTTATGGAAATAGACCTTTGTGCCTTCTTCAATCTGCAGGGTTTTTCCGGCAGCCACTTTTAGATTTCCAAAAATAATCTTGGCTTTATTGGCGGTCCAGGTGGTGTTTTCGGTCAGGATATTTGGATTGGTTTCCGTTTCAATAAAGAATTCTGCATCCTGCACCACAGAAAATAAAGTGATGTGCTGTTTCCCGGCCGGTGTTTCAACCAGAATGCGGTCTTCCGCAATGGCTTCGGTAGCAGTGGCAACCGGCGCGATTTCCACGAAAATATAAAGACTGTCTTTCCGGCGCAGCGGCACATTCTGAAAAGAGGTTCCCGCGCGGCCATCCATATTAATCCGATATAGTGAACTGCTACCGGATTCCAGCGCAATCTGAGGAATCATGATATCGCGGTTTTCCGTGTTGTACAGCTTTACCGCATAGGTTTCGGAGCGTACCTGATTATAAACCGTATCCAGAAATACCGTGTCCCGCGAGAAACGCAGCAATTCGGAAGGTGCGTCGAATTCTATATCATCACGGGTGCAGCTCAGCACAGCCAGCAGGAGCACGAAAGCCGGTGCCAGCAGCATCTTTATATGTTTCATGGAGAATAAACGGTAAGTTTTTCAAAAGTAACCAAAATTGTTGAACCCGGAAATTGTAAATTTAACAATTGCTAAGTTGTTGGAATGAAAAACTATTTGTATTTTTGCGGTCTAAAATTTTAGCAGAGAAATATCCATTACTATTTCAAAAGCAAAACTTTAATTATTAATAGTAAATTTAGTTATGAAAAACGGAATCCACCCAGAAAATTATAGACTCGTTGTTTTCAAAGACATGAGTAATGATGAGATGTTTCTTTGCAAATCTACCGCAGAAACCAAAGACACCATCGAGTATGAAGGTCAGGAATACCCATTGGTAAAAATGGAAATTTCTTCAACTTCTCACCCGTTCTACACCGGTAAAGTGAAACTGGTTGACACGGCAGGTCGAGTTGACAAGTTCATGAACAAATACAAAAAATTCGCAAAATAATTTCGGATTTTTATTGAATATAAAGTCTTTCAGGAATTTCCGGAAAGACTTTTTTTATGCTATTTTCACCCGGAAATAAATTTTCTATGCAACTCGTATTTTCAGATGCCCGATTCTGGCAGGATTTTTTACCGCTTACTTTTACACGCCCGGTGGCCGAGCTGCGCTGTGGCATCCTTACATTTGCAGAACGGTGGCAAAAATTACTGGGCCTTACGGAGGTTACCTATCTCACAGAAGATTACCTGCAGCAGAAATTCCGGGAGCCGCTGAAAGAAGAAAGTTTGTTTCTGGTGCCGAACTTTTTACCGACCGCTGAAATTCTTGCTCAGATTAAAGAATTAAAGTTGGGCGAAGCACTGGTTTACCGCGATGAACTGCTGGCCGTGCGTATTCACATGGAAAACTTTTCGCTGAACCAGATTGAGAAAATGACGGACATCGAAGGTGAAATCCGCTTTTACAGTCAGCCGACTGATTTGTTCAGTTTTAATAAGGAAGCCATTGATTTTGACTTTCAACTGTTAACCGAGGGACGCCAGTCCGCCGCGTTGTCAGCTACCAACGGACTGCTTGGAAATCCGGAAGACCTGTTTATTGAAGAAGGTGCCGAAGTGGAATTTTCCACCCTGAATACAAAGACCGGCAAAATTTATATTGGGAAAAATGCAGAGGTGATGGAAGGTTGCCATTTGCGCGGGCCTGTTGCGTTGTGTGAGGAATCTAAGTTTAATCTCGGGGCTAAAGTGTACGGGCCTACCACGATTGGTCCGCACAGCAAAGTGGGCGGCGAGGTGAACAATATTGTTATTTTCGGGTACAGCAATAAAGGGCATGATGGTTTCGTGGGGAATTCAGTCATCGGTGAGTGGTGCAATCTGGGTGCAGATACCAACTCCTCCAACCTGAAGAATAATTATGCAGAAGTAAAGCTTTGGAATTACGGCATCGGAAAGTTTGTGAACACCGGTTTGCAGTTTGCGGGCGTCATCATGGGTGACCACACGAAAACAGCGATTAACACCCAGCTCAATACAGGAACTGTCGTTGGTGTGGCAGCGAATATCTTCAAGCCCGGTTTCCCGCCGAATCTGGTGGACAGTTTTTCCTGGGGCGGGATGAAAGGCGATCCTAAATTTAAACTGGAAAAAGCCTACGAAGTGGCTGAGCTTGCCATGGCCAGAAGAAAAGTGGCGTTTACGGAAGAGGACAGGGCTATCTTGAAACATATTTACAACGATTTTTAATTTCCTAATCATGTATCAGATTGAGTTCACCAGAAAGGCATTTAAAACATTGCAAAAACTGCCTGAAGTATACCAAAAGCGAATTCTTGAGAAAATTGAATTGCTATCTGCCGATCCTTTTGGCACTCAAATGTAAAGCAGCTTAAAGGTGAAAACAATTTTTACAGATTGCGGATCGCAAATTATCGCGTTATCTATCAGGTAATTAATAAAGAATTAGTAATTTTAATTATTGATTTGAACCACAGAAAAGATATTTATTAACATGGAAACTCCAGCAAAAGAAAAAGTCCTAAAAGCTTTTAACAATATTCTAAATGATTTAAATCTTAAGGAACTGGAGGATCTTCAGGACTTGCTTACGGTGAAGATTTTTCGCTTGACTGACAGGGGCGAAAGAATTTCATTGGATAAAGTGAAAAAAGATTTGAACATCCGGAGGTCTTCTACTGAAATGTAGGAGCTACACTTACGCTCGGAGGAGTCTGCAGCCCGACGTGAGCGGAGCTCTTTTTTGCGCAGCGCAGCGGAGCGAAAAAAGCGGGAGCGGACGGCGGAATTGTCTGCCCAAATACTTTTTATTAAATACTTCCTGACTACTTTCATATTCTAATTACCTTCCCTTACAAGGCATTTTCGTACCTTTGCGGCTTTATAATTCTCACTTAATCTGTTGATAGCATGCAACTGTATAACACGTTAAGCGCAGAAGAAAGAGCTCAGTTAATCAATGAAGCCGGTAAGCAGCGCCTTACCCTGTCTTTCTATGCGTACGCCAAAATCGAAAACCCCAAACAATTTCGCGACGAACTTTTTATAGCCTGGAATGCCCTCGATGCGCTTGGCCGTATTTATGTGGCCCACGAAGGGATTAATGCTCAAATGAGTATCCCGGCCGACCAGCTGGAAGCTTTCCGGGAAACACTGGAAGCGTATGACTTTATGAAGGGAATCCGCCTGAACGTGGCGGTGGAGCAGGATGATTATTCTTTCCTGAAACTGACCATTAAAGTCCGGCATAAAATTGTGGCTGATGGTCTGAATGACCACACCTTTGATGTAACCAATAAAGGAATTCACCTGAAAGCGGACGAATTTAACACCTTGCTGGAAGATCCCAATACCATTGTGGTGGATTTCCGGAATCATTATGAAAGTGAAGTCGGCCATTTCCAAGGTGCGATTACGCCCGATGTGGAAACCTTCCGCGAAAGTCTGCCGATTATCAATGAGCAGCTCCAGGAGCACAAAGAGGATAAAAACCTGCTGATGTACTGCACCGGCGGTATCCGCTGTGAGAAGGCGAGCGCTTATTTTAAGCATCAGGGTTTTAAGAATGTATATCAGCTTGAAGGCGGTATCATCGAATACACGCGCCAGATTAAGGAACAAAATATTGAAAGTAAGTTTATCGGGAAGAATTTTGTCTTTGACCACCGGTTAGGCGAAAGGATTACTGATGATATTGTTTCCCAGTGTCACCAGTGCGGTAAACCCTGCGATGACCATACGAACTGTGCGAATGACGGGTGCCACCTGCTTTTTATTCAGTGCGATGATTGCACGGCTGCGATGGAGAACTGCTGTTCTGCCGAATGTCAGGAAATTATTCATTTGCCAATAGAGGAACAGATCGCGTTGCGCAAAGGAAAAGATATCGGCAATAAGATCTTCCGCAAAGGAAAATCAGAAGCCTTGAAGTTTAAAAATTCAGGCGCGCAGCCGGCAAAACCTTTAGCCAAAGCAGAAACCAAAAGTATTCGTCAGCAAACACCGGTGAAAAAAGTGTTTTTGGCCAAGGCAGAACATTACTATACAAAATCGAAAATCAGTCAGTTTCTGCTGGAAGAAGGCGAGTTATCTTTGGGTGACACCATTCTCATTTCAGGTCCGACTACCGGCTTGCAGGAAATAAAAATCACGGAGCTGTTTGCCAATGGTACAGCCTGCGAAACGGCAAAAGCCGGCGACCAGATTACCTTTCCGGTTCCTTTCCGGACCAGATTGTCTGACAAACTTTATAAAATCGCAGAGTAATGACCAAGTCAGGAAAAATAGAACTGATGGCGCCCGCGGGAGATTTCACTTCCCTGCAGGCAGCTTTGGATAACGGAGCCGACTCCGTGTACTTTGGCGTGGAACAGCTGAACATGCGCGCCCGCGCTTCGATGAATTTTACCATTGATGATCTGCCGGAAATTTCCCGCAGATGTTCTGAAAAGGGAGTACGCACGTATTTGACTTTAAATACGATTATTTACGATCACGATTTATCGTTAATCAAAACCCTGCTGGATAAAGCCAAGGCAGCCAACCTGACTGCAGTTATCGCGATGGACCAGGCCGTAATTTCATATGCGCGCCAGATCGGGATGGAAGTTCATATTTCCACGCAGATCAATATTACCAATATCGAAACGGTGAAGTTTTATGCACTGTTTTCGGATACTATGGTGATGAGCCGCGAACTTAGCATTACTCAGATTAAAAAGATCTGCGACCAGATTGAAAAAGAACAGGTCAAGGGACCTTCCGGCAAACTGGTGGAAGTAGAAATTTTCGGACATGGTGCCTTGTGCATGGCGGTATCCGGAAAATGTTATCTGAGTTTGCATTCTCATAATTCTTCCGCGAATCGCGGTGCGTGCAAACAAAACTGCCGCAAGAAATACACGGTTATCGATCAGGAAACCGGCTTTGAAATTGAGCTGGAAAACGAGTATATGATGTCACCGAAAGACCTGTGCACGATTCCTTTCCTAGATCAGATTGTGGATGCGGGCGTACAGGTTTTGAAAATTGAGGGCCGCGGCCGTGCGCCGGAATATGTGGCGACCGTTACCAAATGTTACCGCGAAGCAATCGATGCTATTGCAGACGGAACGTATGATAAGGAAAAAGTAGAAGGCTGGATGAAACGTCTGGAGACGGTGTATAACCGCGGATTTTGGGCAGGGTATTATCTGGGGCAGGAATTGGGCGAGTGGTCGGCAAACTCCGGCAGCAGTGCCACCCAGAAAAAAGTGTATGTCGGGAAAGGCCGGCATTTCTATCCAAAGTCCAATGTAGCGGAATTTATGATTGAAGCGTATGATCTGACCGTGGGAGATAAAATTTTAATCCAGGGCCCGACGACCGGTTCGCAGGAAATGGTGGTGGAAGCCATGCGCGTGGATCAGAAACCGGAAGCCATCAAAGCCTCAAAGGCCGACGTGATTACGTTCAAAACAGAATTCCGGGTGCGTCCGTCCGATAAGTTATATAAAATTGTGGCGGCAGAGTCGTAGCAGTATTGTATTAAAACAGAGTGTAATGGTTATTGTAACGCTGCAGCGGGAAAAATGTATCGGGTGTAACTACTGTGCGGAATTTGCGCCGGAGTATTTCCGGATGTCGAAGAAGGACGGTAAATCAGTTTTATTGAAGACCGAGAATAAGAAAGGCTTTTATACGCTGAAAACGCCAAACATGGAAGCATACGAACCGTGCGACAAAGCTGCGCGCGCCTGTCCGGTGAAAATTATTTCGGTTAAAATAACTTAAAAATCATGCGTTCGCTCAGGGACGCATTTTTTTATTATATTTAAATATGACGAAAGCAGCACTGAGAACTTTATATAATGCCCGCAAAAAAGAACTGGCCGCTCGCGAAACTGCAGAGAAGTCTGCGGAAATCTTTGCGCAGTTTCAACAGCACTTTTCTTTCAAACCGGGTGATACGGTACACTGCTTTCTTTCCATCGCCGAGCGGAATGAAGTAGATACGCGCATATTTCTGGACTACTTCTTTGAGCGGGGTGTGCGTGTGTTTGTGCCCAAAGTGTCGGGTGCTGATATCTGCTCGGTCGAAATTTTTCCGGATACGGTTTTGATTAAAAGTAAATGGAATATTCCCGAGCCTGAAAGCAACATAGACTGTGGACTGAATTCCTACACAATGATTCTGGTGCCGCTGCTCTATGCAGATGCCAATGGCAACCGGGTCGGGTATGGTAAAGGATTTTATGACCGTTTCTTTGCTACACTGAAAAAGAATACACCAAAAGTTGGACTCAGCTTTTTCTCACCGGAAGAACCGGTAGAAGATGTTTCTGAATGGGATGTGCCGCTGGATTATTTGGTTACTCCCACAGAAGTACTGTCGTTCGCGGGCGGAACATCGAATTTCACAAAGTAGAATTTAAACTCTTTCTTGAATTTCACCGGCGAGCGTTGCAGTTTATACTGCACATTTTTATCGCGGGTGCCCACACTTCGGTTAAATCCATCAAAGTATTCCACATTAAAGTCGGCAAGATCGAGCGTATCTGTCCCGCGGATCTCTTTTCGCACAGCGATGTTCTGCACTTTAGCACTTTTCGCTTTCAGGCTGTCCAGTTGAAGAAGCAGCGGATTGAGTTTTAAGGAATCGGGTTCCAGAAAATAGCCTTGCATTTGCGCATAAATCACAGAGTCGATTTCAGTGTCCCGGTTGCCGGCAGTATACAAAGCGGCCAGGTCCAGGATTTCCTGAATCTTTTGCCGTGTAATATTTTCGATGGCCTGCGCGCTGTCAATTTTGGTAACGGGATAGGATTTCTTGTTATTGTTGTTTCGGACAATCTGTAAATCAGATACCGTTTTTGGTTCCTGATTACAGGCCAGGAGCAGCAGAAAAGCCAGAAGCAGGCAACTTCCTATTTTACTGAGCGTTTTCATGGGCGGTAATTTTAAACTTTATCAGGTTGATTCTGTTGTTTTTATCGTTTCGGGTGTCAATCACTTCCAGGTTTTCGAGTGCCGTGGAAGGCAAAGTTACCAGGTTAATGTAACGTTGTTTATCCATAGTCTCCACACCATAGGTTTCATTTTCATATACCTGATAAATCAGCGCCTGATCGCTGATCAACTGATTTAATGTCTCGCGTTTCTTTTTCAGATCCTTTATTGACTTGGAATAATAGAAAAGCATAATCGCATAGTCATTAGGTTTCAGTTCTATCGTTTCGGCTTCCGGTGCGGTTTCCAGATTTCGCTGAATGGTGTCCGTGCGGTAATAAGGCGACGACACAACCATTGTCAGATTTTTAGATTTCGTGGTATAAACAAAAGGTTCATTCGGCTTTGCCGTGTACAAAATGGGTGATTCGTTTTCTTTTAAGATCTGTACCTGAAGTTCTGCATTAATTTTAGAATTACGGTCAGCATCCACGAAGCTGTAGTAAAACTTCTTCGTGAACAGTTCATCCTTAAAAAACAGGATCCCAACTAAAACGCCGAGCACAATTGAAAGTCCGGACCACAAATATTTTCGCCAGGCAGGAATGCCGGAGATTTTTTCAGGTGCTGGTGTCACCACATTTTCAGCAGAAGGTTGATTTACAGGAGTGCTCGTTTGTAAAATCTCTTTCTCCGGTGCCGGTTCCGGCTGCTTTTCAACCGGTGGTATGCTCGGTTTTGCCGGTGCAGATTCTTCGCTAATTTGTACTTCGGTCTCCGGAACAGCAATTTCAGCAGGAGCAGTCTCGTCTTCTTTTAAAATCTCATCAGCAAAGAGGTGTTGTTTTTTAAATTCATACCAGGACTTGTAACCCGCATAAACAGACAGCAGGTTCAGCGTGTCAATCCGCGGCAACTTGGTTACAGGACTGGTTTTAAAATAGGTGTAAAACGTTTTTTCGCTGATATTGCCTTTCGCTATTTTGCGTAAATCTTCCTGGAAATAAATAATATCAATTCCTTTCCACCGGGAAATATCGTCATCAGACGGGGTGTGCTGCTCGAGGTAAGTATGCTGTACCTCACTTTTCAGCTGTTCGAAGTGTAATAAATCTAAATCGCTCAAAAGGTGGAAATATGTAAATGATTGATTATCAGATATAAAAAATTGTAAAACAGTTTTACAAATATATTACAATTAATTTTCAGCAACAAATTTTTTTGCGGGTCTACCTTTGTCCTGTTCAAAGTGATGAACGAATTAAATAGAACAAACAAACTTTAATTTACTTTATTATGAAAAAGTCATTCTTCGTAGCTGCTTTCGCTGCTGTAGCTCTTGTAGCTTGTAACAAATCTGAAACTGTAGAAACTGCAAACGGTACTGATTCTATCGATGCAATGAACAACGCTGCTGAAGTTGTTGATTCTGCTGCTATGGTAGTTGATTCTGCTACTGATGTTGCTGTAGACGCTACTAAAGATGCTGCTGCTGCTACTACTGAAGCTGGTGCTGATGCTGCTAAAGATCAGGCTAAAGCTGCTGGTGATGCTGCAACTAACGCTGCTGACGCTGCTAACGATGCTGTAAAAGACGCTACTAAATAATTAGACGTTTTTTAACAAACTCTTAAACCGCTTTCCTCAGGAAGGCGGTTTTTTTATATCCGCTGGCGTAATATTTCATATGCCGCAATGGCTACTGCATTACTCAGGTTCAAGGAATCAATGCTTCCCGCCATCGGAATTAAAGTATTGTTCCCTTTACCGGTCCAGAAATCAGTAAGTCCTGAATGTTCCGTGCCGAAGACAATCGCTGTTTTTCCCGTGAGCGTGCGTGCAGGTAATGGCTGCGCATCCTGATGCATGTTCGTCGTTAAAATCTGGTAGCCGTTATTTGATAAAAATGAAAACGTGTCCTCATTGCTGCTCTGAAAAATATTCATTCCAAACAGACAGCCGACACTGGAGCGGATGACATTGGGATTATAAAAATCCGTTTTCGGATCGGTTATAATTAAAGCATCAATCCCGAAAGCTTCGCAGCTGCGGAGAATAGCGCCCAGGTTTCCCGGCTTCTCAACACCTTCCAGCACGACAACAGCCGAATGTTCTGCCGGCGCAAAATCTGACAATACAGGTTCCGGAGTTTCATAAATGCCGAGCCAGCCTTCAGAAGTTCCCCGGTACGCAAGTTTTTCATACAGGTTTTTAGAAACAAAGGTAATTTGTCCCGCAGGCATCTCACCGTCAAAAATATCGGGGCAGATGAAAAATTCTTTTGCCTTAAAATTAAACTGCAGCGCGCGTTCATTTTCCTGACGACCTTCCACGGTAAAGACCTGTTCCCTGCGCCGGAAGCGGTTATCGGTCAGCAGGCGGGTCAGGTATTTTATCTTTTCATTTTTGGGACTTTCAATAAGCATCATGATCATTCAGTTTATCATCAATTGCGTGGGCGGCCGCATTTTCTTCGAGGGTGGGCGGCAACTCCTTTTTGTTTTTAATGCCAAGGCTTTTCAGTTTGGTGGTCTGCACAATGAGATTATCATTACCGGTGGAAAGTTGCTTAAAGGCTTCATTGTATACATTCTTCGCCTGGTCCATCTGTTTGCCTACTTTCTCGAGGTTATCTACAAAACCAACGAATTTGTCATACAGCTTAGCACCGCGCTCTGCGATTTCCATCGCGTTGCGGTTTTGGTATTCGCGCTTCCAAAGGTCAGCCACCAATTTCAGAGAAGTAATCAGGTTGCCGGGATTGAGCAGCAAAATCCTTTTTTCGTAAGCAAAAGACCATAAGTTTGGGTCAGCCTGCATGGCTGCGATATAAGCTGGTTCGCTGGGAATAAACATCATGACGAAATCCAGCGATTTATCATAGTCATCATATGCTTTGTCACTCAGCTGGCGGATATGATTTTTCACCGAAGCCAGGTGCTGATGCAATTTAATCTGATACACTTCTGCATCGGTTTCGTCCACGAGTTCGGTGAAGGCAGTTAAAGAAACTTTGGAGTCAATAATTACATTGCGCTCATCGGGATATTTTACCACGGCATCCGGACGCATTTTTTTGCCCGAAAATTCTGAGTAAAGCGCTTTATTGTCTTCATCTCGCAGTTCATGCTCCAGAAAATATTCGCGGTTTTTCACCAGGCCTGATTTTTCCAGAATACTCTCCAGGATCATTTCGCCCCAGTTTCCCTGGGTTTTGCTTTCGCCTTTCAGTGCGCGGGTGAGTTTTTTGGCATCTTCCGAAATCTGCTGGTTCAGCAGGGCGAGTTCTTTCACGCGTTCGCTGAGCGAGAATCTTTCTTTGGATTCTTTATCATAGGTTTCCCCAACCTGCGTGCGCAGCTCCGTAATCTTTTCCTGAAACGGCTCCAGGATATTTTTCAGGTTCTGATGGTTTAGTGCGGTGAACTTCTCGGTTTTTTCTTCCAGGATTTTCTGCGCGAGGTTCTGAAATTCCTGTGCGGCCTGTTGCTGCAGGCGGAGGATTTCCTCTTTTTGGTTTTCCAGCGATTGTTTTAAACTTTCGTTATTAGCCTGGAGTTCCGCATTTTGTGCAAAAAGCGAACGGTACTCTGCGGAGAGTTGTGCGTGGACGTCGGTTTGCTGTTGGTGTGTTTCTTTTAATTCTTTGTGCTGCCGGTACGTGGCATTGAACTCGGCAGCAATCGCTGCTGTTTCTTCTTTTAAGCTATATAAATCTTGCAGGCGCTGCTGTGCCGTTTCTTTTTCTGATTTTATATTTTCCCGCGCTTCATCGAGTAATCGTTCGGTATTATGTAAATCGGCCTGCGCCTGGATATGCCGTTGATTTATTTCATCCAAAGCGGTTCGGGAAACCATGGACGATTTACAATAAAAATACGCACCGGCCGCTCCGGCAAGTAGGCTAAGGAAGACGATAAAAATAAAAGTTACCTCCATTTATATAGTAAAAGAATGACACGGAATTAATAGTTTAGATCTTTTTGGCACTTTGGCTTGTATTATAAATGATAACTGATTTTAAAATTTGTCTTTTATCTTTTCTATTCGGGCGTAAACATCATCAGGTTAGCAGGAAACATACAAACATTCCTTATGCAAATGTAAACTCCATCCTGTAAACTGATGAAAAAAGTTTAATCTTTAATTTTTAAAAACTCTTTTGCCAACTCAATCATCCTCGGGTCGCCGGTATATTTCCCATGCTCATCTGAAAGTTTCACCGTGGAGGTCCAATCACCATTGATGGTTTGCGCTTCTGTGAGTTTCATTACAATATTCATAGGTTTCAACCCTACATCGTTTGTCAGGTTAGTGCCGATCCCAAAAGAGATTCCGATGCGTCCCTCGCAGGCATGGGTAATTTCCTCCACTTTTTCCAGATTTAAACCATCTGAAAAGATGATGTATTTAAACAGCGGATTGATGCCGTTTTTGCGGTAATGCTCAATCGTCTTATTGGCAAATTCGATCGGGTCGCCGCTGTCGTGCCGCACGCCATCAAAAAGCTTCGCAAATTTCTTATCAAACTGCTGGAAAAAAACCTCGGTCGTATAGGTGTCTGAGAGCGCCACACCCAAATCACCGCGGTATACATCCACCCAGTGTTCCAGGGACAGGGCGTTGGCCATTTTAAAACCATACGCAGCGGCGTGAAACATAAACCACTCGTGCGCGTGGGTGCCAATAGGTTTAACACCGTATTTCATGGCAAAGTGCACATTCGAGGAACCGATGAAGTTGCCCGATTTGTTATTACGTACCAAAGCATCCACTACCAAATCCTGTACTTTGTAGGAGTGGCGGCGCCGTGTTCCGAACTCAGCAAAAGTTACTTTCAGCGCATCAAGTTGTGCGGCTTTATCCAGGGTCCGGCTGACAACTTCCTCATTCGGACTGCGCTGCATGCCGTTCAATTCATAATGCAGTTCCGAAATCAGCGAAAGCAAAGGGACTTCCCAAAGGATCGCGCGGTACCATTGTCCTTCCACTGTCACTTCCAGATCTTCGCCGTGCTGCACAACTGTTACCTCAGAGGGATCATAATGATAGCCGCCCAAAAAATCCAGATACGGCAAATCCAGATACGGGCAGGTGACGCGCAGGAACTCTTTCTCATCACGTGTGAGTTTCAGTTCTGCCATCGCGTTAATGCACCGCCGCAATTCCTCGGCAAAGCCCGGCGGGAAAGAGTGGTGGCCTCTGTTGATAAACGTGTAACGAACTTTTTCATTCGGGAAAAGTTTAATCACCGCGTTCTGCATGGTGATTTTATAGAAATCATTGTCGAGAAGCGATCTCAGCCGGACATCGGTCATAGGGTAGATATAAGAAGCAAAGGTACATAATCCCAATAAAAATCGCTCCGGCAGCGGAGCGATTTGCAAGTGATGAATTAGATTTTTATACTATTTGCCCAGATATGAGTTGTACATCCAGACTTCCTTTTCCTGTTCGGTGATGTAGTCACTCATTTGGGAATTGGTTCCTTCGTCGCCGGCTTGATCAGTTATGTCCAGCAGATCGCGCTGCAGGTCGATCACCGTTTGGAAGGAGGTTAAAATATTGCGTACACACTGCTCGGCATCAGAGAGTTCCCGGCTTTCCTTAATGGCAGAAACGGCCACGTAATCCGAATAGTTATGGTTGGGTGTAGCACCGAGCGTTAAGATGCGTTCTGCGATTTCATCAATTTTCAGTACCAAGTTGTTGTAGAGTTCTTCGAACTTCGGGTGGAGCGTGAAAAACTGGTCACCTTTGATATTCCAGTGCGCACCGCGGGTATTCTGGTAAAAAATAGAGTAGTTGGCCAGCAGCACATTCAGTTTTTCTGCAATCTGTTGGCAGTCTGCTTCGTTCAGGCCGATAATTTTAGCGTTGTTCATAATTTTTATCTTTCTTACAAAGTTACCGAAAACCGGCTGCAATTCCTATCGACCGAAGCTATAGCGGTTATGGAAATGGCATTGAATATCTTTAGCTTTGCGCAAAATAAACACCTGTGCAGAAAACTATTGCTTATTATATTCTATTAGTACTGGCAGTGCTGGCTATTTGCATAGTTCCGCTTGCTATGCCACATGGTGGAGTTACGGCAGACTCAGTATACTATTTCCGCATTGCAGACCAAATCCCCGAGGTTAACTGGAGTTTGTTCCCGTGGGGTTTTCCGCTGGTGCTTAAAGCTATGTTATTACAAATGATTGGTTCTGGGCGGGCAGGGTAAGCAGTGTACTTATATATTTGTCAATCATTCTGTTTTCCTATGTGCAGAAGTTTCATTTCCGGGAAACTGTGATCTTGCTGATGACTAAAATTTTCTTCTACAGTTTATTTAATATAATCTCAGAAGGATTGTTTTTAGCGCTGATGTATTTTCAATTCTATTTTCTTTATGAATATTTGTCTGGCAAGCGCAAAGGATTTAAATTTTATCTGCCCGCGGCCATTCTGATGGCGCTTATGTTCACTGTGAGATACTCGGCAGTCTATCTTTTTGTAGGAATGGTTGCGTTCTATGGTTATTACCGCACACGGGAAAAAACAGCATTTCAAAATAGCGGCTTTCTGAATTTTCTACTCTTGTCTGCCTTTGGAATTGCGGCTTATATGCTGTTTAATTATACAAACTATGGCGATTTTGCAGGAGAACGCTATAGGAATTTGCCACCTGCTGATCTCACAGATAATTTAGGCAGAAATCTGCTGAGCGTTTTTAATTCTTTCAATCCTGTGCTGGGAGTCAAGCTACACGGCAACAGTACCATGGTTATGGTCGCGGAAACCGTTTTTCTTCTGATTAATATGGTTTTTATATTCATCGCTATTAACGTTTGGAAATCACACTTCCGGCATCATCGGGAGTTGTTTCACAAAATGCTGATTATTACCGGACTTGTGTATACCGTCCTGGTGTTTGCCAGTTTTTACCGTCAGGGAATTGAGGAACTTAATATAAGGATGCTGGCTGAAGGTACTTTTTGTTATTTGTTTTCTTTAGTATTTATATTGTTTAAGCAGCGGAAGCATCTTAAAATTATATACACACTGGCTGTATTTTCTTTGCTTTTTAATTCTTTGTACGTTTTAAAAGTGCCCGAAAATTATCTGCAACGTAAGGCAGAAGTTGAAGAAGTGTTTTCTGAAATGAATGGGAAAAGATACTACTTCATCGACGATCTGGCCAATGTGCGAGTGGAAACATACCGCGTGCCTTTAATTAATAAAGAAATTAAATACGAGCATTCCAATATGAATGATGCGATGATTAATGGCAGTATTATTATGGCAAAAGATCCGCGTGTTTTCTGGATTTTAAAGGATACGGTTCAGGATAAATCGATGATGGTGTACTCCAGCGAACTCAGGCGTAAATGGGAAACCATTAAGAAGAAGAACGCAGCTTCAGCCGAGTGAGGCTTCTGTGCGCAATTCCGGTTATTAGAAAATCGACATACCGCAATTCTGTTTACGCAATTGAGTATGCTGATTGATTGTTATTTAAAAAATATTCGCTATTTTTGCACCCTAAAATAAAAAGCAATTAAATGCCTACTATTCAACAATTAGTAAGAAAAGGAAGAGCCACGCTTGCCAAGAAGAGCAAATCGGCTGCCCTTGAATCCTGTCCACAAAGACGAGGAGTATGTACTCGGGTATATACTACTACCCCTAAGAAGCCGAACTCTGCACTGAGAAAAGTAGCGAGAGTAAGACTTTCTAACGGGAAAGAAGTCAACGCCTACATCCCGGGCGAAGGACACAATCTTCAGGAGCACTCGATAGTATTGGTACGAGGCGGAAGGGTGAAAGACCTACCGGGAGTACGTTATCACATTGTTCGTGGAGCACTGGATACTGCAGGAGTAAACGGAAGAACGCAGAGAAGATCCAAGTACGGAGCTAAGAGACCAAAACCAGGTCAGGCAGCTGCAGCACCAGCTAAAGGTAAAAAGAAGTAATCATTAAACTTTAAGAAACGAAACAATGAGAAAGACAAAAGCGAAAAAAAGACCGTTGTTACCGGATCCTAAATTTAATGATCAACTGGTAACAAGATTCGTAAATAACCTGATGCTGGATGGTAAAAAATCCATCGCGTTCCGTATTTTCTATGATGCCCTGGATATCGTGGAAACTAAAAAAGGAGACAGCGAAAAAACATCACTGGAAATCTGGAAAGATGCCCTGACCAACGTAATGCCGCACGTAGAAGTACGTTCACGCAGAATCGGGGGTGCTAACTTTCAGATCCCAATGCCGATCCGTGCCGACAGAAAAATTTCTATGGCAATGAAGTGGCTCATCAAATACTCCAAAGCGAGAAATGACAAGTCTATGGCTCAGAAGCTGGCGGCTGAAGTGATCGCTGCGGCTAAAGAAGAAGGTGCTGCGTACAAAAAGAAAACCGACACGCACAGAATGGCGGAAGCAAACAAAGCATTTTCACACTTTAAATTCTAAGCTCACATGGCAAGAGATCTTAAATATACAAGAAATATCGGGATTGCCGCGCACATCGATGCCGGTAAGACCACCACTACCGAAAGAATCCTGTTCTATACCGGGAAAACGCACAAACTGGGTGAAACACACCAGGGGTCTTCTCAAATGGACTGGATGGAGCAGGAAGCTGAAAGAGGGATTACCATTACTTCTGCAGCAACAACCTGTAAGTGGGTATATCCGCGCTTCAACGGTCAGCCGACTGATGATGCACACGAGTACCACTTCAACATCATCGATACACCCGGGCACGTTGACTTTACCGTAGAGGTAAACCGTTCCCTGCGTGTACTGGACGGACTGGTGTTCCTTTTCTCCGCTGTAGACGGGGTAGAGCCACAGTCTGAAACCAACTGGAGACTTGCGGACAACTACAACGTTGCACGTATGGGCTTCGTGAACAAAATGGACCGCCAGGGTGCAGACTTCCTGATGGTAGTAAACCAGGTGAAGGAAATGCTGGGTTCCAACGCAGTTCCAATTGTTCTGCCAATCGGTGCTGAAGAAGACTTCAAAGGGGTAGTGGATTTGATTAAAAACCGCGCCATCATCTGGCATGAAAATACCCAAGGAGCTACCTTCGACGTAGTGCCAATTCCTGAGGATATGCTGGATGAAGTACACGAATACAGAGAAAAACTCGTAGAGGCAGTTTCTGAATATGATGAAACGCTGATGGAGAAATTCTTTGAAGATCCGGATTCCATTACCGAAGAAGAAATCAACGCAGCGTTGAGAGCAGCTACTATCGATATGTCTATCATCCCGATGACTTGCGGTTCTTCTTTCAAGAACAAAGGAGTTCAGTTCATGCTGGATGCGGTATGTAAATACCTTCCTTCTCCAATGGACAAAGAAGCGATTGACGGTACAGATCCTAAAACAGATCAGGCAATCACCAGAAAGCCGGATGTAACTGAACCATTCTCTGCATTGGCGTTTAAGATTGCTACAGACCCATTCGTAGGTCGTTTGGCATTCTTCCGCGCGTACTCCGGTCGTCTGGATGCAGGTTCTTACGTTCTGAACACCCGTTCCGGAAACAAAGAAAGAATCTCCCGTATCTACCAGATGCACGCTAACAAGCAAAACCCGGTAGAATATATTGAGGCTGGTGACATCGGTGCAGCGGTTGGATTTAAAGACATTAAAACAGGGGATACCCTTTCTGATGAGAAAAACCCAATCGTTCTGGAATCTATGATCTTCCCGGATCCTGTAATCGGGGTAGCCGTAGAGCCTAAAACAAAAGCTGACCAGGATAAAATGGGGAACGCTTTGGCAAAACTGTCCGAAGAAGATCCAACTTTCCAGGTGAAAACAGATGAAGCTTCCGGCCAGACGATTATCTCCGGTATGGGTGAACTTCACCTCGATATCCTGATCGACCGTATGAGAAGAGAGTTCAAAGTGGAAGTAAACCAGGGAGAACCTCAGGTAGAATACAAAGAAAACCTGACTCAGGTTGCGGCACACAGAGAAGTGTACAAAAAGCAATCCGGTGGTCGTGGTAAATTTGCGGATATCCAGTTTGAAATCGGTCCTGCAGACGAAGGGAAACCAGGTCTGGAGTTCGTGAACGAAATCAAAGGGGGTAACATTCCAAAAGAATTCATCCCATCCGTGGAGAAAGGTTTCAAAGAATCTATGAAAAACGGTCCTTTGGCAGGTTTCGAAGTAGAAGGAATCAAAGTAACCTTGAAAGACGGATCTTTCCACGCGGTAGACTCCGATCAGCTTTCCTTTGAACTTGCAGCGAAAATGGGCTTCCGTGAAGCTGGTAAGAAAGCCAAGCCGGTGATCATGGAACCAATCATGAAACTGGAAGTGGTAACACCGGAGGAATACATGGGTGATATCGTGGGTGACCTGAACCGCAGAAGAGGAACTGTAAACGGAATGGACGACAGAAACAATGCAAAAGTGATCAAAGCTTTTGTACCGCTGTCTGAAATGTTCGGCTACGTAACTTCCCTGCGTACGCTGTCTTCCGGTAGAGCAACCTCTTCCATGGAATTTGAAAAATACGAAGCGGCGCCTACCAACGTAGCCGAAGCAGTAATTGAAAAAGCAAAAGGATAAAAAGCGGTAAGCTGTAAGCCATACGCGCTAAGCTGCATCCATTTGATATATAAATTATTAACGCAGTGAAAGCCTATAGCTTACTGCTTAAAGCATAAAGCATAATACAATGTCACAACGAATCAGAATAAAATTAAAATCCTACGATTACAATCTGGTAGACAAATCTGCTGAGAAAATCGTGAAAACGGTAAAAGCTACCGGCGCTGTTGTAAACGGGCCGATCCCTTTGCCAACGAATAAAAGAATCTTCACTGTACTGCGTTCGCCGCACGTGAACAAGAAAGCAAGAGAGCAGTTCCAGCTGTCTGCGCATAAGCGCCTGATGGACATCTATTCTTCTTCTTCCAAAACGGTAGACGCGCTGATGAAGCTGGAGCTTCCAAGCGGTGTAGATGTAGAAATTAAAGTGTGATGAAAAGCAGTAAGCGATAAGCACTATGCTCTAAGCTGCTGCAAAATACACTTTGCTATGATTGAAATCCCTTTTCGCGAGAAAAGGGATTTTTTGTTGTCAAAAAATTTCGGTAGTTTTAAGTGTAATTTTTACTCTGTTTAACGACAACTTTTTCATAATATAGATATGAACAAAATACCATTATTTTTAGCACTGTTCATCAGCTGCGCGCTGAGCTCTCAGGAAATCATTGTAGATAGCTTAAAATATCGTGCAGATTATATACTGTTTTACCAGAGTGACTCGACGGATATATATAGCAAACAGCAGGAAAATTTCATTCTGTTGATCGGTAAAAATCATTCTTTATTCGTTTCAGAAAATACATTTAAAAGAGATTCAATAAAAAATGAACTGGTAAAAAATCAGAATATTACAGGATTGAACCTGGTAAATGTACCTAAGTCCGCATTTTCCTATACGATTATGAAAAGTACGCTCGCAAAAACAGTAACATTTTATGATTTGCTTTTCAGGACAGCTATTAATTATGAGGAAAAAGTTTCATTTAATTGGGAGTTAACAGGAAAGAAGGAAAAATTACACGATATGGATTCCGGAGTTGCCTATGTGAACTATGCCGGGAGAAGATATAAAGCGTGGTATTCTTCAGATATTGCGATGCCGGAAGGACCATACAAATTTTTTGGTTTGCCGGGCCTTATCCTGAAAATTGAAGATACGAAAGGTTATTATAAATTCGAACTTACAGATTTTAAAAATCTTACGAATCAGAAAGGGGTGATCAAAATGGAAAGCAGACTGCTAAATGGGACTTCCACTACCAAGCAACAATATTTGTCTGCAAAGGAAAATCATATCAATAACTTAGGAGCAGCCCTACAGCAATCCGGAATTACCGTCGGTAATGAAGCGATAAATAGCGTGCAAAATCGTGAAAGAAAAAAGAATAATCCCATTGAACTTATACCCTGACCGAGAACCTGATTTCAAAAAAAGAAGAGTCTTTTAAAATAAGTTAGTTTTTAAGATTCAAGAGTGTTGGTTTATAAACCTTGAAGGTTTACTAAATTGCGATACAAGTCAGCTTTTCGTTATTTTACCTCATGAATTTCTTTTTGCTTATCTACTTCGCCACCGTCAATACCTTCACCTTCTTTGCCTTTGCCCTGGACAAGCAGAAAGCCGTCAAATATCAGACCCGAATTCCGGAAGCCCGCCTGCTATTTTTCTCTTTTCTCGGCGGTACTCCCGGTGCGTTGTGCGCTATGTTGCTCTTCCACCATAAAACTAGAAAAAACAGTTTTAAAATTAAAATGCTCTGTGTGCTGTTTGCTCAGGCTTTCATTGTATATTTATCTTCTTTATATTTTGCATGAAAACACTTTTACCACTGCTGATATTGTTTCCTTTTCTGCTTAATGCGCAGACCCACCGCTTCATCTATGAAATGAAGTATAAAACCGATCCCGCCGGAGATTCGCAAACCCTTACTATGGTCCTGGACGTTAATCCCGACGAAGTGAAGTTTTATAACATGCAGTATATTGAAACCGATTCGCTGAATAAGGTGCGCAATACCCGTAGCTACTCCTGGGATACCGAAGCGCCGGCCATCGTTAGGAAACGCGGTACCAACCGCAACACGGCATATCTGCTGATCGACGATTTATTTAAAATAGAATCAGAGGATGCCATTTCCTGGAAATTAATCACAGAAACGATTGAAGTGAATGGCTACCGTTTGCAAAAAGCGGAAACCACCTTTGGCGGACGGAACTGGACTGCCTGGTTTGCATCAAAGGTAAATTTGCAGGAAGGTCCCTATAAATTCCATGGTTTGCCCGGCATGATTTTCATTATCAGCGATGATCAGGGACATTATAGTTTTAATCTTCTGAAAAGCTACCAAATGCCTGAAACATATGATACACAGGCCATCCTCGAACGCCATGCAGGCATGAAGCCGGTTAAAATTTCACTGCAGAAATACAAAAAAATGCTGCTTGCCGAATACAATGATCCCATGCGTGATATGCGGGAACATTTTCAGAATAATAAAAGCGAGGATATGCAATTTTACTATAACAGCATAAGAATTACGGACCTGTCTCAGTTAAAAAAAATGGAAGACGAGGAAAGAGAATACCTGCGTAACAATAATAATCCCATTGAACTCACCTACGCGGTGGAGTATCCCGACATAAAATAATTTTGCAGAAGGGGCAGCAGTTCAGGCTTTTAACGATAAATTTTCTCTTTTCACCGAGGCGTTTTCCCGAATAAACTCTATATTCGTACACAAACACAAACCCGATGAAAAAGATTTCCTTACTGCTGTGGCTGTGCGCTGCCGTATTCAGCACGGCCCAGGTTCGTTACCTGGAATATGATGTTTATACCAAAAGTCCCGTCAGCGAGCAGACCTACCATCAGCTGGCGCAGGTGACCATGAATGAAGAGGGCTGCAATTATATACTGTTGCCGGTCGATAATCTCGATAAAAGCGCAACTTCGCGCAAAATGGTAGTGTACGATAAAAGCAATTTTTCATACACCCAATACACCGGTAAAGATGGCGCATTGATCTCCGATCGTCTCCAGGGAAAAAATTATTTGCTCAAAGACCCGCACACCGAAATGAACTGGACCTTATCCGACCGTACAAAAATTGTTGATGGCAGAACATTAAAGAAAGCTTCCACCACGTTCCGCGGCCGTCACTACACCGTGTGGTATGATGAAAATGTGAAGGCTCCGTTCGGCCCCTGGAAATTTCATGGTTTGGGATACCAGATTGTAGAAGCATCCTGCCACGAAGGAAACTTCCGCTGGGTGCTGAAAAGTTCCAAGCAGTTGTCGCAGAAACCCTTCGTGCCAGCGCTGGCTCAAACAGAAAGTTCGTCTTTTCGTCCCTATACGGATTATCCCAAACTGGCCTACGGTCTTTCGCCGGAACTGAAAATGGCTTTAAGCAAAAATCCACACAACACAATGATTGAACAGGAGCGGCATCAGCTTGAAACTAAGTTTGAGTGGGAAGAGTAGTTGGTTAATAAAATCTGTATGGCAAAACAAAATCTGGTCTTTTCCTTCATCATTAAATCGTTGTTTGCATTACTGTGGTTGATTCCAGCTGTATTGTGGGCGCAGAATAAAAAAGAAAACCTGGCCGGGCCGCTGACTTTTTATTATGAAATGAAGTACAGCGCAGCCGGCGATACCCTACAGTCGGATTATCGGGAATCATTCTTGCTTCATATCAATGGTGTTAATTCGTTATTCGCAAGTGAAAATACGGTGCGCCAGGATTCGGTGACGGCAGCACAATTAATTGCGTTTCGGCAGGGGGCGCGCAGCTTCTCAATGCAGGGAGTTCCAAGCTCAGCCTTTAGCTATTACATTACTAAAGAGGAGTTGACCGCACCGGTCGTAGTCTATGATCGCGTAGGCGGTACACACTTCAGCTATAATGAAGCCGAAACCGCACACTGGCAAATCACCGGCGCTCAGAAAATTATCCATGGACAACCCTGCCAGCAGGCAATCGCCCGGCAGTTTGGCCGAACCTGGATCGCGTGGTTCGCGCCGCAGATACCGCTCAGCGATGGTCCATACAAATTCCGTGGCTTACCGGGCCTGATCGTTGAAGTGTATGACGAAGCCCTGCAGTATCGATTTAAGCTGATCCAATTTGATCCTGCGCTTACAACTGTTATTTCCATCCCAGAATTTCGTAAATATAAGATTGCGCACACCAATCGTACGCAATTCTTGAAAGCACGACAAAGCTACCGCGAAAATTTGCCGGAACTTACGCGGTCACTCGGTTTGCAAATTTCGGAGGAGCGTGTACGGCAGTTACGGGAAAATGCGAAGAAAAAGGTAATTCCACTTGAACTGGATTAACTGCGGAAAGCATGACTCAACTAATTATCAGCAGAATTCTGTTGACCTTCATCTGTTTTGTCACTATCACAATCTCAGGTCAGCAACAGGATGTCTGTTGATGGTTTACGTATACATTCACTTATCAGCCGGATTCCACCGACGTACAATCAAAGCAGCAGCTCCTGTTTTATTTAGTACAGAAAAAGGACAGCACCCTTTTGTACGCAGATTGAGAACAAACGGGCGGATTCACTTGAACATTTAATCTGGGAGCAGTATAAACAATGCAAAAACGGCAGTTCTTTAGATTATAAAGGAGTGCCCAATACTGCTTTTAAATATTATATACTGAAAAAAATATCATCACAGAGCGAACCGGTCACGGTGATCGATAAGGTACGAACTACTAATTACCAATATCCCAATTCCGCCAATTTTACCTGGAACATATTTCCCGATACAAAAGTAATTGCCGGTTTCGCGGGGCAGAAAGCAGAAACATACGCTTACGGCCGAAAATTCACGGCTTGGTTCACCGCTGAGATTCCCATATCGGACGGGCCGTACACCTTCCGCTGTCTTCCCGGTCTAATTCTGGAAATATGTGATACCCAGAAATATTTTACATTTACCCTGCAGGAGCACCGGCGCCTGAGACAAACCAACTGTCTGCAGCTTCCGCCTTTGCGGACGCGGAAACTGCTCGCCACCACGCGTCCTAAGTTTCGTGAAGTTGAAAAAGCCTACCGCGAGGGGACGGTTGCGCGCATTATGAACGGTCCTTTCGCGGCGGAAGTTCCCGCCAGCCACCTGCAGCAAATCCGCGAAAAAATAAAAAAGAATAATAATACACTGGAGCGGCGGTAGGAAAAAATAGAAACAATATGATCTGGCTCAAGTAAGTTTTTCCTAAAAAAATGCTCATCAGTAGTTCATAGGTTGGGCAGCGCGTGTTTACACTAACGTATATAACAGACTCAAAGCTTCAAGGTTTCAAAAACCTTGAAGCTTTTAAATTAAAAGTAAATAAAAATGGACCGCTAAATACAATAATCCCATCGAGAAGGATATAATTTGGCTTAAGTGATTTCTTTCTAATCAGATAGTCTTTAATGGTACAGAGGTTGAGTAGCGCGTGTTTATGTTAGCTTATACAACAGACTCAAAGCTTCAAGGTTTCGAAAACCTTGAAGCTTTTTAAATAAAAAGTGAAATAACAGCTTTCTAAGCACTCAGGAGATTTCGCTACCAACTTCCAAAACCTTGAAGCTTTTTTAAAATTTAACACAGCCCGCCATTCTCCTCTTTTCTGCGTTCACCAGCCTGCACATTCCGCAACAATGCATGGCTACATTACAGGAAAATCAGCAATTCCTTTCTTTTTCTTCCTGATGTGTGCATTTTCCGCCGTGCCCGCTGACGAAAAGTCAAAAAGTTTTAAAATATTTTTAAGACTCTGATTGTCAATCAAAAAATTCTTCATACATTTGCACACTCAATTTAGGGAAGAGGTGTGCCTATTTCAGACGTAGAAATCACCCCGCCCGGAGTTGATTAACAGTGAACTTAATAGATATATTTAAATAATGTCAGGTATTATTGGTAAAAAAATCGGGATGACCTCATTGTTTAACGAAGAAGGGAAGAACATTCCCTGCACCGTTATCCAAGCTGGTCCTTGCTCGGTTTTACAGGTCAGAACCGTAGAAAAAGATGGGTACAAAGCTGCTCAACTTGGTTTCGATGACAAGAGTGAAAAGAACGTTGGTAAAGCGTTAGCCGGCCATTTCAAAAAGGCGGGTTCTGCTCCAAAAGCGAAGTTGGTGGAATTCTATCATGAATTCGTAGACAAACTGAGCATCGGAGATGAAGTGAAAGTAGATCTGTTCGCGGAAGGCGAATATGTGGATGTTACCGGTACTTCTAAAGGTAAAGGTTTCCAGGGGGTAGTTAAGCGTCACAACTTCGGTGGTGTTATGCAACAGACCCACGGGCAGCACAACAGGCTGAGAGCGCCAGGTTCCATCGGGGCCGGTTCGGATCCATCACGTGTATTCAAAGGAATGCGCATGGCGGGCAGAATGGGTGGCAAGCAGGTGACTGTGCAAAACCTTCAGGTGTTGAAAGTTGATCAAGAACAAAATCTTTTGGTTGTGAAAGGTGCTGTTCCGGGAGCTAAAAATTCTTATGTAATTATCAGAAAATGGAACTAGTAGTATTTAATACATCAGGAAAAGAAACCGGAAGAACTGTTGAGCTGGACGAAGCAATCTTCGGTATTGAGCCAAACCAACACGCGGTTTACCTGGAAGTGAAGCAATACCTGGCAGCACAGCGCCAAGGGACGCATAAATCAAAAGAAAGAAGCGAAATCACCGCTTCCACAAAGAAACTGAAGAAGCAGAAGGGTTCCGGCTCTGCGCGTTACGGGGACATCAAGTCACCAATCTTCAAAGGTGGAGGTAGAGTATTTGGTCCTAAACCAAGAGATTACCGTTTCAAACTGAATAAAGCGCTGAAGAGACTGGCTAAGAAATCAGTACTGTCTCAGAAGATGAGAGATAACTCAATCAAGGTTCTGGAAGCTTTCAATTTTGATGCTCCTAAAACCAAAGAGTTTATCAACCTGAACAACGCGTTAGGATTCGAAGGGAAGAAGTCACTGTACATCCTTCCGGAAGCAAACAAGAATGTGTATTTGTCTTCCCGAAACCTGCCGAAAACAAGAGTACTTACCTACAATGAAATCAGCTCTTACGATCTGGTAAACGCAGGTGAAATTGTTTTCCTAGAAGGCGCTATCGAAAAATTCCAGGAAAATTTAAGAAAATAAGTCATGTCAGTAATTATCAAACCCGTTATTTCAGAGAAAGCCAACTACCTTACTGATCTGAGAGGAGCGTATTCTTTCCTGGTAGATACCAGAGCGAACAAGATCCAGATCAAAAACGCGGTAGAGCAGGCATATGGTGTAAAAGTAGCCGATGTACGGACCATGATTTATGCACCGAAAGTTTCTTCTAAATACACGAAGAAAGGATTGCAGGTAGGAAAAACCAATAAGCTGAAAAAAGCCGTGGTTTCCCTGGCAGAAGGTGAAGTGATTGATATCTTCGCAGCAATCTAAAAGAACAAAGAATTTTATATAATTATAAATAATAGTAATGTCTGTTAGAAAATTAAAACCTATCACCCCGGGACAGAGATTCAGAGTTGTGAACAACTTTGAGGAAATTACTACCAACAAGCCGGAGAAATCCTTAACGGTTGGTATTAAAAAGTCAGGTGGACGTAACAATACTGGTAAAATGACCATGCGTTACACCGGCGGTGGACACAAACAAAAATACAGAATTATCGACTTCAAGCGTAACAAGTTCGACGTAGAAGCTACGGTAAAATCTGTAGAGTACGACCCAAACAGAACTGCTTTCATCGCACTGTTGGAATATGCAGACGGAGAGAAGAGATACATCATCGCTCCTGCAGGAATCAAAGTGGACCAGAAAGTAATCGCTGCTGAAACAGCTGAGCCCAACGTAGGGAACGCCATGAAACTGAAAAACATTCCTTTGGGAACTGTGATTTCATGTGTGGAACTGAAGCCGGGCCAGGGAGCTATTCTTGCCAGAAGCGCAGGATCTTCCGCACAGCTTACTTCGCGTGACAAAAATTACGTAATCGTGAAATTGCCTTCCGGAGAATCCCGTATGATTCTTTCCGAATGTATGGCCATGATCGGCTCTGTATCTAACCACGACCACATGCTGACCGTGTCCGGTAAAGCAGGACGCAGCAGATGGCTGGGACGCAGACCTCGTACAAGACCAGTAGTAATGAACCCTGTGGATCACCCAATGGGTGGTGGTGAAGGACGTGCTTCCGGTGGTCACCCAAGATCGAGAAATGGTATGCCTTCCAAAGGGTACAAGACCAGAAAGAAAAACAAAGCGTCTAACCGATTCATCGTATCTAAAAGAAAATAATTATGTCAAGATCACTTAAGAAAGGACCTTTCATCGCACATACTTTAGATAAGAAGGTTCAGGCAAATATAGAGTCTGGTAAGAAGACCGTAATCAAAACATGGTCCAGAGCATCGATGATCTCCCCGGACTTCGTGGGGCAAACCATTGCAGTACACAACGGTAAATCTTTTATCCCGGTGTACGTTACTGAAAACATGGTAGGCCATAAGTTAGGCGAATTTTCTCCGACGAGATCTTTCAGAGGTCACGGCGGTAACAAAAACAAAGGCGGTAGATAATCATGGGATCAAGAAAAAGAGAAAGTGCATTAGCACGTAAAATAGCAAACCAGGATGTAGCGAAAGCTGCACACAAAGACTGCCCGTCTTCTCCAAGAAAGATGAGACTGGTAGCCGACATTATCCGCGGAGAGCAGGTAGACAAAGCTTTGGCTATCCTGAAATTCTCTAAGAAAGAAGCTTCCAACAAATTGGAAAAAGTACTCTTGTCTGCAATTGCCAACTGGCAGTCTAAGAACGAGGGAGCGGATGTAGAAGAAGCCAACCTGATCGTGAAGGAAATCTTCGTGGACAGCGCTAAGCAACTGAAGAGACTGAGACCGGCTCCACAAGGAAGAGGTCACAGAATCCGCAAGAGATCAAACCACATTACACTAATCCTCGGTACTAAAGAAAATATTTAAGGTATGGGACAGAAGACAAATCCAATTGGTAACAGATTAGGAATCATCAGAGGATGGGATTCTAACTGGTATGGAGGTAAAAACTACGGCGATCGTATCGCTGAAGATTACAAAATCAGAAGATACCTTGAAGCAAGACTTTCCAAAGGCGGAATCTCTAAGATTTTTATCGAGAGAACCCTGAAGTTAATCACCATTACCATTACCACAGCCCGTCCGGGTTTGATCATCGGTAAAGGAGGCCAGGAGGTTGACAAACTGAAGGAAGAATTGAAGAAACTGACGGATAAAGATATCCAGATCAACATCTTCGAAATCAAAAGACCTGAGTTGGACGCTGTACTGGTAGCAGACAGCATCGCCAAGCAGATCGAAAACCGTATTTCTTACCGTAGAGCTGTGAAAATGGCAATGCAAAGCACCATGAGAATGGGCGCTGAAGGAATCAAGGTAATGGTTTCAGGACGTTTGAACGGAGCAGAAATGGCGCGTAGCGAATCTTTTAAAGATGGCCGTATCCCATTATCTACTTTCCGTGCAGATATTGATTACCATATCAGTGAAGCGCAGACCCAGTACGGGAAACTGGGTGTGAAAGTGTGGATCATGAAAGGAGAAGTATATGGTAAGCGTGAACTTTCTCCGCTGGTAGGTCAGCAGAAGAAAACTTCAGGCGGCGGCGGACGCGACAGAAACGACCGTGGCGACAGAAGACCAAGAAGAAACAATAACAATAATTAATCAGAAGTTAGAAACGAGAAATTAGAGATTAGAGCTTCCGTTACAAGAACTGATTGAAAATTTATCTAACTATCTAACATCTAACATCTAACATCTAATAGATTATGTTACAACCAAGAAGAACCAAGTTCCGAAAAGTCCACAAAATGAAAATGAAGGGC
This sequence comes from Kaistella sp., assembly GCA_032057205.1. Taxonomy (GTDB): domain Bacteria; phylum Bacteroidota; class Bacteroidia; order Flavobacteriales; family Weeksellaceae; genus Kaistella. Next base: position 69,996 of record DAMCFT010000004.1, read on the forward strand.
AATGCACAGCGCGGTAACCAGCTGGCATACGGAACTTTCGGAATCAAAGCCACGGAAGGCGCTTGGATCACAGCTCGCCAGATTGAGGCAGCTCGTATCGCCGCTACCCGTTATATGAAAAGAGAAGGACAGCTGTGGATCAAGATTTTCCCGGATAAGCCAATTACCAAAAAGCCAGCCGAAGTACGTATGGGTAAAGGTAAAGGTGCGGTGGAATATTGGGTATCCGTAGTCAAGCCTGGTAAAATTATGTTCGAAGTAGGCGGCGTTCCGTACGAAGTAGCAAAAGAAGCATTGCGTCTGGCTGCTCAGAAACTGCCTGTAGTAACTAAATTCGTTGTTGCTAACGATTTTGTTCAACCTCAATAAACCGTAACGGAATTATGAAAAAAGCTGATATTAAAAATCTTAGCAAAGAAGATCTTCAGGCAAAATTGGCGGAAGTGAAAGCAGACTATAACAAAATGGTCCTGGCGCACCGCATCAGCCCGATTGAGAATCCGATCCAGATCCGTGACATGAGAAAGAACATCGCGCGTATCCAGACAGAGTTAACACTAAAACAACAATAAGCAATACCATTTTATCATGGATAGAAATTTAAGAAAAGAAAGAATCGGCATTGTTTCTAGCAATAAGATGGAAAAGACCATTGTTGTAAGTGAGACGATGAGAATGAAGCACCCGCTGTACGGAAAATTCGTTTTGAAAACGAAAAAATACACTGCTCATGATGAGAACAACGAGTGCAACGAAGGCGATACAGTTCTGATTACTGAAACGCGCCCGCTGAGCAAGAACAAAAGATGGAGATTAGTACGAATCATTGAAAAAGCTAAGTAATGTTACAAACCGAATCAAGACTAAAAGTTGCTGATAATACAGGTGCCAAAGAAGTACTTGTGATCAGAGTTCTGGGAGGAACCAGAAGAAGATATGCTTCAGTAGGTGATAAAATCGTAGTGACTATCAAGGATTCTACACCTCAGGGGAACGCTAAGAAGGGAACTGTTTCTAAAGCTGTCGTAGTACGCACCAAGAAAGCAGTTCGCAGAAAAGACGGATCCTACATCAAATTTGATGACAACGCTTGTGTATTGCTGAATGCTGCCGGCGAAATGAGAGGAACACGTGTATTCGGTCCGGTAGCTCGTGAGCTGCGTGACAAGGAATACATGAAAGTGGTATCACTGGCTCCTGAAGTACTTTAATTTTTAAATTTAAAAAGAATGTCAAAAGTTAAAATAAAAAGAGGAGACAACGTCATCATCACCACAGGCCGCAAAGAAATTAAAGGCAAAACAGGTGAGGTGATCGAAGTGATCAAGAAGGAAGGTAAAGACGCACGCGTGATCGTAGCCGGACTTAATATTGTGAAGAAGCACACCAAACCATCTGCAGCTAACCCACAAGGGGGCATCGTAGAGAAAGAAGCTTCCATCCACATTTCCAACGTTGCCCTGATCGATAAGAACGGGAAAGCAACCAAAACAGGAAGCAAAATGGAGGGCGACAAGAAAGTGCGTGTAGCGAAATCAACCGGTGAAACCCTTTAATTGAGCAACAACATGGAATATATAGCAAGACCAAAGAAAATATATAAGGAGAAAATTGTTCCTGCAATGATGGAAGAGTTTGGGTATAAATCTGTAATGCAGGTTCCTAAACTGGAGAAGATCGTTGTATCTCAGGGACTGGGTGCCGCTACTGCTGATAAGAAGATCGTAGATTACGCTGTGGAAGAACTTACAGCCATCACCGGTCAGAAAGCAGTGGGAACCATCTCTAAGAAAGATGAGGCTGCGTTCAAACTGAGAAAGGGGATGCCGGTAGGAGCTCGCGTAACGCTCAGAGGAAACCAAATGTATGAGTTCCTGGACAGACTTACCTCATCTGCACTGCCACGTATCCGTGATTTCTCCGGAATCAAAGCAGACGGTTTCGACGGAAGAGGAAACTATAACCTCGGGATTACCGAGCAGATTATTTTCCCTGAGATCGTAATCGACAAAGTGAAGAAAATCCAGGGGATGGACATCACTTTCGTAACATCTGCAAACACGGATAAAGAAGCAAAATCATTATTAGCGCATTTTGGGATGCCTTTCAAAAAGAACTAAAAGATGGCAAAAGAATCAATGAAAGCGCGTGAGCGCAAAAGAGAAGCTACGGTAGCTAAATACGCTGAGAAAAGAAAAGCTTTGAAAGAAGCCGGAGATTACGAAGCGCTGCAGAAGTTGCCAAAAGATGCTTCACCAGTAAGACTTCACAACCGCTGCAAGCTTACCGGAAGACCAAGAGGATACATGAGAACCTTCGGTCTGTCCCGTGTAACTTTCAGAGAGATGGCTAACAAAGGCCTGATCCCGGGAGTGAAAAAAGCAAGTTGGTAATAATTATTAACTAATCTGGATAGTCAAGTTGAAGGCGCAGATTTAGGGAAAATAAGAGAATAGAAGAAAGATTAAAGCATAGTCTTTATTCTTTCTTCTTTTTCCTTACCTTTGCCGCGCTTCAAAACTGACTGTCGTCAACCAATAACAACCAAAAAACAACAATGGTAACAGATCCAATTTCAGATTTCCTGACCAGAGTAAGGAACGCACAAAGCGCAGGCCACAAAGTGGTGGATATTCCTGCATCGAAAATCAAGAAGGAGATTACTAAAATTTTGTTTGACCAGGGCTACATCCTGAACTATAAGTTCGAGGAAGGTACTGTTCAGGAAAACATTAAAATCGCTCTTAAGTACGACAAACAAACCAACAAACCTGCGATCAAAAGCATCCAGCGTGCTTCCCGTCCGGGTCTTCGCCAGTACAAAGGTTCTGCGGAACTTCCACGTGTACTGAACGGTTTGGGTGTGGCCATCATCTCTACGTCTCGCGGCGTAATGACTGATAAAAAAGCCAGACAGGAAAAAGTAGGTGGTGAAGTAATCTGCTACGTTTATTAATTTTTTAATTTAAGGAAAATGTCAAGAATTGGTAAAGCAATTATAGAGATTCCTGCTAATGTTACAGTGACTGAAAAAGACGGTCTTGTAACGGTGAAAGGGCCGAAAGGCGAACTTACACAGCAACTTAGCGACGGAATCACCCTTGAGCAGGAGGACAATGTCCTGACGCTTGACCGCCCGACTGAATCCAAGCAGCACAAATCACTGCACGGATTGTATCGCGCGCTGATCAATAATATGGTACGCGGTGTATCAGAAGGCTGGACTACCAAACTGGAATTAGTTGGGGTAGGATACAGAGCTTCCAACACAGGGAACAAACTGGAGCTTGCTCTTGGATTCTCCCACGGTATCGTGATGGATCTTCCAAAAGAGATCACAGTGGAAACTCTTTCCGAAAAAGGTAAAAACCCGATCATTACCCTGTCTTCTTATGACAAACAATTGCTCGGAATGGTAGCTGCAAAGATCCGCTCTTTCAGAAAGCCGGAACCTTACAAAGGAAAAGGAGTTCGTTTCGTAGGAGAGATTGTAAGACGTAAAGCTGGTAAATCTGCTTAATTTTTAAAAGTTTAAGAACATGGCACTGACCAAAGTAGAAAAAAGAAACAGAATTAAGAGAAGAGTTCGCGGGAAAATCTCCGGCTCTGCTGAATTGCCAAGACTTTCTGTATACAAAAGTAACAAAGAGATTTACGCGCAATTGATCGACGATAAAACAGGTAAAACCCTCGCCTCCGCTTCTTCCAGAGCACTGAACGCTACTGGTACCAAAGTAGAAATCTCTGCTGAAGTAGGAAAAGCAATTGCTGAAAAAGCAAAAGCAGCAGGTATTGAAAATATCGTATTTGATAGAAACGGTTTCGTGTACCACGGGCGTGTGAAAGCATTGGCTGATGGCGCAAGAGAAGGCGGTTTGAAATTCTAATCAATAAATTTCGGAAATTATGTTAGGACTAGATAATATAGAAAAAGTAAAACCGGGAGGATTAGAATTAAAAGATCGTCTCGTAGCGGTAAACCGCGTAACCAAAGTAACTAAAGGGGGACGTGCTTTCGGATTCTCTGCGATTGTAGTCGTAGGAGACGAGGCGGGTACCGTAGGTTTTGGTCTTGGTAAATCCAAAGAAGTTGCTTCTGCAATTGCAAAAGCAGTGGAGGATGCTAAGAAAAACCTGGTAAAAGTTCCTGTAATCAACCATACTATTCCTCACCAGACAACTGCACGCTATGGTGGTGCTGATATCCTGTTGCGTCCTGCAACTCACGGTACCGGTGTAATCGCTGGTGGTACAGTTCGTATGGTAGTAGAAGCTGCCGGTATTAAAGATATCCTTTCCAAGTCTAAAGGTTCTTCTAACCCACACAACGTGGTGAAGGCAACCTTCAAGGCATTGCTGGATATCCGCAGACCGGAAGAAGTAGCGAAGCTGCGTGGTATTTCATTGGATAAAGTGTTTAACGGTTAATTGAAAAACAATGGCAAAGATTCAGATCAAACAAGTAAGAAGCGCTATTGGCAGAACCAAAACGCAAAAGAGAACCCTCGAAGCATTGGGACTTAAAAAACTTCATCAGGTAGTGGAGCACGATGATTCTCCTGCAATCCTGGGAATGGTAGCTACTGTAAGCCACCTCGTAGAAGTAAAAAAATAATTTTCAGTAGAAGTTGGAATTTAAAAATCAGATCGGGATTCAGTTATAGGATCACATCTGGTTTTTGTTCTGACCTCGACCTTAAAAATCTACATCAACAATGAAATTAAATACAATCAGACCAGCTTCCGGCGCAACGCACAACTCCAAGAGATTGGGTCGTGGCCAGGGAAGCGGGAAAGGAGGAACTGCAACGAAAGGACACAAAGGACAGAAATCACGTGCAGGTTACTCACAGAAAATCGGTTTCGAAGGTGGACAGATGCCACTACAAAGAAGATTGCCGAAATTCGGTTTCAATAACGTGAACAGAAAAGAATATAGAGGAATTAACCTGGATACCCTGCAATTGCTGGCGGATACCAAAAACATTACGGAGATTACACATGATGTATTGGTGGAAAACGGTCTGGCAAAGAAAAGCGAAATGGTGAAAATCCTGGGCCGTGGTGAGCTTACAGCAAACCTGACGGTATCAGCACACAAATTTACCAAAACTGCTGAGCAGGCTATTACCAACGCAGGCGGAAACGCTAATACTCTATAATCACCGCGATGAAGGAATTTATACAAACACTGAAAAATATTTGGAGTCTAAAGGAACTGAGAGAAAAGATTCTTTTCACACTCGGGATTATCCTCGTGTATAGATTCGCATCTTATATTTCCCTGCCGGCTATTAACATGGCAGAAGTGGGGAACTTATTGGAGATTTATAAAGACCAGGGAGGCAACAAACAAGGAGCAGGACTCCTTGGGTTGCTTTCTTCGTTTACAGGAGGTGCGTTCAGCCGGGCTTCCATTATGGCACTCGGAATCATGCCCTATATCTCTGCTTCGATTATCGTGCAGCTGATGGGGATGGCCATTCCCTATCTGCAGAAACTGCAGAAGGACGGCGAGAGTGGCCGGAACACCCTTAACCAGATTACGCGTTGGCTGACCATCGCGGTTTGTTTGGTTCAGGCGCCTTCTTATCTGACTTCGATCACGCAGATGTTCCTGCCCTACGGTCAGTTTGCTTCAGCGTATTACGTGAATCCGCAATCGGTGATGTTCTGGTTACCAAGCATCGTTATTCTGGTAGCAGGTTCCGTTTTTGCCATGTGGCTTGGTGAGAAAATCACCGACAAAGGAATTGGTAACGGTATCTCTATCCTGATTATGGTGGGGATCCTTGCAGACTTCCCGGGATCTTTCGTACAGGAAGTAGCAACGCAGAACGGTAAAGGTGGTTTCGGAACCATCATGATCCTGATTGAAGTGCTTGCATGGATGCTGGTCGTATTGCTGGCAATCATCCTTTCTGTAGCCGTACGGAAAATTCCGATTCAGTATGTAAGCCGTGCGCAGGCACGGGGCGGGGTTAACCGCAATCTGATGCAGGGTGCAAGACAGTGGATTCCGCTGAAAGTAAATGCTTCCGGAGTAATGCCGATCATCTTTGCCCAGGCGCTGATGTTCGTACCGGGTTTATTGACCAAGGTGGATGAGTCCAATACCTTCCTGGCCGGATTTAAGAATGTTTTCAGCTGGCAGTATAACGTGTTGTTTGCCATTTTGATTATCATCTTCTCCTTCTTCTATACAGCAATCACAATACCTGTAAACCAGATGGCGGATGATCTGAAGCGCAACGGCGGGCTTATTCCTAAGGTACGTCCCGGCAAGGAAACCTCTGATTATCTGGATGATATTTTGTCAAAAATTACTTTGCCCGGTTCGTTGTTTTTAGCTATCTTTGCAGTCCTTCCGGCACTTGTGTACGGAGCGTTTGTTCAGACGGATAGATTTGCGCTGTTCTTCGGTGGTACCTCCCTTTTAATTATGGTAGGTGTGATCCTGGATACAGTACAGCAAATCAACACGTATTTACTGAATCACCACTATGATGGCCTGATGCAGTCTAAATTATCACGAACAAACAACAACTTGTAAAATTAATGGCAAAACAAAAACATATCGAGCAGGATGGTGTCATTACAGAAGCACTCTCCAATGCGCAGTTCCGCGTGGAGCTGGAAAATGGGCATATTCTTATCGCTCATATCTCCGGCAAGATGCGTATGCACTATATCAAATTACTACCCGGCGACAAAGTGAAGCTGGAACTGTCCCCTTACGATTTATCGAAGGGGCGGATTACTTTCCGCTACTAATACGGCGGTAGAAGTGATGTCTACTGGTGAAGTCATGTTGCACGGCAGGTGATTTCATTTAAAATAAATGTTCGGAGAAGCGTACTGTGCTTCGGTGCAGTACTTCTCTTCGGACGAAACAGAAAAACAGATGCGATCCCGGATTGCATTATACATTTGAATAACACACATAACAAATGAAAGTTAGAGCATCTATTAAAAAACGAAGCGCTGATTGCAAAATTGTTCGCAGAAAAGGCGTTCTGTTTGTAATCAACAAGAAGAACCCAAAATTTAAACAAAGACAAGGTTAAAATTTATTATGGCGAGAATTTCCGGTATTGATTTACCAAAGAACAAACGAGGCGTTATCGGCCTCACCTACATCTACGGGATCGGAAGAAGCACCGCTTCTGAAATCCTGAAAAATGCAGGAATCAGCGAAGACAAAAAAGTCAACGAATGGAATGACGATGACTTGGCAGCAATCAGAAACTATATCACTGATAACGTAAAAGTAGAAGGTGAACTGCGTTCTGAAACCCAACTGAACATTAAGCGATTAATGGACATTGGCTGCCAACGAGGAATACGTCACAGACTCGGATTACCTTTAAGAGGCCAAAGAACCAAAAACAATTCTAGAACCCGAAAAGGAAAAAGAAAAACTGTTGCTAATAAGAAAAAGGCAAGTAAATAATCGGTAAAGAATTATGGCAAAACAGACTAAAGCAGTAAAGAAAAGAAAAGTTAAAGTAGAGGCGATCGGGGAAGCACACATCCAGGCGTCTTTTAACAATATCATCATTTCTTTGACGAATAAAAGCGGAGAGGTGATCTCCTGGGCTTCTGCCGGTAAAATGGGGTTCAGAGGTTCTAAGAAAAACACACCTTTTGCAGCACAGATGGCTGCGGAAAACTGTGCTCAGGTTGCGCATGAAGCAGGCCTGCGCCGTGTGAAAGTATTTGTTAAAGGTCCGGGCGCAGGTAGAGAATCTGCTATCCGTACTATTCACAATTCCGGAATCGAAGTAAGTGAAATCGTTGACGTGACTCCAATGCCACACAATGGTTGCAGACCACCTAAAAGAAGAAGAGTATAATTAATAATTTTTAAATTCTAAATTATAGGTTTTAGATGCAATGCATTTATAATTTAAAATTTATAATCTAAAATTTATAATCTCAAAGAAATATGGCAAGATATATTGGACCAAAAACGAAGATTGCACGAAAATTTGGTGCTGCAATCTACGGAGACGATAAAAACTTCGAAAAAAGAAAAAATCAACCACCAGGACAGCACGGACCAAACAAGAGACGTGGTGCGAAGAAATCCGAATACGCAGTACAGCTGGCTGAAAAGCAAAAAGCAAAATACACGTACGGCATCCTGGAAAAGCAATTCGCAAACCTGTATGAAAAAGCCCAAAGAGCAAAAGGCGTAACAGGGGAAGTATTGCTGCAATTGTGCGAATCCCGTCTGGATAACGTGGTATACCGTCTTGGTTTTGCAAAAACAAGAGCAGGTGCCCGTCAGCTGGTTTCCCACAGACACATCACAGTAAATGGTGAGCTGGTAAACATTCCGTCTTATTTGTTGAAAGCTGGTGACGTAATCGCTGTAAGAGAGAAATCTAAATCTCTTGGGGTAATTGCTGATTCCCTGGCGTACAAATCAAACTACGAGTGGTTGCAGTTCAACGATGAGAAGCAGTCTGGAACTTTCGTTTCAGCACCTGAAAGAATCCAGATTCCGGAGGACATCAAGGAACAGCTGATCGTCGAACTTTACTCTAAATAATAACTTTTTTCAAATTTTTGCTCAACCTAATTATATGGCAATTTTAACATTTATTAAACCCGATAAAGTAATCCTGCTTAATTCCGATGAATTCAAAGGTCAATTTGAATTCAGACCATTGGAACCGGGCTTTGGGCTTACCATCGGTAATGCTTTGAGAAGAGTATTGCTTTCTTCTCTGGAAGGATATGCTATTTCATCTATCAAAATAGAAGGCGTAGAGCACGAATTTTCAACTATTCCAGGTGTAATCGAAGATGTAACAGAAATCATTCTGAACCTGAAACAACTTCGCTTGAAAGCTAAAACCGAATCGGCAACGACTGAAGAAGTTACTGCTAAAGTTTCCGGTCAAACCAGCATTACGGCCGGTGACCTTGGGAAAAACATGCAGGAGTTCGAGGTGCTGAATCCGGACCTGGTGATCTGTTCAACAAACAAGGATGTTACTTTTGAAATTACCTTTAACATTGATAAAGGCCGTGGATATGTACCATCCGAGCAGAACAAATCTGCCAATGATCCCATTGGAACCATCGCGATCGATTCGATCTTTACGCCGATCAAAAAAGTGCAGTATAGTGTTGAAAATTACCGTGTCGAGCAAAAAACAGACTACGAAAAACTGATTCTGGATATTGAAACGGATGGCTCCATCAGCCCGCAAAACGCGTTGACGGAAGCTTCCAAGATCCTGATCTATCACTTCATGCTGTTCTCCGATGAGCGTATTACGCTGGAAACAGAAGCAGTGAAAGCATCTATTCAGTACGACGAAGAAACACTGCACACCCGTCAGTTGTTGAAGTCCAAACTGGCAGATATGGATCTTTCGGTTCGTGCCCTGAACTGCCTGAAGGCAGCCGAAGTGGAAACACTGGGCGAACTGGTTTCTTATACCAAGTCTGATTTGATGAAATTTAGAAATTTTGGTAAAAAATCCCTGACAGAACTCGAAGAATTAGTGCACGCAAAAGGTCTTAACTTCGGTTTCGACGTTGCAAAATATAAATTAGACGCTGATAAATAACAAACAATGAGACACGGTAAAAAATTCAATCACCTAGGAAGAACCGCCTCGCACAGAAGCGCAATGCTCTCCAACATGGCTTGTTCCCTGATTGAGCATAAAAGAATCAACACTACGGTGGCCAAAGCAAAAGCTTTGAGAGTATTCGTGGAGCCTATCTTAACAAAAGCTAAAGAAGATACAACTCACAACAGAAGAACTGCTTTCTCTTACCTGCAAAGCAAGGAAGCTGTAACGGAACTGTTCCGCACAGTAGCTCCGAAAATCGCAGAACGTAATGGAGGGTACACAAGAATCATCAAAACCGGATTCCGTCCGGGCGACGCTGCTGATACAGCAATGATCGAATTGGTAGATTTCAACGAACTGTACAACCCGAACGCAGAAGAGAAGAAAACAACCAGAAGAAGCAGAAGAACCACAGCTAAGAAAACCGAAGCTGTTGCAGAAACTGTGGAAACACCGGCAGCTGAAACTGCAACTGATGCTCCTGAAGCATCTGCAGAAGCGCCAAAAGCAGATAACGCTGACGATAAAGCAGCTGAATAATTTTCACGCTGATGCTTATAGAAACCGTTCACTTTTCGTGAGCGGTTTTTTTGTTTTATAACTGATTCGGCGAAGACTGTCGAAATAGCTGTAAAAGGTGATTGTCAACCTCCGCTGTTTGCACTACATTTGAAAAAAAACTTAAGGTTATGAAAACTCCTCTGTCGTATCTGTGTTTCCTCGCAGCTTTTGTATTCATTTCTAAAGTAAGCGCACAAACCATAGCCAACCAGCAGTTTGCCGTTTCTTCCGCGAACTACAATGAGTCGCCCAACATTATTAAAACAAATGTGACTGCCTATCTCTTCCGCAATATCAATCTGTCCTACGAAAGAATCTTTACCGAAAAGTTTGCAGCCCAAATTTCTTACAGTACCATTCCGAACGGGAGCATACCTTTCAGTTCGTCAACCTTAAAGATTCACAACGTAGAAGAGCTTGCCACCGCAGAAATGAACTACAGTTCTTTTACAGTGGAGCCCCGTTTTTATTTAAATAAGAAAGGGTATGGCCAGGGCTTTTACCTCGCGCCGTATTACCGCCACAGCCATCTGGAAGTCTCCAACCTCATTTTCGAATACGATGCGGATGGCATACGAAATACGGCCAACCTATCAGGCAAAGTCAATGGAAACAGTGGCGGCCTTGCGCTTGGTATCCAATGGAATCTCGGGCAAAGCCAAAACTGGATTCTTGATTTTAATATGATTGGTGCTCATTATGGTGCGGCCAGCGGAGATCTCGTCGCTGTTTCCTCCCGTCCGCTAACGGCACGTGAACAGCAGGTGCTGCAGGACGAACTGAATACACTCGATGTTCCTTTTGTTAAAATTAAGGCGCAGGCCAATGCAAACGGAGCCACTGCAGAAATTACCGGGCCGTGGGCTGGTGTGCGATTTGGCCTGTCAGCCGGTTATCGGTTCTAAAATAAAAAGAACACCTGCAAGAAGTGTCCTTTTATAATAATATAAATACAAAGAACTAGTTACTTCTTGCTCTTTTGAGACTGATCACATTGTCACCTTGCGTAATTGTAATGCTGTCCTTCTTTGATACGATTTCAAAATCGTAATTGCCGTACACCGTTTTGTCAGCCTCAGCTTCTTTCAGGGGCGCCGCAATCGTTTTATTATTGCTTCGGATGCTGATTGATTTTTCTTCACCTGCTTCTTTAAAAGTGACAAGTGCAGAAGAGCCGTCTTCAGCCACATAACGGTCTGTCCGCTCATTTACCGCCTCTTCAGATGCATTTCCCGTTACTGCCTTTGTTTCATCCGCCTTCAGCACGCCCGCATTTCCGCTGTTCTTTTTATCGCAGCTTCCCATCGTGAAAAGAACAACTGCCGCCGGGAGAATTAATAATTTCTTCATCGTTATCTTATTTTAAATTTAAATATACAAAACTGTCAGAGATTTCTAACAATAATCTACGCGCCACACAGCAAAAAGCAGCTGCCATATTCTGCGTGGTCAGGCTTTATTTCTTAAATTTGTACGTAAATCATAACATTTAAAAAAAGAAAAAAATGAGTTACATTTCCTACATCGATGCGCGCCAGATTCTGGATTCCCGCGGTAACCCAACTGTGGAAGTAGATGTATTTACAGAAAGTGGTGCCATGGGCCGCGCTGCCGTTCCCTCAGGCGCTTCTACCGGCGAGCATGAAGCCGTGGAACTGCGCGACGGTGGTTCCGATTATTTGGGAAAAGGCGTACAGAAGGCCGTAGAAAATGTAACTGATGTCATCGCGCCGGAACTTGTCGGCATGCCGGTGTACGACCAGAATTTTATCGATCAGATTATGATCGACCTGGACGGTACCAAAAACAAGAGCAACCTGGGCGCCAATGCGATCCTTGGTGTTTCCCTGGCTGTAGCCAAAGCAGCTGCTACGGAACTCAGACTGCCTTTGTACAAATATGTAGGCGGCGTAAATGCCAATACGCTTCCCGTTCCGATGATGAACGTGATCAATGGTGGTTCACATTCCGATGCGCCGATCGCATTCCAGGAATTTATGATAATGCCGGTGAAAGCAGAGTCTTTCTCTGATTCACTACGCAAAGGCACTGAAATCTTCCACAGCCTGAAATCCATCCTACACGACCGCGGACTTTCCACCGCCGTAGGAGATGAAGGTGGTTTCGCGCCGAAATTTGCCGGTACCGAAGATGCTTTGGACACCCTTTCACAAGCCGTAGAAAAAGCAGGCTACAAAGTGGGCGATGATATTATGTTCGCGCTGGATTGTGCAGCATCTGAATTTTATGTGGACGGAAAATACGATTACCGTAAATTTCAGACCGCTGATGCCGCCGTGTACAGCAGCAGTGAGCAAGTGAGCTACCTGGCTGAGCTCGCCGGAAAATACCCGATTATTTCCATCGAAGACGGCATGCATGAAGATGACTGGGACGGCTGGAAAATGCTGACCGAAAAAATAGGTGACCGTGTACAGCTGGTGGGCGATGATTTATTCGTGACCAATGTGGAGCGACTGTCCCGCGGAATCAAAGAAAATATTGCAAATTCGATCCTGGTGAAAGTGAATCAGATTGGCTCTCTCTCCGAAACCATGGCAGCCGTACAAATGGCACAGCATAACAAATATACCTCCGTAATGTCGCACCGCTCCGGTGAAACCGAGGATTATACCATTGCAGATCTGGCCGTAGCCATGAACTGCGGACAGATCAAAACCGGTTCTGCTTCGCGCTCAGACCGTATGGCCAAGTATAACCAATTGCTGCGCATCGAACAGGCTTTGGGCGAAACGGCCATCTTCCCGGGAATGGACGCGTTCAAGGTAAAACGTTCATAGATAAAATTAATCAGGAACGCCGCTGCAGATTTGTAGTATTGTTCCTTTATCATTAAATTAGTAAAAAATTAAATTATAATGTCAGATAACAAAGTTGTATTGAACTACGACGGGAAAGCATTTGAGTATCCTATCGTTGACAGCACCCTCGGTGACAGAGGAATTGATATTTCCAAACTGCGGGACCAGACCGGTCTGATCACCTTAGACCTTGGTTATAAGAATACCGGCGCCACCGTCAGCGAAATCACGTACCTGGATGGCGACAATGGTGAATTATTCTACCGCGGATACCCAATCGAGCAAATCGCCGAAAAATCTAATTTCACCGAAGTAATGTACCTGTTGCTGAACGGCGAACTTCCGACCGAAGGCCAGTTCCAGAACTTCGAAAAAGGAATTAAAAAATATAACTTCGTTGCCGACGAAATGAAGCGTCTGATCGACGTATTCCCGCGTTCTGCGCACCCGATGGGCGTTTTGTCCTCCCTGACGTCTGCCTTAACTGCCTTCAACCCGAAAGCAGTGGATGTGAACTCCAAGGAAGATATGGACCACGCCGCGGAAATGCTGATTGCGAAGTTCTCGCACCTGTGCGCCTGGACTTACCGCAAGAAAATGGGCTTGCCAATTAACCACGGCGATAACAGCCTGAACTATGTGGAGAACTTCTACCGCATGTGCTTCCGCCGTCCGAATGAAGAATTTGAACTGGACCAGACAGTCGTAAATGCACTGGACAAACTGTTAATCTTGCACGCCGACCACGAGCAAAACTGCTCTACTTCTACGGTAAGAATGGTAGGTTCTGCGCACACCGGATTGTTTGCTTCCGTATCTGCCGGTATTTCTGCGCTTTGGGGCCCACTTCACGGTGGTGCTAACCAGGCTGTGATTGAAATGCTCGAAATGATTGAGCAGGATGGTGGCGATGTAGCCAAATATGTGGAAAAAGCGAAAAACAAAGACGACAACTTCCGTCTGATGGGCTTTGGTCACCGCGTGTACAAAAACTTCGATCCGCGCGCCCGCATCATCAAGAAAGCAGCAGACGATATCCTGAATGCACTCGGCATCGAGGACAAAGCACTGGATATTGCAATGCAGCTGGAGCGCGTAGCTTTGGAAGACGATTATTTCGTAAGCCGCAAACTGTATCCGAACGTGGATTTCTACTCCGGAATTATTTACCGTGCGCTGGGCATCCCGACCGAAATGTTCACCGTAATGTTTGCGCTGGGCCGTCTGCCGGGCTGGATTTCCCAGTGGAAAGAAATGCGCCTGAACAACGACCCGATTGGCCGTCCGCGTCAGGTGTACAAAGGAGCCGAAAAACGCGACTATGTAGACATGGGCAACAGATAACTGGAGCTCTCAGCAAAAATTCCCTTGCAGTATCTACTGTGAGGGATTTTTTTGGGCGCACATTTCCGTCTTCCACTCCCGCTTCCCGCGCCTGTTCAGGCGCGGGAGAGCTTCGTTCAAGCCGGGGCGCAACTCTGCTCAACGGAAACTTTTGTTTTTAAAATCACTTAATATTTAGCAACGGCCGATAACTACTTTCCGCTTGAGCGTAGAACTCATAAAAAGCAGAAAAATCCGGCCTGCTGTTCAGCTGTAACAAATTTGTATAGAGCTTGTCTGATTGTCATGCAGAAAAGTCTATTTATTACAAGAACTTATCGCCGCCGAAACTTCACATTCATAATGACAATCGCTGCCAGGATCAAAAGGATTCCGAACCATTGTATAGCGGTCACCTTTTCATTTAACAGGAAAAATGCCATCAGCACCGAAACCGGAAGCTCCAGCGATGACACAATGCTTCCCAGGCCTAAACCAACTTTCGGAAAGCCGGCGTTCAGCAGCAGCGGCGGGATGATCGTACCGAAAAGTGCCAGGATAAAGCCCCATTTCCAGAAGATTGAAAAGTTAAAACTGCCCTCGTAGCTATATAATACAAAACAAATAATCACCGCAAATCCGCCTAACAGCATGAGTAAGCTTTTCTTGTACGCGGGCAGATACACCGCAATTCTGTTAGAAGTGTACATGGTGGTGGTAAAGGATGCCGCCGCCATCAAGCCCCAGAACAGTCCGCGCCAGTCCAGCTCAATCTTTTGTCCGATCAGGTTGGTAGCCAGTAAAGTTCCGAAAAGTACAATCACCACAGACAGGGTTTTTCTTGCCGTAGGCCAGGTCTTAGATAAAATTGCCTCCAGCAGTACGCTCATCCAGACGGTTTGCATCAGCAGCACAATTGCTACAGAAACATTGATGTACACCACGGATAAATAATAGAACAAACTGGTGAACCCCAGCGAAGTTCCCGCCAACAGTAATTTTGGCAAATCACCTTTCTCGATTTTTGGAGTCTCGATCTTTTTTATTTTTGTCTGGAATAGGGTAATCAGCAACATTCCCAAAACACCCAGCGACAACTGTGCAAAAGTGACCTCCGCGGTAGTATAGCCTTGGCTGTAAGCCAATTTTACAAATGTGGCCAGCATACCGTAACTGGAAGCACCCAGGGCAACAAATGCAACCCCTTTTATTAAGTCTTGTCTCGTCATTCTCTCTAAATTACAAAAGCCTGCAAAGATACTTACATTAATTGCTTCCAAAAAGTAATGCAGACTCTATTTTGCCCGGCAGGCTGGAACTCACGAAACTTGTGCAGACAATCTGACTGTGCAATTAACAGAGTTGGCCTGCTGAATATTCGTAAATGAAACTCTCAAAAAAACGTCTTATGTTTTGGTGGCCAGCATCTCGTTCCTCTACAAGGAAATTCAGCTTGATCGCCACATGGCTAGAATGCCATATTTCTAAATTTCCTTATCTTAACGCTCGCGAAAAATAAAGACCGATAAATCCCACTAAAACCAGCTCGGTAATAGAAATGCCTTTAATAAAACCCGCAATAATCAAGATAAGAAAGTATGTGATCATAGGAGTGATTACACTTTTGATGTTAAACGTGCTCGCCTTTTACTTCATTAACAAAGGAATAGAAACAGAAAAACTGATCCGGCAGACACAGGATGCCGGTCTTGTGGCGCAATTGCAACAAGAGCAGGTGCTGAATGATGTGCTGCCATCGCTGGTCTTTACCGTTAACATCGCGCTGGTATTGTTACTCGTCGTCTTGGGAATCCGCTCATTACTCAAAAAAAGAAAAACTGCTTAAAAATATGAAACTCAAAAACTATATACAGGGACAATGGATCGAAGGAAACGGTGCTGAAGTTCCGTTGCATAACGCTGTTACCGGCGAATTGGTTGCTATTTCCGATACCGGCGGAATCAACTTTGAGGAAGCATTGCACTACGGCCGCACGGTTGGTTACAAAAACCTGTCGTCCATGACGTTCTACGACCGCGGCGAAATGCTCAAAAAAATTGCGCTGTACCTGCTCGAAAGAAAAAAGAAATATTACGAACTGTCTTATAAAACCGGAGCTACCCACGCGGATTCCTGGGTAGATATCGAAGGTGGTTTCGGGACTTTCTTCACCTACTCGGGTTTAGCTAAAAGAATGCTGCCCAATACGCCCTTCTGGGTGGATGGTGATACCCAGAAAATCTCTGCCAACGGAACTTTTCTCGGGACCCATATCCTGACGCCAAGTGAAGGAGTTTCGGTGCAGATTAATGCCTACAACTTCCCGGTCTGGGGAATGCTGGAAAAGCTTTCCACGTCTTTATTGGCAGGTGTGCCGGCTGTTGTAAAACCTGCTGTTCCCGGCTCATATCTTACCAACGCTGTTTTCAGCGATATGATAGAAAGCGGCCTGCTGCCGGAAGGTGCGTTGCAACTGGTGTGTGGGGAACCGGGAAACATTCTGGATTATGTGCAGGATGGTGACTCGGTTTTATTTACCGGCTCTGCTGCCACAGGAAAAAAACTGAAGTCGCTTCCGTCCGTAGCCGGAAATGCGGTGCGCTTCAACCTGGAAGCCGATTCATTGAACGCGTCCATTCTCGGACTGGATGCGAAACCCGGCACCCCGGAATTTGATTTATTTATCAAAGAAGTGCGCAATGAAATGACAACCAAAGCCGGTCAGAAATGTACCGCCATCCGCCGGATTATTGTTCCCGAAAATTTAGTAGGCGAGGTACAGCAGGCACTTTCCAAAGCACTGGATCAAACCAAAATCGGGAACCCGCTCAACCGCGAAACCAGAATGGGTTCAATTGTGGGGAAAAAAGAACAGGCAACTTTGCACGAGCAGATCAATAAACTGAAAGCAGAGACCGAACTTATCTACGACGGTCAGCATGAACTGCTGGATGCAGATTACGACAGCGGTGCCTTTGTTTCTCCTAAACTCTTTTATAATGACAAGCCGTTTGAAAAAAATGTATCCCACGAGGTTGAAGCTTTCGGCCCGGTTTCCACTTTGATGCCGTACCGTGATGCAGAAGAGGCAGCAGCGCTTGCCAAACGCGGAAAGGGAAGTCTGGTAGGATCCATTATCTCCCGCGACGAAAAGTTTGTCGCTGAAACTTCCTGGAAAATGGCAACCTCGCACGGCCGTATTTTTATCCTCAACCGTGATAACGCCAAGGAATCTACCGGGCACGGCTCTCCGCTTCCTACACTGATGCATGGCGGTCCGGGACGCGCCGGCGGCGGCGAAGAAATGGGCGGCCTGAACGGGCTGCACTTCTTCCTGCAGAAAACAGCGGTCCAGGGTTCACCGGACATGCTCACGGCCGTGACCAAAATTTATCAGCCGGGTGCCACCTATCACTTCTCCGATAAACACCCGTTCAATAAATACTTTGAAGAGGTGGAAGTGGGCGATTCGCTGGAAACCGCCGGCCGCACTGTTACCGAGGCAGATATTGTCAACTTTGCCAATGTTTCCTGGGATCATTTCTACGCGCACACGGATTCCACCTCGTTAAACGGAACCATTTTCGAAAAGGTTGTGGCGCATGGATATTTTGTTTTATCCGCCGCGGCAGGATTATTTGTTTCCGGCAAAAAAGGGCCGGTGATTGCAAATTATGGCCTTGAAAATGCGAGTTTCTTTAAGCCTGTCTATGCCGGCAATACCCTCACCGTGTATCTGACCGCAAAAGAAAAGATAAACAAAGGCGTAAAAGGAAGAAACATTCCGAGTGGTGTTATTAAGTGGCTGGTGGAGGTCGTGAATCAGCGCGAAGAAGTGGTCTGTGTTGCTACCATCCTGACGCTGGTCGCCAAGAAATCACGCTTTATGCCGCTTTCTGTAGCTGCCGTTAAAAATGCTTTAAACAATCTCACTGAATCTTCGGAAAGAACATTCGGTGAAATGACGCCCCAACTGATGGTGGAACACATGGAAGAAGTGGTGCGCAACGGCATGGGCCAGCTGAAACCAGAAGATTTCCCAGCCATTCCGGAGGAAAAACTGGAAAAGCTGCAGGATTGGCTTTACACCGAAGACGAAATTAAGCCGGGCGCAAAATATCCTTTGTTGCAGGAAGGTGAAACCATGCAGCCCAAATATAAGAACCTGGACCAGGCCAGGGAAAAACTCCTCGAAGCCGTGAAGGAATACAACGTCCATTACCGTGAAAACCCGTCCGCAGAGACTTATCATCCACGCTTCGGTATGCTGAACAAAGAAATGTCTGAACTCTTCCAAAGAAAGCATTTCACGCATCATTTTAAACAGTTTGGGTTGGTGTAATCTTGTGTTATTATTTCGTGTTGCAACATATTTCAAATCTTTTTTATGACTGAAAATGAAATAAGTTATCGCATCAGAAAAGCAATTTTTGAAGTTTATAATTCGCTTGGACCGGGTTTACTTGAAAGTGTGTACCATAAAGCTTTAGCAGTTGAGTTAAGACAGCAAGGCTTACACGTGGAGATTGAATTTCCTGTTTCTGTCATTTATAAAGAAAAGGATTTAGGTTTAGCTTTCAGGATTGATATTTTAGTGGAGAACCGTGTGCTTATTGAAATTAAATCTGTAACGGAATTACTGCCGCTCCATCATAAGCAAGTTTTGAATTATCTAAAGCTAACGAAAATGCACCTGGGTATTCTGGTTAATTTCAATACGAAAGAGCTTCCCGATAATATTGTAAGATTAGTTAACGGATACAATTAAGTTCATTAAGATCTGTGCATAATAAGCCGTACCGTCCTTAAGCTGTCATGTAAATCTTTGTAGATCTGTGCGCAATAATCAGCACACGGATTTCACAGATTACCACAGATGCTGTGTGCAAAAGGAGATCTCATCGTTACGCTTCTATGTTAATCTGTGTAGATCTGTGAGTAATAATCAGCACACGGATTCCACAGATTTTACAGATGCTGTGTGCAAAAGGAGATCTCATCCTTACGCTGTCATGTAAATCTGTGTAGATCTGTGCGCAACAATCAGCACACGGATCCCACAGATTACCACAGATGCTGTGTGCAATAACATGAAACGTCCTTACGCTGCCCTGTAAATCTGTGTAAATCTGTGTGCAATGTTTAATGCACGGATACCACAGATTATCACAGATGCTACGAGCAATCATAGATATTTTAGTTACGCTTCCATGTAAATCTGTGTAAATCTGTGCGCAACAATAAACACACGGATTTCACAGGTTACCACAGATGCTGTGTGCAATAGTAGATGTCATCCTTACGCTGTCATATAGATCTTTGTAGATCTGTGCGCAATGATCAGCACACGGATTTCACAGATTATCACAAATCCTATAAGAAATAATAGATCTCGTCCTTACGCTGCCATGTAAATCTGTGTAGATCTGTGCGCAATAATCAACACACGGATCGCACAGATTATCACAGATCCTATAACAAATAATAGATTTCGTCCTTACGCTGCCATGTAAATCTGTGTAAATCTGTGCGCGATATTCAACACAGGATTTCACAGATTACCACAGAAACTGTGTTCAATAATAGATGTCGTCCTTACGCTGTCATGTAAATCTGTGTAGACCTGTGCGCGACATTCAACACACGATTTCACAGATTATCACAGATCCTATAAGAAATAACAGATTTCGCCCTTCCTTATGCTTCCATGTAAATCTGTGTGCAATAATTAACACCATTGTATCAACATAATCATGCTCAATAATTTTTCATTAAATTGCACCTGCACCCAAAATTTCTTTTTTTCTTGAAAAAAACTTTCGGACAAAACGTCGTTGCTTTTAACCAACAACTGAATTTCACTGACCCGCTGCCGGCAGGCTTTCAGGTGATGAACCCCTTTTTGGAAAATCCGGAAACAGTTCAGGTGATGCAGCGGTTCTACGATAAATATTATAACGACCAGCGCATCCGGAAATTTATTATTGGAATCAATCCCAGCCGTCACGGCGCGGGTGTCACCGGCGTACCTTTCACGGATACCAAACGGCTGCATTCAGTTTGCGGAATTAAAATGGAATCAGCGTATACCCATGAGGTTTCCTCGGTCTTTGTACATGACGTTATTGAAGCGTATGGCGGTGCGGAGCCTTTCTTTCGCGACTTCTATATCAATTCACCATTCCCGCTGGCAATTGTAAAAAAGGGCAAAACCGGAGCAGTGAACGCCAATTATTATGATGACCGCCAGCTGTTCGAAGCGGTTCGGCCGTTTATGGTTAAAAGCATCAGTGATCATATAAACCTGGGAATGGATACGTCAGAAGTCTTTGTATTGGGTAAAAAAAATGCAGTCTTTCTGGAAAAAATTAATCAACAGGAAAAGTTTTTCGATGAAATGACCGTTTTGGAACATCCGCGGTACATCCAGCAATACAAAAGCAAGGAAAAACCCATGTATATCGACAAGTATTTATTAGCCTTAAATAAAATTAAATGAACAACGGAACTGTACAACAGGAAATAAAAAACAATATTGCCGAAATCACTTTCGGACATCCCAAAAGCAATTCGCTGCCGGGCGAAATTCTGGAACTGCTGGCAAAAACTATTCTGGACGCGGGCCGCGATGCTTCTGTCAAAGCTATTTTATTAAAATCCTTGGGTGAAAAAGCTTTCTGTGCCGGCGCCAGCTTTGATGAACTACTCTCCATTGAAGAACTGGAAACTTCGCAAAAGTTTTTTGGTGGTTTCGCAAAAGTGCTCAACGCCATGCGCACCTGCGGGAAACTGGTGATTGTTCGTGTACAGGGAAAAACGACCGGCGGCGGTGTGGGAATTGCCTGTGCCGCTGATTACTGCTTTGCCACGAAAGACGCAGCCCTGGCACTTACAGAAATTAATCTGGGCATCGGTCCGTTTGTGATTGGTCCGTATGTGGAGCGTAAAATAGGAACATCGGCGTACGCTGCCATGTCGATTGACGCAGATTTCAGAAGTGCAGACTGGTGTGAGCGGCATGATGTGTATCATTCTGTATCAGGAAACATTCAGGAAATGGATGAGAAAATTGCTGAGTTCCTGCAAGTGTTATCCGGCCGTAGTGCTGAAGCGCTGGCTCTGATTAAAAAGGTTTCGTGGGAAGGCACCGAACATTTTGAGAAACTGATGCCTGAACGTATTCACATGAGTGCCAGCCTGATTCTGGAAGATTCGGCCAAGCAGAATATTCAGAAGATTAAAGAGCGCCTGCGTGCGAAATAAACCTGCAGAGTCAGCAAAGACGGTCTTGATCCTTGGTGCCAATTCAGATGTTGCCAAGGAATGCCTGCGCCTTTACGTGAAAGGCGGCTATTTCATGTTGGCCGCTTCCCGAAATCTGGAGGAACTGCAGCAGTTTATCAACCGTGAGCAGTTGCCGGCCTGGCAAATTGAAGTTTTATATTTTGATGCTGAAAATTTTTCCAGCCATAAATCTTTTTATGATGAATTATCGCGAAAGCCCAACATTGTTGTGTATGCCGCCGGTTTTTTAGTGGCCAATGACCAGGCTTTATACGGTTTCCCCGCTGCGCACAAGATGATGCAGGTCAATTATGCCGGGGCCGTTTCTATTTTAAATCTGGTTGCTACGGACACGCAAAATATTCAGCTGGAAAGGATCATTGGGCTGTCTTCTTTATCCGGCGTTCGCGGGCGCAAGAGTAATTTTATCTACGGCAGTACCAAATCAGCCTTTACGCAATATCTGGCCGGATTGCGGCAGCTGTTGAATGCGCGCGGTGTTGTTGTCAACGTCGTGACCAGCGGATATATTAATACAAAAATAAATGCCGGACTAAACCTCAATAAACATTTGATGATGGAACCTGCTTTTGTCGCAAAACATATAGTTAAGGCCGACCACCGTTTTGAAATCGTACCCGGCTGGAAGTGGAAGATTATTCATCGCCTGCTGAAATGGATGCCGGAGTGGGCGGTTGCGATGCTTCCTTAAATGATGTGTAATAAAAGAAAGCCGTTTCATACATATGTGAAACGGCTTTTTTTATCGTTTGTGCTCAGATTCTTCTAATGCGTCCTTTACAATTTATTTCTGTAAAAGAATATAAATTATTCCTCTTCAATTTTCAACGAAAGTTCCTCCAGCTGCTCCTCCGCAATAGCGCTCGGTGCATCGATCATGACATCACGGCCGGAATTGTTTTTCGGGAAGGCGATGTAATCTCGAATAACTTCATTTCCGTCCAGAATTGCCACCAGACGGTCGAAACCAAAGGCCAGGCCAGCATGAGGTGGTGCGCCGTATTTGAAAGCATTCATCAGGAAGCCGAACTGCGCTTCCGCTGCCTCAGGCGTGAAGCCCAGCAGTTCAAACATTTTCGATTGCAGGTCGCGGTTATGAATTCGCACAGAACCGCCACCAATTTCGTTTCCATTCAGTACGAGGTCGTAGGCATTGGCACGTGCTTTCCCCGGATCCGTTTCCAGCAGTTCAATGTCCTCGGGCTTCGGTGAGGTAAAAGGGTGGTGCATTGCGTGAAAGCGGTTCGTTTCTTCATCCCATTCGAGCAGCGGGAAATCTACTACCCATAGCGGCGCAAACTCGTCCGGCTTACGCAAACCTAACTGATTGCCCAGCTCCATCCGCAGTGCCGATAACTGTGCGCGTACTTTATCTGTCGCGCCCGACATAACCAGCATGAGATCGCCTGCTTCCGCTTCGCAACGTTCAGCAATCTTTTTCAGCGCTGCTTCATCATAAAATTTATTTACTGAGGAAGTTACCGTTCCGTCGGCCTGATATTTAATCCATACCATTCCGGTGGCGCCGATCTGCGGGCGTTTCACCCAGTCCGTCAGCGCATCGATTTGTTTTCTGGTATAATTCGCGCAGCCTTTTACATTAATGGCTACCACGAGCTCTGCTTCATCAAATATTTTGAAATCCTTGCCCTGCACCAGATCGTTGAGTTCTTTAAACTCCATACCGAAACGGATATCAGGTTTGTCATTTCCATATTTCTGCATGGCTTCCGCGTACGTCATCCGCGGAAATTTCCCAAACTCTTTTCCGGAAATATCTTTGAGCAAACTGGCGGTCATTCCCTCAAAAATTTCCAGGACATCTTCCTGCTCCACAAATGCCATTTCGCAGTCGATCTGGGTAAACTCCGGCTGACGGTCCGCGCGCAGGTCTTCGTCACGGAAACATTTTACTATCTGGAAATAGCGGTCCATGCCACCGACCATCAGCAATTGCTTAAAGGTTTGCGGTGACTGCGGCAGAGCGTAAAACTGACCGGGATTCATACGGCTCGGCACCACAAAATCGCGTGCGCCTTCCGGCGTTGATTTAATGAGCACCGGTGTTTCTACTTCAATAAAACCTTTATCCGACAGATAATTCCGTACTTTCTGCGCCATCTGATGGCGGAAAATCAGTTTTTGCTGCACCGGATTTCGGCGGATATCCAGGTAGCGGTATTTCATGCGCAGTTCCTCACCGCCGTCGGTTTGGTCCTCAATCGTGAAGGGTGGCAATTCCGCAGCGTTAAGAATGCTGAGTTTTTCGACGAGAATTTCAATATCGCCGGTCGGAATTTTGGGGTTTTTGCTTGTGCGTTCGATCACGCTTCCGGTTACCTGAATCACAAACTCACGGCCCAGTTCGCGCGCGTGTTGCAGCAGTTCTTCCGAAGAGCGGTCGGCATCGAAAACCAGTTGGGTAATACCGTAGCGGTCGCGCAGGTCAACCCACATCATAAATCCTTTATCGCGAATGGTTTGTACCCAGCCCGACAAGGTAACCGTCTGGTCAAGGTGGTTGAGGTTCAGTTCTCCGTTGGTATGCGTTCGGAACATAATTTTCTTTTTTAGAATGAAATGCGGTTACCGGCAGCTGGCCGGTTTCAGCCGGGCAAAGATACGGATTTCGGCTGTTTTTTAGGTAAGGGTAAGAAGCGGTTTCGGGAATGGGTGGTGCGAGCGAAGCGAGCGCCGAAAAAGGGTGTTTGTTATAAGTGTTTTTTCAGCATGACCGCACTTAAGATTGATATGAAAATTTAATGAAGAAGCGAGCGTCCAAATGAATGCTAGTAAAGCCCGAAGGGCTGAAATTATTTTAGCTTTAAGCGTGTCCATTCATTGAACCCCGACGGGGTGACATTATATTGTGCGTATACAAAACCTTGTCATTCAAAACGTAAAATTATTTAGGCTTGGTCAGTGATTTATGGGGTTTATTAACAGCGAGAATGCAAAGGAATGCTGCTGCAACGCGCACAGATTAAAACGAAAGGTCGCTTCGCTCAGCAAGGCTTGATGAGTTGTGTAGGGAAACACAGCGCGAGCGAAGCGAGCGCCGAAAAGAGTGTTTTATAAGTAATCTTAAAAGGGTGAAGGCATTTAGAATTGATTTTAAAGCTTTATGGAGAAAGAACGCGCGAGCGAAGCGAGCGCTCAAATGAATGCTTGTAAAGCCCGAAGGGCTGAAATTATTTTAGCTTTAAGCGTGTTTATTCATTGAACCCCGACGGCGTAACATTATGTTGTGCGTATACAAAACCTTGTCATTCAAAACGTAAAATTATTTAGGCTTGGTCAATGATTTTTGGGGTTTTATTAACACCGAGAACGCAAAGGAATGCTGCTGCAAAAGGCTCAACTAAAAACGCAAGGTCGCTTCGCTCAGCGAGGGTTGATGAGTTGTGTAGGGAAACACGGCGCGAGCGAAGCGAGCGCCGAAAAGAGTGTTTGTCACGTCCGGTCAATAGTAGGGAATCCGGGGCCACTTGCGTGTGAATTATTTAAATTTTAAAAACTTCCCCTGCCGGGCAGCGTACCGTGCGTGAGGGATTGCAGCGAAAATCCCGCAGGACTGTCCGGAACGGCAGGCCGAGGAATTGCAGCGAAAAGCCCGACCCTGCTCCATAAAAAATCACAGCTTATCCCAACTTTTCCTGGGCAGGGGCACGCCCAAAACGTACTTTGGATGATGAAATAATTTTATAACTTTGTTACACCAACCAACTAAAATATTGTCTATGGGAAAAGGAGATCAAAAATCCAAACGCGGTAAAATCACCGCCGGAAGTTATGGCAAAAGAAGGCCGCGCAGAAGAAAATCGGTGAACAAAATCCCGGTGAAAGTGATGGATGAAAATGAAGACAAAAAATCCGTGAACAAGGTGCGCGAAGAAGTGGGTTACCCGTCTGGAAAGTCGGAAAATGCTGAATCCGGCAAGCCCAAAACTGCTTCTAAAACTGCCAAAAATAAAAAAACCGAAGAATAATCTTCGGTTTTTTTGTTCTATTTGCCGCCGAGCAAACTGCCGAGTACGCCGCCCAGACCGCCTTGCTGTTTGCCACCGCCACCCATGACGCTGCCCAGAATGTCATTCAGCGGATTCCCCGACTGACCGCCGCCCAGCACATTTCCTAAAATATCGTTCAGTGGATTCCCATGCTGTGCCTGCGACTGCGCATTTCCTAGAATACCTCCCAGTAAATCGCCAAGTCCGCCGCCGGAACTTACGCCGTTGTCGCGTTTCTGTTTCCCGAGATATCCCATGATCAAAGGTGCGAGCATCGCCAGCACGGGTCCGATTTTATCCATAGAGATTCCGGTTTTGCCGGCAAGCTGATTTTCCACAGCTCCTTTTTCATTGCCGAAAATATGATCGAGGATAGAGCCGCCTTCTGTTTGCCTTTCCTTTGCCTGCTCCGGATTATTCAGGATACTGCCATCGTGGTCTTTCTCCAGAGCGTTATTTAAGGCATCTGCTTCCGCGGGATCGTGTTCGGCCTTTTTTCTTAAATAAGAAATAACCAATGGTGCCGCGACGGCCAGCAAGGCAATTACCTGATTTTTGCTGACACCGAAATTATGGTGCGCTTCCGATGCTACTTCCTGTCCGGCATGGCCGGTAATCATATCCAGTAAACTCATAATCTGTATTTTGTAATGGTTGAATACCGGAGAGAAACAAGAAATATTCCAACGCTGTTAATTCTTAAAGATGGGCACGTTTGAGCAGGCCTCGCCAAACATCAGGGATTTGACGACCGGTTTCAGTTTTTGCACCAGCTCCACATAGGCGTTTTCGGGCAATGGATTTTCTGAGCAGCCTTTTACCAACACACGTTTTCCTTGCAGTGCACTGAAATCATATTGCTCGAGCGCATCGTGCATGAGAATAATTTCTAACGCATCTCGGCTGCCAAAAATTACCTTCTTCGCTGTTTCGGTTACTTTAGCGGTAATCAGGAAATAAGCCCAGAGCGGCACAATGGCGTCTGCAGAATTATAAATATATACAAAGGCGTCTTGAAATGTCTGCGTATCCAGAGATGCAATCTGCTGCCGATACTCCTTTTCCCGCAGAATAAGGCCTTCATATAAATATTCCTTTAAATCAATACCCATACGCCTGCCCTTTGGGACCAGTTGTGACAGGTCAAAATTTACAAGGCCGCTGTCGGCCACTTTATTTTTTATCTCAAAGTCCGCCATTTTTTATTTTATCTTTGACCAAAATTACAAAATTTTTGTCCGTGAAGTATTACCTTATCGCTGGTGAAGCCTCTGGCGACCTGCATGCCTCCAATCTCATGAAAGCTTTACAAGTGAAGGATTCTCAGGCGGAATTTCGTTTCTGGGGCGGCGACCTGATGGCTGAGGTGGCGGGGCACGCACCGGTGAAACATTACCGCGATCTGGCCTTCATGGGTTTTCTGGAAGTGGCAAAAAATCTCAAAACGATTCTCGGCAATATTAAATTCTGCAAGCAGGATCTTTTGCAGTATCAGCCGGATGTGCTCATATTGGTAGATTATCCGGGGTTCAATCTTCGGATTGCGGCCTATGCGAAAAGCCTGGGTATTAAGGTAGTGTATTATATATCGCCACAGCTTTGGGCCTGGAAGGAGGGAAGGGTATCCAAGATTCGGCAGTATGTGGACGAAATGCTTGTGATTCTTCCGTTTGAAAAAGATTTTTATAAAGGACATCAGGTGGAAGCACATTTTGTAGGCCACCCTTTGCTGGATGCTGTCGCGGATCTGCCGCCGGTGGATGCGGCCACTTTTCGGCGGGAATATGAATTGGATGAGCGTGAAATTATTGCATTGCTCCCCGGTTCCCGGCAACAGGAATTAACAAAAATGCTCGGCCTGATGCTCTCGGTCCGTGCTGCTTTTCCGCAATATCAGTTTGTGATTGCCGGTGCACCGGGCTTGTCACCTTCTTTTTATGAGCAGTTTACCGATGCGGATGTGCATTTTGTTTCCAATCGTACGTATGATTTGCTGCGTTGTTCCCGGGCGGCGCTGGTCACATCGGGTACAGCGACGCTTGAAACTGCCTTATTAAACGTGCCGGAAGTGGTATGCTACCGCAGCAGCTGGGTTTCCTACCGTATTGCACGGTTGGTGGTGCGCAACATTAAATTTATCTCACTGGTGAATCTGATTATGGACCGTGAGATTGTTACCGAACTTATTCAGGAAGAATTAAATACTAAGAGACTGGTAGCTGAACTTTCCAAAATTACTGAAGGCCCCGGACGGGAAACCTTGTTAGAAAATTACCGTTTACTCCGTGAAAAGCTGGGTGGAAAGGGTGCCAGTGAAGCAGCAGCACGCATCATTGTAAAAGGGTGATTACACCCGGTAAAATACAGCGATAATACCTGTATCTTTAAAAACAAAAAGATATGCAGAGACAGCCCTTGTTTATTCTGTGTATTGGATTTGTAACCGGCATTTTTCTCCAGGATATTTTTCAGCTATCCGGACTTTTTCTGGTTGGCTTAGTGGGTGCCGCCCTGCTGGGGTTCGCTGTTTTCTTTATTAAAAATTTTCTTGCCTTTCGGCTGCGGCCCGTATTTTTAGTGTTTTTTTTTATTACGTTGGGTATGGTAGCCCACGGGATTCATTCCGAAAGAACGCAGCTTCCGCCTTTACCTGCTAAGGCGACGATTCTTTTTAAATTAAATAAAAAACTGAACAATAATGAGCGTAACCGCCGGTATGAGGTGGATGCGTGGCACGAAAAGCAACATTTCACAACGCTTCTTTCAGTGCCGAAAGAGCAACCTTCACTGGACTTTAAACACTACTACCGTGCAGAGGTTTATTTAAATACCGTACAAAAGCCCTATCACGATTTCCAGTTTGATTATGCAAAATATCTGGCACGCAAGGGAATTTATTATCAGGCGTATCTGCCCGCCCAACTGCAATTGCAACCGCGTGCAGACCTGACACTGCCGGAACGCATCCGGCAGGCGCGTTTGGAATTATTACATAAAATAGATGGCTTGCCAGTGTCGCCTCGCACACGAGAATTTACAAAAGGTATCATTTTGGCAGACCGCAGCGGCCTGGATTCGGAAACGGTCCGGGATTTCCGGAATTCCGGGACCATGCATATTCTGGCAATTTCCGGCACCCACATGGCGGTGATCTTCGGCTTAATTCTGTGGATATTAAATCGCGTATTGCCACCACGCTTTCGGACTTTTAAAATCATAGCAGCGCTTTGTTTAATCTGGGCTTTTGCGATTTTTATAGATTATGGAAACTCCGTAGTACGCAGTTGCATTATGGTTACGGTGTATTTTATATTTGTGTTACTGCGTCGGACGCCCGATTTACTGCATTCGATGTCGCTGGCCGCTTTCGTAATTTTAAGCCTGGATTCCAATCAGTTTTTTGATGTCGGCTTCCAGCTGAGCTTTTCGGCAGTTCTTGGAATCTACTGGCTTAACGGCCCGCTGCTGAAACGGCTGCCTGCCGCCCGGAATAAGATTCAGAATCTCCTGCTGAATATTGTCAGCATCAGTATTGCTGCACAGGCGAGCACGCTGCCTTTGGTGATTTATTATTTCCATCAGTACTCATTTGTGTCGCTGCCAGCAAATCTGGTGATTATTCCGTTTGCGGAAATGGTCATCATTTTCTCTTTAATAATTGTGCTATTTGCCGCTCTTTCGCTGCCTGTTCCTGCCATTCTGTGGCTATATGATCACGTTATTTCGCTGGTGCTGAAAGCTGTTCATTATTTCGGAGATGCCGATTTCGCCCTGACTGAACAGATTCCGATGACACTTCCTGAATTGATTTTAGCAGCCCTGCTGGTGTATTTCCTGCGCCCGCTGATTCAAAAATTCAGTATTAAAAATATTTCCAGATTTGCCTTTGTTACTCTTGTATATGCAGGAACCGCTTTGCTGCTTAATTATCGGGCGTTGCAGTTGAATGAAATATTGCTGCATCCTTCTTACCGGGAGAAAGTCATTTCCGTGAAAGATAAAAATTCCGTAACTTTCTACCTCCGCGAGAGCAGTGATCGTGTGAAAATACAACAGTATATCATTGCTCCTTATCTGATCTCACGCCGCACGAAAAATTTTGAAATAAAAATAATTCCGGCAGGCACCCAAGAGGTTCGTTTTGGTAAGAAAACATTCCGTCTCGAAGATTGAGACCGGAAAGTATTTCTTATTTAGAAAGATTACAAACTGATTTTTTCTGACTTTGGTCAGGAAAATTGGTCTGGCATTTTCCTAACTTTGTGATAATTCAAATTTAAACCTTAATTATGGCAGGATTAACGAGTTCTACTATTGGTAGAAAGTACGCAATGGCATTGTCTGCAATGTTCTTGCTCATTTTCCTAATTATGCACCTCACGGTGAATCTTCTTTCAGTGATCAGCCCTGCTGCATTCAATGCCGCTTCTGAATTCATGGGCTACAATCCTTTCATTCAGTTCCTGATGCAGCCGATTCTGGGCTTTGCAGTGATCTTCCATTTTGTGATGGGTTTCATTCTCGAAGTTAAAAATCAGCGGGCGCGCCCGATTAAGTACGGGATGAACAATCCGTCGGCGAACTCCACCTGGATGTCCCGAAATATGATTTATTCCGGCTTGGTGGTGCTCTTCTTTTTGGGACTGCACATGTATGATTTCTGGTGGCATGAAATCGATTACAAATACATCACAGTGGAAGCACCGGTGGCGGACCGTTTTTATGCAGAACTGCATCATCAGTTTGCGAACCCGATCCGTGTAGGGATTTATGTGATTTCTTTCGTATTGCTGGGACTGCACCTTGGGCATGGCTTCCAGTCTTCATTCCAGTCCGTGGGTGCGCGTCATCCCAAGTATACGCCGGCGATCAAAGCGTTCGGTAACTGGTACTCTATCCTGATTCCTGCAGGATTTATTTTCATTGCAGTGTATCATTTTATAACTCAGTAAATTTTAGATTTTATTTAAGCTAAAATTTGAAATTTAAAATTTAAAATCATTACAAATGAGCAAATTAGATTCAAAAATTCCGGCAGGCCCGCTCGCGGACAAATGGAAAAATCATAAAGACCACATGAACCTGGTAGCACCAAACAACCGCGACAAGATTGATGTGATTGTGGTGGGTACCGGGCTGGCAGGAGGTTCTGCTGCTGCTACCCTGGCTGAACAGGGATATAACGTAAAAGCATTTTGCTATCAGGATTCCCCAAGACGTGCACACTCTATTGCAGCGCAGGGTGGGATCAACGCTGCTAAAAATTATCAGGGTGATGGAGACTCGATCTACCGCCTGTTCTATGATACCATTAAAGGTGGTGACTACCGTGCGCGTGAAGCAAACGTGTACCGCCTGGCAGAGGTTTCCGGTAATATTATTGACCAGTGCGTTGCGCAGGGAGTTCCTTTTGGCCGTGAATATGGTGGCCAGTTGGACAACCGTTCTTTCGGTGGGGTACAGGTTAAGCGTACTTTCTATGCGAAAGGGCAAACAGGCCAGCAGTTATTGCTGGGTGCTTATTCTGCCATGAGTCGTCAGATCGGTAAGGGCCGAATCAAAATGTACAACCGTCATGAAATGATGGATCTTGTAATTGTTGATGGAAAAGCACGTGGAATTATTGTTCGTAACCTGGTGACAGGTGAGATCGAGAAGCACTCCGCACACGCAGTAGTGATTGCTTCCGGCGGATACGGAAACGTATATTTTCTTTCCACCAATGCGATGGGGTCCAATGTTTCCGCTGCCTGGAAGATTCACAAGCGCGGTGCTTACTTTGCCAACCCTTGTTTCGTACAGATTCACCCGACCTGTATTCCGGTACATGGCAAGCAGCAGTCTAAACTGACGCTTATGTCGGAGTCACTTCGTAACTCCGGACGTATCTGGGTTCCGAAAAAGATTGAAGATGCTGAAGCAGTGCGTGCCGGTAAATTGAAACCGGAATCCATTCCGGAAGAAGACCGCGATTATTATTTGGAAAGAAGATATCCTGCCTTCGGTAACCTGGTGCCGCGTGACGTTGCCTCCAGAGCTGCGAAAGAGCGTTGCGATGCCGGACACGGAATTGAAAACAACGATACGCATGAAGGCGTATTCCTGGATTTCTCCACGGAGATTATGAAAAAAGGAAACGAAGCTGCGATCGAGAAAAATATCCATAACCCGACGCCTCAGCAGATTTACGATTTAGGTAAGGCATGGGTAGAAGAGAAATATGGTAACCTCTTCGTGATGTACGAAAAGATTACAGCCGATAATCCATATGTGACCCCAATGAAGATTTATCCGGCGGTTCACTACACTATGGGTGGTATCTGGGTAGATTATAACCTGATGTCCACCATTCCGGGATGTTTCGTTATCGGTGAAGCTAACTTCTCTGATCACGGTGCCAACAGGTTGGGCGCTTCTGCACTGATGCAGGGTCTGGCCGACGGTTACTTTGTACTGCCGTACACGATCGCTGATTACCTTTCCGCCGATATCCGAACCGGAAAAATCCCGACGGATACACCGGAGTTTAGCGAGGCGGAACAACACGTGGTGGAAAGGCTGAATTTCTTTATGACCAATCAGGGAACGCACAGTGTGGACCATTTCCACAAAAAGCTGGGACACATTATGTGGAACAAAGTTGGCATGGGACGTACACCGGAAGGGCTGCGTGAAGCAATCCGCGAGATCGAAGAAGTGAGAAACGAATTCTGGAAAGAAGTACGCGTACCGGGTGATGCCAATGGTATGAACCAGGAACTGGAGAAAGCCTTCCGCGTTGCTGACTTTTTGGAACTTGGCCAGCTGATGGCGATCGACGCTTTGCAGCGCGAAGAATCATGCGGAGGACATTTCCGCTGGGATCACGCAACGGCTGAAGGAGAAGCCGAACGTGATGACGAACACTTTAAGTATGTAGCAGCCTGGGAATATCAGGGTGAGGACATCAATGCGGAAGTGATGCACAAAGAGGAACTGATCTATGAAAATATTGAAGTGAAAACCAGAAGCTACAAATAATCTCCAACTAAATTATAAAAAATGAGTGCACAAAAAGGATTAAACCTGACTCTGAAAATTTGGAGACAGAAAAATAATAAATCAAAAGGACAGTTTGAGACCTACAAGATTTCCGGAGTGTCGACCGATGCTTCTTTCCTGGAAATGCTGGATATGCTCAACGAAAACCTAATCAACGAAGGCCAGGAGCCCGTAGCTTTTGACCATGACTGCCGCGAAGGAATCTGCGGAATGTGCTCGCTGTATATTAACGGCCGTCCGCACGGACCGGATACAGGCATTACTACCTGCCAGCTGCACATGCGTATGTTCAAGGACGGCGAAACGATCCACATCGAACCGTGGAGAAGTGCTGCCTTCCCGATCATTAAAGACCTGGTAACTGACCGCAGCGCCTTTGACCGCGTGATGGCCGCCGGAGGCTTTGTCTCCGTAAACACTTCCGGAAACACGCTGGATGCCAATGCGATCCCTGTTCCAAAAGAAGATGCGGATAACGCCATGGATGCTGCCGCCTGTATCAGCTGCGGAGCCTGCGTAGCGACTTGTAAGAATGGTTCTGCAATGCTGTTCGTGGGTGCTAAAGTGACCCAGCTGGCGCTGTTGCCGCAAGGTCGCGTGGAAGCAGAAAGACGCGTTCTGAACATGGTGAAAGCCATGGACGAGGAAGGATTCGGGAACTGCTCCAATACCGGCGCCTGCGAGGTGGAATGTCCGAAAGGAATTACGCTGGCGGTGATCGCGAAAATGAACCGCGAATATATGGCGGCGCATTTAGATAAAGGATAGACTCCTTATTATAATACTTAGAAACTGCTTCCCTTTCCGGAAGCAGTTTTTGTTTGTTAAACTTTGCCAATTATCGCGTATTAATTTTAAACACTTCTTTGTATAGTGTATTTTTGCTCGTTTATAAAAACATCTTAATTACATTAATAAATTAAAACAACAAATGACTAAGTATTTTTTGATGCTGCTGGTGAGCTTTCTCACTTTAAGTTGTTCCAAAAAAGTGGAATTTACCGGCAATGTGGCCGGTGGATCGCCGTTGGAACGAATTGAATTTATAGAAGCTGCCGGTGTTGCTACCTTGCCTTTAACCAATGTAGGTGTGGACGCAAAAGGCAATTTTTCCGGTGCGTTCGAAGCACCACGTGACGGAATGTATCTGATGACCTATGGCGGAAAACAGGGAATGATCTTCGTGAAGGGTGGTCAGAAACTAAACATTTCCGGCCAGGCCGGCACTTTTCCAATGCAGTTCACTGTAACAGGAGATGCTAAAAAAGACAACGACTTCCTGCGTGAGGTAGAAAATAAAATAAAAGACTACGCCGCCAATATCAACCTGGGTGATATGGTCGCGAAAAAAGAGGATGCATTCCTGAAAAGTGTGGAAAAAATTCATGCTGATCTTGAAAAAAGAATCGATCAGGCTGCCAAGCAAACCTCCGCCGGCAGTGACGTAGTACAATGGAAAAAAGATGAACTGGAAGCCAGTGTGCTTGGCCTGATGGCTCAGTATGAAATGCACCATCCGCAGGTAGCCAACGATCCTAATTACAAAATTTCCAAGAAGTTCCAGGAAATGGAAGCGGGCCTGCAGAAAAACAAAGAGAGAATGCTGAAAAATCAGCCGCTCTACCGAAACTATCTGTTGGGTAAACTGAATAAAGATTTCATGGAGTTCGGTCAGAAAAAGAGCCAAGCCGGACAACAGCAACCTTCATCTGTATTGTTCTCTGAATTTTTAGATTCCAGAAAAGAACTTTCTGATCTGGAAAAAGATTATCTGCTCGCATATATTATTGCCAGCGGAGATATCAGCCCGTCAACTTCACCTGAAGATAAAGCAAAAGTTCAGAAAGTCATTCAGGAGAAAATTAAAAACGCTGAAATTAAAAAAGATTTAGAGCGCATTCAGTTTGTGATTGATGGTCCTGCCACCGGAAAACCTGCCCCGGGCGGGAAACTGGTAACGGCTGATGATAAGGATTTTTCACTGAGCGCCCAACGTGCAAAACCGGCTTTGGTTATGTTCTATGCTTCCTGGAATCCATATATCAGCGAAATGACGATTCCTGTTCTAAAGGAAGTACATGAATTCTATAAATCCAAACTTGATTTCGTTTATGTAAATATGGACGACAGCAAAGAGCAGTTTGTGAAAACCAGCAAAGCATTGCTTCAGGGCCTGAGCGGAACGCAGGTGTATGCAGAAGGTGGCATTAATTCCTCGTTTGCCAAAGACTGGGGGCTGTATGGTTTCAAACTTCCGTCCTTCATCATCATCGATAAAGCCGGCAACGTGGCCAGCAAAACTTTCTACAATCTCGGCGATCCGGACTTGGTACAGGTCCTGGAAAAACAAACCGGCCTGAAAGCACCGGAAGTTGAACAATCTCCTGAGATAGAACTTCAGAATGACTGGGCAGACGCACCGGCTGTGCAAACGCCCTAAAATATAATACACTTGATAAATCCCGTTGAAATTCAGCGGGATTTTTTATGATCAGATATCAAATTAAAAACAGATAGTTCTGCATACATTAAACAGTTGCATTTTTTAATCTGTGAGCCGTTCCGCGGAAAGCCGTATTTTTGCAACCATTAATATATTTCATGCGTAAAAAACATAAAAATAAAGTCCTCGAAAATATTACGCTTACCGGCGCAGGAGCCAAAGGTGTGGCTATCGGTAAAACGGAAGAAGGAAAAACAGTGCTGGTTTCCGGCGCGGTTCCGGGTGATGTTGTTCACGTAAGGGTTAAGAAATCTAAGTCCAATTACTTCGAGGGCGAAGCGATTGATATTGTGGAACCTTCTCCTTTCCGTATAGCTCCGAAGTGTATTCATTTCGGTGTGTGCGGCGGTTGCAAGTGGCAGAATCTGGACTACGGCAAGCAACTGGAATTCAAGCAGGACGAAGTTTATAATCACATTCGCCGTATTGGCGGTATCACTGATTTCGAAACACTTCCGATTTTGGGAAGCGCCGAAACCTATTTTTACCGTAATAAAATGGAATTTTCGTTCTCCAATGCGCGCTGGCTCTCTGCGGATGAAATTGCAAGCGATGCGGAGGTAGATAACCGCGATGCGCTGGGCTTCCATATTCCTGGTATGTGGAGCAAGATCCTGGATCTGAAGGAATGCTGGCTGCAGGAAGATCCGTCCAATGCTATTCGCCTAGCCGTCCGGAATTACGCCATTGCACATCAGTTGCCTTTTTTTGATGTACGCGAACACGGTGGCTTTTTGCGGACCTTAATGTTACGGCAAAACTCAAAAGGAGAATGGATGGTGCTGTTCCAGCTCTTTCAGGAAATGGAAGCGGAGCGTATTGCTTTATTTGATCACCTGCTTTCGATCTTTCCGCAGATCAGTACGCTGCTGTACTGTATTAATTCCAAGCCGAATGATTCCATTTATGACCAGGAGATTATGGTGTATGCCGGTGAAGGCTATCTGATGGAGGAAATGGAAGGGCTGCAATTTAAAATTGGACCGAAATCTTTTTTCCAAACGAATTATAAACAAGCCTTGGAGCTGTATCGCAAAACACTGGAGTTTGCCGATCTGCAGGGAACCGAAATTGTTTATGACCTATATACCGGGACGGGTACCATTGCACAGTATGTAGCACGGAAAGCCAAAACAGTGATTGGAATTGAATCGGTACCGGAAGCCATTGATGCTGCGCGTGAACATGCCACACTGAATGGTCTGGACAATTGCACCTTCTACTGTGGCGATATGAAAGAAGTTTTCACCGAGGAATTTCTGGCAGCACACCCACGACCGGATGTTTTGATTACCGATCCGCCACGCGACGGCATGCATGCCAAGGTGGTGGAACAAATCCTGAAAGTGGCACCGGAAAAGATAGTGTATGTCAGCTGTAATTCGGCGACTCAGGCGCGCGACCTGGCATTGATGAAAGAACAATACCGCCTGGTTAAAATCCTGCCGGTGGACATGTTCCCGCAAACACACCACGTGGAAAATATTGCTCTGCTGGTTAAAATTTAAGCTATGAATTGTAAAGTTCTTCTGTCATTCTTACTGCTCGCTTTCTTGGTTTCCTGCGGCAGCGACGATGATATTTGCCTCAGTGGTGAAGCAACGCCGCGTTTGAAAATGAAATTTAAAACACAGGCTACCGGAAAATTAAAAACACTGGACTCTGTTTTCGTGAAAGTGGATTACGGAAACGGACCCATTGCCGTGATAGCGAATAAAGTACCGACCGACTCTCTGCTGATACCACTCCGCGTGGACGATGCACCGGCGACCACTATATTTGTAGGTCTGTCCCGCGCCACCGTAACATCGGAGGTAAAGGTAAATTATACTACTTCCTCGAAGTATGTATCACCGGCGTGCGGAATCCGTAAGATTTACATAAATGTACTGGCAGAGGTGCCGGCACCGGCAGAGGTACGGGCTGTGGAACAATTACAAAACGAAATCACTGATGAAAATAAAACACATCTTTATCTGCTTTTTTAGCTTAAGTATTGTCTCTTTGTCGGGACAGCAGCAGAAAGATTCCGTGCGGATATCACCTAAATATCAGCCTAATTTTTTGGTTGGTTTTGATGTGTTGAATGCGGGGATTTCTTTGTTTGCAGACAGAAAGATTTTTCAGGGTTCGGTATCGAGTGAGATCAGGCCAAAAATGTATGCGAACCTCGTTGCCGGTTTTGAAAAAAACATATATCAGAAAAACGGTTATGATGCTGTGGCTAATGGCCCCTTTGTAAAATTAGGCGGCAATTATATGCTCGCCCACGATGCTGAAAATACGCGGAACGGCTTTTTCGCCGGTGCGCGCGTAGCCGGAAGTTTTTACACGCAGGAATATAAAGCTGTTCCCATTCGCGGTTTTAGCGGTGCGTCGGCCAGTCAGGCATTTTCTTCCTCGAGTCAGAGTTCCTACTGGGCAGAAGCTGTAGTAGGTGGCCGGATTCAACTGTTTGAATCTCCTTTTTATATCGAAGTCACGGGTGAACCGCGTTATCTTATTTTCACAACAAAACAAGAAGATATTGTTCCGATGATTGTGCCGGGTTTTGGAAAAAGTTCTGCTAAATTTAATATGGGTTTTAGCTGGTCCGTATCATATTTGTTCTGAAGTAAAAGAACTCTCATTAAAACAGCAAAAACTTAAAGATTAAAAGTTAATAAAATACACGGCATTATCTAATCGGGTGTTATAGTCTTTTTAATCAGAATTATAAGCAATATTTAATTCCATTAAATGTAAATTATAAGACAAATCTTCTTTGGATTTGTCTTTTTTATTTTGAGGGATGACAAAAATAATTTACATTTGAGCAATATTAATCCAAAATTATTATGAAGAAAATTTTTACTTCTTTACTCCTGCTCAGTATGGGTACCGCAGCGCTCGCGCAGTGGAGCCCTACGCAGATGCACGGAGAGAGAATCCGCGCGACCTCCAATGTGAAGAAATTCTACACCCTGGACTTGCAGAAACTTCGTGCAGACCTGGCCAAGGCAGAGCCTACCGGCCGTAATGCCAAAGCCGTTGAAATCTCACTTCCGACGCTGGATGGTAAGGTAGAGCGGTTTGCAGTGTACAGCGCGCCGGTGGTGGTAAAATCATTGGCAGACCGCTATCAGCTGGGCTCGTATGTAGGTGTTGGTATTGATGATCCCACCGCCTCTGTCCGCTTCAGTGTGGCACCAAATGATTTCCAGTCTATGATGTTCCGCAATGGTGCCTACGAATTCATCGAGCCCCAGGATCAGAACAAGACGGTGTATGGCGTTCATCCGAAAACCAATAAGTCTGAAGCAGATAAAGCGTTCGTTTGCTCCACTTCAGAAGCGCCGCTGACCAAACAGCAGATTGATAAAATGTATATGTCCGGGCAGTCCTTCGGGAAAAATAATCTGGATGTAAACAAAAGCTCAGACCAGAAGTACCGCACCATGCGGCTGGCCATGTCGGTAACCGGAGAGTATACGCAGTATTTCGGCGGGGTTGAAGGAGCTATGACACAGATTAACGCCACGCTTACTCGCTGTAACGGCGTTTTCGAAAAAGATTTTGCTTTACATTTGATTTTGCAGGATTTCCCGCAGCTTATCTACACAGATCCGGCAAGCGATCCTTACTCACCTGCTTCCTCCGGCGCGGGTGGCAGCTGGAATCTCGAACTGCAGCGTAACCTGACCAACACCATTGGAAGTGCCGCTTATGATATTGGGCACTTGTTTGGTGCCACCGGCGGCGGTGGAAATGCGGGCTGTATCGGTTGTGTTTGTGTAGACCCGGTAACCAGCAGCAGCAAGGCAAAAGGATCAGCCTTTACTTCACCTGCAGACGGTATCCCGATGGGCGATAACTTCGATATCGATTATGTAGCACACGAAATTGGTCACCAGCTTGGCGCAAATCACACATTTTCCATGAGCCTGGAAGGTACGGGACAAAATGTGGAGCCGGGTTCAGGGTCTACTATTATGTCGTATGCAGGGATTACCGGCGCAACTGATGTACAGCCACACTCCGATGGATATTTTCATATTAACTCCATAATCCAGGTTCAGAATAATCTGAACAGCAAAACCTGTGATATTGAAACGGCGGTTGCCAATACACCA
This sequence comes from Kaistella sp., assembly GCA_032057205.1. Lineage (GTDB taxonomy): Bacteria > Bacteroidota > Bacteroidia > Flavobacteriales > Weeksellaceae > Kaistella. The sequence goes on from DAMCFT010000004.1 coordinate 109,270, forward strand.
CCGGAAATCACACCAATGCTGGATGTTTCTATTCCAAAGGGAACGGCCTTTGTGCTGACTGCGCAGGTCACTGACGCGGAAAATGATGCTTTAACTTATAACTGGGAGCAGGTGGATAATGCCTCCGTTACCATTTCGAAAGCAAACTTGGGGAATACGACCAGTGGGGCCAGTTTCCGCTCGATGATGCCATCGAACAGTCCGACAAGATACTTCCCGCGACTCGCCAGTGTGCTGGCCGGGAAACTTTCAGATCCTGCCAACTGGGAAGCGGTTTCTTCTGTAGCAAGAAATTCTACGTTCCGGATTACCGTTCGTGATAACAATGCAGATCCAAAACAACAACAGACCCAGCAGGCGTTGCAAAAAGTAACCGTGGTGAACAGTGATCCGTTTAAGGTGACCAATACCAAAGTGTACAACAATGCTCCAAGCGCTGTTACCTGGAATGTGGTAGGAACAGATCAGGCACCGTTTAATGTACAAAACGTAAAAATTGATTATACCACCGATGAAGGGGCTACCTGGACAGTACTGAAAGCATCAACACCAAATGATGGCACTGAAGATGTAGATTTTTCTGCACTTGCTGCTGATACACAGTTGAAATTGCGGGTATCTGCGATCGGCAACGTATTTTATGCTGTAGCTCCGGTTATCGTTTCTAAAATCGTTTCCTGCGATGGATCTGCACCGGTTGGCTTAATGGCTACTACCGTTCAGCGTGAATCTGCTGTAGTGGTATGGGATCCGGTTCTGGATGCTACTTATAAACTAAGATACAAGAAGGCTGCTGGATCTTCCTGGACTGAAGTGGACCTGTCTGCAACTACTTACACGCTGGAGAACCTGGAAGAAGGCACCGCTTATGTAGTAGAAGTAGCGGCTGTTTGTACCGGAACGGTAGGAGCCTATACTTCGCTCCAGTTTACTACCAAAGGTCTGGAATATTGTACACTTGTTTCCGGCAGTGCCAGAGATGAGTTTATCAAACAAGTTCAGATCACAGCACAGGGTGCAGCTGGCGGCGACAGTGGTGAAACGGGTGCTACTACATACACTGATTATTCAGGTGATACCAATAAGGTTATGATGCTTGCTAAAGGAACGACCGAAAATAAAATCATCGTGACCAAAGGCTGGACAGGCACTTCTTATAACGATGCTGTAACTGCCTGGATTGACTTTAACAGAAACGGAATTTATGAAGCAAATGAGTTAGTTATGTCAACTACGGCAAATAAGGAAACTCCTGTAACAGCGACATTCACAGTTCCGGAAGATGCATACACAGGCGATAAGCCACTGGGCATGCGTGTGGCACTGCGATATAATGCAGCACAGACCAACCCTTGCGGAACATTTAGCTACGGCGAAGTAGAAGATTACGCTGTCATGATTTCCGCCACGCTTGGTGTAAATGACCAAGTGAAAAACAGTGGAATTTCTGTATATCCGAACCCTGCAGTGGATGTGCTGAATGTAACCAAAGTTTCTGACAGAGCTACCTATACCATTTATAACATGGCCGGACAGGCAGTTGCCAAAGGTAATGTTGCAGATAACAAAGTACAGGTATCCAAACTGCAGAAAGGTGTTTATATCATCTCCGTAGATAATAACGGTGAAACTGCCAAAGTGAAGTTTATCAAAAAATAACACTTTGATTACTAAACTAAGCGAATCCCCGATCGAATGATCGGGGATTTTTTTATATCCTTTTGGCGCTGAACATCCTGCCGGATATTTTAACCAAAGTTTAACCTTTAGCCGCCGCGCAGATCTATCTGTTTCCCTGAAAAAAGAAGTATTTTGCAGACTCTATGAAAAGATCACTTTTGCTGCTGGCTTTCCTGCTGACGCACTTTTTAAAAGCGCAGTTTTTCTCCGGCGAAATTATACTGCGCGATAAATCCGTGTATTATCTTAATCAGGTGTATGTAACCAACATCACGTCGCATAAAACTGTATATACAGATTATTTTGGCACCTTTAAAATTCCCGCAAAACCGGGAGATATTATCCGGTTCACTTCTATTGTGACAGACCGCCGCGATGTGCAGGTAACTGCCGAGCAATTGCACAATCCCAATAATATTATCGAACTGAAAGTTGCGTATTACGATATTCAGGAAGTAGTCATCAGTAAATTTAAGCCCACCGGCAATCTGCGTCAGGACGTGAGCCAGCTTAAAAGCGGTGAAAAGAAAATGGCTTTGCAAAAGAGAATCGGTCTTCCTGAACCCAAAGGAAACGGTTTGCCGCCTGAACTGCCGGTGGCCGGTTTCTCCGGCGGAGGGCTTACCTTTAACCTGGAAAGTGTTTATGATATGATTTCTGGCGAACGGAAGAAGAAAGAGCGCGCCCGCCAGTACGAACAGATGACCACTACCATCGAAAATATTAAAAAGTATTACGGTGTGCCGTATTTTACATCACTCAAAATCCCGGAAAATTTAATTGATAATTTTCTGCAGTTCGTGTACACCTCCGAGAATTTATCACCCGCACTCAATTCCGGCAATTATGAACTGGCCGGCCCCATTATGGAAAAATATCTGCCGATTTACCAGCGCAGATTGCGGAATTCCAGCCTGATGCAGGAGCCAAAGTAGGTTGACAGCCTGCGGCATTCAGACATTTTTTTTATATTTGCGCACCCGCCGCCGGATAAGTACGGAGGTTCTTCTTGTAAGCTTTTATCTTAATGTATTTATGGGTTATACAGCCAGATTTTTCTTAATCGTTTTTGTTTCTGTTTTTTGTTCTCAGCTTTCTGGGCAAATGAAGATGAAGGATTATTCCCGCATTATGCAGAGCACCAGCATTTATGAGATAGATGCCTACCTGCGCGATGCCCACCCGGATGATCCCAAGCGGCTGATTCTGAAACCGAGACTGGTTACACTGCTCCAGGAATATATTAAGGAGGCACATCCGGCTGATCAGCGGATTGCTACTTTTCAGGAAAAGCTGGTGTTGCTGCGGACCCGCAAATCCACCAAATTATCATTCGACGAAATGAATGACATGATTCGCAAAAAGAAAATCGCGAAATACCAGGCACAGCTGGAGGCAGAAACAGCAGCGGAAGGGTTGGGCGGAACGGCGCCGACGCGTGCCTACAGTGTAGCTTCCTCCGGAATGATGGACGATGCCGAGCAGGAGGAATTCCGCATGCTCATGGAAGTTTCCCCAATCGAACATAAAAACAGAACCGTGCAGATCCTCAACTCTCTGTTTGATAATGATCCGAGCAGTAAGGAGAGTATCGTGATGATCGAAAATAAATCCGACTGTAATATGATCATGCGTCTGGAAGGAGTAGGGAACTACAAATACCGCCTGGCAATTCCGAGCGGCGCCGAGAGTGCAATTGTGGTACAGAAGGGAAATTACCTGTTCTCCAGCAAAGTGTGCGGCGCAGATTACGCTTCTCAAAAGGCCGTGCAAAATGCGGTGATTATCGCACTGAGCAATCCGCCAAAATAATTCTTTTAATTACATTTAAATTTTAATCCCTGATGGGTAAAAATAAACTGGCGCGTTTCGCCGAAAATAAAACGCTTACCAACGTGTTTCAGCCAACGCGTGAAGAAGCGCTGGAGGAATTTCATCTGAAAGGCAAATGGCGTGATGAGGTTTTTAAAAACAAACATCCTATTGTGTTGGAACTGGGTTGCGGAAAAGGAGAGTATTCCGTTGGTCTGGCCAGAGCTTTTCCGGAAAAGAATTTCATCGGTGTGGACATCAAAGGTGCGCGCTTTTGGTTTGGTGCCAAAGAAGCCATTGAAACCGGCCTGCATAATGTTGCGTTCCTCCGTACCCAGATTGAGCTGATTGACCGCTTTTTTGCCGCTGGTGAGGTAGATGAGATCTGGATCACTTTCCCGGATCCGCAAATCAAATACCGCCGTACGAAACACCGCTTAACCCATCCTGATTTTCTGGAGCGATATAAAAAAATCCTGAAACCGGAAGGCATTGTGCATCTGAAAACCGATTCCGAATTTTTGCATGGATATACGCTCGGATTGTTGCAGGGAATGGGTCAGGAAATCATCTCCGCGCATCATGACATATACGGTGCGCCCGAGTACGATCCGGATACGCCTTTGCTGCGCGAAATTAAAACCTATTATGAAGGTTTATTTGAAGCAAAAGGGAAGACGATTACATACATTAAATTCCGTATTCATTAATAAAGATTAGAAGCGAACTGTAATGGTTGGCTTTTTTTATTTTAATAAAACAGTGGCCTGCGCATGATTCTGCATTAAAAACTTCCAACACACACTTTATAAATTTTGAACGTTCTAATTTATTACACTGCGTGTTTTATTAATTTAAATCAAGTTCGGTCGCAAGCGTATTAAAAACAAAAAGACCCGAATCACTTCGGGTCTTCTGTGTATGATAAGAAATTTCTTATGCTTCAGCATTGAAATCTGCATCTGCATCGGCAGATACTTTTTCACCTTCTTCTTTAGATCTTTCTTTTTCAGCTTTTCTTTGAGAAAGGCCTTCTTTGATTGAGTCAGAAACTACGCTCAGCAGCATGTCGATAGACTTGGAAGCATCATCGTTTCCTGGGATCACATAATCCACTTTGCGTGGGTCAGAGTTCGTATCCACGATAGCGAATACAGGAATTCCCAGTTTCTTAGCTTCAGTTACGGCGATGTGCTCACGCATGATGTCTACCACGAAAATCGCAGAAGGAAGACGTACCATGTCAGCGATAGAGCCTAAGTTTTTCTCCAGGTTCGCACGCTGGCGGTCTACCTGAAGTCTTTCTTTTTTAGATAAAGTTTCGAAAGTTCCGTCTTTCTTCATTTTATCGATGTGGTTCATCTTCTTCACAGCCTTACGGATGGTAACGAAGTTCGTCAGCATACCGCCTGGCCATCTTTCAGTAATATAAGGCATATTCAGTTCTGCAGCGTGCTTAGCCACTACTTCTTTCGCCTGCTTTTTGGTAGCTACGAAAAGAACTTTTTTGCCGGCAGAAGTGATTTTTTCCAGAGCGGAGCAAGCTTCGTCCAGTTTCACTGCTGTTTTATGTAAGTCGATAATGTGAATACCGTTTTTCTCCATAAAAATGTATGGAGCCATGTTCGGGTTCCACTTGCGGGTCATGTGACCGAAGTGTACGCCTGCCTCTAAAAGGTCTTTAACATTTGCTTTTGCCATGTCGCTTTTTTGTTTTTAGTTTACGTTCCGCTTTTTCGCAATCAACTCGTCTTTAGATGGGAGAAGAGTTTGGGTGCTAAACTAAACGGGGCATTTTTGTGCTTTAGGCTGTAAGCGATACGCTTTAAGCTTTCCAGCAGATTAAAAAAATTTGAATTTGTAAGCTTAGTGCATACTGCATAAAGCATACAGCGTTTCTTAACGTTTCGAGAACTGGAATCTCTTTCTTGCTTTCTTCTGGCCTGGTTTCTTACGCTCTACCATTCTGGCATCTCTGGTAAGAAGTCCGTGTGGCTTCAGCAGACTGCGGAACTCTTCGTTGATTTCGCACATTGCGCGGGAAATCCCCAAGCGGATCGCTTCAGCCTGACCGGTAATACCGCCACCGAAAACGTTTACTGTTACGTCATACTGCCCGGCAGTTTCCGTAAGCAGGAAAGGCTGGTTTACTTTGTACACCAGTACATCTGTCCCGAAGTACTCCTTCGCATCTTTCCCGTTGATGGTGATGTTGCCGGAACCCGGACGCACATACACTCTGGCAACAGAGGTTTTTCTTCTTCCGATTTTATGAACTATGGACATAGGAATTATTTAAATTCGTTAATATTAATTTCTTTTGGCTGCTGTGCTTCGTGCTTGTGCTCAGTCCCTTCATACAGATAAAGGTTTTTGAACAAAAGAGATCCCAGTTTGTTCTTTGGAAGCATTCCTTTTACGGATTTTTCCAACACTTTCAGGGAGTCTTTTTTCTGAAGCTCCAGTGCCGTCATCGACTTCTGACCACCAGGGTATCCTGTGTGCCAGATGTACGTCTTGTCTGCCCACTTGTTTCCGGAAAGGGTTACTTTCCCAGCATTCAACACGATTACGTTATCACCACAATCTGCATGCGGCGTAAAGTTCGTCTTGTGCTTACCTCTCAAAATCTTTGCAACCTTCGAAGCCAGTCGGCCCAGAGGCTGTCCTTCAGCGTCTACCACAACCCATTCTTTATTAGCGGTAGCTTTGTTAGCTGAAACGGTTTTGTAACTTAATGTATTCACACTTTTTCGTTTACGATTAAACATAATTTTCCCCAAAACGGGTGTGCAAAGGTAAGGATTTTTTTTAATTTACGGAAAATAATTTCCAATTGCGTACGGCAGTGATTCTGCGCAGCAGACGTGGTCATTCACTAATTTAGAGTTCGGAATGAAAGCAAGTCGATTTTCTGATGATTATTTTGGGCGATCCCGGCCACCGCCTTTCCCGGCGCTTCGGGCCGGGCTTTTCGTTGCAATTCCTCGGCCTGCCGTTCCGGACAGTCCTGCGGGATTTCCACTGCAATCCCTATCGCGGTGCTCGTTTAGTTGTGAAGTGAGTGAATAGTGAGTGATTGAGACGTGAGTAATTGAGTAGAAAGTGATTGAATGACCGACGTTCCTAATGCCAGTTGCAATCTATTTAAAAAATATCCCTCTGTTTGTGTATATTAGCTTTAGAATACATTTGATTCAGAATAAGGGTAAACAACAAAGTCAGTCATTTATTGTTAATTTGTATAAACCAAAAACTTACAGTGATGAATGTACAGTATATACACGATCATCAGGGGAACGCAACCGGCGTCTTTATCCCAATTAAAGAGTGGCAGGCTCTAAAAAAGAAGTATAACGATCTTCAACGGGAGGAAACGGAAAGCAATACTGCACCAAACTGGCACGAAGAAGTAGTAATAGAACGGCTGGAAGAATTGTCGACAAAAATGACAGGAGATTTTGAACAGCTATTAAAAAATAAAAGACATGAACTGGGATGAGCAAATACCAGGTATTATATCATCAGCGGGTAGAGGATGATATTGATGATGTGTTGAGTTATTACTGCAAAATTGATAACCAGCTCGCGCTGGATTTCCTTGATCGCATCGAGGAAGCTAAACAGAAAATTGTAAATATGCCTGAGGGCTTTGAATTGCGCTTCAGGTCGGTACGATCGGTACTTTTACAGCAGTTCAATTACCATATATATTATACTTTAGATGGTACTGCAATTATTATCCTTGCCATATTACATGCGCACAGTGGACCAGGTAAAATACAAGAAATAACCTGAAAATTACACTTGCGTTCGAAGATTTTCCATATTCAGCTTATTTAAAAACACGCATCCACGCAACCATTCAATCACTCAAATACTCAACCACTACCATCACCTCCGCATCGACTTACTCGGCCGGAAACTCGCCAGCAGATAGTACACCACAAACACCATCGAGAATTTAATCACCGATGGCACGGCCAACTCCAGACTGAAAATAAGGGCACCGAGTCCCAGCAGTGCGGCCATTGCCAGGAGTGAATACCCCAGCTTTTGTGGCAAAGTGAATTTCAAATCGTCCAGCAGATAAGCTGTTCCCCAAGCCAGGCCGAACGCAAAGCCATAATATAAGTCCAGTTCCCAGCCCTGGCTGCCCAGAAAAAGCCAGTTCAGCAAAAAACTCAGTGCCGTGCCGGCCAGTGTATAAAGAAGTGCGCGCTGCATAATTTCAGAATTTAGCGCAAAAGTAACCATTTACCGCTGAAACTTCTTATCTTCGGTTGCAAGTACAAACACATGAAACATACATTATCATTCCTCCTTCTCCTTTCCTGTTGCGCCACGCTTATCTCCTGCGAAGGACTGCTCGATAGTTATTTTGACCGCAAAGAAGAACAGAATTATGTTTCAACCTATCAGGGTTTGTACAAAGGAGTCTACAACGGTGACGAGGCGGGCTCCCTCACCATTGAAATTGCAAAAAACGGTGCAGCGACCATTAGCAGAACCAACGCCAGTTTCACCGAGACCGCCGCTTATTCCGGTAAAGTTTGGAATGATGGCTCACTGCAGTCCGTCGTTTTTCAATCCGGGTTTCGCTTGTACGGCAATTTGCATCAGCTGTCCGGCACCTGGCAATACAACAGCTGGAGCGGTACTTGGACTTTGAAAAAACAATAACTTTATCAGATCCCTGTTTTGAAAACCTTATTTAAAATTTACCTTCTTCTGCTCACAGGTTGTGCCTTCTGGTCATGCGATTTTCTAAGTTCGCGCTTTGACCTTGAAAAGGAAAAACAGGCGCAGGAAAACTATCAGTGTCCTTATATGGGAAAATGGACCGGTACGTATACCGGTGATGGTGCCGGAACGCTCGTTTTCAATGTTTTCAAAAGCGGCAATGTGGAAGTAACCCGCACCGCCGGTGGAAGCACGGATTTGTTTTACGTCAAAGTAGGTGATGGCGGCGCTATCTACAACACACCCTCGCCCAACTCAGGTTTTGTTCTCTACGGAAACCTTGCACAAAAAACCGGTACCTGGAAAATGGGCGACTGGACAGGAAACTGGTCTTTAACGAAACGTTGATTTTTTTAAATAAGTGTTTGTGCTAGATGGAGGGTTCTTATCGCTATGGCTAATGAATTTTAGTTACTATCGTTGAAGCTAATTAAAGCCTTTTCTTTACCGGAAAGGCTTTCTTTTTTTCAAAATTTCAAAAAATGGTATCTTTGGGAACTTTCGAAAATTACCGTATGGAACCTCAAAAATATACACCCAAACATAAAGTCCGTGTCGTCACGGCAGCTTCTCTTTTCGATGGCCACGATGCCGCCATCAATATTATGCGCCGCATGATCCAGGCTACCGGAGCCGAAGTTATTCACCTCGGCCATGATAAATCTGCCCAGGAAGTGGTGGATTGCGCCATTCAGGAAGATGCCAATGCCATTGCGCTCACTTCCTATCAAGGCGGCCACACCGAGTATTTTAAATACATTTATGACCTGCTGCGCGAAAAAGGAGCACCCCAGATTAAAATTTTCGGTGGCGGCGGTGGTGTCATCCTGCCCGAGGAAATCAAAGAATTAATGGATTACGGAATCGACCGCATCTATTCCCCGGATGATGGCCGTGAAATGGGCCTGCAGGGAATGATTAACGATCTGGTGCAGCGTTCGGATTTTGCTACCGGCGAACATATTACCGCTGCAGACCTGGACAAGATTCAGTTTGAAGACAATAAATCCATTGCGGAAATAATCTCTGCCGTGGAAAACTTTTCCGATGAGCGCCCGGATTTGGTAGAAGCCATCGCTGAAAAAGCAAAAGATATTCATATCCCAATTATCGGGATTACCGGTACCGGTGGTGCGGGTAAATCCTCGCTGACTGATGAACTCGTGCGTCGTTTCCTGCGTGCAAACCCGGACCAGAAAATTGCCATTATTTCCGTCGACCCTTCCAAGAAGAAAACCGGAGGTGCCCTGCTGGGTGACCGCATCCGCATGAATTCCATCCACGATTCCCGCGTGTATATGCGTTCCATGGCGACCCGGGAAAATAATGTTTCTGTTTCGCCTTATATCCATTCTGCATTGGATATTTTAAAGCTGGCGCATCCCGATGTCATTATTCTGGAAACATCAGGCATCGGCCAGAGCGGTTCCGAAATCACCGAAATCGCTGATGTCTCAATGTACGTGATGACACCGGAATACGGCGCCTCTACCCAGCTCGAGAAAATCGATATGCTGGACTATGCTGATCTGATTGCTTTAAATAAATCCGATAAGCGCGGCGCACTCGATGCGCTGCAGGCCGTACGCAAAACCTACCAACGTAATCATGTCGCCTTTGAGCAGAAACTGGAAGAAATGCCGGTGTTCGCGACCAAAGCCAGCCAGTTTAATGATTGGGGCACCACCGAGCTGTATAATGCACTCATCTGCAAGGTGAACGAAAGACTCCGGGAAAAAGATGGCGATACCGCCGCCAGCTTCCGGGAATTTGTGGAGCATAATGTCTCTGACGACAGCACCGTGATTCCGCCCAAGCGTGTACGCTATCTTTCCGAAATTGTGGAAAGCAACCATGCCTACGATCAGCAGGTGAAGGAACAGGCGGAAACTGCGCGCAAATTATATCAACTGGAAGGCACCCGCCAATTGCTGTCAGATCATGATCATGTGCAGCAGGTTCTGCAGTCTGCTTATGAAGAAACGCGCAAGGAATTATCTGAAGAGAATAGTTCGTTCCTGGAAAACTGGAACAGCTTTACCGAGGAAATGGCGGCCGATTCCTTTTCTTATTTCGTGCGCGGCAAGGAAATCAAAGTGGAAACCAAATATGAATCACTTTCTCACCTGAAAATCCCAAAGATCGCGCTGCCGAAATTTAAAGATTGGGGTGACCTGATTCGCTGGAAAGGACAGGAAAATGTGCCAGGACAGTTTCCGTACACGGCCGGACTTTTTCCTTTTAAAAGAACAGGCGAAGACCCTACCCGGATGTTTGCCGGTGAAGGTGGGCCGGAAAGAACCAACCGACGTTTCCATTACGTGTCTGCGGATATGGATGCCAAGCGTTTATCGACCGCGTTTGACTCGGTGACGCTGTACGGCCAGGATCCTGCCTTGCCACCCGATATTTACGGTAAAATCGGAAATGCCGGTGTTTCGATTGCGACACTGGATGATGCCAAGAAATTGTATTCCGGCTTTGACTTGGTGAATGCCATGACTTCGGTTTCAATGACCATCAACGGTCCGGCACCGATGCTGCTGGCCTTCTTCATGAACGCGGCGATTGATCAGAATGTGGAAAAATACCTGACTGAACATAACCTTTGGGACAATGCCGAGAAAATTCTTAAAGCAAAATATGATGACCAGGGCTTGCAAAGACCAGTATATTCCGGCGAGCTTCCGAAGGGAAATAACGGACTGGGTTTAAAATTACTCGGTCTCACCGGTGACGAAGTTGTGGAAGCTGATGTTTATAGAAAAATTAAAGCAGAAACAATTGCCACGGTGCGCGGAACGGTGCAGGCGGATATCTTAAAAGAAGACCAGGCACAAAACACCTGTATTTTTTCCACGGAATTTGCCCTGCGCCTGATGGGGGATGTGCAGCAATATTTCATTGACCAGAAAGTGCGGAACTTCTATTCGGTTTCCATCTCGGGGTATCACATTGCCGAAGCGGGTGCCAATCCGATCACGCAGCTGGCTTTCACACTCGCAAATGGTTTTACATATGTGGAATACTACTTGAGCCGCGGCATGGATATCAATGACTTTGCGCCGAACCTTTCCTTTTTCTTCTCAAACGGTGTTGATCCAGAATATGCGGTCATCGGCCGGGTGGCCAGAAAGATTTGGGCCAAAGCCATGAAGTTTAAATACAATGCCAATGAACGAAGCCAGATGCTGAAGTATCATATCCAGACATCCGGACGTTCTCTGCACGCGCAGGAAATTGATTTCAACGACATCCGCACCACGCTGCAGGCCTTGTATGCTATTTACGATAACTGTAACTCTCTCCATACCAATGCGTATGACGAAGCTATTACGACGCCGACGGAAGATTCCGTACGTCGTGCCATGGCCATTCAGCTTATCATTAATAAGGAGTTAGGCTTGGCGAAAAACGAAAATCCTTTGCAAGGCTCCTTTATCATTGAAGAATTAACCGACCTCGTAGAAGAAGCGGTATATGCGGAATTTGACCGTATTACCGAAAGAGGTGGCGTGCTCGGTTCCATGGAAACCATGTATCAGCGCTCGAAAATTCAGGAAGAAAGTATGCATTATGAAATGCTGAAGCATACGGGCGAATATCCGATTATCGGTGTAAATACCTTCCTCGGGAAAGATGGTTCACCCACCGTACTGCCGGGTGAGGTGATTCGTTCCACTGATGAAGAAAAACAGCAACAGATTAAAAACCTGAAAAACTTCCAACAGGCGCATGCAAACCGCAGCGAGGAAATGCTGCAGCAATTGCAGACCGCGGCCATCAACCAACAAAACCTTTTCGAGGTTATGATGGAAGCAGTAAAATTCTGCTCGCTGGGGCAGATTACCACCGCACTGTTTGAAGTGGGAGGGAAGTACAGAAGGAATATGTAAGTTTTAAATCTAAACCTTCAAGGTTTCAAAAACCTTGAAGGTTTTTTAATTCAGACTTTAAAATGAGATATGTTTTAGTAGTATTTTAAATTATTAACAATGAGCTGGTTAAAATATAATCGGCTCATTTTTTTATGTATATTTGAGTTGGATCTACAAACCTTGAGGTTTAACGAGTAATGGAAAAGACAATACTTGACCCGGGAAACTATTACCACATATACAACCGCGGTAACAACGGTCAGGATATCTTTTTCGATAATGAAAGCTACTTCTTTTTTCTGCGGAGGTTTGACCAATACATTTCTCCTTTTTGTGATACCATCGCTTGGGTTCTATTGAGAAATCATTTCCACTTATTGGTCTATGTTCGACCCGCTGAACAGGTGGAGACAAAAAAGCTGTTTTATACCGCCACGGAACATCCTAAAAAGATTGACGTGCATCTGCAGTTTGGTCATTTTTTTAATTCCTATGCAAAAGCCATCAATAAGAAATTCAAACGCAGTGGAAGCTTGTTTGAAAAAAGATTTGAACGGAAAGAAGTAGTACATCCGGCATATCTTCGGCAACTGATTTTATTTATTCACTATCATCCGGTTAAACACGGTTTTTGTGAAACTATTCAGGAATATCCGTGGAGTTCATATGGAAGTATTATCTCACATCAGCCCACGAAACTGAAACGCGATTTTGTGCTTACATTATTTAATTGTCGTGAGGAATTTCAGCTTTTTCACAAAGAAGTTCCGGATATGGGATTAGAAGGGAATGTTTTTGATTAAGATGTCTGATACGATTACAAATTTAAACCTTCAAGGTTTCAAAAACCTTGAAGGTTTTTTTTAAACAAAACAATTAAGCCGCCAGTTCCCCGCAGGCGTCCGCACATTTGCGGCAGGCTTCCATACAGCGGCGGCAATGATCGTGCATATCGGCGTGTTTCGCGCATTCCTGTTCACATTCACGGCAAATCCGAATACAGACCTGAATTAAATCGCTGATGTTCGTGTATCCGGAAACTACCAGCTGATGAACGGTTGTACAGACTGCCGCGCAGGCGCGGTCCGTCCGGATACATTCTTTCATCATCGATACGTTTTCTTCATCCAGGCAGGCATCCGCACAATAATTACATGCGGCGATGCATTCCGCCAGGGTCTGCACCAAAGTTTGATTATTCATAATTCTTATTTTAAAATTTGTATTGTACTATGTGATGCAAATGCTGCAAGCATTACGCCAGCCGGAATTTTGGTTTTTTCTGAAGTAAAGTCATCTGTCGGGAAAGCTGTAAATTTGCAGCGTGACTGAAAAAATTATTCTGGGTATTGACCCGGGGACAACGGTGATGGGTTTTGGGTTGATCTCGGTGCGGGGCAGCAAGATGGATTTGCTGTCGATACATGAACTGATTCTTAAGAAATATCCGAACCACGAAACCAAACTGAAATATATCTTCGAGCGAACGTTATCCTTAATTGATGAATTTCATCCGGATGAAGTAGCGCTGGAAGCGCCCTTTTACGGTAAAAATGTGCAGTCCATGCTGAAGCTGGGGCGGGCGCAGGGCGTGGCGATGGCGGCTTCCTTATACCGGGATGTGCCTATTACTGAATATTCGCCCAAGAAGATCAAGATGGCCATTACCGGAAACGGAAATGCCAGCAAGGAACAGGTGGCCGGGATGCTGAAAACACTTTTAAATTTAAAGGAATTTCCAACTAAGTACCTGGATGCTTCCGATGGTTTGGCAGTGGCGGTTTGTCATCACTTTAATTCGGGTAATGCCCTTACCGATAAAAGCTATACGGGCTGGGACAGTTTCTTAAAACAGAATCCGGACCGGCTGCGATAATTTTACGACAGAAATTTAATGGAACTCATATTAAAATATCTTTGCAAGAGCACTGATCCTTGTAAAGCCAAATACTATCCGTAACATTGTTGGGTTTATGACGACATATTGTATTTAAAAGTTTATGAAAAATAATATAAAAGAACATTTACCTGCAGATATACGCCCAAATGCCTTGCAGCATTTCCTGCTGATTTGCTCCGGCAGCAATGTGCATCAGTTACGCAAAGCACCTACCGAATGGAATAAGTTTTCCGGTATCGGCGGCGTTATTTTATTCACGGCGGTCTTTGCAGCTTTGTCGGCCGGATATGCCATCTTTACGGTATTTGATGATGCCTGGATTTCAGTAGCGTTTGCTCTTCTTTGGGGTTTAATGATTTTTAATCTCGACCGTTATATCGTCTCTTCGATGAAAAAAACCGGCGCCTGGTGGCAACAATTGCTCATGGCTTTACCGCGGTTAATCCTGGCAGGTTTTCTGGGCGTGATTATCTCCAAGCCGCTGGAGTTAAAAATATTTGAAAAGGAAGTGAACAAACAGTTGAATACCATTATTCAGCGGAATAAAGCACAGTTGCAGAAGGAGATGAACGGCCGGATCCTGCAGCAATCCACTCCTTTCGAAAACGAAAAGCAGACCATACAGGCCAAAATTGCAGATTATCAGAAATCCTATGATTCTGCTGCTGTGGAACTGGAGAAAGAAATATTGGGAAAGGAGAGTGGTTTGACCAGTGGCAAAGTAGGTTATGGTCCGAATGCCAAACGCAAAGCCGAACTGAAAGAACAGCGGCGCGCGGATCTGGAAAATTATCAGAAACAAATAGCTCCGCGGTTAAACTATCTGGATCAGGAAGTGGCAAAAGTATATTCCAATGTGGAGAAAGAGAGAGAAAAAACAGAGACCGCCGAGGACCGTTTTACCGGATTTGCCGCGCGGTTACAGGCTTTGGATGAATTAGGTGATAATTCAGCAGTCATCGCAGTAGCAGCCAGTTTCATCATGGGTTTGTTCATCTGTCTTGAAATTGCACCGGTGCTGGTCAAGCTGATTTCCTCCGCCGGGCCATATGATTACCTTCTCGAAAATACCGAGTCGGGTTACCGGCAATATGCAGCTGAAAAAATCCGGAAGCGCGATTTAGTAACAGAGCACCGGATCCGGCAGCTGGAGAAAGAGTTAGAAGAAAATTCATAAAAAAACTACCGCCGAATGGGCGGTAGTTCTCTTCAAATTTAAATTTCACCCGTTAGGGCAGTTGGTTGACCGTAGCGGCAACTTCTTCATCTTTTACTGTTCCTTCTGCCTGGCTCACCATTTCGCCCTGCTTGTTGAAGACCGTAATAATATTCGAGTGTGAGAACACAATCGGTGTAATCTGTTTATACTTCGTGGCCAGCACATTCGCCAGTTCACGGGTATCTTCCGTATTGCTCCGAAGCAATGTCCAGGAACCGTCGGTAAGATTGTTTTTCTGTGCGTACGCTTTTAAAACTTCGGGCGTATCATTTTCGGGGTCCACAGATACCAGAATAAAATCGGTCTCCTTTTGATGCTTCTTATCCAACTTTGCTTTTACCTGCTGCATATCCTTAACCAGGAGCGGGCAGGCGGTTTCGCAGCGTGTGAAAATCATCGTAACCACCAGGTTTTTTCCTTTCAGGTCCCGCAGTTTCAGGGTTTTTCCGTCCTGATTCTGCCAGTTCGATTCCAGCAAGAAGATGGATTCTTCCAGCGGCTTTTCTTCCTGTTTGTTTTCCTGGGCACATCCTGCCAGCAAGAGCAGGAACATCCAGACTATTATATTTTTCATTCTTCTAAGGTTGAGAGGTTTCTCGCGCACCTGAAGCCCAGGTTGCCAACGGTGTAATTTGCTTTAAGGCTCGCCCGGAAAGCATAACGCATATACGAGGCATAATTTAAAACATCAGTCGTCGTCGTGGCTGCGGCGGCGCAAAATAAGCCTTTGTCATCAAACTCGGCCGTACGTGAATCGCTGGTCGTCATAATGGAATTAAAATCTTCCGTCCATTCCCAGACCAGGTCGAACATATTGTACACTCCCCAGTAATTGGGCGCAGATTCCTTCACCGGATGCAGTTGGCGGTTTTTCTGGTTATACAGATTGACCAGGTGCGAAGAATACGTTGGTTTCTCACGGGCGTTGGGAACTTCTTCATCCGCCATCGCAACATATTCCCACTCATCCAGTGTTGGCAGTCTTTTGCCGGCACTCTTGGCATATGCTTTCGCTGCGTACCAGGAAACAAAGGTTACGGCCGCATTCGGATCAGCATCTTTTGGTAATGTTTCGTCGTCCTGCCAGTCTTTCAGATAGGTGTCATCTGCAAAAACAGATTTCACATTGCTGCGCTTCCACTGTGGATTCAGTTTTACGAATTCCAAAAATTCGGCATTGGTCACCGGTCTTTCGTCCAGCAGAAAATCGTCCACTTCCTCCAGTATGCCATTCTCTCCGTAAAACGGCTGGTATTTACCACCTTTGATGACGACCATTTTAACCGTAGGCGTAATGGCCGCCAGTCCTGTAACCGGACTTCTTTTAACTGGTTTTTCCGGCGTGGCCGGTGCTTCACAGGCGATTGCTAAAAATAAACTGCCGCCCAGCACCAGCATGATCAGGCGTTGTACGGCAGTTTTTATGAAATGTGCATTAGTCAATTACTGAACTTTATTATAAACTTTCGGATTTTTTTCACCGGTTACTTTCAGTTTACCGATCGCTCCTTTGTTGAATGCGCGGAAGATCGAGTGGTCCACAAGGATGTATTCTCCCGGTTCATCCACTTTAAACTCTACAATCGCTGCACCTCCGGCAGGAATCACCGTTGTTTGTACGTTTTCATTGATTTTAGATCCACCTTCTACATATACTTTATCGAAGATTTCACCAATCACGTGGAAAGAAGATACCAGATTCGGTCCGCCGTTTCCTACATACAGTCTCACGGTTTCACCTACTTTGGCTTCCAGAGCCTCAGGGCCCATCAGTGCATTCTTTTTACCGTTAAAGACTACATACGTTGGATTTTCATCCACACCTTTGTCCTGATCGAATTCCTGAAGTCCTTTCTCATCGGTTTTTCCTTTGGTATAGAACTCGCCCTGCATGATGTAGTACTCGCGGTCCACTTTCGGCAAGCCTCCTTCCGGCTCTACCAGGATCAACCCGTACATGCCGTTCGCGATATGCATGGGAACCGGTGCAGCGGCACAGTGATATACATACAAGCCAGGATTTAATGCTTTAAAGTTAAAGATCGCAGTTTTGCCGGGTGCCACGTTGGTTGCTTCGGCGCCACCGCCGGGACCGTTCACCGCGTGAAGGTCAATATTGTGTGGCATTACACTGTTGCTGGCATTTTTCAGGTGAAGTTCTACTTCATCACCCACGCGCACACGGATGAATGTTCCCGGAACTGTACTGTTGAAAGTCCAGAATTTATAAGTTACCCCATCTGCCAGTGTTCCTTCTTCCTCCGTGGATTCCAAATGTACAATTACTTTTTTTGCAGCGCGGTCACCGATGGCGGCAGGCACCATTGGGGGTTTCAGGATTTCGTGCTTCAAAGCGTCGCCGCTCACCTGGATGCTCATCGGGTCGTTACCGGACTTAGTAGTAGCATCTGTGTTGTTTTCTTTACATGCCTGCAATCCGAGAAGGCCGAGTGCCAGGATAAATGCTGTTTTTTTCATTGTGATATTTTTTCTGTTTTTTAATAGGACAAAGTTATCCGAATTAAGAGCTATTTCAAAATTTAGACGTATGAGTTAAATCACTGTTCGAAGTTTTAACTTTTGAATCATTTTATTTCCCATCAATTATTTATTCATTAATGATCTGATAAAATTAAAATTAAAGGTTCCGTAATCTGTTTCTCCGCCAGATAATGCGCCTGGCAAATTCTTGAAGAAAGCTGATAGTACCCCTTTTCAATAACAAACTGATTTTTGGATTGTGCCGGGATGGGCAAACTGTAAATGAACTGATCAGTGCTGCGCTTCATCCGCAGAATCATGGGGCAGAAAGATTTGTTTTCAATCACAGCTGCGGTTCGGGGTTCGCGTGCATCGGGCTCATTTAAAAGATAGGTGAGCACTTCTGCGGTCACCTGTTTTTTATTAATCCTGTCTTTTTCCATCAGCCTGTCAAATTCTGACATTCCGGTTACAGGTGCTGTAGGAGCAGGACTGCCAGCCGGCCGCCGAACCACCTGATACTGCTCAGCACAGGAGAAGATAACCATAACAAATAAAGGCCAGAATTTTTTCATAAAACCGTAAAGATACAAATTTTGAAAAGCAAAAAAAGCTGCAACATTTGTTACAGCTTTAATACATTACGGTTTAAAAAGTATTTTAAAGAGAATAATTGGGCGCTTCCTGGGTGATGATTACATCATGCGGATGCGACTCCTTCAGGCCGCTGCCGGTAATCATAACCATTTTGCCGTCGTTTTGCAGCGTAGGAATATCGGGTGTTCCGCAGTAGCCCATTCCCGCACGAATACCACCGGTCAGCTGAAAGACCACATCTTCCAATTTTCCCTTATGCGGCACACGTCCTTCGATCCCTTCAGGTACAAATTTTTTGGCTTCACTTTGGAAATAGCGTTCCTTGCCACCACGTTTCATGGCAGAAAGTGAACCCATTCCCTGATAAGATTTAAAGGTGCGCCCCTGGAAGATAATTTCCTCACCCGGTGCCTCATCTGTTCCGGCTAAGAGAGAGCCCAGCATCACGGCACTTGCACCGGAAGCTAGCGCTTTCACAATATCACCGGAGAGTTTGATCCCGCCATCCGCAATCACGGCTACATTTTTCGTCTTCGCATAATCAAAGACATTGTAAATCGCAGAAAGCTGCGGCACGCCCACACCTGCCACGACGCGGGTAGTACAGATAGAACCGGGACCAACACCTACTTTCAATACATTGGCGCCGGCTTCAATCAGATCCTTGGCAGCCTCTGCCGTTACGATATTTCCGCCCACAATATCCAGTTCCGGAAAGTTGCTTCGGATTTCTGCAATTTTCAGCAGCACGCCTTTGGAATGGCCATGCGCGGAATCAATCGCAATAATATCCACACCGGCATTTACCAGTGCCGTAACACGATCCAGTGTATCTTCGCCCACGCCCACACCGGCGCCGACCATCAGCCGGCCGTTACCATCTTTATTGGCGTTGGGATATTCCGTTTGATTGTCAATATCCTTAATGGTAATCAAGCCCACAAGTTTGAAATCCTTATCGACAATCGGCAGTTTTTCTACGCGGTTTTTAAGAAGAATTTCTTTGGCTTCCTCCAGCGTGGTTTCACGATCGGAAGTAACAAGGTCTTCGCGGGTCATCAGTTCTTCCACTTTTGCGTCCAGATTTTCCTGATACTTCACATCGCGGTTGGTGATAATGCCAATGAGTTTCTGGCCTTCATCCACGACCGGCAATCCTGATATTTTATAATGCGCCATCAGTTCTTTGGCTTCTGCCAGCGTGTGGTCTTTGGAGAGCGTAACCGGATCGGAGATCATTCCGTTTTCAGAACGTTTCACACGGTACACCTGTGCAGCCTGCTCCTCGATGGTCATGTTTTTATGAATGAAACCCAGGCCGCCAACGCGCGCCAGGGCAATAGCCATGTCAGCTTCGGTAACGGTATCCATCGCAGCGGAAACCACCGGAACATTCAACGTGATTTTATCGGAAAGGCGTGATTTGAGGGAAACCTGATTCGGCAGGACTTCGGAGTAAGAGGGAATGAGCAGAACGTCATCGAAAGTGATGGCCGTTTCCACTATTTTGTTGTGAATAGACATCTTTACTTTCTTTGCGAAATTAAGCTTTTTTTAATTAAAATAAAAAAGAATGCAGTTTTATTAACGAAAATTTAATTTGTACAAAGCTTATAGGCAATACAGTATTTAGTTTATTTTAAACTTTACGGCGTTTCTTTCGGACAGATTAATCATCTCCGAAATATCATCCGCTGTAAATTTACCGCTGACATCTATGTAAACCGTTTTGTCTTCACTACGCACCGTCAGGAACATTTTGCGAACTTTTTCGTTTTCCTGTTTCGCCTGAATGGTGATGGTTTCCGTGTCTTTTTTAATCGTCATCCACTCTTCGAACTGACGTGCCGAGAGATAGTTAGTAAAGTCCCGGTTCATTTGCGTGCTCGCCTTGTTCACGGCCATCACGCGGACACCCGTAATTTTGCTCGTCATATTTTTAGCCTCAGCATAACTAAATCCTTCATCGCGCAGTGCCTGCCGTGCAATTGTCCGGGCCACCAGCATCGGAACTTTAATGGTTACAAAATCAGCAGTAGGATAGGCGTCCCGATTTTCTTTAAAATACTCCATCTTCGGCTGGCGGGATATCATGCAGGATTGCAGCGCAAACATCAGTACAAGCGGTAGGAGAACTATAACTTTTTTCATAGCGGAAGATTAAAATGATTTCACAGAACCACCGCTGGTCTGGCGGATGTCATTTTTACTCAGGTTTGCCGCGCGGTAGCGGATGCTGGCACCGGAACTTGCGTTGGCTTTCAGATTTTGTGTGGCGTGTATTTTCAGGGAAGCACCGGAAGAGGCTTCCGCCGTGAGCGACTGCGCTTGCAGATCCTGAGCATTTACGGATGAAGCACTGGAAATGTCGAAGCTGGCAGATGATGCTTTCCCGGTCAGGGTTAAAGACGCGCCGCTGGTACTGGTAATATCAAGGGACTTTGTTTTAATATTAACCCGGGAACTGGACCCCGAAGTTGTACTCACCTTTGAATGGTTGCTGATGTTTAAATCCGCATTAAAATTAGCGCCCGAGCTAATGTTGCCGGTAAAATCCGTTTCGCTGACTTCGTTGGCAGTGTAAAACTGCGCTCCGGAGGATAAGTCCACACTTTTTAAAAGCGGTGCTTCAATGGTGACCTGCAATTTTTTGAACTGTAAATTTTTATTATTGCCTTTCCTGATACCAAGCACCAGGATACCATCCTTCACTTCCGTCTGCACATATTGCTGCAAATCACCATCAGCTTCCACCACCACAGTTTGCCGGTTTCCCTGGGTAAAGTTTACCTTGATTCCCGAAGAAGCACTGATGCCGGCAAAAGGCCCAACATTCCGGATTTGGGTAACCACCTCACCGCGCGTGCCAACTGGTTCCTTTGTTTTGGAGTTGGCCGTAACCTGTACCTGGTTCATGAGTTTATTAACATCGTTCATCGAGATTTGGCCATCGAGCATCATCAGAACTGTGTTATCATCGGCATTGATGCTGAGTAAAAGATCGTTTAAAATTCCGTTTTTAGCTTCGCCGGACAGGAATTTTATTTTATTTTCCTTGCTGTTGACCGTCATCAGTTCATCGTAATTCAGATCTTTCAATGCTGCGGTGATGTCGGATTGGATTTTAGGAACCAGGCTGGCTCGCAGTGCAGAACTCGTTTTGTTTTCCGGTTTTTCAATGACCAGGATTTTAATTCCGTTAATTTTCGTCAGCAGCGGTTTAATCTGGTTTAATTCCGCGTCCGCAATGTTGAGGTTGCTCAGCATGCTGAACATGGGTTTGGCGATCTTAATAGAGGTAACGCCCTCTGTTTCCTGGTATTTATCAAAAATCTGGTTGAGTTTTTCTTTCTGTGCACTCAGCTGGGAGAATTGTGAAAAGACGAGAGTCAGTATTATAAATAGCTTTTTCATGGTAGTAAAATTAGTCGTTATCAAAATCAGATATTGCAGCAGTGTGGGCTACCGTTTTCGCCACTTTATCCGATAAAATTCTGATAGAAAATTTCGCAAGATCGATCGCTTCCTGCTCGTTTTCTACTTTTTGCCCATTGATGATAACATAACCGGCTTGATATTCGGGCTGATTGCTGTTATTTTCTTTATTGTTTAGATGCGCATAGCGCGGTTTTGATTCTTTGCGGATACGTCCGCGGCGCGGCAGAATCTGATCCATAATCCGATCCGTATCTACTTCGTCTGCCGTCATGGTGGAATCGGCCTGAATACTGTCGCGGCGCACAACGGCTGTGTCCGCTGTTTGCAAAGCCAGTCTGTTTTCCCGGAAGAACTGCTCTTTGTTTTTCAGAATTTCCTGTTGTACTAGAGTGTCTTTGTGTGAAGCATCCGGCTGCTTTTCTATTGAAATATAAAGTCCAAATGAAATTAACAATACAATTCCGGCGGCTGCCCAAAGCCAGGTCGGTTTTTTCTTTGGTGTTGCCGGAACTAATGGTATTTCTTTTTCAGTTGTACTCAGAAAATCATCAAAGTCCCAGTCCATCCGTTCTTCTTTCAGACTGGCAAGCGTTTCTTTATATAGTGTGTCTGACTTTTTCATTACATAAAATTTAAATTACAAATGTTCCACTGCACGGTTCTCAAAATGCATGAGTTGCTCAATCTGCAGTTTTACTTTCTGCCGCGCACGCATCAGGTTGCTTCGCACTGCGTTGGCTTCCATGTCCAAAATCGCGGAGATCTCCGGCACGTCCATTTCTTCCACATCTTTCAGATGGATAACCGCCCGCTGCTTTTCGGGAAGCTGATTGATGAAGCCCAGAATATGCTCGCGAAGATTGTTGGCTTCTGTGTAATAGTGATCTGACTGGCTTTTATGAAGACTGGCAAACCCCAGTTTTACATCGTGATGTTTCAGCCGGTTCAGGCATTCATTTTTTACCGCCCGCAGCACGTAGGATTTCAGGCTGGTAAGCTGACTCAGTTCTTCTTTTTTCTGCCAGAATTTCAGCATCAGATCCTGCACAATATCCTGCGCTTCATCGCTGCTAAGCACAAATCTTTTCGCAAAGCGATACATCTCATCTTTGAGACAAAATACCGTTTCCTTAAAAGTTTGCTGAGTCATATGCCGGGTTCTGATAGTAAGACAATGAAGATGCAGCTTTTGTTACATATAATACAAAAAAACTCCGGAAATGATTCCGAAGTCTTGTCTTATTATAAAATTTTAGCGTAAAAAAACGTTTACAGATCAGTGACTTTTCTTTCAATTTTATAAACAGTTCCGCGGAATGAAGCGATGAGCGCTTCCTCCTGATTTCGAACGGTGATATCATACACGCCGGTTTTGCGCGTATCAGCCACCAGTATACTTTCTGCAGTTAAGATTTCGCCTGCCCGCACTGCTTTGCAAAAGTTAATCGTGCAGTTCAGCGCCACGGCTGCTTCATTGGTATTATTACTCGAAAAAGCCAGCGCCGAATCTGCCAATGCAAAAGTAATCCCGCCGTGCACAGTTTTCAGCCCGTTAATCATATCATTTTTAACGGGCATTTGGATTTTGCAGTATTTCTCGCGAACATCCAGCAGTTCAATACCCATCCACTGTGAAAAGAAATCCTGACTGAGCATATATTGGGCGGTTTCGAGCGGTGTCATTTTTTTAATTTAAAGATAAGTTAATGTGATAATTTAAAAATGTGGGTTTATTTTTACAATGCTACATTTAATTACATTCTCGCGAGCAGCGGGCTTTGGCGGTAGCGCTCTTCCTGATATTCGTTGTGAAGTTTCGTAAGTGTTGCAGAAATTTTATCATATCCCAGGTCATATCCCCACTGCAAAAGACCTTTCGGGTAATTCACGCCTTTCTGCATGGCCAACTCCAGATCCTCGTCATTGGCGATACCCAGGCGCTTGGCTTCCACAGCTTCATTAATGAGCATAGAAATAATACGCATGAAAATTTCCTCGTATAGTTCCTGATTGGTTTCCGGCTTTGGTTTTTCCGCGCCTTCCGCATAATCATAAAATCCGCGTCCGGTTTTTCTTCCCAGCAAACGTGCTTCACTCATTCGCTGTTGCAGAAGGCTGGGTTTGTATTTCGGGTCATAAAAATAATCGGCATACACGGTTTTGGTGACCGCAAAATTCACATCAATACCGATGAGGTCCATCAGTTCAAACGGTCCCATTTTAAAATTTCCCAGGCTGCGCATCGCCTCATCAATCTGTTCCGGTGTGGCAATATTTTCTTCCGCAAGACGCAGTGCTTCACCATAAAACGGACGGGCAATCCGGTTCACAATAAAGCCGGGAACATCCTTCGCGATCACAGGCGTTTTTCCCCAGGATTGCATCAGTTCATAAAGTTTTTGTGGCAACTGTTGATCCGTTAAAAGTCCCGGAATAATTTCCACCAGCGGCATCAGCGGGGCCGGATTAAAGAAATGAATGCCCACAAAGCGCTCCGGATGCTTTAAGTCTGCGGACAAGGAGGTAATGGAAATAGAGGAGGTGTTGCTACCGATAATACAGTCCTCGCGAACGACCGCTTCCAGATTTTCAAACACCTGGCTTTTAATTTCCTTGTTTTCAATAATAGCCTCGATCACCAGGTCGCACGCACCGAATGCCTGCAAATCAGGACAGGCCTGAATTTTCGAAAGGATGTCGGTCTTTTTATCGTCGCTGATTTTTTGTTTTTCCACCAGGCGGGTCAGCACTTTTTCCAGTCCGGCAATTGCTTTTTGAGTTTGCGCTGTATTGGTGTCATATATAAAGACTTCGCAACCGGAGGTAGCCGCGACCTGCGCAATGCCTATACCCATGGTGCCGGAGCCGATGATTCCTATATTCATTTATTTAATTTAAAAATGGGTTAATTTGATGATTTGAAAATGAGCTAATTTGAGAGTGTGACTATCTTGACGATTTGCTCCTGGAAATTATTTTAGATAAAATAAGTTGCATTGATTTTAAATTTTGCAGCATTTCAGATTCTTTCTGCATTCTGACTTTCGCGGACATTTGCTCCGCTTGAGGTTTCTAATTTAA
Source organism: Kaistella sp. (assembly GCA_032057205.1). Classification (GTDB taxonomy): domain Bacteria; phylum Bacteroidota; class Bacteroidia; order Flavobacteriales; family Weeksellaceae; genus Kaistella. Next base: position 134,099 of record DAMCFT010000004.1, read on the forward strand.
AGATTTGATTAACGAGCGAGAACCGTTTTTGAGTTAACAGCTGTTCCGAGAATTCAACAATATCAAGCGCAAACCCGAAAGTTTTGTGACAATAATATTCTCTGTCGTTTCTGATAACAGTTTATCAACATCTTTAATTACCACTTTCTCAAATCCGCACATTATCAACATTCTCACATTTCCAAATGACACTCTATTTTCCCTTGTATTCCGGTGCCCGTTTTTCCAGGAAGGCAGCAATTCCTTCGCGGAAATCCTCGGACTCCGCTGCTTCCTGTTGCAGAATGCCTTCCAGGTCAAGCTGCTGGCTAAGCGAATTTCCATAGGATTCATTAAATGCTTTTTTCGTCAGCGCGATGGCTTTGGTCGGAAGTGCCGAAATCTGTGTCAGTACCTGCATCGCGGACTCAGCGAAGGCTTCATTTGGAAAAACATCAGCAATCAGACCCATGTTTTTCGCTTCTGTGGCAGAAAGTTTTTTACCGGTAAATGCGAGGTAATTTGCCTGTTGACGGCCCAGTAATTTTGGCAACCAATACGTGCCACCGGTATCCGGAATCAGGCCAATGTTTACGAAAGCCTGAGAGAAATAAGAAGCTTCCGTCGCCAAGCAGATATCACAAATCAGCGCCAGCATGGCACCCGCACCAACCGCCGGCCCATTAACTAATGAGATAACCGGCTTTCTGCAGGCCGCAATCTCTTTTACCAAGGGGTTATAGTAATCAATGACAATGCGCTGAATAATTCTGTCCTCTTCCGGGTCGTTGAAAGACATGGCATCTTTCAGGTTCTGACCGCTGCAAAAAGCTTTTCCGCGCCCGGAAACAGCGAGACAGCGAACGTTAGGATTTCGGCTGCCGGCATACACGAACTCGCGTAATTCCTGGAGCAGCACTTTATTTAAGCTGTTGTATGTTTTTTCGTCATTCAGATAGGCAATCTGTACTTTGCCATCAAGTGCGGTCTCGATCTGCAGTTGGGTATAAGTCATATCAGGCGGATTTGTGTTTAATGATGAGATAAAGGGTTTCGTAAAATAGCTCAGTTTAATGACATTTAAAATAATCAAAAGGTTCCAGGCAGTCATTGCACTGGTAGCTGGCTTTGCAAAGGGTTGACCCGAAGCGGCTGATTTGCGTGGTGTTTTCGGAACCACAGCGCGGACATTTTTTCGGCACATCCAGGTGGTCCTGGTCTGCGCCTTTTTCCGGTGGTGTGATTCCGTACGCGCGAAGTTTCTCGCGGGCTTCATCGGTAATCCAGTCGGTAGTCCAGACGGGCGCAATGCGCGTGGTTACCTTTGCTTCCAGACCGTGTTCACGAAAAAGCTTGATGATATCCTCTTCAATGTTAAACATGGCCGGGCAGGCAGAGTAAGTCGGCGTAATGACGACTTCCGCCGTGGTTTCCGATGTACGCTGCGCCTCGCGCACGATGCCGAGTTCCACAATATTAATCACCGGAATTTCCGGATCGGGAATCTGAGCGAGTAAATCAAGAAGATTTTCCATTGGTTTTATCGAAGCAGTTATTTGTGTTGTCCCGGCTTACCAGGCACAGTTTGGGTAGGTGCGCTGCATGTATTGCAGTTCACATAAAATATACCCGAAATATTCTGTATGATATCCGGTGCGCGAACCTTTTTGCATAAAAGTACTTTCCGGGATAGCGATTCCAAACTCTGCAAAATCCTTTTCTACGAGAGTTTTCCACGCGGTGTGGATTTCGCTCTCGGCAGGAACAATATCCAGTTGTACCAGTTCACGCTCGCCCGGTGTTTCAGCAAACATTCCGGCTGTGTATTCCCACAAAAGGTCTACTGCATTGTGCAGGCGTTCCTGACTCTCGGGCGTGCCGCCGGCAAACATTTTAATCCAGGTAGCCGTATGGGTACAGTGGTATTTTACTTCTTTCAGAGATTTCTCCGCGATGGCGGCCAGCGTTTCATCTGAGCTGGAAAGCAACGCTTCGTACAACACCTTCTGATAGGCTGAAAAGAAATAGACTTTAAGCAGAGTCTGCGCATAATCACCGTTGGGCAATTCCGTGAGCTGGCAGTTCAGGTATTCTTTTTCCAGACGAAGAAAGGCCAGATTATCTTCGGTTTTCCCGAGATCCTGCACCTGCGCGGCATATTTAAAAAGATTGTTCGACTGACCAAGGTAATCCAGGGCAATATTGGTTAGCGCAATATCTTCCTCCAGATACGGACCCTGGCCGCAAAGTTCGCCCAGCCGCTGACCCATAATCAGGGTGTCATCTGCCAGTTTCAGTAAATAATGATATAAGGGATTCATGTAATCTCAATTTTTAAAAGGTGACGGCTGTACGTCCTGCAAAGTCATTATACAGTGTACATTATACATAGTACAATTTGCAACCTACATATTCTTCACGTCGTTTGGAATTTCATAAAAAGTAGGGTGACGGTACAGTTTGCTTTCAGCCGGATCGAAGAAGGCTTCTTTATCAACACCTTCAGATGTCACCATATATTTGCTGGGAACCACCCAGATGGAAGTTCCTTCCATGCGGCGGGTGTACACATCGCGTGCGCTTTGCAAAGCCATTTCGGCGGTGGCAGCCTGCACAGTGCCGGCGTGTTTATGGGAAAGTCCGGGTTTGGTTTGAATGAAAACTTCCCACATATCTAAATTGCTCATTATGCTAATAATTTTGGGTTAAAAGGTACGTTTTTTAGCGTGGTTTTCAAAAATGATTAATGACTCTGGTAAACTGACGAAACCAGCTTTTTTTGTTTGTAACTAAAAAAGAATTTTTTAAAACGTAAGTTTATTTCCGTCACAATACACTGCTGCCGGTGTCAGGCTTCCCTGATGATACAGAATATCGTGGAAGTTATTGGTTCTGTAAAGCACGAAATCAGCTTTTTGCCCGGCTTCCAGTTTTCCGCGGTCATCGAGATTGAGCGCATGTGCCGCCCGGAACGTGATGCCGGCCAGTACTTCAGCTGTTGTAAGTTTCTCAAAGGTGGCCAGAATGCTTGCCTGCGTAATCAGATTGCCCATCGGTGCGGACCCGGGATTCCAGTCTGAAGCAATAGCGAGTATTCCGCCCGCATCAAGAATTTTACGCGCGGGCGTGAATCTTTCCCCCAGGCCGAGACTCGCGCCGGGCAAGGCTGTAGCCACGGTATCAGATTGCGCCAGGAACTGCAGATCATCTTCAACAGTCGCTTCCAGATGATCAGCGGAATGTGCACCGGTTTCTACTGCTATTCTTGAACTGCCCGGTGTGAATTGATCCGCATGCACGGTGAGCTGGAAACCCATTTCTTTTGCTTTTAATAAAAAGTTACGGCTTTCCTCAGGCTGAAATGCAGATTTTTCAATAAAAATATCCACGCGCTCCGCCAGTTTTTCTTCCCGGACAGCCGGCAAAATTTCTTTCAGAATATAGGTAAGGTACGCTTCATTTCCACCCTCAAAGTCTTTTGGTTTTAAGTGTGCCGCTAAACAAGTTGGTATCAGTGTGGCGCAGGTTTGCTCTTGTGCTTTTTTAATCACACGCAGCATTTTCAGTTCCTGTTCGACATTAAGGCCGTATCCTGATTTTATTTCAATGGTTGTAATCCCGAGTTTCGACAAACTTTCAATACGCTGGAGGATTTTTTGGAGCAATTCGTCCGCGGAAGCTTCCCGTGTATGCTGTACGGAACTCCAGATTCCGCCGCCGCTTTCCGCAATTTCGAGGTAGGTTTTACCGGCATTGCGCATGGCAAAATCGGTCGCTCGGCTCCCTCCGAAACAAATATGCGTATGTGCATCTGTAAACGCCGGCACGCAAATCATTTCTTCTTCAATCAAATCAGTTTCTGCATCAGGAAATTCTTGCTGCAGCTCTGCAAAGGTGGCTGTTCTATAAATCTTTCCTTCCTGTATCGCGAGGCCACCGCCGGGAATAACTTCTATCTGTTCATCATTAATTTTTCCGCGCAGGGGCAAACCACTCAGAGTAACCAACTGTGTGAAGGGTCCTGTTATCTTTATCATAAACTCATGCAGTAATTATTTGTCTGCAGTCCAAATTTAAAAAAAATAAGCCAGTTCGGGGCAGAAGCTGCACCGCAGCATTATGTTAATCTGCGGCCAAATTCGTATCTTTGAAGTTAATTCACCACTGAAAATGACCGACTTTCTGCACGCAGATAAAGATAATTATTCCGAAGAGGACCTGAGCCTGGAACGGCGCATCCGGCCGCAGAGTTTTGGCGACTTTGCCGGTCAGCGCAAGACTTTGGATAACCTCGAAGTGTTCGTTGCCGCCGCGAAAAACCGTGGCGGCGCACTGGATCATGTGTTACTCCACGGCCCGCCGGGACTGGGGAAAACTACGCTGGCCAACATTATCGCGAATGAGCTTGGGGTCAACTGCAAAATTACCTCCGGGCCTGTCCTGGATAAACCGGGCAGTCTCGCCGGGCTGCTGACGAATCTGGAAGAGAATGATGTGCTTTTCATCGATGAGATCCATCGCTTGTCGCCCGTGGTCGAGGAGTACTTATATTCCGCTATGGAGGATTATAAAATTGATATCATGCTGGAAACCGGACCGAATGCGCGCAGTGTGCAAATCGGTTTGAATCCTTTTACACTTATTGGCGCCACCACGCGCAGTGGCATGCTCACCAAGCCCATGCTTGCGCGATTTGGAATACAGTCGCGGCTAGAATATTACACCGTGGAACTGCTGGGGATGATTATCGAGCGCAGCGCGCGCGTGCTAGGCGTGAAAATCACTGAAGATGCTGCCCTGGAAATTGCCAGAAGAAGCCGCGGTACGCCCCGGATTGCCAATGCTTTATTGCGCCGCGTGCGTGATTTCGCGGAGATCAAAGGTAACGGCGATATCGAAATTAATATTACAAAATTTGCACTGAACTCACTGAATGTGGATGAGTTTGGTTTGGATGATATGGACAACCGCATCATGCGCGTCATGATAGAAAACTTCCGCGGCCGGCCGGTTGGGATTGCTGCGCTGGCGACATCGATTGGTGAAAATCCGGAAACTTTGGAGGAGGTGTATGAACCATTTCTGATCCAGGAAGGTTTTATCATCCGGACACCAAGAGGTAGGGAAGTGACTGAGAAAGCCTATCGCCACCTGAATATTTCTGCACCAAAAAAACCGGATGAGTTGTTTTAAATCATTTGCCTTTCGCTAAGAACGCTAAAGAAAATAATGATTCTGCGCGCATAGTTACTCATCTGTTTTTTCCATTGCTGAGCGAAGCGGCACAGCGTTCATTTCTTAATGTCCTACAGCTTAAACTTTGCGTTCTTCGCGCTAATGACAAATCATAATTAACACACAAAACTTGATAAATTCTTTCAATTTATTGAAACCTCTATTTAATATTTTTATAAAGACAAAATTTGCGACCTTTGCAGATTAAACTGAAATTGGCCGGCAGTTCAATATTATATAAGAATGACAGACATTTGCGTTTTTATATCTATCGTTATTTTTATAGCTTTAGACTATCAAAGAATTGCAAAGAAATTTCAGTATAAAAACAAGACCTTATGAAATTATACCCAATACAATGCGGAAAATTTAAACTGGATGGTGGAGCGATGTTTGGCGTGGTGCCGAAGTCCCTCTGGGAAAGAACCAATCCGGCAGATGAAAGAAACCTCATTGAACTGGGCACCCGCTCCCTGCTCGTCGAAGACGGTAAAAAGCTCATTCTTATTGATACCGGTCTCGGTGATAAACAAAATGAAAAGTTTTTTGGTCATTATTCCCTTTGGGGCGATGACAGTATTGATAAAAGTCTGAAAAAATATGGCTTTGTGCGCGATGATATCACGGATGTCTTCCTGACGCACCTTCATTTTGATCATTGCGGCGGCGCGATTGAATGGAATGCAGACCGTACCGGATATCAGCCGGCCTTTAAAAATGCACATTTCTGGTCTAATGAAGCACACTGGAAATGGGCCACAGAACCCAATGCCCGCGAGAAAGCCAGTTTCCTGCCGGAAAACATTCTGCCTATTCAGGAAAGTGGTCAGCTGAACTTTTTGCCCACACCGCAAAATGGAAATTATGGTTTTGCACCGGATTTAAAAATGGATGTGATCTTTGTGGACGGCCACACCGAAAAGCAAATGCTGCCGGTACTGCAATATCAGGATAAAACGGTGGTGTTCGCGGCAGACCTGATTCCGACTGTCGGGCATATTCCACAGGTCTACGTTATGGGATATGATACGCGACCCCTTTTAACACTGGAGGAAAAGGCGAGATTTTTGAAGCAGTGCGTAGATAATGAGTATCTGCTCTTTTTCGAGCATGATGCACATCATGAACTGGCCAGCCTCAAAATGACCGAAAAAGGCGTGCGGCTGGATGAAACCTTCAGCATGAACGATGTGTTCGGTTATTAACATTAAAAAAAGATAAGTAAATATAAAATTATGAATAATGATGAGCCCGAACCCAGGGCGAGTACAAAAATTATTGGTATTACCGGCGGGATCGGTTCCGGAAAAAGCACCGTTTCGCAATATATAGAAGAGGCCGGTTTTCCGGTATATTCTTCGGATCTGCGCGCCAAAGAAATTGTGAACGAAAGCGCGGATCTTCGCATTCGGATTTCAGAATTGCTGGGTCCGGATGCCTACAACCATTTAGGCGTGTACGACCGCAGATATGTGGCGGAACGCGTTTTTAATGATGAAGAGCAATTGCTTCAACTGAACGGCCTAATTCACCCGGCGGTGCGCCGTGATTTCGAAAGTTGGGTGATACGGCAGGAAACTCCGTTTGTGTTTAAGGAAACTGCTTTGCTCTTTGAACTTAAATTAAATGAAAGCTGCTACAAGTCACTCCTGGTTACAGCAGATGACAACTGCCGACTGAAGCGTGTCATGGACCGTGACGAAAAAACGTACCGCGAAGTGGAAGCCGTGATGCTCAAACAAATGCCTGAAAAAGATAAAATCAAACTGGCAGATTATATCATCTATAATAACGGAACGCTCGAAGATTTACGCACTGAAACGATGCGTTTCCTGGAAGAGTTGACTTCTTAAAAAGAAAGGTCTAATATCAATGCGATATCAGGCCTTTTTTATTTCCTGTATTTTACCAAAACCCAACCTTTGTGCTCGGTAACCGTGGAAGTATTGGGTTCCGTCCACCGAAGCACAAACCAATACGTACCGCTCGCTACTTTTTTACCGCCATGTGTTCCGTCCCAATTGAAATTATTACTGCTATTTCCGGTAAAAACGACATTGCCGTATCGGTCCGCAATTTGCAAATCCGGTTTCTCTTTGCCTTGCAGGCTGGAATAGTCCAGGAAATCGTTTTTGCCATTCTCATCCGGTGTAATGACATTCAGCAGTCGCACCACCGTAAATTTATAGGTGGTCGGCTGACATTCCTCTTTGCCGCGAACATACGCTGTATAACTTCCCGGTTGTATATTGATAAACTCATTAGAGCTCTGATATTGTATTCCGTCTAAAGAATAGGTGTAAGGCGCAGTCCCGCCGGAAGCATTAATTCGCACGGTACTGCCGGTGATTTCAACTGAATTAATGACAGGAACCGTATAGTACTGAACTTTAAAATATTTACGGTACGTACAATCCTCAGTTCTATAATCCACATAATATTCTCCTGCTTCCGCGCTTATTGACTGTGATATTTCGCCGGTGCTCCATAGGTATGAAGTGTAACCGACCGGAGCGGGAAGAATGGCTTTAGCTGCGGGGCAGATCTCGACTTGTTCTTCCGGAGCAAGCGTATTTTTAACCTGAATTTGCAATTTGGCAAGGGTTTGACAACTGCCATTAATTCCAATACGAAGAAAAAAAGCCTGACTGCCCGGTACTTGCACCGCAGTGTTTGCGATCGGATTCAGATTTTTTCTGGCGTCATCTTCCTCATAAAAGTAAGTGAATTGTGCGTCGGGATCTAACGTAAATTCAGTCTGATATTGTGCAAGATCTACCGTGGCAGGAGTTTCCGGAGTAATGCTGCAGATTTCTTTTATAATTGTGTTTTGCAGTAAGGATGATTTGTTCCCAATTTTCAACGTAATCGAGCTAATTGTCGCTGGACACCCAGCTTTTGGCTCTGCCCGAACCCAGATTTTCTTTTGAGTAGTAAAACTATAGATATCATTCAGATAATCTGATAAGCCTGCTATCGCTTTGGTTTCGCTTTCATAATATTTCACCGTGAAAGCAGCGGGATTTCTGAGTATGTACTGTGTGATTTCACTCAGTTTTACTTTATAGACACCATCTAAAATATTGTCTATATCCTCGTCGCAGTGTAAAACCGTGTATTGGTCGGAATAAATATGGGCATCTGCATTTTCTACTATTAGCGTGATTTTTGCAATTGCAACACAACCATCTGTGCTTTCTAACCGCACAAAAATATCCTGTCCCGTGGATTCATAATTTGTAAAGTTCAGAATTTCTTCAGTTTCATTTTGACTTTCAGCTCCTGCATGAGTCAAATAATATTTTTTACTCAGTGAACTGTCATCTTGTGTTAATTGCGCGGTGGTAAGATTGAATATTGCGGAGCCGGCAGTAGTACAATCTACCAGTGTTGTATCCTGCGCAATGATTGGAGATATTTCGATTGTTGCCTGCGCGATTTCGCAGTCGGGAATGGAACTCACGCCGCAAAAGCGATATTGAAAACGATCTGTTCCTGTTGTATTCGGATTTGCAGCGTATATGATTTTCCCGTTGTCAACTGTGGCTGAGCCAAGAGTTGGTTGCGAAATTATTTGAATGGTTGCCGGATCGACCTGCTGTGAGCTCAATGCAAATGCAGGCTCAATTGATATTTCCGAACATATTTTATACGGAATATTAGTGTAATCAGTGCAGTTAAAAAAAGTAAAGTCGGCAGTCTGGGCCTGCGGACAGGTTCCCTGCTGAACTTGAACTGCGTAAATGCCCTCTTTGGATGGGGTGTAATAAAAAAGATTATTTTGTCCGGGCGCATCTTCGTAAACGTTGCCCTTCTTAATGACCCACCGGTACTGAGCAAACCCTTCCGGAACAGCAAGTTTCACATCAGGGATACATTCACCTTCGATCTTTGTGATCAGAGGAATTAAAGAAAAGCCGGCAAAAAAACCTCCGTATCCTACCGCATCATTTCCGGCAGAAATTCCGGCTGTTACCGCACCGGAAGAATAAATCGCTACGTTGCCGGTCATGTTTTGTACAGAATACGTTTCCCAGCGTGGATTGCCCGTAACCGCATAAGGACCGTTACTTGCCATCAAAGGATATTCTATTCCGTTGCGCTCAATCCTAATCTGCGCGCCTTTTTCAGTAATGATGTTGAGTTTGGTGGGAACAGTTAAGCTTTGAGCATTGTTAGATGAATATTCATTTTCGCTGATCCGGCCGATCTCTACTATTTTACGCGGCAGGTAGCAACTGAGCGGAGGAATAAAGTTAAACCCTCCGGTTGCAAGGGGCGAGGTACCATTACCATCTGTTCCTCCTAATAGCTGATAAACGTAACTGTTTTTATCGGTCCGTATAAACATACTGTAATGACCACCTCCCTGATTTTTATAGGCGCTGTTATCAGTAAGATAAAACTGCCCCGCATTTAACGTAGCCGAAGGAGAAATTTGGTCATTAAGGTACACCTTGGTATTGTCCTGAGTTGCAACAATTAAAGCTTTTTCCATATTGGATGTAATGCTGCCATTTCCTTTAACTAAGATAAATTCCTGTCCAAGCTTGTCTTCCGGGACACCTTGGTCCATAAGAATGTCTGAAGAAGTCGAAATATCCTGCGCGTATTGACCATTAAAATTTCCATTGGCAATCACCACGGGTTTGTCAGCAGTGATTTTGGCACCGATATACCCCTTCGCGTTGCTGTCATATAGACCAGAACCTTCAACGATATAGGATTGTCCTCTGTTTAACGTGAAATTAATTTCAGTACGGGAAATATTATCCGCAAAGACTATATTCGGATCGAAACCATTAATAGTAACGTTGGTATTGTCCTCCGTAGCCATGATGCTATTCATGAAATTTAAGATATGGTTACGCGGCACAATAGGCGCCACGACTGCCCGAAATTCTTTTCCTAAGCCAGCTTTGCCCTTCGAAGTTTGAATTTCAGCATGATTATTAACCGAAAACCGCAGGGTGGCGAAAAAAGGTTTCTCTCCTTTGGTATAAAGTCCCATTGCTACAGGCCTGAAAAGGTCATTATTTTCTGTGGATATAATGTTTTCTGAATTTAATATATCAAATTTCGCAGGATTATTTCTGCTGATCATCACAGTGCCAATGATTTGGTTATCATGAAAAATGTCAACTTTAAAGGGAGTGGTTTCTCCCGTAGAAAAGTAAAGCGACTGATAATTACTTTCAAGATTAGTTCTGTTAAACATTGGTGCAAACCAATGCTCACGGTCAAGTTGGCCATTAATACATATATAGATGCAAATAATTATGAAAATAAGTAATTTTCTCTTCATCTGTGTTGATATAGAAACAAATATAAACTATTATCTATATTCTTATTGTTTTAAAATCATAAAGATTACATTTTTTATAATGATGTCTTTTTATTCGTCACTTGATATTTTTTATTTTTGCATCTATGAAAAACACCGCAATCTTACTTCTGTTATTCTTCTTTGGATGTGCTTTCGCGCAGTCCGACACGGCTCAGATCGTAACGCCCGATCGCAAAAATGCAGCCGTCACTGCGGAAAAGCCGTATGTGATTTTGATTTCAGCGGATGGCTTCCGGAATGATTACGTGCGAAAATACCAGGCAACGCACCTGCAGCAACTCGCCAATAGGGGCGTCACTGCCACCGCGATGGTGCCGAGTTACCCTTCGATTACCTTTCCTAATCACTGGAGCATTATCACCGGATTATATCCTGCGCATCACGGGCTGATCGATAACTTTTTTTATGACTACAAGCGACAGCAGCAATACAAGATGAATGATAAGCAAATTGTGGAAGATGGTTCCTGGTACGGCGGCGTTCCGCTCTGGAGCCTGGCTGAGCAGCAGGGAATGATTTCCGCATCGATGATGTGGGTGGGTTCCGCAAGTGATGCAGCAGGCACGCGGCCAACGTATTATTATCCGTATCATGAAAAGTTTACGCCCGCGGAAAAAGTGGAGAAAGTTCTCAACTGGCTTCATTTGCCAGAAGAGGTTCGTCCCCATTTTATTACGCTTTATTTCCCCGAAGTTGATGGCAACGGCCACCGCTTCGGGCCGGATAGTCCCGAAACGGAAGCTGCGGTACACATGATTGATGAGACCGTAGGCCGACTGGTTTCAAAAGTGAAAGAAACCGGCCTGCCTGTGAATATTATATTTGTGGCAGATCACGGAATGATTAAAGTAGACCGCGAGGAAACCATTGAAATTCCACAAATGCTGACGGATAAAAATCGTTTTGATTATTACAACTCTAATACACAGCTGCGCATCTTCGTGAAAAATCAGACCGAGGTTCGCGCGGTTTATCGGGAACTTGATGAAAATAAAACAGAAGATTATCTCGTTTTTCTGACGGAGCAGTTCCCCGGGCCGCTGCACTTTTCAAAAGCTGATGACCGCTATGGGCGCATAGGCGATATTATCCTGATGCCGAAAGCACCCAAAATCTTTTTGGAAGCCGGGCGCAGCACCTCGCCGGGCAAGCATGGTTATAATCCGTTTGAAGTTACCGAAATGAAATCAGTTTTCATCGCCAACGGTCCGGCCTTTAAAACCGGAACGGTGATTACTGATTTCCCAAATGTCGATGTGTATCACATCGTCACCGATATTCTTAACTTAAATATCTCCGAACCGATTGACGGAACTGACAGTACCGCCAATAAAATTTTGAAAAAGTGATTATTTAATTATATAAAAAACGCAGCATTCATCCGGATGCTGCGTTTTTACTTACTCATAAGTTTCTTCTTCGAAAGGTAAGGTGAGCTGCACGCTGACCTGCTTTTTTTCCTGGGTGTTCAGGTTGGAGAGGGACAAGCCCAGCAGCCGGACAGGCCGGTCATACGGCCGAAATTCCCACAGTCTTTTTGCCGTTGCAAGCAGTTGGCCGCTGTTACCGAAATAGCTTTCCGTAGTTGTGCTCCGTGTACACATACTGAAGTCACGGTACCGGATTTTTAAGGTGAGTGATTTTCCCAGGATTTCTTTTTTTCGCAAGCGTTCTTCCAGTTGGGTGCTTAATAGTTCCAGCTGTGCAAAAACCGCTTCTTCATCGGCCAGATTCTCCCAGAATGTTTCCTCCACCGCCACGCTTTTGGGCGTTCGGTGCGGCCGTACTTCGCTTTTATGAATACCGCGTACCACCTGATAATAATAATGCCCCGACTTTCCAAAGTGATGTGTCAGTTCTTCGAGTGATCTTTCCTTTAATTCCTTTCCGGTGAATATTTTCAGCTCGTGCATCCGGTTGGCTGTTACTTTTCCGATGCCGTAAAATTTCTCAATCGGCAGCGCTTCCATAAACTCCAGAATCTGGCTCGGATGAATGGTTTTCTGACCGTTGGGTTTGCGGTAATCGGAGGCTACTTTTGCCAGGAATTTATTAACTGAAATCCCGGCCGAGGCGGTCAGGCCGGTTTCCTCGAAAATGCGGCGGCGGATTTGCCTGGCGATTTCCTGCGCTGAATCAATGTTTTTTTTATTTTCGGTAACATCAAGGTAGGCTTCGTCTAAAGACAAAGGCTCTACCAAGTCAGTGAACTCGTAAAAGATTTGCCGGATTTGGGCAGATATTTCCTTGTACCGCTGAAAACGGGGTTTAACCACAATCAGATGCGGGCATTTTTGCTGGGCAATTCTGCCGGGCATCGCCGAACGAACGCCAAATTTCCGGGCTTCATAACTGGCGGCGGCAACAACTCCGTGCTGACCACCACCCACGGCGAGCGCTTTTCCGCGAAGTTCGGGATGGTCACGCTGTTCCACCGAAGCATAGAAGGCATCCATATCCACATGGATAATTTTCCGAACCGTTTCCATACTGCAAAAGTACAGGTTTTAATTTTTTCAGCCTGTTAATATGAGTTTTAAAAACAGAGAAGGTACAGGCGCAACAATTGATTTTTAGGGAACTATCAATTAAATTTAAATATTATTTAAACCAAAATTTTTTCAAAGTTATCAGCTTATACATTTCAAAAAAATTCTGCTATCTCCGGCAGCTCAATGTTTATAACAAAAGAAAAGCACACCTTTTGATGCGCTTTTTGATTTCAAAGTAAAAGTTACCCGTGATAATTCCGGACCAGGCCTTTCACAATGGCGATTACATTTGGCATTGCTTTTTTCGCCGCCTGCAATACTTCTTCATGAGAAACTTCCAGCGCGATATTCGGGCCGCCCAAATCGGTAATAATCGATAAGCCGAAACAGTCCATTCCCTGATGTTTTGCCACGATCACTTCGGGCACCGTACTCATGCCTACGGCATCACCGCCAATTGCGCGAATCATTCCGTACTCTGCCGGTGTTTCAAAGGTAGGACCCTGCAAAGCCACATAACAACCCTGATGCACTTTGATCTTTTCCGCTTCCGCCACCTTTAGTGCTGTTTGCAACATCTTTTTATTATAAGGTTCACTCATATCCACAAACCGCGGTCCGAGCTCATCCATGTTCTTGCCGCGCAACGGATGTTCCGGCATCATGTTGATGTGATCGTTAATCAGCATCACATCTGCCACCTGGAAATCAGGATGCACCCCACCGCACGCATTGGAAACAATCATGTTCTTAATCCCAAGCTGATGGAAAACCCGCACCGGGAAGACTACCGTCTGGATATCATGACCTTCATAATAGTGAAAACGCCCGCTCATCAGCAAGACCTTCCTGCCTTCCAGCGTACCATAAATGAGTTTGCCACCGTGTCCCGCAACGGTTGTTTGCGGAAAATTCGGTATTTCGGAATATTCTAAAGTACAGATTGGCGCCACCTCATCTTTTAAATTCCCCAGGCCGGAACCCAGGATAATAGCAAACTCCGGCGCACCTTTAATTTTATCTTGAATAAACGCGGCTGTTTCTTTGATTCTTTCCAACATAGTCTAAAATGATTTGGTTAAATGCTTCCTGCTTGTCAATATTCACGTGGATGGGCCAGTAGTACACCAGGTCGCGCAATGCATCGAAAGTTTTAAGCCGTACATAATCTTTTTCAGTAGTTAAAAGAATACGGTATTCGCCCAGCTTTTTGTATTCAGCCATAATCTGGCGAATATCCTCGTCCGTGAAGTTATGATGGTCCCGGAACTTCAGGTGTTTTACTTTCTTGCTGAAACGGTCCAGATGCTGAAGCAACGGTTTGGGATTAGCGATACCGGTCACCAGTAATACATCGTAATAGGAAAGATTATTGTCCGGCAATATTTTATCGCGGCTGTAGAGGTTTTCATCATATCCGATTCCTGAGAAGAAAACGTGCTGATTTTCTGTCGGCTTAATCCGTGAAACATAATATTGTTTTTGCTCAGCCGTTAGTTCCGGCGGGCATTTGGAAACCATGATAATATCGGCACGCCTGGCACCATTCCGGCTTTCGCGCAGGTTACCGGCCGGCAGAAGGTAATCCTTAAAATAAGGATCACTGTAATCCGTCATCAGGATCTGGAAACCCGGTTTAATGGCGCGGTGCTGGTAGGCGTCGTCCAGCAGCAGGACACCTAAATCCATGTCATCAATCATTTTTCGCGCGCCGGGTACTCTTTTCTCGGACACACCAATAACGAAGCGGTTCTTGAAACGCTCAAACAGCTGCATGGCTTCATCGCCCACCGTTTTGTAATTGCTGTCGTAATTGGTAATGTGGTAACCCTTGGTCAGCCGTCCGTAGCCGCGGGAGAGTACACCGGTTCTGTACTGCCTGGAAAGGAGCTCGGCGAGATACATCACCATCGGTGATTTTCCGCTGCCGCCCACCGAAAGGTTTCCGACATTAATCACCGGAATTTTAAAGCCTGTTGAAGAATAGATCCCCCATGAATACAAGGTGTTGCGCACTGCAGTTACCAAATGATACACGAGAGAAAAGGGGTAGAGATACCATCTTTTCATAGGCGTCAAAATTACATTTTTAAAACAGCAATTAAAAATTAGCGGCTATGATTTGAATCTTCTTTTGTTACAAGGTAAGCAGACATAAACTTGTGTGGATACGCCGTTTTCTGTAAAAGTATTTATGTAATTTTGCCCGCAAGATTTCCACTGCATGAAAAAGAAAAACGTTGCCGTCGTCATGGGCGGCTATTCAGATGAGTATAAAGTGTCGCTGAAAAGCGGTGAGCTCATCTTCAGTTCGCTGAACCGTGATCTGTACAATGTGTACAAAGTAGTTATCCTGAAGAAGGACTGGTATTTTATCGATGACCGCGGAAATCATCTGCCGGTGGATAAAGCTGATTTTTCGGTAACGCTGAGCAGTGGTTTTAAAGTAACTTTTGATGTCTGCTTCAATATCATTCACGGGAAGCCCGGCGAGAACGGAGAAATGCAGGCGTATTGGAATACGATCGGACAAAAATATACCGGCTGCGATTTCTATCAGAGTGCATTAACTTTTAATAAAAAAGATACGCTGGCCGTACTTTCTAAATATGGCATTCCGTCAGCGAAAAGCTTTTATGTGCGCGAGGGTGAGCAAATTAATCAAGAGGAAATTATCGCAGAACTGGGTTTGCCGTTGTTCATTAAACCTAATCAGTCCGGCTCTTCGCTTGGGATTTCAAAAGTAAAAGAAGCTGCGGAGTTCGATGCTGCACTCAAGCTGGCTTTTGCTGAAGACCAGGAAGTGCTGATTGAGCAGTATCTGGACGGCACTGAAGTTTCTGTTGGCGTGGTGGATTATAAAAACGAAGCTTTGGTACTCGGCATCACTGAAATTGTACCGCACAATGAGTTTTTCGATTATGAAGCGAAGTACGAAGGCGCATCGGAAGAGATTACACCCGCAAGATTAGATGAAGATACAAGGATGGAAGTAGAGGAAATTGCGAGGCGCGCGTATGTCGCTTTGGGGATGAGCGGTTTTTCGCGCAGTGAATTTATTATTACCAATGGCATCCCCTACATGCTGGAAATGAATACGAATCCCGGTTTTTCGCCGGCGTCCATTTTACCGCAGCAGGCAGCGCATTACGGAATGGCGCTCGAGGAATTGTGCGGTAATGAGGTAGAAAAAGCCCTGAATAAAAATTTATGAGAATAGCCGTTTTTCCGGGGTCTTTTGATCCTATTACCTTAGGACATTTTGATATTGTGGAGCGTGCTTATCCACTGTTTGACAAAATTATTATCGCCATTGGCCAGAATTCGCAGAAGAAATATATGTTCTCGCTGGAGCAGCGCATGCAGTTTATCCGTGAAACATTTGCGAACTTTCCGAATATTGAAGTCGATCATTTCGAAGGGCTGACGGTGGATTACTGCCGCAGCAAAAATGTGCGTTTTATCCTGCGTGGCCTTCGCAATCCGGCTGACTTTGAATTTGAAAAAGCCATTGCCCAGACCAATCGCGAACTCACCAAAGAACAGAAAGTGGAGACTATTTTCTTGCTGACCTCCTCCGGCAAATCATTTATCAGCAGCAGCATTGTCCGGGAAATCATTACCTTCAACGGAAATTATGAAATTATGGTGCCGCCTGCTGTGCGTGTGCCGCGTCCGTAATCTGCTATGCACGTACACGAAAATTTTAACCTTGCGATCGAAATCCTGGGAACGATTGCTTTTGCGATGTCGGGAAGTTTTGCCGCCATGCAGAAGCGGCTGGATCCTTTCGGGGTTTTAATTATTGCCTTCGTTACTGCCGTTGGCGGTGGAACGGTACGGGATGTCCTGCTGGATGTTCCGGTCTTCTGGATGCGTGACCTGGTGATTTGTACGGTTATTTTTATGACAACGCTCGTGGCGATGATCTTCAAATCCGTGGAAAAGAAGTTTAAGGTTACTTTATTTCTGTTCGACAGTTTCGGGCTCGGCTTGTTCACCATTGTTGGTGTGCAGAAAGGGCTGAATGCTGATCTGCATCCCTTGATTTGTATTACACTGGGTACCATCACCGGTTGTTTTGGCGGGATCAGCCGCGATATTCTGCTGAACCGGATTCCGCTTATTTTCCGGCAGGAGATTTATGCAACTGCCTGCATCCTGGGCGGCGGGCTATTTTTAACTTTGGTTAAATATTCTGCTTTGTCCTACGCGTTGATACAAATTTCCACCATTCTGCTGATTGTTATCATCCGGACCCTGGCGGTAAAATATCAGTGGCAGATTCCAAAGTTCTACGGAACAGATCACAGTTCAGAGGCTTAAGTTTACATATAAATACATAAAAAATCCTGTCTGGTTCTGCCGGACAGGATTTTAAATTTTATTTTAAATATTTTATCTGAATTTGCCACGTTGGCGCATGTGCGGGTTGTGCATATGCTTTTGCATGCTCGGCATTTTTAACTGATCTTTCAGCATTTTGATCTGGTCGGTCATCATTCCGGCACTGTCCAGTCGCTTGGCTTCTTCGAGTAATTTTGCGGCTTCCTGTCTTTTGCCTTTTTGCACAGCGCCTGCTGCGATATTCAGGGTAGCCATGGCACGGTCATGTTTCATATTCAGACCAAAATCCAGTGCTTTGCGCATGTAGGGTTCTACTTTGGCCGGCTGATCCTGCGCCAGTGTCAGTCCCTGCAGGTAATGGAAGTAGCCGTATTGTGATTTATGCAACTGGCTTTCATAGTTCGTGATTTTGCTCAGCCAATGCGCTGCTTTCACCATATTTTGTTTTCTGAGGAACCAGAAGGCCAGCAGGATATATTCGTTTTTAAAGAAAAGGAGAATAGGTAAAGCCGAAACGAATACCAGCACAATGCCCCAGCCAATATTGCGGTTCATCATCAGGTATACAGCAGCCGCTAAAATAAGTGCGGTGATTACAAATTTCAGGTATTTATTCATGTTGAAATTTTAGAGGTGCAAAGATAAGAATTTGTACAGGAAAGCGCAGCGCGTTATTTTGCTTCACGCCGCACGTAGGTCTGAAAACAGAAGTCATAGGCATGGCGCTCATCTTTTTGCTCGCAGCGTTCTTCCGTCATTTCCCAGACTTTTGGGTCTATTTTAGGGAAATAGGTATCTGCTTCCATCGTGGTATCCACGCGGGTTACCTCCAGCTTGTCGGTAATGTCGAGTGTTTGTTCGTAAATATGCCCGCCACCGATAATGAATACTTCCGGATCTATCTTCTTTGCAAATTTCACTGCTTCCTTCAGGCTGCCTACAATCAGAATTCCCTCCTCGAACCAGTTTTCGCGGCGACTCACCACAATATTGGTGCGGTTGGGCAGCGGTTTTCCGATGCTTTCGTAGGTCTTGCGACCCATAATAACAGGATGTCCGGAAGTAATATTTTTAAAGTGCGCCAAATCTTTCGGCAGATGCCACAGCATTTGATTGCCGGCGCCTATTTCGTTGTTGCGGCCCAGGGCCACCACAGCAGTGATCATTTTGTTTAAGTTTCCACAAATTTAGCACATATATTGTATATTTGGGTAGCTATTAAACGATAAAAAAATAAATAAAACGATGAGAAACAGAGGTTGTATGAGCGCAGGAACCATAGGGATTGCGCTGGTAGTGATTGCAGTAATACTTTTTTTCTGGGGAAAGAACGGATATAATAATTTCGTAGGAAAAGAGCAGACCGTTAATACCAAGTGGTCCAACGTGGAAACGGTCTATCAAAAGCGGGCAAACCTGATTCCGAATCTGGAACGAACAGTGAAGTCCTATGCCAAGTTTGAACAGGAAACTTTAACCAAAGTAGTAGAGGCGCGTTCCAAAGCGACTTCTATTACACTGGATCCAACCAATATGACCGAAGAAGATATGGCCAAATTCCAGGCCGCACAGGGGCAGCTTACCGGAGCGCTGAGCAGGCTGATGGCCGTTGTGGAACAATATCCTAATCTGAAAGCGGACCAGCAGTACCTGAATTTCCAGCGGGAATACACAGCGATTGAAAACAGCATTCGCAGCGAAACGGTGTATTATAACGAAGCGGCGCAGGATTATAACACCACGATTAAAACCTTCCCGAACAATATTCTGGCAAACTTCACCAACTTTAAAGAAAAACCATACTTCAAGGCCGCCGCTGGCGCAGAAAATGCACCTGAAGTATTCACGGAATAATGAAACCTTACCTGACCGATTCACAGCTGGCACAGCTGGTAGAAACCATTCAGACGGCAGAAGATTATTCTACCGGCGAAATCCGGATTCATATTGATTCCCATACGGAAGGGAATAATGCGGAAATCGCTTTTGAGGTTTTTACGAAACTGTGCCGGTACCAAACGGCCGAACTGAATGCCGTGCTGTTTCATATTAATTTTGAACAGCAGTACCTCACCATTATTGGTGATGAAGGTATTCATGCTAAAGTACAACAACAGTTCTGGGACCGGCTGCATGATCAGACGACCCGTTACTTCGCGGAAGGCCGCTATTTCGAGGGGCTGCAAAAAGCCGTGCTGGAAACCGGCCTGGAACTGAAAAGACATTTCCCTATTACCGGGGACAATCCCAATGAGTTACCGAATGAGATTACTTTCTCGTAATTTTTTATTTTCATCTATACTGCTGTTTCTGAGCTGCGGCTTCTTCCTGGCGCAGCGTGTACCGCCTAAACCCAAATTGTTGTATCCGGTGACGGATGAATCGGGCATTTTAACTGCTGCGGAAAAAAAAGCGCTGGATGAAAAACTGATTGCGTTCTCGGATTCTACCTCCACGGAAATTGCCGTTATCATTATTACCACTACGAAGGGAGAAGACGTGAATTTCCTCGCCACCATGTACGGCGAAGAATGGGGAATTGGCCAGAAAGCAACAGATAATGGCGTAGTCTTCCTCATCGCCACCGATGACCATACCATGTCCATTCAGCAGGGGCGCGCTGTGGAGCAGTATCTGACGGCTTCTGTGGCCGGCCAGATTCTGGATTATATTGTAACACCGCAATTCCGGCAGGGAAAGTGGTATGCCGGCATCAATGGCGGAACTTCTGCCATCATGGAGGCAGTACAGGGAAAATTTAAACCTATTGTCAAAGACAAAAGGCCGGAGGACGGGCTGAGCACTTTCCAACTGCTGATTATCGCTGTTTTTGTACTGCTGATTCTGCGCTTTTTATTCGGCAACCATGGCGGCGGCGGCGGGGGCCGCGGAGATGATGTGATTCTTTCGCGGCGGGGCCGTACCATGTATCCGGGTGGCTTTTTCCCATTCCCCGGCAGTTTTGGCGGCGGCGGATTTGGCGGCGGTGGTGGTAGTTTCGGCGGTGGCGGCTTCGGCGGCTTCGGCGGTGGCGGCAGTTTCGGTGGCGGTGGTGCTTCCGGCGGCTGGTAAAGTATTATTTATTTTATTGAAATACTGCCTCCGCTGCTTTCCTTAATATCGGCTTTGGTTAAAGCTCCGTTCTTGTTAACATGAATATCGCCACCTGAACTGGCCCTCGCAGAAACTTGATTTGAAACCGTCAGGCTGATATCACCGGCACTGGAAGCACTTAAGTCAGCAGATTTCGCGAAGACTTTCCCGGCATTAATGCTGCCCGAAGAAGAAGCTTTCATCGTCGCGTTGCCTGTCTTTCCCGTTAAGGTGACAGCACCGGCCGAAGAGGCAGCTGCCTCCAGATTCACTGCCCAGATCTG
This sequence comes from Kaistella sp., assembly GCA_032057205.1. Lineage (GTDB taxonomy): Bacteria > Bacteroidota > Bacteroidia > Flavobacteriales > Weeksellaceae > Kaistella. Next base: position 154,876 of record DAMCFT010000004.1, read on the forward strand.
TCCCTGATAGCTGCCTGAGCTGGAAGTACGGACTGAAAGCTGATTGGCTTCGAAATCTCCGAAGATCTGCCCTGAACTGGAAGCTGAAATATCAGTGCGGTCCTGAGTGAATTTATCTTTCACGCGGATCCTGCCCGAGGAACTTGCCTCAACGGTGGAGAGATTCTTTGTATAGACTTTAGCACTCACGTTATTGGTCGAGATATTGAGGCCGGGACGGAAACGGATCTGCACCGAATTGCCGGATTTTTCTGCCAATACATCATCGATGATATCTGCCGGTGCTGAAATGATGATTTTATTTTCCGCGGATTTAAAAACTTCAGCATCAATCCCCTGAGAGACGCGCAGGCCACTGAAGTTCATGGTGTACTCGCGCGTGGTTTGCGGTCCGGTTGCGGTTTTGGTTACCAGGTTGGAGAGAACCAGCTTATCGGTCTTAATATTGCAGGAAAACAGAAGAAGCACAGCTGTGCCCAGAAGTAACGTCTTTTTCATCATCTTTATTTTTAGTTAAATGTAGTATCTTTACTTTAATTAAAACAACTGACGAATGAGAAATATTGCTTCTGTATTTTTAATTTCAAGTCTGGCGCTCACTACCGCCTGTACCACTATGAAAAAATCCAATCATCCGGTTGAGGTAGCCGTTCCTGCCTCCATGGCCAATAACCCGTTCCTGCAGAAGAGTCCGCTGCAGTATCAGGCGCCACAGTTCGACAAAATTAAGGACTCGCATTACAAGCCCGCCTTCGATTATGGCATGAAAGTGCAGCTGGCTGAAATTGAGTATATCGCAAATAACCCGGAGGCACCTACTTTTGAAAACACCATTCTCGCTTTGGAAAACAGCGGCGAAGTGCTGAAACGTGCGCAAAGCGTTTTCTATAATTTAACAAGTTCCAATACGAACCCGACGCTGCAAAGCCTGGAGGTTACGTATGCTCCGATCTTTTCGGGCCTGAGCGATAATATATATCTGAACGAAAAGCTATACAACCGTATCAAAGCGATCTCTCCGCTCAATCTGGGCGATGAAGAGAAAAGGCTGATCGAAGTCTATAAAACCAACTTTGAAATTGCGGGTGCCGATTTGCCGCAGGCGAAAAAGGAACAGCTGAAAAAGATCAACGAAGAACTGGCTACACTTTCCACGCAGTTCTCTAATAAATTACTGGATGCGCGCAAGCACGGCGCGGTCGTATTTGATAATGCCCGTGAGCTCGATGGCTTAAACCCGGATGCACTGGCGGCCGCTGCGGCCGATGCCAAAGAAGCTGGAATGACGGGGAAATATCTGATTGCACTGCAAAATACAACCCAGCAGCCCGTTTTGCAAAGTCTGAAAAATCGTGCTTCGCGCGAGAAAATTTTTAAAGCGTCCTGGTACCGTGCTGAGAAAGAAAATGAAGACGATACCCGGGCCATCCTGGAAAAGCAGGCGAGGCTGCGCATGGAAAAAGCGCATTTGCTGGGAAAGAAATCCTTCGCGGAATGGAAACTGCAGGACCAGATGGCACAAACACCGGAGCACGCGATGGACCTGCTGGCAAAACTGGCCAAACCGGCGGTGGAAACAGCCAAGCGTGAACGTAATGAAATCCAGGCCCTGATTGATAAGCAGAAAGGAGGATTTACGGTGGAGCCTTGGGACTGGAACTATTATGCCGAGCAGGTGCGCAAAGCGAAATACGATCTGGATGAAAACGAAATCAAACCGTATTTTGAGGTAGAAACCGTTTTGGAAAAAGGTGTTTTTTATGCTGCTGAAAAATTCTACGGAATCACTTTTAAGAAGCGTACCGATTTGCCGGTGTATCATCCCGATGTCGTGACCTATGAAGTGTTTGACCGCGATGGCAGTTCGCTGGCGCTGTATTATCTGGACTTCTTTACCCGCAATAATAAAAATGGTGGCGCCTGGATGAACAACTTTGTGGATCAGAGTTACCAGCGGAATCAGAAACCGGTGATTGTGAATGTATTCAATTATCAGAAGCCGGCCGCCGGAAAACCTTCGCTGATTTCCTACGATGATGTGGAGACGATGTTCCACGAATTCGGGCACACATTGCACGGTTTATTTGCAGATCAGAAATATGCTTCCATCTCTGGCACCAGCGTTCCGCGTGATTTTGTGGAATTCCCGTCGCAGATCAACGAGTTCTTTGCTCTGGAACCCGAGGTATTGAAGAATTACGCCTTGCATTATCAAACTAAAAAACCAATGCCGGCAGCGCTGGTGGCAAAGATCAAAAAAGCTTCTGCCTTCAACCAGGGATATTCTACTACGGAGCTGGTGGCCGCTGCTACGATTGACATGAACTGGCATTCTGTGACAGACGCTTCGCAATTCCGCCCGACGCTGGAATTTGAAAAGGCTGCGCTCGCAAAATATGGCTTTACCCTGAAAGAAGTTCCGCCAAGATATCATTCGCCCTACTTTGCCCACATTTGGGGTGGCGGTTACTCCGCAGGATATTATGCCTATATGTGGAGCGACATGCTGAACGCCGACGCCTGGGACTGGATTACCAAAAACGGCGGCATGACGCGCGCGAACGGTGATCGGTTCCGCAAATACATTTTATCTGTCGGAAACTCTAAAGACCTGAACAAAGCCTTCAGGGATTTCACCGGTCGCGACCCGGATCTGAAGCCGCTGTTGAGAAATAAAGGGTTTATTAAATAAATAATTGTAGGACTTAAGAATCCGCTGCGTGAGTAGCGGATTTTTTGTGTGTTATCTTTTACATTGAATAAAAAATCTGGTAAAATTATTTTCATACTCCTCCTCCTCATATATGTTTATTAATTATATTTACCTTTTTTAAGAAAAAGCTTATTTACGGTTTTGCAAAATTCAATCTGACTAAATTATTTAAATATGAAGAGAAAATATCTGTTTTTTTTAATTCTTATTAATATTTCTGTGTTTTCTCAAATAAGATTTGAGGAAGGATTTTTTATCAACAATGCAGGTGAACGAGTGGATTGCTTTATTAAAAATGTAGGTTGGCGGAGCAATCCTGATTCATTTGAATACAGAACGAATCAAATTGATAAACCTATAAAATTATCTGTTCATGAGGTAGAAATGTTTCAAATTTTGAATGAATCTAAATATATTCGAAAAAAAGTACTCATTGACCAGTCTAGTCACAATATTAAACATCTAAGTGAATCAGCACAACCAGACTACAGAGAGGAAACCGTCTTTTTAAAAGAATTGCTGCCCGGTCCGGTAAGTTTGTTACTCTATTCAGATTCTGGGACGAATCATTTTTTTTATCAAATGTCTGACGACGAAGTTAAAAATCTGATTTACAAGCCATATTCCGTTGATGAAACTACAATTGCTTACAATGAGGATTATAAAAATCAGTTAAAGAGCGTTCTTGCATGTGCTTCGATTGACGATTCGGACTTTCAAAAATTAAAATATCAGGAGAAATATCTGAGAAATATTTTCACCCAGTATTATCAGTGTTCTGATCCTGATTATTCAGAGACTACTAAGGTTAAAAAAGGAAAATTTAATTTTAACGTACGGCCGCGTGTAAATTTACATCACATTACTGTTACTGATTATGTTACCGATACAGAATTTAAATTAGGAAATAAGGCAGGAATTGGATTAGGGTTGGAGGGTGAGTATATTCTTCCATTTAATAGGAATAAGTGGGCGATTCTAGCAGAGATCGTCTACCAGAGGTACAAATCCGAAATTAATGTACCGTATAAAGGTGTTTCTGGAGGAGAGTTTATTATCAATGCTGAATACAATATGGTTGATATTCCTTTAGGTCTGCGACATTACTTCTTTCTTGACGATAAATCCAAAGTCTTCCTTAATTTACAATACGTACTTGGCCTTTCTTTGGACTCTGAACTCGTATTCAATCGGAAAGACGGATCCATTTATAACTCTTACTTATTCCAAAAATTGAATCCGAACTTCGCGGTGGGGGCAGGTTATAGCTACAAAAATAAATGGGGCGTAGAGGCTAGGTACAACGGAAATCGTTGGTTAACACCTACGTATAAGAATGCAGGTTACGAAAATGTTTCATTTATTTTCAGCTATAATTTACTTTAATTTTAGCTGTCTCTTTAAACCATATATTAATAATAGGGCTTGACTTGTGCGTTTAAGTTTGTTTATTAGCATCATTTATCTCGCATGACCTGTAAAAACTGCAGCGCTGAACTTACATCCTCTTACTGCCCGGATTGCGGTTATCCCGCGCAGGTCCGGCGGATCGGTAGCCGCTATCTGATACATGAGGTCGGCCATTTGGTACATTATGAGCGGGGTTTCATCTATACCGTCAGGGCTTTGTTGACAAGGCCTGGTGTTACTATAAGAAATTATTTGTCTGAAGATCGCAGGCGTCTGGTAAAGCCTATCGTCTTCATCATCATTACCTCTTTAATTTATACATTGGCGAACGGGTTTTTTAAGATTGAAGATCAATATGTTCAATTTCAGCAGACTGACAGTACCAGCACAGTTGTTTCACTTTTTTCCTGGGTGCAGGAACATTACGGATATTCTAATATTCTGATGGCTGTATTTATCGCGTTCTGGTTAAAGTTATTTTTTAGAAAGCATCCCTTTAACCTCTTTGAAATCCTGGTAATGCTTTGCTATATCATGGGCATGGGCATGCTTATTTTAGCGTTGTTTGCAATAATACAGGGTCTGGCGCGAATAGACATATTGGCGTATGGCGGAATGACAGCAACAGCATATTGGGCTTGGGCAATCGGTAATTTTTATAACCCAAAAAGTTGGTCGAGCTATGTAAAAAGTATATCGGCTTATTTACTAGGACTGATTACTTCTTTAGTTATACTCATTTTGATTGGAAAAGGGATTGATCTGATAAGCGCCCGATAAATTTTAAGAAATTTAACGTACAACCATGTGTTAGAAGTTCATAATGATAAAAACAGAAATCGGCTTCAGCGCTTCTGAGTAACTTTTTTAGTGTTTTGCTACTTACATAATCGATGTGTTAAATGAAATCAAAAGTATTCGAAACAATTTTCCCTTATTTCCTTTCGTTCAACTTCCAGATTGAAGTGGAAAAAATAATATCTTAGCCTACAGAAATTCTGATTTAAAAATTTAAAGTTTTTTACCTTAACGAGGTAACCATCTTTTCAAAACTATTTTATTACTATAAAACTATGGAGAATTTAAGCAATCAAACACCACCGAAAAGCTGGTTGGTGGAATCTATTTTGGCCACTTTATTTTGCTGCCTGCCTTTCGGTATCGTCGGTATCGTGAACGCTTCAAAAGTGGAGGCGCGTTTTTATGCCGGTGATCTGGCCGGCGCGCAGCGCTATTCTGAAGAAGCGAAAAAATGGACGCTGATCAGCGTGGTACTGGCACTGGTCGGAATTGGAGCTTATTTTATTCTTGTATTTATTGCTGGTGTATCACTTTTTAGTTCACAATATTAAATACCTGAAAGCGGGTCTGCTGGTGATCTTTCTGGGTGGTTTGGCCTTGATTTATAAAACCTACAATCCACTGGAAAGTCACTGGTTTCCGAAATGCCCTTTTCTTTCCCTCACGGGCTTGCAATGTCCGGGCTGCGGTTCCCAGCGCGCCCTTCATCATCTGCTGAACTTTCATATAACTGAGGCGACGCGAGAAAACCTTTTACTCGTTTTGTCGATACCGTATATTCTGACGGGCCTTATTTTTAATCTAATTAAAAGTACAGATCCATCCTTTTTACAATGGAGAAAACGGCTGTTCGGGCCGCGGGCGATTATGGTAGTACTGGTGGTGATTTTGGCTTTTTGGGTGATTAGAAATAGTATATAAAATTTATATGAACAAATTCTTTACTCTTGCTCTTTTCTTCACCGCATGCTTCGCTTTTGCGCAGAAAGTACTTCCTTATTATCCCAACGGGCAGGACGCCTACCAAGGCGGTGCGGCTGCCATGTTCGGGGAGATGCAGCAATATTTCGTCAGTAGCAACCTGAAGCCTTGCGCCAAACAGGAAATGTACTGGGTGCACCTGAAAATAGATGAAACCGGAAAACCGGCGCTGGTGCGAAGAAAAAATGATGCTGCGGCGGTAGAGAAAAACAGATGTGCCTATGAATTGGCTGTCCGCTCGCTGGGAACTTTGCGAAAATGGCAGCCTGCCGAAGTAAACGGTAAAAAAGTAACCGCCCATTTTGACTTTCCTTTTCATCCCGCAGATTTCTTTGATTCCTACATCCCGGGATATGATATTACAACGACCATTAACCGGCCTGCACTGCCCGGAGGTGTCAACGCCTTTAGAAAAGAGTTTCACAAATATGTAGGCGGGTATCTGGACTGGGACAGCTACCGTCCGGAGGGTGTCTTCATGCTGAGTTTTGACGTAGGTCCAACTGGTAAAATGGAAAATTTTGATATTGAACCTAAAATAGCCAACAGCGATCGGCTACTGGCAGATATTGTAACTGCCGTCAAGAAAATGAAAAAAACCTGGACGCCTGCAAAGTTGAACGGAGTGCCGGTTAAGTACACCTTTAGATTGCCGATCAATTTCAGCACCGAACATTACACAGAAGATTTTTAATACGAGCAGGGCCCCTTCCGCAATTAGTTCGCAGTGGCGCAGTTTGTGGTCTTTTGTTCTGCTTCCGGCTGACGATCAGTCTGTCGGTCCGGCTCTGTTTTTCTTGTGAAAAAATCTGTATTTTTGTCAAAAATTAAAACAGCATGCCAACGATTTCGCAACGCGCTCAGAATATGCCTGCCTCACCGGTTAGAAAACTGGTTCCATATGCTTTGCAGGCCAAGCAAAAAGGGATTAAAGTATATCACCTGAATATCGGCCAGCCCGATATTGAAACGCCGCAGTCAGCGCTGGATGCTGTGAAGAATAATGACCTCAGCATTTTCGAGTATTCACTGTCGGAAGGAAATCTGGAATACCGCACGGCACTGCAGCAGTACTACCATACTTTAGGTTTCACAGACCTGACCACTGATAATTTCATCGTAACCAACGGTGGTTCTGAAGCTTTGAACTTTGCTATTTCCACCTTGTGTGATGATGGAGATGAAATTATTATTCCGGAACCCTACTATGCAAACTATAATGGTTTTGCAAACAGTTTTAATGTAAACGTGGTTTCCGTGCCGTCCAGCATTGATACAGGTTTTGCCCTGCCGCCCATGGCTGAGCTGGAAGCAAAGATTACCGATAAGACTAAAGCAATCCTGATTTGCAACCCGGGCAATCCGACCGGTTATCTGTACACCCGCGAAGAGCTGCAGCAGTTGGCAGAGATTGCGCTAAAGCACGATATCGTCATCATTTCAGATGAAGTGTACCGCGAATATGTGTATGATGGCAAGCAACAGATTTCCATGCTCGAGTTTCCTGAACTGGAAAACCACTGTATTATTATCGATTCCGAATCTAAGCGCTATTCCATGTGTGGGGTGCGGATTGGCTTTATGGTAACTCGGTCCAAAGCAATTCACGATGCAGCTATGCTGTTTGCGCAGGCACGTTTAAGCCCTGTCTTGCTGGGCCAGATTGCGGCGGCCGCAGCACACGTGAATGATGCAGATTATATCCTCAAGGTTCGCGCTGAATATACCTCACGCCGAAACCTGCTCGTGGATTTGTTAAACGGTATTCCGGGCGTAATCTGTCCGAAGCCAAAGGGAGCCTTTTACTGCGCCGTAGAACTTCCGGTGGATGATTCCGATAAGTTTGCCCAATGGTTACTGGAAAGCTATTGCCATAACAACGAAACCGTGATGGTTGCGCCCATGAGCGGCTTTTACAGTGATCCTGAACTTGGTAAAAAGCAGGTGCGTATTGCCTACGTCCTGAAAGAAGAAGATTTGCGCCGCAGCGTGGAATTGCTGAACGATGCGATCCAAAAGTACCGCGCTGAATTCCAACTCTGATTATAAAGTATAATAAACAGGCGGGCTGCGGCCCGCTTTTTCATTTAAGTCTGATGGAGATACACGAAAACTTTTCTTTACAATCCTATAATACGTTTGGTGTTCCCGCACACGCACGCTATTTCGCAGAGGTGCAAAATACAGAAGAATTGCGATCCGTGCTGCAACAATTCGGAGCCGAAATGCCGCGTCTTTTTCTGGGTGGTGGCAGCAATGTGCTGCTGACGTCCGATTTTCCGGGTCTTGTTATTCACCTGAATCTGAAAGGAATAGAGAAAAAAGTTATTTCAGAGAATCACGTTCTGGTTACAGCTCAGGCCGGGGAAAATTGGCATGCTTTCGTGCAGTATTGTCTGTCGCAGGAATATGGCGGACTCGAAAATCTGTCGCTGATTCCCGGAAATGTGGGGACATCCCCTATGCAGAATATCGGTGCCTACGGCGTTGAAATTAAGGATACTTTTGAGTCGTGCGAAGTTTTGAATCTTGAAACCCTGGAAACCGAAATTTTCACTGCACAACAATGTGATTTCGGCTACCGTGAGTCGTACTTTAAAAAAGAAGGAAAAAATAAATATGTCATTCTCTCCGTCACGTTCAGGTTAACTACCCAGCATCATACGATCAAAATGTCCTATGGTGCCATCCAGGAAGAACTGAAGAAAAAAGGAATTGAAAATCCGAGCATCCGCCAGCTTTCCGAGGCGGTAATTACCATTCGTCAAAGTAAATTACCGGATCCGGCGGTAACAGGAAACGCCGGCAGCTTTTTTAAAAATCCGGTGATTTCGCAGGAAGCATTTATTAAAATTAAGGAAAAATATCCACACATTCCGTCTTATCCGGCTGGGGAACATGTGAAAGTGCCGGCCGGTTGGCTCATTGAAACCGCTGGCTGGAAAGGCAGGCAAATAGGCAATGTCGCCTCACATGCGCAGCAGGCTTTAGTCCTCATTAATAAAACCGGCCACGCGACCGGACAGGAAATATTTGATTTTTCGGCCGGCTTAATCCGCGACGTTCAGCAAAAATTCAGAATTACGCTGGAGCGTGAGGTGAATATTATTTAATAATTATAAAAAGCACAGAAAACGGATTGAGCAAGATATAAAACGAAGGGGGTGAAGTTGCGGCAATTGCCATAATCGCAGCAGGTTTGGGAAATGAAGTGGCAAAAGCGCTGATTTTCTTTAAAATAATACACCGCGGCACTTGTCTAAATAAAAATTTCTTCGTTATTTTGCACTCTCAAATATTTAGTAGCTAAAAAGAACATCGAGATATGTCAAGAATTTGCCAAATAACAGGAAAGCGTGCTATGGTTGGAAACAGCGTTTCTCACGCTAACAACAAAACGAAGCGTCGTTTTGAAATCAACCTACTGGAGAAGAAGTTTTACCTGCCTGAGCAGGAAAAATCTGTGACGCTGAAAGTTTCGGCACACGGACTGAGAATCATTAACAAAATCGGAATCGAGGAGGCGTTGGAAAATGCAACCAGAAACGGTTTCATTAAAAAAGCTTAAGAAGTCATGGCAAAAAAAGGAAATAGAGTACAGGTTATTTTGGAATGCACCGAGCACAAAGAAAGTGGCGTTGCAGGAATGTCCAGATACATTACTACTAAAAATAAAAAGAACACTACTGAAAGACTGGAACTGAAAAAGTTCAACCCGGTTTTGAAAAAGTACACTGTTCACAAAGAAATTAAGTAATTTTTTAAGTATATAAAAAATGGCAAAAAAAGTAGTAGCAACACTTCAGGGTGGGGCAGGTTCAAAAAAAATGACCAAAGTAGTGAAAATGGTACGTTCTGCTAAGACAGGTGCTTACGTTTTCGACGAAAAAGTAATGGGCGCTGACGAAGTTGACGCTTACCTGAAAAAATAATCGCAACCACTGCGATGATATAAGAAAAGACTATCCACAAGGGTAGTTTTTTTGTTTTATCTTTGTTCGCCGCTGCTGGCGGCTTTTTATTTACTTTTAATTTATACACACGAATGAGCTGGTTTAAAAAAGTTTTCGGCCGGGAAGAAAAGGAAAGCCTGGATAAAGGACTGGAGAAATCCAGTCAGGGATTCTTTGAAAAGATTTCAAAAGCAGTGGTGGGGAAATCCCGCGTGGACGATGAAGTGCTGGATGACCTGGAGGAAGTGCTGATTGCTTCCGATGTCGGTGCGGAAACCACTATTAAAATCATTAAGCGCATTGAAGACCGTGTGGCCCGCGATAAGTTCGTGGGAACCGATGAACTGAATACCATCTTGCGTGAGGAAATCAGCGGCCTGCTGCTCGAAAATCCGCTGGCTGCGACCGGCAATATTGACGAATCCAAAAAGCCATACGTCATTATGGTTGTCGGTGTAAACGGAGTCGGGAAAACCACCACCATCGGTAAGCTGGCACATCAGTTTAAAACCGATGGCAAAAATGTCGTTTTGGGTGCGGCCGATACCTTCCGAGCGGCGGCAGTAGATCAGCTTGTTATTTGGAGTGAGCGTGTAGGCGTACCGATTGTCAAGCAGGGTATGGGCAGTGATCCGGCCTCGGTAGCTTTTGATACGGTGCAAAGTGCGGTGGCCAGTCAGGCAGACGTTGTTATTATCGACACCGCTGGTAGATTGCATAATAAAGTTAACCTGATGAACGAGCTGACCAAAATCAAGCGTGTGATGCAAAAAGTAATTCCGGATGCACCACATGAAATCCTGCTCGTGCTGGATGGTTCCACGGGACAAAATGCTTTTGAGCAGGCGAAACAATTTACCGCAGCCACAGAAGTCAATGCACTGGCAGTAACCAAACTGGACGGTACGGCGAAAGGCGGTGTGGTCATTGGAATTTCCGACCAGTTTCAGATACCGGTTAAGTATATTGGCGTAGGTGAGAAGATGACCGATCTCCAGCTGTTTAACGGAAGCGAATTTGTGGATTCCTTTTTTAAACAAAGATCCTGATAAATAAAAGACTGATATTCATAGCGATATCAGTCTTTTTTTTGCCTTGCTCCCACACCCGGACAACTGCGCGTTTTCCGTTTTGGTCCTATGTTTGATATTTAGTGTTTACAAATCACAAAATATTAATTATTAAATTTTAAAACTATGGGAATTTTATCGTGGATCATTTTTGGTCTGATCGCAGGTGCAATTGCAAAATTTATTATGCCGGGTAACCAGTCAATGGGGTGGCTCATGACTATTATTTTAGGAATCGTGGGGGCGTTCGTCGGCGGTTTCATCGGCAGTCTGATTGGCTGGGGAACTGTGGAGGAATTTGATATTAAGAGTATGTTGCTGGCAGTGCTGGGTGCCATTGTAGTTCTTTGGCTGTTCGGAATGTCACAACGTCGCGCATAAAACACACAAATGAAATTAAAAAATCCCGCTCAGGTCAAACTGTGCGGGATTTCTTCTTTTTATCTGGTTTTAATCTCGAATGGCATCTGCATCATTACGCCCTCCTGGAAACGTGGTTGGGTGATTTGCTCCATCAGTCGGTAATTCTCCGCACCCAGACGGCTTTTCAGCAGTCGCGTCGTAACCTGGTTTTCATCCATATCCTTAAAGAACTGATCAAATGGATTTACTTTTTTAGGATAAGTGGTGAGGCCATATCCGTCTTTAAGTTTCGCCTTTTTTGCTGCAAAGGCAATAGCGTCATGCAGGCTGCCCAATTCATCCACGAGGCCTAATTCTTTTGCTCTGGTACCGCTCCACACGCGGCCACCGCCGATTTCATCAATCGCTTCGAAAGATTTCTTTCTGTTCTGCGTAACAAAGTGTACGAAACGTTTGTAGGTGTTCTCCACACTTCTGGTCATGATGGAAACGCCTCCTGCAGAAACACCATTCACCGGTGAATACATGTTCGAATTGGCATTCGTATTCACAGCTTCAGAGTGAATCCCGTTTCTGTTGGCTAAGTCTTTGAAATAGGGAATCATGCCAAACACGCCAATGGAACCTGTCAACGTATTGGGTTCAGAATAAATGCGGTCAGCCGCCATGGCGATATAATATCCGCCGGAGGCTGCATAATCTCCGAATGAAACCACCAATGGTTTTTTCTTTTTTAATTCCTGCAGTTCAAACAGGATTTCGTCCGAAGCATTGGCACTTCCGCCGGGCGAGTTGATACGCAGCACAACAGCCTTGATCTTTTCGTCTTTTGCCAGTTTGCGAATATCTTTCACAAAATTCTCAGCATAGATTTCATCATATCCTTCACCACCATAAATGGCGCCGGAAGCATAAAGTACACCGATCTCACCATCACCTTTTTTATCATCGCTGAAGGTGCGGATGTATTTGCTGAATGAAACCTGAGCTAATTTGTCTTTTTCTTTAAGTTGTAATTTATTTTTAATAAAATCTTCATATTCTCCTTTCTGCGCCAGTTGGTCGGTGAGTTTGTATTTCAGGCATAACTCCGGGATCGCTCCGTACAGACTGTCGGTTACCATTTTGAACTGTTCAGCAGATAACTTGCGGGAAGCAGCCATTTTTGTGGCCTGTGTATTCCATACATCATTTAACAATGTGGAAAGCTGTTCACGGTTTTCTTCCGACATGTCGTTTCTCATATACGGTTCTACCGCGGATTTATATTTTCCGTGCCGGATGATTTCCAGGCCGATTCCATATTTATCTGCAAATTCTTTCAGATACATCACTTCCATACTCAGGCCCTTGAGGTCGATGGCACCTGCCGGGTGCAGGAAATAACGGTCTGCCACAGAGCCCAGGTAATATGCCGGCTGAGAAACGGTGTTACCATATGCATACACAAATTTTCCGCTTTTCCTAAAGTCTTCCAGTGCGCGGCGAAGCGCATCCAGCTGGGTAAGGCCAGCCTGCATTCCATCGGTCTCCAGGCTGATGCCTTTGATTTTATCATCTTTCGCGGCGCGGTTCACTGCCTCCACCATATCATAGATCATCACATTCTTACTGTTGCTTTGTAAGGAGAAAATACCATCATTGTCTTCAGCCGGACTGTCGATAATATTGGTTTTAAAATCGAGCGTCAGCACGGTTTTATCTTTTAGGTTGGGTTTCGAGGGGTTACTGAAAGCACTGGCGGCGATCATCATGATTAAAGAAATGCCGAACAGGGCCGCAATGATAATGATCGCGACAATGTTGGCAAATACCATTTTGAAAAAACTCTTCATAATTCTTTTTCTAATTTTGCAATATGTCGCAGCATACCCTCACTTTGTTACTCGGAAGTAATCTTGGAAACCCATCTCAAAACATAACTGAAGCCTTGGAATATCTGGAAACGCGTCTGGGCGCGGTTTTGCAGCGTTCTGAAATGCTGAAAACAGCCCCTGTAGAATTTGCGAGTAGTAATTTTTTTTGTAATATTGCAGTTCAGTTAAAAACTTGCTATTCTCCGTTAAAAGTTCTTAATATTATTAAAGATATTGAACGTGAGATGGGCAGAGCAACAGACACATCAATTTCAAAAATCTATACTGACCGGATTATTGACATCGATGTGGTTTTTTTTGACCATTTGAAGTATATAAGCCGTTCTTTGTGCCTGCCACATGAGAAGCATGCCTCGCAGCGTGAATTCTCCCGCAAGTTACTGGAGCAGCTGGCAGAACATTAAAAACCATAATATGAAATTAAATTTATTATTAACCCTCGCTGTGCCCGCAGTATTTTTTGCGCAGAGCACCAGGACTGATCTCGGCCTTGGTGATTATCCAAATGAGTACACCTCGGGATCAGCCAATGTGAAAAGGTTTGATAACCCTTCACGCTTTTTTAAAGACTGGTCTATCTCGGTAGGCGGCGGCGGTGCTTTCATGCATGCAGCTGATGTTACTTCCTTTTATGGCGGCGATGTCAACTGGGGCTGGAACGCGTATGCATCATTAAACAAACAGATTGCTCATTTCTTCGGAATGGGAATTCAGTATGCGATGGGGCAGACCAATCAAAAGGCACAATTGCCCGGTCAGGCCGGTGTGGATGCAGGTGTGGCTACCGCTTACACCAAATATCGCCAGCTGACATTGATGGGCGATATTAATTTTTCGAACTTACTAAGAAGAGTTGATAATAAATCTGCCTTCAAATGGGCTTTGCATGGTTATGTGGGAGCAGGTTTCCAGGGATATGATGCTTTGCTGCTGGACAACGACCAATCACGCTGGAGCACAAATCCGCCAAGAATTCCGATCGATATTAAGCAGAAACTTGGCCTGGATTCATTTATGATGACATTTGGAACCGGATTGAAATATAACTTATCATCTTTGATGGATGTGGAGGCCCGTGTCATGTATATCATCAGTGGTGACGATTCCTTTGATGCCGGCGGCTACGCCAGTAACGGTCGTCCGCCATACAATGCTATTAAACCACAGCATTCCGACAATATGTTCACCGCGAACCTGGGGCTGACCTTTAAATTAGGCAAACAGGAAACGCACCTGGCCTGGCATGATCCGATGCAGGACGTGAACTGGCGTGCAGATGTACTTGAAAACCGTCCGGTGGAATTTGAAGTGTGCAAAAGTGGAGACAAGGATAACGATGGGGTGTGCGACGATTGGGATCGTGAACTGGACACACCGGAAGGTGCCCGTGTTGACGGTGCCGGTGTAGCACTGGATATGGATCTGGATGGCGTGATTGACTTATACGATAAGTGTGTAACCGTGCCCGGCCGTGCAGATAATCACGGATGCCCATAAACACTAAAAATCCGGACGGCTTTGGCGCAATATTTGCCAATGGCAGTACAGATTTGCAATACAAATAATAAAAAAAATTATGAAACTAAATTTAACCGCTGTTTTATTTGCACTTACAATTCCGGCAGCCGCACTGGCTCAGCAGGATAGTATGACTGTAACCTCAGCCGGGTATCCCAGTGCATATGCATCAGGATCATCCAACGTGTCGCCTTTTACACAGGAATCAAAAAGATTTAATGACTGGGCAATCTCTGCCGGTGCAGGAGTGCCGCTCATGCAGTCTTCTGACCTGACTTCAATCAAAGGATTCGGAGCCGGTAAGAACCTGTATGGCTGGTCGGCATACGTGTCTGTTGATAAAGCGCTTACCCACGCGTTTGGACTGAAACTTCAGTACGATAAAGGAGAATCGCGTCAGGGCTTTGTAAACACAAAAGATCATGTTGCCTCTCCGGAAGGTCCCGGTGCACGTACGCAATACGATGCTATATCGCTGTTAGGAGACCTTAATATTTCCAACCTGCTTCGTCGGGTGGATAATCATTCGCCATACCGCTGGGCACTTCACGGGTATGCAGGGATAGGTTCACTGGCGTACCGCGCCTATCTTCAGGAGGCAGGTCCTGTTTACAACCAGAGCCTGGTTACCGAAGTAAAACCTTTTAAATTAAATAGCCTGTTCGGCCAGGCAGGTGCCGGTCTGAAGTACCGTGCGACACCGAAGATTGATCTGGAAACACGCTTAATGTATATCGTAACCGGAGATGACACCTTTGATGGTGCCGGCGGACCTGGATATAACGGAAAAGCAAATGACAACACTTCCGATAACCTGATTAATTTCACCATTGGGGCTACCTTAAATTTAGGAAAACACGAATCTCACCTGTTCTGGCATGACCCGCTGCAGGAAATTTACTACAAGCTTGATGTGCTGGCAGACAGAAATCAGGATGTGGAAGTTTGCAAGAGCGGTGATGCTGATAATGATGGCGTGTGCGATGACTGGGATCGCCAACTGGATACACCGGCAGGTGCACGTGTTGATGGAGCCGGGGTTGCACTGGATACCGATCTGGATGGCGTAATTGACCTGTATGATAAGTGTGTAACAGTTCCGGGACCAGTGGAGAATAATGGCTGCCCGCTGAGCTCCAGTTCTTCTACCGTTTCAGATGACACCCGTTCGCTGGAAGGAATTGAATTTGATCTGAACTCTGATCGTATTCTGCCATCCAATACGCCGATTCTGAACAACGCAGTTAACTATATTAACTCTTCCGAAGGAACCTATAACGTAGTAGGTGCTACAGATACCAGAGGTACGGCAGCTTATAACCAAAACCTTTCTGAAAGAAGAGCCAACAACGTGAAGAATTACCTGATCCAGAATGGAGTAAATTCAGGTAAGCTGAACGCAGTCGGAAAAGGGAAAACAGACCTGAAATATCCGGAATGTGATCCTGCTACAAAATGCCCGGAATGGAAAAACCGAGCAAACCGTAGAGTTTATTTCGAAGCAAAATAATCTTGCAGAATTTATAAAATTGAAAAGCCATGCATTCACTGCGTGGCTTTTCTGTTGTTTTACGCCAGATCTTTATTTACTTTTACGTGGTGATATCAGCCGAACAGTTTACCGCATTGAAAAAGCAAACCCTGAAACATTTTTGGGGGCACGATGCTTTTCGCGAACTGCAGGAGGAAATCATAGATACAGTCATAAGCGGCCAAGATGCGCTGGCCCTGCTGCCCACCGGTGGCGGTAAATCACTTTGTTACCAGTTACCTGCGCTGTTGCTCGAAGGAACCTGCATCATCATATCGCCGCTGTTGGCCCTGATGAAAGATCAGGTCATCCAGATGCGCCGGCAAGGTGTGGAAGCAGAATGTCTCTCCGCGGAACTGGAAGATTTTATGGCAGAAGAAATTTTCTCCCGTTGCAAGGAAGGCCTCACCAAACTTTTATATGTATCGCCGGAGCGTTTAACAAATCGGCTGTTTCTGGACCATTTGCCTGAAATTAACGTTTCGATGATCGCGGTGGACGAAGCACATTGTATCTCAGAATGGGGACAGGACTTCCGGCCGAGCTATCAGCATATTCGCGCCTTTCGCGAAGGATTGGGAAATATTCCCTGTCTCGCGCTCACGGCAACCGCTACACCCAAAGTACTGGAGGAGATTAAAGCAAAACTCGGCCTGCGAAATGCGCAGACTTTTCAGCAAAGTTTTCAGCGTTCCAACATTCGGATTATAAGCAACAAAACCGGAGATAAATATGAGCAAGTACTTAAAATCCTGCGTTACACGCAATCCTCAGGCATTATTTACGTTCGGACCCGAAAAGAAACAGAGCAACTTACCGAATTTCTGAACAGGAACCAGCTCAGCAATGTGGATTATTTCCATGCCGGCATTCCGGCTTTTGAAAAGAACCGAAAGCAGAAGCAGTGGCTTAGCAGCAATCAGCACGTACTGGTTGCAACCAATGCATTCGGGATGGGAATCAACAAGGATAACGTGCGGTTTATTATTCATTTTTCTCCTGCAGGTTCTCTTGAAAATTATTATCAGGAAATCGGCAGGGCAGGGCGAGATGGTGCGGAGTCGTACGCCTTCTTGCTGTGGAATGAGCAGGAACTTAAAAACTTTGACCAGATTCTGGCCAATCAGATTCCCTCCAAAAAAGAATACACCGCCATTGTATCTTATTTGTATTCCTCTTTTCAGGTGGCTGAAAATGATTTGCCGGAAGAGTTATTTCAGCTTCAGATTCAGCGGATCCAGAAATTTACGAAATGCTCATTAGCAAAAATCCGAAACGTCCTGAGTTTTCTGCACCATCAGGAATTGATACATTACGATGCGCAGCAGGCCTTGTCTTCTTTAGAATTAAAAATAAAAACCGGGGAAATAGATTTGCTGCACAGGAAAGATGCGTATCTGGTGGAACTTCTGTTGCGTTCCTTATCCGGTTTATCTTCCGGCCGCCGTGTTTTGTTTAGCGAGAAAAAACTCAGTGAAAAACTGGAAGCTGATTTACTGCTGGTTCGCGAGCGGCTGCGGGAATTGCAGGCAAAAGGTTATCTGGAGTATATCGATGGTGCTTTGTCGCGCATCAGGTTTTTAAAACACCGCGAAGACCGCGCCCTGAATGGAAAATACTGGCATTTGTTTGAGCAGATCCAAAAAAATAAAATCCGCAAATGGGAAGAAATGAAGTTCTTTGTGGAAAATGAGGATTATTGCAAAATGCGCATGATTCTCACCTATTTCGGAGAAAAAAATGCCGGCGACTGTGGAACGTGCTCCGTTTGCGAACAGCAGAAAGACACACTCGTTGGAAAAGATGTTTCCGCAGAAATTCTTCAGGTCTTAAGAACAGCACCGGCCGATATTGAGGAACTCAGCATCAAACTCAGCTATTTTGCTAAAGAAAATATTCTGGAAAACCTGATTTATCTGCTCGACAATGGTAAAATTAAAATGCTCAATTTCCGGACGTATTGCTATAACCACGACACATCCCTTTAACTTAAAATCTAAAACAAAATATGAAGTCTTTGAAAGTTGTCTTTTTTGGTACGCCCGAATTTGCAAAGGTAATCCTGCAGCATATTCACGAATCCCATCATGAGGTGGCAGGCGTGGTCACTGTAGCGGACAAAGCCAGCGGGCGCGGTCAGAAAATACAACAGTCAGCTGTGAAACAATACGCCGACAGCCAGAATTTAAAAACGCTTCAACCTGAAAAACTGCGTGACGAACATTTTCTGGAAGAAGTCCGCAGCTTGCAGGCAGACATTTTTGTGGTGGTGGCTTTCCGGATGATGCCCAAAGTTCTGTTTGAAATGCCGCCGCTGGGCACTTTTAACCTGCACGCTTCTTTGCTGCCGGATTACCGTGGTGCCGCGCCGATCAATTATGCCATTATTAATGGTGAAAAAGAAACAGGCGTGACCACTTTTTTTATTAACGAAAAGATTGATGAAGGAAATATTCTGTTGCAGAAGAAAACGTCCATCGGTCAAAATGAAACAGCCGGAGAACTACATGATAGGCTGATGCAGGATGGTGCTGATCTTGTCCTGGAAACGTTGAATGGCCTCGCTGCAGGCACGATTAAAGAAAACCCTCAACCCAAAACGGAACAGCCGAAAACAGCGTATAAAATATTTAAAGATGATACGCGGATTAACTGGAGTCAGCCGGCGGAGCAGGTCCATAATTTCATTCGCGGGATGTCGCCTTACCCTGCAGCGTTCACCTATGTAACATTAAATGATGAAAAGAAATTCCTGAAAATATACAGCGGTACATTTGAGGTGGTACATCATGACAAACTGCCGGGCAGTTTTGATATCAGCAAGAACAGTTTTGTTTTTTACACCGCAGATGGAACGTACACACCAACAGAAGTGCAGCTGGAAGGAAAGAAGCGCGTGGCCGTGAAAGATTTCCTAAATGGGTTTCAAAACTTCGAAAATATTCGCACTGCGGAATAAATTCTATATTTAAATATAAAGACAAAAAAATCTCCCTTCGAGCAGAAAGGAGATTTTCTTATTAAGAATGAGATTTCTTAGGTCAGGCTTACGCGAACGAAACCAAGAACTTTCAGGTCACTGTTGATAGACTTCACATAATCAGCTACAGACATGTTGCTGTCTTTGATGAAAGCCTGGTGTACCAGTGTGTTGTCTTTGTAGAAACGCTGCATTTTTCCTTTCAGGATGTTGTCGATGATATTCGCAGGTTTTCCTTCTTTTGTCAGAAGTTCACGCTCGATATCCAATTCTTTGTCGATGGTTTCCTGAGAAACAGAAGTTTCATCCAGGGCCAGTGGGTTCATCGCTGCAACCTGCATGGAAACTGCTTTTGCAGCATCAGCAGCACCGTCTACATTTGCTGAAAGGGAAGTGATAGCCGCAATCTTGTTACCCGCGTGGATATAAGAACCCAGGAAAGGACCTTCAATTCTTTCAAAAGAACCGATCTCAATTTTTTCACCAATAACGCCGGTTTGCTCAATCAGCTTATCGCTTACCGTTACACCGTGGAAGTCAGAGGCCAGAAGCTCTTCTTTGGTCGCATACGCCAAAGCCTGCTCTGCCAACTGATGTGCCAGTTCTACGAAGTTATCGTTTTTCGCTACGAAGTCAGTTTCGCAGTTCAGCGCAATGATCACACCTTGTGTGTTATCTTCGTTTACTTTTGCGATTACTGCTCCTTCAGTAGATTCACGGTCTGCGCGGTTCGCTGCTACTTTCTGGCCTTTCTTACGCAGGTTCTCAATAGCTTTATCGAAATCTCCTTCAGCTTCTACCAAAGCTTTTTTGCAGTCCATCATCCCTGCACCTGTAATGTTTCTTAATTTCGCTACATCTGCAGCAACCGGTGTATACATATCTCTATTTTTTTGTATTAAATTTGACTTGTTAAGCTCATTTTTAAGCCCTGCAAAGATAATAAATTCTGAATAAACTAAAAAGCAGATTTAACCGTTATGCTTTCAGGTAATCTCAACTAAAATGCTCCGGTTTTTATGAAAAAACTTCTCTCTTTTATATTTGTTTTTATATTTCTCACCGTTTGGTCGCAGTCCAAATACACTGTGGCACAGGTAGAGAAAAGCAACGATCCGCAAGTCATTGCCAACTTTGTGAAATTCAACCCGAACCACCCGCGAACGCCTGCCTTTAAGCAAAAACTGATCGCCATTGTGGTAAATGATAAACCCGCCGCCCAGCAGGCAAAAGTGGCCAAGCCGTCCGTAACGCCGGTCAGCACCAAAAAGTTACAGAATGAAGTGCGCCGCGATGTGGCCAAAAACGGCACAAACGCGAAACATAAAAGAACAGAAGAACTGCTCAATCATCTCTTTAATAATGATGCCGGCAGCCGCCAGGCGTATGTGCAGATTGTGAACAAGTCTGCCTGCAACCTGATTGTGAAAATTAGTGGTAAAAGGTTCTACAACCTGGATGTGCCTGCCAAGAATCAGAACTTCATTCTTGTGGATAAAGGTTCCTACACCGTGACCACCTCGGTTTGCGATGCCAAATACAGTTCAGTGAAAAATATCGGGAAGGATATTGTGATTACACTCAACCAGCCGAAATAGTTATTTCTTTTTGAAGATGTGGAAGTCTTTGGTCAACTCAAGGTATTCCTGGCTGTATTCCCGCGGATTATTTTCCAGCACAAGTTCTTCTTCGCTCAGCTGAACATTGGTATTTTTAATGTATTCCAAAACTACCCGTTTGGGTTGGCCGCCTCTGCGTCCGAAAATCATTACTTGTCTTGATTTAAACAGCTGATGCTGTTCGCTTATTTCAGTGAATGTCTTTTCGCTGTCCGCCGGAATAATGACACTGAGCTTTCCCGAGGAGGCGAGCATTTTCGAACTTGTTTGGATTAAATCAGAAAAAGTAAGCAGCAGTTGTTGCCGCGCCCATAAATCTTTGCCGGAGTCATTTGCCTCAAAATACGGCGGATTGCAGACGATATGATTTACTGTAAATTTTGTCTCAAAATTTCTGAAATCTGCAACAGTTGCAGTCAGACGGTTGCTCCAGGGCGAAGCTTTAAAGTTATTGCCGGCTAACCTGGCAGCCAGTGGGTTAATATCAATTGCGGCGAAAGTGGCCTCAGGATAGCGCTGGGCAAGCATGAGTGTAATAATGCCGGAACCGGTGCCCACTTCCAAAACGGATGCTGTTGTTTCTTCAATTTGCGCCAGTGCGCCTAGCAGAACGCCATCGGTTCCTACCCGAAATACTTCAGAATGCTGCTGAACAGAAAATTGCTGGAAATGAAATGGTTTCAAAAGAACGGCTGATTACTGATGCGCCACCAACTCCGGCTGCGGCTGCTTTACATTGCTGGGCAGGGAAATCGTGAAGCAGGTACCTTTGCCCTGTTCAGATTTCAGGGTGATTTCTCCTTTGTAATCCTCCACCATTTTGCGGACCATGGTCAGGCCAATACCCATTCCGCCGGATTTCGATGTGAAATTCGGTTCGAAGATGCGGCCCATCATCTCAGGATCAATGCCGCTGCCTTTATCTTCCACGCTGATGATAATTCGCTTTTGGCGCTGTTCCACATCCACATTAATTATGTTTTCGCGCTCGTCGGATGTAGCCTGCTGTGCATTAGACACGAGATTGGTAATGATGCGCATCAGGTAGGTTTTATCCATATTCACCATTATTTCGATCTTATTGCTGTGGAAATATATTTTTTCGCCGCTATAGATTCTTAAGATGTTTTGTATTTCTTTATTAATGTCGAAAAGTTCGTTATTCTTCTCCGGTAATTGAGCAAATTGTGAGAAAGCATTCGCAACGGTAGCGATCAGGTCGATCTGATCCACCATTACTTTGCAGAGCCTCTTTACTTTATCCGTCGCCTGCGGATCTTCCGGATCGAATTTACGCTCAAAATTCTGGATGGTCAGTTTCATTGGCGTGAGTGGATTTTTCACCTCATGCGCTACCTGCTTGGCCATTTCGCGCCAGGCTTCTTCTTTTTCTTTAAAACTAAGGCGTTCTTTCTGTTCATGAATCTGGAGAATCATCCGGTTGTAAGCTTTCACGAGTTGGTTAAGCTCATCATTCTGGTAATACCGGATCGGCTGCGGATCTTCGTCCAGCAGCGTAACCCGGTTGATCAGGTCAGAGAATTTCCGTACTGTACGCGTTAAGTGCCTTGAGATGATCCAGCTCAGCAGAATCCCAATACCCAGGACCACTGCATTTACAATGAGAATGAAATTAAAATATCTTTTAAAGACGCTGTTGTAGGAAGAATCATTATGATAATACGGAAAATACACAATGCCGATCGGTTCCAGCATGTTGTTTTTCAGCACGATATAAGAGGAAGTTACATTTGCGTCGATATTTTTATCATACGACTGAATATCCACCCGCTCATTGCTGCGAAGTGTTCGATTAATAAGATCGAGTGAAAGTTTTTTCTGCGGAATTAAATTATAATCTTTATTTGAAATCAGAAAATCGCCCTTCAGGTCATAAATGATAATATCCTGATTATTAATATCGGCAATCTCAAAAATAGAATTTGATAAGATACTGACCAGGTTATCAGTCTGCACCTGGGTGTGGCTCACGGCATAATCCAGAGAGGACATCAGCGACTCGGAGCGTTTCTGCAAATCGGTGCGGCTCAGCACATCAGCATTGTTCTGCAGAATCCAGTACGACAGAAAAGAGGAACCGCCGATGCTCAGGATGCAAGTCAACAGAAATGCCCAGAACATCTTTTTCCTCAAACTAAAACCTTTATACTTAGATAGGGGCATTTTTATTCATTAGTTTATAAACGTACTTCCCGATGATATCAAACTCGAGATTTACGCGGTCGCCCGGCAACAGGTTTCTCAGGTTCGTCAGTTCCCATGTGTAGGGAATGATCGCCACGGAGAAACGGTTTTCGGTACTGTCAGCAACGGTCAGGCTTACGCCGTTAACGGTGATGGAACCTTGTGGTACGGTGGTAAACTCAGCTTCTGATGAATATGAAAAGGTAATATAAAAACTACCGTCTTTGTCTTCTATGCTCACCACTTCGCCGGTCCGGTCCACGTGTCCCTGCACCATATGCCCGTCTAACCTGCCATCAAACTTCAAACAGCGTTCCAAATTTACTTCTGTTCCGATTTTCCAGTCGCCAAGTTGTGTCTTTTCCAGCGTTTCATGTATGGCGGTCACCTTATACTGTTCATTATCAGTTTCCACCACCGTCAGGCAGCAGCCGTTATGCGCCAGACTTTGATCAATTTTTAATTCCTGCGTGAAAGGGCAGGAGAGATAAAAATCTATATTCTGGCCATTTTTCTGGATATCGGTTACAATACCGGTAGCTTCAATGATTCCTGTAAACATAATTATTGTAAATTGCTGGAGTTAAATAATGCCTGTGCGGTTATTAGTTCGGGTAACCCACCAAATTTGCTAAATTTGTACGGTTAAATAATTTCCAAATATAAGAAAATGAGTACTACACCGCCTAAGATACGCGTCGGAATCTCTATCGGCGATTACAACGGGATCGGACCCGAAATTATCATTAAAACCCTGGCGGATAAAACGATTACTGATTTTTTTACGCCGGTTATTTTTGGTTCGGGAAAACTCTTTACCTACCAGAAAAACATCTTTAAGGTACAGCAAACGTATCAATATATTAATGAAGCATCTCAGGCACATCCGGACAAAATCAATATGGTGAACCTGACGAAGGAAAATGTGAATGTAGAGTTAGGCAAACCGACGGAAGAGTCTACCCGCATGGCCATTGATTCTCTGGAAGCAGCAACCACCGCTTTGATGAACGGTGAAGTGGATGTGCTGGTAACAGCTCCTATTAATAAGGAGGAAATGCTGAAGCTTGGTTTTGAGCATGCCGGCCATACCGGCTACCTGGAACAGAAGTTCGGCAAAAAAGGCCTGATGTTTCTGGTAACCGATGAATTGAAAGTAGCCGTTTCTACGCATCATATCCCAATTTCTGCCGTGGCGGAAAATATATCGAAAGAGAAAATTAAAAAACAGATTCGACTGCTGAATCAGTGTCTGGTGGAAGACTTCTGCATTGAGCGGCCGAAAATCGCCGTATTAGGGTTAAATCCACACGCCGGCGACGGCGGTGCGATCGGCAAGGAAGAGATTGAAATCATCAGTCCGGCTATCCGAGAATTGATAGATAATGGAATTCTGGCGTTCGGGCCTTATCCGGCAGACAGCTTTTTCCAGCCCGAAAAATACTGCAGGTTCGATGCGGTTCTGGCGATGTATCATGACCAGGGGCTGGCGCCTTTTAAAACCATTGCTTACGAGGAAGGAGTGAACTATACCGCCGGATTGCCTTTTATACGTACAAGCCCGGATCACGGAGTGGCGTATGATATTGCCGGTCAGAATATAGCGGATCCGCGCAGTTTCAGTGAAGCTGTTTTTGCGGCAATTAAAATATTCCGAAACCGAAGTGAGTACGCAGACCTGATGCATGGGCGGCTGCGTCCGCGGAAATCCAGAGACCACCACGGTGCCGATGAGGATTTGCCGGCAGAAAAGAACAGATAAATATGGCAGACTTTAAATTGTGCGACATTGACCGGAAATAATTTGTAATATTAAAAAAAAAGCATATTTTTGCAACCTCATTTTATGGACAAGTTTAAAAACTACGATATCGTGTTTTCCGGCTTGAAAAACGGGAAGCATGAGTTCAGGTTTGAGATAGATAAGGCGTTCTTTCAGCTTTTTGATACCGAACAGGAATTTACAAATCCGAAAATCACAGTACATGTACTGATGGAAAGGCACAGTACTTTCCTGGAATTTTGGATCCGTATAGAAGGTACGGTGCAGCTGCAGTGCGATATCAGCAGTCAGGAATTTGATCATCCGGTGGAAAATGAAATCAGTGTACTGGTGAAATTCGGAGAAGAGTATGATGACAGCGATGTGGATGTGATTACGATCCCGTCCACAGACCACGCAGTAAATGTGGCGCAGCTGATTTATGAAGATGTGATGCTGAGTATTCCGATGAAAAAGGTGTCACCGAATCTGTCGGAAGAACAGCTGGCGCTGCTGGACCAGTATATGCCTGCCGAACCTGATGAAGAGGAAAAAGAGACTGAAGTGGACCCGCGATGGGCCGCGCTTAACAAATTGAAAGATAAAAATTAAAATAGTTTAAAATGATGAGAATTGAGCAATCAACAACTCATCACTCATCAAATTAAAAATTATAGAAAATGGCACATCCAAAGAGAAGACAGTCGTCAACAAGAAGAGATAAGAGAAGAACGCATTACAAAGCAGAAGTTCCACAACTGGCAAAAGATGCTGCTTCCGGTGAAATGCACCTGTACCACAGAGCACACTGGCATGAAGGAAAACTGTACTACAGAGGTAAAGTAGTAATGGAAAAAGAAATTGAAACTACTGAAGAAGCATAAGCCCGAAAAGAGCTAAAATCTTCAATTTTATAGCTAAACCACTCAAAATATTGGATTTTGAGTGGTTTTTTGTTGATTTTTAGTATCTTTGGCCGTATAATTAAATAACGACATATGGACATTAAAGACATCCAGAACCTGATTAAATTTGTCTCCAAGGCTGAAGTTTCCGAAGTTAAATACAAGACCAAGGATTTCGAAATTACCATCAAAACGCCACTGGGCGGTTCTGAAACTAATTTCATGCCTTCACCGGCAGTGTATCACACCGCTCCGGCTCCTGCTGCTGCCCCTGCACAACCGGCTGCTCCCGCTGCTGCTACACCAGCCGCGGAACCTGCGTCTGATGACAGCAAGTTTGTGACCATCAAATCTCCGATGATCGGAACATTCTACCGTAAGCCATCACCGGATAAAGATGTATTTGTGAATGTAGGCGATGAAGTTTCTGTAGGCAAAGTAGTTTGCGTGATTGAAGCGATGAAACTCTTCAACCAGATCGAATCTGAGGTGTCCGGAAAAATTGTAAAAGTTCTGGTAGATGATGCAACACCGGTAGAATACGATCAGCCGTTGTTCCTGGTAGATCCGTCTTAATTTAGAAATTAGATGTTAGACATTAGATGTTAGATTAAGTTCTGCATTAAAATTAACATTATCTGATTTTCAAATTTCTAATTTTCAAATTAAAGTAAATGTTCAAAAAAATACTGATCGCCAACCGTGGCGAGATTGCCATGCGCATCCTGCGTACCTGCAAGGAAATGGGAATCAAAACGGTAGCGGTATATTCCACCGCAGATAAAGACAGCCTGCATGTGCGCTTCGCTGATGAGGCAGTCTGCATCGGGCCTGCGATGAGCAAGGACTCTTATCTGAAGATTCCTAACATTATCGCCGCCGCGGAAATTACCAATGCAGATGCGATCCACCCGGGATATGGTTTCCTTTCGGAAAACTCTAACTTCTCGCGTATCTGCCAGAAAAATAATATTAAATTTATCGGAGCTACACCGGAACAAATCGACCGTATGGGCGATAAGGCCAATGCGAAAGCAACGATGAAAGAAGCCGGTGTTCCTTGTGTGCCGGGCTCTGATGGCCTGATAGAATCCTACGATCACGCGCTTAAAATTGCCAAAGAAATCGGGTATCCGGTGATGATTAAAGCAACTGCCGGTGGCGGTGGTAAGGGAATGCGCGCGGTCTGGAAAGAAGAAGATCTGAAGGATCACTGGGAATCTGCCATTCAGGAAGCGGTTGCAGCTTTCGGGAACGGCGGAATGTATATGGAAAAACTCATCGAAGAGCCACGCCATATCGAAATCCAGATTGCCGGCGACCAATATGGGAAAGCGTGTCACCTTTCAGAAAGAGACTGCTCTGTTCAGCGCCGTAACCAAAAGCTGACCGAAGAAACACCATCTCCTTTTATGACAGAGGAACTGCGTACGGCAATGGGCGCAGCGGCGGTAAAAGCGGCAGAATACATCGGGTATGAAGGCGTAGGAACCATTGAGTTCTTGGTGGACAAGCACCGTAATTTCTACTTTATGGAGATGAATACCCGTATTCAGGTGGAACATCCGATTACTGAACAGGTGGTGGATTATGACCTGATCCGTGAGCAGATTTTGCTGGCCTCGGGTTCACCAATTTCGGGACGTGATTATCTGCCGAAACTGCATTCAATTGAATGCCGTATTAATGCGGAGGATCCTTACAATGATTTCCGTCCGTCACCGGGCAAAATCACGGAACTGAACATCCCTGGCGGTCATGGGATCAGAGTTGATACCCACGTTTATTCCGGCTATACGATTCCTTCCAACTATGACTCGATGATTGCCAAGCTCATCACCACGGCGCAAACCCGCGAGGAGGCCATTTCCAAAATGAAGCGTGCGCTCGAAGAGTTTTATATTGAGGGTGTGAAAACCACAATTCCTTTCCACCGTCAACTCATGGAGGATGAGAATTACCTTTCCGGGAATTACACGACTAAGTTTATGGAAGACTTTACAATGGATAAAAGGTTTGATAATAACTAAACCATTTCCATTGAAACATATTTGCATCACAGCCCTTCGGTTGTGATGTTTTATTTTAAAAAGCGGTGATTCATCTTTAATTACGTAATTTTGTACAAACCATTGCATCATGGAAAATATCATCATTATTCCCGAGAGCAAGAAACAATCGTCCGTAATAAAAGCGTTCCTGAAGGAAATGAAAATTCGTTTCGAGGTAGAAAAGGATGACGCCGAGATGACGAAGGAGGAGTTCTTTGCAAAGATAGATCGGGCAAAGCAGGAGGTGAAGGAAGGGAAAGTGACACGAATCAATACGACTGAGGAGTTGCACGCTTTTTTGGAAAACATATGAAATACTCATTAGTCTTCACAGATAAATTTACGAAAGATCTTCATCTTATTAAGAAATCTGGTGAGAAAGCGCTCTTCAAAAAAGTTACGGCCTTGCTGGAAGAAATCGTACAAAATCCTAAGGTTGGTACTGGAAAACCTGAACAACTGAAACACTACGAGGTCAATGTATGGTCGCGCCACATTTCCGGAAAACATCGGCTCGTTTACGAGATTCATGATGAAGAAATCATCATTATTCTGCTCTCTGCCTACGGACATTATACTGACAAATAACTACCGGCTCACAACTATCTGTGACCTTAACTTTAATAATACCAAAATAATTTATGACCAATTCCGCACACAATTCTGACTATTATATTGAACTCGAAGAAAAATACGGCGCCCATAATTACCATCCGCTGCCGGTAGTGCTCGAGCGTGGTGAAGGAGTATATGTCTGGGACGTGGAAGGGAAAAAATACTTTGATTTTCTGTCTGCGTATTCAGCCGTTAATCAGGGACACTCGCACCCACATATTGTGGAGGCGCTGACTGCCCAGGCGCAGAAACTGGCTTTGACCTCGCGTGCTTTCTATAATTCAAGTTTGGGCGTCTATGAAAAGAAAATAACCGACTTGTTTGGATTTGATAAAGTGTTGCCGATGAACTCCGGTGCCGAAGCTGTGGAAACGGCATTGAAAATCGCCAGAAAATGGAGTTACGAAGTGAAAGGCCTGCCGGAAAACAGCGCAAAAATCATCGTTTGTGAAAACAATTTCCACGGGCGTACCACTACGATTGTTTCTTTTTCCAACGATCCGGATGCGAATACGAACTATGGTCCGTTTACGCCAGGGTTTATAAAGATTCCATACAATGATATTTCAGCTTTAGAAAATATTCTGAAACAGGAAGGCGACCAGATTGCGGGCTTTTTGGTAGAGCCGATTCAGGGAGAGGCCGGTGTATATGTGCCGGATGCCGGTTACCTGCGTGCTTGTGCTGATTTGTGTCGCAAATACAATGTTTTATTTATCGCTGATGAGGTTCAGACCGGTATTGCCCGTACCGGAAAATTGATAGCCTGTTACCATGAAGATGTACAGCCGGATATACTAATTCTGGGTAAGGCACTTTCGGGCGGAATGTATCCTGTTTCTGCAGTGCTTGCTAATAATTCTGTTATGAACGTGATCCAGCCAGGCCAACATGGCTCCACTTTTGGCGGAAACCCGCTGGCATGTGCCGTCGCCATTGCCGCCCTGGAGGTAGTGGAAAAGGAACAGCTTTCAGAGCGCGCCGAAAAGTTAGGTCAGTTATTCCGCGACGAAATCAACAAACTTATCGAAAAAACAGATTTGATTACCAAAGTACGCGGTAAAGGTCTCTTAAATGCCATCCTGATTAATGATACACCGGAAAGCAGTACGGCCTGGGAGCTGTGCCTGAGATTGCGTGACAATGGTCTTTTAGCAAAACCAACCCATGGCAACATCATCCGCCTGGCGCCGCCTTTGGTGATCACAGAGGAGCAGCTGCTGGCGTGCGTGAAGATTATTGAGAAGACGGTGGAGGAGTTTGGGCGGTAAACCGTGAAATGTGGAAAGGATCAGTGGTCTCATCATAACTTATAATGAGGAAGAAAATATTCGTGATGTCTTAGCCTGTTTCCATTTTTGCGATGAAATTATTGTTGTGGATTCGTTTAGCACGGATGCAACTGTGGAAATCGCCAGGAGAAATCCAAAAGTAAAAGTGTACCAACAGCTCTTTACTGATTTTACCCGGCAGAGAAATACGGCGCTTGATTTAGCAAGTAACGACTGGATTTTTTTTCTCGATGGTGATGAGAGAACTACGCCTGCTCTGGAAGAAGAAATTATCCAGACGGTGAATAATAAATATGCTAAAGATGCTTATTACTTTTACCGCATCTTTTTCGTCGGTAACCATAAAATCAATTTTTCGGGAACTCAGAACGATAAAAACTTCCGGCTCTTCCGCAAGTCTAAAGCATCCTATTCTTCGGAGAAGAAAGTACATGAAACCCTTGAGGTGAAAGGAAGCATAGGTGAGCTGAAAAGCAAACTGCTTCATTATTCATTTAAAGATTTCGTGCAGTTTAAAAAGAAAATGATGTTATACGGCACCCTGAAAGGCGAGGAATTGTACAGTAAAGGAAAGGGTTATTCATTTGGGGTCCATGCCGGTAAAGTGATTTTCAAATTTTTCAAAACGTATATACTGCAGCTGGGTCTGCTGGATGGATTAAACGGCATAAAAATAAGTTATCTGCAAAGCCTGTATATTCACCAGACCTACAAGACATTGAAACATTTAACATCCGGATAAATTCCAGTCCGCAAAGCACCAGGCGAAGTAAAACAAAATCGATCTACATCTTTTTCGCGATAGTGTACATTATTTAATATAGACCGGTTTATTGTTCTTAAACAATTGGTTGATAAGGGAATGTAATTTTCTCCGGGTACTGGATTCACGTACTCTGATGGGATGCTCCGTAAGATTGTGCTGTTTTACTTTCTCAAGGATCTGCGCAAGCGAATAGTCCTTCATAAAGCATTCTTTCAAAAACGAACTAATAAAAGAGTTCCAGAAATTCTTGTTGCCCCAATAATGCCCTACAATATCATCAGCGGGTTGCAACGGAGCATATGCGTGAAGACCGAGAGAAAATGCAAACTGTTCAATTAACCTCCTGGTTACGCCATCTGCACACATTGCATCGTTAATATTTAAAGTAAGATGTAAACAGTCCAGGTGATCTTTAGCAATGCCAATGACTCCCGCGTTCCACATGCTGCTGTTTTGGTCTATTTTAATGTCAGCATATGTTTTCCCTTTCATTTGTGCCCACATTTTTCTTTCGGTTTTGGAAGTCAGGGAAGCTAATTTACCTTCTTCCACGTGCATGAAATTCTGCCCGTCCTCCATCCTTTGCCACAGCACATCCGTAGAATTAAAGAAAAAAGTATCTCCATCCAGATATAAAATTGACTGTGCAGGATATCTTTCCGCCACAAGCTGCAATGCTTTGATTTTGACACGCCAGAAAAACTCATGTACTCCTTCCCATTGCTTAATAGTCTCTCTGTCGATGGAAATAACTTCAATGTGATCTCGAAGGGAATGAAATAAGGATGCATTCTCAGCAACCACAATAATCCTGTGGTCACTATTCTTATGAATCATGGCCGTGTAGATGGAAAAATAAACTTGCTGGTAATGGTCCGTGTTATCACCAAAAACAAGGTATACAATATTCATGTTGGTTTTCTTGTTATTATACAGGTCCGGGAGCGAATGATTACTTCTGGCCTGAGGACAAAATTAGCGTAAAGCAGCGTCTTGCAAAAATTTGTTTGGTTTAATATTTTCTGTTACTTTGTGACAAATAATCTTATGGTGATGGTTGGTTGCTGGACACTCTTTGCGAAATTAAAGTTGCTAAAATGTTTATTTGAAGTTAGTTTCTCCTGACCTTTAAGTGTGCAGATTGCAATGAGTATGAATGATAATCCACTGATTAGTATAATAATTCCCTGCTATAATGCCGCACAGAGCCTGCAAAAGTGCCTGGACTCTGTCGTAACACAAGACTATGCCAATTTGGAAATCATTCTTGTTGATGACGGCTCTACCGACCGTTCCGAAAGAATCTACCGGCAGTTCCAGCAAAAAGATGACCGGATCAAAGTCATCCGCCAGGATAATGCAGGAGTCTCCAGAGCGAGAAACAGAGGGTTAAAAGCAGCTACGGGTGAGTACCTCTGCTTTGTGGATGCAGACGATCGGGTAAAAAAGAACTATTGTTCAGCATTGTATGCCTTAATCGCGCGTGAGCGGGCAGATATTGCTATCGTGGAAGCAAGCTATGAAGATGAGGAAGGGAATGTTGTTTTTGAAAAGCCAACTTCAGAAGAGAGTATCATAGACGGCAGGCGCGCTCTCGCACTTTTGCTGGAGGACCGGGTAATACAGAGTCACCCGTGGGGCAAATTATATAAAGCCGTTCTGCTGCAGAATATCAGTTTTCCCGAAGATCTTAAATGCTTTGAGGATTACTCTACACTTTTTAAAATATTTGACAAAGCCGTCAAGGTAGTTAAATCCAATGAAAAACTATATCATTACATACAGCATCCTGATAGTCTTTCCCATAATATGTCAGCGGAAACTGCTTACCAGTTTTATTTAGCGATTGTTAGGGTATTCTCCTTTTGGGAAACTACCACGCATGCCGGAAACCGGAAATTAATTATCAGAAATGTTATCAGGAAGCTTTTTATGGTTCTAAAACGGATTTTAAGAAGTACTGCTGTAGATGAAATGACCGCCGAGAAAGAAAATATTCGGCGAACCTTAAGGTGGTTTTTGAGCCGGCCAGCCACAGAAATTGGATTGGAATATTATTTATACCTGAGGCTATACTGCTACTATCCTTTGATTTACACAAGGCTGATTTCTAGAAAATGAGTAGTTCACCACTTGTATCGATTATTGTTCCTTGTTATAATGCTGAAAAGTATATCCAACTGTGCATGGACTCCGTCTTGCAGCAAGAGTATCAGCATTTGGAATGCATATTAATCAATGATGGAAGCCAGGACCGTACTTTGCAACTACTTCATCAGTACGAAGAAGCCAATCCTATACTAAGAGTTCTTACGCAGGAAAATAAAGGCTTGTCCAAAACCCGTAACAGAGGTATCGAGCATGCGCAAGGGGAATTTCTCTTTTTTTTAGATTCAGACGATGCGCTTGCGGCTGATGCCATCAGTTCGTTAGTGGAGGAATTTGATGATAATGATATCGTAACCGCCATCACGGTTGCGTGCACCTTTTCTGAGGGTAAAGCAAACAAAACGAAGCGGCTTCTTCATCCTAAGGAAGGGAATGTGACTTTTCAGAATAACAATTTTGAAATTCTGATCCGAACCATGGAAACTGGTCTTACGCCTGTAGCTCAAAACAGATTGTACCGGAAAAGTTTCATTAACCAGTATAACCTGCGTTTCAAAAAAGGCATTTTGCATGAGGATGAACTCTGGTTTTTCGAGAGCATGTTGTTTGCGCGAAAGGTAAAATTTATCGATCAGGAAACATATTTTTACCGGGTGGATAATCAGCAGTCAATCACCAGTAACGTGGGAGACAAAAATTTGCTTTCTTACGTCAAGGTTATGCAGGACATGGTTAATAAATATGCCCATCATCACTCGTTAAATTATATATCGAAGTGGTATGCAACTTATATTAAGAAGATTTTTCTGGATTTCGCTATTAGGGAAAGAGCAAACCTTAGTGATAGTGCACTGGCTGAAATGGAGCTGGCGCTACAAAAGAGCTACCTGCCGCTAACCGGCGAGCTGAACCTGTCCTTCAATAACAGGCTTTATTATAAAACTCTCAACAAACTAAGCCTTCACAAATTTCCGGTCATCAAAAAATACTTCTTCAGAAACCCCGTAAACAGTTTGCGAAAATGCCTGAAGGTTTTTCAAATCTGGCGCTTAAAAAATGAGTATGCGAGAACGTAAAAGATTTCTATTGGTGATGCCGGAATACTCGGATTTTCCAACACTTTTTATGAAAAATCTTAAGAAGGTTGGCTTCGAACCGTTCCTGATTACTGATGCGCTGCCAAAATTTGAATATAAGCGGTCACAAAGGGTTAAAAACTTCTTCAAGAAAAACTTGCTGGGAAATAAGCAGTACAAAAAAACACTTATCGAAAAAGACCGGGAAGAAAAATTTTTAAAAACTGCTGCCGATTTACCTCCAAGTTTCGATCATATTTTAGTAATTCGTCCTGATCTTTTTCCGGTAATGTTCATCAGGCATTTAAAAACAAAAACCCCACAGCTCATTGCCTATCAGTGGGATGGTATTGAAAAGTTTCCCGCCGTTAAACAGTACTTTCCGCTTTTCGATTCTTTTTATAGTTTTGAAACTTTGCCTGACAACCGAGGTATGAAGAAGATTACCAATTTCTATTTTGACTTGGACGATGCTGAGCATGCTTCAATGCTGGTCCGAAATACTCCGCCGGTCTTTTACTTCGTGGGTTTAGACTGGGCAATACGGCGAGAAAAAATCAACAGGTTCGTGAATTTTGCAGTAAAAAATAACTTTACACTTCGGTTTTATCTTCAGGAGTTTGAAAAAAATGTAATGAAGAACTCACATATCAACTATATAAAAGATAGAATTTCCTTTGCGGAGAACTTAGAACTTGTAAAAACATCAGATATACTTTTGGATTTTATTGATCCCAGGCATAAGGGTTTGTCGATTCGGTTTTTTGAAGGTCTGCGGTATCACAAGAAAGTGATTACTGATAATCCTGAAGTTCAGAAATACGACTTTTATCATCCGCAGAATATTTTTATTTTGGGGGTGGATAAGGAGGCTGATATCATTCACTTCATTGAGTCAGATTACTATGAAATCGATAAAAATATTGTGCAGCGATATAGTTTTACAAACTGGATTGAGACGATAACTGCAGTTAACAATTAATTTCAAGAATAAGATGAGAATTTGTGCCGTTGTCGTAACCTATAATCGCCTTGCTTTTCTAAAAGAGTGTATCACTGCTTTACTAAATCAAACAGTAGCCTTAGAAAAAATAGTTATTGTAAATAATAATTCAACTGATGGTACGGCGGAGTATTTGCAATCGTTGCCTGCAAAATGCGAGATTATTAACCAGGAAAATGTAGGCGGAGCCGGAGGTTTTAACACCGGTATGAAAAAAGCCTATAACGACGGGTATGAGTGGATTTGGACAATGGACGACGATGTGGAACCTGCACCAGACTGTTTGCATCATTTGATCCAGTTCAGCTCTGTTTCTCAGTGTCTGCATCCGCTGAGGGTATTTATCGACACGGGCGAGGTTTTTAAGTGGGAGCATTACTTTGATTATCGCACTTGTATGCCTGTCTTG
The DNA here is from genome assembly GCA_032057205.1 of Kaistella sp. GTDB lineage: Bacteria > Bacteroidota > Bacteroidia > Flavobacteriales > Weeksellaceae > Kaistella. Next base: position 189,885 of record DAMCFT010000004.1, read on the forward strand.
CACCACAACATTTCGCTGGTGAATAAAGAGTATTGTTTTGTGAACACTGCCTGTTTTGAGGGTATGCTTGTGCATCGTGATATTATCAGCAAAATTGGTTTCCCCAGAAGTGAATATTTCATTGCCGGTGATGATACAGAATTTGGTGTTTTAGCATCGTTACATACGAATATTGTGTATACTGCCACCGCTCTGATGTACAGAAAAAGAGAAACCATCTCTTATAAATATCGGCCTTTGCAAGCCTACTATGAATATCGGAACTTATTTTTACTAAGGAAAAATATTCAACCTTATTTTGCCGGTGATCGCAGGATGTTTAAAGCCAATCTTCGCCGAGACTTTTTATATAAGATGAAGAAGATTTTGGTGGGAAAAGAGTATTCTTTCAGCGAAAAGAAAATGCTGCTTACAAATATGATCAAAGGAATACTGGATGGTCATAAACTATATAAAATAAAATGATGCGGGATAGTGAACTTATCAGCATAATCGTTCCCTGCTACAATCAGGCAGCTTTTCTCGACCAATGTATTCAATCACTGCAGGCGCAAACTTGGCGACACTGGGAATGTATCATTGTGAATGATGGCAGTACCGACGATACAGCGGATCGGGGCCGCCACTGGCAAAATGCAGACCCGCGCATCCGTTACCTTGAAAAACCAAACGGAGGACTGTCTTCAGCCAGAAATGAAGGTTTAGCACATGCCAAAGGAGCTTATGTACAGTTCCTCGATTCAGACGATTTTTTAGCTCCGGCCAAGTTGGAATCCAGTATAAAGCAATTAACCCCGGGCAGTATTGTTATTACGGACTTTTACCGTTTCGATGATGCCAAACAACAAACCCTGCCACCACATTGTGTATTGCAGCCGGGCTGTTTCACCTTAGAAAGTTTTGTGCTAAACTGGGACTTTACATTTTCAGTTCCCATCCACTGTGCGATCTTTGCGCGGGACACGATTGGTCCCACTCGTTTTATGGAAGATTTGAAGGCGAAAGAAGATTGGGCATTTTGGCTTCAGGTGGTATCAAAGAATCCACAGATTCGGTTTATCGCTGAACCGCTCGCATTTTACCGCATGAGTTCGGCTGGGATGACAAAAAATGAAGAGGTCATGAATACCAACCGGATTGCCTTTATACAAAAAATCGGGAGTATTATTGATGATACAGCATTGCTTCAACAATTCTACAAAAAAAACCTAATCGCTGCCCTGAAAGAAAAGGCGCAGTTGCAGAAACGGATTAAATACATGGAATATAAAAGAACAGTGAAATATAAGATGAGAAAACTTTTGAAGATGGCCGGCTTTAAAATAAATGATTCGCTGGCAGATTTTACCGGTTAATTACGGGCATTAAGTTACCGCGCATAATCATCCTCCAGCCTGATAATATCATCCTCCCCAAAATAGGTTCCCGTCTGCACTTCAATAAAGATTAAAACAGCATTGCTTCGGTTTTCAATCCGGTGGCGGGCGCCCTGGGGAATGAAGATGCTTTCACCGTAGCGTAGCGTATGCTCTTTTTCATCCAGGATCACAACCGCTTCGCCTTCTACCACCGTCCAGAATTCCTGGCGGTGATGATGGTACTGGTAAGACAAGCGATGGCCCGGCTGAACCTCGATTCTCTTTAGTTTGTAATGGGGCTCATCCGCCAATACATAATACGTTCCCCACGGTCTTTCTCCAATTTCCAGCATACAGTATCTTTTCCTGCAAAAATAACTAAAATTATCATACGCCGATTTTTTCTGTAAATTTGTAGGCTTATTAAAACCCAACGGAATTATGAAAAAAGTGCGCGTGCGTTTTGCACCCAGCCCCACCGGGCCCTTGCACCTGGGCGGCGTGAGAACCGCCTTGTATGATTATCTTTTTGCTAAAAATCAGGGCGGCGACTTTGTGCTGCGGATTGAGGATACCGACACAGCCCGCTTTGTGGAAGGAGCAGAAGAATACATCATGGAAGCACTGGAATGGTGTGGTATGATTCCCGATGAAAGCCCGGTGCACGGTGGCCCGTTTGGTCCGTACCGTCAGTCGGAACGGCGTGAGATTTATGATCGCTACGTGGCCGAGATTCTTAAAACTGATTACGCTTATATCGCCTTTGATACACCCGAAGAACTCGATGCCATCCGCCAGGAATATGAGCAAAACGGGGAAGTGTTCGCCTATAATAATATGACCCGGAACCGCCTGCGGAATTCCATTACTTTAACCAAAGAAGAAGTACAGCAGCTGCTGGACGAGCAAGTGCCCTACGTGGTGCGTTTCAAAATGCCGATCGACCGCGTGCTTAACCTGGAAGACATCATTCGCGGTAAATTTTCCGTGAATACCAATACACTCGATGATAAAGTTTTGGTGAAAAACGATGGCATGCCGACGTACCATTTCGCCAATATTGTGGATGATCATGAGATGCAGATTTCGCACGTCATTCGCGGCGAAGAATGGCTGCCTTCCCTAGGACTGCACTGGTTGCTGTACGAAGCCATGGGCTGGGAGCGTCCGGAATTTGCGCACTTGTCACTGATTTTGAAACCTGAAGGCAAAGGCAAACTGAGCAAGCGCGACGGTGATAAATTTGGTTTCCCTGTCTTTCCTTTAAATTTTAAAGATCCCGCGACCGGCGTTGTTTCGAAAGGTTACCGGGAAGAAGGTTACCTGCCGGATGCTTTCGTAAACATGGTGGCACTGCTCGGCTGGAGCCCTGCTGATGACCGTGAAATTCTTTCGCTGGAAGAAATGGCAGCGGAATTTGACTTGGCTAAAGTACACAAAGCAGGAGCGCGTTTCAGCAAAGAAAAAGCAGAGTGGTTTAACCAGGAATATCTGCGCGCTAAATCAGCAGAGGAGCTCTTGGTTTTATTGAAAGAAATACCGGAAGTTGCCGGCAGTTCGCTATCAGATGATACTTTACTCCGAATTATTGAGCTGATGAAAGAACGTGCTGTCTTCGCTAAAGATATTTATACGGAAGGTCGCTTCTTCTTCGAGGCGCCGCTGAGCTATGATGAAAAAGCAGTAAAGAAAGCCTGGAATGCCAATGCATCTTCCCTGATGGCCGCTTTGACTGATACTTTGCAGACAGTAGATTTTGAAAGCGATGATCTCAAAGAACAACTGCACCAGTTTGCCGAAAAGCACAGTGTGGGCATGGGTAAAGTCATGATGCCGCTTCGCCTGGCTTTGGTAGGTGAGTTAAAGGGTCCTGATGTACCCGATATCATGCGCGTGCTGGGTAAAGAAGAATGTATTTCCCGGATTCAGCATGCAGTGAATAATATACCGGTGATCGCCTAATTTTTTCCTAAATTTGAAAATATTTTAATTAGAAGAATGGAGTATTTAAATTTTGAACTTCCGGTGAAGGAATTGATGGACCAATACCAAACCTGTTCGCTTGTAGGCGAGGAAAGCGGGGTAGATGTAAAACTGGCCTGTTCCCAGATCGAAGATAAAATTATAGAGAAGAAAAAAGAGATTTATCATAACCTCACGCCATGGCAGCGTGTGCAATTATCCCGTCATCCGGATCGTCCGTACACACTGGATTTCATTAAAGGGATTACTGATAAAGACAGCTTCCTGGAACTCCATGGCGACCGCAATTTCGCGGATGATCCTGCAATGGTAGGAGGTTTGGCCACCATTGACGGACAGCGCGTGATGATCATCGGTACCCAGAAAGGCCGCACGACCAAAGAAAGACAGCACCGCCGTTTCGGCATGAGTAACCCGGAAGGGTATCGCAAAGCACTGCGTCTGATGAAACTTGCCGAGAAATTCCGCATTCCTGTGATCACACTAATTGATACGCCGGGGGCTTATCCGGGTCTGGAAGCAGAAGAGCGCGGACAGGGAGAGGCCATCGCACGCAATATCTTCGAAATGACCATGCTGAAAACGCCTATTTTCTGCTATATCATTGGTGAAGGTGCTAGCGGCGGCGCGCTTGGTATTGGGGTCGGAAACAAGGTATATATGCTTGAAAACACATGGTATACCGTTATTGCACCCGAGAGTTGCTCCTCTATTTTGTGGAGAAACTGGGATCACAAGGAAGACGCCGCAAATGCGCTGAACCTGACACCTACAGATGCACTTCGCGAGAAATTTATCGACGGTATTATTGAAGAGCCGCTGGGAGGTGCGCATTATGATCCGCAGGCTGCGTTTGGATTTCTTAAAGTTTCCATTCTGCAGAACATCCGTGCGTTTTCCAAGTTTACGGCACAGGAACTGGAAACACAGCGCCAGGAGAAATTTATTGCCATGGGGCAGTTTAAAGGATAGAATTTATATTGATGAGATACAAAAATCCCGTATTCAGCAGAAATACGGGATTTTTTGTTTTTAAAAGGTAAGTTTTCGTTTTTACTCGAACAGTTCCTTCGTGTCGAGTACGGTGACTTTACCGTCTTCGCAGCGAATAGCCTCGCCCGGAAAATTGTGAATCATATGGTAATCGTGCGTCGCCATGACTACGGCAGAATTATTTTCAAAAGCTACTTGTTTCAGCAGCGTCATAATCTCGTTGGAAGTTTCCGGATCCAGGTTACCGGTAGGCTCATCCGCCAGGATGAGTTCCGGGTGATTTAAGAGCGCGCGTGCAATCGCCACCCGCTGCTGTTCTCCGCCGGAAAGTTCATGCGGCATTTTGTGCTTCTTGGACTTCATGCCCACACTTGCCAGCACCTCATTAATCCGGTCATCAATTTCAGTTTTATCCTTCCAGCCGGTTGCCTGCAAAACGAAGCGAAGATTTTTCTCCACGCTGCGATCCGTGAGCAACTGAAAATCCTGGAAAACAATTCCCAGTTTGCGGCGCAGGTTGGGAATGTCAGACATTCGCAAGCCCTGCAAATCAAATCCTGCCACATTTCCCTGTCCTGCTGCAATGGGGATATGACCGTACAAAGTTTTCAGCAGTGAACTTTTACCGGAACCGGTTTTGCCGATAAGATAGCAGAACCGCCCTTTTTTAATGTTAAGGTTCACCTCGTTCAGTACCGTGAAATTCTTTTGTGAGATTTTAGCATTTTTCAGCCGGATCACGTCCTGGCCTTCCTGGGAAGAATGTGGCATACAAGTAAATTTAAATATAAAGGCAACCGCTGTTGCGCTGCCCAAAAATAGCCAAAAACTTTTGCTTTCGGCTGCTATTTAATAAATTTTAACGAACAAAAAATGCCTGAAAAGAAACTTTTCAAGCATAGTGGTATATGATAATATCCGAGATTATCTCTTAGCGCGTACAGCACTTACAGTTAAACTCTTTCTGCCTTTCGCTCTTCTCGCAGCCAATACTCTGCGCCCGTTTGGCGTAGACATTCTTTCACGGAATCCGTGCTTGTTTCTTTTCTTTCTTTCAGATGGCTGGAATGTTCTCTTGCTCATAGCTTACTATTTTAAGGTAAAAACGCTTTCTTATTTTTCAGATTGCAAAGATATAAAACTTTTTATTTGCTGCAAACTAATTTCAGTTTTTGCGTTTTCTTTTTATAAATTAAAATCAAGGAAACGCTGCGCTTCTTCGGCGAACAGGAAAACAAAACTTATCTTTGTGGCTCATTCCCATTTGTATTTTATGTTTACACCTGCTGAATTATCAAAGATAAAAAATCTGCTCACGCCTGAAAAGAAAATTGTCATTCTTACCCATTATAATCCTGATGGCGATGCGATCGGTTCCAGTCTGGGGTTGAAGCACTTCCTGGCCGCAAAGGGAATTGAAGCAGAGGTAATTGTGCCGAATGACTTTCCTAAGTTTCTGAAATGGATGCCCGGTGCCAAGCAAATTATCATTGCCGATTACAAGCGTAAAAAAGCCGGTGAAGCCATTTACCACGCAGATCTGATATTTGTTCTTGATTTTAATTCTTCGCAACGCAGCGGAAACCTGGTGGGCCCGTGGCTGCAAAAAGCACGCGCAACCAAAATTTTAATCGACCACCACCAGCAGCCGGATCCGTTTGATTATGTATATTCAGATGTAAGTATTCCCGCCACGTGCCAAATGGTGTATCACTTTATTCAGGCCCTGGAAGAGGAAGAACTGGTTAATAAAGATATTGCCGAATGCCTGTACACCGGTATTATGACCGACACCGGCGGTTTCCGTTTTCGTTCCACAAGCGCTACCACGCACAGAATCGTGGCCAATCTGATCGAGAAAGGAGCCGATCCCGCCAAAATCACCAGCAATACCTGGGACACCAATACCGTTTCGCGTTTACATTTGCTCGCGCTGGTGCTGGGCCGGATCGAGGTAGTGCAGGAGGGCAAGGTCGCCATCCTCTGGTTGAAACGTGATGAACTGAAGGAGCTGGGTTTCCAGAAAGGGGATACGGAAGGTTTCGTGAATTACGGCCTGGGAATTCTCGGCACACAGATGTCTGCTTTCTTCATGGAAGATTTATATGAGGATTTCATTAAGATATCTTTCCGCTCGAAAGAAGATCTGGATGTAAACCAGTTTTCCCGAAAATACTTTAACGGCGGCGGTCATATCAACGCGGCCGGCGGAAAATATTATAAGTCTTTGGAAAGTACAATTGAAGATTTCAAAGACTATGTGGAACAGGAAGATATTTAAATATAAAAAGAGGATTGTTTTGGCAATCCTTTTTTAGTTAAAATACCAGTTCCGGCAAATGGTGCAGTAATTCGGTATTAATGATGGCCGCGCAGACGGCGGGTTTTTCCCAGTGACCGTTATGCGCGCAATCCAGGAGATAGGACTTTACGGTGGTGCGGTCCGGTAATCCTGCAAGCGTTTCCTCTACCTTGATAGCCTGATCATGCTTCCCGGCGAGGATCAGGATCTTGCGGTCGAATTTGATTACTGTTTCCTTGCGGTCCTTTCTTTCGGCCATTGCCTGAACAGCGGCAATAACACCTTCCTGCTGGGTAGACAAGGCAATTTCTTTTGCTTTTTTAATGGTCCCTTCCAGGATATCGCGCTCGTTGGGGTTAAAGAGATTGGGAATACCTGCGCTCACATACGCTGGAAAAGCATCGCGAATTACCCGAAGGCTTTTCAGTCTTTGCTGTTTTTTTTCTTCATCATCTGCCAGATAGGTAGAGAAAAACAGCGTAAGAGTTTCCAGGCGTTCGGGAAACAGTTCCGCAAAAGCGAGGCTTACGTAGCCGCCCATCGAATGACCCAGAATATGAATGCGCTTCGTGATTTCAAGGTGATCTAAAGTTTCATTTACCGCTGCAGCCATCGACTCCATGCTGGTATCCTGTTCCACCAGTGATTCGCCATGTCCGGGCAGGTCCATTTTTATTAAGGTGAAATCTTGCGAAAGATGGGGTTCCAGATCATCCCAGATGGTAAGGTTTTCCATAAAGCCGTGAAGTAAGACAAGGATGTGGGAGCCGGATCCTGATTTGGTATAGTGTAGCATCTTAAATTAGATTAAAGTAAATCCGGTGCAAAACTTACACCAGAAAGAAACGGCAACAAGTATTGCTGTTATGCTTTAGTCTGGCTGTCCATCACAATCGTAACCGGGCCATCGTTCAGCAGGCTAACCTTCATATCGGCACCGAAAATGCCGCTTTCGATTTGTAAACCGGATGTTTTTAATTGTTCTTTAAAATAATCAAACAGAGGAATAGCAGCTTCCGGTCGTGCGGCGCGGATAAAGGAAGGCCGGTTTCCCTTTTTATAGTCAGCAATTAAAGTAAACTGGCTGATGCATAGGATTTCTCCTTTGATATCCTGCACGGATAAATTCATTTTCCCCTCTGCATCACTGAAAATCCGAAGATTGAGAATTTTGCCGGCCAGCCAGTCGGCATCGGCTTTTGTGTCGTTCTCTTCCACACCAATTAGTAATAGGAGTCCTGCCGTAATCTCGCCGGTAACCGCCCCATCCACTTTTACTTCCGCTTCGGAAACTCGCTGAATTACTGCTTTCATTATCTAACTTTAATAATAAATCTGCAACGTGTTACTAAAAGCGTCATAGCTGGTCGGATAAAACTTAGGTGCGATAGTTGCCGTTTTTACAGGTTCGCCGGTAAGCAAAATCCACTCAGCGCCATCCTGCGGACAAATGATTTTAATATCGTTTTGTACTTCAAGCGTCGTGTCACTGGAAGGGCAGAGGTGCGGCGCATTGCGGTCATATGCTTTGAAACCCTGGGTGGTACGCACGACAATTAAACCGCGCGTGCTGGATTGCTGTTCGGAAACATACACCCAGCCACCCACATTCTGCAAGGCGAAATAAGAAGGCAGGCTCAGGTTCATGACTACATTCACAGGTGAGGAAGGGAAGCAGCTTACGGTGTCTTCTCTTTCGCGGCAACTGCTCATAATCAGTGCGGTAAAGCCTAAAAACAGAAATAGATACCGGCGGAAAAATTTTCTTGGCATATGAAATAAATTTATATCTTTGTCCGATACAACCTATTCGAAAACATTGTCCGGCAAATGTCGGATTATTTTTTTATACTAACATTAAATCTCGCATATTATGGCAAGTTATGTGACCAAAGACGGACTGGAGAAGATGAAAACAGAGCTGGAGCACCTGGAGACAGTGGAGCGCCCAAAGATCACGCAGCAGATTGCCGAAGCACGTGATAAGGGAGACCTTTCTGAAAATGCGGAATACGATGCCGCTAAAGAAGCGCAGGGTATGCTGGAAATGAAAATCTCCAAGCTGAAAGACCAGATTGTGAATTCCAAAGTAATTGATGAGAGCCAGCTGGACATCTCGAAGGTTTCCATCCTGACCACCGTTCGCCTGAAAAACCATGCGACCAAAGCCGAGCAGAAATTCACGCTGGTACCGGATAATGAAAGTGATCTGAAATCCGGGAAAATTAGTGTGAACACACCGATTGCCAAAGGTTTATTGGGCAAAGTCGTAGGTGAAACTGCAGATATTGTACTTCCGAACGGCAATAAATTAACTTTCGATATCCTGGAAATCTCATTGTAGGAATTCCCCGACCGGGAAGTTGATTCCGGAATAAATTATGATTTCGTAATTTTGTACCCGCACTTTTTGGTGCGGGTATTATATTTTAAAACACGTATTGTTATGGCGTCTATATTCACTAAAATTATCGCGCGCGAGCTCCCGGCGTACATCATTGCGGAAGATGGTAAGCACCTTGCCTTTCTGGATGCGATGCCGCTGATGGAAGGTCACTGCCTGGTAATCCCCAAAGAGGAAACCGATTTTATTTTTGATATCGGCAGTAAGGAACATCAGGAACTTTGGGATTTTGCACGGACGGTGGCGCTGCAGCTCGGGAAAGCGTATCCGGAAAAGCGGGTGGCGGTGGCGGTAGTCGGACTGGAGGTTCCGCATGCGCACATCCATTTATTGCCCATTACAGCGGTAAGTGATATGAATTTTGCCAACGAGCGCGTGAAGTTTACGCCGGAACAATACAAAGAAATACAACAGAAGATTCTGGCTTCTTAATAGAATAAGCCGGTCATTTTTTTTAATTATCATAAATTATATATATGAATTCTAACCAATGTTCTTTTTGCGGAAAAAAAAGGAATCAGGTCCAAATGCTGATTTCCGGTAACAACGGTTTTATCTGCGAAGAGTGTATTGAACAGGCACACGGTATCGTGCAGGAAACAAGCAGAACGATTGCACAGCCTGCCCAGACGATTGATGAACTGAAGAAACCTAAAGAGATAAAAGCGTTCCTCGATCAATATGTTATCGGTCAGGATCAGGCGAAAAAGCAACTTTCCATTGCGGTATATAATCATTATAAAAGATTATTGCACGCACAGAATGAAGACCGCGAGGTAGAGATTGAGAAATCCAATGTAATCATGATCGGTGAAACCGGGACCGGAAAAACCTTGCTGGCTAAAACCATCGCGAAGGAATTGAATGTGCCGTTCTGTATCGTGGATGCCACGATTCTGACTGAAGCAGGATATGTGGGTGAGGATGTGGAAAGTATTCTATCCAGGCTGTTGATGGTGGCAGATTACGACGTGCAGAAAGCCGAACGCGGCATTGTTTTTATTGACGAAATTGATAAGATCGCGCGTAAGTCTGACAATCCAAGCATCACCAGAGATGTTTCCGGTGAGGGGGTTCAGCAGGGGCTCTTGAAACTGCTGGAAGGGAGCATTGTAAACGTACCGCCGCAAGGAGGCCGAAAACATCCGGACCAGAAGTATATTCAGGTTAATACCCAAAACATTCTGTTTATTGCCGGTGGTGCCTTCGATGGAATTAAAGAAATCATCGAGCGCAGGCTGAATAAACAGGCCATTGGTTTCAGTTCGGAAAAGCTATCGAAGGTGGACGAAGAAGATTATATCCTGAGCCAGATCAATGCGATAGATCTGCGCAAGTTTGGTTTGATTCCTGAATTGCTGGGCCGTTTCCCGATTATTACTTATTTGGATAAACTGACCAAGGAAACGATGATCCGCATTATGAAAGAACCTAAAAATTCTATCATTAACCAATTCATTGAATTATTTAAGATGGATGGCGTGGAACTCGAATTCACGCAGGAAGCTTTGGAAAAAATAGTGGAGGAAACCACTGAAAAAGGTCTCGGCGCCCGCGGCCTGCGGGGTACGACGGAGAAAGTTCTCGAGGATTATATGTTCAATATTGAGGATGAAAAGAAAATTTTGGTTTCGGGCGACAGTATAGCGTTTTAACACGGTAATTTGCGTGTTTGCCTGCGAACATTAAATAATTTGGATATATTTGCAAATCGGACTTATTTTTAGAAAAACACAAAAATTACGCATAATGAAAAAAAATCTATTAACTGCTGCTTTTTTGTCGGTTAGCGTGCCGTTTTTCGCTCAGAACGTGCTTTGTCACGTTGGAGATGGCGGTATCTTCCATATTGGCGAGAATGCTCTTGTTTACAGCGGTGGCGGCATACAGACCCGCGGTACCGGTAAATATGATATCTCCGGAAATATGATGGTCGTGGGCGGCGCCTCGGATGCAATCCGAACGTTGGCTGCTACAGGAAACAATACGAAGACGACAGGAGGTAATATAATTTTAAGGTTAAATTCGCCAGGCAACTATAATACTTCTACTTATGGTCAACTCTATATTCAGGGAATTCCACAAACTAATTTAACAGGTATTGTTGATAAAGAGTTCCGTGCAGCGAAACACGGTACCTACCAACAGATTGCTTTACCATTTTTCGATAAAAATATTTCTGATCTAAATGCTGAGTTCGGTAAAACGTTTACAAATGTGCGCAGAAGCCAGGATGAGGTTCTGGTATATAGCAATAACAAAGTAGTTGCACTTAACGTAGATGTAAACAACGCGAAAACTTTGAAAGGAAACTCATATTATATGCTAGGTAGCAAAAATATGGACACGTCCGTTCCGCCAACTGGTTCCGTATACACCTTGCGAGGAACGCCTGTGGCAGAAGGTATCAGTGAAAAGCTAAGAGATGCCGGCGCGGCAGTAAACTTTGGGCCGTCTGGAAATGCTAGAAATGAATATGGTGAAATGTATAATTCTTACCTCCAGGACGATTGGAGCCGACCTGCAGGCGAATCGAATCCATATGTTAATCCAGCTTATGGTAAAAATATATACCAATATGGCAATCCGTTTTTCACTAATATTGATTTAGGTTTTTTTGGCATTAATAATAATGGTACTACAGATCCCGATAATGCTATTAAAGATATTTTGGGAATACGATATGATCCCGGTGGTGTAACATCATACGCAAATGGGTCTACTTATTCGACCAATGCCAAATATGTTAATTTTACCGGTGGCAGCGTTCCTGTTGGAGATCTTAATTTTATCATCAAACCAATGCAGGCATTTGTGATCAAAATGGCTAACAATAATGCTGAAGCAGGCACAGATCGAACTTTGAATTTTGATAAATTAAGAAGATTTAAATCTACACCACGTGCTGCAGGTACACCTAATACAGTGACGGCTGCCAAAGGGCAGAGCGGAACTGTAAAACAATTAGGTGTTATCGGACTTGATGAAGCCGGTAATGAAGTAGGAAGGACATACTATGTTGTATATCCAGATGCTATTACCGGCAATACTACTGAGCGAACAGTGCAAGTGGCACACGGTTCCGGTGCAGTAATCGGAACCTATGAAGAGAACCCTGTGGAAGGTGGAATTGATAGTAACTTTTCAGGAAAATATTGGCTGTATATTAATGAAGCGAATGAAGTTGACTTTAAAGGAAAGCCTGTTTCAATGATTTTATATTCTAGCGCAATTAAAAAGCTAAGATTCGAAATCCGGGAAAATGCTGCTATGGTTGAGGATGGATTGCATGATCTGTCAACAGGTACCGGATTCTATTATAAAACAAACAATGGCGAAGAGAAAGAAATCCAGCAAAATGAAGAGATTGCAGTCAGTGCAACTAAATACAATCTTTCTTATGGCAAACCTTCTGGTGTCTTAGGTTCTGCGGAAACTAAAGTTCCAAGCAGAACGAAAGTGGTGTATAACTATTCAGAAGATCATTATCAAGTACGATTTGATTCTGATTGGAAGCGTGCAAACGTACAGGTGTATGATATGTCTGGGAAGTTAATCATTAATGAAACTAATTTGCGAACAGATAGTGATTTCATAATTCCATTACAGAGAAACAACAGTACTTATATTGTTAAAACCATTTCGGAAACTGGTGAAGTAACTACCGCAAAAATTATTAGATAACCTGAAAGACACAGATCATGAACTATATCACCAAATTTTTAACACTCTTGTTTCTTATTGTAAGTAATGCATATATTTTTGCAGAAGATCCACCAGTTCCACCTGGCGGAGGTGGCGGTACAGTAGGACCGGGTACGGTAGCCTCACCCATCGACATGTACGTCTACATCCTCATCGCAGTCGGCATAGTCATGATGGCCTACTATGCGAAGAGACTGCAAAAACAAAATGCCTGAAGCATATCAATCAAACTCACCCTCACCGGTGAGTTTTTTTATATATTTACGGTATGAAAAAATTCTCTGTGGCCTGTGCTTTTCTGGCACTCGGCTGGATGAACGCCCAGTTTAGTGTATTTGTGGAAGGACCGGCAGAATTCCCGGCGAAGGAAGTGTATCTGTACACGCTGAATGGCTCAAAAGATGTTCTGGCAACTAAACAAAATAAAAAAGGAAACAGTTGGCAGCTGAAAGTACCGCAGTCCTACAAAGGGATGATGAAATTGTATTTTCCTGAGACCAACACCTCCGTCAATTTTATTTCCGAAAATCAGGATGTGCGCCTGGCGTTCGCAATGCGTAACGGGAAAATTGCCAACGTTGATTATAAAGATGCCGCGAATACGCTGATGAACGAAATTCAGGAAGTACAGCAAAAAAAGGAAATCATACTCCCGGCACTGTATCAGATCAAAGAATATTATAAAGCAAACAGTGCCTTTGGTGCGGCGCTCGATCAGGAAATCAACAGATTGTCGGCAGATAAAATGGATGCCGGGCAATTTCCGTTTGTTACATATTATACGACAAATTACAGTAAATTCCTCGAAAAGAAAGCCGGAAAACCCGAACCTACCCGCGCGGAAATTATCCGGTTTATCGCAGGTTCCAATGAATTTCTGGAAACATCATCTCTGCTCCGGCCCGTGTTGGTTGCCTATCTGAATGCCGGCTCATCTTCAGAGATATCAAAAGATGTCGATGAACTTTTGGCAAAGGTTAATTTAGAAACGCCGCGCGGACAGACCGTCATTTCGGAACTGATTGATATTTTTGATGCCTACGGAATGACTGAAATGAAGGAACGCTATCTCGCGCAGGCAGCAGATCTGAAATGTACCATAACAGACCGTCTTGCCCAGACCATCGCTTCCAATAAAATGACACAGCTCGGTGCCACCTTCGCTGATTACAAATTCAGCAATCCCGCACACACCACCGCTAAATCCATTTATGATGTGAAAGCAGACCGCAAAGTCATCATGTTCTGGGCCTCCACATGTTCCCACTGCGAGAACGATTTACCTGTGCTGATAGAGAAATACAACGCGATGAAAAAGCAAAAAACTGAAATTATAGCACTTTCACTGGATTCTGACGCAGCGGCCTTTAACAATAAGGTAAAAATGCTCCCCTGGATTAACGACAGCGAACTCCGCGGCTGGAACAGTACCGCTGCAGAACAATATAATGTCCGCGCTACGCCGACTTATTTTGTGCTGGACAGCAATAATAAAATCATTGCAAAACCCAACCGTGCGGCAGACGTTATTTCTTTTCTAAAATTGAATTAATTTCTTTGCACGCTCATAAAATAGTTTTATATTTGCACCACCTTATTCAAGGGTAGTGAACAGTATGAATGGCGAGGTAGCTCAGATGGTTAGAGCGCAGGATTCATAACCCTGAGGTCACGGGTTCAATTCCCGTCTTCGCTACTAAAGTCCAGTCGAAAGACCGGACTTTTTTGTTCTTAATAAGTTCAAACGTCAAGATTTTATATTTTCAGTCGCGGTCGCGGGTTCAATTCCTCTGGTCTGCGGACGAGACAACTAAAGTCCGTTTTATTAGCCGGACTTTTTTTGTTATTAAAAACTTCGAGTTGTAGTATTCATATCCGCCTCTGTGGACACGGGGTTAAGCCCTCTTGTCTACGGACAGGACTAAAATCCGTTTTCTCAGCGGAACTTTCTTTATTCTTAATAGTTTCGAGCTGCAAGATTCATATCTGCCATGACGGATACCGTTTCGATTCCGCTTATCTGGGAACGTGATTATCACAATTTAGCCTGTAAATATTAAATTGCACTAAGACGAAGGTATCAGTTTTAAAACAAAATAGTTTGACAATCCAGAAAGACAATATGCTTCTTAACAACTCTAAACTTGCATCTGAACTTTTCAATTTTAATGTCAAGAGATTCAGTATAGTATTAAATTGCAGTATCGAAAGATTTTTCGGCCTATTCATTAAAACACCTTGCCTGAAATATCTTAAATCTTCATTTAATGTGAGCTCTGAACCTTTGTTTCGGAATTCTACGAGATTTTTTTACTTAGCATCAATTTCTTAAATTATCCATAGATATGGTAATTCCTTTTTAATGAATAGTAATTAAAGGTATTAATGCTACGGTTTATTTATTATATTTGGATATTGTACGGCTTAGTATTATCCATCCAAATCACAATAAAGAAATATGAGCGTATTAATTACCAATGAAACAGTCAAGGAACTGTTCCACATCGCACAGTCGCTCGCGCGCGAAAATTACAATTCCACCTTTGGTGCTCCGCATCTTCTGCAGGCTTTAATGCACAACAACATCGGATTAAAGGATTTCCTGGTAACATTGGGTAAAGATCCGGCCTACATTTATGAATGGTCCGAAGTACGGATTGAAGAATATCGCAAATCAGGACGTATGGTGCAGGAACCGGAACCGGATGACGCCATCGATGATATCCTCGAAGAAGCAGATGAAGTCCGCATTAAACTCGGATTGGACGAGATTTCAGCTTTATGTATTCTTACGGCCGTTACCAAATCCGGTGTCGCCTTTTCTGCTCAGGAACTCAAGTCGTTGCCGGTTCGGGAACATGAAATTTTAAACTATTATCGCGGAGAAGATACTGCAGTTACAAATACAGAACAGCAGGTTTTTTCCGGGCTGCAGCAAGATTCCGCCACACCTGCCCTGGATGCATATTGTGTTGATAAAATAGAGCAGGCACGCAGCGGGAAATTAGACCGCATTATCGGACGCGACCGTGAACAGCGTATGTTGGTGGAAATTCTGTGCCGGCGAACAAAACCCAATGTAATTATTGTTGGCGAGCCCGGTGTTGGTAAAACAGCTCTCGTGGAGGGGTTTGCCATGCAAATGCTGGCCGGGAATATGCCGGCGCTGCTGCAGAACGCGGCACTGTATGAGCTGGATACCGGCGCTTTGATGGCCGGCGCTTCCTATAAAGGTGAAGTGGAAGACCGTCTTAAAAAAGTAATTAACGATTGCAAAAAGCTGGGGAAAGCCATTTTGTTTATTGATGAAATTCATGCGCTGCTGGATAGCAAAGGCAGTTACGGCAATGTGGCGAATTTGCTGAAACCGGAACTTGCCCGCGGCGAAATTACGGTGATCGGATCGACCACGGAAGAAGAGTACCGCAAGATTATCGAGCCGGAACGCGCTTTTAACCGCCGTTTCGAGGTGTTAAAGGTAGAAGAACCTACCGACACGGCCTGTGTTAAAATGATTGAAGAAGTTTTGCCGGGATACTGTGATCATCATCAGGTGAAAGTGGATCCCGCCGCTTTGCCGGATTGTGTGAAACTGGCCAAGCGATATTCGAAAGGAAAGAAATTGCCGGATTCTGCCATTGATCTTTTAGACAGAACCATGGCTTCCGTACGGATGCTGGGTGAAATGTCTCAAACCGAATTGCAACAATGGAAAGAAACCTATGACCAACTCCTGGAAAGTAAAGCGGGAACTGATGAGTTACTTTGGCATTATCATACGCTCGAAGATAAATTAAGTCCGATTCTCTGGGGTTCTTTGAAAGAGCAACCGGAGCTGGACGACGCCATGCCCACCGAAGAATTGCAGCAACGCATTGATTCAATTTTTAAAGAACTGGAAGAATATGCCGCGATAGAACGAGAACAGGTGAGCAGCCTGGAACTGGCCGCGGTGATGGCTGCCAAAACCGGTATTCCGATTGGCAAAATTCAGGCCGGTGAAAAGGAGAAACTGCTCAATATGGAGGAACTGCTCATGAAAAGAGTAGTGGGGCAAAATCATGCGTTAAAAACAATTTCAGATGCTATTATTGAAAACCGGAGTGGCCTGAACAAACCCGGCCAGCCGATCGGTTCTTTTTTCCTGCTGGGTCCTACCGGTACCGGTAAAACTGAACTTGCCAAATCCATCGCTGAATTGTTGTTTAATGATGAAAAAGCAATGATCCGGTTTGACATGTCAGAATTCAAAGAAGAACATTCAGCCGCGCTTCTTTACGGTGCGCCTCCGGGATATGTAGGCTACGAGGAAGGAGGAATGCTCGTAAACAAAATTCGTCAGCAGCCATACGCAGTGGTTCTGTTCGATGAGATTGAAAAAGCGCACGGCTCCGTCTTCGATGTTTTCCTTCAGATTATGGATGAAGGTAAAATCCATGACAAGCTCGGAAAAGAGGGGGATTTCAGCAATGCCTTAATTTTATTTACGTCTAACATCGGCAGCGAGGAAATTGTGCAGTATTTTGAAAGAAAGGAAATTCCGCCTTCCAAGGATTTACTTCGGATTATGAATGAGTCCGGGCGTTTTCGTCCCGAGTTCCTGGCCCGGATTACAGAAATTATTCCGTTTTCACCGATTACAGAGGAAATGGCGGTTAACATCTTTAATATTCAGCTCAAAGCTTTGCGGAACTCGCTGGAACGCTTGGGGATGCAACTGGAAATAAGTGAGGAAGCAGTGAAAAATCTGGCCTTAAACGGCTTTAGCAGTAAATATGGCGCGCGGCAGATTTCGGGTGTCATCCGTTCACAGTTGGCACGACCCATTTCCCGCCTCATTGTTCGCGAAGAACTGCAGCATGGCCAAAAACTTTCGATTGGCTGGGATACTGAAAAACAGGAACTGACCTGGGATATGTAATTGAACGCTTACTATGAAAAATAAAAAAGTAATATACCGCTGCTGTATTTTTTTATTACTTCTCTGCAGCAGCAGTTTATCGGCACAACTAACGGCTACTGATACGTCGGAGCGCAGTGTGCAAAAATATCAGCAGGTGATTCGCAGTAACAAACAGCTCGTCAGTCTGATAGAATATACATTTGCGCAGCGCAAGGTTCCGAAGTTTATGCGGAATCTGGCCATCATTGAATCCGGTCTGGATCATCAGGCTGTTTCCAGTGCCGGCGCCAGAGGGGTCTGGCAGTTCATGACCCCACATGCCCAGCAGTATGGTTTGTCCGAAGAAGACCGTTCGGATATGTACAAGAGTACGCGCACGGCTGTAAACTCGCTCATTAATCTGTATAATAAATACGGAAACTGGGTGACAGTGGTGGCGGCCTATAATTGTGGCGAAGGAAATATTGCCAGAGCGATGGCTGCGGCCGGGTCCAAACGGTACACTGATTTTGCACCCTTGTTGCCGGCAGAAACGCAGATGCACGTGAAAAAGTTTTTAAACGCGAGTTATGCCACGGGCGAACTGCAGGCTGTGCTGGCAGATTATTATAAAACGGGAACGGCTCCGGCTGCCGTAGCGCAGAAAACTGTTCAGAAACCCGGCAAACCTTTTACCAAAAATAGCGGTAAACTTTCGGAGATTGTTTTAAATGGTGCTTTCGATCTAACCGTAATTGCAGATCGCCTGGACATCGACCTAAGTACTCTGCTTGGCTGGAATCCCGGTATAGAACAGGCACTGGCTGAAAAAGGGCAAAGTGTTTTTTATCTGCCGCGTGAGAAAATGCTGGACTTTCAGTTAACAAAAAATGAAATCCTTACCGCTTCTTTAAACAGTAATGAATAATGGATAATACAAATTACCGAATGCCTTTCGATCCGCGGGCCGCCATGACCAGCGACGGCAATATAGCAACGTGCAGTACCGGCGAGAGTATTGCCCAGAATATCATGCTGCTGATTATTACCAAAAAAGGCGAAAACCGCTACGATCCGCAGTACGGGAATGATGTCTGGGAAGTGGAGTTTGATAATGGGGTGTCTTCGGCCGCCTGGGAAAGTATTTTTATTAAAAGTCTGCAGCGGCAGATCAGGGATTATGAACCCCGGCTGACAGAGGCACATGTTGCAGCAGACATTAATTATGTGGAACACAGCTATGAAACCCGGAATTTCACCGAGGTAAAAAAGAAAGTGCGGGTCGCCATCAATGCGAAAATGCGCGAAACCGGCGAGAACTTCAGTTTTTCTACCGAATTGTTTTTAAGCCCTATGTCAATCGATTAACTTTTTGAAGAGTGTATGAATATTATCAGACAAAATTATTCTAAAGAAGCTATACAGGCCCGCATGCTGCAAAATGCAACCCAGCTGTGGGGCGTAAAAAATATACAGTCGCTGGACCCTTTTGTGAAATTGCTCATCGATGCATTCAGTACAGAAGTCTTTAAGGCAAATAATGAAATTCAGACCATCAACGGCCGCATTCTCGAGAAGCTCGCCCGGCTGCTGACCCCCTCCCGGTATGCCCATCCGTCGCCCGCGCATGCAATTGCCTTTTGTGCTCCCTCGGAAGACCGTCAGCTGTTGCTTGCACACAGTGAGTTCTTTACCAAAAAACAAGTGAACACTTTGCAGAAAGACCGTTCGGACCGGCAGGTGAATATTTCGCTGACAGCGGTAGATCACGTGGAACTTATCCGTGCACAGACAGTGCTCATGGTGGCCGGCAATACAGTGTACAGCATTGATGAGCAGTTAAATAAACTGCCGGTGGCGCGGCTTCCTGTGCAGGTGGAAGCGTATCGAACCATGAAATTAGGAATTGATTTATCTGCTTACGAATCAGAGAAATTTCCTGAGCGTCTTGCTTTGTATGCGTCCAATCCCACCTTTGAACATGTAGATTTTGTGTACCGGTTGCTGCCGCACGTGCGGGTGTACCACGGATCCGAGGAACTACAGGTGGCGCACGGTCTGACCTACGCCGATTCTCCGTTGAAAGAAGGCTTTGAAGGTATTTTCGAAGAGCAATCGCTGCATCATAAAATCCGGCAGGACATCAAAGGAATTTATCATGACCGTTTTATTGAGATCAGCGGTTTCTCGCGAAACACGATGAAAAATACGGAGGTCGCGCTGCCTGATGAACTGGATGACGGAACGGCCGTCTGGGATACCTACCGCGGGAAAAAGATGCTTTGGCTGACCCTGGAATTCCCGCCACAGTTCACTGCTGAAATTCTGGAAAACTTTTTATTTGTTACCAATGCTTTCCCTGTGTACAACCGCGCCTGGAAGAAAACAGAATACGCGCTGGATATTATGGGAAATAATATTCCGCTGGATACTTCGGAGGATGAGTTCTTTCTGTATGTGGACGAAGTGCTGGACGGGCAGGGCAACCGCTACGGAGAAATTCCCTTTACGCCCAGTGATCACATGGAAAAAGGTTTGTACACTGTGCGCAAAGGCGGCATGGAACGGTTCACGGATCGCAATGCCATCGACCTGATGTCGCACCTCATGGAACTCCTCCGTGATGAAGTAGCCGCCTTTTCGATTATCAACCGTGATAAGGTTAAGGAAGTACTGGGTGAAATTTCGGAAAAAATGAAAGGCCTGATGCAGAAAGTGGAAATGGCCAACCGCGAACTCCGCGAAGATGTGAATTATGTCATTATTCAGCCGCTGGAGGATTCTGCGCACACCTACGCCAGCTTTTGGGTAACGCATGGTCCGCTGGCAAATGCCATCCGTCCGGGAACGGTTTTCAATTCCCAGCGCAGGCTGCAAAGTATCACATTGGTAACGCCCACCTCAGGTGGCGTGCGGGAGCAAAAACAATCCGACACCATTCAGGCATATAAATACGCACTGACCACGCGGGATAAAATTATTTCAGTGGAAGATATTCGTAATTACTGTAAAATGGCCCTTCGGAATGAGGTGAAAAAAATTACAGTTAGCCGCGGCACGATGATCAGTGATCGTCCGAAAGAAGGATTTGTTCGCACCGTGGATGTTACCATTGTACCACAGGATTACGCTTTTTATGGTGCCAAATACTGGGATCAGCAGGCAGAGATTTTGCGTAACAGCATCAAATCAAAAGCAATTGACGGGGTAGAATACCGCGTCTCGATTCAGGAAGAAGCTGCCGTAACTAAAGAGATTTTATAGCAGTTTACCAATCCAGACAACTAAAATTCCTTCAGTTTCAAATCGGAGGAATTTTTTTGGCGGACCATTCGCGCTGTCCACTCATACTCCTCGGTCGGTCGTTTCCGCTGCGCTCCACCGTCTCCCTGCGGGGTAACCGCTTCCATCGCGGCCGCAGGGGGAACTTATTTCCAAGGGCGGCGGGAACGGGCAGAGCGGGTGTTTACGGTGCGGGACACAAGGTGTAATTCTCAGGTTATAAGGTTATGAAGTTACAGGTTACGGATGACCGAGATTAGTAGATGCGAGATGCAAGATGCGAGGTGCAGGGTTTGATATTAGAGTTATATGATAAATTGTTGCATGTGTGCAATTGTTCTGTGTAAATCTGTGGAATCTGTGTGGGTTACTGCAGGTGCAAGGTGCGAGTTCTGTGCGCAATCATCTATGAAATAAGGGCTTACTAAAGCTTGGTGCTTAGCCTGTTGCTTATAAATAACAGCATGCTGCATACAATTTCCATTGCCTATCATTATACATTGTACGTTATACATTATGCAGCATTCAATTTTCCATCGCCTATCATTATACTTTGTACATTATACTTTATACAAATCACCTTCAACATCAGCTGAATTTTGCACCACTTCCAAACCTGCAAAGTACGCCATGCCCGGAATCCCCGATAAAAAGTCGTAAAACTACTACACTTTTCAAAGTTTCGCTTCGTTTGGTTGATTTATGAAAAAGATGCGCGTAAGTTTGATATGTAGAAAGTAGGAAGACGGAAGACGGAAGACGCAAGCCAAGAAAGAAAAAAGAAAAAAGAAAAAAGTAAAAAGACAAACAGACGAATAAACAAATAAACAACTCAACAACTCAACAACTCATCAACTCAACAAGTCCAAGTCTCCTCTAATTTCTAACCTCTAACCTCTAATTTCTGAAAAAAGAAAACCAAATCAATTCATATAACACTCAAAAACCTACCATCATGGCAAACAATTCAAGAGCCGTATTAAAATTCAACGGCGGCAACGAGCAGAAAGTATTAAAACTAAATTATGGCGTATCGAGATCTACGGATGTTTCCGGACGCGTGGCTTCGGATCCTAACAACGCACTGATTAAAATCACCGTGGAAGCTACCGAAGACAGCGGCATCCTGGAAAGCCTTTTAAACGGCAAGTACAAACCTACCAGCGGCGAGGTGACTTTCAACAAGGCGCACGAAGAAGGCGCGCTGACCACCCTGAAGTGGGAAAACGGCTACGTGATTCAGCACGAAGTAGATTACGATGCCCTGAACGAAGACAACATGCAGGTATCCTTTGTGGTAAGCGCTGAGAAGATCGACTACGGCAACTCTTCCTACGATGGAATCTGGCCACAGAAGTAAGCCGCACGCAGCTGTAAGCTATATGCAATCAGCACTACGCGCTTTAAGTGGTAGGCAATACGCTACACGCAGTACGCAACGCTTAGAGCATACAGCCTAAAGCATACAGCCATACAACATTCATCATTTGTGTTAACCGCTTCCCGATACGGTCCGGCTGTTTTTGGCAGTCCTCCGGTCGGGAAGTTTTTTTCGCGCGATGAAGCGCTAATCATTTTGTGCTAAATATATAGTGCGGCAATCCCGCTGCCGCCGGAACTTTTATCGAAATAAGAAAAAGACAAATTTTTTTTACTGTCATGATATCTCCATAAGAGCAGTTACATATTAAAGGTGCATTTCATCCGCGGTAATATCCTGAAAGCTAGTGAATTTGAAATTATGCTATGTAATTAAAAATAATACCTTAATTTTATTAGCAATAATTGTTTAGAGTGTTCAATGTTTTGCGTGGTAGATAAACCGTAATTATAAAGTTAATTAAGACAGAAAGTAAAAAAACAAAGTTTTGAGCTAAATAACACACTACGCCCGAATGCCTTGTCAATTAACAAATCAACAGATAAACAGATAAACAAATCAACAGATGCCGGCATCAACAAATACACAAATCAACAAATACACAAATCAACAAATACACAACTGAACAACTCAACCACTGAACGACTCAACCACTCCTCAACTTTAACCCAAACCTCCTCCCTATGTCTTCCCTCAACCTCAAATCCTCCCACACGGCGCGCGCTGTTTCTGAGCATCAGCTGCGGGGCATCAACCGCCAGGTAAAACTCTCGGTGATCATCGAGGGTAAAGTCATCTCGCACTACCGGCACTTAAGTCTGGAGCAGTACAGCCATACCCATCATCATTTTGAGCTTGAGCTCTCGCATGATACCCTGGGCGCTGAGGAAAACCATCAGCTGCAGAGCGCCAACCGCTTTTTAGGCAAACGCATCACTCTGATTCAAAAATACCGCGAGGTGGAAGACAGTCCCGAGCGCACCTTTGTGGGGGTGATCACCAAAGTAAGCTACCGCCAACAGAAAGGAGGCCTGGGAACGGTGATTCTCTCGGGCGGCAGCCCTACGCTTTTGATGGACGCGGCGCCCCATACCCAGAGTTTTGGGGGCGACCAGAGCGTGAACATGAGTATTATTGCCAGAGAAGTCATCTCTCAGGCGCTGAGCCGTGAGAAGTTTGACATCCGTATCGAGGCCAATGACCACTGCCAGATTCCCTACTCAGCGCAGTATGAGGAAACCCATTACAATTACCTCTGCCGTATGGCCGTGGCTTATGGTGAGCAGTTTTACTATGACGGAGAAGTACTGCACTTAGGAAAACTTCCCGCGCCTGAAGCGCCGCTGACCCTGCACTATGGCAGCAATGTGAGCAACATTCAGGTGGACCTGAATGCCGTGCACATAAAGCCCGAGTTCTACGGCTATAATTCCTCTCAGCATACAAAACTTACCTCGGGAGAAACACCGGCCAGCCATAAATCAGATCTGGCCCGAACGGCTTATAGAAACAACAACGATATTTTCAAGACCCGCTCGCTGCGTATAGCGCCCATAAGAGCGCAGACCGATCAGGATGTGGTCAGCTCCCAGCAGAGCGCCTGGGGGCACCGCGCGGTGGATGTCTTTACGGTGAGCGGAGATACTTCGATTCCTTTTCTGTATCCGGGTTGTGTCTGCGATCTGGAGATGCGCAAAACCGACAGCACTGAAACCTCCTACTTCACGCGCATTATGATTACCGAAGTGACCCACGATCTGGATGCCACCGGAAGATACAAAGGCAGCTTTAAAGCCATTGCCAGCGACACGGGGTATCTGCCCCAGCCCGAGTTCACCACACCGAACGCTCAGCCGCAGATCGCCACAGTTGTCAGCAACACAGACCCACAGGGTCAGGGCCGCGTTACGGTGCGTTTTGATTGGCAGCTGCATGACACCACCAGCTTTATTCGCATGATGAGTCCCGATGCCGGCGGCACCGATCAGGTCACCCAGAACAGAGGCTATGTCGCCATTCCGGAAGTCGGTGATCAGGTGATGGTTGGTTTTGTACACAACCACCCGGACCGGCCTTTTGTGATGGGCGGCATGTTCCACGGGCAGGTGGGGCTGGGAGGAGGTTCTGACAACCGCGTTAAATCCATCCAAACCCGAAGCGGCCACCGTATTATTTTCACGGAAGACGAAAGTATTGTCATCACCGACAAGAGTGGCAATGAAATCCATTTGGATACCACCGGCAGCAATATCAGCATTACCGCGCCCGAAACCATGACGCTTAACTGCAAGAACATGAATATTAATGTGGGGGAGAATATGACTTCTACGATCGGCAATAATCAGAGTACTTCGGTTGGACAAAATCAGAGCAATACAGTCGGAATGAATATTACCGAAACTGCTGGAGCTAATATTTGGCAAAATGCTACCATGAACTATAATCTTAATGCTACCAACATTATGAATATGGCGTCCGAAAATTTCATCTATGATGCTACAGATATTCATAAAAATGCTTCAGAAGCTATCGAAGTTGCTGCTACAGGCGATTATATTCAGAATAGCGAGACAACAATACATAACCTGTCTGGAGAGAAAGGACACAACGCATAAAATTTGCTGATATGGAAAATCAGTCTAAAAAAGGGAGAATCCAGGTCTTTGCTAAAAATATAAGAGGTAACGCCAAGGGAAGTGTTTTGGAAGAAAGCAGATTTACAAGAAATGCAGCTGGTGGAAGACAAGTGCAAAACGGCTTTGGCGGAGGGGTAAATCATGATGTAAACCAAGCTAGAAAATCAGTTGAGGAAACAAGAGTGAAAACAATTGAATGCCTTAATGAGCTGGATGATGGTTCAGCGAATGATGGCTCGGGAACAAGTTTGAAAAAAGGTGTATTATTTAATAAAACCTATAGATTTAAAGCGAAAGAATTTACAAACGGAGAACCGAAAAATCCTAATAATATTCGATGGGCACTTAAATTTACTCATCCAGAAACTGGAGTAGTTGAAGAGAATATTCTTCAAAATAAAGATTGCCGCGGCTTGGAACTAAACCTTCGCTTCTCCAGCACTGAATGCTGTGGAAGTAATATGGAGGTGCGAGCATTTATAGAAAATGCAGATTCTGAGGGTAAATTTCCGGTATTTATGCACAACAGGTTCCGATGGTTTGACGGGCAGATTGTTCAAAATGAACTTAAAGTACGAAAAAAATATCCCCGGTCAATTAATCAAAGTGCAACTTCACTTTGCGGAACAGCAGCAATTTTATACAATTATGCGAAGATCAATCCAGAAGGCTATTATCAAATATTTAGAAAATTTTTCAGAACTGGTGACGGACAAATTAATCAATTTACGCTGAAACCAAATGAAGAAATTTATGGGATGAAACCTTCTCATGAGAATGAAAATTATCCACACTTCAAAAGTGGAACTTTGATGCCTCAGGCAGATTGGGTTTCTTTGGTAGGCACAAGAAGTTCAGACAACATCAGCTATACAGGTAAAGATGGTGAAGACTGGGACGCTATAAACTGGCCCTCTTATATGGTAAAAGCCTTAAGAGAACTGCACGGTGCAACAGAAGTTGAAGATAAAACACATCTCATAACAGGTTTAAACTACAAGAATACGTTAAAGGGTATTGAGGCTGATTTTAATGCCGGCTGGAAAATAATTCTTCTGATTGATTCTGATATGCTTGATGATAGTATAAGTTTTTTAGGTTCACTGACTAATTATCATTGGATTGTGTATAACGGTGGCTTATCTATAGATACAAAAACAAAAAAATACACATTTTCTTATTATTGCTGGGCACGAGAATACGATGCACAGCAATTCAGATCAATTGTTTTTAATACAAATTTTTATGGGTATGTTAAATATAAATAAATTTTGCACACTTTGCATTTTCATGATCTGTATTGCATGCGGACAAAACAAAGACATGAAAAAAATTTTGCCCAGTGATTTTGATTTTGTTTTTGTGGTTGAAAACGCTAAGAAAAGTGAAGTGCTAAATAGTAAAATATTAGTCAAAAGAAAAGGTGAAAACATCAATCGCGGAAAGTTTGAAATTTCTTCCGAAGATCCTATTTTATCGTCGATGAAATTTGAGGACGCTAAACAAGAAATTAGCGCTCAAGACACAATTACATTTAATATTGGATCAAAACAGTATTATATAACTGATATAAAAAAGCAGGATCTCAGGAGAAAAAAAGGTCTGTCACCTTTCTCATCCTCTCAACCTTCGATTATCAGTTTCAATATTAATGGGAAAGAGCATTTTGGATCAGATTATCTTAGCTTAAAATAGTGTACTTTTCCTATTATGCATAGTTATCGCCTTTTTCAGCTAATCTTTAAATTCTCATTTAACATCTGCATACAGCAACTGAACGGGGTAAACTGAAACTAATTCTAATGCATCAATATAAAAGAATATACAAAGAAGACCTCTTCATAAAAATCACCAAAGCATGGACTGCGACGCTCGTTTACACTTTATATGATCATTTTGGTCTGGATGGGGATGATATCATAAAGCATGGATCTGACAGAATTCCGCAATTTTCATACAGGTAATTTTTTCAAAGCATGGTATATTTTGCAACATTACAGAGGTGCCAGGCCATTCATTGCCGAAATTACCCGATCAGTATTTATCGCTGAACATCAAAATATAAAGTATGAAAAATTATCTTCTAATACTATTAATATTTTTGGGGTGTACCAAAAACAATAACTCGTCTTCTGTGAAAAAAATGATCGAAATAGTACCTTTAAGCCCATATAGTTATACTTTCGAAACAGATGGCAGAACCAACAGAATTGATTATTATACAGTTCATAATCCTCCATCAAAAGTAAAAGCTTTATATCATCAACTGGAAAAGGAAATCAGCGCGCGATACACCCAGGTAGAAGATTACAAATTTTTGTCAATTTATATTTACAAGGAAACCAGCGAGCTAAATGAAAAATTTATTGGCAGCAAAAAATCATTTGATGGTAGAAATAACGATTTAGTAGCATTTATCAGATTTGTAAATAATAAAAAAGATATTTTTTATATTTTAAAAAATAGCAAGGTGATTTACGATGGCGTTGAAGATCAAAAACTAAACTTTGAATTTGATGAGTAAAAAAATATTTTAAATAACCTAAGTCATCCTCCTTTAACAGGTATTTTTAAATTATATGTATTATACTACAATTTTATATCCAGAATGAGCATGCTGAAAATTGCATGTTATCTGTTCTCTGGACAGATGGTCTTTCCTTAAAGGAATCGTATAATCGATCTGCAGCTTTTGTTTAGAATATAGTTTTAACTGGCCACTCAAAACATCTGATTCAATCCGTATGATGAGAAAATGCAGGCGGCATAGAACAGCTTTCCCAAACAGCGGTAACCTTGTAGTCCCTGAAGTACTCAGGTGATGGTCGGTTTTCTATACAACCACCTGGACCGGCCTTTTGTGATGGATGGCACGAAAGCGCAAAAAACTTCATTAAAAAATCATTACGCATAACTCCCTCACCTTTGCACACAATTTGTTAATCCCTCCTTGTCTTTTTCTATAGGCACGAATCCTGGGATTTCTAATTTAAATATGACCATTTGAAAACTTTATCTTCTGCCGTTTCTCAGCGTTATACAGAACTTATCAGCAGTGCGAGACGCGTTGCTCAGTTTGCGCTTGAGGAAGCAGCGCGCACTGATGATGTAAATAGTTTTCCCGAAAAAACGCTTGAGTTGCTTTTGGCGGAAGGGTTTCTCACAGCTGCGGCACCAGCGCAGTTTGGAGGATTGGATTTAGGTTTACGCCCGGGAAGCAACCGGACAATGCTTCAGGTTTTAAAATGGATCGGAAGTGGTAACCTGGTCATGGGCCGCGTTCTGGAAGGCCATATCAATGCACAACTGCTCTTCGATGAGTACGGCACGGAAGAACAGAAGAAGCGATTTGCAGTTTGTGCCGCGAGGGGCGAGTTATTCGGTGTCTGGAATACGCAAGCCGCAGACGGAACAGAGTTAGATGTTTTGAAAAACGGAAATCTGTTGCTGTCCGGCTCCAAAATTTTTGCCACCGGCTGCAATTATGTCTCGCGGCCGCTGGTGACTGCCTCCCTGCCGGACGGCTCTTGGCAAATGTGCCTCGTGCCGCTTTCCGATGCTGAAGTAACGATCGACAAAAGTTGGTGGCAGCCCATGGGCATGAAATCCAGTCGCAGCTTCAAAATTACCTTTGAAAATTTGGTTTTACAGGTGGATGATCTGTTGGGAAAACTCGACAGTTATTATCGTCAGCCTTCCTTCAGTGGCGGTGCCATTCGTTTTGCCGCTGTCCAACTGGGCGGTGCGGAACGGTTGCTGATGGAGACTATCAAATATTTACAGGAACTTAACCGTACGGAAGACCCATATCAAAAAGTGCGCATCGGCGAAATGTCAATTGCAGTTACCTCGGGGAATCAATGGCTGGAGCAGGCCGCGCGGCAGTTGGATCAGTATCAGCTGAACCCTTCACCGGTGCAGTGCGATGAGTTGCTGGCTTTTGCCAATATGATGCGTACCGCGATTGAGCAAATCTGCACTCTGGTCATCAATCTTTGCCAAAAGTGCGTCGGAGCCCGGGGCTTAAATAAACCTTATCATTTTGAACGAATTATCCGCGATTTATCTACTTATTTGCGGCAACCGGCACCTGACGCATCGCTGGCTGATGTAGGTGCATTTTTCCTGAATAAAAATAAAGTCAATTTTTAAAAGATATCGTATGGTTCCCCATTCTAGAAAGCATACTACAATTTTACCGGGACAATTTGTGCAGAATTTTGGCCGTACCCTGATTGTCGCGCCGCACGCCGATGATGAAAGCCTGGGTTGTGGGGGCCTGATTGCTCTCTTAAGTAAATACGGGCAGCCGGTGCACTTATTGCTGATGAGTGACGGCACCTTATCGCACCCAAACAGTAAACAATACCCCGCCGAAAAGTTGCGGGATCTGAGAGAATATGAATTTAAAAAAGCCGCTGAAATTTTGGGCGTTACAGAAGATCAATTGATTTTTACACGATACAAAGATCGGAGTGTGCCGCACGAAGGTTCACCTGATTTTCAAAAAGCAGTGGCGAATATAGATGAAATCCTGTCGCAGCTGAGACCTGCCAGCATCTTCGTTCCTTGGCGGCGCGATCCGCATCCGGACCATCGGGCAACGTGGCAGATTTTCAATAAAGCCAATAGGGGCGGCGCAAGATTATATGAATATCCGATCTGGCTTCAGCAGCTTGGTGATGAACCGGACCTGCCCACGAACGAAGAGGTGGACGTCCTGAAAATTGATATTTCCCCCGTGCTGGAAATTAAACAGAAAGCCATCGCTGCACATCAATCGCAGCTGACCGATTTGATATCGGATGATCCCGCGGGTTTCCGGCTTTCTACGGAGATGTTGGACCAGTTTAATGTACCTTACGAAATGTTTTTTACCGCAAAAAAATGAAAAAGGAAACTTTGCCTCAGAAATATTTTGATGATGTCTATGCGGCCAGTGACGATCCCTGGGATTTCGAAACCAGTGCGTACGAAGCCGCAAAATATCAGGCCACCATTGACGCATTGCCACGCTCAATGTATGAAGCTGCGTTGGAGATTGGTTGCTCCATTGGCGTGCTGACCCAACTTCTGGCTACGCGCTGCCGACAGCTAACTGCTATTGATGTCTCGGTAAAAGCGTTAGAGAAAGCACGGAAGCGATGCCACCAACTAAAGCAGGTACATTTTCAGCAGGCCTCTTTTCCGGATCAACTGCCGCAGGGAACATTTGATCTCATTGTGATTTCTGAAATAGGATATTACCTTGCCGCGGACGACTGGCAACGGGCGCTTTTTATTGTTAAAAGTAAGCTAAAGCCGGGCGGTGATATCATTCTGGTCCACTGGCTTCCCGAAGTTCACAACTATCCGCAGACCGGCGATCAGGTGCATGAGAGTTTTAAGAAGATACTGGGTTCAGAAATGCGATACATAAACGGTCACCGAACAGATCGTTACAGACTCGATGTCTGGCAAAATGAAGCGCACGACTGATGTTTGGAAATCTGTTGCAGTTGCCCGATGGCTGTTTCCAGCGGAACAAGATCAGGTTGACCCGCTTCCGGCCGCAATTGCATGACCTGCTGATAAAAGGCACCAAAATAGGAAGAAGAAAAAAGCACTTCAGCTTTTGCAGGTGAAAGGAGAAGATCGGGCAAACATTTTTGCAGTGCCGCTTTACCGTCGAACGCTTTGGAATGTCTGCGGGTCCAGAGGTCTTTTAACTGTTTTTTAAGCGTAAGTCTTTCGAAAACAGAGGTGCCGCTTTCCACCAGCCATTCATTATTGCAAGTGTTTCTCCATTTATTCAGCTGATAGGAAAGGCCATAACAAGTACGGCCAACACACCGTGCCGACGTATAAACCTTGACCCGGTTGCTGTGGCGAATGCGCGCATCTACCTGCTGTAATCTTTCCACGAAGGCGCAGTCTTCCAGGTGCGATACCTCCGGAACGCCACCGGAACGGGCATAACAAGCGGTGGTAATGGCAAAACTTCCATTAAAATGCTGATGGTGTCGCGGTGTAGGATCGTGACTTTCTCTCAGGATTTCTGCTTCCAATTCTGCCTGCAAAAACTGGTACTGTTCATCCAGGAAATATAATGCCTGCGTGCTTTTATCCAATGTCTGGAATTCGTCTTTTCTCAATAAAATCCGGCCGCCGACTACTTCAGCGCCGTTTTCAATTTCGTATTGATTCTGTGCCAGCCAGTCACGGGAAACTTTCGTATCCGCATCGGTTGTCAGAATCAGGCCGCCACCTTGCTTTCTTAAACGATGATACGCCACAGTTTTTAAAGCCTTCCGTATAAAACCGATATTGGCATTAGGTTTTGGCAATGTTACTTCTTCCAGAAAAAGCTGAAGATTTGTATTTCTTCTTTGAAAATCGCGGACAATTTCTGCGGAACAATCGGTTGAGTTATTCACCAGCACTAAGACTTCAAAAAGTGCTCTATTTAAAGGTTGACCGTTCAGATCAGTTTGATGTACAAAAGCATCCAGACACTCCCAAATATATTGTTCCTCATTCCGAGCCGGAATCACTACACACATTTTGGTGTCATCAGAAACAGGAATATCAGTAAAAAGCGTATCCGCAAACTGTTCAGCTTTCATAGATTCAGGAAATATCAAATCCATGTCAGCAATTGGCAAGCCACACTGTGTAGCTTATATTATTTTAAATAGCTTTAAAACAGAGATGTTCAGAATACTCAAACAGGCGCTTGTGGACAATTCAATGGGCTTCAGATTATTTATAAGTAATAATTAATTTTATAAAAGTACTCTGTTAAAAATGATACTCCGGATAATTCCCCAGAAATTTAACTTCGGCACCCAACGCATGTAATTCATCCAAAGAATTAAGGTACAAAGGATGCGTCCAGCCACCTACCACATTGATGAAGAAGAAATAATTTCCCAACCGGGTCTTTAGCGTTCTCGATTCAATTTTGCTCAGGTTCATATTGCGCCAGGCAAAAACTGACAGCACCTGATGCAAACCGCCGGGATGATCCTCGGGCAGCGTGATGAGCATTCCTGTTTTGTGGTTGGTTTCATCAGTTTCCGCAGTATGGCAAAGTGCGTTTTTAGAAATCACAATAAAACGGGTGTGGTTCTGGTCGAAATCGTGAATGTCGGTATCAATGATTTTCAGGCCGTACAATTTTGCCGCAAAAGTGTTGGCTACGGCGGCAATTTTACGCTCCGGATGTTCCGCTACGCGCTGGGCCGCGGCAGCCGTGGAAGCAAAATCCTGCTGCGGCACCTCCGGATATTTCCCATTCAGGAAATGAAAGCTCTGCGCCAGTGCCTGCGGATGCGAGTAAATTTTCTCGATTGCAGTGTCATGATCATGTGCCGGGTGAATCATCAGATGATGCGCAATCGGGATCACGGCTTCTGCTTCAATTTTAATATCTGGCGTCTGATATAAATAATCCAAAGTCATCGACACCGTTCCCTCAATCAAATTTTCCAGCGGTACCACAGCTTTATCCACTTTACCAGCTGCCACTGCCTCAAAACAAGCCAGAATATTGGGCTGGGGGAGTAATTGCTCATCAGCGAATAATTCCAGCGCCGCAAGTTGCGTGAAAGAAGCTTCGGGACCGAGGAAAGCGATGTTCATGTAGAAGGTATTTTAAGTTTGCAAATGTAAAGAATGTGTCAGGGAAACGGACATCAAAATATGATTAATTATGGTCAACCCGATGGGTCTTGATTTGAATTTATATTTAAAAAAAATAGTTTTTTGTATTGAAACTTATTTATATTTATACAATAGTTACCCATATCGATTTATTAAATCATCAACCCTGCACTTGATATTAATACGAATATTTGTTTTCACGTATCTAAAATCATTGGTTTTCAGGAGAAAATGCGCCATAATTATTTGACAAACAACGGAGATCTGCAGGTATTCTTTATTACAATAGAAAACTTATAAGGATATAAAAAAACTTTATGCTCATGACAACTCATGTATTAACTTCCGCTTCTTCATTTAATTCAAGGATGAAAATTACTCTTTCATACATTTCCGCTACAGCGGGTGTTGTCCTTTTTACCTGGCTTCTCCATGAATTTGCGCACTGGCTCACAGCGGAATTCCTAGGATATGAAACAACTATGAGCTTAAATGGCACTTCCTATTCCGCAGGGCAAAACCCCACCGAACCACATCAGCAATTCATTTCTGCGGCCGGCCCGATCGTTACGATGGTTCAGGCGTTTATTGCTTTTCTGGCACTGAAGAAATCCTGGAATAGATATGTATATCTCTTCCTGCTGATTGCCTTGTACATGCGGGTTTTAGCAGGGTTGATGAACGTGGTCAATTTAAATGATGAGGGTAGGATCAGTAACTATTTAGGGATTGGTACTTTCACTTTGTCACTAGTGGTCTGCGGCCTGCTGCTCTTCATGGTGTTTCTGATTTCTAAAAAATACCGGCTTACCCGGAAATTTCAGCTTGGGAGTGTGTTGCTGATCATGCTGTTCAGTTCTGTTGTTATTCTTTCTGATCAGTTTTTCGGTGTCAGATTACTGTAATTATTGCGTAAATTATTTGCCGACTTCAATATCAAAATACCTCTTCAGCATTTCCGCTGCTTTTCCATCCGGATTGATGGGGTGCACCTTGCTTTCTTTTACCTTCCGGTAGGTAATCGAAACCCGGCGTTCGCGCATTTTGAGTTCTCCTTCAATAATGTCTTTCTTGCGGGGCGGTATGGAGTGTTTCCATTTTTTGCGGGCGTCATCCTGCATCACATACAGTGAACGGCGCGGCACTTCAAAGTCGATTGTTTCTTTACCTTTTGTAAACCGCATCACACAGCCACTGCCGAGATTGACGCCACAAATCTGATTTTCAAAGTAATCGCGGTCTTTATGCGGCCGGATTCCCTCACCCGGCAGGTATGCATTAATGATGACCTGATCCGGCATAAACTCCACAATTTGCTGTTCAAAAATATTTTGTGCCAACCATTGTATCAACGGTGGAAACGGAACCGGAAAAGGCACCAGGTCGTAGGGCTTCTCCAATTCATTCCGGTAGCCGAAATACTGCAGCCGCCGCTGATAATCGACGAGCCAGGGTTGCGCATCGAGTTCCTCCATCAACGCCGCTTCCTGCGCCTCCGTAATAAAGTCGGGAATAAGGGTAAAGCCGGGTAATTCCATAGTCAGGTATTTTGTTTGTCGGTGCGAATTGTGTACCAGACCGAGCGGGACTTGTATTAAAACGGCGAGCATTTTCGGTGAGGTAGTATATAAAAAAAACCATCTGCAGTGAGATGGTTTATCATGAGGTGGTGGAGTTGGAGGGATTCGAACCCTCGTCCAAACAAGCAATACATAAGCTTTCTACATGCTTATTCTGTACTTGATTTTCGTCGGCAAACAGAGTACAGACACCCAATCTGCCGCTTAGCTTCTGAAATTTTCGTTCCCGGGCCAAAGCCTCCCGGGACTTATTTCTGCATTCCTATGCCCCCGGATCAAACGTCGCAGAACAGAACGTTTGGGAGACATCTTGCTTCCTTACTATACTTCGGGAAAGCGCAAAATCCTACTGTGATTCAGATTATGCTGCAAGAGCGAACTCTTCGTTGCCAGTTAAAAATGCGTAGCAAGGGATTTAAGAGATCGCGCTACGGTTCTCTGCATGCTTACTTACCCATTGGTCTTGCTGTCGAAACCAGTCAACCCCAATTGATAGCCTACAAAGATACAAAATTATGAATAAAAAAATGTTGTTTTCCATTTCCACGAATCTACTCAGCCTCCTTAACCCAAAATTAGATCAGCCGTAAAACTCGCTTCTTCGTACACGATCAACTCAATCAACTCAACCCCTAACTTTAACTCTTAACTCTTAACCATAACCTTAACTCTTAGCCTTATCCTTAACCTCACTTCAGCCATAAATCCATAAATTCACCTATAAACAACTTAACAACTCCAGAACTCCTTACCTCCAACTTCCATCTTCCGACTCCCAACTTCCGACTCCCAACTTCTGGGCGTGCCGCTCAGTCGCCCCTTCCGACCGCGCTGCCGCGCGGCCTCCAGGCGCTCCTTCCCGTCGGGCTTTTCGTTGCAAGTCCTCGCTCGTGCCTCGCTGCGGGCTTTCCACTGCAATCCCTCACGCGGAAAACCGGCTCTCTTTGGGCGATTTTAACAATAATTCAACAGCCGTTTTCCGAATAAATCATAAAAGCGGTTAAGGATGGTTAAACTTCTGCTGGGAATAACCCGCAGCGCATCAACGATTACCGTTATCGGTTAATTTTACCTGAAAACAAAAGCGTATGATCATACATCGACTCCTGCTCCTTTTCCTCCTTTATTTATCCGGCTTGCTCTCCTCCCAGCAGTACGCCATCGGGAAGGTAAGCTCCGAAAGCGACCGCGAGATCGCCGGTGCCATCGTTTTCAATATGCGCACCGATCAATCGACACCCACCGATCAATACGGCAATTTTGCCATTGCCGCCCGGCCGGGCGATCAACTGCGCATTGTTAAAAAAGGCTTTGAGCGTTTTACTGTCACTTTGAATAACCAGCATTTCACAAAGTCTGTCAATATAACGCTGATTCAGGCTGCGCATAACATCGAGGAAGTTAAACTCACCTTCCGGCCCACGGGCGACCTGAAAAAAGACAGCAAAGCACTCGATCAATCGCCGCGAAAAGTAGCGCTCAACAATTACATCAGTGGCTATATACGGCAACCAGTGACGGAAGTGGTGCCCACCCTGAAAACACCGTCTCTTTTTGAACAGCCCAAATACTCGGGCGGAGTTGATGTTTTTGCGGCGATCGGCCTGGTGGCGAAATTAATTAAGAAAAACAGCGAACCTGCGATCACCAAAGCCAGTTACGCGGAAACCCAACAGTTCTTCCGTAGTATCAAGAATGAAGTGGACCTCAGCTTTTACTACAAAGCCGGCTGGACCGAGGAAGATATCGATCGTTTCCTGATTTACTCCGATCAG
This sequence comes from Kaistella sp., assembly GCA_032057205.1. Taxonomy (GTDB): domain Bacteria; phylum Bacteroidota; class Bacteroidia; order Flavobacteriales; family Weeksellaceae; genus Kaistella. The sequence continues at coordinate 225,810 of DAMCFT010000004.1, forward strand.
TACGCAAAATTGGCCATGCGCTACCGCAAAAATTTCAATGCTGCCGTGATTGACCGTGAACTGCGTATTGCCTATAAAGAGTACATTAAAACACATCGAATCGGTTCCTGATGCTTAAATTTTTTGTCATCACTTTCCTGGTGTTTCCCCTGTTGGTCGCAGCACAAGTCGTGGAGGGAACAGTGCGTAGTGAAGAAGGGGATCCGCTTTCCGGTGCTACCGTAATCAATATGCAGACCGGCCAGCAGGTGCTCTCCAAAATCGATGGAGCTTTTTCCCTTCAGGCCGCTCCTGGCAGCGAGCTCCGTATCATCAAACGGGGTTATGAACGCAGTACAGCGGTGGTGGCAAATCCGTTTAAGCCTTTAAACATAGTTTTGGCCAGAGTTGCAGAGGAGATTGAAGAAGTGAAAGTAGCGTACAAACCGGTCGGTGACCTGAAAGAAGATGTGAAACATGTGGGTGATTCAAAAGCCACTGCCAAACTAAAAGCCGAAACCATCAAATACATCAGGTCGAAGTCTGACCCGGCTGTACTGAAACCGAGGGCAGGCGAATTTGTCCAGCCGGTCGGGCCGGGTTTCAATGTTGGAAAAGTATGCAATCAGTGGGATAAAGTGGATTATATGCAGTTCCTTCTCAAAGAAATCGGAACAGAATTTTTCACCGAAGAACTCAAGCTCACCACCACGCAGATTCAGCCGTTCATCTTTTATATTTTTCAAAATTTCGATTATGCAACGGTACTGGCAACGGCCCGGCCGACTACCGCTGATGTTTCGCGTTTTATTTCCGAAGCGTATCGCAAAATAGAGCCATACCGCCGTAATGAAGCTAATGATCCGATCAAGAGGCGAAGAAAATAATCTTATCGGCATATAGAAAAATCCCCAAATTTGAAAAATAATCAAAAATATTAAATCACTTCTACATTGAAAACTAATGATTATAATCTACAGTATTATTCAGCTTTAGGTTTTTATAAGAATGCTATCGAACTAGCTGAAAGAATTAATAAGAACGCAAAAGGTAATGTATTTGAAATTGCTCCGCCAGCTGCAGTGAATTTAAGCTTTGCTATTGAACTGCTGCTAAAATTAATTTTCAATATAACACAAGGTGAAATGATTACAAATGAACATCGATTAGATCAAATTTATTCAGGCCTCAATGAAGATGTTAAAGAGAAAATTGATATAGAATTTAATCATTTTAAAACACATAGGTCAGAAAAACTCTCCCCAATAAAATTGTCATTTAACACACATCAGCACAATGCTGATGACCTCCACGAGAAACATCCATCCGATTCGTCTGTAATTCATCTGTTAAAAACGCACAGTAACGGATTTATAAAATGGAGATATCTGTATGAGGTTGAAGATAAATATTATTCTTATGAGTTTGATTTTCAACAACTAAACTCTTTTGCTAACGCTTTAATTAAAATAATCAATGGATACATAAAGCCATCTTCATATCAGCCACTGTAATTCCCTTGCTGAAAAACAAATAAACATCTTATAAACTCACCAGTCATATACATTAATAGCCTGTTCACGCTATTAAGCATGATTTTTGCATCTCCATAAGCCACATTTTTAACTCTGATGAATAAAACAATTATCGCCATTGCCGTGGCCGCACTGGGATTTGTGATCGGGCTTGCCCTGCTCGGGAGCGCCATCAAAAACCGCAACAAAGCCGAAAATACCATTTCCGTTACAGGACTCGGGACAAATAAATTTACCTCCGACCTGATCACCTGGAGTGGTAACTTTTCGCGCAACAGTTTTGAACTCAAGTCTGCCTATGATGCACTCGCCAATGATAAAAAGGTGATCGAAAACTATCTGAGCTCCAAAGGCATTCCGAAAGATCAGATGGTCTTCTCTGCCGTGGACATCCAGAAGCAATACGACTACGGCAGCGACGCCAACGGCCGCAGCATCCAGACTTTTGCCGGTTATCAGCTCTCACAATCGGTTTCCATTGAAAGTAAAGAGGTCGCCAAGGTAGAAAACCTTTCCCGCAATATTACAGAAATCATCAACCTGGGCATTGAGTTTACCTCGGCGCCGCCCAATTATTTTTACACCAAACTGGCCGACGTGAAACATCAGATGATTGCCGATGCCACCGCCGACGCCAAACAGCGCGCTGAAAAGATTGCGGAAAATGCCGGTTCCAAATTGGGGAATTTAAAGAAAGCCACCATGGGCGTGACCCAGATTACTGCACCCAATTCCACAGAGGAATATTCCTACGGCGGCACCTTTAACACCTCTTCCAAAGACAAGGAAGCCAGCATTACCATCAAACTCGAATATGAAGTAAATTAAAATGAAGAACATGAAAGACCTGCAAAATAATCCTGCCAGCCTGCCCGAAAGTTTCGGGACTTTATCCCAAACCCTGAATGGCCTGAAAGAAATAGGCTATCCGTTTGACTTTAATATTAAAGAAGAATGTGTGGTTTGCAACAGAACAAATATTACCCTCTCCCCGGAAGATTTCCGGATTGATAAAGTGTACCGTTTCGAAGGAGAATCCAATCCCGATGATGAATCAGTCGTGTATGCGATCTCCTCACCGGAATATGGTGTAAAAGGTACACTGGTGAACGGTTACGGAATCTCGGCAGATGAATCGATTTCCAAAATGGTTGCACAGCTGCAGACCCACGCAGCACATCATTCCTTTGACAAAAAAACCGAGGATGGAGTCAAAGCCAACGAAGCCACAACCTTACGACCGGAAGGTGACCGCATACTGGACGCGCCCCTGGTAAAAATGAATATCGCCGATTTCATTTCCAAAATCCATGATGAAGAAACCTGGCAGACCAGCGACCGGAATTCGATGACTATTTTCAAATCAGAGACCATGCGGATTGTTCTGATTGGCCTGCACAAGGAGGCGGAACTGAAACCACACAAAGCCAACGGTGTCATCAGCGTTCAGGTCGTCGAAGGCAAAATTGATTTTATGACTTCAGAAGATCACGTGGTACTCGAAAAAGGTGAGATGCTGGCGCTGCATGAGAACATCATGCACAGTGTTAAAGCCGTTTCCGACAGTTTCTTCCTGCTCACGCTGGCCATGAACAAAGCAGATAAGTAATCTGGGCTGCCGCGACACATTACTATAAAAACAAAAATCGAGCGCAACCTGCTGCCTCGATTTTTTTATCTTTTTTCGTCTCCTGTCTTTAATCGCTCGTTATCGCCGATCATTACCGGCCTTGCATCTTCTCTTTTCCAGTCTTGTATTTTCAGCTCCCGACTTCCAACTCCCAAATCCTCAATTCTTTACTCTCAACCTCTAACTTCCGACTTCCGACTTCCGACTTCCGACTTCCGACTTCTAACCATCTAACTTCTAATTTCTAACTTCTAACATCTACAATACACCACATCATAAATCTCCTCTTTCAGGCTTTCAATATCTTCCGGTTGCCAGTTGGCAAGCAGCCATAAGTCCAGGGAGGTTTTCTCGGGATCATACGGCGGCTGAACATACATTTTATCGATGACCTGAAAACCGTTGCGTTCGTAAAATTGTAGTCTACGCGCCGCGTCATCGCCACAATCTTCAGGTTCAATTTCCAGTACAATTTTGGAATAATCACGGAAGAGATCCGCCATAATCTGCGAACCGTATCGGCGGTTGCGGTATTCGGGAAATATTTCAAAATGCTCAATGAAAACAAAATCCGTCAGTGTCCAGCAAATCATGTAACCCACATTCTGCAGCTCGTCCAGCAGCGAGCAAACCTTCACCTTCGGATGCTGAAAGAGTGCGCGGTACTGTTTTTCACAGCGCCTTTCGTTTTCCGGAAAAGTGGAGCAGTACGATTCGTAGATATTCACGGCGCGAAAATCGTCGCAGGCCGACACATGTATATATTCCATAATTTAAATTAAAAAATCACGCAGCTGTCTTCATTTATAAATCAAAAACACCGGGCCGGCGCGTGATAAACATATCCTTAATCCACAGCGTAAACGCCAGGCCAAGGTAAATCAAAAAGAAAATGCCCGCCGTCGCAAAAGTGGAGTAGATAAAGAACACCCGGAGTTTGGAAACCGGAATGCCCAGTTTTGCCCCCATTCTGGTGAGTACGCCAAACCACTGCTGTTCCATGGTGTGCCGGAAATTTCGCAACATAACTTTACTTTTTACTCAGTGTTTCAAAGATACATAATTCCTGCGCAGGCCCTAGTGGCCGCTGGAATAATTTGTGCATGTGAAAAACGTACCAACACGATATTTTATGAAAAAATTATGGCTTTTGCTCCCGGTTTTGCTGATGAACTGTTCTAAAAACGCCTCGTCGGAAAGAAAAGATAGTACGTCGGATACCGTTCAAACAGTTTCCAGTGATACTGTTCATAAACAGGACATAACATACAACGCGGTTCCTCCACAGGATAGCGCCGAAATTAACCGCACTGAAGACAGCACTTCCATCAGCAGAACCATTTCTGCGGACCGCTTGCCGCTGACTATTGATGAAACCTTCAGCAACCACGGTCAGGAACTGCTGCTGAAAATACAACACTTTAAAAGAGGAAAAATCATCGGTAGTATCGAACCCGCCGACAAAGAAATGAATATCCGTTTCAACCAACTCCGTTATCCCGATGAAAGCTGGGATGGTCCCTTTGGCCGTGAAATCAATTTGCCCGTTACCGGTGAAGGCGAACTTTGGCTGCGCATCGGCCGCAGCAATATGGCTTCCGGGAAAGATACCGGGAGCTTTCGGGTGCACCTGAAATGAAAAGATTTTTCAATCTTCAAATTCTCAAGGTAATACATTGTCAAGCTTCCAAGAAAGATACGTGGAGCTTACGCCTGCACCTGAAATAAAAGATTCTTCAATCTCCAAATTCTCAAACTAACCCATTTCCAAATTAACCCATTCTCAAATTTCCAAATCTCCATTGGTACAATTTCTGAAAGCATATCTTTTTTAAATCCAAAAATTATGAAAAATACCGTTTTATCTGCCGTGCTCGCCGTGGGCGTACTCACAGGATGTTCCACGGTTTCCTCGATCCTGCAGAATACATTTCCGTATAACGCCACCGTGCTGGTAACGTCGGGCTCGCCGGCCAACACTACCTTATCTGCCGTTTCACCGGCTCAAAGTGTGAATCAGCTGACCGGTTCCGGTGCCAATGTGAAGGACATCCGCGTTTCCAATGCCACCCTTACGGTGAATTCCAATACCAGCGTGAGCCTTTTCCAGTCCGTGAAAGTGTACCTTTCCAATGGTAGCGGCAATGAAATTCTGGTCGCCTCACGCGACAATATTCCTGATAATGTAGGCAGCTCGCTGTCTCTGGATGTGAACACTTCCGGTACGCTGGATAAAGTGATGAAATCCGGTTCGGTGCAGCAGCGCATGGTGTACGTGCTGAAAAAATCACCGACTTCTGATGTCACTGTGAAGACCTCGATTGGCTTCAACAGTGTTCCGGTAAATACAAATTAATATTTTTAGGAGCAGGACGATTTGTTCTATTTTTGGCGAACCGTCCGGCTTTCACTACTCGCTTGGCGCGCCGGCTGCCGCCGGCGCGCCAGAGCTCAGACAGGCCGTTCAATCCGGGCTATGAGGGACCTTTTGTTTCTCTGCCGGAAGAGCGGCTTTCCTGTAAACTTCAGTACCTTTGCACCAAACGCTCCGAATGAATGTATTCGACCTTATCATCCGTGACGGTACCCGGGTTTCCATCGATGAAGTTTTTCTCACGCCCGACAGCCGCGCAAAAGTTGTTCAGCTGATTCGAGAATACCGCTTCAGCGCCGAAATTGCAGCGCACGGACTGCCGCTTAATAATAAAGTGCTGTTGCAGGGTGCTTCCGGCTGCGGCAAAACAACCACTGCCAAAGCCATTGCCCATGCGCTCGGCAAGCCACTGTACATTCTGAATCTGAGTAATGTCGTTTCCGCACGCATTGGCGAAACTTCCCAGCACCTGAAACAACTTTTTGATAAAGCCAGCCGCGACAAAGCCGTTCTTTTTCTGGACGAATTTGACCAGATCGGAAAAGAACGCGGCAACGATACGACCGATGTGGGCGAAATGCGCCGGCTCGTGAACACCGTCATTCAGCTGATGGATTATCTGCCGCAGGAAGCCCTACTGATCGCTGCCACCAATCACGCTGAAATTCTGGATCCTGCTTTGGTGCGCCGGTTCCAGCTGCGGGTTCAGTTCGAGCTTCCGGATGATGCCACTCTCGACGAATATTACAATTATATAACGTCGCCTTTTCGTGAAGACCTGCGCAATATCAGCCGGCGTTACGGAATTTCCTTCGCCGAAGCGCGCGATGAAGCCTTTACCCAAATGAAAGCCACCCTTCTCACCCAACTTGAAAATGAACAGCGAAACGGAACAGAGCATACGGCATAATCTGGCCCTCATTCAGCAGCGGATCGACGTTGCCTGCACCTCGGCGGGCCGTTCCCCTGATGAAGTACAACTGCTGCTGGCCACCAAAACGATAGAGCCATCGAGAATTGCGCTGGCCATTTCTGCAGGCTATCCTTTAATTGCAGAAAACAAAATACAGGAACTCAAAGACAAAGCGGAAGCTCTTGCGTCGGTTCCGCATGTAAATCATTTTATCGGACATCTTCAATCCAATAAAATAAAAGAACTGCTGCGCTATAACGTCAGTTGCCTTCAGTCGTTGGACCGCCTCAGTCTTGCGCAAAAACTGCAGCAGCGGCTCACCTTCGAAAACAAAACACTGGATGTGATGATTCAGGTGAATACCTCCGGCGAAAAAAGCAAGTTTGGCGTCGCTCCCACCGACGCGCTTGATCTAATTCGCAACATTTCCCAACTGGACCGCCTGAAAATTACAGGTTTAATGACCATCGGTTTATTCAGCGCCGAAGCTGAAAAAGTCCGGCCGTGTTTTCGCCTCCTTCGCAACCTGCGCGACGAAGCCGCAGCGCTGCAATTACCCGGCACAGAGATCCGCGAACTCTCTATGGGAATGAGCGGCGACCTGGAAACCGCGATAGAAGAAGGAGCAACCATCATTCGGGTAGGCACCGCGATCTTCGGTGCACGGCCGTATCCAGATTCTTATTACTGGAACGAAAAATCTTAACCGCTTTTTTATTACTTACCAGACATTCTTTCGTAAATTTGCAGTTCTGACGGATAGTTAAGTGTTTGTATTGCAATGCCTTTCCGTATATAATGCCTGCTGAAGTCTTCTATGTCTGCTGAACTGACCCTCGAAATTTATTCGCCTACCTCTGTCCTGGGAATTTTTAATAATGCCCTGCGGCTACCGCCTACGGTCAACCTGATTCTCATCAAGGGACGTTATGCCTTTGGTGGCGGAAAAGCGTACGGCTCATATTATTATGACCTTCTCTATTCGGAAAGCGATAGTGGTTCCATTGGTATTAAAATCCCGGCACTGCTGCGCAGTAAAATTAAGAATAATGAAATCTACACGCTGAAAGGCTTCATTGATAAAAACGTAAAAAATTCCAGCATTCAGCTCGTCTTCGTGGTAGATGAAATCATAAGCGAAGAAGAACGAAAAGCCTCGGAAGAGGACTTAAAACGCTTTGACCTGGTGCAGCGGAAACTTGCCCTTCCCTCGAAGAATCTCGAAACCCTGATCCGGCAGAAACTGTTAGTCGGTGCGCCGGTGAAAATTGCCAACATTTACGGACACAATGCCATCGTGCAGAGTGATTTTGCAGAAGGCCTGGATGTTTCGCGGGCATTTTTCACCCTTGAGGAATTTACCTGCAACATTACCTCTGCCACCTCTATTCTGGCTCAATTGAAAAAGCTTTCTGCACAGGATTTTGATGTGATTGCAGTGGTGCGTGGGGGCGGTGACAAACAAAGTTTTGATGCTTTTAATGACCTTTTGCTCGCCGAAGAATTTATTACGCTCCCACAACTAACGGTAACTGCGATCGGCCATACGGTGGATGAAACTTTGATCGACCAGCTGTCTGACCGTAAATTTAATCTGCCGCACGATTACGGGAATAGCCTGCACCGGATCATCGAGAAATTGAATGAAGAAAAATCCAATTCCCGCGCGGTCCTTATTGATGAAGTAAAAAAGGATGTTACCAAGCAGTTTGCAGAGCAGGTAAAAACCCTGACGGAGCAATTAGCGCAGCGAAATAAAGAGTTTGCCGTCTTGCAGGAAACTGCCGTAAAACAGTTGAGAGAACACCAGGAGCACTACCAGCATCAGTTAAAACAAAAAGCGGAGGAAATGAGCGCCTATCAGAAAGAGATTGCACTGCTTCATGACCGCAACCTGAAAGCCGCCCTTCAATCTGAGACGGCCGCGCTCCAGGCGAAAGTTATGATGGCGAATCAGGAACAACGACGTTTGCAGGCTGAAATCGAGAAGAGGAAAGTTCCGGTCTATCTTTATTTTATACTGTTGGCCATCGGGTTGCTCCTGGGGTACGTGCTTGCAATGCGGTAGTTTGCATAAAATATACACGTACAATAAAAAAAGCAGTCCGGTTAAAGACTGCTTGTGTTTTTATTTCGTGCTTCTTAAATGGTCGTAAGCCGCAGGGTATTTGTTTTTCCTTCTTCATATGCCGGCGTGGCATTCAGGTTAATCACAAAATCATTGGCTTCCACAAAACCGTGGGTATGCGCTAAGGTGTTCACCTGAATAATCGTCTGATCAGTGGACTTGTGCATATCATAATAAAAGGCACGCACACCCCAAAGAAGGTTCAGCATGGTGATAACGCGCTTGTTGGAACTGAAGACCACAATATTGGAATTCGGGCGGTGTGCGGACACCTGAAAAGCGGTATAACCGGAGTAGGTGAGGGTAATAATTGCCGCAACATTGGTCGTTTTCGCGATACGCACTGCGGCCAGACAAATCCGGTTCGTAATAAAACGCTCATCGATGCAATCAAATTCGTGTTCGATAGGAGAGTTCTTGCTGCGGTAGAAATGCGTTTGCTCAATGTTTTTTACAATCTTCGCCATGTTCTTCACTACGTCCACCGGATATTTCCCAACAGAAGTTTCCCCGGACAGCATGACTGCATCGGCACCATCCAGAACGGAGTTTGCCACGTCATTCACCTCTGCGCGGGTAGGCGTGAGGCTGTTGATCATGGTTTCCATCATCTGTGTCGCAATGATTACGGGTTTGGCGTGCTTACGAGCTGTTTCCACCAGGTTTTTCTGGATTGCCGGCACCTGTTCCATCGGAACTTCTACACCCAAGTCACCGCGGGCTACCATTAACCCATCGCATTGCATCAGAATCTGCTCGATATTTTTAACACCTTCCGGCTTTTCGATTTTAGCAATGATAGGTGTTTTGATTTTGCCTTTCGGATGTTTGGCAATCAGTTCTTTCAGATCAATAATATCTTGTGCATGCCGTACGAAGGAAAGCGCAATCCAGTCGATTTCCAGATCAAGCATGAAGTTGGCATCCTGGATATCTTTTTCTGTTAAAGCAGGAAGGGATACATTGGTATTTGGCAGGTTCACACCTTTCTTGGAACTCAGTGGACCACCCTGGATTGTCCGCGCACGGACAGTGTCTTTCTCATTGGTTTCAATTACTTCGAGGACCAGTTTTCCGTCATCAATTAAGATTTGTTCGCCTACCTTCACATCCTGAGGGAACTGCTGATAGGTCATATATACTTTCGTCGAGTCGCCTTCAATCTTTTCATTGGTGAAGGTTAAGATATCACCGGGATTTAGATAAGAACCTTCTTTCACCACGCCGACGCGTAGTTTAGGTCCCTGCAGGTCGCCCAAAATCCCAACGGAATATCCAAGTTCTTCATTGATTTCGCGGATCAGGTCCACATTGCGCTGAACAATTTCGTAATCTGCATGTGAAAAATTGATGCGGAAGACATCCACGCCGGCCTGCACCAGTTCAATCATAATTTCTTTAGTAGAAATAGCAGGGCCGAGGGTCGCAATAATTTTAGTCTTTTTTACGTATTTATTCATAGTATTCAATTAAGTGATAAAGTTCATCCTCTGCAGAGAGAGGATATTCCTGGATTTGGAAGGCCAAATGATCGGGTAGCAAAATTACTGAAAAATCGTCAATTGGTTCCGATGTGGTAATGAGGAAGTCCACTTCCTCGAAGCGGGGCAGCAAGTGCTTTTTTTCTTCTTCGCCCGTAAATAACACAGGAGCCTCCTGCAGTGTGATTTGCTGGCTGGCCCGGTTGGAAATCAGCTGGACACAGGTTTGATTTTGTTCCAGAAAAGCCTGATAACGCGGATAATGGAAAGTGTAATACTGACCGGGTACGATCAGATCGGTAATCCGCCGGAACTGAAAAGAATTCAGTTGATTAATGTGAAAAAAAAGTTCATGATCCGGCAATTCTTTAACCAGCCGCACCAGGCCGATGATAATTTCATCATCGCCGTCAATGTCAAGTATGAACTTTTGATTTTTCAACAATATTTTCTTTTTTATTTAAATAATAAAAGGCGCGCTGGGCTGCTTTCTCTTCCGCTTTTTTCTTGGAGCTTTCGGTAGCATTGGCAATCTTGTCATCTTCCAGCCACACATAGGACCGAAAGACCTGTACTTTGCCGGGCTGCGTTTCCTCGCAGGTTTCGTAGCGCACGCTCACCTTTTTCTTCTGGCTCCATTCCAGGAGCAGACCTTTGTAGCTGCCGATTTTATTTTCCAGCTTGTTCATTTCAGCCGGAGTCAGCAAGCGTTCCAGCACAATTCGTCGGCACTGCTCGTACTGAAGATCCAGGTAAATGGCGCCGATAAGTGCTTCAAATAAATTTCCTGCGATATTAGCGCTCAAGGTTGCTGCCGCATCATGTTGCAGAAAACCGGTAAGGCCAAGCTCGTTCCCCAGTTTATTTAAATTTTGCCGGCTGACAATTTTTGATTTCATCTGGGTAAGATATCCTTCATTCGCCTGCGGATACGTGGAGAACAAATGACAGGAAATGATGGTCCCCAACACCGAATCGCCCAGAAACTCAAGCCGCTCATAATTGCGCTGCTGTTTTCCCTTGCCTGCTGTCTTGAGCGAAAATGCTTCGCGGTACAAACTAATGTTTTCCACCGGGCAGCCGATGATGCTGCTAATTTCATTGCTCAGCAGATAGTCTTCTTCGGACAGGGTTTTTTTTCGTTTGGACAGGAATTTAGAAAAATATTTCTGGAACTCCATGAGCTGATGAACTTAGATTTTGCTGAACAGCACACATGCGTTGTGGCCGCCAAAACCAAATGTGTTGCTCATTGCTACGTTCACTTCTTTCTCAACCGCAGTATTATAAGTAAAGTTCAGTCGCGGATCAATATTCTCATCATCCGTAAAATGGTTGATGGTTGGCGGGATAATACCGTGAATAATAGTCTGGATTGCTGCGATCGCCTCGATCACGCCGGCTGCACCCAGAAGGTGACCCGTCATTGATTTGGTCGAGTTGATATTAATTTCTGCCGCGTGTTCGCCGAAAAGTCGGGAAATCGCATTTGATTCAGCAATGTCACCCAATGGAGTAGACGTGCCGTGCATGTTGATGTGGTCTACTTCGTCTGCCGTCACGCCGGCATCCTGCAGGCAATTTTGCATCACGAGATAAGCACCAAGGCCCTCGGGATGCGGTGCCGTCATGTGATACGCGTCAGCACTCATACCGCCGCCTTTCAGCTCGGCATAAATGGTGGCACCACGCTTTACGGCATGCTCGTATTCTTCCAGGATAATGGCGCCGGCTCCTTCACCCAGAACAAAACCATCGCGGTCTTTATCGAAAGGGCGGGAGGCGGTTCTCGGATCATCATTGCGAGTGGAGAGTGCCATCATCGCATTGAAACCTCCTACGCCGCTGGCCGTCACTGCTGCTTCCGAACCACCGCAGACAATCACATCTGCTTTCCCCAGCTGAATCAGCATTTTGGAATCTATGATTGCATTGGCAGAAGAAGCACATGCTGAAACTGTTGTGTAATTCGGACCGTGAAATCCGTACTCGATAGAGATATGACCGGGCGTTATATCCGCGATCATTTTTGGAATAAAAAACGGGTTAAATCTTGGAATATCGGTATTGGCCCAGCCCAGAACTTCTTTTTCAAAAGTTTCGAGACCGCCGATACCGGAGCCCCAGATCACCCCGACGCGGTTTTTATCAACCGCTTCATTATTCAGGATGCCCGCATGTTCCACTGCTTCCCGCGCAGCAACGATGCCGAGCTGGGTGTTGCGGTCCATTTTCTTGGCCTCCTTTTTATCGAAATGCTGCAGAGGATCGAAATTCTTCACCTCGCAGGCAAATCGTGTTTTGAAGTTGGTGGCATCAAAAAGAGTAGTAGGAGCTGCGCCGCTCTCACCTTTCACAAGGTTTTCCCAATAATCTTTGGCATTGTTTCCAACAGGGGTAATAGCGCCGAAGCCGGTTACCACTACTCTTTTTAATTCCATAAAAAATTCTTTGTAAAAAAAGGTTATTTGTTCACTACTTCTTCGATGTATGCAATAGCGTGCCCTACGGTAGTGATTTTCTCCGCCTGGTCATCCGGGATCTGAATGTTGAATTCTTTTTCGAATTCCATGATCAGTTCTACAGTATCCAGGGAATCAGCGCCTAAATCATTAGTAAAGCTAGCTTCCGGAGTTACTTCTGTTTCTTCAACGTCGAGTTTATCAGCGATGATCGCTTTTACTCTTGATGCAATGTCTGACATAGTAATAGATTTTAATTAATTGTTAGTTGCTGCAAAGATATAAAATTCTTTGTCATTTGGATTTTTTTTATGCTTTTTAGCCTGTGCTGTAAGTGTTTTTCAGTCAGTGGTTTATTAGCTTTTCATTAATTCTGATCTGGAAAAAGAAAGCCGGCCTCTGAAAACAGGCCGGCTAAATTAGTGTTTTTAGGTTGAATTACTGCTTTACAATCTTGAAGGTTTCTTTCTGGCCATTCGCTAAGGTAACATTTACGATGTAAAGGCCCGAGCCTAGTTTCGATAAGTCAATTTTATTATCTGAAACTTTTGCAGATACAGCCATCTTCTGACCGGCAGTATTAAATACTACGGCAGATTGAACTTTGCTTGCAGAAGAAATCGTTAGTACATCTTTAACCGGGTTAGGATAATAACTGATTTTCGCAGCATCCTGATTATTTACGCCCAGAGATCCGCATACCAGATTGAAGACAAAGTCAGTAGCGCCTCTTTCCCACTTACCATTGGTATCTGCGTTCATGAAGGCATCTTTGCTGCCCAGCGTGGCAGTATTAGCAGCCTGCCAGGCGATCGCATCAGTTTGGACTTCCATCCAGTATTTGGTGTCAGGATCAAAAGTGATCGGTGCATCAAACTCTACAGTGTATTTATAGAAATTATACCCAAACTTATTTCCAACTGCTGTTTCATTGCGAACGGTTCCTGTGCGAGTGGCCACTCTGGCACCCGGCTTACCTGCATCATCACTCATGAAAGTAACATTAAACATAGTTGCTTTACCACCTGTGTTCAATTCAATACCATAGGCGGTAAGGCTGCTGCTGCCTACCGGCAAGTCAGCTGCCAGGCGCTGTGCTTTGGCACCACCGAAAAAGTCGCCATTTTCAATGGTATTTGTTTTTACTGCAAAATCAGAGCAATTTGTTACTGCCGGACCTTGCTTGCTGCATCTTACTGTGCGTGTATGCGAATTTTCGGATCCATCGCAGCTTCCTGTTAAGTGAGAATAAAAGCGTACCACACCTGAAGCAGTCGGCGTGTACGTAACAGAGCCGATGCCTACTGCCAGTACCGTGGTGCCCGCCTCATTTCCGATTGTAATATGGAAAGAAGGGTTGGACGTAGTGAAAGTGTACGATGTTCCCCCTGTTACGCTTACTTTGGAATATTCGTTAAGGTAGGCGGCAGTGGTAATATTATTCACGTTGCCGTCACAAGTTGGCTGGAAGTTACCAAAAGGCCATTGCCCTGCTGTTGCTGTTAAGCATCCTGCAGAAGGTACTACCAAAGTGTAATCTTCCACCTCACCGTAATGGTTTTCCAGGCATGGGTTAGAAGGCGCATTATTTGCTTCGCCGGTTGCCTCGGCCATAACTCTCATGCGGTAAGCGCCCGGTGTAGCGGAAGCAGGTACTGCGATGGTGCCGGTTAAAGCCGCACCGGAAGCGGTGCCACCGCCCAAGCCATTTACAGGCTCGGTCATTCGCTCGGAAGGATCAAACTTTTCATTTCTGTTCCAGTCAACCCAGATAGACACTTTTTCGAAGAAGCCAGAACCCACGGTTACCGACACGGGAATGGTTTTACCTGGCTGAACGGCAGTGGACAGATTTGTGTAGTCGCCATAACCGTTTGTACTGCAGGTTGTGGAATTGTTAATGCTGCCAATAGTTACATTGGTAATCATATCACCGTCGCCGCAATCTACAAAAGTAGGTATGCAGTAGGAACCGGGTGTAGATTTTGCCTCAGCAAGCGAAAGGCTTTTTACCGGCTTTCCGGTAAACGGGCGAACTTCTTTTTTGTTAGCAAGCTGTCCCATGAGTCCCAACGGCAAAAAAGCCATGAGATAGAATAGATTTTTTTTCATAGATTTTTTAATGAGTGTATATTTTGCGGCGAATTTAATCAATGTTTCTTGTATTTCGCCTGTCGGTTCTCATGAAATGAGAAATTTTATAGCGCGTTTGATTTGACGGCCGCGGGATGTCGTTATAATCGTCTATTTAGTAGTTGATCGATAAGTCTTGCAAAAAACTCAAATGCATTATGATTAGCGCAAATAATATGGATATCGATTGAAATAAAAAACCGGCTTCCATAAAAGCCGGTCTGTTATTCATTTTGTTTATGTTATTGTTTTACAATCTTGAAGGTTTCTTTCTGGCCGTTCGCTAAGGTAATATTTACGATGTAGATCCCTGAAGCGAGGCGGGTCATATCAATTTTGCCTTCCGCTGCTTTTGGCGATACATTCATCTTTTGTCCTGCCACATTGTAAATCAATACAGATTCGATTTTGTCGCTGGTTGAAAGTGTAAGAATGTCTTTGACCGGGTTTGGATAGTAACTTAACTTCGTAGCAGAGCTTATGTTATTCACTCCCAGGGTGGAGCAAATCATTTTGAATACATAATCTGCAGTACCAATCGTCCATGCACCGGCAGTATCTGAATTTAAGAAAGCGTCTCTACTTCCCAAACCACTCGTGGCTGTGGATTGCCATGCGACCGCATCTGTTTTAACTTCTACCCAATATCTCTTATTTGGGTCCAGCGTAAGTGGCGAGTCAAAGCCTACCGTATTCTTATAGAATTCAAATCCAAAATTATTTCCAACAGATACCTGCTCTTTAATAGTCCCCGTGCGCGTTGTTAACTGAGTGCCTGGCTTTCCGGCGTTATCATTATAAACGGTAAAGTTAAAGTACGTCGCTACACCTGCCACATTGATTTCCATACCGTAAGCAGTGAGGCTGTTGGCACCAACCGGTAAATCAATGGCCAGACGCTGTGCCTTGTCACCATTAAAGAAACCGCCATTCTCAATCGTCGCAGATGTTACTTTGAAATCTTCGCATGTAACCGGTGGTGGAGGCGGTGTGCCACACATCACAGTGCGGGTGTGCAGATTTTGAGAGCCATCGCAGTTTGCGGTTAAATGTGAATAAAAGCGCACTACGCCGGAAGCTGTGGGCGTGTATTCAACTGAGCCATTACCGCCAGCTAGAACTTTGGTTCCGTTCGCATCGGATATTGTTATATAAAATGTAGTCTTAGAGGTACTAAACGTATATTTTGTACCAGCTATTACATTTACTTTAGAATATTCATTCACATAGGCTGCGGTAGTGATATTACCCGCGGAGCCATTGCAGTTCGGTGAGAATGTTCCTGATGGCCACTGTCCTCCAGTTGCATTCAGGCAGCCGGTGGCAGGTGCAGCAATAGTTAGCGTATAATCTTCAACTTCACCATATTGTTCATCAACGCACGGATCTTCTGGCGCAGGATTGTCGGAACCGGTCGCAATGGCCATCACACGCATGCGGTAGGAGCCGGGCTGTGCAGATGCCGGGACCGTAATATTACCGGTTAAGGCTCCTCCGTCAGAAGTACCGCCTCCGAGTCCGGTCGCGGCATCAGTCATCAGTTCGGCTTCTTCGAAAGTGTCATTTTTATTCCAGTCCACCCAAATAGAAACCCGTTCGAACCAGCCGTCTCCTACGCTAACTGACACCGGCACTACCTGCCCGGGCGTTACTGTGGCTGCCATACTGGTAAAGTCGCTGTAGCCACTGGCGCTGCAATCCGTGGTGTTGTTAATCGTACCGATCGTTACATTCGTAATAACGTCGCCATCACTACACTCCAATATTGTTGGCGTACAGTAGGCGAACGGCATTCTGGCTGTGTTGGAAATCATTGCCTGCGCAATGGCCTTTTTGTTGAACGGCTGAACCGACTTTTTGGCAACCGTTTGCCCGAAAACAGCCAATGGTAACAATGCTGCCGCGAGCAGGGATAGCTTTGTTTTCATAAAAAATAATTTGGTTAATATTTAATGTTTTGCCAAATTAATAAATTAAAATGAAACATTGCTATTTTTATTAAATAGAAATCATTAAAAATTAAAAACTATTTACATTAATATGATTAATTAGTATAAATTAAATTTTAATGGACATACTATGGCATAGCAAAAATTGTAGGGTTGTCATTTCATTGTAAAATATAATGATGAATATGTCACCATCTATTAGTAATATAATAAAAAAAAACCACAGCGTCAACTGTGGTTAAATTATTTGCCGTCAGCTTTCACATCATCAGCCATTCATTCAGTAAGGAAGCTGCCAACCGCGCAGTTCGGTTTTGGATATCAAACGAGGGGTTAACTTCTGCTACGTCCAAAGCGCGCACTTTTGTACTGGATAAGAGATGCCGGTACAAATGCATAAAGGCGGCATCTGCAAAGATGCCATTATAAGCTGCGGCGGAAACGCCCGGCGCAACCGCAGCATTGAAAACATCCATACATATTGTTATATAGATAACGTCGACAATTTCGAGGAACTCATCCACTTTAATATATAAAGAGGGAAGGTTTTCAAAAAACAGCTCATCAGCCAGAATGTACTGCATTTCCAACTGGTGCGCGGTATCAAACAGTTGCAAAGTATTGGAATTACGCTGAATGCCTATGTGCAAACTGTGCAGTGTTTCCTGTTGTGCGATTTGCCAAAAGCCTGTACCGGAACTCGGCCCAATGTTCAGCTCAACACTGCGGTTGTCAAAATGTGCATCGAAATTGATGATGCCGATCTTCTTGTCCGGATACGCTTTCCGTATACCGGAAAAATGAGCGTACATTACTTCATGGCCACCACCGAGTACGATGGAACGGGCGCCAGCACTAAGCGCCTTACCGACTTTTTCAGCTAAGCTTTCTTGCGACTCTTCCAATTGCTGATCAACACTTTCGATGTTTCCAAAATCATACAACAATAAATTCGGCTGCACGACCGGAAAATTGGCCATACTTGTTCTGATAATATCGGGCGCTTCTGCTGCGCCGACCCGGCCTTTGTTGCGGCGTACTCCTTCATCCACGGCAAAGCCATGCAGTACAAAATCATTTGATTTTAGATCCTTATAATCAGCGCCTGTAATGATGCGCTGAAAAAGGCGATGATGCAGTACATCATCGCCGTCATATCTTCCTGTCCAGATCATTTATGCTTCAGCATTTTGGTGAGCGGTTTTTTTACTGTAAGCCATAGCAGCTTCTTTAACCCAGGCATGTTCGCGCTGTGCTTTTCTTTTGGTTTCGAGGCGCTTGCGATTGCAGGGTCCGTTACCCTTCAGTACTTCCATGAATTCATTCCAAGGCAGTTCCCCGAAGTCATAATGCTGGCGTTCTTCATTCCACTTTAAATCTTTATCCGGAATAGTTAATCCTAAAAATTCAGCCTGCGGCACGGTGACATCCACGAATCGCTGGCGTAAGGAATCGTTGCTTTCCCGCTTTACACGGTAATTCATTGATTTTTGTGAGTTTGGCGATGCGTCATCATTCGGACCAAACATCATTAGCGCCGGCCACCAGAAACGGTTCAGTGCTTCCTGTGCCAGTTCTTTTTGTTCTTTTGTGCCGCGGCAAAGCGTCATCAGGATTTCATAGCCCTGTCTCTGGTGAAAAGATTCTTCCTTGCAAATGCGAACCATCGCGCGTGCATACGGTCCGTAGGAATTTCCCATCAGCATGACCTGGTTCATAATCGCTGCGCCATCTACCAGCCAGCCAATCGCGCCAATATCTGCCCAGGACAAGGCCGGATAATTGAAAATGCTGGAATATTTCGCGCGTCCCGAAAGCATGCCATTATACGTGCTGTCGCGGTCTGCCGGAATGGTTCCGTTGTTGAGTGTTTCCGTTGCCGCGTACAGATATAAACCATGTCCGGCTTCATCCTGTATTTTAGCCATCAGCGCCATTTTACGGCGTAGGGAAGGAGCGCGGGTGATCCAGTTGGCTTCCGGCAACATCCCCACCACTTCCGAATGTGCGTGTTGCGAAATCTGGCGAATCAGCAGTTTGCGGTAATCGTCCGGCATTACGTCCTTCGGTTCCACTTTATTTTCTGCCTGTACGTATGCTAAAAATTTTTCCTGTTCCATTGTTGTTTTCTGTTTTTAAATAAAATCAGGCTTTTGATGCCGTGATGGCATCCTCCTCCTGGAGATACAGCCCGATACGACCTTCCGAAAATTCGCCGGCCACAAAGGTTACGGTCTTTTCCGGGGTGCGTATTTCATATTGGTTAAAAAGATACGGATTTCCGCTGAGCGGCCCGATTACTTCAATTTTGCGGTCTGAGCAATGCCAGTAATAATTCCAGATATTCAGGCCGTTTACTTTAAATTCTTTGTCTTCTTCAATGAGTGATACAAAATTCCAGGTGTTCATGATTAGGTGTTTTTTTGGGGCAAAAGTTAAACATCGTAGTTCAGCATCACCACATTGGTCGTTGGGTGACACTGGCAGGTAAGCACAAAACCTCGCTCCACTTCCTCTTCCGTCAGCGCAAAGTTTTTTTCCATAAATACTTCTCCTTCCATCACCTGAGCTTTGCAGGTGCAGCACACACCGCCCTTACAGGCAAAAGGTACGGGAAGTTTATCCGCCAGCGCCTGATCCAGAATGCTTTTCTTCTTGGAGTTCAGGTGAAACGAATATTCATCATCATCGATAATAAGCGTCACCATGCTTTCAATATTCGGAATGGCTTTGAATTCGTCGCTCATTTCCGAGTTGCTTTCATCATCCGGTGCCGCGTAATATTCATACATAATCTGCAGCGAAGGTACTTTTCTGTCATTTTTTAAATAGCCTGAAACGTCCTTGATCATATCAGCCGGACCACAGATGAAATATGTAGTTTCCTGCACGGGGATCTCCGGGAACCGCTGAAACAGGTCTTCCAGTTTAGGAGCACAGATTCGCCCTTCAAATAATTCATCCTCCGCATGCTTTTCCCGAGAGAGTAAATACACAATCGTCAGCCTGCCCTGAAACTCGATGCCGAGTTCCTCCAGCTCTTTCCGGAAAATAATCTGGTCATAACTTCTGTTGCTGAAGAAAAGGTAAGCGCTGCTTTGCGGTTCCTGATGCAGTGCTTCTTTCAGATTAGAGAGTACCGGTGAAATCCCGCTTCCGGCTGCCAGGCCCACATAGGTTTTCTGATTGGAGGCATGGTAATGCGTATAGAAATGTCCGTCGGGCGGCATCACTTCCACCAGATCGCCTTCTTTAATTTCATTATTTAAATGCGAGGAAACTTTACCATGTTCCAGTTTCTTCACCAGAATTTCCAGATTGGGCTGCTGCTCGCTGGGTGCATTCACAATGGAATAGCTGCGGCGCAGATCTTCACCATTCAGCACAAAGCGTACATTCAGATACTGCCCTTGTTTAAAGGCGTATTCGTGGCGCAGATGCGGCGGAACTTCGAAAGTGATGTGCACACAATCATTGGTTTCGGGGCGTGCCTGTAAAACTTTAAGCTGATGAAAATGCTGCATAATAATAGTTAAGTCAATTGTTTATGTTAAGTAACAAATATACTTAAATTTTAAAAAATGCCGGAAAAGGAATGTTTCTTTCATTCATGTGTTTCAGTTCAATCAACGTGCTTTACTCAAAAATAAATCGGAAAAAATGTCTTAAATATATAGGTTATTTAATTAAATTCGGAAAATATGACTGAGTTTAGTTATATTCCAGTAAGAGAATACTTTTTGAGATAGATGTGATGTACTGAATGCAACACCAACAGCAGTTGCTCTTAACTCTTTAAAATACAACTGCCTAAAAATATAAAACCAATATGAACTTAAATCAATTTACGGTAAAATCACAAGAAGCCATCCAGAAAGCACAGCAGATTGCGCTGGAATTTGGCAACCAAAGTATAGAACCTCAGCATTTGCTGGAGGGAATTTTTCAGGTAGATGAAAACATTTCTGAATTTTTATTAAAGAAATCGGAAGCGGAACTCACACTCGTGCGGGAGCGCAACCGCGAGCAGATTGAAAAGCTTTCCAAAGTGGAAGGTGGGAATATTTATCTCTCTCAACCGGCGAACCGCGTACTGCTGGAAGCACCCAATAACGCCAAAAAGATGGGTGATGACTTTGTAACCATCGAGCATCTTTGGCTGGCTTTGTTTGAAGTAAATTCCGATGTTTCGACCTTGCTGAAAGATATGGGCGTAACTAAAAATGCATTGGAAACTGCTATTAAAGAACTTAGAAAAGGTTCCAAAGCAACTTCCGCGAGTTCCGAAGAAACATACCAGAGTCTGAATAAATACGCTAAGAACTTTAATGAACTTGCGGCAGAAGGCAAACTGGATCCGGTGATCGGGCGTGATGAGGAAATCCGCCGCGTGCTGCAGATTCTTTCTCGCCGAACCAAAAACAATCCGATACTCATCGGTGAGCCGGGCGTGGGTAAAACAGCCATTGCTGAAGGCATTGCGCACCGAATTATTTCCGGCGATGTCCCGGAAAACCTGATGGACAAAACCCTGTTTTCACTTGATATGGGAGCACTGATTGCCGGTGCGAAATACAAAGGTGAATTTGAAGAGCGCCTGAAATCCGTGGTGAATGAAGTAATTCAGTCGGAAGGGCAAATCATCCTTTTCATCGATGAAATTCACACCCTCGTGGGAGCCGGTGGCGGAGAGGGCGCAATGGACGCAGCCAACATTCTGAAGCCTGCCCTGGCGCGTGGGGAACTGCGGGCCATTGGTGCGACCACGCTGAATGAATACCAAAAATACTTTGAAAAAGATAAAGCGCTGGAACGCCGTTTCCAGAAGGTGATGGTGGAAGAACCTGATACCGAATCGGCCATTTCGATCCTGCGTGGTATTAAGGATAAATATGAAGCACACCATAAGGTTCGTATTAAAGACGAAGCCATTATTGCAGCGGTGGAACAATCGCAGCGGTATATTTCTGATCGTTTCCTGCCGGATAAGGCGATCGACCTGATTGATGAAGCTTCTGCTAAACTGCGGATGGAAATAAATTCCAAACCCGAGGAACTGGATGTGCTGGACCGCCGGCTCATGCAGATGGAAATTGAACTGGCGGCTATTTCCCGCGAAGGCAATGAACTGAAGACGAGCCACCTGAAAGAAGATATTGCGAAAATATCGGAACAGCGAAATGAGATTAATGCCAAATGGCTGAAGGAAAAACAGAAGTCTGAAGACCTGACGGCCATTAAGAAAGATATTGAAGCTCTGAAACTGGAAGCAGAACGCGCCTCGAGAGCGGGCGATTATGCACGTGTGGCCGAAATCCAGTACGGCAAGATTAAGGAAAAAGAAGATGCACTGCAGACACTAGAACTGGAAATGCAGAACCACCAGAATGAGCTGATCAAAGAAGAAGTTACGGCGGAAAATATTTCGGAAGTCATCTCTAAATGGACAGGAATTCCGGTTACGAAATTATTGCAGTCGGAACGCGAAAAATTACTCAGTCTGGAAGATGAATTGCACCGCCGTGTGGTGGGTCAGCACGAAGCAATTGAATCCGTGGCAGATGCTATTCGCCGGAACCGCGCAGGTCTGAATGATGAGAAGCGGCCTATCGGGAGTTTCCTGTTTCTGGGAACGACTGGCGTGGGGAAAACGGAGTTGGCCAAAGCACTGGCTGAATTCCTCTTCGATGATGAAAATAATATGACGCGGATTGATATGAGTGAATATCAGGAGCGGCATGCGGTTTCGCGTCTGGTTGGAGCGCCTCCGGGATATGTGGGGTATGATGAAGGCGGGCAATTAACGGAAGCCGTGCGTCGTCGTCCGTATTCCGTCGTATTGCTGGATGAGATTGAAAAAGCGCACCCCGATGTCTTCAATACCTTACTGCAGGTTTTGGATGACGGCAGACTAACCGACAATAAAGGACGCGTGGTGAACTTCAAGAATGCCATCATTATTATGACTTCTAATTTAGGTTCACACGTGATTCAGGAGAACTTCGAACAAATCACTGATGATAATGTGGAGGAGATTGTAGCGAAAACCAAGGAAGAACTTTTTGGTCTGCTGAAACAAACCCTGCGGCCGGAGTTCCTGAACAGAATCGATGAAACGGTGCTCTTCCAGCCCTTAAACAAAAAAGAGATTGGTAAAATAGTGCAGTATCAGCTGCGCGGTTTCAACACGATGCTGGAGAAACGCGGTATTATTATGACCGCCACAGAAGATGCAATTCAGTACATTACTGATAAAGGCTATGATCCGACCTTCGGTGCACGGCCACTGAAACGCGTGTTGCAGCAGGAAGTGCTCAACCGTTTGTCCAAAGAAATCTTAGCCGGAAAGGTAAACGATGGCGACCGCATTACGCTGGATTACTTCCCTGAATCAGGACTGGTCTTCCGGCCAACTGAATTATAAATTGTTAAGCAAAACACCCGCAGAGTTCAAAGCTGCGGGTGTTTTTTGTAAAAGTTTTAGTTATTTCAAAGCAACTTCCTGTGCTTTAGCTTCCATTTCCACGTTGTATGCTTTCGTGTCATATTTAATGAAAGAACCGGTCGCCAGGTCAATTCCAAAACCGATTAACCCGCCAAACAGGATATTCGCAAGTGTTACTCCGTTGAACTTATTATCCAGTTTAAATTCTTTAGTCTGAAAACCATCCAGTTTCAGTTCAACCTGCTGCTTACTTAGTGAGCGCGGAAATTCTACGGTGCAGGGCGTAGTGCATTTCTCCACACCTTTGTGGACAACCTTAGCACCTTCGGGCTTGCTGTTGAATGTGATAGAATCTTTTGTGCCTGTAAAGATGGTAGCACAAGAAGTAAGAGACGCAGTTAGCAGTACTGCCATCCCAATTGATAAAGTTTTCTTCATATAAAAAATTTGCTGCGAATTTAAAATTATTTCGGCTTGGTACAAGCGGAAATTTTAAATAAAAAGAAGAAATTTTATAGCAGGCTTAAATACATAATCAGGCGCTCTGTTTTTGCAGTTTTATAACAGTAAATATCATTAAGCTGACACGATGTGGAACTAATCCCGACAAAAAACTCCTTTTTTTAACTATGCTGTGAATAATACAAATTTAAATGACTGTTTAGGAAATAATTGGCGGTGCACATTTTCATTTAAACAAAGCGGAATGTTATGCGATGCATTTTACTTTAAAAATTAACATTTAATATTTTGTTTTTCCGAAAAATAAGTCAATATTTGCAGTGTTCTAATGCTTGCGAAAGCGAAGAATAAATTTTTTTTCATCATTTGTGTTTTTAGAATCCATCAGTCATGATGGGTTCTTTTTTTTGCGCTTATTCTGGCTAACTGCAGTAAGGCCAACTTTTTCCATTTAGTTTGCGTATTTTTGCCGCTCGAAAATTCGCATCTTTACAAGCATACCATATTATGATTTCCGTCCAGGGTCTTGGCCTGCATCATTCAGGCAACTATCTTTTTCAAAATGTAAATTTCACCATCAAAAGAGATGATAAAATCGGCCTCGTGGGGAAAAACGGTGCCGGTAAATCTACTTTGCTGAAAATGATTTCCGGTGAGATCAACTTTTATGAAGGAAACATTGTACCCGAGGGAAATGTAACCATCGGCTTTCTGAAGCAGGACCTCGATTTCGTGAAAGGACGCACCGTCTGGAATGAAACGCTGCAGGCTTTCGAACAGATTAATGCGATGAAGACCGAACTGGACCAGGTAAATCACGAGCTGGCAACGCGCACCGATTATGAAAGCGATTACTACGAGAACCTCATTCACCGCATGACGGAACTCAACGATTTGCTGATGCACCACGATGCCTATAACCTGGAAGGTGATGTGGAGAAAGTACTGTTGGGCTTAGGTTTTAAAGCAGACGATTTTCATAAAATCACCGACGAATTCTCCGGCGGCTGGCGCATGCGCATTGAACTCGCAAAACTCCTCTTGCAGAAAAACGATTTGATGCTGCTGGATGAGCCGACCAACCACCTCGATATGGAATCCATTATTTGGCTGGAAAGTTTCCTGAAAGAGTATCCCGGCGCCATTGTTCTGGTGAGCCACGATAAGCAATTCATGACCTCGGTGTGCAACCGTACTTTCGATATTAACAACCGGAAAGTTGATGATTATAAAGCCAACTATACCAAATATCTGGAGCTGAGCAAGGAGCGCAAGGAGAAACTGACGCAGGCCAAGAAAAACCAGGATGCTGAAATCAAGCAGATGGAAGACAACATCAATCGCTTCCGAGCTTCCGCCACAAAAGCTTCCTTCGCGCAATCGCTTATAAAAAAGCTGGAAAAAATCGAGCGCATCGAGATAGATAATGAGGATGTTTCCAAGTTCAATATTCGTTTTGTGCAATCGGTTGTGCCCGGCAAGGTTGTTTTTGAAGCAAAAAATCTGGGGAAAGCCTATGGGAAGAAGCAGGTTTTTGACAAGGTTGATTTTTATGTGCAGCGTGGCGAGCGCATCGCTTTGCTTGGCCAGAACGGGCAGGGGAAAACAACGCTGGCGAAAATTCTTTCCGGCGAAATTAAAGATTACACCGGCGAATGGAATCTGGGGCATAATGTGAACATCGGTTACTTCGCACAAAATCAGGAAGAAGTTCTCACACCCAATAAAACGGTGTTGGAAGAAGCCGAAGATGCTGCGACCGAAGAAACCCGTCCGCGTGTGCGCGACCTGTTGGGAAGTTTCCTGTTTCAAGGGGAGGATGTGCAGAAGAAAACGAAAGTGCTTTCCGGAGGGGAAAGAAACCGGCTGGCTTTATGTAAACTTTTGCTGCGTCCGTTCAACACGCTGATTATGGACGAACCCACGAACCACCTTGATATTCAGTCCAAGGAAATCATTAAACTCGCCCTGCAGAAATTTGAGGGGACACTGATTGTGATTTCGCACGACCGCGAATTTTTGCAGGGATTGTCTGATAAGATTTTCGAATTCCGGGATGGCCGCATGAAGGAGTTTTTGGGTGACATTAATGAATACCTGGAATTCCGTCAAAAGGAAAGCATCCGGGAAATCTCTGCGGAGAAATCTAAGCTGCAGGAAATGCGTGGCGAAGCTCCGCAACAAGAAGTAAAAACGACGCCGGTTACGGAAGAAAAGAAAACCGGTTTCGTGAGCAAAGAACAGAAAAATCTGCAGAACAAAATCAAAAAGGTAGAAGAAAAAATCTCTGACCTGGAAGCCAAAATTCAGGAAATGGAAACCAGTTTCACCAAAGAGAATCCCTCTGAAGAAACACTCGAGAAATACAACTCCCAAAAAAGTGACCTGGAACTCGCTTTGGAAGAGTGGGAATTTCTGGCGGGCCAGGTGGAAGGGTAGAATAGGAGAAAAGCTGACGGTGGGTCAGCTTTTATCTGCTAAGAGGCCATTGGTTATACCCCTTCTGAAAAGCTTCAACACTACTGTTCCAATTAACCACAGATTCAATAGTAAGAAGGGTAAGTATTCCGATACAAAAAGCGACTACGTTGCGGCGCGTGATTTTCATTTGTGTTCGTTTTTATGGTTTGTGTGAAAGCGAATATATAAACATGACCGCTGCTGCGCAAATGCTGATCTGAAAATTAAAACGGAACTTCCCGTCACAAAAAAAGAGCAACCTGCGTTGCTCTGTATTTTTAAGAATATTCAAACTTTCGAATGGCTTCCAGCGTACGGTCAATCTCCGTATCACGGATGGCGTCCGAGATGAACCAGGTTTCGTACCCGCTTGGTGGCAAATACACACCCTCAGCAAGCAGCTGATGGAAGAAGTTGTTAAACAATGCATGATTTGCTGCTGCTGCTTCGTCAAAGTTGGAAACTGCATGAATGTGGAAAAAGATGCTCATCATCGAACCTTTGCGGTTGATGCGGTGTTCAATAGACTTTTCATTCAGAATTTTGCCAATTTCAAAATCCAGCGTTTCAGTGGTTTTGTGCAGTCTGTTGTAGAAATCGGGGTCATTTTTAATAAGCTGCAAAGTGGTCAGTCCGGCGCGCATTGCCAATGGATTACCGCTCAGGGTTCCAGCCTGATAGACCGCACCTTTGGGCGCCAGGTGATCCATGATTTCGTTTCGCGCCGCAAAAGCCCCCACCGGCAAACCGCCGCCAATCACTTTGCCGAAGGTCACGATATCCGCTTTAACATTGAATACTTCCTGCGCACCACCAAAAGCCAGGCGGAAACCCGTCATCACCTCATCAAAAATTAAAAGCGCGCCATGCTGATCACACAGCGTGCGCAGCTTTTGCAGAAAATTATTTTCCGGCAGTACGCAACCCATATTTCCGGCAACCGGTTCTATTATAATGGCGGCGATCTGCCCTTCATTGTGGCGGAAAAGATCTTCCACTTGTTCGATGTCATTATAACGCGCCAGCAAGGTATCTTTCGCTGTGCCGGTCGTCACACCCGGAGAGTTCGGGTTTCCAAAGGTGGCCGCACCGCTGCCGGCTTTGATTAAAAATGAATCAGAGTGCCCGTGGTAACAGCCTTCAAACTTAATAAACTTCTCACGGCCGGTAAATCCGCGCGCCAGCCGGATGGCACTCATGCACGCTTCCGTGCCGGATGATACCATTCGGATCTGATCAATATTCGGTACATTTTCAACGATAAACTTGGCGATTTCGGTTTCCAATTCGGTAGGTGCGCCAAAGGTAAAGCCGCTCTCCGCCTGTTTCTGCAGCGCAGCGAGCACATCGGGATGGGTGTGCCCCACGATGGCCGGGCCCCAGGAATTAATATAGTCTATATACGTTCGGTCATCTGCGTCCGTCAGGTACGCGCCCTTGGCAGATTTCATAAACACCGGCACACCGCCCACGGATTTAAAAGCCCGAACCGGGGAGTTTACACCGCCGGGAATGTAGCGCTTAGCTTCGTCGAACAGTGCGGAACTTCTTTGATATAACATGTTGGTTTAATATTTAAAGAGAGCCTTGGGCAAGCGAACCGGCCTCTGGCTTATTGATTTTAGTAAAGAAAGATGCGCAGGTAATTATCCGCGTGGCTTCCGTCCCTGCAGATAGATTACCTGACCTGCAATCGGTTGCTGCCCGGCTGACATTCTATTTTTAGAATACAATTTGCTGAGCTTGATGCCAAATTTTTGTGCGATATCATGCATGTTTTCGCCGGCTTGTGCGCGATACGTGGGTGTATTTCCGGTCGAGGCTTTGGCTTCCAGGAAGAGAATATCATTGCGTTGCAGTTGGTCGCTGCTCAGCTCATTCCATTTGATCAGTCTGCTTTCAGGAATACCGTACTTTTTGGAGATGTCTCCCAAGGCGACGGTATTGGGAATCACCACAAATTTCTTTCCGCCATTCGGGTGGCTTTTAATTAAAATTGTTTGCAGTGTTTCCGCGCGGGTCACCATTTTATCTACTTTGTGCTGTTGGCGCGCATACGAAATTTGCTCATACGGGACCTTAACCGTTACCGGTCTCGCCGAAGCTTTATTCTGGTCCAGCTTTGCCATGAATACCCGGTCATTATGCAGGTCGGGATACATTTTTAAAACCGTAAAAAGAACTTCGCGGGAATTGGTGCGATCAAATTCATACAGTTTATTCTTTTCAATCTTATCGATGAGAATATAAGCATAGCGCGGATTGGTGGCATACCCTGCTTTTTTCAGGCCGTGTGCCCAACCGCGGTAATCATATAAATCCAGTGTGAAAAGATTGGTGTAATACTTCCGGAACGCCAGGAATTTCGAGTGGTCTTCGTATGACTCTCTGGGATCATCATACACACGGAAGCATTCATTCGGCGCATCATCAGTATGCTTCATCGTTTTTCCGGTCCAGTCTTCCTTGCACTTGATGCCGAAGTGATTATTTCCCTGCTGTGCCAGCCGGCTTTGTCCGCCGCCGGTTTCAAGTAATCCCTGCGCCAGGGTGATGGAAGCCGGAATTTTATATTTTTCCATTTCTTCTACCGCATACTGCGCAAATTTCTGAATGTACTGTGCATCAGTTTTCCAGCCTTGGGCATGAATCTGTGCACACAACACGACCGCAAAAGCAAAAAATGTCTTTCTCATAAATGTATAAACTTAAATGATATAAAGCATTAATGGTTTTTTAAAGAAATCACAGACTGTGGGTGAAATTAATTTCAGGTTTGCCGGTGCGGCGCAACTTTTCGTTTGCTCCCTGAATTCCCTGCAGACCGCCGGTATGAAAGGCCAAAATCCGGCTGCCGGGCGGAAAATAATTATCGTTAATCATGAGTATCAGTTTACGCATCATTTTGCCTGTGTACACCGGATCGAGCGGGATGCCGTATTGCCGGTGAAAGTTATTTATGAAACGCACATTTTCGTCAGTTATTTTGCCGTAGCCGCCGTCGTGCGCTTCATGCAGCTGTATGGTTCCTTTGGTTTTCAGGGAATTAATGGTTTCCGGTAACGATGAATCCTTTACCACTGCAAACCCCAAAACCTGCTGATGGTCAGCGCAAAAACTCGCAAGTCCTGCTGCCGTGCCGCCGGTTCCAACTGCGGTGCAAAGATAATCAAAAGATTCCGTTTGCTTATTCAACATGTGTTGCACGCCCTGCACAGCCGCCGTGTTGCTGCCGCCTTCCGGAATAAGCAAAGCGCCCGGGAATTCTGCTTCCAAAGTACGCGAAGAGGCAGATTTATTGCGGTATTGTTGGCGTGTTATAAATCTGAACTGCATACCGTTTTCAGCTGCCTGCAAGAGGGTAGGGTTCTGCTGCCAGCTGTTGGCCAGTTCTTCACCGCGGATAATTCCCAAGGTTGCTATTTCCAAATCTTTTCCCAATGCAGCGGTAGCCGCGATGTGATTGGAATAAGCGCCGCCGAAAGTAATCAGCTGTGGTTTTTCCGGCTGTTTCGCCAGATAATTATTAATGTTATAAAAAAGTTTCCAGTATTTGTTGCCCGAAATGGCCCGGTGCACCAGATCTTCCCGCTTGATAAAAAGGGTGATGTTTTCTTTTACTTTAATCTCCACCAAAGGAATTTCATGTACGGGAAATTTCATCGGGCAAAGTTCCTGATTTTTGAGGTAACATCTCCTTTATATTATAGAACAAATAAAAATTAACAAATTCAGGAGAATTCCAATTGGGTGAGCTGATGGCGGTACCAGCTGAAATGGGTGTCGCGGATCAACAGCTGCAGTTGCTTAAATAATTTTTCGGGCTCGGCCGGTTCCGCACAGTGAATGGTCAGGAACAAGTACAGAATTTCATAGTATTTCCGCCAGCCGAAGTCCAGGCGGTCCAGTTGTACCGTCGCCAGTAATTGGCGGCAGGCTTCTTTTTCATTTTTCCGGCAGGCAGCCGCGGCACATAAAATTTGCCAGGCCGTGTCATGACTTTCCTTTCGCTCTTGGGGAATAAATTTGCGGTCGCGGTATTGCTGCTCAGTATTATTCGAAATAAGAAAATCCATTTCTTCGGTTCGCTCCGTGTAAATTAAATGCTCCAGGACGGTATACTCAAAACTGCAGACGGAATGACGAGAAGCATCCACATAGCGTTCGCGTGCCGTCAGCATTTCCGCCCAGGTTTCTTTGAACAGTTTTTCACTTCCTATATAATCCGCATACAGCAGAATAACGCCAAATTTTCGCCCAGCCGGCAGCACATAAACTTCTTCGGTCAGTTCAGTTTCATATACTTTCTGAAAATAAAGTTCCATGAGTGCGGTATTTTCAGACAGGAACGCACCCATAAAAAGAAAACCGTAAGCAAACAGTTTTGCTTCGTTGTCATCATTATATTTCAGATACTCATGAAAGTATTGGGTGTACACCGTGGCAGCCATATCCCGCATCGGGTGATGCTCCAGAAAATACTGCCTTGCCAGCGGATAGGAAAGGAGATCATGATGTAAGGTAATCAAAAGTTCGGGCGAGGAGGCGATTTTGCGGCAAAGGTCTTCGCTCAGCTGCCAGTAATCCGGCGTGGGTGCATCACCGGAAGCTTCGGCAAAAAAAGAACTGAGTTCATTATGCAGTAACTTATTTTTAAAGTCGGCATAATTAATAGTGCCACAATATTGAGCCAAACTGTCCAAAGTATAAACAGAGTAGCCGCCGGTGTATTTAATAAGACCGAAAAACCTGCGAATGCTCTGGGGACTGATGGTGATTTTAAAATCTTCTTCCAGTTCTGCTGATAATTCTTCACAATCCCTCGCGGATTGCAGTGGTCGTCCAAATTGCTGCTGTACTTGCTTTCGCAGCAGTTGCAGGCTTTTCATTTCCAGGGGCATAAGTCAAAATTCCGGGATTGCAAATGTAAACAAAAATATATGTTATCAAAATTGTACAAAATTGTACTCAGGTTTTTCGGGGATGATCTCTTATTTTTGCATCGCAAGCATAACTATAGCTGTATGGTTTGCAAACACAAATGATGAAAAGCTTACAACGTCCGTTCCTGCGGGCGTTGTTTGTGTATATAGACGTTATAAACATCCATATAAATTTTAGCGTTTCCTCAACGGGAGTTAAAATATTGTTGATGCAAGTATTTATTTTTAATATAAAACGGACATCTTCTGTCTGACTAACGTAATATATTTGCTGAGATAAATCATAAGAATTCTAAAAGCACAAGCACATGAACACAACATTGTATGATGAAGCATTAAAAAATGTAAAAGGTCTCACCTGGTTGCCTTGGGTCGGAAAAAATTTTGCTGCACAGCAGCGGCGGTTACTCCTCGTGGGCGAATCTCATTACGCACAGGGCAATACCGAAGAAGAATTTAAAGAAGATGTGCGGCGCCAGCAGCGCCCTGATTTCACCAGAAATTTGGTCCGCGAAGCCGAAATTGAAAAATTGTACCTGTACACTTTACTTCAGAATTTCTGGAAGGCTTTCTTCGATCACACGCCGTGTGACACTGCTCATTATGATAAAATTGCGTTTTACAATTTTATCCAGCGCCCGATGGATTATCGCGCGGCGACAAAGGATGCCGGCAAAGCGGTGCCGGTCGCGGAGGACTTCAAAAACGGCTGGCAGGTGTTCCCCGAAGTAGTTCGCCTGCTGAAACCGACCGATATTATTGTGCTTAGCCTGACCGCCGGAAAAGGCTTTGGGAATTTAAAAATAACACAGGGTGTTTCGGATTTTAAGTATGAATATGCTTCAAAAATTCAGGAGGTCTCTCCGCTTACTGGTTCTTTCACGATTGATGGTCATCCTGTGAAGGTTACTTTTATAAAGCATTGCTCTTCTTATTTTTCACCCGCTGCCTGGCACGAGTTTTTGTTCAACCGACATCCGGCAGTGATAAGTCAGCTTTCCCGATAAAAATTTTTGGAAATATATTTACACAAAAGATGAAAAAAAACGCAGCGCTCAGGAAGGCTGCGTTTTTTTAATTTAATTTTTACAGTTATTCGTAGGTTTTGGTCATATCGGCCGGTAACACCAGATTATACTCGGTGTGCAATTTTTTGTCGGCTGGCAGAGGAAGTTTTTCCTCTTCAGATTCAAAGACCGTAATCACCGCTACTTTCAGATTTGGGTCTGCTTTTTTTAAATACCAGTAAATTCCGCCGTATTCTTTGCTGTGGTAATTGCCGTTGTAATGGACAAAAACGGTTCCGTGTTTTCGGGCACGCAAAATGGATTCTGCCATCGTTGCATCCTTGATCGCCTGCGCGGAAATAAAATTCATAATCTGCAGGTCGCTCGCGTGGTCGCCCATCAGCGTTTTCATCTCCGGATAGCCCGGCGTTTCCAGACTTACCGTGATAGGTAATTGAGCAATCCATTGCCGGTCCTCTGCCGGGAGTTTATCTAAAGAGCTGATGGTTTCCTTTGCTACCTGTGAAGCATAACGTCGCGGAATATTGGTCGCCACAAACGGCAACTGATGATCGCGCGCAAAATCCAGCACCGGTTTATAATCAGTGGCGAAATTATTCCACAACCGCACAGAATCTTTGAGTTGCTTTGCTGTCAGCGTACCGGACAGGTATTGGTCTAATCCTTTTTGATTATCCCGCTCAAACATTTCGGCGCCCAGTATAACTTTCTGTTTTTTATGCTGATAGATTGCTTCTGTCAGTTTCAGCTGCAGCCAATGATTGATAGAATTATTGTGCATTTCACCAAACAGAACCACATCATAACCTGCCAAATCTTGTGCTGCTTTGGCAACCGTTGTTGCACGTCCTTTTTTATTATAAAGCTGATAGGCGGCCAGATCCTGAGCCTGCACCCTACACACCAAGGATAGGACTAGTAATAATAATACTTTCTTCATCTCTAAAAAATAAACAACCGTTTCACCGCCGCAGCGTAAAACGGTTGTTAAATTACCATTTAATTTCTATACGGACTTTTGCTTCAGCCAGAGTAGGCAGTTGTAAGTTTCGCTCGGTAACTATCAAGGTCAGCGTTTGAAATTTCCAACTGCTTGTCTATTTAAAAAGTTGATATGGTGGTTTATTTGTGATGCAAAGAAGGATTATCGTGCTATTTACCTGTTTTAGCCGGCTGCGGCTTACCGCGCTCGTATTGTTTCGGAAACGCGCAGTCCTGATGATGTATAAAAGCACTGTCTACCGGCAAATACGGATTGCGCAGCAGTTCGCGCCCGATGAAAATGAGATCGGCTTCGCCGTTTTGCAAAATCTCTTCCGCCTGTTCGGCAGTCTTAATGAGGCCGACCGCGCCGCTGGCCATATCCGCTTCTTTGCGCACCGCTGCTGCCAGCGGAACCTGATAGCCATCAAACAAACTGATGCGCGCGCCCTGAATATTGCCACCGCTGGACACATCCACCAGGTCGCACTGGTGTTCTTTCAGCAGTCTGCTTAGGGCGACACTTTGCTCGATATCCCAGCCGCCGTCCGCATATTCGGTGCCGGAAATACGCACGAAAAGGAGATGATTTTCATCCAGTTCCTGGTTCACAGCATCCACGAGTTCCAGCAGGAACCTCACCCGGTTCTCAAAACTTCCGCCGTATTCATCGGTGCGGAAATTGGAGAGCGGCGACAAAAACTCATGAATTAAATAACCGTGTGCGGCATGAATTTCAATTACATCAAAACCGGCTTCCACAGCGCGTCTTGCAGCTGACCGGAAATCCTGTACCAGCTGCTGAATTTCTTCGGCGGTCAGTTCATGCGGCGGCCTTTCTCCTTCGGCATAAGGAACAGGAGAAGGCGCAACGGTAGTCCAGCCTTCCTCTTCCGGCAACTGGACACCATTCCAGGTGGATGCCTTGCGGCCGGCATGCGCCAGCTGAATCCCGGTTCTGGAGGCAGAATGCTCATGTATAAAATCAGTAACCTTTCGCCACGCATCGAGTTGTTCATCATTCCAGATGCCGGCGCAGCGGTGGGTAATCCTCCCTTCCGGCACGACGGCCGTTGCTTCGGCAATAATAAGTCCCGCGCCGCCTTGCGCCCGGCTGCCGTAATGCACCAGATGGAAATCATCCACCAGGCCCTCCGTACTGGAATACATACACATCGGCGACATCACCCATCGGTTGGGGAGTTCAATATTACGAAACTGAATGGGCGTATATAATATCATAAATTTTAAAATTGATTTAAGCTCAAATTTACAAAATCTGTTTCTTTACCTGTTTTATCAAAAGATAACTTTCGGCAGAGCAGGTCGCAACCGAAGCCAATACCTGCCATCGATGCGGCAGTTCGGCGAAAAAGAATTACCTTTACCCTCCGATTTTTACCAATGGAAAAAGAAATCAAAATCAGTTATCAGGCGATTGCCGCTTACGAGAACTTAGATGAAACGGAAAAACTGCTTTTCGATAAAGCACATGAAGTACGCGAGCTGGCCTACGCTCCGTATTCCAACTTCACGGTAGGCTGTGCCGCACTGCTGGAAAACGGCGAAATCGTTACCGGCAGTAACCAGGAAAATGCGGCGTATCCGTCTGGTTTATGTGCCGAACGTACCGCTATCTTCTGGATTGGTGCTAATTATCCCGGTGTTGCTATCAAAAAACTTTTCGTTATTGGCGCGCCGCGTGAAGCCACAGCGTCCACACCGATTCCGCCTTGTGGAGCTTGCCGCCAGTCTATTCTGGAGTATGAAGCAAAACAGGACTCCGGGATTGAAATTTACTTTGCCTCACTGGGTGGCGCAATTTATAAAACAAAATCCATCCGTGATTTGTTGCCGTTCTCTTTTGATGCTTCTTACTTATAAGGAATACTCAATTTTAAAACATAAAAATCCTTGAGACTAGCCGCCATTGATGTAGGCAGTAATGCCGCTCGTTTATTGATTTGCGAAGTTCACACAGACGCGTCCGGCCGTGTGCAGCTGCAAAGAATTAACCAGTTGCGGATACCGGTGCGGCTTGGGCTGGACGTTTTCACGACGGGTGCCGTTAGTATTGAAAAAGCAGTCATGCTGGCGGATACGCTGGATGCTTTTAAAAGGCTCATTCAATTGCATGAGGTGGAACGTTTCCGGGCGTGTGCCACCAGTGCGCTTCGTGACGCTGCGAATGGAGAAGAAATCATCCAAATGGTTTCCGAAAAAGCGGGAGTAGATGTGGAAATTATTTCCGGGCAGGAAGAAGCGGAACTGATGATGCATTCCCTGCCTGTGGATATGCTTCGGAAAACAATTCCAACGCTTTTCATTGATGTGGGTGGCGGTTCCACCGAGCTCGCTCTTTTTTTTAAAGGTAAAAAGGTATATGCGCAGTCCTTCAATATCGGAACACTCCGCATGCTGGCTGATTCTGTGAAAGCAACCGAATGGAAAAAACTCAAAAAAGAAGTGGTGGCCCAGATCGCTCCCTACAAATCCATCGTGGCGGTAGGGTCCGGCGGTAATATCGGCAAGGCGTTCTCACAGAGTAAGCTTAAAGAGGGAAAGGCACTGCCTGCAACGTATCTGCAGACCTTATATAATGATTTAAAACCGTTGTCGGTGCCGGAGCGGATGGAGCAGTATCAACTGAAGGAAGATCGTGCAGATGTTTTAGTACCGGCGCTTTCGATTTACAACCAGATTCTGGAACTGGCAAAAGTCGATAAAATATTAGTTCCAAAGATTTCAGTATCTGAAGGAATCATCCGACAGTTAATGGAGGGAAAGGAATAGTCATATTTTTCCAAAATGGGTAAATTATCAAAGATATTCACCTCCAGCTGCGGAAAATTCCTCATCATCAAATTCTAAGAGAAGCGGCAAATGGTCACTTAAATTAAGCCATTTTACTGTTTCTCCAATCTTTACTTTTGTCAGAGTCTTAATAAATATTTCGCTGCCGAAAGCATAATCAATATGATAACTCTTATTAATTCGTCTGTTCATATAAAATGTCGGCACACTTTCCAGACCTTGTTCCTCCTTAAAAAATGAATGATACAGACTGATGATGCCCAAGTCGCCAAGTTCTGAAACAACATCAGAATGATTCCACCAGCGATCCCACTTGTCCCAAATGCTATTGCTGTTGAAATCTCCTATTATCAAACTATTTTGAAGATGAGGTTTGTTAAGCTGTAAATATTTCCATAATTGGCCGATATACCCGAAAGTAGGAGAGTTATTATAATGATTCCAGACGGCGAGTAAATTAAACTGCTGTTTGATGCGGCATGGCAGAAAATGTTTAACCTGATGACCATTAAATATATTTGTCCAATTCAGATGGGCTAGATTTATATTTTTTTTGCAAAAATACCAATACCCTTATGCTTTGAGTCGCCTGTCCATAAATAGTTTGAAGCCCACTCGTTGTATTCCGGGTTGGTACTTTCGTCAGGATTTTCACATTTCTGTACAATATAGATGTCCGCGTCGAGAGTTGACAGGTGTTCAAACTTTTTTCGCAGCGCACCATTGCAGTTCCAGGTGACGATTCTCATTGCTTTTATAGATGTTGACTCAGGCCAATATTGATGCGATGTTGACAAAGTTATTGGAGGAAATGATATTATTTCTTCCCCAACTCAATCACTTCCAAGTTTAAAATTTCACTTCCTTTAATCTCAAAACGCATCATGGTGCGCATCTGATGCCAGCCGACTTTTCCGGCCGCACCGGGATTTAAATGTAGCAATTGGTTTTTCTCGTCGTACATCGCCTTCAGGATGTGCGAGTGACCAGAGATAAATAATTTCGGTTGCTGCGATGCGATTTCGGTTCGTGCCAGCGGCGTATATTTTCCGGGGTAGCCGCCGATATGGATCATCAGCACTTTGACCTCTTCGCACATAAAAGACAAAACCTCCGGGAACTCTTTCCGTATTTCGGTTCCGTCGATATTGCCGTACACGCCGCGCAGTGGTTTTATTTTCGCCAATGCATCAGGCACGGCTTCATTACCAAAATCGCCACAATGCCAGATTTCATCGGCCTGCCCGGCATAGGCCAGAATGCGGTCGTCGATATAGGAATGCGTGTCTGAAAGAAGGAGGATTTTCATGAGGATTTGCTATTGAAGGAACGGGCCAAAGATCTGGAAAATTAATTAGCTTTCGTAATGGCCCCAACAGGAAAGCACGAGCACAACAACGCGATCTTCCACAATTCGATACACCATCCGGTGCCTTCCACTAATTCTTCTGGAATAGGTCTCGGTAGCATAATGTTTCAGTTGCTCTGGTTTACCGGTACCGGTCTGCGGATGTGCCCGGAGTTCATTTAATAGTGCGTCAATTTTTGTTAACACCTGCCGGTCACCGGTTTTTTTGTGTTTTTTGATGTCACGCAAAGCTTCGCGGGTAAATTCGATTTCGAACTTCATAAACCCAGCAATTCTTTCTGCTCAGTTTCTGAAACTTTTTGAACCTCCCCTTTTTCAGCCTCTTCAATTGCGCGGTCAATCTTCCGGTAGAAATCATCTTCTGATAATAAGGTGTCATCAGCATCAATGGTAAAACGGATCTTCATTTCTTCCAGTAAAGATTTCAGTAAAGATTTCTGTTTTTCGTTTTCGGGATAAATGGTGATGCTTTCCATAACTGTGATTTAATAACAAAGATAAAGATTTGATTTTGTATCATCAGGCTCTCAGATGGTAACTTTTTTTCTTCAATTAAGAAAGGGACTTCCCAGCTTAGCCCCGATTGAACGGCCTGTCTGAGCTCTGCCGCGCCGGCGGCAGCCGGCGCGGCAAGCGATTAGTGAAAGCGGGACGGTTCTGCCATAAAAGACTTGTTTTCCTGCTCCTCTAAATTCAGTAATTTTGCCGGTGATGAGATATTTTATTGAGTTTGCCTACAGCGGAAAAAATTATTTTGGTTATCAGGTGCAGCCCCGGGAAATCACGGTGCAGCAGGTGCTGGAGGAAGCGCTTTCCACACTGCTCCGTGAGAAAATAAAAACCACCGGAGCGGGACGTACCGATACCGGCGTGCATGCGCGTAAAATGTTTGCTCATTTCGACACAGAAGCGCTTCTGCCTGAAGATCTGGAGTACAAACTCAATAGTTTTTTGCCGGCTGATATTGGCATTCATCGCATTTTTTCGGTGCGCGCTGATCTGCATGCACGCTTTGACGCCACCTACCGCACCTATGAATATTACATCGCGACGCGCAAAGATCCGTTCAGGCAGGACAGTGCCTGGCAACTGTGGCGACGCTCCTTGTCCGTCGAAAAAATGAATGAGGCGTGTAAAATTTTGTTTGAATATCAGGATTTTACGAGTTTTGCTAAACTGAATACCGACACCAAAACAAACAACTGCACCATTTATAAAGCTTTTTGGGAGCAGCAAGGTTCGCTGCTGAAATTTACCATCAGTGCCGACCGTTTTCTGCGGAACATGGTGCGCGCCATTGTGGGAACGATGGTGGAAATCGGGAATGGGAAAATGCAACCCGAAGACTTGCGCGCTGTGATCGAGCGCAAACACCGCAATGCCGCCGGCGGTTCAGCGCCGCCACAGGGCCTTTTCCTGGTGGATGTGGGTTACGATTTGTAAACCTGCTGTGGCATAGTGTCTGCACTGCGAGCCGGTATCGCGGCAGATTCCGTATTTTTGCACCGGAAATCAAACTGACTTATGAAGAAACAATCGACCTGGAACATCATCAGAAGACTTTTTGTAATTGGCATGAAGTTCCGCACGTGGTTTATTGTAACGCTGCTGATTTCTATCCTGCTTTCGGTGATCTCCACCTATCGGCCGTATCTCACCATGCAGATTGTGGATACCGATATCATTCAGCTGCGCGACCGCGAGCAGATGATGAAGCATATCTATATACTGATTGCTTTGGTTTTTGGCGAAACGCTGCTGAACTTTTTCCTGGTTTATTTTTCCAATTATATTTCCCAGAATGTGATCCGGGACATCCGCGAAAGGCTCTACCAGAAACTTATTTACTTCCGGACATCTTTTTTTGATAAAACGGCGATCGGGCAGTTGGTAACGCGGGCAGTTGGCGATGTGGAAACCATTGCGACCGTCTATACCGACGGTTTCCTGATGGTCTTCGGCGATGTATTGCGCATCGTGTTTGTACTTATTATGATGTTTCAGGTGGATGTGCATCTGAGTTATATATCGCTGGTGATTCTGCCGCTGATGGTCGTGATCACCCGTTTTTTTCAGAAAAGACTGAAGAAGGCATTTGGGGATGAACGAACGTGGACGGCCAATCAGAACTCCTTCGTGCAGGAGCGTCTGTCGGGCATGTCGATTGTGCAGGTATTTAACCGCCAGGAAGCGGAGTTCAAAAAATTTGATGATATTAATGTCACATTAAAGGAAGCTCTGTTGCGCACGGTGTTTATTTTCTCACTTTTCTTTCCGGTGGTCGAGCTGATTTCTTCTTTATTTATCGGTTTTATATTACTGTACGGTGGTTTCATCAGCATTAAGGCCGGGGCGGTGATTGCCTTTATTCAATATATCTCCATGCTGATTCGCCCGTTGCGGCAGATTGCCGACCGGTTCAATAATATCCAGCGCGGCATCGTAGGTGCCGAAAGGGTGCTGGGCGTCATGGATGAAGATTTTGCCATGTCCAATACGGGAACCGTCAGCAAGAATCACTTCGACGGAAAGATTGAATTTAAAAACGTGCATTTTGCTTATAATGAAAAGCAGGAGGTGCTGAAAGGAATTTCTTTTGAGGTGGAGCCCGGCGAAACGGTCGCCATTGTGGGTGCAACCGGTGCCGGAAAATCCACCATTATCAGTTTAATCACAAGATTATACGATATTAATTCCGGCGAAATTTGCCTGGATGGCATTAACCTTAAAGAATATGAACTCTATAACCTGCGAAGCCACATCGGCGTGGTTTTGCAGGATGTGTTCCTGTTCCACGGAAGTATTTATGAAAACCTGACGTTTGGCGACGAGCAGATTACACTGGAACAAATTCGCAGCGTGGCGAAAGATATTGAAGTGGATGATTTCATTGAAAGTTTGCCGGGCGGCTATGAATATGTGGTTCGGGAGCGCGGTTCTTCGATTTCCTTAGGACAACGGCAGCTCTTGTCTTTCCTGCGGGCCTATTTGTCGGATCCTAAAATTCTGATTCTGGATGAAGCCACCTCGTCCATCGATCCCGAAAGTGAAAAGCTGATACAGCGCGCGACTGAAAAAATCACCAAAAACCGCACCTCGATTATTATTGCGCACCGCCTGTCGACCATCGAAAATGCGGATAAAATTATTGTAATGGATCAGGGCAGAATTGTGGAGCAGGGGAAACATGAGGAGTTGCTGAACCAGAACGGCTATTACGCTACATTGTATCGTGCCCAGCTGAAGACCGAAGTTTCTGCCGGCTAGTTATTTTTCTAAGCCAAAGGGAAGGAGCCGCAAATCATTCTTCCAACCGGAACCAAATTCTTTAGTCAGATAAGAAGCAATCAGCGTATTGTTTTTCACGACAGGTTCCGGGTCCGGCGGAATCACGCAATTTTCACTTTTAATCCGGATGCCGTATTTTTCTTCAAAAGCGGTGTAATCCTGTGCCATGATTCCATAGGTAACAAAAGTGAGTTTCTTTTCCTGCAGCAACTGATCGAAATTTTCCTGCGTAGCGATGCTTACCGGAAGGAGTTCAGTTTTCTCACGCGACTCTTCATGTATATTAAAGGTATAATGATGGACTTTTCGCTGCTTTGTGGAACAGGAAAAAAGAAAGCAGCAGCAACCTAAAATCAGTATGGGTTTCTTCATACGTTTATTTAGGAATCTGATGCTTTCTTTTTGCTTTGGTTAAAGACAAATAGGCACTATTTTATTATGTTAATTGCCCACTACGGTTTTAATGTTCACAAACTCGCGCAGCGCAATCAGCGAAAGTTCACTGCCGTATCCGGAAGTCTTGGTACCGCCAAAAGGCAGTCGCGGATCGGAACTGGAACTCTTGTTCACGCTCACCGTCCCTGAATCCAGGTTTTCGATAAAGTAATTTTGTCTCTCCTTGTCTGCCGTCCACACGGAATTGGATAACCCAAACGGAATATCGTTCGCATACTGCAGTATGGCTTCCTGATCATCAGCCGTCATCACCAGGCCGAGCGGACCGAATACTTCCTCATTTAATATGGGATTTCCGGGCGCCACTTTAATTAACCCGGGTTTAAACTCCAGATCTGAAATTCTTTCCAGTGGCAGGAGGATTTCCGCGCCGTTATCGAGCGCTTCACGGTATTGTTTTTCCAGTTCATCTGCCAGGTCTTTTCTCGCCATACCGGCAATCTTGGTTGTTTTGTCGAAAGGGTCTGCCGGCTGATAGGTGCTGAATTCTGTTTTAAGTTTGGATATAAATTCATCTGCCACAATGGATTCAATAATGAACCGCTTGGCCGCGTTACAAGCCTGGCCGCAATTTGCGAGCCGTGAGTTGGCGCCTTTTTGTGCGGCTTTATCGAGCTCTGCATCGGCAAAAACAATAAAAGCATCACTCCCGCCCAGTTCCAGCAGTGATTTTTTAATTTGCTGTCCGGCGGTGGAGGCTACTTCCGCACCGGCTTTTTCACTGCCTGTCAAACTTACGCCTTGTACAATTGGATTTTCCAGGACTTCTTTTACTTCTTTGTGCCCGATTTCCATATTCTGGAAAATTCCTTCCGGAAAACCGGCTTCCAGAAAGGCTCGTTCAATACGGTTTCCGGTACCGAAGCAGATAGAAGCGTGTTTCAGCACTACCGTGTTTCCGGCCAGGATCGCCGGAACTGCAAAACGCAGCGCCTGCCAGAACGGGAAGTTCCAGGGCATTACGCCGAGAATAACGCCTTTCGGAACATACCGTATTTCAGAGAGGCGAAATTCGGTTTCAATTTGCTCCGGCGCAATCACATTGGGAGCGGCCGCGTAATAGCGTGTCATCAGCGCACACTTTTCAATTTCTGCAACCGATTGCGCCATCGGCTTGTTCATTTCCGAGGTAATGATTTTCGCCATTTCTTCTTTGTGAGCTTCCAGAACTTCAGCCAGCTTGCCGAACAACTGTTGTCTTTTTTCAAAAGAAACTTTTTTCCACTGGTTAAAGGCTGTATCTGCTTTTTGTAAAGTATCGTGTATATTCATTTAAGTTAAGGT
Source organism: Kaistella sp. (assembly GCA_032057205.1). Classification (GTDB taxonomy): domain Bacteria; phylum Bacteroidota; class Bacteroidia; order Flavobacteriales; family Weeksellaceae; genus Kaistella. The sequence goes on from DAMCFT010000004.1 coordinate 267,924, forward strand.
TAAAAGCCACTGCCAGGCACAGCAGCATATCTAATAGTCTACAAATTTACTAAAAGCACACTAAACAGTTTCAGAGGTGGCTGATACGCTTTACATATATATAGAAAGGAATATGTGGCAGCACTTTGAGAATGAATTAATTTTAATTATTTTTGAAGCACTAAACCAATTATAATGAATGCACCGTCCGAATTAAAGTACACAAAGGATCATGAGTGGGTCCGCATTGAAGGAAACATCGCTACCATCGGGATTACCGATTTTGCGCAAGGCGAATTGGGGGATATCGTTTTCGTAGATGTAGACTCTGTGGACGATGAACTTGCTGCCGGAGATGTTTTCGGAAGCGTGGAAGCTGTGAAAACAGTTTCAGATTTATTCCTGCCGTTGGCCGGTACCGTAACAGAGTTTAACCAGGAACTGGAAGATCAGCCTGAACTGCTTAACTCTGATCCGTATGGCGCGGGCTGGATCATCAAGCTTGAAATGAAGGAAGATGCAGATACATCTGAATTGCTGAGTGCAGAAGAATATCAGGCATCTCTTGGATAAATTCCGGAACATATGTAAAAAGATATTGCCCATTTATTGGGCATTTCTTACTTATATGCTTTTGCGTCCGGGCGCGGAGAACATGGAATTTCCATTTATGTTCCCAGGGATCGATAAGATTTTGCATCTGAGCATATTTGCCTTTCTGGGGTTTGTGGTTAAGGCGACCTGGCCGAAGATGAAGCTGATCTACTTTATTCAGCTGATGGCTATTTACGGTTTGCTCACAGAAATTCTGCAGGATGAACTGGGGTGGGGGCGTTCGCTCGAGTTTTTAGACCTTGTAGCAGACATGGCCGGCGGACTTATCGGTTATTATGTTTATAAATACCTGGACCGAATTATTCCACCGCGAACCATATAATTTTAATGAAAGAACTGCTACTGCGGGTCTTTCTTGTTTTTAGTAGGATTAAGAAAAGAATCTAAACCATATTTAAAACGTATTGTAACGCGCAAATTGCAGGGGGGAGCGGCAATAATGAATATATATGAGGGGTTAAGTTGACTTCGTGATTAATACCACTCAAAATTCTTCTCCCACCATATCAGCCAGTTAAGCGTTGGGTGAGTATTTATTTAAGTAAACCCCTTGCCTGTTCAAATAATGTGCCTATTTTTGCAGAGTCAAAAGGAAACGAGTAAACAGCGAAGGGGTACTGTTGAGGAAGAGAGTGGAGAAGAGCGGTGCTCAGAGCTTTTAGGAGCTGGAGGCATCGAATAAATATTCTCACATTTTTCTTTGTGTAATTAAAAATTGTTTTTATCTTTGCAGTCCCGATTCGGGAAAAGCGAAGGAGCGGTTTTTAAGGTAAAGGTTTTGGGAAAGGAAGATGAAAAGAGCTTTAAGTTTTTACGAAAAACTTTTTTCAAATATTTTTCAAAAACATTTGCACACAACAAAAACATTTACTACTTTTGCACTCGCAATTCAGGACAACAACGACAGAGGTTTGTTTTGAAAATAAAGCGAAAAGAACAAGAGATCATTGACATACAAATAACA
>DAMCFT010000005.1:0-231124 GCA_032057205.1 Kaistella sp.
TTTTAGATTTTAAATTATAGATTTTAGATGCGGAGGAAAGAGGAAAGAAAAAAGAGAAAAGAGGAAAGGGAAAAGATAAAAGAGCATAAACTTTGAGAGAATAGACGGTAATAATTTTAGATTATAAATTTTTGAGGGGAGGAAAAAAAAGAGGACAAGAAACAAGATAACTATATGGCAAAAATGGCTGAAAATGGCGCGGATGTACCGTTATGCCCATCCATGCATTATCCATGCACCATCCATGCTTAGGACTGGGCTTTGGGTGGGAGAAGGTACGAGGAGAAAAGGCGCAAAAATAAATCTATGAAAAGAATAAGAAGTAAAGAGCAAAGAGAACAGATAATAGACTATTAAAGAATAGCCGAGGAAAAAATTTACAATGAAAGATGACAGACTGGTAAAAGTGAAGTTTATAAAATTTACGCATGTAGCGGAAACGCCTCGCCCACGCTAAGCTTTGACTTTACAGAGGAGACCGCAAGTTATCCGACTGACTGAAATACGCGCCTTCGATCTCGGACGTTTTCAAGGCTTCTGACAGCATTAATTCTGCAAAAATTTCCTGCTTTGTTTCGGCTGAAAAAGTATGGAGTATTGCGTTGGCTTCCCCAGTCCCAGAGTAAAGCGCTGCACCATCAGCTGTAGTTCTTCAGTTTGAAAAGTAAAGTGAGGAAATTCGGGAAACTGCCAAATGTACATATGGAGCCAATTAGAGTATATATTCGGCTCAAATATACGAATTTCCATGAGCCGAATAAGGAGATTAATCGGCTCAGCATTTCTTTTCCGGCCGTCAACCATTACGCCATTTCTCCCGCCGGATACGCTCAACGGCGATTCAGATAGCTTCAAGCATTTTTTAAAGACCTGTAAAGCTTGAAATTCCAGCTGCTTGCGCACAAGGAAACTGCGCTGTACTATTGTATAATTTACAGGAATTTGCGGCTGCCTACCTTTTCCACTCCGCGTTCAGTGATAACCTGCGCTGCATCCAAGATTTTAATAAACCAGATATAAGGGGTCGTCAGGTCATAATCAGCCTGCTCCCTTTACGGCATGAGCGCAATATAGCAAATTTCATTCAGGAAAAATTCATATTCATCCAGTGAACTGGCCGCGAAGGCTTTCTCAAAAACCAGCTGGGGATTTTCATATTCTTCTGCGGTGAGCGAAGCCTGCGACATGACCGGCCACGCTTCCGGCCCTTTCTTCACTTTCCATTGCTGCTTTTTCAGATTAATCAGATACGCTGCCCTTGCGAAGGATTGCAGCGCTTTATGGAAATCAAAAATCCGGGACGGATTCTCTTTGCTGCAGACTTCGTCTTTGTGCAGATAGCGCATCACCTCGCTCAGCATGTCTTTACTGCTGTCCAGTCTATAAAATTCAAAGAAGGCGCTGAACACTTTAAAAGGATCATCTATTTCATCGGTGGCCCAGAAATACGTTTCCAGCCGGATATTGGTCTCTTTCATAAGCCATTTTTTTTTATTTTATGCTTATATGTGACGAAAAGTAAAGATAATACAAGTTTCTGCAGGATAACATAGGCAGTCCGCGGGATATTTTACCTGAATTTCTTACCTTTACCTTTCACACGATTTCATCAAATGGCTTTATCTTTACGCCAATAAAAAGACCACCGCTATGGAACAGAAAATTCATCAGGGCCGCAACGTGAAACGCTTCCGGGAAATGCTCGGCATCAAGCAGGAAGCACTGGCATTCGATTTAGGCGATGACTGGAACCAGAAGAAAATTTCTTTGCTGGAACAGAAAGAGGTGGTTGAAGATCCATTGTTAAAGAAGATTTCCGAGGTGCTTAAAATCCCGGTGGAGGCTTTTCAGAATTTTGATGAGGAGCAGGCGATTAATATTATTTCGAATACTTTCGGAGAACATGCTTTTAGTAATTCTTTCAATTACGGCACGATTCATTTCCATCCAATTGATAAACTGATACAACTACATGAGGAAAAGATTGCGCTTTATGAAAGAATGCTGAAGGAGAAGGAGGAGATGATGGGGAGGTTGGAGAAGCTTATTAAGTAATTTATATTCTAAAAAAATGAAATTCTACGGACTACCGGATGATTTCTTTTTAAGCAGTTCTTTATTTTGCTTTTGGAGGCTTTATCTCTGCAGGAGCCACGGTAACTCTGCCGGTTTTAATATTTCCAGCGGGATTTTCACCACTGGCTTTATTTGTTTAATTGCAGTTTTTGTCAGTCATGTCATATTGTTTTAGGTGGTTTAACCACAGCTGGCTGTGGAACTGAACGTCCTTTTTGATCTTGTGATCGTTGAGGATCGCCCTGCGTTGTTTTAGATGGATTTTGAGGCTTTTGACTTTTTTCTATAACCTTGCAGACATCCTCCCGAAAATTTCTCCAATAATTTTCGGTATCATCTGGATAACTAATTTTCCCAATCTTTTTAGGATAATAGTCATTGCTGCCATTATACTTATCTGCACTCATAATCAGCGATTAATAAGATCAGAACTAATCCACTTACCTGTTCCGCTTAAAATTCTCCGCCTGCTCCAGCACGTTTTTATAGACATCATCCTGGGTGATGGGCGGATAGCCGTACTGATGCAGTTTAACGATGATATCCATTTTGAGCTGGGCTTTGATATCATCCCGGTCACTCCAGTCCGGATATCTGGCTGTATTGTCCACAATCTTTTTAATTTCCCTGGCGAGTTCCAGCATTTTGTCTTTGTCAAATTCAAAACCGTATTGCTTACAGATCGCATCGAGAATATCATAAAAAGCTTTCTCCTCATAGTTGATACCCAAATCTTCAAAAGAAGCCATCTCGGTACGTAGTTTTAAGATCAGGTCCAAAATCTGCTCGGTGGTTTCTGTCTGAATGCCGTCATAATCGAGAATGTCCAGTTCACTGCGCTCGTTGTAACTGTCGATGATCTTCTGAAGTCGGTCCGAAAATTCAATGCCTTTGACCTTGTTTACTTTTTTGAAATCGCCGATGGCCTGCTTCAGCAGACGCTCCAGAATTTTGATCTTCGTATTCGGCAGTTCCAGCGCATTGATTTTTTCCAGAAATTTGTCATTAAACAAATCGATGGCGTTGGCTTTGTAATCGTCCAGTTTAAAGATCTCTTCCACGCCTTCCGAGACAATGGCTTCTTCCACCATTTTGCTCACTTTCTCATTCATTTGCGCCGTGTCGGGTGCTTCGCCTTTGGTCAGCTTTACCACAATGGATTTAACGGCAAAATAAAAATGAATTTCGTCGGTTTCTTTTTCATTAAACACTTCCGAACCGCAGACCAGATTGTAAGCCGACTTTAATTTTTTGGTCACATCCACAAAAAACTTCTCCGACTGTTCGGTTTGCAACACCAGTTCCGAAGCTCGGTTGAGACATTGCAGCTGTTCCACCGGCGACCCTTTGAAATAATCGGTCGTATCAAATTGATAGAAAAACTGCCGCAGTAAATCCAGCTGATCTTTCACGATGATCACGGCTTTGTCCAGGTCTTCAAAGTCATCCGCAGCTGTATGGCCGTTGAACAAACCCAAAGCGTGATTCAGGTTTTTCTTGATGCCGATGTAATCCACCACCAAACCTTTGTCCTTGCCTTCGTACTTGCGGTTGACGCGGGAAATGGTCTGAATGAGATTATGGGTCTGCAGGGGTTTGTCAATGTAAATAGTATCAAGGAAAGGCACATCAAAACCGGTGAGCCACATATCAACCACAATCGCAATTTTAAAATTGGAATGAAGCTGCTTGAACTGCCGGTCCAGTTCCTTGCGATCCTCCTTAGTTCCGAGAAGATTCCAGAGGCTTTCTTCATCATCTTTGTTCCTCGTCATGACCATCTTGATCCGCTCGACAGGCTTGATTTCTTTCCTTTCCTTTTCAGTCAGGTTTTCCGAAATGTGTTTTTCATTCCACTCCGGGCGGAGTCGAATGATTTCCTGAAAAAGCTTGTAGGCAATCTCGCGGGAAGCACAAACAAACATCACCTTTCCGGCGACGGTCGCTTTCTCCTCCATTCTTTTTTCATAATGCGAAATGAAATCCCGCGCTATGGCTGCAATCCGGTCGGGATCGCCTAAGATCACCTCCATTCGCGCAATGGCCTTTTGGCTGGCCTCCACATGGTATTCCGAAGCACCTTCTGCCACCGCATTTTGGTAATATTGTTCGATCTCCACTACTTTGGAATGGTTCAGATTGACTTTTGCCGCCCGGCCCTCATACACCAGCCGAACCGTGATTTCATCTACCACCGATTCAAACATGGTATAGGAATCCACCACCGGACCGAAAACATCCAGCGTTTTGTCAATGGGTGTTCCCGTAAATCCTACATAGGTGGCATTGGGAAGTGAATTGTGCAGGTATTTGGCAAAACCGTACGATTTCTTCACACCCTCTTCATCAATGCGGACTTTCAAATCCAGATTGACCTGTGAGCGGTGCGCTTCATCGGAAATACAGATGATATTGGTCCGATTACTGAGTACTTGATCGTCTTCGGCAAATTTCTGTACCGTGGTCAAAAATACACCGCCACTTTCCCGACCACGGAGCCTGGCCCGCAGATCTGCGCGGGATTCGATGTTGATGATGTTTTCGTCACCGATAAAATCTTTGGCATTGGTAAAATCCCGGGACAGCTGATCATCCAGATCGGTGCGGTCGGAGATAATGACAATAGTCGGGCTGGCCATTTGGGTGGAGCGCATCAGCAGCCGCGCCAGGAACAGCATGGTGAAACTTTTGCCACAACCGGTTGCGCCAAAATACGTTCCGCCTTTTCCGTCGCCTTCCGGTTTGCGGTGCTTTTGAATATTGTCAAACAGTTTATTGGCTGCGTAATACTGCGGATACCGGCAGAGGATTTTCGCTTCTTTTTTGGACGTATCGGGAAACCAGATAAAGTTCTGCAGAATGTCGCACAGCCGTTGCCGGTTCAGCATCCCGTGAACGATGGACGTAGCCGTGTCAATGCCGGTCAGCGCTTTCTTTTCGTTGCCGGTAATTTTGTGCCAGCCGTAGAAGAAATCGTAGGGTGCAAAGAGCGAACCCGCTTTGTTGTTCACGCCGTCACTGATAATGCAAAAGACGTTGTATTTCATCAGTTCCGGTATGTCCCGGCGGTACCGGATGGTCAGCTGCTTGTAGGCATCGTGAATGGTGATTTTTTCTTCAATGGCGGTTTTAAATTCGAGCACCACGACCGGAATGCCGTTGATGTACTGAATAAGGTCCGGAATGCGCAGTTCCTTGCCCTGAATTTCCAGTTGATTCACAATTTTAAACCGGTTGGTCTTGAGCAGGGTGTTTGGGTCTACGTCAATATAGCGGATGTGCAGATCTTTTTTGGCCGGGTTGTTTCTTTTGAAAATAAGGCCGTCGGCCAGCAGTTTGCAGATGTACTTGTTGCTGTCATACAGGTTGGACGCCGGCTGATACGCCAGTTCATTGATGAGCGTTTCCAGTTCCACCGTTTCCAGATCCGGGTAGCGCGCGAGCAGAAAAGCGCTGAGATCTTCCCGAATCAAAACCTCCTGACCGGAAGCGCGAAATACTTTTTCGCCCTGCACGAACTGATATCCTTCCTGTTGTAAAAGATGGATAAAGGATTTTTCGAGTTGGGATTCGGTGTATTTCATTATTTATATTTTTTAATTACCTAAATACGAAATATCTTTCGCATGTATCTTTTTAAATACCATTATCGTAAAACCTGTCTTTCTTCCAAAGAACCGGATTGTTTTTTATGTATTCTGATATTCTATCGTAATCCAGTTCATTTCTAATAATGTGGTCATAATAATTCCTTTGCCATACGTGCACAACATTGGTATTATTTCGCATCCATTTTGTAACCCCGATTTTAAACCCTCGAACAACAGAACCAATTGTCTTTGATGGTGATCGTAGGGGCGAAAAACCTTTCGCCCCATTAACCCAATTCGCCATTTCCCTATGATTCACATTAAAATTATCTGGTGATGTTGGATTGGACCGTGATTGATTGGGCGATTCGTTATTGGGCGAATAATTATTCGCCCCTACGAATTCAATGATGCCGTGAATATGGTTGGGCATAATGATAAATTCGTGCAACACCGCATTGGGAAAATGATTCGGGATATCTTGCCAACATTTTTGTGCCTGCAACCCCGCACCGTTCAATATCATTTCTCCATCTACAACCTCCCCAAACAAATGCGCTCTATCCTGACAACAAATCGTAATAAAATACAACCCTTCCTGGCTATAATCATAACCTTGCAATCGGATGGATCGGCGATGGTGCTTTTGGGGATTGTAGTTGGGCATTTATTATTTTATTATTGTAAATCTCCCCATATTCATTAATTTTTCTTTGCAAAACAATTAAATTATTTTTTACTATTCTTTTTATATTCTTTAATATACTGTTTTGCTAATCCAACAATATTAATGAGTTGCCCTTGCGGGGTATTCAGTACTCCATATGTTGAATTTACTAAAGTGTTAAGCTCAGTCCAACTGAAATTTTTACAATGAGCGATCACAAAATCAATAACATCACTTGTATCTTTACCTAAATTGAAATTATCTTTTTTATTTAAAAAATTTATAACCAATTGCTCTTTATTATTATTATCAATTTTAATGATAACTTCGAAATTAGAAGACTCATTAAAAATACTTCGCAAGCTTTTGTAAAATGGGCCATATTCTGTTTGTAACCATTCAATATCAGTAAGTTTATCAAATTTAGTAATTGCAAACCGCCATTCAATTAAGTAGAGTAATTTCATGACTCTAGAAATAGACAATTGGTTAGAATTTGGATAATTTACATACAAATAGTCTAAAATATTTATTACTCTTTCCATATTTAAAATCCTTGCTCTTTAGCTTTATCAATGTTCGGAAAATCCCAGTCTATCTTTTCTACAAATGCCACTAATCTTTTTTCTTCATCTTCATTAAGCACTGTATCAATGTCCACTTCTTCGAATCCTTTGTCATTTTTACTTTCTACAACGATTATAGAAGTTTGTTCCAAGTTCATCATATCTTTAAATGCTTTGATATAGAAACTTCTGCTTTGCATTTTCATATTCCAAACCGTCTCTTCATCAATTTTAGCTAACGAACATATTACGCGATAATAACCTGATCTAAATTTAGTTCTTTTGCTATCTGGTTCAGGAATTCCCGAATTTTTAAAAAATTTAGTATCCTGCCATGCCTTAAATATCAGCCCTTCTTTCTTATAAACATTTCTAGATCTTTTTTTTAATTCGGGGTTTTTCGAAAATCGGCCCAAAACATAAAATTCATCATTAATAAATTTGTACAAGGTAACTCTATCATTACTTGTTAATTTCATTTTTTCGGCTAAATATGCGAGATGAATTTCAACAATCTCAATCGAATTATTGTTGATTTTAGCTATTTGATTTTCTAACTTCTGAATTTTTAAATCAAGGTTATACTTCTCATCTTTCAGTGCTGTTATTTTATCATCTTTTTCTTTTTTTAATTTTTCAATATTTTTAGACTCCTCAACTTGTTTAAATATTTGAATTATTGTTAGAACTATAACAAGGACAAATAAAATCCAACCTACAGTCTTTGTATTCCAATTAACTATCGGTATATCCGTATCCAATTCAAACAGGATACCTATAATAGCAAAAACAATAGTATTTAAACCATAAAGATAGGCTAGATAGTTTTCATAAACATGATTTTGTACTTTACCGACCAGAGTATTTTCAATTCCCATTTAAAAACATATTAATTAATTTTAGATTTCAAGCACTCACTTCCTCCCCAACCGCCAACCGCGACGACAACAAACTTTGTAGTTGCGAGAGCTTTTGATTCTGGTTTTTAAGATTGATTATATAATTGAATTGCTCTTCAATAACGTTTGCCATTTCAGTCATTTGGGATTTATTTGACAAAAGTATCAAAGCATCATCTAAATGTTCTTTCTTAATATGTCCAAGCGAAGTTTTATTACTATTTGCAATTCTAATAAATTCCACTAGATGATATTTAGTACTATAATAATAAAACCATTTAGCGTATTTTTTAGATGTAACTTTGAATAAATGTTGATTTAAACCTGCTCTAGTTCCGGTCCAAATATCAATTTTTAAGGTTCCAGACCAAGAGAAAATTATATCACCATTATCTATAATCACATCTGCTGGTAAATTATCAGTACACCTGTCGCTATTATTATCAATTTGACCAAGTCCCAATTCTCTTATCTTAAGAACACCTAACGAACTTTCATAATTTTCAAATGGAAAATTTTGCATAGCTAATCCATTTTTATAGTTTGCTATTTTTGATAAGTAACTAACTTTCCACCCCTCCGGAATCTCCTTGCCCAGTTCCTCATTCCAAACCATTTTACCGCCGGAAGATTTATAGCCTTTTTGCTTGCTAGCATATAAACTTCTTTCCTCCGCAACCAAAGCAGGGATTGCTTCGTCCCTCGTGCCTCGCTCCTCGCGATGACCGACCGGGAATTCAAAATCCACAAACCAATGTTTATACAAAGCCTGCGCAGCCGCTTCCAGCTTCTCGCAAATCTGCTCGTTTACTTTTATTTTGTTGGCGACACTTTCGTATTGCGCAACGATTTGTCGCTGTTCTTCGATGGGGGGAATAGGTAATTCAACTTCACACATATCTGCCCAATCAAAAGTTTCTCTCGTACTGCCATGAGAATGATAGCGGGCATACCGATCAAATTCCGGTCGGGAAAACCACATTATCAGATATTCAGGGAGCAATTCTTCGGTATCAACTATTTCAAACACAATATAAATTTGCGAAACCAAGGCTTTTTCATATTCGTCAGATAGCGCGACTGAAATTTTATCGCCATTTCTGGACGTGACGGTTCCGTAGGCGAACTGTCCTTTTTCAATTACTTTGTACGTGGACATATCAGTGCCGATCACATTAGCAATTGAGGGAATCAGCTTTTTGGTAATGCTTACCCCTAATAGCGTTTCGGTCTCCAAATCTCTGTTGCGCACATTCACCTGCTGTATAAACTCGCCCAGCTTTTTATAACTCCCTGCCTTCATCCAAATTTTGTTGAATTATTTGTTTCTCTCTTTCTATCTCCTGAATTAATTCTTCTTCGGTAGGCAAATACAACAAATATTTACTTGTAAAAAGCTGCTTGTTTTCTTTGAGCACCGAATACTTGGCAATGGTTCGATCGGTTTCGGTGCAAAGCAAAATACCAATCGTGGGATTATCGCCTTCCCTGCGTTCCAAATCATCAAACATGCGCACATACATATCCAGTTGTCCGATATCCTGATGGCTGAGTTTATTGGTTTTAAGTTCCACAATGACAAAACATTTCAGAATATAATTATAGAAAACCAGATCGATAAAAAAATCCTGCGTTTCTGTGCGGATATGTTTTTGCCGTGCCACAAACGCAAATCCTTTTCCCAATTCCAGCAGGAATTGCTGCAAATTATCGATAAGTTTCTGTTCAAGTTGCGCTTCGGTATATGCATATGAGGTGGGTAACTGAAGAAATTCCAGCACGGACGGATTTTTAATAAAATCATCGATTCTTTCAGCCTGAGCGCCTGTGTTCTCTTTCATCTCCTGTTCCACCAGATCTTTCTGCTGAGAAGAAAGAAGGCGCTGATAGTACAGCGTGGAAATGTTTCTTTCCAATGTGCGCACCGACCAGTTTTGTTCAGTGGCTTCTTTCAGGTAATAGGCTCGTGCCTCTTTATTGTTAATCCTCATCAACAACCTAACATGCGACCAATTCAATTTGGCACACACCTGTGCCAATTCTTCGCCAGTGCTAAAAGTGAGATAAAACTGGCGGCAGTCCCGCAGGGTTCTGGCAGAAAAACCTTTTCCTAAAACCGCTGCTAAATTCTTGATAATCATAGCGCCATATTCGGCTCTTTCCTTCCCGTGTTGTTCCTCTTCCACAATTCTTCTTCCTATTTTCCAATAAGCTTGAATCATGGTACTGGCTACGGAAGCATAGGCGTTTTGTCTTGCCTCGGAAATGATATGCTGTATATCCGCAATGTAGCGGGCAGGCTGTTTATCCAAGTTCATAACCCAAAGTTTTAAAAACATCAGCCACTTCTGCCTTCAGCCGGCTTTCCTGCGCGAACAAATCTTTCAACTCTGCTTGCAACGTCTGCATGTGTTCATCGAAATCCAGATTTTCATCACGGTTGACGAATCGAATGTACTTACTCGGCACCAGAGAATAATCTTTTTTGCGGATTTCCTCAACAGAAGCACTGTAAGAATACTCCGGAATGTCTTCGTAGGTTTCTTTGCAATTAACTTGCTGCCAGTTGTGATAATGCGCCGCGATGGCCGTAATCTCATCTTCGCCAAACTGAATAAATTTCTTTTCAAACGGTTCGCCTTTCTGCCGCAAATCCATAAACAGAACTTCGCCTTGTCGGTTACGGTAATTCTTTACACCATCATTCACTTCAACGGTGCGTTCGGTCTTATTCCGATTTAGAATCCAAAGCGTCACCGAAATATCAGTCGAGTAAAACATCGCGCGTGGTAGAATAACAATCGCTTCCACCAGATCATTTTCAATGATCTGCTTCCGGATTTTGTATTCTTCGCCGCCGCCGCTCAAAGCACCGTTGGCCAGGATAAATCCGGCCACCCCATTCTGGGATAGCTTGGAGATCATATTCAGAATCCACGCATAATTGGCATTCGATTTTGGCGGCACTTCGTAGCCGGCCCATCGTGGATCATTGGTCAGTTCATTTTCGGCGCGCCAGTCTTTTAAGTTAAAGGGCGGGTTGGCCATGATGTAGTCGGCTTTCAGGTCTTTGTGCTGGTCGTCCGCAAAAGTATCCGCTGCCTTGCTGCCCAAATTGGAAGAAATGCCACGGATGGCCAGGTTCATTTTCGCCAGTTTGTAGGTGGTATTGGTCAATTCCTGACCGTAGATGGAAATGTCTTTTTTGTTTCCCTTGTGCTTTTCAATAAATTTCAGGGACTGCACAAACATCCCACCCGAACCACAGGAAGGGTCATAGATTTTGCCTTTGTAGGGCTCGATCATTTCCGCAATCAGGTTCACAATAGATTTTGGTGTATAGAATTCGCCTTTTCCTTTCCCTTCGGCAATGGCAAACTTGCTCAGGAAATATTCGTACACCCGGCCGACAATATCCTGCGCCTCATCTCTGAGCGTGTCGATATTGTTAATGGTATCCAGCAGCGCTGCAAATTTGGACGGATCCAGGCCGAGGCGTGAAAAGTAATTGTCGGGCAAAGCGCCTTCCAGCGATTTGTTGGTGCGCTCGATGGTCTTCAGCGCCGAATCTACCTTCAGGGTAATGTCTTCCTGTTTGGCGTTTTCAATAATGTAGGTCCAGCGCGATTCTTCGGGCAGGTAAAAAATATTTTCTGCCTGATAGAATTCGGGAATTTCCAGGAAGGCTTCTTTGTGTTCGTTGATGAGTTCTTCGCGTCGTCTCAAAAACTTGTCATTCGCAAATTTCAGGAAGATCAGGCTCAGCACCACGTGTTTATATTCGGAAGGCTCTACGGAGCCTCTTAATTTATTGGCAGAATCCCAGAGGATTTCTTCGGTCGATTTGGTTTTGGCAGTAGATTTTTTGGCCATGCTTTCTTTAAGGACAGATGATTTGTTGAAGTGATACGTTAGATCCCGGAAGTTGCTCTCACGCGGATCTAACCTATCATATGTTTGTTTCGACTCAAATATAAGTAAAAATAGGCTTCTGTGTTATGGAAAACCATAAAGCTTTATAGGCTATTTAATTGTGGATAAGACGCTTTTCTCCATTTCCAAAAAGCTTCAAAAATACTTGCGTATAATTAATTTTCACCTCGCAGCGTAAAAGAACCGCTCCGCAGGACTGTGTAATTTAAAGCAGAGTCACGGAATAATTTGTGTCAGGCAATTTAAATCCCTCCCCCCCTATATGCCGGACTTACTGCAAGGCTCGGCCACATTGAAGGTGAACCTTCTGCATTTTTTCTGCAGAATAGGACATGCCCACGATATGCAACGGGTATTCAGGGATATATAAAAAGCAGCCACAAGCGTTGGTAAATGTTGCGCCTCTTACAAAACCATTCAGCCATTCTGCAAAATGTGCCCGCTCTGCGAAATATCCTCCCTTCGCAGCGTTATTGAGGTAAATACATCGGTTAAGGCTACGTCACAATTACAGATCCGACGTCCGCCGGTGAGAAAGTGCTTAGCGGTCAAACGGCTGTTTAGGATTTTCAGAAAAGCGAAATAACAGAATAAGCAGCAGGAGCAGTTTGCAGCGAAATTAGCTCAACAAATACAATTTAAATAAGCAGAGTTAAAACGCGTCTATTTTGTTTTCTAGGAAATACTTCAGGTGATCTTACAAAAACAAAGTTCGTACTTCTCGCTAAGTGCTGAATCGCGGACATGGAGAGATAATTTACCGGACCACAGAATATTTTATCCCGCGCATCCCTCCTTCCTTTGTTTCATCAACCGCAAACACCGTAATGATGAAACCCTATCTAAACACCCTCAACTCCCATCATTTGCCTGAAGGCATCCGGTGGAAACTCATTCACCTCCTCGCCGATGATGACATCGAGCTGATCTTCTTTTCGCGCGAGCATCTCTGCCCGCTTCCGACCCTTACTGTCATCGCCGGCGCCGGCACTTCGCACGCCAGGCTTCAGGAACTGCAACAGCAGGATTGGATCTGCAACAGTATGGAGCAGCATTCCCTGATAATTACCATCAGCCCGCATTCAAGCCATGCCTCCGAACCGGATCTGCCTTTCAGCTTCATCGTGCTGAACTGCCATCCCCGGCACCTGATCTATGCCCGCACCGAAAAAAGCTGGGCCAGCCGCTTCCAGAATGATTATTCGGGGAAGCAAAGTAAGTACGAGAAACTATTCACAACATGGCAAAGCAGCATTGAAGCCCGGTGCGCCGTTTACCACACCCAACTTATCGCCCCTTATTCTGTTGCCATGAATGAAGAAGTTGTGCAGGCCGGGCTGAAAGCTGTGTACGGGGAACTGCTGTCGGGGTTCCGGACCTTCTTTCTACCCAAAAGCCTGCACTGCTTCTTTACCGGCACCCTGATTCTGGATTTTATGCAGGAGCATGTACCGGAACTGAAGCGGGCACTCACGCAACTTGAAGTGCCTGCCATTAAACGACTAATAAACGGATCTGCACCGGAGGTGGCCGGCACGCCGAATCAGCAGCATCTGCACTACATACAACTGCTGAGTGATATTTTAAGAACAAATCTGGCGCACCTGTTTTACGGAAAACTCCGCCAAACCCTGTCCTGGAACCGGTATACCACACTGTATTTACCGGCACAGCCCGTAAACGAGAAGCCGGCGCCTGACCTTCGTACTGCCCTTGCGGAGACGATCAGGAAACAGTATAAAACGCAGTACATATACTGGATTCCGTCAAAAACGCGTGCGGACCAACCCTGCCGCTACCTGCTGATCATGTTTGGTTCTTCCTTAAAAATCACCCAACTCCACCACGTGCAGCAGCTCCTGGCCGCACACTTTCCGGAGTTGCAGATTACGATCCTGCTGCATAAAACCGATTGGATCAAAAAACATTACGCCGTATTTTATGACTTTATTGACCGCCACCTACGCAGCGAATATCTTATTTGTTACAGCCGAAAAACACTGAGTTTCCCTGCGAAAGTGAAACACGAAAGAGACGGCCTCGTACGGCGCTATTGGGCAGAGCGGAAAAAGATTATTGAGGTACAGTGGACCAGCATGGGTTTTTCAGAAAGTGCATTTACGGAAGGCCAGGTACTGTATCTGCGCAGTATTTTTCAGCAGTTGTTCCTCGCCACGCTGTATTACTACGCGCATTATCTGCCTAATACCCTCAATCTGAATTACCTATGGGAACTTATCACGTGGTTCGTACCGGAATTACCGCAAAAAATCGGTCTTCACCGTCCGATGCAGGACGTGCTTGCCTTTGTGGCAGCGCCAGACCAAAACTTTCCGAATGCAGAAGCGGATGAAATCTCCACCATTTCCTTTCAGGAAGCCGTGTCGTGCTGCACCCGCCTTTATGAACACCTGAATAACGAATTATCGTAAATCTTGTATTATGGAAAATTTTATCAATCAGATCAGGGCGAAAAAGCTGCCCGCGCACCTCACGGATTTGCTTATGGCCGAGACCGAAAACAGGAATATTACGGCCATGTGGCTGCACCGGCCAGCGCATCAGAATGGCTTGCTGCTCACTATTCTATGTAAGGACAAACTGTTGCTCCGGCAGACCTTTCATTATCTTTTCATTGGCGACACCTTTGAGCAGGACCGTGTGCTGATTTCTATGCTGGACGATGCTGACCTTGAACAGCACCGCGAAGACCGGTATGTATTCTTCCAAAGGTATGCACGAAAAGAAGATCAGATATACGGCGAAGAAAAAAATTACGGGAGGTTTACCGTCGTTGATTCGGAACTCAGGTCTCTGAGAAAGCGCTATCTGAAGGGCGAACAGCTCCTCTCAAAATATACTGAAGAAATGATCGCGGATGGACAGGTGGGCGCTACGCTGTTTTATTTAAAAAACATACAGCATGACCTCGAGTTTCTGGAGTATATGCGTTTTGGGCAGCCCTTTGAAGGCTTTGCCCTCGCAGAACGGCTGCGTTTTATGGAAGCTTTTATTCCTGAGGTCAGAAAATTCTTTGTGAAAGAAGGCCGCCACTATTACCTTTTACGCCATTTTGAGGATGAGGAGCTGATTGAGTACATGGATTCCTATCAGGATCATCTCCATCAAATCAAGAATGAGATGAAACAAATTGTTCTGCAAAACTTGCAGGCAAAACTGCCTGAAAAGACACCTCTGCACCCCCCTGTCTCTCATCCTTTACTGAAAATTAAACCGGTAAAAAAGGTATTGCGTCCCTTACTGCAGCTGGCGCATCTGGAAGATGTGTATCTCTTCCATGAAATTACCAGTATTAAAAATGAGTTCCAGCATCGCCAGTACTACCTCCTGGCGCTGGTCTCTGAAGAAAGCGAAAAAGAGTTCGAACGTGTAGTTGATAAAATTAATAAAGCGCAGTTCCCCGATTTAAAATTCACCATTATCTGTCACACCCGCCTGTGGATTCAGGAAAACATCTACGAATGTCAGGATTTCTTTAAAAACCTGATGCAGGCTGACAACAGAATCTACACCAATGCCTTTCATCCTGAAATTCACTGGAACAGCCGCCACACGACAGACTGCATCGATCTTCCCATTTACCGCCGACGGGCAAAAAATATCTTTAAGGAACATCTGAAAACAGCCTGCCGTGACCAGACGGAAACAGTGGCGCTGATCCCCTACTGGCTGAACAATTACTTGGCACAATTGCTTAAAAACCGGATCTACCAAACCTTTGGCTACCTGCCGGAGACTGACCGTCTGCAGACTTTGTGGGATCTCTTTATTTTTTCAGCGGAGTCTGGCAGCTATTGGTCTGACCTGCTGCCTACCTTTTCGTTCGACTTTATTACCTACCTGCACGAGCACCGCCAACAAAAACTTCCCATACTGCATCTCAACTACGCAGAAAAGAAAAAGCTCTTCAGCCTGCTGCAGCATTTGAAATAATCACTCAGACCGGGGAAAGAAGAAAGAGAAAAAAGAGAGAGAATAAACAGTAGTAATTTTAGATTTTAAATTATAGATTTTAGATGCGGAGGAAAGAGGAAAGAAAAAAGATGAAAGACAATAGACTTTGCGAGAATAGACGGTAGTAATTTTAGATTTTAAATTATAGATTTTAAATGCAGAGGTAACAAGAATAAGGAAAGGTAGCGCATGTACGACGCCATCTGTGTAATCTGTGTAATCTGTGCGCTATATTATACGGTCCAACGTGCACTGCTAAAAGTGTAATCTGTAAATCTGTGCGTACCAAAACGCGAGGTGCGAGTCGGAAGACGGAAATTAGCGGGCAGAAGAAAAAGTAAAGATGGAAATCTGCGACGCCATCTGTGTAATCTGTGCGCTATGATGCACGGCGCGGGTCGAAGTATGGAAGTTAGAGGCGAGAAAAATAAGGAAAAATAGCGCATGTGCGACGCCATCTGTGTAATCTGTGTAATCTGTGCGCTATGATGTGCGGGGCTGGAGGCCGGAAGTCAGAGGTGAAAGAAAGAAGAAAGACGTAAGATCACAGACAGCAGCAATTGTAAATTTTAAATATGGATTGTAGCAGAAAAAAGATCCTGAACAAGGGGACAAAAAATGGAGTAACAGAAATGTTTGCCCTCGTTAAAAGGCAGACGAGTTAGAAAATACTGTTAATGAGCCCTGTAAGCCAAAACAATCGTTGTTAAAGAGTTATTACCCCCACCCCATTTCCCGGTCAATG
Source organism: Kaistella sp. (assembly GCA_032057205.1). Lineage (GTDB taxonomy): Bacteria > Bacteroidota > Bacteroidia > Flavobacteriales > Weeksellaceae > Kaistella. The sequence goes on from DAMCFT010000005.1 coordinate 16,452, forward strand.
CTGTATGTGGATGAACCTTTTTGCTGCCAGGTTTTCCGTAGTACCGAGCTGTCTGCGGCAATCGTTGGTTTTAAACAGCAGGACCGGCGCTGCTTTTTTCAGCAGTTATAAAATTCAACTCGAAAAAAACGTAATTAACGTGCTTATTAACCGCTGTCAGCAGAATTATTTCTAAATTCACCTACCTAAACATAAATTTATGACACTGGACCTTAAAATACAGCTGAAAGGAATCACCAAGCCGCCGGTCTGGCGCAAAATCAGAGTTTCCGACCAATTAACCTTCGAGCAGCTTCATGAAATCATTCAGGAAGCCTTTGGCTGGGAGCATTACCATCTGTATGAGTTTACACCTCATCAAAAAGTCGGTTTTCCGGTGCGGATTACAATGCCGGATGAGGAGTGGGACGATGACGGGGTAATTGATGCCTCGGAATGCCGCCTACATGAAATCCTGACCATGCCCACGCAGAAATTGAAATACATTTACGATTTCGGAGATTACTGGGAGCATGACATCACCGTTGAAACCGCCTCTGAAGACATTATTGCGTTTGCCGAACTGACCGCCGGCAAAGGTGCCTGTCCGCCCGAAGATTGCGGCGGCCGGCCGGGATATGAGTTTTTGAAAGAAGCGCTGAGCCAACCTGCGCATCCGGATTATCTGGAAATGGCACAGTGGGTGGGCCTGAAAAAGGGCGAGGTTTGGGATCCGGAAAAATTTGATCTGGAAGAAGCGCGGGATCAGGTGAAAGGAGTAGAATAAAACCGACATTAGTAGACGTACATTTAGAATAGTGGTGACAAGGCCAGATATTAGGATAGAAGAAAGAGGAAAGAGGAAAGAGAAAAGATGATAGACTTTGAGAGAATAGACAAAAGTAATTTTAGATTTTAAATTATAAATTTTAGATGCAGAGGTTAGAGAAGAGAGGAAAGAAAAAAGATGAAAGACAATAGACGAAAGTAATTTTAGATTTTTAATTATAGATTTTAAATGCGAGGAAAAAGAAAAGATTATAGAGAATAGACGTGCAGATAATAGACGGCTAATATTTTAGATTTTAAATGCAGAGGAAAGAAGAAAGAAGAAAGACAATAGACGAAAGTAATTTTAGATTTTAAATTATAAATTTTAGATGCAGAGGTTAGAGGAAAGAGAAAAGAGGAAAGAGGAAAGAGGAAAAACAGCGCATGTGCGATGCCATCTGTGTCATCTGTGTCATCTGTGCGCTATAATATACGGTCCAACATGCACTGCTAAAGTGTAATTTATAAATCTGTATGCAGCAAGATCCAAGGTGCGGGTCGGAAGACGGAAGTTAGAGGCCAGAAGAATAAGGAAAGATAGCGCATGTGCGATGCCATCTTTGTAATCTGTGTAATCTGTGCGCTATGATGTGCGGGGCTGGAGGCCGGAAGTCAGAGGTTAGAAGAAAGAGGAAAGATGATAGACTTTCAGATGATAGACGGTGATAATTTTAGATTTTAAATTATATTTTAGATGTAGAGGAAAGAGGAAAGACAAAAGATGATAGACTTTTAGATAAAATAATAGTAGTATTCAAAAAAACTTTCAGGTTGCTTTACTACTTTGCTACTCCACCCCTTCCTCTACCGGCCAGAGCAGGTAGGTAAACAGCAGTTGCGCCGCCGAGATCAGCGAGAAAGACCACATGGCCCAGGTCTGTGAAAGTTGGGTGAGCCACGTGCCGGCGCCAATACCGAGTACAAAGACGCCAATGGTCAAGGCCAGCAGCCCGGCCGTGTGGCCGGCCGTTTTGTTTTTCAGCACCAGAAACTGATAGAGGTTTGTCGCCAGGTTCTTGGCATTGCCCGTCATAATTCCGTTGTTTATGGTGATGGCGCCCATTTTGCGGAAAAGGTCAATTTCATAACCGGCCAGCAAACCCAGCATAAAGAGCAGAATATCGCCCGGCAAGCGGTGATGGGTGGCCGCCACCGCAATGAAAAATAAAGTCTGAATCAGCAGAAAGACGCGCAAACGGTGCCGCTCATTGCCCGTAATCCGGTCGGAAATCCACTGCCCCAGAAAAGCACCCAAAAAGTAGCCGGCAAATACAATAATATGGCTGGTGGCCGAAACGTAATCGCCTTCCAGACCCTTTACCGTGAGCATAATGAGGTTGCCTGTCTGTGCAGTGACAAACGTGTGCTCCTGAGTAATAAACGTAAAGGCATCGAGCATACCCATCAGCAGGGTGGCAAAAACCGTCACGGCGCTGACGGCGAAACCGGGCGTAGCATGAATTGAAAATCGGGACATATCCCTCGCTGCTGCAAGCGGCCCGCCAAACTAAAAACTCGATCTGTCAGGGCAATTTTATAATGAATATAAATTACATCGGAAGAGATGAATACAGCGATGTAACCTGACTGCTTCAGGAATTATTGGTTACTTTTGAATTTGAGGCATCAACCCTATTGCTGCCACTCCTCCCAAATTTTGCAAGATATGAGAAAGCACGCTTTTCGCCCTACCCTCCTCCCTCTGCTGCTGTTGCTAACCGGTTCTTCACTCCCCGGGCAAAACGCAGCACAGGGAATTGATTATCCTGCTTTTCTGGAGAAACTCGCCGCTGAAAATCTGTCCTTCGTGGCGCAGAAATACAATATTTCCATTGCAGAAGCGGGTGTACAGGCTGCGCGTGCCCTGCCCGACCCGGAACTCAGTTTTATTGGTTATGACAATCAGGAACAACGATTGGGCATGGGCTATGGTTTTGAGACAGAACTGAGCTGGCCGCTGGAACTCGGCGGCAAACGCGCTGCGCGAAAACAGGTTGCGGCGGCGCAACTGACCCTGGCACAGCTGGAGACTCGCGATTTTTTCCGCACACTTAAAAAGGAAGCGACCACCGCCTGGCTGACGGTTTTAAAGAATGAAAAGGAGTATAAAGACCTGAAGGAAACAGCAGAATTTTTAAATAAAATAACTGCTGCAAAAGGAAATCCGGACCTGCGAACGGCACAGGATGCGCTGGAAGTCTTGCTGCAAAACAACCGCCGGGAACATGAGCAGCTGCTGCAGGAAATGAATGATTTTATTACACGCACTGAGGCCGAAAACCTTTACTTCCCACTCGGTGATCTGGAAAGTGAAGCGCAGCGGTTTTCAGAATATTTAACGGAGACGGAAAGCAGTGCTGAGGCGGACCGCCAAAAAGCAGAACTTGCCGCGCGACAGCGCGAATTAGCCAAGGCGGAGGCCGTGATGGATCTCGGGGTGATGATCGGTGTCGTGAACAATGGTTTTGCGAAAAATATCATCGGGCCCACACCCAGCTACACCACGGTAATGGCGGGGATCAGCATGCCGCTTCAGTTTTTCGGTAAAGGCCGCGCTGAACATAAAATGGCGGAGCTGGCAGCGCAGAAAGCACAACTGGAATATGAGCTGGCACAGCGGGACCGAAAGCGAAACTTCCAGGAGCGAAGCAGCGACAAGAGGGAAGCCGGTTTAGAAATGAAGGAAAGCCGTTTGAAACTGCAGCAAAAACAAACGCATCTTGAAAACCTGAGTCAAAATTACACCGAAAATTCCGAGACAGCACAACTCCTGGAAGCACTGGATGAGTTGCGTGAAGCCCATGATACGTACCGTGAAGCATTATTTAATTTTTGCAGGACAACACTGGCACTCGAATCTTTATAAAATAAAAGGATGATGAAAAAGAAATTCGCCGCTCTCGGTCTTTGCTTTTACTTGGGGCTTGCTGCACAACAGGCTGAGTCGGATCTTCGAAAAACGACGGTCAGCGTGCAGGCCGGCTACGTGCGCAGTGTGCTGCACGGCGCAGACCGAAATACCTTAACCACCGAAGAAACATCTGTTGCCGGAAATGGCTGGACAGCCGGCGTGAGCGTGCGAAATCCCATATCGGAACGTTTTGCCCTGGTGCATGAACTCCTGTTCCAGCAGAACCGGTACAGCTACGCCACTGCACGCGAAAACGAACCGATGCGGGCCCGCCTTGATTTGCAAAGTGTTCGTTTGCACCCGGCCTCGGCTCAGGTTCGTTTCGGAAAACTGCAGCTGGGCGCCGGACTGTTTGTGGAAATGCTGAGCGGCGCTGCGCTGCGGCTCACGGACCGCACCGGAAAATCCTGGACGGAAGATCCCTACGGCACTGATGACCACGCGCAGGAGGATGAACCGTATCTGAACAAAACGGATTACGGCATGGTACTGCAGGCGTCCTATGAAGTGTTTTCCAAACTTCAATTGAGCGCCCACTTTTCACAGGGTTTTGCGGGACTTTATGACAATTCCAATTCGTATGCGGCGGATGATACCGGCAACCGGCACACACTGCGGCTGTACCGGAAACAATTCGGAATTAGTTTGGGCTATCAGGTGTTTTGAGGAAACTTACGCGTAAAGGTTTTAGCCGTCTTTGAACAGCTCAGCAAAGTCCGGCAGCATCCGGAACTGCGATCGGACCGCATCCGCCTTGTTAACACTTTCTGCATTGCCGTGCAACCCTGGGCAGTCAGCTTTTTCAGATGAAACCCTGGTCGGTCATTACCGGTTACAGCATGTCGAGCGGACTCTTTATTTTTCGCATGGTCTGATCAGTAAGTCCCGTGTATGCCATGGTTGTTTTTATATTTTGATGGCCGAGCAATTCCTGAACGAAGCGGATGTCGGTGCCCTGCTCGACCAGATGCGTGGCGTAGGAGTGCCTCAGGCTGTGCACACCGACTTTTTTATTTATTCTGGCTTTTTGCATAGCACGTTTAAAGACCTGCTGCACGGAACGGACAGCGTACTGGCCACCCTGCTGGCCTTCGAACAGGTAACGTGTCGGCTTATATAATTTGTAGTACCTCCGCAGTTCTTCCAAAACAGACTGCGGAAGATTCACATAGCGGTCCTTTTTGCCTTTGGAGGCACTGATTAAGACCTGCATCCGGCCGCTGTCAATATGCTGTATTTCCAGGTTGACGATTTCACTGACGCGCAGGCCCATTCCATAGCACAGTTTGAGAAGCAGCAGGTGTTTTGGATTTTCCACGACTGAAAACATTTTGCTGATATCCTGCACCGAGATGGCTTTCGGCAGAATGCTGGGCTTTTTGGGCCGGGGAATCTCCAGGAACAGTTTTTCCCGGTGCAAAACCTTTTCAAAATAAAACTTCACTGCATTCATTCTGCTGTGAATCAGGTTTTCAGAAAGTTGTAACTGATCAATGCAATACAGAAAATAGGCTTTAAGCTTTTCAGGCGAAAGCTGGCTGACCGGCTTGTTCCCAATGGCTTTGAGCAGCTGGATAAATTCAGTTGTGTAGGTTTTGATGGTATTGGGACTGTAGCCTCTTAGTTTCAGTTGCTCAATATACCGGTTAAGTTCGTTTAGGTGTACCGGCGCCAACTGCCATGCTGCCTCACCAATATAGTCTGTTTCCAGACCAAATAAGTTACGGTACTGCTTATGATCGGCGGCGTACCATTTCTTTTGGGAGCGGCTCCAGTGTACTTAAGCTGCAGCCCTCAACTGCCCCACCAATTTGTGATCAAAAGGAAACGAGATCCAAATCACATTTTTGTCTTTGTGCCTGCCGGGTTGAAAATGATAATTTTCCTTACGGAAGGCATTATTTTTTGGTGTTTCCATTTGTTCGCATTTTGTATTGTTCACATATTGTAAAGTTACCGGAAAAGAGGCAAACAATACAAAATACGCCACAGGTCTCATCACCCGTTTATTCGGCCACCAGCGGCTTTCGAAAAATTCGCAATAAAAAGTACGGTGGGTTGGATTATTGCGTATATTTGAGAGTTATCTGCAACTTAGAAAAAAAAATATGGATAAAATTGATGAAAATTTAATTAGGATTTTTGTTTCCTATAGTTGGAAACCAATTTCAAATAAGAATAAAGTAATTGATTTAGCTGAAAGACTTTCAAATGATGGAATTCACGTTATTTTAGATGATTGGGATTTAAAGGAAGGACAAGATAAATATTCTTTTATGGAACAAATGGTAAATGATCAAAGTATATCAAAAGTTCTGTTGATTTGTAATAAAGAATATTCTGAAAAAGCAAACCAGAGAGTTGGAGGTGTTGGAGCAGAAAGTTTAATTATTTCGAAAGATATTTATACTCAAGCTGAACAAACAAAATTTATTCCTGTTGTAATGGAATATGATGATAATAATAATCCTTTTGTTCCAACCTTTGTTAATACAAGAATATTTATTGACTTAAGTGACGAAGAAAATTATGAAGAAAATTATGAAAAATTGCTTCGTAATATCTATAATAAGCCAAAATCTAAAAGACCGCCATTAGGAAAAATGCCAGTGCATTTATTAGATGAAAATCCTATATTTTTAGCTACTGCAAATAAAGTTTCAGTAATTAAAAATTCATTAATAAATAATAAGCCAAACTCAAATCTACTTATTAAAGATTATTATCAGAGTTTTATTCAAGCTTTAATAGATTTCAAAATTGATTATAAAACTATTAATCAATCAAATTTTATAGAAGAAGTTGAAAAAAGCATAGATGATTTACAGGCTTTAAAAAATGATTTCATTGATTTTTTAACAACCTTATGTAAATTTTCGGACGAAGATTTTGGCGATGATATTTTTGATTTTTTTGAAATTCTATTACAATCATTAGAAGATAATGATATTAGTCTATTAAATAGAAATTCTTTGGATATCTTGGTTAATGATAATATAAAATACTTTATTTATGAGTTATTCTTGTCTTCAATGACTATTTTGTTAAAGAATGACAGGTTTAAAGAATTTTCAATACTCATAAATAATAGTTTTGTTATCTCTACCAAACACGATAAAACCCAAGTTTTAAATTTTGTAAGATTTAGAACTTACAATTCAACACTTAATGAATATAAAAATCAATCAATTAATCCGAAAAGAGTTAGTGTTGTTGCAGATAAAATAAAACAATATTCAACAATAATAAATTTCAAAGATTTAAAAGAAACTGATATTTTATTATATTACTTATCTTTATTAAACCCAAGTAAAAATCAATTTTTCAAATATTGGTTTCCTGAAACAAGCTGTTATAATTCTTTTGATATAAACATTTTACCTAAAATAGTTTCAAAACGTTTTTTTGAAAAGTTAAAAATAATTTTTAACGTAAAAGACGCAAACGAATTGCGAAATAAAATTGATAATGTTGTGAAAGAGGACGAAGAATTTAGAAGCAATATGAGAGGATTTTATTATACATTCCCATATATTAAGATTGGATTACATTATGAAAATATTGCGGAAAATTAAGCTGCACATAACATCGTATTAGCAATAGTGCGGAGGAATCGCAAGTTTAACTATTTTAGATGTTCCGAAGTTTAATCTATAATATGAAAGTTTCCGCATTTAAGCCGCACCATCGCCAATACGTAACCGTTAGCTGTCATTTCAAAATCAAATTATGAAAAAGGTCGAACATATAACAGTAGATGAATTTTTAAAAAGAGAAAAAAGTTTAAAATATAAGATAAGAAATTATTACAAGTATAAAGTCAAAAAACATACAGGAAAATATAGATTATTTTACGTTGCTATTATTTTAGTTGTTGCATCTTCGTTCTTGCTCTTGTTTGAAAAAACAAAAGATTTTGGTTTAAATTTAACTACTGAAATGGTAGGACTACTTATAACTGTTGTAATTATTGATAAATTATATGAAAGTAAAGAAAAGAGAAAAAATTTAAAAATTAATATTAGAATTTTCTCTGAAATAAATTCATTTATATATACTTATTTATCTATTTGGAAACACATCAAAGTAAACTTCAATAATGAGTTAAATATTAATAATTTAGATGATTTGATCGCAAATTACAAAACGTTAATTATTAATACGGATATTCATTCTAAATTTGACGTAATTCAGCTGTCTGCTCCGGAAAATACAAGTGTGAATTTTTTCATAGGTATGGACGTCAAAGAATCACTAATTTTATTTAAAGAATACGCAGAGTTAATTATCTCTCATATTACAAAGGAATACAACATCTATTTAGAACCTGACTTGTATGATTTATTGAAAGCAATACAAAGTGATAATTTATTTGAATCAGAGATTTCCAGTTTGAAAAATGTAGAACAAACTACATCAATAATTTTAACAATAGCGAAAAGAAAAGTAACTAAAGAACAAACCACAAAACTTAATTTCTTTCTTAATGAACATAATACATTACATTTATATAAATTAAATAGGCTTATAAATTTCAACAATAAATTTTACAAAGAACTTAATAAATTTGATTATGAAATAGATTCATATCCCTATGACTTTGAAAAGCAATTTACACGATTTGAACCGCCAAAAGAAACTAACAGCTAACATATTCTATGACAAAAACAAGCCCTAATCGAAAAAATCAGACTGCAAATTTGTGCAGGTTGACAAAGCTTGAGTCTCGCGCAATGACTGCAAAAATTCTGTACACGATTTTACACTTTATATTGTTTAAAACCAGCATGCTGTGTTTTCCTTCCGCCTTTTTACGCGTGTAATAGTTTTTCAGTTCCGCATCGTATTTAATTGCGGTGAGGGCGGCCATATGCAGCAGCGACTTCATTTTTTTATCCGGTAGATGGCTGACCCTGGTTTTCCCCTTAACGCTCGTTCCGGAACTGTGTTCAAAGGGCGCTACTCCTGAATAACACGCAAATTTCCGCCCGTTTGCAAATGCCGTAAACCCTTTGGTTACGATCAAAAGATAGACAGAGGTAAGCTCGCCAATTCCCGGAATGCTTTTTAAAAGTTGCTGTTGTTTGTAAAGAATTTCATTTTCCCGGACCAGAATTTTAATTCTGTCATCAAGCATGGCAAGTTGCTTTTTGAGCTGTTTCACCGTTTGCCGGTTGATGGCTTTTACGCTGGCAAAAACTTCTTTGCTCAGGAACATTTCGTTTTCCCTGGTTCTTTCGAACGATTTGATGGCGGCAATGGTCTTTTCACGTTCGGCAAACACGATTCTGAGTTGCTGCAGGCTCAGTTCCGGAAGCACAGAAAGTGCTATTTTATCAGTGTTTCGCCTGGCGTAATTGGCAATTTCTTTGGCATCTACTTTATCGCTTTTGCCGCGGTTGATCCCCAGCGAGCGTTTGATTTCCAAAGCTGGGACCTGAGCATAATCCAGTTGATTTTCACTTAAAACCAGGGCGAGCAGCGAGGAATAAATGCCGGTATTCTCAAAAATAAAAAGAGTCTCGTTCATTTCACAGCCGGCTTTTTTCAATGTTTTTAGAAACGTCTCGATCGATTTTTGCGTATTCAGTATCTGGCCTTGTTCGGGCTGCAAATCCAGGGAAACCATGCAGTAATCCAGCGTTAGTTTTGCCACATCGATACCGATGAAAGTTGTGTAATTTTTCATAACTTGGTGATATTTAAATTAATGTTGAACTACTTTAAAATCTTTATTAGATCTGGGTAATCTGGCATTCTATCTAAAGCTGTTTCAACCCGTTAAAAACAAGGCAGAGGACTAATATGTTAGATGAGCTTTTTACGCTCTAAGGGTATTGTTAGTTCACCCCTGTCTTGTTTATTTTAAAGGTAATTATTTTATGAATGTAAAGTAAAGAAGTGTTTTGCGTCAGGCGAAGTGAGATGCAAACCTGGAGTTTTGCGCTACTAATAAACTTTAGTAAAAAATTGAAGCTTTGTGCTCCGAAACCCGCCCGAATGCGAAGCCCGAAACCTTTACCAGCCATTATAATGACAGAAGAACAGACATATAAACAGGTGCTTGAAAAAATTGAGTGGTTGCAAGACATCGCCAAACGGAAGCGGTGGACCATCACGTTGAAACCGTTTATTGAACGACCTGCAACTATTGACGAAATAGATTCTGTTGAAAAACAAATCGGCAAGACAATTCCTGAAGACCTACAAAAACTTTTTCTTTTTTCAAAACATGTCGAATTCAGTTATCAATTTGACGAGACGTTATCCGAAGAATTCAGACAGAATTTTTCGGGAGATATTTATTGGAACTTGGATTCTCTTTCAGATCAGTATTCTAATTTTCAGGATTGGATTAAAGCATCCGTTGACCCAGAATATAACGATAGAGAAGCGATCGAGATAACGGAAAAACTATGGCAGGACAAATTGCCTTTGATCGATGTTCCAAATGGAGACATAATTGCCATTGGAAATAATCCTTCCGAGATCATTTATTTTTCTCACGAAGGTGACACTATGCACGGCAAAATTCTTGGGGACACATTGTGGAATTTTCTTGACTTCTATTCACGAATTGGATTTGCAGGAAGTGAAGACTGGCAACTTGAACCGTTCTTCAACTTTGACAAAAATGTAATAATAACAGAAGGTGACAAAGTTGAAAGATTTATACAACTGTTAGAAAAATAACGACTGGTAACACAAGTTTTGCGTCAGGCGAGCTGATCACGTAGAAAAAAACGGGACAGGCTGTGCAAAATTTGAACGGCAGTTTTCAATTAATCATTAGTAATAAAACCAGCTTTTGTGCTTCGATTTCCCGCCCGAACGCAAAGCGCCAAACCGACAGCGGTAATTTTGCAAAGCCGACCGCCTAAAGAAAAATTCAAATGAAAAAAAAGACGTACCTCATCGTAGGAATATTGACGTTTATTATTTTATTAATAATTGGAGGGTATCTTTTTTTACTTACTGCATTAAGTGGCATGGGCAATCCAACAGGAGGACGAGGTCCCGATTACCCATATTTTATCACAACCGAACGTACAACTGTCAAAAAAATTATTGTACCAAAAGGAACGATACTAACTTATGAAGAACAATTCTTCAAAGAAGGAGAACAAGATAAAATTATGAATGAAAATACACTTACTGATATACAATTGCCAGAGGGCGAAACAATAAATTGGGGCGGAGTGCCTGTCAATATGATTGTGAAATACTTCAATAATGAAATGCGAGGATTTACGGTATATGCAGATTTCAGCCAATTAACTGATGATAAAAAAACGAAATTTTCCAAATTATGGGAAAGTGAGGATAACCAATTGAGCGTGGATGTAAAAGATATAGGCGACTGGAGCTTTAATGTCACCAATATTACTGATGTACAAAGTTGTGGTGTTAATAAACAAAGGTATTTCAAGGAAGATAAATCCCAGCAGCAGTTTCTTGACAACTTATATAATGAATTAACGAAAAATTAAGTTTAAAAAAATTACGAGATAATAAATAGTTTATGATGCAATTGGTAGAGTTGAAAATATAAAAAGAATCGGTCATACTGACAAATTCATTATTGCCGAGACAAGTGACGGTTATTATTTTATTGACCGACAAAAAGACCATAAATTTTTAAATGGAAACGAAATAATTGGAGACGCAAAGACACACGACTATTTTATTAACTGGCTTGACTCGTTAAAAATTGCGGACTTTAAATTTGATCACTATTTAGAAAAATAACACCGCATTACAGGGGTTTTGAATTAGGTGCAAAATTGAACAGCAGTTTTTCAATTGAAGTTTAGTAATAATTTCGACTTCTGTGCTTCAATTTCCCGCGCGAATGCAAAGCCTGAAACCGTACGTCAGAATGCCAAAAGCGATTCCAAAGGGGAAACACGACTGAAAAGCATAAATTTGTAGCATATAGAAATAAATAATGGACAATCGTTTTACGGATATAATTCGGCTAATTAAACAATCTCGGACTAATGCTATAAAAGCCGTAAACGCTGAACTGATAAACCTCTATTGGAATATTGGAGAATATATCAGCAGGAAAATTGAACAATCAGAATGGGGCGACTCTGTTGTAACAGAATTAGCCAATTTCATCCAGACAAACGAACCTGATATAAAAGGATTCTCCGATAAAAATATTTGGAGAATGAAGCAGTTTTACGAGACGTACAAAGACTTCCCAAAACTCTCACCGCTGGTGAGAGAAATTACCTGGACTAACAATCTTCTGATTTTTTCAAGGTGTAAAACTATTGAAGAAATGGAATTTTACCTGAGAGTCGTAAAACAAGAAAGCTACAGTAAACGAGAACTTGACCGACAAATATCTGCAAGCTTTTTCGAGCGGACAATGATAGGCAATTTAAAACGCTCACCAGCGGTGAGAGAAAGTAACACTGACCTATCAAACACATTCAAAGACAGCTATGTGTTTGAATTTTTAAACTTACCTGACCCACACAGTGAGAGCGATTTACAGCGTGGACTTGTAAAACAAATGAAAAATTTCGTTCTTGAACTCGGGAAGGACTTTTTGTTTATAGGAGAAGAATATAAATTGCAAGTTGGCAACAGCGACTTTCACATTGATTTGCTTTTTTACCATCGTGGACTACAATGTTTAGTGGCATTTGAACTCAAAGCAGACAAATTCAAACCCGACCATTTGGGACAGCTAAACTTTTACCTGGAGGCATTAGACAGAGATGTTAAGAAACCAAATGAAAATCCGAGCATTGGAATTTTGTTATGCAAGGACAAAGACAGTGAAGTTGTAGAATATGCTTTAAGTAGAAGCCTCTCTCCTACTATGGTTGCAGAATATAAAACGCAACTACCTGACAAGAAACTTTTACAACAAAAACTACACGAACTGTTTGAAAATGAGACGAACGAGAACTAAGGCCACTACTGCGAACAGGTATTTCTATTATTGGGTTGAAGTTTAGATTATAAAGATTTTAGGCGGACCCGGAGCGTTTCACTTGTAATCAATTATAAAAAAACCAGAAGTTTCGTGTTGTGAACCAATCTCTCATAAACACAGAAAGGACGGTCATTCTCCACCCTTAAATCCAGGCACTCATGAAAAAGATATTGACTTTCTTAGCCATCGTTTTTTGTTTACACCTGACGGTTGCTCAGACCACGCGGGTGTATTATGAATTCACATACAAACCAAATAAAACGGATTCTGCAAAAGAAAAGGAGATACAGGTCTTAATCTTTGATCACCAAAAATCCACATTCCAGTCGCATGATCAGCTGCAGAGGGATTCCCTGCTGGCTGCCTCACTGGAATACATGGGAAGCGGTAATTCTCACATGCTTGAGGAAAATTTTCGTAAGAATATCAGAAACCAATATATTATCCAAACTGATATTAGCACCCATACCCTGCGCTTCACAGAAATTCTGGGAAATCAGCTGTCTGCCAGCTATTCGGAAAATAGTACTTTAAACTGGAAGCTGGAAAATGAAAAAAGGGAAATCAGAAACATTTCCTGCCAGAAAGCAACCACCGCGTACGGCGGGAGAAAGTGGATTGCGTGGTTTGCCCCTGAATACAATTTCAGTTTCGGACCGTATACGTTTTTTGGCTTACCCGGTTTAATAATAAAATTATCTGATTCAGACGGAAACTTCAATTGGGAGCTGAACGGTATTAAAACCTATGACAGTGCTGCTTTATACGAAAAAAACGATCTTGAATTACAATCCTTTCCGACAACCAAACTCGATAAGCAGAAATTCCTCAAGTTGAAAAAACAATATCTGCAGCAACCCTTGGGAAATATCCGTGAACTTTTTCCAAATGCATCGGGTGAAGAGCTTAAAAATATATTGGAGGCAGAAAGAAAACAACTTGAAATCAATCGCTACTATAACAATCCCATTGAACTGTAAGAGATCCCGATCGATAGTGTATTATCGGGACGAATTTTAAATACATTTTACGAGAAAGCAGTCGCCTTATCTATCGTTTTTCCTAAGCACTATTTTTTTTACATAAAACTTTATAATTTTTAATCTTCGCTTCCTTTCTTTTTGCAGTTTAGTCCGTAGAGAAAATGCGACGGAACCAGGAAGTTCCAAATTTTCTAATGGCTTCTGCCAACAGTTCTTCTGTCCGACGTAATATTAAATCAAATTCACAAAATAATGAATACTACAACCAAAAAATTAAGTGAGTTCACCTTAGATGAGCTCTACGCTGAAAAGAAAAAGCGAAAAGGACTTATGACAGGACTTGGAATCGTGATGCTGATTGCCTGCGGAATACTGGTTTTTTTGGCCGCCAAAAGTTCCAACTTCGCACTACTGGCCGTGGCATGCGGTTGTTTCCTCACCCTGATGCCCTCGATCGTGTACATGAGCCAAGTGGAGAAGGAAATTAGAAGCAGGGCGAAGATGTAAGTTCGTTCGTCATCAATCAATTTTATACAAAACATGAAATTACAAAAGGTATGAAAAACAAAATAGGCTTCAACTTTTTTTTCGCGCTGATGGCTGTTACTTTAGGCTTAGCCTTGTTTCGTGAACTCAATTTCGAAACATACACTTTCAGGAAAACTTCGTTAGGCGTACTCTATTTGATTACTTTTTTAACCGCATTATTCCTCACATTTAAAAAGAAATCTCCAATCCAATAACAACAATCGAAACGAAGCGGTAAAGTAAAGGCTGAAAAAACACAAAACATCTTGAAAGTTGATCCCTTCCAGCTAAGTACATGACTACAAAACAATTCTCCTGGTGATGGTCATTGCCTCCATCGTCTTAGCTGCCGTCGCTATTTATGTAAGGTTGTCGGACCCGGTTTCCTCGCTGGAAACAGCGCCGGTACTGATTCCTGTCTTAGCGCTGCTGCAAGTCATCCCGTGGACAGCAATTTTAATTGACATCATCCGCAATCCCGTACGGAATAAAGCTTTGTGGATGATCGGACTCATCACTTTCGGTTTGCTGGTGATGCTGCTTTATCTTCTGACAAGAGACCGAAATCTGATGCAACATCCGGCGGTTCTGCCTGAAGAGCGGTAAAAGTGGAGGTTTTGCAGCGAGTGCACAATTTAACCTTGTTTGTCTTGTCCCAGAATACCTATACAAAAGACATAGACACCCCACCGGTACACCATAGTAACTCCATAGTTAGACCATAGTTAAACCATAGATACTCCGTGGATAATCCGTGGATAATCCATATATTCGCCAACATTGATGCGTGGCAGTGGTCATACATATAAACCCTAAAGCGCGGCGAAGGACACCACAGTACAGAGCTGAGCTAAACCCACCGAACAACAAGCCTGCTCCCCCATGACCCTATGTTCTGTTGAATGTACTCCTACCTCTAAAAATTTTGGTAATTTCTCATCAGCCTGGATAAACTGTTTGATCAGAAATAATCACGGCGATAAATAAGCATAATTAACCCCATTTTAAATTCAAAAATGATAAATTTGGGCTATGCGGAACCTTTTTGCCAAACTGCGCAGCAGCCTCAAGCATTCTTTTGATAATCTTCACAACGAACGGCTGAAGCATAATCTTTTGCAGGCCATCCCCTTCTGGATCGGGTCGGTGATTACGGGCGTGTTCGCGGTTCTGTATGCCAAAGTTTTTGTACTGGCGGAACAAACGATGAACCTCATCCTCGATTGGCACGCGTGGCTTATTTTCCTCATCGCGCCGGTCGGCTTTGTGCTGTCCTGGTGGCTCGTCAAAAATTTTTCACCCTACGCTAAGGGCAGCGGTATTCCGCAGGTGATGGCAGCCGTGGAACTGGCCAACCCGAAAGAGCACCGAAAAATACGCAATTTACTCAGCCTGAAGATTATCTGTTTTAAAATACTTTCCAGTCTGGCGCTTATTTTAGGCGGTGGGGCCGTCGGCCGCGAAGGACCCACTATTCAGATTGCCGGTTCGGTTTTTCGTAAAGTAAATGAATACCTGCCACAATGGTGGCCTAAGATTTCAAAGAAAAACATGATCCTGACCGGAGCAGCGGCCGGCCTCTCCGCAGCGTTTAATACGCCCCTGGGCGGAATTGTGTTTGCGGTGGAAGAACTTTCCAAAACGCATCTTAATTATTTCAAAACGGCACTTTTTACGGCCGTGATTATTGCCGGACTTACGGCACAGACGCTGGCAGGTTCGTATCTGTATCTGGGATATCCAAAAACAACTGATGTTGCGCTCACGGTGATGTTTCCGGTCATCGTGGTTTCCGGTATTGCAGGCCTGCTCGCCAGTAAACTATCAACCTTGATGCTCAGCATTAATGCCTGGATCAAAACCCTGAAAAATGACAGAGAGAAAATTCTGTTTCTCATTGGTTGTGCGCTCGTGCTGGCCAGCCTGGCGTACTTTGTAAACCGCGAAATACTGGGTTCGGGCAAGCAAATCATGGAAAGAACGCTGTTTAGTGACAATAAGCAGGAAGCCTGGTACATGCCGCTGTTCCGGATGATCGGCCCGGCCGTTTCTTTTACGTCGGGCGGTGCGGGCGGCATTTTTGCACCGGCACTCTCAGCAGGTGCCAGTCTGGGTGCGGTGATTGCAGGTGCAATCGAGCTCACTTCCCATGAAACCAATGTGGTTATTCTGGCGGGAATGGTGGCTTTTCTGACCGGCATTACGCGCGCTCCTTTCACCTCTGCCATCATTGTGCTGGAGATGACAGACCGCCATTCACTGATATTTCACCTGATGCTGGCAGGCATGGTGTCCACCCTGATTTCGACCCTCATCAGCCGGCATTCCCTGTATGATGCGTTGAAGATTTCCTATTTGCAGGAATTAAGGGAAGAAGTAAGTGGAAGTAGTGGGACAGATAAAAGCGGAGGTTAAAACATAGTCTTTCGTAATGATTATTTGCCGTATATAATCAAATAAAAAGATTTCTTTATTTCTTTTTTCTCCTCCCCTTCGGTCTTTTATTCCACCACACAATCGTGCCGGTCACCGGCAGTGAAGCGCAAACCAAAGAAACGATAAACGCCAGAATCTTAGTCGGCAAACCCCCGATGCTGCCGGTATGCAAATCAAAGTTCTGACTCATTAGATAATCCCCGGTCTTGAGGTTATCGCTGCTTTTCACGTCACTTAATTTTCCGGACTGCTGGTTAAAAGCATATCTTTTGAAAACGCCTGTTTTATTTTCTTGCAGCCGTACCTGCACATCCTGGTCTTCATCAGGTTTTCGAAGGCGCACAGACAGTTGGTCCGCCTTGGGATGCAACTGAAGTGCTGCGAAAACCGCCTTATCCAGAATGTTGCCGCCCTGTAACCGCAGCGTACGTTTGAGCTGCTCGCCGTCCTGATTGTTTTTTATTTCTGTTTTGCTGTTCAAAAGTTCTGCACTGAATTTCTTTAAACCCGGAAAAGAAAAGGTGAGCCCGAAAAAAGCGATGATGACGGCAAAAACTAAAGTTTGAAAACCCAGCACATTGTGCAAGTCATACACAAGTCGTTTCCATTTGACGCTGTAATTAACCCAGACAGCTTTCTTAACCATCTTCTTTTTCCATTTTGTCGGCCACCACAGGATCAGGCCGCTAAAACATAAAAGCAGAAAAACAACCGTGGAAACCGCCACAATCATCTGACCGGCAGTCCCGAGCAATAAAGTACGGTGTAACTGCAACATTAGCTGGAAAAATTCGTTCTTAGAATTTTCTACAAACTGTACCCTGCCAGAGCAAGGGTTTATATACACTCTTTTATGATAGACTGTCTGGTCGCTGTACAGGATTTTATTTTGATCCAGTTTCATCGCCCGGAATACCCAGGTCCTGTTTTTGGCCGGATAAATATCGACGCGGTTTACCTTTTCACCTTCCGGCAACGCGGCATCAGCAATCACAAAAAGTTCTGACAGCGGCTTTGGAGTTTCTTGCTTGTGCGGTTCACTTATTAAAAATCTGTCCGGATACGTAATGATCTTCAGTTCATCATAAAATACATAGATACACCCCGTAATACTTACTATGAAAATGACCAGGCCTGTAACCAGACCCAGCCACTTGTGTAACCAGAGGGAAAATTTCCTAAGCATTTAAAACTGATAATTGATCATAAAGGTGGCCGTGCTCCCCACGCCTTTCACATAGTTTGCAGCATTGGCACTGTACTGACTTGCAACCGTATAATAATCCTGATTAAAGAGATTATCAATACCCAGGCTCATGCCCCAGTGCTGATTTAGCTGATAGTTCATTGCCAGATCGAAAAGATGAATGCTGGAAACAGGTGCTTCATTCCCGAGATACAATCCTTTGGATGTCTTTTCGAAGCGATCGCGATCTCCGGTCATCAGCCAGTTCAGAGTAACGTTGAACTGTGGACCCGGTGCAAAGCGCACATATGCCGTAGCTTTTGGCGGAGCGATGCGTGCACCGTTCAGATATTTTTTAGTTCCGTCCTCATTTTCAGCTTTTCCCTCCACGTATGCATAAGTTGCCCCCGCCTTCCAGGCACGGGAAATGTTGGCGTCCAGCGTTACTTCAAAGCCGCTCGTTTTTTCGGGAGCACGCTCCGGACTCAGATAACCGCTGCTGTCCTCAATTAAATTTACACCATCTTCCGAAGAGCTCAGGAAATAAGCAGCGGTCAGTGCAAAAATATGATACTTTGAAGAGAAACCGATTTCGTAATTATTAGTAAGAACCGGTTTGGTATTTACATTGGTCAGTGTACTTTCCTTAGCGGACCGCACCAGCCTGCCCAGTTCATTAATAGAGAATCCCTGCGTAAAACTGGCAAACGGGTTGAAAATCCGGTATTTTGCATAACGCAATCCTGCGTTGAATGTAGCGCCCCGGTACGGGAAGGTGCCTCCCTGCACATCGATCGCGCCTGAACCGTCAGCTGCTTTGGCAAGCGTGGTAAAATCTTTTACTTTCACTTCCGCATTTTCGTACCGAACGCCGCCTTTAAATATTAAGTCCTCGGTCAGGTCCAATTTTAACTGTGCATAAGGCGCAAAACTCAGCATATTCATTTTAGGAACGTACACGCGTCCGTCGGTCAAATCCTGAAAAGTGGTGTCATGAAGCAGGTCCAAACCGTAGGTCACTTCTCCCGGTAGGGTAACCATACGGAATGGTGTATTAAAATTAAGACGTATTCCTTTTTTTCTGGAATTAATCTGCGTTTGCCCCGGACCATACCATGATTTTGTAGAAACGATATAGCGGTTCATTGACTGAAAAGAGTTCAGATACAATGAAGCATCGAACTGTGATTCGCCGAAAATTTTGTTATTGGTATATTTTAAAATAAAATTATGATTGAACGGCGTGCCCGTTGGTTCTCCCGGATCTTCGCCGCGCACGCCAATCGTGGGACTTTCTCCGAAGACGCCGACCTGACTGATGTATTTTGCGTGCTGCGTACTACTGTAAAAGTTATACATTAAACTTACCGCAGAAATATCGTTGAGGTCATACTGTAACCGTGCATACACGTTATTTTGATAGGAGTTGCTCGTTCCGTCGGTTTGGCCAAGCACAACCCCATCGGCGTCCCGCTGCAAACCGGTATATTCCAAAGAACCGCCTACCATATAAGAAAATTTACTGAGCTGGCCCGATAAAAACTGTGACGCTCTGTAACCGAGCGTGCCGTCACCATTATAAGGATTACCTGATATTCCCGCGGAACTCAAACCCGAAACAGCATTGCTGCTGAAATTCTTTTTTGTAATATAATTGATAATCCCGCCGCCGGCACCGTTTCCGTAAATAGAGGTAGCACCTTTAATGACTTCAATTCTTTCAATCACACTGGGATCAAGAGTCTTAATATCGCGTGCGCCGTTCAACAATGGTGTGGACTGCGGAATACCATCCACCAGCACCAGTACCGTTCTGCCGCGCAGTGTTTGTCCGGAGTTGGTAGATTTGTTATTACTTACCGTAAGGCCGGGAACCAGGTTTCCGACAATTTGCGCAAGATCTGTGGTAAAAGTAAGCTGTTCCTTGAGTTGCTTTTCGGTGATGATGGTCACCGAGGAAGGAATCTGGTTGATCTGCTCGATCTTTCTTCCCGCTGTAATTACCACTTCATCAATAGAGGCATCTGCGCCGGGCGTATCAACTGTTAGCGAATCTGTTATTTGTGCCTGCGCAATATTTCCTGCCAGGAGGAAGAATAACAAAGTTGGCGTGAAAGCAACGGACCGAAAATTAACATTCATAGTTTTTAATTATTCTAAATAAGCGCGAAGATAAATAAATTTCTTTCAGAGAAAAAAGAGGTGATTATTTATCTGGCTTATATTAAAAGTAAAGGCGTGGATAACAGCACAATAAAATTTCATCTGTCATGTTTCAGTACTTTCCGTTGAGTCAGTGCTGCTTTTCCGTTATTTACATCATTAAAGATTGAGCAGTGATGAAAGAGTTATATGGCAGACGGTCCAAAATCCTTTAACATTTATTTAACATTATTTCTTACCTTTGGCAGTTGCAACCAAAGTATATATGCCGTCAACTGTTAATACCCTGAACTTTTATTCTGCTGCACGCTCAACCAGGGCGGATCGTAACCTACTTAAATTCTGCACTTTATAGATGGGCATTATTGCAAGACAGGGTTTTAAGTACTCACTGATTGGCTACTTCGGCTTTTTGCTCGGCACCTTTTCGGCACTGTTTGTTTTTCCGCACCACATCGAGTTTTATGGTAAACTGCGCTACATCATGCCCACTGCAGAAATGCTGTTGCCCATTGTGGTTTTCGGCCTTTCGTTTTCAAATGTTAAGTTTTTTCACAGAGCGCAGGAGCAGGGGCGTCATCAGAATTTGCTATCGCTTTCGCTGGCGGGCATCGTTTTCAACTTTATCGTTTTTTGTCTCGGTTTCCTGATATTCTTTTACCTTTTCCCGTCGTTCCGCTCGCTGGAGCTCTGGCATATGAAGGGATTAATCTTGCCGTTGATACTGGTGCTTGCACTGTCCGCGGTGCTGAATAAATACCTGTCTAACTTTAAGCGGATTGCAGTTCCCAATATTTTCGAAAACCTGTTTCCGAAACTGGCCAACCTGGGGGCTTTCTGCCTTTTTTTCTACGCCGGTTTTTCCGAGAAAGGTGCGTATGCTTTCTTCATCGGGATGTTTATTTTCGCCTTGGCAGGCTATGGCTTTTATACTAATTCGCTCGAAAAGGTGCAGCCGGATTTCACGCTTACCTATGTCAAAAGAAACGGCCTTTGGAAAGAAATTCTTAATTATAGTTTCTTCGGTTTCCTGGGAAATATCGGGAACTATATTGCCTTTCGGGTGGATAATTTTATGATTGGTGAATTCCTCAACTTCGAGGAAAATGGGGTGTACAGTATTATTCTCTCCATTCTGTCCTTTATCATGATTCCGCAAATGGGCCTGTTTAATATCTCCGCGCCGGTCATCAATAAAAGCATCGAAAGCGGTGATTTCGAAGAGCTGGACCGGTTTCATAAACGCACTTCCCTATCCTTATTTTTCCTGGGAATTTTCCTGTTTTCGTGTATTCTGGTCGGCTTCCCGTACCTCACGCAACTCATTGCCAATGGCGAACAACTGCGGCAGGCCGAGCCCGTCGTCTGGATTCTGGGTTTTGTGATGTTATTTGATTTGGCCACCGGTTTTAACGGACATATTATTTCGCTTTCGAAATATTACCGGTTTAATATTGTGGTCATGCTGTTCCTGGCGGCAATGACGATTGGCTTAAATTATTTTTTCCTCACGCGCACCAGCCTGGGCATCATCGGGATTGCGCTGGCAACGGCCATTTCGCTGGGTATTTTTAATATTATTAAAATCTACTTTAATTATAACCGTTTTAAAGTGTTTCCGCTCACCATAGAAATGCTGTATTTGCTGATTGTCTGTACCCTGGCCATTACGGTCGCCATCATGCTGCCGGAAACGAAAAGTGCCTTATTTAATATGATATATAAGCCTGCTTTTGTGGCCGCTGTTATTTTCGCCGTGAATCATTTTATGAAGATTATTCCGCTGGAAAAGTACATCAATAAAGCCTTCTTCAATTCCTTATTCAGGTTTAAGTAATTGCTGCAGCACCTGCTCCAGTTTGGCGCGAACAGTTTCTTTGCCATAGTTCTGCCGGAAATCGTATTGCGTATTTTTTAACGCTAATAACTGCGCTTCAATATGATCTTGTTCCTGATGGATAAAGTCATACGGTGATGTAAACCACCTTGGGAAAACAGCCGGTTTCGCAAATGAAATGGCATCGCCTATATTCCCCGACATTTTGGTTCGTCCGTATTCTTCTGCGACACTGAAAAAGCCGGTCCTGCGCTGAATCGGGCACCACAGTACATCGGCATTCCGCATCACATTATCGAATTCCAGCTGCGGTACTTTTTCAGTATAATAGCGCAGGGAAACCTGTACGGAATATTCCTGCTCAAATCTTTGCAGCCACTGCAATTCCGCACCGGCTGCTTTGCCCAGAAAAGTTACATGAAGCAGTTCTTTGCATTTTGCAAGCTGCCGAAGTACATGTTGATAATCGCGTCGCTGCTGTTGCACGGAACCCGGAATCACGATATTTAAAATTTGATTGCCGGAAGAGCCGGCCGTTTCCGCATAAAACAAGGGCAGCCACTGTGTTGCATCGGAAGCCGTGGAAGCATCTAAAACAAGCCGTGCAGCAGCTTTCTTATAAACGAGCGGTGCCAGATGCAAATGTTCTTTCAAGGCAAGCTTTAAACGGTATTTGGTATCTTCTTTACATATATTTTTATAGAGAGTAGTTGCAGTTTCCTGACTGAAGTTGAGGTTATGCACAATTACCGCTGTTCTAAACTCCTGCACGACTTTGTAAAAGATTTGAAAATACCGGTGCACCGTACCGATGAGTACCAATTCATATTTTTGTTGCCTGAGTTTATTTAAAAGTTCCGCAGGTTGCAGCACAAAAACATTGTTTCCTGTCAGCTGAACCTGTTCGGCAATTTTAGGAGAGAAATAATAATCTACCGTGAACACGGGAGAATCCTGCAGCAGCTGATAAAACCGGCTTGCGATTTCTGCGTGGGTATCCAGTTCGATGTAAGCGATTTTTCTCACTGATTCAGGGAATTAAAATATAAAATTGATTTATTTACGCTTCAGCATTTGCCGCCAGCGCAGTTTTCGGATGTAGGTGATCTCCTCGCCGGTGAGGTGTCGCCGTGCTTTTTGTTTCAGAAAACTTCGCAGGGTGATTATAAGTTCACGCAACGACTTATTTTTTAAAGATGATTTTGCAGAGGAAATAAAGGCCAGCGGAAAATCTAAGCCTATATTATAGAAATATTCGCCCAGTTTCTCCGCTTTTTGTCTTTTATATTTATAAGCGGTCGGCCGCAAATGCTTCACCCAAAGTTCTTTATTGGTACTAACGCGCCAGCCGTGTTTTTGGGCCAGCATCACATCGATATTGTCCCAGCCGAGCACCGGGCGTAAACCATTCATTTCCTGAAAGCAGGCTTTGCGATAACTTTTGATCGGGCCGCGTACATGGTTTTTGGAAGAAATATTCTCAAACTGCCACTGCCCGTCTTTATTATTAAAGTCAAAAGCTTCCGTGACAGAAAAAGGTTCGTTGCTGATTTTCACAATTCCCGACGCCATGCCCGCGCGTGGATCATTTTCATAAACCTTTTTAATCTCTGAAAGATAACCAGGCGGGAAAATAACATCCGCATCAAATTTACAGATGATATCTGCTGAACCCAGATCCTGACTCTGCAGTCCGGCCATAAAGGTGCGCACCACCTTTGCGCCCGGCTGATGTTCCGATTTCGGCAGTTGCTGCAAAACGAAACGTGAGTCGCCATCTGCAATTGTACGTACAATTGCAGCCGTGGCATCAGAAGAACCATCGTCCACAACCACACACCTGAAATCGCGGTAATCCTGGCGACTTAAAGACTCCAGCGCGGCACCGATATATTCCGCTTCATTGTGTGCCGGTATGATAATCAGGAAATGCATCAGTGCGCCTCCAGCCAGTTATTTCCGACGCCCACTTCCACCAGCAGCGGAACCCTTGTCAGATACGCGTTTTCCATCTCATGTTTAATCAGCGCCGAGGCCGTTTCCACTTCTTCCTCGGGAGATTCAAACACAAGTTCGTCATGCACCTGCAACAGCATGCGCGTCTGCAGCTTTTCGGTGGTCAGCCTTTTATCAATATGAATCATCGCCAGTTTGATCACGTCTGCGGCACTTCCCTGAATTGGTGCATTCACCGCATTTCTTTCTGCGTGTGCTTTCACCACAAAGTTGGCGGAATTAATATCTTTCAGATGCCGCTTCCGGTGAAGCACCGTTTCCACATATCCCATTTCGCGGGCTTTTTCCACCTGCTCTGCCATGTATTTTTTCAGCTGCGGATACGTATCAAAATAAGAAGCGATCATTTCCTTAGCTTCAGCACGGGAAAGTCCGGTCTGTTCCGCGAGACCAAAAGCGCCCTGACCGTACAGAATACCGAAGTTAACTGTTTTTGCCTGCGAGCGCTGCAGTTTCGTCACTTCTTCCAGTGGCACACCGAATAATCTGGATGCCGTCGAGGCGTGAATATCTTCGCCGTCCCGGAATGCTTTAATCATGTTTTCCTCGCCGGAAATTGCGGCAATAAGCCGGAGCTCAATCTGGGAATAATCCGCGGCAATCAGTTTATGACCCGGATTCGCAACAAACGCACCGCGGATCTGCTGGCCGCGCAAGGTACGGATCGGAATGTTTTGCAGGTTCGGATTCACGCTGGACAAACGTCCCGTGGCGGCTGTGGTTTGCGAGAAGTTGGTGTGAACACGATGGTCATCTTTATCAATCTGCAGCGGCAGCGCATCCACGTAGGTGGACTTTAGCTTTTGATAGGTGCGATACTGCAGAATGTGCTGAATAATTTCATGCTTGGCTACCAGCTTTTGCAGAATATCTTCCGAGGTGGAATATTGTCCGGTTCGCGTTTTTTTGGCTTTCGGGTCCAACTGCAGTTTTTCAAACAGAATTTCACCCAGCTGCTTGGGTGAATTAATATTAAACTCCTCGCCAGATAGTGCAAAGATTTCTGTCTCCAGGTTTTTAAGGTCATTTTCCAGGTCTTTGCTTTCCTGCTCCAGCCAAGCCCGGTCCAGGGAAATACCCGCCAGTTCCATTTTGGCGAGTACCTGCATGAGCGGCATTTCCACACCGAAAAACAGGTCGTGCAGATTTTCCTTCTGCAGCTGGGGAGCAAACAATTCGTACAGGCGCAGGGTAATATCTGCATCCTCACAGGCAAACACCGTCTGTTTATCCAACGGCAGTGCCTGCAGTGTTGTTTTATTCTTGCCTTTGCCGATCAAAGTTTCTTCGGCAATCGGTTTATAATTTAAATGAACCTCTGCGAGATAGTCCATATTGTGACGGCCGTCCGGGTTAAGCAGGTAATGCGCAATCATGGTATCGAACATCGCGCCCTGCATGGTGATCCCGTATAAAGTCAGGATCTTAAAGTCAGTTTTAAGATTATGCGCGACTTTGATCAGATCCTGTTTCTCGAAAAAAGGCCGGAAAATTTCCAGTGTTGCCTGCGCTTCTGTCCGGTCAGCGCTCAGCGGAATATAATAGGCAAGTCCGGGCTGGTAGCAAAAACTCATACCGATCAGTTCCGCTTCCATCTCATCCGGCTGCGAAAGCTCCGTATCAAAAGCCACCACCGGCTGCTGCAACAGATTTTTTACCAGAACATATTGTGCTTTCGGTGAAGAAATATGCTGATACAAATGATCGCTGTCTTCCGCAGTCTGAACCGTAGAGGTCACTCTGTCCAGCTCTTCGAAGTTGGCAAAAAGATCCAGTTGTCCCGATGCGGCTGCCGGCTTTTGCGCCGCGGCCTTTAATTCTTGTGGTGGTGCCGGAGTTTCTGCCGGTGCAAAGGCCCGATATAAATTTTCGTACATACGACGGAATTCCAACTCATCGAAAATCTCTTTCACCTGCACAAAATCCGGTGTGTCGAGATCGTATTGTTCCTGATGGAAATCAATCGGCGCATCGCAGATTATAGTCGCCAGTTTCTTGGACATGATGCCGCGCTCGGCAGATGCTTCTACTTTCTCTTTCAGCTTCCCTTTCAGTTCATGGGTGTTGGCCAGCAGATTTTCAATGCTGCCATATTCTTTCAGAAACTTTTTCGCGGTCTTCTCCCCCACGCCTTCCAGCCCCGGAATATTATCCACGGAATCCCCCATCATCGCCAGGAAGTCAATGACCTGTTTGGGATCTTCTATTTCATATTTGGCTTTGACTTCTTCCACGCCCAGTATTTCAAACTCGGCACCTTTCAGACCGGGTTTATAAATACGGATGTTTTCCGTCACGCACTGCGCGAAATCTTTGTCCGGCGTTACCATATAAATCTGATAGCCTTCTTTCTCCGCTTTGCAGGCAATGGTTCCGATCACATCATCAGCTTCGTAACCTTCGAGTCCGAGAATGGGCACATGCATCGCATTCAGGATCCGGTGAATGTAGGGAATCGCTGCTTTAATCGCGTCGGGCGTTTCGCTGCGGTTGGCTTTGTATTCTGCAAAATCATCGGTGCGGATACTGGCCTGGCCAACATCAAACACCACGGCAAGGTGGGTAGGCCGTTCGCGGCGAATGAGTTCAATTAATGAATTGGTAAAACCGAATATAGCGGACGTATCCTGCCCACTGCTGGTAATGCGCGGGCTGCGGATCAGGGCATAATATCCACGGAAAATCATCGCATACGCATCGATGAGAAAAAGGCGTTTATCGTTGTTTTCAGACATAGAAACAAAGATATAAAAAAGATGGCAGCGCTGCCGGAAATGCCGCGCACAACTCAGGTGCAACAGACCTTAAAAAAGAGTCTTTGCAGTAAATTTTAATGAAGATAAATAAAAAGGGTTAAGCCGCTGTTCTGTAAATCACCTTTTTGGTAAGTGTTGCGAAAAAGCCTCCTAATAAAAAGCCTACGGCAGCACCCATGATGATATCCAGCGGAAAATGAACCCCCAGGTAAATACGGCTGTACGAAACCACGGCTGCCCAGATAAATAAAACAAAGGGAAGTTTGGGAAGCTGACGACGCAGCAGCTGCGTGAGAAAGGAAGCCAGGAAAAAAGTATTGGAAGCATGGCTGGAGTAAAAGCCAAATTGGCCACCGCACTTCACACTTCGCATTTGGTCTATCAATAACGGGTCATGGCACGGCCGCAACCGCGCAATTCCTGCCTTGTAAATGCCGGCCAGCTGATCAGAAACCGTAACACCTAGTGCTATAAAGATTAAAATATAAATGAGCTGGCGCCAGGAGAAAAATCTTTTCAGTAAATACAAAAAGATCATGTACAGCGGCACCCAGATCCAGGTAGCGGAAATAAGAATCCAGAACTGATCGAAGGCGGAATCGCCCAATGTATTAAGTTCTAAAAACAATTGACGGTCAAACTGAATAAGTTCCATACGGCTACCTGCTTACCGGCCCTTCATAAGAATCATCTTCTGCCTGGCTGCGTACCACAGGTTCACGCTGCGGCGCATTTTCCGGTGCTTTTTCTGCCAGGGGATTGTAGTTCTGGGCTGCTTCTTTTACCTTATCGATCTCGCGCTTTATTTCCGCAACCGGATTATCGGTTTCCTTCATGATTTCTGTTTTCACATCCTCCATGGCGCCGCGCATCTTGCGCACTCCCTGACCGAGGTCACGCGCAATCTGCGGTAATTTATTCGGGCCGAACAGCACAACAATGGCTATGGCAATAACAAGCATTTCGCCTATACTCAGTTCCATAACGCAAAATTACAAAAGATTAACCGATGCTGTTTCATTTACTTTATTTTCTTTTTGCGCGGGAAGAGCCTGTACACCATCAGAACGCTGATGCTCATCAGCAAAAATGCCAGAAAGAACGGTGCACCCGGAAAAAGAAAGGGTGCCGCATCGTGCGTAAAATAATAAAAGGTATTGGTCATAAGGGGTGGACCCACGATCGCCGTTAAACTGATCAGACTGGCCAGCGCACCCTGCAATTCACCCTGCTCACCGCGTGGCACCTGTGTGGAAATTACCGCCTGCAGTGCCGGTCCGGCGATTCCGCCAAGGCCATACGGAACCAGGAAAGCGAACATCATCCAGCTTTGGGAGGCGAAGGCGAACAAAAGCAATCCCACCGCGTAGAGCGATAAACCATAAATAATCGTCCGTTCATTCCCCAGCCGTGGCTGCACCAGCCGGATCAGATATCCCTGCACCAAGGCGGCCATCAGTCCAGAAACACCTAAGGAAATACCGACGAGCTGTTCGTTCCATCCAAATTTATACATAGTAAAAAAGGTCCAGTTGGACTGTACCGCGTGACTGGCGATATACACAAAAACCAAGGCAGAGACCAAACCGATAATCTCAGGATGACGCCGCAACTGCAGTAAGGAGCCGACCGGATTGGCGCGACGCCAGTTAAAAGGACGCCGGTGCTCGGGTGCTAGACTTTCCGGTAAAACAAGCCAGCCGTAAAGAAAATTAATCAGACAAAGTGCCGCTGCGGCGTAAAAAGGAACACGCGCTCCATAATGGCCGAGCAGACCGCCCAACACAGGACCGACAATAAAGCCCACACCAAAGGCGGCGCCCACCAAACCAAAGTTTTTCGCGCGGTCTTCATCTGTGGAGACATCGGCAATATAGGCACTTGCCGTGGTGACGCTCGCACCGGTGACGCCTGAAAATATCCGGCCCACAAAAAGCCAGAAAATACTGGGTGCTAAGGCCTGAATCATAAAGTTAACCGAAAAACCAAGCAATGAAAACAGAATAATCGGACGGCGGCCAAAGCGGTCACTTAATCCGCCCAGCACGGAAGCAAAGAGAAATTGCATACCCGCATAGGCAAAACTCAGCCAGCCGCCATACTGCGAGGCCACGCTGATATCCGGATTATGAATCAGTTCCTGAATCAGTTTCGGCACTACCGGGATAATAATACCCCAGCCGGTGATATCAATCATCAGGGTAATAAATATAAAACCGACGCCGGCTGCGCGCTGTTTCTTTTTCATAAGGTGCAAAAGTATGGAAATCGGGTAAACCGAAGTCAATTTAATAAGATCGGAAAACAGGGATCTTTAAGGTAAAAGATGGCAAAGGTGCATCTTACAGCAAATATCCTGTTCAGCAAAAAAAATGCCTCCCGGATTCGGAAGGCATTATAATAATCAGATTAGGTCTTATTTCACAGATGAAACAAGCTCTCGATCCACCGTTGTTTTTCCGTGTGGGGTTTCTTCTTTTTTCTTACCTCTCAGGAAATCATACGCGATGGCCGAAGAGATGAAGATGGAAGAATACGTACCGAACCCGATTCCCAGTAACAGCGCAAACATGAATCCGCGCAGGTTATCTCCCCCGAAGATGAAGATCGCCAGGATCACCAGAATGGTCGTGAAGGAGGTGTTGAAGGTACGGCCCAGCGTACTGGAAATAGAATCATCAAACAGACCCGCCAGCGTAAGCGATTTTTTCTCGCGCAGATATTCACGGATACGGTCAAATACAATCACCGTGTCATTAATGGAATAACCGAGTACCGTGAGGATCGCAGCAATAAAGTCCTGATTAATTTCCATGTTGAACGGCATATAGCGGTATAACAAGGAATAGGTTCCCAGGATAATAATGGCATCGTGCGCAAGACCGGCAACAGCTCCCAGGGAGAATTGCCACTTGTTGAACCGAATGAGGATATACAGGAAGATCCCGGCCAGTGCAGCAATTACCGCAAACGTACCACCGGTTTTGATGTCGTCCGCTACGGTAGGCCCTACTTTAGTGGAAGAAACGATTCCGGCATCGCCCATATCAGCTGCTTTAAACTGCTGAAGCGTCATGCCGGCCGGCAAATCTGCCTTCAGGCCCTGGAACAGTTTCTCTTCGATTTCCTGGTCAGCTGCCAGCGATTCATCATCAATTTTATAATCGGTTGAAATTTTCAGCTGGTTGCTGTTTCCGAAAGTTTTGGCTTCTACCGCTGAATTAATCCCGTCTTTCGTTTGGAATAATTTCAAGAGGTTTTCCTCGGTACGGTTGGCATCAACGGCTTTGTCAAACTTCACCACATAGTTTCTACCACCGGTAAAGTCGATTCCGAATTTAAATCCGTTAATAGCGATTGAAGCTAAGCTTCCTACCGTAAGAATCGCAGAGATGATATACGCATACTTTCTCTTACCAATGAAATCGATCCAGATATTGCGGAACAGATTCTTAGTTGGCGGTGTCCAGACTGAAAGGCTTTTCCCTTTGTTCAGTCGGGAGAAAATCATTACACGGGATAACAATACCGAGGTAAAGAAGGTCATTAACAAACCAATAATCAGCGTTACCGCAAATCCTTTGATCGGCCCGGTTCCGAAGATGTACAGCACAATCGCTGTCAGGATCGTCGTGGAGTGACCATCGATAATCGCGGAGAGCGCGTGTTTAAATCCGTCCTTGTATGCTTCCAGAATTGATTTTCCGGCAAAGAGTTCTTCTTTCGTTCGCTCATAAATAATAACGTTGGTATCCACCGCCATTGCCATGGAAAGTACGATACCGGCAATACCAGGCAAAGTAAGCGTGGCATCCACGGAGTCCATAATCCCAAAGATGTAGAACAGGTTGATCACCATGGCAATTACCGCGTACACCCCGGCACCACCATAATAGAAAATAATATACGCGATGATCACCAGGAACGCAATCAGGAAGGATAACATTCCCGCTTCAATCGAAGCTGCACCCAATGAAGGTCCTACCACGTCGGCCTGTACAATCTTGGCGCTCGCCGGAAGTTTCCCGGCACCCAGCACGTCCACTAGATCCTGCGCTTCCTGTTGCGAGAAGTTCCCGGAAATCTGCGTACGGCCGTTTGGTATTTCATTCACTACATTCGGAGCGGTGTACACCACATTATCCAATGTCACAGCTACCGGCTTATTAACGTTTTTCGCGGTCAGTGTTTTCCAGTCTTTGGATCCTTTGGAATCCATCTGCATGTCCACCACTACTCTGCCCAGGTCGTCATAGTTGACACGTGCAGATTCCACGGCACCATCCACCGGTGCTTTCTGGGTAATGTTTCCGCGAACCGCGTAAAGGACCAGATTGTTCTCATCATTGCTTTCCGGTTTGTAGCCCCACATAAACTGGGTATACTTAATATTGGCCGGTCTCAGGTTTTTAGCAATTTCTGAGTTTAAAATTTTATTGATAGCAGCGGTATCAGACAGTTTGATATTCCCCACACCGTTAGCGCGCAGTGTATTCAGCTGCAGCATGGCCATCAGGTTGGTATTTTTTGCCACACCGATGGAATCTGCCTTAGCAGGAACAATATTGGAAAGCTGCTCAAAATACGGCAGTACTTCCGGCGCCTGCTGCACTTCCCAGAACTGCAGTTTTGCAGAGGTTTGCAGCATTTTTTTCACGCGGTCAATTTCCTTGATCCCCGGCATTTCCACAGAGATACGTCCCGTGCCCGGTACGCGCTGTACGTTAGGCTGAGTTACCCCCATTTTATCGATACGCGTGCGGATTACTTCATACGCTGCTCCTTCCGCAGCACTGATTTTCCGACGAATAATATCTTTTACCTCCTCATCCGTAGAATTAAATTTAATTTCAGACAGATTGGTATTTCCGAATATTTCAGGATCTGCAAGTTTCAGGTTGGTATTCTTTTCCCGGTTAACGGCTTCAAACTGCGTGAAGAAGTTTTCAATGTAGTTCTTCGTCGAGTTTTTCTGTGCCTTATCGGTACGATCCAGTGCTTCGAGCAAAATCGGATTGGTGGAGTACTGTGTCAGGTCATTCACCAGGTCACGCTCATTGATTTCCAGCAGTACGTTGATCCCGCCTTTCAGGTCGAGCCCCAGCTTCATTTCCTTTTCCTGCGCCCGGGTGTAGTACAATTTGGTGAATCCCAGATTCAACGTGTCTTTGGACAGGCGCGCGATTTCTTTCTGATACTTCACCGGATCATTTCCTGCCAGTGCCGTAGCCTGCCGTTCTATCTTCCCGGCGTACCACGTAGGCAGCAGCTCGTTCAGACAGATCAGCCCCAGAACGATGGCGACCAGCTTAATTAGTCCTTTTCCTTGCATTGTGAGTAGTTTACAACATTAAAATTATAGTCGGCAAATATAACGATTTTCACTACAATTAAGGATTTTTTAACAATTGATTTAAAAATGGTGAAGTTTCGTAGCCAGCGCGGTCGCATCGGTAACTTTAGATAAAGTAAACTGAGATTAATGGTAAGGCTGAGGTGCTTTATTTAAACAACAAATCACGGTACGAACGCAGGTAAGTTCAACTTGCATAAAAATTGATGCTTGTTTCTGAACCAAATCAACTATTATGAACAACAATACAGAAGCGACCCGCAGCATACGCGGAAAAACTGTAGTGATTACCGGAGGCAGCAGTGGCATCGGCCGCGCTGCCGCGGAAGCCTTTGCGCTCGAAGGATGTAACATCGTCATCGCGGCCCGCGGACAGAAAGGGCTGGATGAAACGGTGGCACTTTGCCATGACCTGGAAGTGCCCGCACTTGGGATTCAGACAGATGTGAGCGACGCCGCCGCCGTAAAAAGCCTGGCTGACCAGGCACTGCAGTTCAACGGCAGAATTGATATCTGGATAAACAATGCCGGCGTTATGGCCAGCGGAAGGTTTGAGGATATTCCGGCAGAAACTATGGAACAGGTAGTAAAAACAAATTTGCTGGGTTTTCTGAACGGTGCCCATGCGGCCATTCCGATCTTTAAAAAACAGAAAGAAGGCATTTTAATTAACAATGTTTCCGTGGGCGGTTATATGCCCGCGCCCTATTCCACCGCCTATTCAAGTACGAAATTTGGCGCCCGCGGTATGGTGGAAGGACTTCAGGGTGAACTGTCGGATGAGCCGAATATTCATATCGTCGGATTGTACCCTGGCATCCAGCGCTCGACCGGAAACATGCATTCCGCAAAGTATTCCGGGCTCGACTTTAAAATTCCGCCGTTCTCCACAGATCCGCGCGAACTGGCAACACACATGGTGGAAGCGGCCAAGAACCCGAGAAAACATATCGTGACCGATGGTTTCGCTGCAGTGGCCAAAACCATGTATGGCCTTTTTCCGCGTCCGATCATCAATACAGCCTCGGCACTGATGCGAATGATGATGAAAGATGAAGCGCCTACTGATACTGACGGAAATGTGAATTACCCGTCGGAAAGTCCGCTGCGCATTTACGGAGAAACCATGCTGCCGGTTCCCTCCCGCAAAACGAAAACGGTGCTGACCATGTTGGCCGGCCTGGCGATCGGATATTTCTGTACGCGCAACAGCTATAAAAAGTAAAAAATATTCATTGCTAAATGACAGAAGCGGCGCTCCGGAATTCCGGAGCGCCGCTTTCTTTTCTGAATATAATCAGCAATTACATTTTCTTGTGGAATCGCATCATCGGTACATCGCCCATCATCAGCACGAGTTTTCCGTCGGCATCAATTTTATAGGAATCAACTTCCTGCATTGTTTTCAGGAAAACCACCTCACCATCGCCGCAGTACATCATGGTACTGATTTCCGGCTGTGCGAAGTTTATTTTCATCCCGTTCATCGTATATTTCGCTGCGTATCCGTTGCATCCGGAATTGCCGCGAACCATTTTGCTGCTCTTATCAAATGAAACCACAGGCTTCATATCCGGGAACAGTCCTTCAAAAGTAATACGTGGACCGGTAATGTATTCCAGCTCCCACTGGTTTCCATACAATTTGCTGTCGTTACCGTTGGTTGCCATGCAGGACATCAAGAAGGCAGATACAATGGCCAGTAACAGTAGTGTTTGTTTTTTTAACATGATATAAAATTTAAATTATTTGATAGTTTAGTTAATACTGTCGAGCAGCATTTTCATTTCAGCAATTTCTTTTTCCTGCGCCGCAATAATACTGTCGGACAGCTGGCGCACCTCCGGATTTCGGATATTCGCGTTTTCGCTGGTCAGGATTGCGGAGGAATGGTGCGGAATCATTCCTTTCATATATTCTTTATCTCCCACAAATGCCTGAGAACGCAGCGCAGTGAGTGCAAAAACAAAAACGACTCCCGCAGAAATCAGGATCATCCTGTTCAGTTTTTGATTCTGGTACATCTTAGGCATCATGAGCAGCATCAGCACTGCCATCGGGGTCACCATTAGTAATGACATGTACGTCCTGGTGAGGCTCAGGTAAATATGACTTAGTTTGTGGACATTCAAAAACATCACACTATACATGATTACAAAAGAAATCAGTAGCATAAGTGCAAGTCGGCGGTAGTGATGCTGTTCCATAACAAAGATGTATTGTCCGCAAACAGGTAGAAAATTTCGCGCCAAAATAGCAATAAAAGAATATTAAACATGCGTTTAATTTTACAGCCTTGTGTATCTGGATATTATGAGGCGGGATTTAAATGTATTTTTTCCATGACTAATCTTTGCCCGCTTTTTTACTTTAAATATTATAAAAGAAAGATTACAGCAGTAAATATGTACCTTCGCAACGATAAAAAAACTGCTGATGCCGCGCACCACGCTCACGACTCTTTTGCTTGTACTCTATGTTCTGGCCATTATTGGAATTGGATTGTGGAGCAGCCGCAACCGAAATACCGAAGATTACTTTCTGGTCTCACGGTCATTACCGGCATGGCTTTTAGCTGTTACTTTTATTGCCTCGTGGTGGGGAGGCGGCTCTGCCATTGATCTGGTGGACCATGCGCATCAGGGTGGCCTCAGTTCTTTCTGGATTTACGGTGTGCCAGTCCTTATTGCCACCGGTCTGATGTTTTTGTTTTCCCGCGGTATCCGCAATATCGGAACCGTTTCCCAGCCGCAGCTGATGGCGGAACGTTACAATCATAGAGCCGGCTTACTGCTCACCATTTTTGTAATTATATTTATGGTGATCGCCGCAGCTGTTCAGGTCATTGTAATGGGAAGATTTTTTCAGTCATTTTTTGACATCAGTTACGAACAGGGTGCTGTCATAGGTACTTCTATTGTACTATTATATTCTCTGTTTGGTGGTTTTCGCGGCGTGGTGCTCACCGACCTGCTGCAGTTTGTCTTCTTTCTGGTCACAGCACTTATTCTGTTCGGCTATACGTATGTAAAAGGAGGCGGCTTTTCGGGCATGTCTGCTTTTGCGGAAAATCATCATCCTGCCGGCTACACCCATTTCTTCAGCGGGGTGAGCGACCATCTGGCTTATGTGATCACCTTTGGTACCTCCTGGATGATTCAGGCAAACATCTGGCAGCGGATTTCTGCCGCGAAAACGGGAACTGATGCCCGCAAAATGATGGCGATCAGTTTCGTGGTATTTATTCCTTTATATTTAATGGTCACCTTCACGGGCATGTTTTCCTCTGTTTTTTATGAAACCGTTCCGGCTGGTGGAATTGTGCCGGATATGATTAGTAAAATAGGAAGCCCGGTGCTGGCTGCTTTGCTGTTTCTTGGTCTGTGTTCCGCCATCATGTCCACGATGGATTCACTGATTAACACCGGCGCACTTTCGCTGACGGTCGATATTTATCAGAAATACCTCAATCCGGTCGCCAGTCCTGAGAAAAATGTCGTGGTCGCGCGAATGGCTACTTTTATCACAGCGGCTTTTGCTCTGCTGATGGCCATTAAAATTCAGTCGGTCCTCACCATTTCCTGGATTGCCTCCGACTTCCTCACCAGTGGTGCTTTCGTGCCGTTGGTTCTGGGTTTTGTCTGGGCACGCGGCACTTCGAAAGCAGCCGTGATCTCGATGATATTCGGTTTGCTGTTCTCGAGCTACAATCTGGCGGTGGCGCTGGGTGCAAAGTTTCCGGTTGCCTGGGAAATTGCCTCGGTGACGCAGGCTCTAATCGGGCTGGGTATGTCTTTATTAATTTATGTAAGTGTGAGTTTCTGCACAAAACCAGATAAAATAAAAAGTCGCGCTTTTATCAGGAAAGCAAATATGGCGGGAAAAGAAATATAAATAATCTGGCAACAGAACGCTACTAAATTTTGCTATGTTCCATTAATTACATTGTTATTTAAAGTCTTTCCAGATTATTCACGATTGTAATCCAACCGGTATCAATATTTTTCTTTGGAAAGCATTTTGTTACTGGTTTTTTATTTCTGCAAGTAATTGCTGCTGATACTATATCAACAGTTTAAATTTAATAAGGCTCCTCCAATAACTATGAAGAAATTTCTTACCTTCGCACTAAATGTTAGATTCATGAAACAATTTATATTAATGCTGATAACGAGCATCCTTTTAACCGCATGTACAGATGCTAAAAAAGATGACGGTACTTTCCGGATTGTGACGACCACTTCGATGATTACAGATCTTGTTAAGAATGTAGGTGGCGATAAAGTCAGCGTAACAGGACTGATGGGCGCCGGCGTCGATCCGCATTTATATAAAGCCAGTGAAGGCGATGTTTCCAAATTGTCCCAGGCGGACATGATTTTGTATAACGGCCTGCATCTCGAAGGAAAGCTCGTCGAAGTGTTTGAAAATATGCAAAGACAGAAAATTAACACCATTGCCATTTCCGACGCGCTGAATAAAAAAGACCTGATTGGCTCTACCCTTTTCGCCAGCAATTATGACCCTCATATTTGGTTCGCCGTGGAAAACTGGGAAAAAGCAACCCAATTTGTAGCCGATGAGTTATCCGAAGCCTTACCGGAACACCGCGAAGAATTTCAGGCAAATGCGAAAAAATATCTCGTAGAATTAAAATCCTTAAAAACAGAACTTACGGAAGAGATCAATACCCTGCCGGAAGAACAGCGCCGACTGGTTACCGCGCATGATGCATTTAATTATTTCGGGCGTTCGTTTGGCTTTGATGTGGTAGGACTTCAAGGAATTTCAACCGCTACGGAAGCCGGTGTGCAGGACGTGCAGAAAACAGCCTCCTATATTATCGACCATAAAGTGAAGGCGATCTTCATTGAAAGTTCGGTACCGAAAAGAACCGTTGAAGCCTTACAGGCCGCTGTCAATTCCAAAAACCATCAAGTGGCCATCGGCGGGACTTTATTTTCGGATGCTCTGGGAAATCCGGGTACACCGGAAGGCACCTATATCGGGATGTTCCGCTACAACGTGAAGACCATCGTAAACTCTTTGAAGTAATGGAAAAGTACGCAGTTCAGGTAGATGACCTTACGGTGGCATACCAGTATAAACCGGTATTGTGGGATATTGACCTACAGATTCCGGAAGGCGTCCTGATGGCAATCGTCGGGCCCAATGGCGCTGGTAAATCCACTTTAATCAAGGCCATCCTTGGTATCCTGAAACCAATTGCCGGCAGTGTGCGCATTTTTGGAAAGCCGTATGATACCCAAAGGAAGAAAGTAGCTTACGTGCCGCAAAAAGGCAGTGTGGACTGGGATTTCCCGACCACAGCGCTGGATGTGGTGATGATGGGAACCTACGGCAGTCTCGGCTGGATCCGCCGGCCGGGCGTTCAGCAAAAGAAGAAAGCGCTGGAAGCACTTGAAAAGGTAGGCATGCTTAGTTTCAAAGGAAGACAAATCAGCCAGTTGTCCGGTGGGCAGCAGCAGCGGATTTTTCTGGCGCGGGCTTTGGTGCAGGATGCTTCCATTTATTTTATGGATGAACCTTTTCAGGGCGTGGATGCGACCACAGAAGTTGCCATTATTAATATTTTAAAAGAACTGCGCAAAGCAGGCAAAACGGTGATTGTGGTGCATCATGATTTGCAGACCGTACCGGAATACTTCGACTGGGTTACTTTCCTGAACGTGAAGAAAATTGCGACCGGTCCGGTGAAGGATATCTTCAATGATGATAACCTTACCAAAACCTACGGTATTAATTATAAAGTAAGCATCCAGAAATAATATGTCGATAACCGATTACCTTCAGCTGCTGTTTACGGATTATACCCTGCGTACCATTACGCTGGGCACGGCTGTGCTGGGCGGCGTAACCGGCATGCTGGGCAGTTTCGCGGTGCTGCGAAAACAAAGCCTGCTGGGCGACGCTATTTCGCACGCGGCGCTGCCGGGAATTGCGCTGGCGTTTCTGCTTACAGGTTCGAAGGACACCCATATTTTATTACTCGGCGCGCTGGTGAGTGGCCTGGTGGGAACCTTTTGGATCCGTGGCATCACTAAAAAAACGCACCTGAAATCTGATACAGCGCTGGGACTTATCCTTTCCGTTTTCTTTGGTTTTGGGATGTTGCTCTTAACGTTTATTCAAAAGCAACCAAATGCAAATCAGGCCGGGCTGGACAAATATTTATTTGGTCAGGCAGCCACTTTGGTTGAAAGCGACGTATGGCTCATGTGTATTGTCACGGCCATTTGTTTATTTGTTTTGCTGTTGTTCTGGAAGGAATTTAAAATTCTGTTGTTTGACCAGGATTATGCACAAACATTAGGTTTTAATACGAAAACCATTGACATTCTGATCACGAGTTTTATCGTACTGGCCATTGTACTTGGCTTGCAAACCGTCGGCGTTGTGCTGATGAGTGCCATGTTGCTGGCTCCGGCTGCGGCCGCCCGGCAGTGGACCAACAATCTGGGCGTGATGGTTTTGCTGGCGGCCATTCTGGGTGCTGCGGCAGGCGTTTTCGGAACTGCTATCAGTTCCACGCAGAACAACCTTTCCACCGGGCCGGTCATTGTGCTCGTAGCTTCGGTATTTGTTTTATTCTCGTTTATTTTTTCCCCGATGCGCGGTTTGCTGTTCCGGGAAATCCGCCGCATCCGCAACCGCAATGATTTGCAGGTTCATAAGACTTTATTATTTATGTATCATATAGCCGAAGGACACGAAGATCTTTCGCATCCGCACTCCATTGCAATTTTAAATCATTTCCAGGGATACAGCCGCAAAGGTCTGCGGAAACTGCTGGATCGCAATTATGTTCAGCTCCGCGGCGACCAATGGAGCCTGACACCGGAGGGCGCAACCGCAGCCGCCAATATGTACAATCAAAACAAAAAAGATGAGCACGGCACAGTTTGAAATACAATTGATCGCGAGCTTGGTGGCCATCGCCTGTGCAATTCCGGGAACTTTTCTGGTGTTGCGCAAAATGGCCATGATCAGCGATGCCATCAGCCACTCGATTTTGCCGGGTTTGGTGATTGGCTTTTTTCTGACCCAGGATCTCAATTCGCCTTTACTTATTATTCTGGCGGCTCTGACCGGCGTTTTAACCGTGGTCATGGTGGAAAAGATTCAGCAGAGCAAAATGGTCAAGGAAGATACCGCCATCGGATTGGTATTCCCGGCACTCTTTAGTATTGGTGTTATCCTGATTGCGCAATATGCAAATGATGTGCACCTGGATACGGACGCTGTGCTGCTGGGCGAACTGGCCTTCACGCCGTTTGACCGTTTATATGTAGCCGGAACCGATATCGGCCCGAAAGCTTTAATCGTTATCAGTGTCATACTCACTGCTATTTTACTATTACTATTTGCTTTTTTTAAAGAATTAAAACTGAGCACCTTCGACGCGGGCATGGCCACTTCGCTCGGTTTCTCACCGGTGATAATTCATTATGGCCTGATGACTGTGGCATCGGTGACTACCGTCGGTGCATTTGATGCGGTGGGCGCTATTCTGGTGGTTGCTTTAATGATTGCCCCACCGGCCACAGCCTATCTGCTCACCACCAATCTTAAGAAAATGCTGGCGCTGGCCTGCTTTTTTGGTGTTTTTGCAGCGGTGAGCGGCTACTGGGCTGCCAACGCACTCGATGCATCCATTGCAGGAAGCATCGCGACCATGCTGGGCCTGCTATTTTTTGTCGTTTATCTTTTCGCGCCGGACAAAGGTTTGATTGCCGTGTTGTACCGCGAACGGCAGCAGCGGATTGAAGTTTCGCTGATTACTTTTATTCTTCATTTAAAAAACCATTCAGATGTGGCCGAACGCCATGTGAACCATTTGCAGGAGCATATCAACTGGCAAAAAGTGCGCAGCCGCACGGTGCTCAACCTGGCACTTAAAAACAATCTGATCACCATCGACGATGATGTTGTTTCTTTAACGGAAAAAGGAAATACTTTCACCTCGAAAGCGATTGATTATATCCTGACCAACGAAGAAACCTTAATTGAGGACATGAAAGAAGATTTCTTTTTGTTCCGCGGATAATGGTTGGCTGCTAATATTCTTAAAATAAAATTAAAATTTTAAGTACAACCGACGACTTCAGCCAGCTGCCCTA
Source organism: Kaistella sp. (assembly GCA_032057205.1). Lineage (GTDB taxonomy): Bacteria > Bacteroidota > Bacteroidia > Flavobacteriales > Weeksellaceae > Kaistella. Next base: position 56,528 of record DAMCFT010000005.1, read on the forward strand.
CATCGGCATGTTTTTCGCGGCGTATTTTAAACATCAAAAAATATTAAAATATGACACAGAAATTAAAGATGCTGCAGGATGTAGACGCAAAAAACTGTATTACCATCGCACTCAATACCCACCGTACTTTGCCGGATAACCAAAAGGACGGAATTCTGCTGAAGAATCTCATTAAAGAAGCAGAAAACAAACTGAAAGAAACGGTCGATAAAAAAGAGCTGGATGATACCATGAAGGTATTGCAAGATCTGGAAAGCAAGATTGACCATCGCCACAATCTGGAAAGCCTGTTGCTATTTGTAAACGCTGAAAAGAACATATCAGAATATATCAGGCTGACTATTCCCGTACAGAACCAAGTGGATATTGCCGACCATTTTGCCCTGCGCGATTTGTTGCGTGCCGAAGCATTGGAAACCCATTATTTAATTCTGGTGCTCACCCAACATAAGGCGCGACTGCTCGAAGCGCAGGATGATGCACTGATCCAGGAATACGGCGGCGATTTCCCTTACGAGAACACCGAATATTTTGCCATTCCCGGCCCTGAAGCAGCTAATGCTCAACGGCAGACCAGCCTGATACAGGAATTTTTTAACCGCACCGATAAGTTTGTAAATAACATCCGGAAGGAGCAAAAGCTGCCGGTATTCATGGTAACGGAAGAGGAAAATTACGGGGATTACCTGAAAATTGCAGACGAGAAGGAGGCGATTTGTGAAGTGTACCTCAACGGTAATCATCAGGATGAAAAAGCCGCCGCAATTGTCCGTGAAGTATGGCCCATCATGAAAAAGGAAACCGAAAAAAAGCAGGCTGCGAAATTTCAATCACTGCAGGATGCTGTGGGCCGCGGCACCTTCCTGAGTGATCCGGGCGAAATCAAAAGAGCCATCGAAGAAGGCCGTGTGCAGACTCTCTTTTTGGAGGAACAACGTGCCGAAGCTGAAGGTGGCAGAAGTGAGGAGGAAGACGAACAAGCGACGGCGAACATTCAGCCGTATGACGACTTACTGCATCAAAACCTGAAGTTCGGCGGAAAAGCCGTCTTTTTACCAGCGGGACAATTGAGAGAGTTCCAGGGTATCGCGGCAGTGACGAGATATTAACAAACTTCCTATTTTACAGATACTAATAAAGCCGGCTGCAGGTGCAGCCGGCTTGTTCATTTACTATCATTTGAGAGCGTTCAAAAGTCATATTTTTAAATTCTGATTATCAAGCTTCTGGCTTCTAATCTCTAACTTCTGATTTCCAACTTCTGACCTCTAACTTCTGACTTCCGACTTTTTACCTCTAATTTCCCTCCTCCTTGATACTTAAATCCTTATTCAGGTCCGGATTCAATTTCAGGTAGCGCTGCTGCTGTTTATTGCGGAAACGAATGTTCAACATTTCTACCGCCAGGCTGAAGGCAAGGCAGGAATAAATAATGTTTTTGCTCACATGCTGATGAATCCCTTCGGCCACAAGCATCACACCGATTACCACCAGGAAGGAAAGCGCCAGCATTTGCAGACTTGGATATTTATTAATGAGGGTTGAAATTGGACCGGCAAACGCCATCATCATTCCAATGGAAATAACTACTGCTATAATCATGAGCATTACATTTTCCACGAGTCCAATAGCCGTTAAAATAGAGTCCAGCGAAAACACCATATCCACCAGAATGATCTGAACAATTACCAAAGTCATCAGGTTGGAGCCGGATTTCTTCACCGGTTCGCCATGTTCGCCGCGCATTTTCCCGTGGATTTCCAAGGTGCTTTTCGCAATGAGGAAAATACCACCCGTCAGCAGAATAATATCTTTCCAACTGAGCGCCAACGGGACTTCTGTGCCCGGCTCCTCCAGGAAACCGAGCGTCAGGACCGGTTCTTTCAAACCGATAATCCAGCCTATCATAAGCAGCAGGGCGACCCGGAACACCATGGCAAACGCCAGACCTAAATTGCGCGCAAATTTCTGCCGCTCCTTCGGGAGCTTGTCGGAAATAATCGAAATGAAAATAATATTATCCACGCCCAATACAATTTCCAGAAAGGTGAGTGTGAGTAAACTAATCCAGATTTGCGGATTGGCGAAATCAGGAAATTCGAGAATGGACAACAGGCTCATAGTACAGGGTTTAGATGCGCAAACTTAATATTTTTTAAGGTTAATTTAATTTATTTTTAATTTTATTTTAAGGTCAGATTAAAGCTTTTCTGAAAAAAATTCAATAAGCGCCGAAGCAGCCTTCTGGAGGTCCTCCGGTAGCTTATCTTCCGTCCAGGGTTCCTTTGCACCAAATGTGTGATTTGCGCCTTCCAGCATGAGCAGTTCTGATTGTTTTGCCCACTCATGCAGCAGTGTGGCCTCCTTATCTTTCACCGCTTCATCTTCGGTTCCCTGGATAATCAGGAAGGGCTTCTCCAGATGTTGAGCAGCGTACTGGATATCGAACCGCTGCTGATGCCTTTCGAAGTCTTCAAAAAACTGAAAGTAATGCGGCATCTGCTGGCCGGTTCTTTTATTTTCCGAAAACATGACACCGGATTCTTTCCAGTCTTCAAAACGCTGCTGGGACGGAAACCGGTATCTGAAATTGCTGACGCCCGCCAGGACTGCGGCCGCCTTGATCCGATCATCCTCAAACGCCTGAATCACCGTGATGCCACCACCGCGGCTGTGACCCACAATGCCTATTTTTTCCGCCTCTGCTTTCGGATGGGCCGCTATCCAGGAAATCATTTTTTCATAATCTGATAATTCTTTGCTGAAATTGTTCTGTCCAAAAGCTTCGAGGTCGGCAAAGTTTTTCGGGTCTTCTACCGTAGTTCCGTTATGCGAAAAATTGAATTTAATAAACAGAAAGCCGGCGGCGGCAATTTCCTGAGCCATCAGGTCCCAGGCGCCCCAGTCTTTATAGCCTTTATAACCGTGCGCAAAGATAACGACCGGAAATTTTTCTCCCTGCGCCGGATGATACACATCTGCCAGAAAATTACGCGTTTCTGCATTCGCGATGATTTCGTTACGTTTTATAGTCAGTCCGTCCATTTATATACTTACGTTTTAAGAATTAAAGATATATTTGATAAAAATCACTAATGAATAAATTTTAGTTCCTGCTGCTGCTTGCCGGCAATTTTTACTCAGCCCAGCAAAATGAGATTAAGGTTAATCTATTGAAAATAGCAGACATTAATTATGAACGAAAATTAATGCCACAATGGTCCGCTGGTCAGCATGTGGGAACCGGCCTCATCAAAGATTCGGATGAGTATAAAAATAAGATTTTTCTTAAGACTTTTACACGCTGGTATCCGCTGAACAATGCCACTATGAGTAAAATTTACTTTCAGCTGGCGTATATTCATAATGAAGATATTTACTACGGCAACGAAACCTCATCTCGTAAAGAGCTGAACAATGCCATTACCGGTGGCCTGGGTTACAAATTTGGAATTTGGAAAAACTGGGAGTGTTGATCTGTACTTTGACCTCGGGTCGGACTTAGCGCAAAGAGGAACGATGCGGCGCATTTTTGCTGACCCTGGCTTTAACCTCGGATACCGTTTTTAAATTAAGGTCCTTGCTTCCGCTAGTATTTGTAAAATAAAATTCGATTTCACCTTTTCGAACTGTTCGTGAAAACAAGCGCAGTCCTGCGTGAGCGATGGCAGCGGAAATCCTTTTTGCTTCAGCAAAAAGATTGCAGCGGACGTAGCGACCCGGGCGCGGGCCTTGCGCGGCGGCTGAGGGGCACGCCCAAATAAAAAAAGACCGCCTGCTCAATACAGACGGTCCCGGGTTTTTGTTACCAAATTTTAATTCTTTCCGATGGTGCTTTGTACAGCGCATCACCCGGTTTAACATCGAATGCTTTGTAGAAAGCATCCTGATTCACCAGTGGCGCAAACGCCCGGAAATAACCCGGAGAGTGCGGGTCGGTTTTCACCTGATTCACCATGTACTGCTCCGTGGATTTGGTTCTCCACACAGTCGCCCAGCTCATGAAGAAGCGCTGATCCTGCGTAAATCCGCTGATCAGGCCCGGATTGCCGTGATCGTTCAGATACATCTGCAAAGCGGTGTAGGCTACGGCTACGCCACCAAGGTCACCAATGTTTTCTCCGCTCGTAAATTTACCGTTCACGAAGCTCCCTTTAACCGGCTCGTACTTATCATACTGCGCGGCCAGCTGCCCCACTTTTGCGTCAAAGTTTTTGCGGTCAGCATCCGTCCACCAGTTGTTCAGGTTTCCGTCACCGTCGAAACGGGAGCCGGAATCGTCAAATCCGTGGGAGATTTCGTGGCCGATTACGGCACCAATTCCACCAAAGTTCACTGCAGGATCTGCCTTGAAGTTAAAGAACGGCGGTTGCAGGATCGCAGCCGGAAACACAATCTCGTTATTGGAACCGCTGTAGTAGGCATTCACGGTTTGTGGTGACATTCCCCACTCTGTTTTATCTACCGGTTTGCCGATTTTAGCCAGATTCTTGGCGTAATACCAGGAAGTGATATTCTTGCGGTTGTTATAGTAGGTGCCGCCTTGTGCCGGAGCCACCAGCTCCAGTTTGGAGTAATCTTTCCACTGATCCGGATAGGCAATTTTCACCGAGAATTTCGCCAGCTTTTCCTGTGCTTTGGCTTTGGTTTCGGGAGACATCCAGTCCAGTTGGTCAATATGCTGTTTGAAAGATTTTTTCAGGTAGCTGATGTAGGTTTCCATCTGGCTTTTTGCTTCAGCCGGGAAGTACTGATCTACGTATAATTTACCGAAGGCTTCGCCCAGGGTACCATTAATCACGCCGAGACCGCGCTTTTCCATCGGGCGCTGCTCCTGCTGACCCTGAAGGTATTTTGAATAAAAATCAAAACTGATATCATCCAGCTGCTGGTTGAGTGTGCCGGCATTGGCAGAAACCAGACGTGCTTTCAGATAATCCTTGATAAGCGGCAGGTTGGCATTCGTCATCCAGGAATCCATATTCTGGTAATACTTGATTTCGCCCACGATTACCTTATCGGTGTTTACGCCGACATCTTTCAGGTACTTCGGAAGGTTCACGTTTTTCACCAGCTTGCCGAGTTCAGGCATGGTCTTCGGATTGTAGCGCAGATTAGCGTCGCGGTTCTGCTCATTGGTCAGCATGTCCAGGGCCAGTTTCTTTTCGAACTCCACCACGCGCTGGGCAGTTTGCGCCGCATTTTTAGTACCGATTACTTCGTATAATTTCGTCAGGTAGTTTTTGTATTCCTGAAGTGTTTTAGTATTGGCGTCATTTTGTTTCTGATAATAGTCACGACCCAGGCCCAAAGAGGCAGATCCCAGATACACCGCGTTCATCACCGAGTTTTTCATATCCGCGCTCACGCCCCAGCCATAGAGCGGGTTGTTTCCGCTTGGCGTTGCTTCCGTCAGATATTTCTGAAGTCCGGCTACGGTTTTGATATCATCAATTTTTTTCAGGTCAGCTTTAATCGGGCTGATGCCATCAGCGTTTCGCTTATCCCAATCCATGAACGTTCCGTAGAGCGCCTGGATCTTTTGTCCTTCGGAACCCGGCTCGAATTTGTCGGTCAGGATGTGCGTCAGGATTTCCAGTGAAGCATTGTCCACATCCTCACGAAGCGCATTGAAACTCCCCCAGCTGGATTTGTCGGATGGAATTTCGGCTGTTTTCATCCAGTTTCCGTTCACATAATGGAAGAAGTCGTCCTGTGGGCGCACACTGGTATCCATGTAGGAAAGGTTCAAACCCTCTTCCGCCATGGCTGGTGTTTCTTCATCAGCAACCACAATCGTATCCGCAGCAGTCTGGCTTTCCGCCGTAGCGGCGTTTCTGCTGGAACAGGAATTAAGCAACACGATGCCGGAAAATGCGAGCACCGCAATCGTCATTTTTTTCATAATATTTTCTCTTGCTATTTTATTGATTCTTGTAAATATACATTTAATTCACTGAAATACTGGGCAGCGGATTTTATCGTTATGACCACTGCCCTGCCATTTTGTATTACCAGATTTTGATACGGTCTTGCGGTTTCTTGTACAGTTTATCACCTTCTTTGACATCGAACGCTTTATAGAACGCGTCGGTGTTGACCAGCGGTCCGAATGTACGGTACAATCCCGGTGAGTGCGGATCTGTTTTCACCTGATTCAGCAAAGCTGCTTCTTTCTGCAAAGTACGCCATACGGTTGCCCAGCTCAGGAAGAAGCGCTGATCTTGCGTGAAACCGCTGATTTTGCCCGGATTTCCGTGATCTTTCAGATACATTTGTAAGGCGTCATAAGCAATATTCACTCCGCCAAGGTCGGCGATATTTTCGCCGTTGGTAAAGGTTCCATTGACGAAGGTTCCTTTCACCGGCTCATAGCTGTCATATTGTTTTGCCAGTGCCTCAGTCGCTTTCTTAAAGTTTTCTTTATCTGCCGGTGTCCACCAGTCCACCAGGTTTCCTTCTGCATCGAACTGAGCACCGGAATCATCGAAGCCGTGAGTCATCTCGTGACCAATCACCGCGCCGATACCGCCGAAGTTCACCGCAGGATCAGCTTCGGGGTTAAAGAATGGCGGTTGCAGAATTGCAGCCGGGAATACGATTTCGTTGTTCAGCGGGTTATAGTAAGCATTGACGGTTTGCGGTGTCATACCCCACTCCGAGCGGTCTACCGGTTTGCCCACTTTTTCCAGGGCACGCTGATAGCTCCAATCTGCCACGTTCTGCAGATTTCCGTACAGAGTTCCTCCTTTTTGCTCAGAAACAATTTTCAGTTCAGAATAGTCTTTCCATTTATCCGGATAGGCTACCTTCACAGTGAAAGAGTTCAGTTTCTTCATTGCCTTCTCCTTCGTTACCGGCGACATCCAGCTAAGATTGGTAATGTGTGTCGCGAAACTTTTTTTCAGGTAATCGATGAGTTCCACCATTTGCGCTTTGGCTTCGGCCGGGAAATATTTTTCCACGTAGAGTTTACCAAATGCTTCACCCAGCACACCGCCAATCATTTCGTAACCGCGCTTATCCAGTGCACGCTGCTCATCCTGGCCACGCAGGTATTTACCAAAGAAGCTGAATTTCAGATCATCTAAATCTTTGGATAAATACGAAGCACTGCCGGACAGCAAGTGGAACTTAAGATAGTCCTTGATTAAAGGCAGGTTTTTAGCCGTCAGGAATTTGTCCAGGTTCTGATAATATTTTAATTCACCCACGATTACGCGGTCTGTATCTACGCCGGCTGCATGAAGATAGGCCGGCAGGTCCACATTCTTCACCAGCTTTTTCAGTTCCGGCATTGTCTTTGGGTTGTACTGAAGCGTGATATCGCGGCTTTGCTCGTTGGTCAGCAGTGTCTGTGCCATTTCTTTTTCAAACGCCACGATATTGCGCGCCGTAGCATCCGGGCTTTTATAGCCCATTTTGCCGAGCATTGCGCTTACATACTGGGTGTATTCTGCAATGGTTTCGGTATTCTTCGGATTTGTTTTTTGGTAGTAATCCCGCCCGAGCCCCAAGGCCGGATCACCCATGTACACGGCGTTCATTTTAGAGTTTTTCAGGTCCGCAAAAACACCCCAGCCGTAAAAAAGGTTGTCGCCCTGCGGCGTAGCCTCGATGAGGTATTTCTGCAGATCATTCAGGGAACGAATGCCGTCGATTTTGGCAAGATTTGCTTTTACCGGTGCCATACCATCTGCATTGCGTTTGTCCATATCCATATAGGTAACGTACAGGTCCTGAATTTTTTTCCCTTCACTGCCTTCTTCAAAAGTATCTGTCAGCAAAGAGGAGAGAATTTTCATGGAATTAACATCCGTATCTTCTGCCAGTTTGTTGAAAGAACCCCAGGTGGATTTATCGGAGGGGATCTGAGCGGTTTTCATCCAGTTTCCACTCACGTAATTATAAAAATCATCCTGCGGACGCACGGAAGTATCCATGGCGCTCAGGTCAAGCCCCTTTTCAGGAAGTTCAGCCGGAGCCACATTTGTTTCGGAAGGGGCCTCCGGGGTGGAAGTGGTCGCCACAGGTGCAGCGCAGGAGGCAAAGGCCAGCACGGCAGCGGTAGCCACCGCATGTATTGTAATCTTTTTCATTGGATTTAATTTTATTATTTAGTCAACAAAGTCCGCAATTTGTTACAATTGGGTTGCAATATTTATTAAACGTGATTGTGAAGCCATGTATTTTATATAATCAAAGGGTGTGGTTTTTGAATAGCAGTACGGAGCCAGACTTTCTGCTTATGAAAAGTAAAACATTTATTAAATTAACCAATAAAGGCCTGTACTGTGTGCCCGGCAAATTTTATCTCGATCCGTGGAAACCCGTGGATATGGCCGTTATTTCACACGGTCACGGCGATCATGCCCGCTGGGGAATGAAAAAATATTTATGTCACACGTACACCGAACCGATCTTACGACTAAGAATTGGTGAAGATATTTCCATCCAGACCGTGGCTTACGGCGAGAAGATTAATATCAATGGGGTGCAGGTATCACTGCATCCGGCAGGCCACATCATCGGCTCCTCGCAAATCAGAATGGAATATAAAGGCTATGTGATTGTGTTTTCCGGTGATTATAAAACGGATGACGACGGACTTTCCACGCCGTTTGAACTCCAGAAGTGTAATGAATTTATTACAGAGAGTACCTTCGGGTTGCCTATTTATAACTGGCTGACTCCGGCTGAATATGCCTCGCAAATGCAATCCTGGGTTATACAAAACCAGACCAATGGCAAGACCTCGGTTTTCATCGGCTATTCCTTAGGAAAAGCACAGCGCATTATGCAGTCGATCCAGGGTAGCGGTAAGATTTATGTGCATCAGTCCATCGGCCGGCTCAATGAAGGAATTGAATCCGTGGGTATTGACCTGCCGGAATACGAAACGATTAACCTGCACGAGAATGCCAAAGAAACAGACGGGCAGATTGTGATTCTGCCGCCCGCCTTATTCGACTCGAATGTCATTAAGAAAATTCCGAACCGCGCCACGGCAATTTGCTCCGGCTGGATGCAGGTGCGCGGGTCCCGCCGCTGGCGTTCCGCTGACGCCGGCTTTGCGATTTCAGACCACGCTGACTGGAACAGCCTGATCGCGACCGTGAAAGGTACCGAGGCTGAAAAAGTATATGTAACCCATGGCCAAACCGCTGTTTTCTCGAAATATCTGAATGAGATTGGTATTGATGCAGTGGAACTTAAAACCATTTTCGGTGATGAAGAAGCCGGCGAAAAAGAAATAGCAGAAAAATCATGAAAGATTTTGCAGAACTGATTAACGCACTGGACAGCAGTAATAAAACCACCGCAAGAATTGATGCGATGGTGCATTACCTGGAAATAGCAAACCCAAATGACAAGCTTTGGTTTCTGGCACTCTTTACCGGCAAACGACCCAAGCGTCCCGTCAATACAGCTTTGCTTAAAAAATGGGCGCTTGAAATCACCGAGCTGCCCGAGTGGCTTTTTACCGAAGCCTACTCCTCGGTGGGTGACCTGGGTGAAACGATTTCCCTCATTCTGCCGCGGGCGGAAAATAAAATTGAAAAATCACTGTCGCAATGGATGACCGAACTGGTGTTGCTAAAAGACCAGACCGAGGAAGAAAAAAAAGCCTATGTACTGGAAGCCTGGAACGGCCTGAACCATATTGAACGGTTCATTTTCAATAAGCTCATCGGTGGCAGTTTCCGGATTGGTGTCAGTAAAAAACTGTTTATCAATGCGCTGGCAAAGTTCTCCGGCGTGGACGGGAATATTCTGATGCACAGCATTATGGGTTCCTGGAAAATGGAAGAAGAAAACTTTGACAATCTGATTCAGGGCACACACATTAATCCCGATGATTCCAAACCATATCCTTTCTGCCTGGCGTATCCGCTCGAAAAAGAACCGGAAGAACTGGGTGATATTGCTAACTGGCAGGCAGAATATAAATGGGACGGCATCCGCGGACAATTTGTAAAAAGAAATGATGAAATATTTATCTGGTCGCGTGGCGAAGAACTGGTAACGGAGCAGTTCCCGGAAATCGAAGAAGCCATGAAACAAATGGAAGGAAACTTTGTGCTGGATGGTGAAATACTGGTCGTACGGGATAATAAAGTTTTAAATTTTAATGAATTACAGAAGCGCCTAAACCGAAAAACCATTCCGAAGAAAATGCTGGAGGAACTTCCTGTGCACATATTTGTTTATGATTTGCTGGAACTCGAGTTTGAAGATCTGCGCGCGGAACCGTTATACAGAAGAAGAGAGTTGCTGGAAGAGATTATGAAAAAACATCCGGCCGGCCGCCTTTTGATTTCGGAGATTATTGAAACAAAAAGCTGGGAAGAACTGGCTGAAGTGCGGGAACATTCGCGCGACAATAATTCTGAGGGATTAATGCTGAAGGAAAAGAATTCGCTGTACCACGCCGGCCGCAAAAAAGGCGACTGGTGGAAGTGGAAAGTCAGTCCGCTGACCATTGATGCTGTTTTGATTTACGCGCAAAAGGGTTCCGGGCGCCGCAGCAATTATTATACGGATTACACCTTCGCAGTCAAAGATGGCGATAGACTTGTGACCATTGCGAAAGCCTATTCCGGCCTAACCGATAAGGAGATTATGGAAGTCAGTAAATTTGTAAATAAAAATGCCATCGAAAAATTCGGGCCGGTGCGCACTGTGAAACCCGAACTGGTTTTTGAAATTGCCTTTGAAGGCATTGGTTTCAGCAGCCGGCACAAAAGCGGGGTAGCTGTACGTTTCCCCAGGATCCTGCGCTGGCGCCGCGATAAAACGCCCGATGAAATTGATGAACTTTCCGAAATCAAAAAGATGATTACCTGAATCAGGAGGAGGCTGAAGCATGACGCAAAAATTTTTACACAGTAACGGGCATCAGATTATTCTGCAGTGGATGGAACGGCACGGCCGCAAGCCATTTGGTTTCCAGTCACAGACCTGGTATCGCTTTTCGCAGGGATATTCGGGCATGGTCGTGGCACCCACGGGTTTCGGCAAAACATTCTCCGTATTTCTGGCGGTCGTGATTGATTATATGAACCGTTCCGATGAATATAAAGATGGCCTGAAATTACTCTGGGTTACGCCGCTTCGTGCGTTGGCCAAGGATATTGCCAAAGCCATGTCCGAAGCGCTGGAAGACATTGGCCTCGACTGGGAAGTTTCGGTTCGCAATGGTGATACGCCTAAAGACCTTCGGGCAAAACAAACACGCAAAATGCCGGATATCCTGATTATCACACCAGAAAGCTTGCATTTACTCTTAAGCCAGAAACAAAATCAGCGCTTTTTTAAACATGTGCAGTGCATGGTGGTAGATGAATGGCACGAACTGCTGAGTTCCAAGCGAGGCGTGATGACGGAACTTTCCGTAATGCGGATCCGTAACTTCAGTCCCACCATGCGCATCTGGGGAATTACAGCAACCATCGGAAACCTGGAGGAAGCCATGAATGTTTTAATTCCTTACGAGGTAAAGAAAACGCAGGTGATGGCGCGCGAAAAAAAGAAAATTCAGATTCAGTCCGTTTTCCCGGATGATGTGGAAGTGTTGCCGTGGGCGGGGCATCTCGGGACGCGGCTTGCTGACAAGATTATTCCCATTATTCTGGAAAGCCAGACGACCTTAATTTTCACCAATACCCGCAGCCAGGCCGAAATGTGGTATCAGGTTTTGCTTACTGCCTATCCGGATTTTGCGGGACAGATCGCGATTCACCACAGTTCAGTGGATAAGGATCTGCGCATTTGGATTGAAGAGAATCTTTCTTCCGGCTATCTGAAAGCAGTTATTTCCACTTCTTCTTTAGATTTGGGTGTGGACTTTAAACCCGTGGATACCGTCATTCAGATTGGCAGCAGCAAGGGCATAGCTCGGTTTCTGCAGCGTGCCGGCCGCAGCGGCCACTCCCCTTTCGAGGTTTCGCGCATTTATTTTGTGCCGACCCATTCTCTGGAACTTATTGAAGTGGCGGCATTGAAAGAAGCCATTAAACAAAATAAAATAGAGCCGCGTGAACCTTTGGTTTTATGTTATGATGTCTTAATCCAATTTTTGCTGACACTCGCCGTGGGCGACGGATTTAAAGATGAAGAAACCTACGCGCAACTCATTTCTACCCGCGCCTTTCGTGATCTGACGCCGGAAGACTGGCAGTGGCTGCTCACCTTTATCACCATCGGTGGCAAACTTCATAATTATGAGGAGTATCATAAAGTAGTGCTGGAAGAGGGTTTGTACAAAGTTACCTCGCGGCGGATTGCCATGCTGCACCGGATGAACATTGGTGCCATCGTCAGCGATTCCATGATGAAAGTGAAATTTTTCGGTGGCGGCTATATTGGAATGATTGAGGAATATTTCATTTCAAAACTAAAGAAAGACGACCGGTTTATCTTGGCCGGGCGTGTGCTGGAAATATCTCATATCAAGGAAATGACCGTGTATGTGAAAAGTTCCAGCGGCAAGGCGATTGTGCCAAGTTACCTGGGCGGACGGCTGCCGTTGTCCTCTTCGCTGAGCGGATTTTTACGGGAAAAACTTTCGGATTCGGTACATGCTAAAAGTTCGGAACCTGAATTGCGCTTCCTGCATCCCTTGCTGGCCCGCCAACAGGAATTTTCGCATATCCCGGCGCAAAATGAATTTCTGGTCGAAAAAATAAAAACGCGGGAAGGGTATCATTTATTTATGTATCCCTTCGAAGGAAGGCTGATTCACGAGGTCATGTCTGCACTGGTAGCATATCGTATTTCGCTGTGGTCACCGATCACCTTTTCGATTGCGATGAACGATTACGGTTTTGAATTGTTCTCTAAGCAGGAAATTCCGGTAGATGAAGAGAACGTCCACGAAATCCTGTCCCGGAAAAATTTGATACGGGATGTCATGGCGTCCGTAAACTCGACTGAAATGGCGCGACGAAAGTTCCGTGATATTGCAGTAATTTCCGGCATGGTCGTACGCACCTATCCGGGTCAGCAGAAAAATAACAAGAACCTGCAGTCGTCGTCGGGATTAATTTTTAATGTGCTCGAAGATTACGATCCGGAGAATTTGTTATTAAAACAGGCATATTCCGAAGTGTTTTTTCAGCAGATTGATGAAGTGCGGCTGATGGAAGCTTTTGACCGGCTGCATAAAAGCGATATTATTTTAGAAAGCTCCAATGCCTTCACCCCTTTAAGTTTCCCGATCAAGGTGGACAGCCTGCGGCAAAGCTTGAGCTCCGAAGACTTAGCTGCACGGATTTTGCGGCTGAAAGTGGAAGCAATGAAAAAGAAAATGGGCAAATGAAGCTGGATACTCTCGAAAAAACAATCCGCGGCGAACAACTGATTTTCACAAATCAGCGTGCTTTATACTGGCCAAAAATAAAAGGTCTTATCATCAGCGACCTTCACATCGGTAAAACGGCGCATTTCCGGAAAAACGGGATTCCGGTGCCGGCCGATCTGCTGGTCGAAGATTTAGCACGACTGGAAGAATTGGCGCAACACTTTGAAGCAGAACATCTTTATATTGTCGGTGACTTTTTGCATGCAGGCAAGAATACTGATTTTCTTATTTTTGAAAAGTGGCGTGCGCGATTTCCCGGGCTGCTCATTACCATTATTAAAGGAAATCATGATCGTTACAAGCCGGGTTTTCTGGAAGAATTAGGTATAGGCTGGGAAGAAAATTATCTGGACGAAAGACCGTTTCGGCTGATTCACATTCCCGAAGATCATGAAGATTTATTCAGTATTTCCGGACATTTACATCCGGGCGTCACGGTACGGCTCGACCGGCACAGTACCCTGCGCCTTCCGTGTTTCCGGATCTCAGATAAGCAATTGATTTTGCCGGCCTTCAGTAAATTCACAGGACTGGATACGCAGAGTTGCCGCGATTACCGCTGCATCGCTTTTACCGAAGATCTGATATTCGAACTGTAATTAAATTCGCGTTTTTTCCAGTACCATTTCCACAACGGTCTGCAAAGTACGCTGCGCCACAAAATTCATAAAATCACTGCGCTCCAAGTAAGGCAGAAACAGCTTTTTCGTCAGCTCTTTATCTCTAAAACGGACAGAATAATACACCGTACCGACCGTATTGCCATGCGCATCCGAGGCCGGCCCCGCAACACCGGTTGTGGCCACGGCTATATCTGTCTTAAACAGTTGCTGACACCCCTTGGACATCTGTTGTGCAACTTTCTCGGAGACGACTGTATGCGTATCGATATCTTCCTGTTTCACCTGCAGCAGTTTTACTTTTTGTAAACTGTCATACGGTACTACGCCGCCCAGAAATACCTGGCTGCTGCCCGGCACATCGGTAATCAGGCGTGCGATTTGGCCGCCGGTGCAACTCTCTGCAGTGGAAATGGTTAAATGGTGTGCCGCCAGCAGATCTTTTATAATTTCCTCAACCGTTTCGGCACGCTCCGAAATAATGTGATTTCCCAAAATCGGTCTGAGCGCAGCGGTTAGATTGTCAAATGTGGTGATGATGTCCGCTTCGCTCGGGCCACTGCCGGATAACCGTAATTTTATGCGGCTGCCCATCGGCAAATAGGATAATTTCACCTCTGCCGGCAATTGATTTTCCCAGTTTGTCAGCATCTGCGCCAGCCGGCTTTCGGGGATATTGACGACGGTTACAGTACGCGACAGCAAATAGTCTGTTTTATACTTTGCGCTCAAGAACGGAATCACTTTACTGGTGACCTGATTTTTCATCTCGAGCGGAACTCCCGGCAGACACAGAACGGTTTTTCCTTCCTTTTCAATCAGCTGGCAGGGCGCTGTGCCCAGGTCGTTCTGCAGGATGACCGCCGATGATAAAACTTCAGCTTGGCTTTTATTAATATCAAAAAGCTCGGGTCGTCCGCGTTCGGTCAGCAGCTTTTTGAGGTGTTGCAAAGTTGATTCGTCGGTGCGGTAGTTATCATTAAAAAATGCCCGGAGCGCCGGTACGGTTTTATCGTCATTGGTTGGGCCCAAGCCACCGGTGGTGATGATCACATCTGCCAAGTCCCACGCAGTTTTTAAAGTGGCAACAATGGTTTCCTTTTCATCCGGTACCGTGAAAATACGCGCCGTGTTAAACCCCGACATGCGAAGTTTGGAGGTAATAAAAGCAGAGTTGGTATCGACGGTATTTCCGGACAGAATTTCATCTCCAATCACGATGATGACGACTTGCATGTACAAAGTATTTTAAAGAAGTTATTTGGTTTTATTGTGCTCCACCCAGATCAGCTTTCCGGTATCGTAGCCAAGGCTCTGCGCTTTTTTCAGGAAACGCTCTTTGATCTCCTTGGGAATGGTGGTTTCGCGCGATAAGATCCAGAGATAATCCAGGTTGTAACCGGCAATCAGCGCGTACTGATAATCTTCATCAATATCTATAACATTATAACCGGACCAAATGGGTTTAAAGAAAGACACTTTCAGCTCCGCCGTGTTTTCATCTTTCACGAAACGTGCTTCGCCCAGACTTTGTTTCCATTTATCCTTCACGTAATCATATCCCTGATTATTAACCTTAATATTTCCGTTATCCTTAATGGAATAGGTAGCCGTAACATAGTTCAGGTTCTTTTCAAAACGGTAATCAAAGCGCGCGATTTCATACCATTTGCCCAGGAATTTATCTTTTTTAAAGTTGGTTACAGCAGTGGCGCCGTCCGGCAATCCAACAGTGCAGGAAGACAAGAGCATGAGGCCCGCAATTCCCAGCACGGCAGGCACGAAGAGCTTTTTAAGAGTACGCATGTTTTTAACAGTTTATTAAAATAAAGATACAAAAACGGGCAGCTACTTTTGTACCACTTACCTTAAGTCCCTCATTAAAAATCATCACTGACTTTTTGGCTTCAATAACCTCTGTAATATTCTGTTACATTATTATTAATATTATATTCATAAAATGTATATATTTATAAACGTATTAAGGCTTTAGAATAAAATCATGATTCAATATAAAGAATGAAGTTGTTCCAAAATAAATCATACTCTATGTTTTAGTCGGATATGGTGTAATATTTGAATCAGCTTGAAGACAGTTTTTACTTAAAAACTGCACGTACATTATTAACACCAAAACAAATAATTCTATGTCAAAAGAAAATTTAACTTCCGAGGAGGCGATTAAAAAACTGAAGGAGCTTTCAGAAGATGCCAAGTTCTGCATGTTTTGTACCGAACTGGATACTATCCCAAATTCTTCCCGCCCGATGAGCCTGCGCGAAACCGACCATGAAGGAAATATGTGGTTTCTGAGCAGCGACCAAAGCCACAAAAATTTTGAAATTAAAGAAGACAACCGCGTACAGTTGTATTTTATGAACAACAGCAATTCGGAATATCTGTCGGTGTTGGGCGAAGCCTTTATCTACAAAGACCGCAGCCTGATTGAAGACAAATGGACCGAAATGGCAAACGCCTGGTTCGACGGAAAAGATGACCCGAACGTTACGGTAATTCGCGTGGCACCACAGCAGACCTACTATTGGGAGCCGAAAGCCGGCAAATTTGTATCGCTGCTGAATTTCGCTGCTGCAGCCATCAGCGGTAAAAAAACCGATAATGACGACGGTCGCGAAGGAAATCTGCATATTTAATTAAAACCAAAACACATATGAAACCTGATTTAGGAATAACCCAAAAGAACCTGAACGAAGTTTATAAAATCCTGAACCGCGTACTGGCAGACGGAAACATCCTTTACATTAAACTAAGAAAATTCCATTGGAACCTCTCCGGTGATAACTTTATGGAGCTCCACCTGTTGCTGGAAGATCAGTATACAGCCGTTGCCGAAGCAGTGGACGCGGTGGCAGAACGCATCAGTACGCTGGGCGGCATGGCGATTGGCACTACTGAAGAGTTTGCGAAACTATCACAACTGAAGGAAACACCTGGCAAAGTGCCTGATAATCAAGGCATGCTCAAAGAACTGGTGGCCGACCATGAAGCAATTGTAAAGTCACTGCGCGATGATCTGGATAAATGTGAGGATGACTATGGCGATGCCGGAACTTCTGACTTCCTGAACGGATTGATGCAGGAACACGAAAAAATGTCCTGGAAACTGCGTAAATATTTCAGAAAAGAATAATTAGTTTTCTGTATTTATAAAAATATCCCTGCTGGAAGTCAGTAGGGATATTTTTTTAATGGATATGTTTTTCAGCGTGATAGGAACTGCGCACCAACGGCGAACTTTCCACATGGCGGAAGCCCAGACTGCGGGCAAAATCACCCAATTCCTGAAACTCTTCCGGCGACACAAAACGCTTCACCGGCAAATGTTTTTTGGTAGGCTGCAGGTACTGCCCAATGGTAATTACATCCACGTCTGCTTTTCGGATATCTTCGATTGTTTGGAACACTTCTTCTTTTTCCTCGCCCAGACCCAGCATTAAGCCTGTCTTTGTGCGGCGTTGCCCGGCTTGTTTTAAATAAGCCAGTACGTCAAGGCTGCGCTCATATTTTGCCTGAATCCTCACTTCGCGAGTCAGCCGCGAAACGGTTTCCATGTTATGCGAAATCACTTCCGGCGCAACGGCGACCAGGCGGTCAATGTGCCGAGTGATTCCCTGGAAATCCGGGATCAGCGTTTCCATGGTCGTGCCGGGCGAAATGCGGCGGACGGCATTAACGGTTTCGGCCCAAAGAATGGAGCCCATATCTTTCAGGTCATCACGGTCCACGGAAGTAAGAACTGCATGTTTGATTTTCATCAGCTTGATGGAGCGCGCCACTTTCTCGGGTTCCTCCCAGTTCACGTCCAGCGGCCGGCCGGTTTTTACGCCGCAGAAACCGCAGCTCCGGGTACAGATATTCCCCAGAATCATAAAGGTAGCAGTTCCCGCACCCCAGCATTCGCCCATATTCGGACAGCTGCCGCTTTGGCAAATGGTGTTAAGCTTATATTTATCCACCAGGCTGCGCAGTTCACGGTAATTCTTTCCGGTGGGCAGCTTTACGCGAATCCATTTGGGTTTCTGTGTTGTGGTATCGAGGTCGTTCATAAATTGGAAAATACAAATTTAAGCAATTGCACAAAAAGAAGGTGCTTTGTTTACTCGTCAAACGAATTATCTTTCAGCAGTCCGGCCAGCAGTTTTTTGGCGCGCATAATGCGGACTTTCGCATTGGCAACGGTAATATCCAGTTCTTCGGCTACTTCTTTAATACTCTTTTCTTCGAAGAAACGCAGGTGAATGATTTCCTGATATTTGGCATCCAGTGTTTCGATAATGTTCAGAATCTGGCGCTGGTCTTCTTCTGAAATCAGGAGTTCTTCCGGAGATAAAGCCAGGTGGTTTTTAAAATGATCAAAATTGGCGGTGGAATCTTCATTTTCACGCGCACGTCTGCGCCAGTAATCGATGATGGAGTTCTGAGCGATGGTCAGCATCCAGGTTTTAAACTGAAAGTTAGGATCATACAAATCCAGCTTTCCCAGAATTTTAGAGAACACGGAAACGGTGAGTTCATCAGCCACATATTCGTCCTGCACCTTTTTCATAATAAAGCTGAAAACATCCACCCAGAAGAGATTAATCAATCGGGTCTGTGCCTTTTGGTCTTTATTTTTGGCGCTGACAATCAGCTGTAGCAAATCCGCATCTTTCATGGTACACAAAGATACTCAAAAGCATTCTTTTAACGCATTTTCGGCGGTTGATCGGTTTTAATATATTATATTGCATTAGAAAAAGTATTAAATATGAAAACTAAAAAGAAATATAAAAAACAGGTACTGAAATGCCTGAAGTCGCTGAACAAAACAGAATATATGCTGCTGGAAACCATGACGAATCTGATGCTGCTGAAAGAACTGAAGGAGAATAACATCGAGTTTAAGGAAGGCGATACCTTTTCCTTTGAGGACAATATCTTTGATTACAGCGAAGACCCGAATATCCGGCAACTGGCCGAACTGCGAAAGAAAACAATGAAGGCCATGCAAAAACTGGTAGAAAACAGTGATTTCAAGGACAAGGAGATTGAGTTTCTGGCGTAAATTTTTATTTAAAGATATAAAAAAAGCTACCGCAACCGGTAGCTTTCGTATTTACTTGATGATTCTGATTTACGCCTCGCAACTCGAACAAGTCACGAAGTTCACCATCAGTTCCTTAGAGACCGAAGAACTTCTCTGGTAATACAAGGACTTCACACCTTTCTTCCACGCTTCGATATACAGGAAGTTCACATCTTTCACCGGCATGGTCGACGGGATTTGCAGGTTCAGTGACTGCCCCTGGTCGATGTACTGCTGGCGCTGCGCCGCTTGGGAAATAATTTCCATCGGAGAAATCTCACGGAAGGTTTTGAAGACTGCTTTTTCCTCAGCGGTCAGTTCTTCCAGATGCTGCACAGAACCGTGATTCAGCATGATGCTGCGCCACGTATCTTCGTTATCAATTCCTTTTTCTTTCAGCAGTTTGGCCAGGTATTTATTCTTGCGCATAAAGTTTCCTTTCGCCAGACCTGCTTTATAATAGTTGGACGCAAAAGGTTCAATACCGGGTGACGTCTGTCCCAAAATTGCAGAACTGGACGTTGTAGGTGCAATGGCCATGGTGGTCGTGTTGCGCATACCGTAGCCTTTCAGCAATTCCGGCTCGCCGTAAATATTAGCCAACTCCTGGGAGGCCTGCAGCGACTGCTCACGAATCTGACGGAACGCTTTCGCATTAAACTGCGTCGCTTCAAAGCTTTCAAACGGAATCATGTTTTTCTGCAAATACGAATGGTAACCCAACACACCCAAACCAAGCGCACGGTGACGCAGCGCAAAATTACGGGCGCCGCTTAGGTAATAATTCCCTTCCGTTTTTTCAATAAATTCCGACAGTACGGCATCCAGGAAATAAATAGCCAATTTCACCGCATCAGTATCTTTCCACTCGTCGTATAGTTCCAGATTCATCGAAGAAAGGCAGCAGATAAAACTTTCTTCCTGGCTGGACGGGAGCATAATCTCCGAACACAGGTTACTCGCATTCACCGTCATGCCCAGATCTTTATACACCTGTGGTTTTTTGCGGTTCACGTTGTCCGTAAAGAAAATATAAGGCAGGCCTTTCTGTTGGCGGCTTTCCAGTACGCGCGCCCAGATACGGCGTTTTTCCATATCGCCGTCAATCATATCCTGCATCCAGTAATCCGGCACACAGATGCCGGTGAACAGGTTTTGAATTGGGCTTCCGATATCTTTAATCGACAAAAACTCCTCAATATCGCCGTGGTCCACATCCAGGTACGCCGCAAACGCACCGCGCCGCACGCCTCCCTGGGACACCACATCCATCGCGGTGTCGTACAGCTTCATGAAAGAAACTGCGCCGGAAGATTTTCCGTTGTCGGTAACAGCCGTACCGCGGTTACGCAGTTCACCGAAGTAGCCGGAAGTTCCGCCGCCGATTTTGGTCTGCATAATTACTTCGCCCAGCTTGTGTGTAATGCCCTCGATATTATCGGGAACGTGCACATTAAAACACGAAATGGGCAGACCGCGCTGGGTACCCATATTCGCCCAGACCGGAGATGAAAAACTGATCCAGCCTTTGGTAATCATTTCTTCAAACGCCGGCTGCAGTTCCGGTTTATAGAGCCTTTTGGCCGCGGCGGTGGTAATCCTTTCGATGGCGCCGTGCACGGTTTCGCCCTTCAGCAGGTAGCCGCGATTGAGCATTTGCTCCGATTCTTCGTTCAGCCACCATATATTTTTCTGCTCGTCCATATTTTTAATCTGTAAAATGAGTCATGTACAAAGTACGGTTGTGGTTATATTTTTTTTGGAGCCTCAGGTGCCCGTTTCTTTTCAGGTGCGGTCCCGCTTTCCGCTGTATCTTTTCCGTCGCCTGCGCTGCGCTCCGGCGCCGGAAAAGGATGCCGCTGCAATCGGGGCTATTTCGGAAGCTAAGTTCTCATCCCTGTTAGGGCTTCAAGCCCTAACAGGGGTTGTGCAGCGTCATCACTACGTTTCGGCGCTCGCTTCGCTCGCGCACACCTGCTTAAAACAAATCGTTTTCCGTAATACTTTTATCGTGCTTGGTGTAATCCACCGGCCGCTTGGCAAAGAAATCATCCATTGAGTTGGCAAAGACTTCTTCCTCAAACCATACCATCGGGCGGTATTCTTCCTGCGAAACATTGTAGCGCGGCTGCATTTTGATTTTACGCAGGCTGTCGTCCACGCGGTATTTCATAAAGTTCAGCAGATTCTCTTTGCTGATTTTATCCAGTTCACCCAGCTCAAAAATCCAGTCCAGGATTTCTTCTTCCACGGTGATGGAATGGTCCACCAAAGTATAAATGTCTTCGATATCTGAATCCGTCAGCAGGTCTGGTTGCTCTTCGCGGATCTTATTAATCAGGTAGATGCCGGCATTCGCGTGAATCTGCTCGTCCACGGAAGTCCAGGCAATTATATTGGATACATTTTTCATATACCCTTTGAAACGGGTAAAGGAAAGGATGATAGCAAACTGTGAAAACAGCGATACATTCTCGATCAGGATACTGAACAGCAGCAGTGCCGACACATATTCCTTCGGCGTGGTTGAATTGGCGTGGCGCAGTACATTGCTCAGAAATTCAATCCTTTTCTTAATCGCCGGGATTTCCACCACGTTGGTGAATTCATCATTATAACCCAGCACTTCCAACAAACGCGAATACGCTTCGGAGTGGCGGAACTCACACTCGGCAAAGGTAGCGCCCAGGCCGTTGAGTTCTGGCTTCGGAAGATGGTGGTACAGATTTCCCCAGAAGGTTTTCACGGATACCTCAATTTGGGCGATGGCCAGCAAGGCGTTCTTCACCGCATTTTTTTCATGAGGTTCCAGCTGGGACTGGAAATCCTGAACATCGGCGGTGAAATCCACCTCCGAATGCACCCAGAAAGATTTGTTAATGGCTTCCACAAACTGCAGAACCTCAGGGTATTCAAATGGTTTATACCCGATACGCTTATCAAAAATTCCCATAAATTTTTATATTAAATCCGCTGCGGCGGCACTAAATTTCCAGACCTGAACACGATGCTTTTCAGAAAAAAACGCATTTGTGAACCGTACAAAAATAGAAAAACAAAAGTGAGATTGAGCAATCAAACCAAGCTCAGAAGTGAACAAGTTTTCCACAATTTCCGTAGAGTGCACACTGGCACTCAGTTAGCGAAAGCTGTGCCAGCAAAGCCAACTTTTTAGCGACAATATTTCAGTTAGTTGACCGGCACCGATGGCTATTGAGGCCACGACCTGAAATTTTATTTTTTTGTAAATACTCTGTAACATTTCTGCCGAAATGGCTACCTATTTCGCAAACCCAATCACTGATGCTGAAAATTGAAAACCTGAACAAGTCCTATGATACCGGTAAGAGCAAACTTCACGTATTGAAGGGAATTAACCTGTCCATCAGCGAAGGCGAATTCGTGTCCATCATGGGAAGTTCAGGTTCCGGCAAGTCCACGCTGCTGAACATTATCGGGATTTTGGATGAAAAGGATACCGGCACCTATGAACTGGACGGTATCCCTATCGAGCACTTGAGCGAAGTAAAAGCTGCCGAATACCGCAGCCGTTTTCTGGGGTTTATTTTTCAGTCATTTAATCTGATTGGTTACAAAACCGCTTTGGAAAACGTCGCACTTCCACTTTACTATCAGAATGTGCCGCGCAAGGAAAGAAATGCGCGCGCCCTGGAATATCTGGGAAAAGTAGGCCTCGCGGAGTGGGCTACTCATTTACCGAACGAAATGTCGGGCGGACAAAAACAGAGAGTCGCCATTGCCCGCGCACTGATTACCGACCCGAAAGTAATCCTGGCCGATGAACCGACCGGTGCACTGGATTCCAAAACCACGTATGATATTATGAAGCTGCTGCAGGAAATCAACCGGGAAGGGAAAACCATTATTGTGGTAACCCACGAACCGGATGTGGCCGCCGAAACCAAAAGAAATGTAGTGCTGAAAGATGGCATTATTGAAAGTGATGAGTTCATCGTTCAGCGTGTCCTGCAATAAAAATTAAATAAAAAGTCCATGTTTGACATCGACCGGTGGCGCGAAATTTTTGATTCCATTCGCAGTAATATATTGCGGACGGTACTTTCCGGATTTACCGTAGCGCTGGGGCTGTACATATTTATCGTGCTGTTCGGAATTGGGAAGGGACTGCAGAATGCTTTTACCGAAGGATTCGCGCGCGATGCCACCAACCTTATTTCCATTTTTACCGGCCGAACGTCGGAAGCCTATGCCGGCCTGCAGGAAAACCGGCAGATTGTTTTAAAGAATGAAGACTTTGAAACCATCACTACAAAGGAACCCGAAAAAATAGAAAGTGCGACCCCGCGCTACTCCACTTCCATGCTGGTGAAATACGGCCGCGAAAGCGGACAGTATCAGATCAGCGGCGCTAATCAGGATGAGAAAATAATCGAAAACCGCCAGATGATGGAAGGGCGCTACATCAGTCCGCTGGATCTTGCCCGGAAACAAAATGTGGCTGTTATCGGACGAATGGTGCAGCGCGACCTGATCAAAAACGGCAGCCCGATCGGCAAAGACCTGGATATCAACGGAACCATGTTCAAAGTGGTAGGCGTTTTTTCTGATGACGGCGGCGACTGGGATGAACGGATGATTACCGTGCCCATTACCACCCTGCAGCAAATGAAAAAAGGTTCCGATACGGTGAACCGTATTTTTATTACCTACGATACAAAGTTATCACCGGCACAGGCAATCGAATATGGTGATCAGATTCAGAAAGATCTGAAAGCAAGGCACAAAGTTTCGCCGGACGATGAAAATGCGGTGATTGTGCGGAACAATGCGAAGAACATGGGCGAAACTTTTCAGTTTCTGTTCATCATCACACTGATTGTAGGATTTATCGGACTGGGAACTTTACTGGCGGGAATTATCGGCATCAGTAATATTATGGTGTATATCGTGAAAGAGCGCACCCAGGAAATTGGCGTGCGGAAAGCCATCGGTGCACGGCCGCGTAGTATCGTGGGCCTGATTATGCAGGAAAGCATCGTGATCACGGTTATTTCCGGTCTGATTGGTGTAGGTCTGGGCGTCCTTACCTTGTTCTTAATCGGTGACAGCCTGGAACAATATTTTATTACGGATCCGAGCGTAGGTTGGGGATTAATTATCGCGGCTTTTTTCAGTCTGGTGTTCTCAGGACTTGTAGCCGGATTTGTACCGGCGTACCGGGCCAGCAGGATCCGGCCGATTGAAGCACTGAGGAGCGAATAACTATAAATAGAACAGATACTTATGAATATTCTATTTAAAAAAGATACCTGGCAGGAAATTTATTACTCGTTGAAGAATAATAAACTGCGCACCTTTCTCACGATGATTGGAGTCGGCTGGGGTATGTTTCTTTTTGTGGCGTTATTGGGTGCCGCCAAGGGTATGGAAAACGGTTTTGAAAAGGTGTTCAGCGGTTTTGCGACCAACTCCATTTTTCTGTGGGCACAGAATACCACTATTCCCTATGATGGTTTCCCGAAAGGACGCACCATGGACCTGCGCCTGAGCGACCTGGAATTACTGCCGCGCAAAATCCCCGAAATCGATTATATCTCGCCCCAAAGTTCGCGCGGACGCTTCGGTGCGCCGGCTGAACAATTCACACGAAACGGCAAAAATGCCATGTACACCCTGACCGGTGATTATCCGGTGGGCAACAAAATCAGCGAGAAGAAACTCATTTATGGTCGTTATCTGAATGACGCTGATCTCAGCGGCAGCAAGAATGTGATCGTAATCGGCGAGGAAATTTATAAAAACTTCTTCGATGCCAAGAAAAAAGAAAATCCCATTGGCAAACTCGTTAATGTGAAGGGAATCTTCTTTAATGTCATCGGTGTGTTCCGAGTGAAAAAAACCGGCGGGTTTGACAGTGATGAATCAGCTTTTATTCCTTTCTCGACCTATGCAAAAATGTATAATGAAGGCGACAAAGTAGGTTTCTTTGCGATTGTAGGGAAACCGGGCGCAGATCTGGCCTACGTGGAAGATCAGGTTAAAACCGAACTTAAACTTAAAAACCATGTTTCGCCTGAAGATACCAATGCTTTCGGGAGTTTTAACCTCGGCAAGGAATTCGGCAAACTGACCGGCTTTCTTACCGGTATGCAGTTGCTGACCATTGTGGTTGGAACGCTGACGATTCTGGCTGGGGTAATTGCTATTTCCAATATTCTGCTGATTACGGTGAAGGAAAGAACCAAGGAAATTGGCATCCGGCGTGCGCTGGGCGCGAAACCGGCCGAAGTGCGAAACCAAATTCTGCTGGAAAGTGTGGTGATTACGCTCTCCTCGGGACTGCTGGGATTTATTATCGGCATATTTCTGCTGATGATTTTAAATATCGCAACGCAGAACCAGGACAGTTTCCCGTTTTACAACCCTACTGTTAATTATGGGCAGGTCTTCGGTGCCATGGCGGTGATGGTCATTCTCGGTTTGGTGATCGGAATGATTCCGGCACAGCGGGCAGTGAAGATACGGCCGATTGAGGCTTTGCGAACAGAATAAAAAACCAACAAATACCACGTTCCAAACCTGCGACCCGACCTGAGTGGATACCGGCGCACGCCGGGAGGGAACGGAGGGCGGAACCAGACTTCGGGAGGAATCCCACGCGGATTGTCGCCCAAATAAAAAAATTATAAAAAATAAAAACTATGAAAAAGAAGGCCAAAAAAATAGTGTATGTCATCCTCGGGCTGGGATTTGCGGCTGCGCTTATTGCCGTTATCAGTTATCTTGTGAGTTCCAACACGACCGAAAGTGAGGCATTCCTGACCAAGAAACCGGTAGTGCAAAACATGGATGATAAAGTGATGGCCACGGGCAAAATTGTGCCCCGCGAGGAGATTGAAATTAAGCCGAATATCTCGGGCATTATCGATAAAATTCTGGTAACGGAAGGCGATCAGGTATCGGCCGGACAGCTGGTAGCGACTCTCCGCATCGTACCGAGCATCCAAAGTGTAAATGCTGCACAACAGGAAATTAACAGTGCGAACCTGCAGATCAGCAATGCCCAGATTAATGTGCAGCAGCAGCAAAAACAATTTGATATGCAGCAGCAGTTATACAAACAAGGTGTGGTTTCCAAACAGGAGTTTATTACCGCACAACAGCAATTGCAATCGACACAGCAAACGCTCCGCAACGCACGGCAGCAATTGCAGACTGCGCAGAAAAGCCTGCAGATCGCCAGAACCGGCGCAACACCCGAACTGGCCGGCCTGGCTACCACTCAGATTCGCTCCAAAGCGAACGGAACGGTGCTGGAAGTACCGGTGAAAGTGGGCAGCCAGGTGATTGAAGCAAACTCGTTCAACGCAGGAACTACTATTTGCTCTATCGCTGATCTGAATTCCCTGATTTTTGAAGGAACTATTGACGAAGCGCAGGCTGGTAAACTCAAAGAAGGAATGGAAATGAATGTGGTGATCGGAGCACTGCAAAATAAGTCTTTTCCGGGACGTGTAACCATGATTGCGCCTAAAGGCAAAGAAGAAAGCGGCACCATCAAATTCCCGATTGAAGGCGATGTGTTTAACAAAACCGGTGAATACATCCGGGCCGGCTTTTCTGCCAATGGTGAAATTATCCTGAGTTCCCAAAAGAATGCCCTGCTGCTGGACGAATCGCTGATCCAGTACGAAAAGGTAAAAGGACAGGATAAAGCTTTCGTGGAGGTGAAACAGCCCGACGGTAAATTTAAAAAGACCTATGTGAAGCTCGGTGCCAGTGACGGGATCAATGTGCAAATCCTCTCCGGTCTCGCCAAGGATGCAGAGGTAAAAGTCTGGAATCCGAGCGATAAAGACAAAGAAGCGCTGAAAGAACAGCGCAAGAAATCCTAAACAAAAAAGACTGCCAATTAATGATGAGCAGTCTTTTTTTTATTTTTTCCACCGGAACAGCAAAGCGAGATTCAGGAAAAGCAAGAGCAGATCCAGCGTAATCCAAACGGCGGTGCGAATGTTTTCGAGCTTTAAAGCTTCAATTTCTTTGCGTGCGCTGGCCGCCAGTTTATTACTCTGTACGATGTAAGACTTAACCTCGATGATCTGGTCTTCATTTTTGTTCGGGACCGCATGCTGAGAAAAATACACCAAGTTCTTTTTGCCCATATATCCCACGAGCCAATATTGATCGCTGTGTTTCATATCCAGATATTCCACACGATAATAATCACTTCGGATGGTACCGGAATGCAAGGTCTCAAATTTGGGCAGATGATCTTCAGTGTTGGTATTATTAATTTTAATCAGATAAAAATCCAGCGTAAACGGCAGTTTATTGATTACCTGAATTGCCAAAGCCTCCGGGCGGAAATGGTCAATACTTTTTCGGACAAAGACGGAAGTAAACAGGATAATGCCGGCGGTAACCACCACAATCCGGTAGATGCGCGACCAAAGCGCCAGTCTGCCGGTTTTCAGCACGGAGAAGAATAACCCGAGAGAAAGCAGTAAAGCCAGCAACAGATATACGTAAAACATGCGGTAAATATACTAAAATTAGTGTGCGTCCCCGCTGTCCGCCGCCTCCCATTCATGGTAGAACTGTTCCAGGAAATACAGCATAAACTGATGGCGTTCGGCAGCCAGCTCTTTTCCTTTTCGGGTATTCATTAAGTCTTTGAGCAGCAGCAGTTTTTCATAGAAATGATTAATGGTGGTACCTTCTGATTTCTTGTACGTTTCCTTGCTTTGGTTCAGGTTAGGCAGCACGGCCGGATCATACATCAGGTTATTTTTAAAACCACCGAAGTTAAAAGTGCGCGCAATACCAATCGCACCGATGGCATCGAGGCGGTCTGCATCCTGCACAATCTGAAGTTCTATGGGTAGTTTTTCGGACAGTTCATTTCTGTTTTTGAAGGAAATATGTTTAATGATAAGCAGAACCTGCGCGATGGTTTCTTCCGCAACGTTTTGTTTTTCCAGAAAATCGCGCGAAACTTTGAGTGCCAGTTCTTCATCACCCTGATGAAACTTAGGATCGGCAATATCGTGAAGCAGCGCAGCCAACTGGACCACGAGCATATCGCAGTTTTCCGTGGAAGCAATCAGTTTTGCATTTTTCCAAACGCGCTGGATGTGGAACCAGTCGTGACCGGCTTCGGCGCCTTTCAGCTGATCCTGGACGAAAGTACAGGTCGCAGCGATGAGTTCCGCCAGATTTGTATTACTCATATGTTCTTTAGTTTTTACTTTTATATTAATAAATATTATTTACTGCACATAAAATCACTTCTTTGGGACGATTGCACACTTGCTGCTGCCTCACTTCTTATCACAATTTATATCCTTACGAATTACGATTGATCCGTCATCGAGCTGATGAGTTTATCTAAATTAAGGCTCCGCGCAGAGGCATCAAATATTTCACGATACGTTCCGTGCAGGCTGATGAGTTCTTCATGCGAACCGCTCTCTACTACCCTTCCCTCCTTCATCACATAAATACAATCGGCATCCAGAATCTGAGACAGTGAATGGGAAATGATGACCACAGTGCGGCCTTTCTTAATGGCATCCAGCGAATTTTTAATTTGTTCGGTCGCGATGGCGTCCAGGCTGGCGGTAGGTTCATCCAGAAAAATAACAGGTGGATCTTTTAGAAACAGCCGTGCGATGGCAATCCGCTGCTGCTGACCACCGGAAAGCTGGGTGGCATCATGGGCATACTGCTGTGGCAGTGCCATAATCTGGTCATGGAGATACGCTTTGCGGGCAGCCAGTTCTATTTCAGCAAAGGACGCGTCCATATTTCCGTATCTGATGTTATCCTCAATGCTGCCCTGGAAAATATGGTTTTTCTGAAGTACCAGCCCCACATCCCTGCGAAGCCCTTGTGTATCATAATCGACCAGGTTCACGCCGTCCAGTGAAATAGTGCCGGCATCAGGTTGATAAAATTTACACAGCAGGTTGATAACGGTGGATTTGCCGGCACCGCTCAACCCGACCAGCGCGGTGGTTTTTCCCCGGTTAATTTTCATCGAAACATCGGTGAGCGCCTGTGAGCCGTTCGGATAGCTGAAACTCACGTTATCAAGAGTAAAGGCGCCGCTGATTTCTTTTTTAAAATTGCCGGAAGCTTCTGTTTCCTCATCTGCATTTAAAATATCAAAATAACCTTCTGCATAAATCATCGCATCATTCATATCGTCATAAATCCGATGCAACTGGCGAATAGGCGCAGAAACATTATTAAATAAAAGAATATGCAGCATAATTGCGCCGATGGTCATTTGCTGGTCCAGCACCAGATAAACGGTTAACAGGATAATGATCACCACCCCAAACTGCTCGATAAATGTTTTCAGGCCATCATAAATAAAGTTCGTGCGCCTGGTGAACAACTGGCTTTCCATAAGCTGCATCTGCAAATCGTATTGTTTTTTACCCTCAAAGCGTTCGCGTACAAAACTTTTGATTACCATCACAGAATTAATAAGATTCAGCAAGCCCGAAGTTTTCTTTTCCCGCTGAGACCGCAACTGCCGACGCACACCGGAAAGTTTTCGCGCCTGCAAGGAACTGACGTAAAAATAGATCGGTACAACTACAGTGGAAACCAAACCGACATATACATTTTGCATATACATAATCACCAAGGCAATAATTGCGTTGGAAAAGAGTGGCAGGATATCAATGAAAAAATTTTGCACCAGTTTGGTGAGGCTCTCGATTCCGCGGTCTATCCGGATTTGCAGTTTTCCCGATTCATGTTCTTCATCTGTATAAAAAGCAACGCGGTAAGTCAGTATTTTATCGATAACTGATTGCGCAAGGGTGGAACTGGTATTAATTCTGATTTTTTCGCCGTAAAATTTTTGCCCGAACTGTATAAAAATGTTCAGCAGTTCCTTTCCCAATAAAATCGCAGAAATAATCAGCAGTACACGAAGCCCTTCTGACATGGGATCCGGCTGTCGGGTAAGTTCTGTAACTTCATCTACTGTATATTTCAGGACCAGCGGATTTACCTGCGCCATCAGCGCGCCGATGAAAGTCAGAAATAAAGTAAACAGCATCATCCGCCGGTATGGTCGGATAAAAGGCAGCAATTGCTGATAAATGTGATATAATGTGATGGTACGGGTAAAAGGTTTGGGCATAAGCGGACGTTTCAGTAAGAATCAGGTGGAACAAAAAACCGACCACCGAGAGGAATCTATGACCGAAGCTCAGGAACCGGTTACCCAGCCGGACAAATATCTTAATTGGTCAGATGAAAGTTGCCTGGCCTCCATTGCCGCATTATCGGCATTATAATTGGGTGTTACTGCTTTTTTCTGTATAACGAAGGAATTGTCTGCGGATTTGTCCACCAACTCCGAGAAAATAAATTCCAGTTCTGAACTGGCCAGTGTTGCAAAGCTAATATCTTCAAAACCGTGCAACAGCCTTAAATCATCCATGTTTTTCAGCTGCCCGGAAACCGCGTTTTCAAAAGAGTGCCGGGAATCAAAATTACCACCCCAGATGTTATAGACAAATTCCTTCTTCGCGGGTTTATTAAGGATATCCTGATAAACAAAGTTTTCGCCGAGATACGCCTCGCGAACCTGCGGATCATTGGCCAGATCCTGCGGTAAACCTTCTTTCAGGATTCGGCCTTCAAACATAATATAGGTTTTATGCGTGATCGCAAGGGTTTGCTGCACGTTGTGATCGGTAATCAGGATGCCGATGTTTTTATCGACGAGACTCCGTACGATCTTCTGGATGTCTTCCACGGCAATCGGGTCAACGCCGGCAAAAGGTTCATCAAGCAGAATGAAGGCGGGACTTGTCGCAAGGCAGCGCGCAATCTCCGTACGCCGGCGTTCGCCACCGGAAAGTAAATCACCCCGGTTTTTCCGGACATGCTCCAGGGAAAATTCCTCGATCAGTTCATCGCATTTCATTTGCTGCTGCTTGCGCGATAATTTGGTAAGCTGCAGCACGCCCATGATATTATCTTCCACGGAAAGTTTACGGAAAACCGAAGCTTCCTGCGCCAGGTATCCAATCCCCTGCTGTGCCCGGCGGTACATGGCGTCACCGGTAATATCGCGATTCTCCAGAAAGATCCGCCCGGACGTTGGTTTCACCAAACCGACGATCATGTAGAAACTGGTGGTTTTTCCGGCACCATTCGGGCCGAGCAAACCCACGATTTCACCCTGCGCTACCTGCACGGATACGCCTTTCACAACCTTCTTCGGGCCGTATTCTTTAATTAAGTTTTCTCCGCGTAGAATCATAAGGCAAATATAAGAAAATACGGTTTGCGGGAACATTGCATTTTAGCCAGTGCTTAACAGAAGCACGCTAAAGCATCTTTATTATTTCGCCTTTTGTCATAAATAAATTATCTTCGTTTCCTGAAAAAATTGCACGGTTTGAGTGTCAGGGAAAAAGAGTTTGCGGAATTAATAAAGGATCACCAGGGGCTGATCATTAAGGTTTCGCGGCTGTACACCAACACGCTGGAAGATGAACAGGATCTTTTTCAGGAAATTGTGTTACAATTATGGCGTTCTTACGACTCATTCAAAGGACAATCCAAAATCTCTACCTGGATGTACCGCGTGGCCCTCAATACCGCCATCACTTTATTCCGAAAGAAAACACGTTCGCCACAAACCGATGAACTGCATGATTTCCACTTCGCGGGATTCACGGAACAGGACAACGATCAGGAACAAAAGGTCGCGCTGCTGTACAAAGTAATTAAAAAACTGCCGCACGTGGAACGCGCGATTGTGACAATGTACCTGGATGATTTACCCTACCGCGATATTGCGGAAAACCTCGGAATCTCAGAAGTGAATGCGCGGGTAAAAATGAACCGGCTGAAGAAAACATTAAAAGAAATGATGACCAAGTATGCCTGAATTTGATCTGGATGACTTAAAGAGCAGTTGGCAACAACAGGCAGCCCCGCAGCGGTATAATGAGCAGGATATTGAAATCATGCTGAGTAAGTCGTCGGGCAATTACGTGAAATATATCCTGTGGATTTGTATTGCGGAATTCGCGATCATTCTCGGTGCCAATATTTACTACAGCTTTGCCGGCGAAACCAGTGATGGCCTGAAACAAATGTTCCACCGCCTGGGCATCCGCCACACCGAATCTTTTGCGCTCTCCATTCGAAAGCTGTACACGGCGCTGCAAATCACCAGCCTGGTAATGTCGGCTGTTTTTGCTGTTATTTTCTACCGAAACTACCGTAAAATTAATGTGGAAGAAAATCTGAAGAAATTCATTCTGCAGATTATCCGTTTCCGGAAGTCTGTGAACTTTTTTATTCTGGCTAATATTGGTCTCGTAGTCCTTTTCACGCTGGCACTCGGATACTTTACTTTTTCGGTATTGGCGCGTCAGGATATTACCTGGTCACACCCAACCGTGCAAAGCTTGCTGATCATGTATGGCATTCTGCTACTGCTGAGTGTACTGCTCATGTGGATTTATTATCGCATCGTGTATGGGATGCTCCTGCGGCGATTGGGCCGAAACCTGGAGCAACTCAAGAAAATAGAACAGGGAAACTAAAATAAGTTTCCCTGTTTTTTTAAATCTTTACTTTATAATTCTTTGCGCAGCCTTGCTACCGGAATATTGAGCTGCTCACGGTATTTGGCAATCGTACGCCGTGCGATGTTGTAGCCCTTTTCTTTCAGCAGGCCTACCAGCGCGTCATCTGTTAACGGCTTGCGCTTGTTTTCATTATTAATGACATCCTGAAGATGGGTTTTAATTTCACGCGTGGACACTTCTTCGCCGTCATCGTTAACCAGTGAATCAGAGAACAGGTTTTTAAGATATACAATTCCGTTGGGTGTGTCTGCATATTTACTTTTCACCACGCGGGAAATGGTCGAAATATCAAAACCGGTAATATCGGCTACATCTTTCAGAATCATTGGCCTTAAAGATTTGTCATCTGCCGTAATGAAATAGTCCTTCTGCAGCTTTACAATCGCAGTAATGGTCTGCAAGAGCGTATTCTGGCGCTGGTTGATCGCATCAATATACCATTTGGCGGCATCCAGTTTCTGCTTGATGAATAAAGCGGCCTGCTTATGTTCCGGCGACTTTTTATCATGAGAATACGTTGTAAGGATATCTTTGTATTCATCTGAGACACGAAGAGAAGGTGCATTTTTGCTGTTTAGTGACGGGATTACTTCCACTCCTTTGCTGCCGTTATCCTTCACGGTGATCAGGAAGTCCGGAATAATTTCGTTGTTAATGGTAATCGTTTGTGTATCAAAATTACCACCCACCCGCGGCGACAGTCTTGAAATAATATCGAGCGCATCGCGCAGGTCATCTTCTTCAATATCGTACTTCTGCAGGATTTTGTTATAATGCTTGTTCGTAAGGGCATCAAACTGATTTCGCAGAATGTTCGCAGCCAGG
This sequence comes from Kaistella sp., assembly GCA_032057205.1. GTDB lineage: Bacteria > Bacteroidota > Bacteroidia > Flavobacteriales > Weeksellaceae > Kaistella. The sequence goes on from DAMCFT010000005.1 coordinate 90,041, forward strand.
CTTACGGCTTTATCACTGCTGACCTTTTTTTCAATCTGAAGCAGGAGGCATTCCTGCAGATCACGTGCACCGACACCGGCTGGATCGAGTTTCTGCACATAATTCTCGAGGATATATTCAACGTGTTCTACCGTGGTAAAAATCCCCTGAGAGAAGGCCATATCATCCACGAGCTTTTTCACCTCGCGGCGCAGGTAGCCGTCGTTATCCAGGTTACCGATGATATACTCAGCGATTTTCAGGTCTTCATCTTCCACATTGGTCAGGCGGATTTGCTCGAGCAGATAATCATACAGGGACTGACCTTCGGTAAGCAGCGCCTGATTATCAAACTCTTCATCATCTGCGGAATAATTGCTGGCCGTGGTTTTATAGGCAGGTTCGTCATCGAACAGATAATCATTAACATCAAAATCTGTATCGATGGTTTCCGTGCCTTCGTCTTCAAAGCCTTCTTCTGCTGAGAATTCCTCTTCTTTAGTTTCTTCCTGCACTTTTTCCAACGCAGGGTTTTCTTCCAGTTCCCGTTCCAGTTCTTCCTCAAACTCCAGCGTATGCAGCTGAATGAGTTTCATAAGCTGTATTTGCTGCGGGGCGAGCTTCTGCCCCAATTTCATCTGAAGGTTTTGCTTTAACATATAATAAAATGTTGTTTTCTATATTTGGTGTGTTGTGCGGTATTTATTTACCAGAAAGCTAAATTTAGTGAAAATATTTTAGAATTCGGCGCTGTGTGGCGTACGCGGGAACGGAATAACGTCGCGGATATTGGTCATACCCGTCACGAAAAGCACCAGCCTTTCCAGTCCCAGCCCAAAGCCTGCATGCGGTACGGATCCAAACTTACGCGTGTCCAGATACCACCAGAGTTCTTCCGCATCCACATTCATTTCGGTCATCTTCTGCTGCAAAATGCCCAACTGATCTTCCCGCTGGCTGCCGCCAATAATTTCACCGATGCCGGGGAACAAAACGTCCATGGCGGCCACGGTTTTTCCGTCTTCGTTCAGTTTCATGTAGAACGCTTTGATATCTTTCGGATAATCGAATAATACCACCGGGCTTTCAAAATGTTTTTCTACGAGATATCGTTCATGTTCACTCTGCAGGTCAGCCCCCCACTCCTCGATCGGGAACTGGAATTTGCCTTTTTTGTTTTCCTTTGAGTTCTTAAGAATGTCAATCGCCTCTGTGTAAGAAACGCGTTTGAAACGTTTGGCCACCACATTTTCCAGTTTTTGGATCAGGCCTTCTGCAGCGCGGTCTTTGGCCGGCTTTTGTTTCTGTTCTTCCGCAAAGCGCTGATCCAGGAAAGCAAGGTCATCCTTGCAGTTGTCCAATACATAACGGATCACATATTTCAGAAAATCTTCCGCCAGATCAATGTTATCTTCAAGGTTATTGAAAGCCACTTCCGGCTCCACCATCCAGAATTCGGCAAGGTGGCGCGTGGTGTTGGAATTTTCCGCACGGAAGGTTGGGCCAAAGGTATAAACGCGGCCCAGGCCCATCATGGCTGTTTCCACACTCAGCTGACCGGAAACGGTTAAGTTGGTTTTACGCCCGAAAAAATCCTGCGCAAAATCCACATCTCCGTTTTCAGTGCGCGGAATTTCATTTAAATTAAAATTTGTTACACCAAACATTTCGCCAGCTCCTTCTGCATCTGCACCGGTGATAATCGGCGTGTTCATGTAGAAGAACTGGTTTTCATTAAAGAACTGGTGAATGGCAAAACTCACCGCACTGCGCACACGAAATACTGCCGAAAATAAGTTGGTCCGGAAACGCAGATGTGCCTGCTCACGCAAGACTTCCAGCGAGTGTTTCTTGGGTTGCAAAATCGTGCGGTCGCGCTCTTCGGTAAAGTTCTCGCCGAGGATCTGAATTTTCTTCGCAATGATTTCGATCTGCTGGCCGGCACCCTGGCTTTCCACCACTTCACCGGAAATGCGTAAAGATGCTGCAGTAGTAATGCGGTTGAGTGTCGCTTCATCCAGCTTCTCGAAGTCCACCACAATCTGCAGGTTATTAATCGTAGAACCATCATTTAAGGCGATAAAACGGTTAGAGCGAAAAGCCCGAACCCAGCCACTTACGGTAATGTCATGATGGAGCAGTTTTTTATAGTCTCCCAGTAATTCCTTAATCGTCGTTCTCATACGTTTTGCATTCATTTTAGCAGCAGCTCTACACAGCATCCAAAGGCTGTTAACTGCCGGTCAATACATGCAAACTTACGAAAATTGGCGTAATATTTGATGCAGGGCGGGAATTAAATTAGGGCGAGAAAGAGAAAAGAGAAAAGAGAAAAGATGAAAGGATAAAGACTAAAGATGATAGACTGCTGAGAAATTTTATATTTTAGATTCTAAATTATATACGGCAGCAAACAAGATATAACCAAACTAGAAAGTGAGGCTGGTGCACGTCAGGAAAAACCATGTTTAAAAAAGTGGTGATTGGTTAGTTAGAAAACCAGATTATAATTTAAGAATTCAAACCCGGACTTCCGACTTCCACGTTTCGTCCTGATTACTCGTCCTTACGCGATGGTTTCAAAAACACATCCAGCAAGCCTTCCGGCAGGTTCATGCGGATTGTTTTCTGCTCGCGGTTAACTTCGAGAATCCAGTCGCGGACAATTGGAATAATGACTTCCTTTCCGTCGAGATCTAAAATAAAATAATGCTGAGCGGTCTGGTCGTTCACAGAGCGGATCGTCCCACAATGGGTTCCGTCCTCGTCCACGATCTGAAAGCCAATGACTTCGTGATAATAGAATTTGTTGCCGGTGAGTTCCGGCAAAGTAGAAAGCGGCAGATACACATCTTTGGAAAGTACCTGATCCACCGTCGCCTCGGTGGCGTTTTTGAAGGAAATCACCAGTGTATCGGTTTTCCCCCAGGATTGTTTTGCAATAAAAAACGGAACCAGTAATCCGTTGATATCAACGAATACTGATTCCAGTTTGTTATACATTTCGGGCTGATCTGTGTCCAGTTTGAGGAACACATTGCCCTGTAACCCGTGTCTGCGAGTAATTCTTCCTAAAAAATAGCAGTCTTCCTTACGCATATCGGGTGGTATGGGTGTTACGCTTTATCTTCAGCAGATTCGTCGTTACCGGTAATTTTATCAGCTACGTTTGCTACCGTTTCTTTCACGGTATCAACCGCATCGCTGATCGCCGCTGCAGCTGTACCAACAGTTTCAGCCACGTTTTCAACTACGCTTTTTTCTTCTGCTTCCTGTGCTGCTTTTTCTTCAGCCAGTTTTGCATCTGCTTCTGCTTTTGCATCCGCTTCCAGTTTTGCTGCAGCATCAATACGTGCCTGGTTTACTTTAGCTTCCGCTTCGTGCGCTGCTTTTTTAGCATCTTCTTTGGATTTAGCCAAGTTGTCTTTTTTACCAAGAACCTGCTGTTCTTTTGCTTCCATCCATGTGTTGAAACGCTTGTCAGCTTCAGCTTGATCGAAAGCACCTTTGGCTACACCTCCCTGAAGGTGTCTTTTGTACAACACTCCTTTGTAAGAAAGGATTGCACGGGCAGTGTCAGTTGGCTGAGCACCGTTATCCATCCATTTCACGGCAGCATCCACGTTCAGTTCAATCACCGCAGGATTGGTAATTGGGTTGTAGGTACCGATTTTTTCGATGAATTTACCGTCGCGGCTTCTTCTGGAATCTGCCACTACGATGTGGAAAAAAGGCTTTCCTTTTTTACCATGTCTTTGTAATCTGATTTTTACGGACATATAATTTAAAATTTGTGGGAACTCGTCCCGGTTGAAATATTAAGCTGCAAAGATACAGTTTTTTCAGGATGTAGCTGATACAAATTTATTTTTCCTAAAGGTGTTTTAAATCTTTTGTTTGTAAAGAACCAGAACGATCCTATTGGAAAAAAACCATAATGATGGCCAGTATAAAACCCACGCCGGCGTAGATCATCCCCCGGCGGAAGGCCTTGGATTTAAAATTAAACATCCAGAACGAGGAAATCACGAAGAAAAAAAGGACAATCCCGAAAATGGCGTTTAATGTTGCATACCGGTGCTTGGAGGTAGATTTGTGAAGCTGACTGAATTTATCCAGGACAAAAGGCAACTGCTTTTTGGTGTATTTGGCCTCACCGGTTTCGGAATTATAAGTGCCGGCATCGAACACTTTAACCGCATCAGTACCTTCTTTAAACTCCACATTCTTCATTTTAATTTCCTTCGCCAGTTGTTTATCGGTGAGGTTTGGTTTCAGCACGACTTCGAACTTGTTTTCACGTTTCAGAAAATCAGTATCACGATAAATGAGCAGCACGCCGCTGATGGCATATACAGCCATAATGCCCGCCGCAAAATACCCGAGATAGCGGTGCGTGATGCGCATGAAACTTTTAGTGTCTTTAATTTTAGCCATGGTTACTCTGTTTTTTGTATGTTTTTTATCTTTTTTATTTTTACCCAGACAGCAGCGCAAAGAAATTTGCACTGCTGACTGAGAAAGTGTTAATATAATATGAGAATGTGTTTCTTACAGTTTGTATGTTAAAGTAACATAGAAATTGCGTGGCATGATCGGGTTGACCGAATAGTTCTCGTGGTAAGTGTAGTTCACTGTATCGAATACGTTGCCCACTTTGGCCAGAATAGAGAATTTATTCCAATCATACCCTGCAGAAAGTGAAAGCGTTGCGTAATCTTCCACTTCCAGGACGCGGCTTGCACTACCAGGCTTTTTAAGCCCCTGCTTAGTGTCGTTCCAGCCCGCCAGACGATCGCCAATGTAGTACACCGTGGCACCCAACTTCAGCCCCTGGACGTAGTCAGTGAAAGTGTAGAATACAGATGCATTCGCCGTTGTAGCCGGCGTTCTCACCAGTCGCTGATTTTCCACATAGCCAAAGTCAGCCGGTGTGTCTAAATAAACTGCATGGTTATAGGAAGCTCCTGCAATGATTGAAAGGTTTTGCGTCGGGTTTCCGGTGATATCCAGTTCCACCCCACGGCTGCGCATTTTTCCAGCGAATTCTTTTACATCAGGTCTGATCGGATTCTCAGCTGCCTGATAGAAATTGCGATTCAGGATTTGGTAGACGGATAGGTTAAGTGCTACCGCGTTGTTCCAGAAATTCTTTTTCATTCCCACTTCATACTGATCAATAATCGATGGTTTCAGTGCACTAAGGTTCTCATCAACACCGGTATTAGCAGAAAAGGAGTTTGTATACGTCGCAAAAAGGCTCAAGTTCTCATTTGGTGTATAAACCAGACCTGCTTTTGGAGAGAATGCACGATCTACAGAACCGTCGCTTTCCGCATAACTATTCTTTACAAAGTTTGTAGTCTCTTTGGCCTTGTTTTCCAAATAAGACCATCTTAGACCAGCAATTATTTTGAACTGATCGGACAATTCAATAAAATCCTGTACGTATACCCCAAAACGCTGCAGTGGGTTTCTGGAACGGGTCAGCCTTTCAGTTTCGGGCATCATGCCTGAGGCCCAGGAAGCAGGATCATCTAAATAGATCGTACCATTGCTGTTCCCATTGGTTCCATAAAATGTATTTCTGGTAATTTCTTTACCGGTAGCTTTATCAAAATAAGTATAGGTATCATTATTACCGTAATCGCCATCAGTACCAATAAGAATTTTATGTGTTACCGATCCGGTATTGAATTCTCCATTTACATTAAACTGTAAAGCACCGTAATTTTGCTCTGTGTAAGATCTTCCTAAAGGTCTTTTCCAGCTAATGCGCCCATCAGCACCGCGCTTCCATTGTACTCTTTCTGTGCCAAAATAATCTTTAGTGTAATTCTGGTAAGAAGCGACTGCATTCAAAGTCCAATTATCCGAAAACTGATGATTGAAGGTGATGCCGCTGGTCGCCTGCTGCACATTTTGATACTGCCAATCTGTTCCCAGGAAATCACTACGCTTTAAAAGATCATTCATGCTGTAAGAATCATCTAATTCGGTAATAGTACCAATCCCGAAATCCGGTGTAAAATCATGTTTCAGATAATCCGCTTCCACAATCAGCTGCGACTTTTCGCCCAGGTTGAAAACAAAAGAAGGATTGAAGTAATATTTTTCAGAGCTTACCACATCGCGGAAGCTTTCTGCATTTTCATACGTACCATTTACGCGGAACGCCACTTTTTTGGAAAGAGGTCCATATAGGTCAACAGTTGGTTTATAGCTGTTCCAGCTTCCTACGTTAAGACCTACACTGCCACCGTTTTCAAATCGTGGTTTTTTCGTAATCAGATTAATGACGCCACCGGCAGCCACGTTTCCGTACAACATGGCTGAACCGCCTTTCAGTACCTCCACGCGCTCCAATCCGGAGACTTCCGGAAACACCGCACTATTCACGCGTGCTCCGTTTTTGAAAATATTGTCGTTACCAAAAACAAATCCTCTTCCACCAAAAGAATCCTGTGAATTTCCGCGGGAAGAAGTTACGTACAGTCCGTTTACGTTTTGCAACACGTCGCTCAGTTGGCGTGCCTGCTGCTGCTCGATAATTTCGTGCGTAACGATTGCCACCGGCTGTGGATTCTCCATAATCGTCAGGTTCGATTTGGAAGACATCGGACGTGCCTTGTTTGGGTTACCGGTTTTGTGAAGATTAATGTCTTCAATCTGTTGAATACGAACGGTATCATTCTCCGGTTTAAACTGCATTTGAGCTGCTGCGGGAAGCGCTGCCATCAGAAGCGCTACGGTCAATATCTGTTTTTTCATTATTTAGAATAAGTTAAAATAACGCGGCAAAAGTACAGAAGAAACTCCATACCTGCAAGGTTGTTTTAATTAGTTCTAAATAAAGTTAGGATTTTACACCTTAACTCGCTCAAAATTAATACCTCAGACCAAGGCCTGATTTTTATCATTTCCTCATTAAAGAGCGACCGATCAGCAGAAATACTCCGCTGATAAGGAAATAAACAAGCCCGTTTTGCGCCGTAGCGGATCCAACTAATACCACCAGAATTCCCAGAATAGCCACAACAGCCATTGCTTTACGCATCAACATATTTCCCGCAAAAACTCTGTTTTTAAACAGATGGAACAAGCCCATAAACAACGCGCCGTTCACCATATAAATAAAGATAATCGGCACGGCTGAGAGATCAAAGTTATTTCTGGTGAAAAACGGATGCATGTTGGTGAAACCATACGCTATCATATAAAAAGCGACGATGCCCAGCCCTAGAAAAGCACTGTTCAGCGGCATGCCCCTTTTCCTGTTCACCTCACCGAGGCGCAGAAATTGCGGCGATCGGTTCAAATGTGAAAACTGAAAAGGCACCCGAATCGTTGCCAGCAGCAGCCCGTTGCTCGTGCCCAGTACCGAGATAATGATAAAAAGCTGCATCACGATCGCACCGGCATTGGAGGCAGTCCTGCGAGCAAATTCGGTAATGTAGGTATCTTTTAAGTTCAGAATATCAGCACTGCTCATCCGAGATACAATACCGAGATAGTATAAAATATAAATGATCATAACTGCCATTGTACCCACAATAAGTGCACGCGGAAGGTTCCGTTTCGAGTCTTTGATCTCACCGGAAATCTGAGTGGCGATATACCAACCGTCAAACGCGAAAGAGATCGGAATAAAACTGGCTGCAATCAGTAAAAGAAAACTTTCTTTGCCGGCCGGAATGGCGGTGGAGAAAACCTCCTGTTGTATTTCGCCGCTTTCCGGCTGTACCCAGGCGAGGATGCCAAAGGCCGCAATAAAAATCAGCGGTAACACTTTCAGCACGGTCGTGAGCTGCTGAAAGATACCACTGGCTTTCGGCCGATATATATTCAGCCCAAAAAATAAAAGCAGATTGGCAAAACCGATCAGTGAATAATGAATAAACTGCGGTTCAAAGCCGGTAAACTCACCAATGAGATGCGCAATATAAATCCCGGAAACCGTAAATAAAACGGCGGTCAGAATCGGGTAAAACAACGTGAGGTACATCCACCCGACCAGATATGCGGCCACATTTCCAAAACGGTACTGAACATACGCTAAAATACCGCCTTCACGCGGCAGCAGTTCCGCATAGTTTGCCATCGATATCCCGGCAAATACAACGCTGACACCTACAATGATAAAGCCCAGCAGGCCGGCAAAAACATTTCCGCCGGTGACCTGCAATACATCGTCCACCTTAAAAAAAATTCCCGAGCCGATCACCTGCCCGATTACCATGGATATGGCGGTGAATAACCCATATCTGGCTTCCAGTCTTTTTTCCATCTCTTAATCCTGGAGTTCCAGCCAGCGCATTTCTATTTCTTCCAGTTCGGCGGTAATACTTTCCAGTTCTGCCGATGATTCCGCGATTTTTTCGTAATCGGTTTCATTATGCAAAGCCGCTACAATTTCCTCTTTTCTGCTTTCCAGAATCGGCATTTTCTTTTCTATTTCTTTTAATTCCTGCTGTTCCTTGAAACTCAGTTTTCGGACAGGCGCTGCGACCGGTGTAGCGGCGGGGGATTCTTTTTTGGCGGCAGGTTCCGGAACAATCGACTTCTTTGCTTCCTGTTGGGCCTCATATTCGCGATACTCGGTGAAATTGCCGGTAAAATCTTTTATTTTCCCTGCTCCTTCGAAAGCGAGGACATGATCCACAATGCGATCCATAAAATAACGGTCGTGGGAAACAATAATCAAGGTGCCCTGAAATTGCAGCAGGAAATTTTCCAGCACCGTTAGCGTTGGCAAATCCAGATCGTTTGTAGGTTCATCAAATATCAGGAAGTTAGGGTTCTGATAGAGTACATACATTAAATGTAAACGCCGCTTTTCGCCACCGGAAAGTTTCGCGATGGGTGAATACTGTGTTTGGTCATCAAATAAAAACAGTCGCAGGAACTGAGATGCCGAGATGGTTCTGCCATTGGCCAGCGGAAAGTTTTCAGAAATATCTTTAATAAAATCAATCACGCGCTGGTCTTCCTGATAGTGCAATCCTTTTTGAGCAAAGTAGCCGAATTTAATGGTTTCACCGGTTTCTATTTCACCGGCATCGTACGGTTCCAACCCTTGGATAATATTGAGTAAAGTAGATTTCCCCGCACCGTTTTTCCCAACGATTCCCACCTTCTCACCACGCTGAAACTGATAAGAAAAGTCATCCAGAATAACTTTTTCACCAAATCTTTTGCTGATGTGTTTGAGTTCCAGAATCTTTTTGCCCAGTCTTTTCATATCAAACTCGAGCTCCAGAGTCTGTTTTCGGGTGTCGGTTTTCGCTATTTTTTCTGTTTCATAGAATGAATCAATACGTGACTTTGATTTAGTGGTGCGCGCTTTGGGCTGGCGGCGCATCCATTCCAGTTCCTTCCGATACAAATTATTGGCTTTATCGATGGAGGCATTGAGGTTTTCCTCGCGGATCATTCTATTCTCCAGATAGGTCGCATAACTTCCCTGATGCACATAGAGTTTATAATCCTCCATTTCCCAAATAGTGGTGCACACCGCATCCAGAAAATAACGGTCGTGCGTCACGAGCAGTAAGGTAACCCGGGCTTTCTGCAGATAATTTTCGAGCCATTCCACCATATCAATATCCAGGTGGTTGGTCGGTTCATCCATGATCAGTAACGTATGTCGGTGCTCCGCCCGTGTCTCGACCAGCAGTTTGGCCAGTGCCACTCTTTTAACCTGTCCGCCGGAGAGCGTATTCATTTTTGCGGAAAGATCCGTGATTTTCAGCTGGCTCAGAATCTGTCGCATTTCATTTTCCAGGTCCCAGGCTTTGTGCTGTTCCATCCCGGCCAGCGCAGTTTCCATTTCATCTGCATCTTCGCTAAGCAGAGCTTTGTGATAGTTTTTCAGCGCCATAATTGGTGCCGATTCCAGCGTCATCATGAATTCCTCAATCGTCAGCCGGCCCTCGAAGTCAATCTCCTGATCAAACAGAACGACCTGAATATCTTTATTTATGATAACCGTACCGCTGTCGGCAATTTCAGCACCGGTCAGGATTTTAAGTAAAGTAGATTTTCCGGACCCGTTTTTCGCAACGATGGCAATTTTATCACCTTCGTTAATATGAAAGGTAATATCCTCAAAAAGGGTTTTGACACCGTAAGATTTCGACAGGTTTTCGGCAGAAACGTAATTCATTAAAATAGTATAAAAGGAAACGCTGCAAAAATACACAATTAAGCAGTGCGGGTGACTATGATTCTGCTGTGTCGCGAGGTAACTGTGCAGCTTATTTTAACTCCCAAAAAAATAAGGCAAAAAGTTTTTATATAAAGGAGAAAGATCGGCGGTAAAATGCATCGCGACGTTAAACTGTGTTAATTCTTACCAAACACTTTTAAATGGAATGTTTTCTGCACTAAACCGAACTGTAAAAATAAAACCCAAACATAAAATCACAAAACAATGGACAATGACAAAATTGTAAGTGCACTAAACGACTTACTCACCAAAAACTACGATGCAGAAAAAGGATACAAGGAAGCTGCAGAAAAGATTGAACACACCTCACTGAAAGATTATTTCCTGAAGCAATCTCAGAACCGCTATGATTTCGGCCATGAAATTAAAGCACTGATTGCAAAATACGGCGGCGAGCCGGACAAAGGAACTTCGGTGACCGGAGACCTGCACAGAATGTGGATTGCCATCCGCGACGCATTCTCCCGCGGCGACCAGGATATTTATGAAGAATGCATCCGTGGTGAAGAAGCCTTCTCCGAAGAATATGGCGAAACCCTGCGTAATGAAATTTTGCCGGAAGATGTGAAAGAGGTGGTGCGCAAACAAAAAAACTCCGTAGACCAGGCTTTGGCTACGCTGAGAACCATGGAAGGTTTTTCCGCTAAATAATGAGTTGTTAATGCAAAGGTGAAAGCATCTGCCCGGTGGCAGATGCTTTCTTTATTTAATCAAGTGTCAGCTGCCGCAAAGACCACCAGCCACCATTGTACATATTTAAATCTACTTTGGTATTGATGCCGTACACAATTCCATTTTCGGTAAACTGCCACATGTCCCAAGAATCGGACGGCGTTGGTGCCGGCACGTCATTATAATTCGCGAGCCAAAGCGGATAACCGTCGAATTCCTGTTGCAGGACATCCTTATGATAATAGTAATAGGAATAGATAATCGGTTTCACTCCATACGCTTCTTCCACGATGCGGCACCATATTTTCAGATCTTCGATTAATTTTTTCCTGGACTTTCGCTTCGGTATTTTTTCGATATCCAGCACGGGCGGCAAATCACCGGATTCCAGCTGGACCGCCGCCAGAAAATTGTTGGCCTGCAATACAGGATCTTCGTCTGCACGGTAAAAATGATACGCACCGCGAATGAGCTCATGTTTTTTAGCTTCTTTCCAGAAGTGCGAAAAGTTTTTGTCCGCTGACCGGTTGCCCATGGTCGCCCGAAGGATGACGAATTTCAGCGGAATAGTCCGGTTGCCGATGCTCAGGCTGTCCCAGGCAATATCTTCCTTCCTTTGATAATGGGAAATATCAAAACCGTAAATCTTATCTGTATTGTCACCAAGAATGCGCGTGATCCTCGCTTCTTCGCGCGCGGAGTTACTCAGTTTTTTATGTTCGAATCTGTTGAAATATAAAGCATAGTAAAACGCGACTTTATCTTTCAGATACCAACCGGTGCCCAGCAGGCCCAGAAACAGAAAAAACAGCAGTACCCAACGGCGCAACAGAAAATGCTGCTTCCGTTTACGATGAATTTTCCTGCGTGTTTTTCGGGTAATTTTCTTCCTGGCCATCAGGTGCAAAAGTAGCTTTTTCAGGTTATAAAAAAACCACACAGTGCTGCGTGGTTTTTATTATTTAGATTTTTTTTACGTTTAAGCTCCGTAAGGAATCCAGATATTTTTGATTTCGGTCGCGTGGCGCAGGAACTCCTGCCCTTCTCCCTGTGCAGGCACGAGCCAGTTGCGGTATTTTCCGTAGTTGACCCACGTACGCTTCATGCCTTCGGCGGACAGTTCCTCCACCTTTTTACTTCCTTCAGCCGAACCAAAATACCAGATGCCTTCCACATTATAATGCTTCGCCAGTTCTGCGGCCAGTTCTTCCGACGGTCCTGTTACGATATTAACAGCACCAGCCGGTACATCCGATGTTTCCAGTAACTGATAAAAATCAGTTGCCGAGAACGGATGTTTCTCTGACGGAATTACCACCGTGCGGTTCCCCATGGCCAAAGCCGGAATCACAGTAGATACAAACCCCAGCAAGGGATGTTCCTCCGGGCACACAATCCCCAGTACGCCGATCGCTTCCGGCATCGCAAGGGTTACCATGCGCTGCAAGGTGGAATGTGCCGCACCATCATATTTATCCGCGAACGCTGCGTAATAATAAATTCGGCTGATAGACAACTCAACTTCTTCCTGCGCAGACTCCAGATTTTGATTCGTCATCTCTGCGATCCGCGCCGCAAACTCTTCTGCACGAATGGCAAGATTTTCTGCCAGATAATATAAAACCTGTGCCCGTGCATGTCCGGTCATCGCCGCCCAGCTTTTATCGGCATGGGCTGCTTCCACCGCGTTTCGGATGTCTTTGCGGTTACCTTCTGAAACTTCACCGATATAATTGCCAAAGGTGTCGGTAATTTCAGTACTGTAACCACTGTCGGGGCGCGCCTGTTTGCCGCCAATGTACATTTTGGTCGTCCGGTCAATTTCAGAAAGCAGTCCTTCTGTTTTCTTCTTTTTATTTGGTTTTTCGGTTTTAATTCGTTGCGGTTCTGTTGTAAAGGAGGCTTCCACTGTTGGTTTCAGGTATTCATACAAACCTTCGCGTCCGCCTTCCCGGCCAAAACCGGATTCACGAAAACCACCAAAACCTGCAGCCGCATCAAACTGGTTGGTGCAGTTAATCCACACACTGCCGGCTTTTACTTTGGGTGCAATGTCCAGCGCCAGGTCGATATTTTCTGTCCAGATACTGGCTGCCAACCCATACCGGGTGTTATTGGCCAGCGCTACCGCTTCGTTATGCGTGCGGAATGTCATGGCGACAAGCACCGGCCCGAAAATCTCTTCTTGTGCAATGGTAGCACTGGTCGGTACGTCGGTAAACAAAGTTGGCGGGTAGAACCAACCATTTTCAGGCAGACCTTCGGTGCACTGATATAAAGTGCAACCTTCATCGGCACCGATTTGCACCAGCCGCTGAATGGTTTTGATTTGATTTTCATCCACAATTGCTCCCATGTCTACCGTTTTATCCATGGGGTTACCGATGCGCAGCATTTGCATACGGTCCCGAAGTTTCTGATAGAATTTCTCTGCCACAGATTCCTGCACCAGTAAGCGCGAACCGGCACAGCATACCTGCCCCTGATTGAACCAAATAGCATCCACCACTCCTTCTACCGCGGAATCCAAATCGGCATCTTCGAAAACGATAAACGGTGATTTACCGCCCAGCTCCAGGGAAATCTTTTTACCGCTGCCTGCCGTTTCGGTACGAATCATCTTGCCAACGCGAGTGGAACCGGTAAAGGCAATCTTCTGCACATCCGGATGATTGACCAGTGCAGAACCTGCCACGCTTCCCAGGCCGGTTACGATATTCACGACACCTGGCGGGAGGTTAATCTTGGCACAGATTTCGGCAAACAGCAAGGCGGTTAAAGACGTATATTCTGCCGGTTTCAGCACGACCGTATTACCCATGGCGAGCGCCGGTGCAATCTTCCAGGAAAGCATCATCAGCGGGAAATTCCAGGGAATAATCTGGCCGATCACACCCACAGCTTCATACGCCGGGAACTCGGTTTCCATGAGGCGGGCCCAGCCGGCATGATGGTAAAAATGGCGCGCAGCCAGCGGGATATCAATATCGCGGGTTTCGCGGATGGGCTTCCCGTTATCCAATGTCTCGAGGACGGCAAAAAGACGGGCATGCTTCTGAATCTGCCTTGCCAGCGCATACAGATATTTCGCGCGGCCGAAACCACCCAGCGCCTGCCACTGCGGCAGGGCATCGTTGGCTGCTTTCACGGCCCGGTCGACATCCTTCTCGTCTGCTTCGGCAACGTTGGCGAGAAATTCACGCGTTGCAGGATTATGTGTTTCCGCGTAGGAACCGCTGTGAGGCGCGGACCATTCGCCGCCGATAAATAAATCGAAGCTGCGGTTGTGCTGCTCCAGAAATTCCTGTGCTGCGGCAGCGCTCTCGGGTGCGGGTCCGTATTCCATGGTTTGGTATATTTCTTTGATATTCATGTTATTTAATGTGAGTTAGGGTCGATTAAGCGAGTCGCCATCTTCCTTTCCTTAGGTTGAGCTCTTTGCGGCTATGCAATTCCCGGCAAGAGGTGCCGTCCCTGCGCCCCGACCTGAATGGAGCTCTTTTTGTGGCCGGCTGAGGCCGCAAAAAAGCGGGAATGGAGGGCGGAAAAAGGCGCCCAAATTATCATCAGGCCATAGGATGACGGTAAGAGGCACTGTAGCGACCGGTTACAAAATGTTCCAATTGCCGCTCGATATCGCCCAGGAGGGAACTCGCGCCAAAGCGGAACAGTTCGGGAGTCAGCCAGTCATTTCCTAATTCTTCCTTGATCAAAATCAGATAATCCAGTGCCTGCTTGGCTTTCTGAATTCCGCCCGCAGGTTTGTAGCCCACGCGGACACCGGTAAGTTCGTAATAGTCGCGGATGCAGCGAATCATTACCAGACTGACGGCCAGCGTGGCGTTCACGGATTCCTTTCCGGTAGAGGTTTTAATAAAATCGGAACCAGCCATCATCGCAACCCAGGACGCTTTCGCTACTTTGGAATAGGTAGGAATTTCGCCGGTTGCCAGGATGGTCTTCATGTGTGCTTCGCCGCAGGCTTCGCGGCAGCGTTTGATTTCATCGTAGAGTTCTTTCCATTTGGATTCCAGCACCAGATCACGGGAAATCACAATATCAATTTCGGTGGCACCTGCGGCAACTGATTTCCGGATTTCCGAGAGTTTATCTTCCAGCGAAATTTTGCCGGCCGGAAAACCGGTTGAAACCGCGGCAATCGGAATTTCTGTACCGTGCAGCGCTTCTTTTGCGTACCGAATCAGGTTATGATACACACACACGGCTCCGGTGGTGAGGTTACTATCTTCCATGCCCATGGCCTGCAACAAATCGCGGCGGATGGGATTTTTCGCTTTTTCGCAGAGACGCAGAACATTCCCGCGGGTATCATCGCCCGCGAGGGTGGTCAGGTCTATCATGGAAACTGCTTTCAGCAACCAGGCAGCCTGATATTCTTTTTTTACGGAGCGCCGGCCGGTAAGCGTTGCCACGCGTCTTTCAATGGCGCTTCGGTTTAAGGTGATATGGTCAAAATAACGGGTATCATACGGGATGCCCTCGTTTCGCACTTCGTGTGACGGTGTATGTGTTTTTTCTTTTTGCTCCTGCAGGGTTTTTTCCATGGCGTACGCTTTTACCGGCGGACCGGGCCCGCCTGATATTAAGATGTAAAAATAATCAATTTAAACGGAAGTGTGACAGGAAAAGCGCAGAGAATACCGTCAGACACGCAGCTGGCGGTTAATGCTTTGCTCCAGAGAAATGATGGTTTCCGTGCGGGTCACGCCGTTGAGTTTCTGCAGTTTATTCAGGATTTCCATCAGGTGGTCATTGTCGCGACACAAAACTTTCAGAAATATGGTATAATTTCCGGTGGTGTAATGCGCTTCCACCACTTCATTTACCTGCTTTAAGGCTTTAATAGCTTCGGGATAATGGCTGGGTTTATCGAGAAAAACGCCGATATAGCAAACTACTTTGTAACCGACTTTTCGGGGATTAAGATAAGAAACAGAACTTTCAATCACGCCGGCTGACTCCAGCTTTTTAATGCGCTGATGGACTGCAGTGGTAGAAATTCCAACGTGTCGGGAAATCTGGGCGAGCGATGTCTTGGCATTATCCATCAGCAGGTAAATTATCTCTTTATCTATACTGTCTAAATGATACTCGGCATTCGCTGCTTGTTTCATCGTGAAATTATTAAAATTATTCTGTGCTTGACTTAAAAGTAACCGTTACCGGAAAATGATCGCTGCATCCGCCGAGGTAACGCGTACCGGCAAAGGTCCGAAGCGGACGTACCGAAAACGCGCCGTGGCGCTGCTGCAAAGTCGCAGCATTAAATATGCCAGCCTTGTGAAATTGCAAAGGAAATTGGGAATTAATAAAATGAGATGAAAAAAGAAGCTGATCAAACAGCAAACCTTCGCCGTAATGCCAGGTAGAAAATCGCTTTTCCTGAAAGAGGGATTCAAACGGATTACACAGCGAATGCGCCGGCCCCGTGCTGATCCTGAATTTCTGCAATTCATCCGAATCGGGATTTACATTAAAATCGCCCAAAATCAAAACCGGAGCGTTGTTCAGGCTTTTAATTTTATTTGTCAGCGCTTCCAGCATAGCAATCCGCTGGTGACGTTTGCGGTTTTGCTGCCGTTGCGACGGAAGATGAAGCACAAACACATGCAAAGCGTGGCCACCAAAACTAAACTCAGCATGTAAAATATCGCGGACAGGCTCTGCGTATTCAATACCTATTGTCTCGCTATGCTGCAACTGCAGAAGATCAGAATTATATAAAAGTGCGACGGCAATTCCCCGCGGATCTGCAGAGTCAAAATACAGACAGGACCACTCTTCACCGAAGGCTTCTGTGTTCAACAGATCTTGCAAAGGACTTATACTGTGTACTTCACACAAACCAATGAGGAGCGGTTCCGCCATTGAAAACAACTCGCCAAACAAATCACGCAGCTGCCTGATTTTTCTATTATAGCGATAGTCGTTCCAGCCGCGAAGACCTGAGAAACCGGGATCTGTACGATAGCGGCCGGGAACATCCGGCGGAAATAAATTTTCTACATTATAAAAAACTGCCTGAAATTGCTGCATGAAGCTTTGCAGTTATTCGCCCAGTAAATCGGGCCGGCGTTCACGGGTGATGCGCACGGCTTCATCATGGCGCCAGTCTTCGATTTTGGCAGCATTGCCGCTCAGCAAAATGTCCGGTACGCGCAAACCTTTATACTCAGCGGGCCGCGTGTAAATAGGCGGAGATAAGAGGTCATCCTGAAAGCTATCCGTAAGTGCAGACTGTTCATCATTTAAAACACCGGGCAGCAGGCGTATCACAGAATCAGCAAGAACGCAGGCTGCCAGTTCACCGCCGGTGAGTACATAATCGCCGATGGAAATCTCGCGGGTAATATGAAGTTCGCGAACGCGCTGGTCAATTCCTTTGTAATGTCCGCACAGGAAGAGAAGATTTTCTGCGGTCGAAAGGGTATTGGCAATTCTTTGGGTTAATGTTTCACCGTCAGGCGTAAGATAAATCACCTCATCATAGTTTCGCTGCGCTTTCAGTTCGCTCAGGCAGTTGTCCAGCGGTTCAACCATCATCACCATGCCGGCGCCACCACCGTACGGCTCAGCATCCAGCTGACGATGCTTGCCAATGCTCCAGTCGCGCAGGTGGTGAAAGTGAACTTCTGCCAGCCCTTTTTGCACAGCTCTTTTTAAAATAGACGTTTCAAAGGGACTCTGCATTAATTCCGGCAGGACACTCACGATATCAATCCTCATTGTTCAGTATTGTTCTTATTGTTGGGTATAATGATGAGGCGCAACGAGGAATCTTTATTAAAGTAACTCCACATCCAGTTGAAGAAGATGGCGATTTTATTCCGCACACTCAGGATGAGCATTAAATGCAGGAACATCCAGACAAACCAGGCCAGGATTCCCTGGAATTTAAGATTCGGCAAATCTACAACAGCGCGGTATTTACCAATCGTTGCCATGCTGCCCAGATCATCGTATTCATACGGCGTCCAGTCTGCTTCTGATTTTCTCAGGATATTGCGGCCCAGGTTTTTACCCTGATTAATAGCTACGTTGGCCACCTGCGGATGGCCGGCCGGGTACAGTGGCGTTTCCATATAGGCGATGTCTCCGATTGCAAAAATATTATCATAACCTGCCACACGGTTAAAACGATCGGTAATATAGCGGTTACGCAAGACGCTTTCTGAAGCAATACCTTCGATGATATTACCCGTAACGCCGGCTGCCCAGATGACATTATTACTCGGAATGGTTTTCCCGCTCTTCATGTACACCTTGTTGCCATCGTAATCGCTTACCATTTCACCACGCAGAAATTCCACGCCCAGTTCGGCCAGATATTCATCTGATTTTTTCTGTGCCTGTTCGCTCATCGTGCCCAGCGGTGTATCGGTGGAACTAATTAAAATAATGCGCAGATCATCAAAGTTCATGTGTGGGTAATCGCGCGGCAGAATATCTTTTTTCATCTCGGCGAAGGCACCGGCCAGTTCCACGCCCGTCGGTCCGCTGCCCACAATGACAATGTTCCAGTTTCCGTCGTCGCTGCGGCGGCGTTCAATAATGAGTTTTTCAAATGTCAGCAACACATGATTCCGGATGGCGATGGCTTCCTGGGTATTTTTCATTCCGAAAGTCAGCGCTTCCATCTTTTCATTTCCAAAGAAATTGGTGCGGCAGCCGGTAGCGATTACCAGTTTATCATATGTATATTCCGCATCTTCGATGATAATTTTATTTTGTTCCGGCACGATTCGCTGCACTTCTGCCAGGCGGAACTGCACATTGTGCGAGCGCTGAAATATCTTACGGAAAGGAAAAGAGATATTGCTGGGCTCAATTCGGCCACAAGCCACCTGGTAAAACAAAGGCTGAAACATATGGTGGTTCACTTTGTCAATCACCATTACTTTTTTCCGGCGGTTGTTCAGTTTTCTGGCCAGCTGAAGTCCGGCAAAACCGCCACCAATAATTACAATTTTCTCCCGTGCTTCCATACGTGCAAAATTAAGAATTAAAAACGGGCCCTGCCCGCCAAACACAAAAAATCCCCGAAAGTTCAGGGATTTAAAATATTTTTATTGTTTTACAATCTGAGTTACTTTCTGGGTATTGTCGCTCAATACATACCGCATCAGATATTTGCCCGGCCGCAACCGGTCCAGCCTGATTTCTGCTGCATTTCTGTTGATTTGATACTCAGCCACCTGCATTCCCAGGATGGAATAAAAGGTCACCATCCGAACCTGCAGTTGCGGATCTTTTGCCTTCACCATAATCTGATCACGGGCAGGATTAGGATACACCACCAGCACCGCGTCTTCGGTTTTACCCGGAATTTGGGTACGGTTGGAGGTCTGTGCGTTCAGCGGCAAACTCCATAGTGATACTCCGGCAAACAGTAATATAAAGAATAGTTTTTTCACGTATAAACAGGATATTTTAATAATCTTAGCTAACAAAAGTACGGAATCCAATTGAGAATGCCATAGCTTTTTTGCTAAACTATAAGTAAATTTGCAGACGATAAATCAAATACTATTCCAACCCCATGATTATATATTCAAGAAACCGACGCCTCCGCGCTTCCGCCGGAATCCGCGCTTTGGTACAGCAAACAGTTCTGACCCCGAATGATTTTGTAATTCCCATGTTCGTTATGCCGGGAACCAATACGCAGGAACCGGTTGCGGCCATGCCGGGCGTTTTTCGGCGTACGGTAGATCTGACGGTAAAAGAATGTAAGGAACTGTATGACCTTGGAATCCGCGGAATCAATTTATACATGAAAGTTCCTAATGAGCTGAAAGATAATACCGGACAAGAATCCTGGAATGAAAACGGCCTGATGCAAACGACCATTAAGGCGATTAAAGACGAAGTGCCAGGCATGGTCGTAATGCCTGATGTTGCGCTGGATCCCTACTCTATTTACGGCCATGATGGCATTATCACCAACGGAAAAGTTGACAATGACGCGACCAATGACGCGCTTGCCAGAATGTCTGTGTCACTGGCAGATGCCGGCGCAGATGTGATTGCCCCGAGTGATATGATGGATGCCCGCGTGGCCGCCATTCGCCTGGCGCTGGAAGAAAACGGCCATACTGATGTAGCCATCCTGAGTTATGCTGCCAAATATGCCAGTTCTTTCTATGGTCCTTTCCGTACTGCATTGGACAGTGCACCAAGAGAAGATGAAAACATTCCATCCGATAAAAAAACGTACCAGATGGATTTCCACAATTCCCGCGAAGCCCTGGATGAAGTACAGAAAGACATTGCCGAAGGAGCCGATATCATCATGATTAAACCGGGCCTTCCCTATCTCGATATTGTGGCGAAAGTGCGTGAACAGATCGATCAGCCCATTGCAGTTTTCAACGTGAGCGGTGAATACGCCATGCTCAAAGCCGCCGCACAAAACGGCTGGCTGGATTATGATAAAGCCATGATGGAAGCTCTTACCTGTATTAAGCGTGCCGGTGCGGACATGATTTTCACTTATGCTGCAAAAGATGCTGCCATCTTATTAAATAAATAAAGAAGAGTTATAGGAATCAAATGAAGCTGTCTGTTTTTTCACAGACAGCTTTTTTATTCAATACTGCCGATATAGAAAAGACCGAGACAGCGCTCGTCTTCTCCCAATTCCAAGTACGAATGCAACTGCGCTGCGTACGCCGGTGTACTCCAATAACAGCCCAGGCCATACGTAGTTGCCATTAGATACATATTCTGCACACCCATGGAAGTCGCTGCAATCTCTTCCCATTCCGGCACCAAAACACTGAAAGCGGTCGATACCGTAATAATGGCGGCAGAGGCATTTATTTTTAAGATAATGTCATCGTATTTTTTCTGCAGGAAACGCTCCGGCGGTGTGGAGGTTTTATAGATTCGTGCCATCTCAAGCGCCAACTGATCTTTCTCCTCATTTCTGAAAACTTTAAAACGCCAGGGCCTGGTACGTTTATGATTAGGAGTTAAATGCGCTGCCTGCACGATGTCTTCAATCACTTGGGCAGAAACGGGTTGTTGGGTATAGGATTTCGGGAAAGTACTTTTTCTTTGCTGCAGAATTGCCTTTAATTGTTCAGTTGCGTTCATAGCCCTAAAGATACACTATTTCAAAGCACCTGCTCAATCACCTGGCTGATGTTATTGAGTACAAAGGCATCGCCGGGCTGGAGGCCAAACATGGTTTTCGCCATTGGGCTTTCCTCAGAGATTGCGTAGAAACGATCGCCTCCATAAAAAAACTCGCCCAGAGAAACAGAGATATAAAACCGCGCTTTATTTGTAAAGACCAATGATCCATGCTGAACCCGTTTGGTGGCACTGTCGGTTACCCGCGCCAGCTTACCGCGCATATGCTGCAGGGAAGCCAGCTGTTTTTGCATCTGATAAATTTCCTCCTGCATTTCCTCGCGGATCGTGTCATACTTCGATGACTTTTTAACCTCGCGGCTTGCTTCCAGCGTAAACTGCATGAAGTTCGACAGCTTATCAATCTTCTGGCTGATGACGTCTTTTATATGTTGTCGCAGTTCACTTTTATGAACGGTTATATTTCGCATACCCTCTCCATTTATATTAATATAAAATCAAACTGTATGCAAAACAGCATCAACCCGTTTCTTTTTAAGGTTGCAACTGCTGGCGTACCGCTTCGTAGAGCAGCGCCCCGCAGGCAACTGATACATTCAGCGACTGTGTTTTACCGGTGATCGGCAGCTTGATTTTTTCGTCGGCGTGGTGCAGCACTTCTTTGGAAATTCCGGTCTCTTCATTTCCCATGACCAGGGCGCACGGCTGCGTGAAATCAACATCGTACACCAGCTTTTGCGCTTTTTCGGTCGCCGCATACACCTGTACACCGGACTGCTGCAGAAAATCTACTGTATGTGCCAGATGTTTTTCTTTACATATTTTAACATTATACAAAGCGCCGGCGGATGTTTTTATGGCATCTGAATTCACAGGCGCAGCACCTTTCTCCGGAATAATAATAGCATCCACACCCACACATTCAGCGGTTCGGCAAATGGCACCGAAGTTCCGCACATCCGTCAAACGGTCCAGAATGAGCAAAAACGGCGTTTTTCCTGCTTCGAAAATACCGGGCAGTACTTCTTCAATACTGTAAAAAGGAATATCTGAAATAAAGGCCACCACACCCTGGTGATTTTTTCGGGTGAAGCGGTTCAGTTTTTCCACCGGCACGTAATTCGCGCGGATCCCGTGGGTGCCCAGCAATTTTTTAAGTTCCGCATAAAGCGGACCCTGCAAAGCATTTTGCAGAAAAATTTTATCAATTGTTTTTCCTGCTTCCAGCGCTTCCATCACCGGGCGTATTCCAAATATAAAGTCTTCTTTCATGTATTGTTTTAAATTTAATAAAAAGCGGATTGCTCCCGGTCGCAAGGTACGGCTCAGGACTGCTCTCCGAGCAGAGCACGTTTCTGTGCGAGAATATATCCCAGATGCTGTGCCTCGTGCATATTGTTAAAAATAATGGCATCCTGAATATTCTTCAGGTCCAGCCCGAAACTGGTGGTGTACGGCGTATAATCCGAGAAAAAATCTGCATCGTAATCTTTCACCAGAATTTTAGAGGTTTCCGTCAGCAGAAAAGCGAGGTCTTCCATTTCTGAAGGTTGCACAGACAGATTGGGCAGCGTGCCTTTCTTATAGGTTTCGATCCAGTACTGATCAATCCGCAGATCATTGCCGCTCAAATAATAACACAATAACTGCTGCGTCGCGACGGTGTGGGCGATGTTCCAGTAAATATTATTATTAAAACCATCCGGAATGTACAGCAAGTCTTCCGGTGAAGTTTCTTTTAACACCTGCAGCAGATTCTCCCGGACCTGGCGGTGTGCCTGAAAATGGTAATTCATAAGGCCTTTAGTTTTCAGCTGTGTAAAAGTACACGATTAAAGCGATAACTTCAAAATTGCACTGTAAGTTGTTCTCCGTGCAGCGTCCTTCGCTTAGCTCAGCACCAGATGTAAAAGCCCATAAACAGGATGGGTTTAACAAAACTTTAACGCTCAATTGGCATTAATTGTGTTGATTGGTGTGAGTTTTTAATAGAAATTTACAAGTTAAATACAATTTTATATGTCAGAACTCCATCAGGCTGAAGATATCCGGTTGCTCACGGAGCGTGTGAAAGAGCAGAACTATCTTTTTACCCTGCTGCGCCAGGAAGTCAATAAAGCGATTATCGGGCAGAACTACATGATCGACCGGCTGCTGATTGGGCTGCTCGGCAACGGCCACGTTCTGCTGGAAGGAGTACCGGGGCTGGCAAAAACACTCGCCATCAAAACTCTGGCGGAAGCAGTACAGGGCGAATTTTCCAGAATTCAGTTTACACCCGACCTGCTGCCGGCCGATGTGGTAGGGACTATGATTTATAGTATTAAAGACAATGACTTCTCGGTAAAACGAGGACCGATTTTCGCCAACTTCGTGCTGGCAGATGAGATCAACCGCGCGCCATCGAAAGTGCAGTCTGCCCTGCTGGAAGCGATGCAGGAAAAGCAGGTAACCATCGGAGATGAAACCATGGCTCTGCCGCGCCCGTTTCTGGTACTTGCCACACAGAACCCAATCGATCAGGAAGGAACTTATTTATTGCCGGAAGCGCAGAGCGACCGCTTTATGCTGAAGTGCACCATTACTTATCCTACGCTCGAGGATGAACGGCAGATTATGAAAATGGTAGCCACTTCGCACCAACCGGAAATACGACCAGTGATCAGCCTGCAGAATGTTTCTGAAGCAAAAGAACTGATCAACAAAATTTACCTCGACGAAAAAATTGAAAAGTACATTCTCGATATGGTGTTTGCGACCCGATATCCGGAGAAATACGGATTGTCGGATTTAAAATCCTACATCGGTTTCGGTGCCTCCCCGCGGGCGTCCATCAACCTTTCCATTGCCGCGCGCGCCATGGCTTTCCTGCGAAACCGCGCCTTTGTGATTCCGGAAGATGTGAAAGAAATCGCGAAAGATGTGCTCAGACACCGTATCGGTTTAAGTTTCGAAGCCGAAGCTGAAGAAGTAACTGCCGATTCCATCGTGGATACGATCCTGAGCAAAATCCAGGCACCTTAATTATAGTTCATCAGCGCTGTGGATATCAAAGAAATCATCAGAAAAGTTAAGCAGATAGAAATCCGAACCAAAAAAAAGTCGGAGGCTACGCTTATGGGACAATACCACTCTGCTTTCAAAGGTCAGGGTATGACTTTTTCTGAAGTACGCCCCTACCAGTTTGGTGATGAAATCCGCCGCATTGACTGGAACAAAACAGCACGCTTCCGCGAACCTTTTGTGAAGGTAATGGAAGAGGAACGCGAACTCACACTGATGCTGCTGGTCGATATCTCAGCCTCCATGGATTATGGCACCCGGGCCCAGCTGAAACGCGAATTCGTGGCTGAAATTGCAGCCAGTATCGGCTTTTCTGCCGCAGGTAATAATGACAAGGTAGGCTTAATTCTGTACGCTGATAAAGTCTATAAAGTAATCCCGCCGCGCAAAGGCCGCAAGCACATTCTGGCGATTATCAGCACCTTGCTTTCCACAGAATATGTAGCCGCACAGGCCAGCATGGAAGCCGCGCTGGAATACATGATGACCGTCTTTAAAAAGAAATCGCTTATTTTTATGTTTTCAGATTTCGAAGACATCTATGATAACAAAATGCTGCGCGTGGCTGCGAGAAAACATCAGTTGCTGGGATTGCGGATCACGGATGACAAGGACAATGAAATCCCGGATGTCGGCTATGCACTGTTCCGCGATGCTGAAACCGGCCGGCAAGTCTGGGCCAACACCTCACTGGCGCGATGGCGCTATCAGTTTGCGGAAAATCAAAAACAAAAAGTAAGGCAGATTACCGATGATTTCGAAAATGCCTCCGCAGGTTTTATAAACATTCAGACGGGTGAAGATTACAGCAAACACCTGTACCAATATTTTAGAAAAAGATAAGTTGAAACAGCTCCACATTTTATTTTTCTTTTTAACCGGTTTTCTCCTATCCGCGCAAACGCTGAGTTCGCAGCTGGATAAGCAGACACTCGCCTTGGGCGAAGCCGGCACATTTCGTCTCCGAATTGAAAATCTGCAGGCAAAAGATGTGCAGTCTGCACCCAAGAACGAACTTCTCCCTTTTCATTTTGAGGAAATAAAAGACAGTATTCATACCGAACCGCAGCTCTATGAGCGCATTATTGAATTTGCCATTTTTGAAGAAGGCAAGTTTACCATTCCGGCACTGGAGTTTAAAGTGGGCGGCGAAATGATGCGCACGGTACCCTACGAAGTGGAAGTGATTAACACAGCACAGCGCGGTGATGTGATTAATGACATTATGAAGAATAAGGAGGTTTCCCTGGATATCGCTGATTATTGGGAACTGTACAAATGGTATCTGCTGGCAGTGCTGGCGCTCATTGCTTTAATTATCGTGATTTATCAGCTTCTTAAATATGGAAAGCGGCGCAAGGATTCACCGGTCGTGATGACAAACCAAACGCTGAAACAGCTGGAATCACTGCGTAAAAAAGATTACATAAAAACAGAAAAATACAGATTGTTCTATGTAGAACTGCTTGATATTACCCGAAATTTCATCGCAAGGCAATACCGGATTCCGGCGGATGTGCTGCTGACCGACGACCTCATTGATAAAATGAAAACCAGTAATACGATCTCACCCGAAAATGAGCAAATGCTGGAAGAACTTTTCCTGCGCGGCGACCAGGTGAAATTTGCCAAAGTCATCCCGAACCGGGAACTGATGCAGCGCGACCTCGATGATCTGGTATCTTTTGTGAAAGGTTCTGTGCAGGAGCTGGAGGCGGAACAACTTAGAAATGGCGTGTAAAAAAAAGTAATGATGCTGGATTACCTGAATTTTGAATTGTACAGCCCGTGGTATTTGGTATTGCTGCTGGTTTTTATTCCGCTGATCATCCGCGATCTGCGCCGGAAGAAAACCACCGGCATCACCGTGCCGACCACTGCTGCCATGGAACCCAGCCGCGGAATCAATGCCGTCCTTTTTCTGTTGCGCATCTCAAAATATATTATTCTGACAGCGCTGATTATCGCACTGGCGCGGCCGCGCACTTTTACTATTTCCCAGAATCAAGATGACAGCAAAGGGATTGATATCATGCTCTCTGTAGACGTTTCGCTTTCCATGCTCGCCCGGGATCTGGAACCCGACCGTCTTACCGCGCTTCGGAAAATTGCCAAGAACTTTGTCCGTCAGCGGCCCGGCGACCGCATCGGGCTCGTCACGTATTCTGGCGAGGCTTTCACAAAAGTTCCCGTGACTTCAGATCATCAGGTGGTGCAGGACGAACTGGATGAACTTAATCCGATGGAACTGCTGCCCGGAACCGCCATCGGTGAAGGCCTTTCGGTAGCCGTCACCCATCTGCGAAACAGTCCTGCAAAGTCAAAAATTATTATTCTGATGACAGACGGCGTTAACACCATCGAGAACGCCATGCCCACGCAAACCGGCGCTGAACTTGCCCGCAGCAGCGGAATCAGGGTATATTGTATCGGCATCGGAACCAATGGCTATGCACTCATGCCAACCCAAACCGATATTTTCGGTGATCTGGTCTTTACCGAAACCGAAGTACAAATTGATGAACCGCTACTGCGGGATATTGCCCAAACTACCGGCGGCCGCTATTTCCGTGCGACCTCCAATGAGAGCCTGCAGCATATTTATGATGAAATTAATCAACTGGAAAAGTCTGAACTGAAGATAAAGAAACTGTATAACTATCAGGAATATTTCCGCGTATTCCTGTGGATCGCGCTCGTGGTTCTGGTGCTGGATGCACTGCTGCGCTGGGTATTTTTCCGGTTTCTGAGCTGATTTTTCAGGAGCAGGAAAGGTTAAAATCCTATGGAAGAACCGTCTGGCTTTCCGCTGTATCTGCATCCGCTGGTCCGTCTCGTTATGGACGAGACTTCAATCCGGGCTAAACAGGCAAGTTGGTTCTTTTTTGGAAGAGAAAACCGCCACGCGGAAAACATATAAATGAATAATTAAAACAATGAACTGGTCTTTAGGGAATTACTGGTATCTTTTATTGCTGTTGCTGCTGCCGCTGCTGGGTGTGTTGCTGGTGCGTTTCCTGCGCTGGAAGAATGAACGGCGGGAACGTTTTGCTTCTGCCAGGTTTCAGGAGGAATTGTTTTCACCTAAAACAGCCTTCTCCCGATATTTTCCACTGCTGTATCTGGTCGCTACCTTATTTTTGATTTTATCCATTGTTGACCTGCTTAGCGGCTCCGAGGAAATCAAGACCAAGCAGAAGATGAACAACATTATTTTCCTGCTCGATGTTTCCAATTCCATGAATGCACAGGATATCGAACCCAACCGGCTGGATCAGGCGAAAAACATCATCGTCAATACAATGGCGCAGTTGCGTAATGACAAAGTGGGCATTGTGGTCTTTGCCGGAGAAGCCTCTTCCATCATGCCGCTGACATCTGATTACACAGCTGTAGATACCTACCTTTCCGGAATCGAAACCAACATCGTAAAAACACAGGGAACCGACTTCCTGAAAGCGATGGCGACTGCTGCCGATAAATTTAAAAACATCCCGATGGGCGCCCGAAAAGTCGTCATGATCAGCGATGGCGAAGACAACGAAAAAAATGAACGGGCCGCACTGAGTCTTGCGAAAAAGAATGGATTATCTGTCATCACCGTAGGCGTGGGAACAGATGAGGGCGCGCCGATTCCGGAATATGTCTTCGGACAGCTGATGGGGTACAAATCCGACCGCAGCGGACAAACCGTCATCTCCCGCCGCGAAGAAAAGGCACTGCAACATATCGCCCAGGAAACAGGCGGCAGCTATATCGACGGAAATAATATGGACAATGCCGTTACCGGGATCACTACTGGCCTGCAAAAAATTGCCACGTCATCGTCCAGTGTCATCAAATCCAATAACGCAATTCATTATTATCAGTATTTCCTGGCCGTTTCACTATTTTTCTTCCTGATTATTTTGCTTTTCAATCCACGCCGCGATTTTAATCTGTAAACGAAAGGCACTGATTTACGCTATTTTAACCGAACTTTAACAATTGCTGTGCTGTGCCTTAACATATAAAGGAATATTTTTGCAATGATGAAACAGAATTTACTTTTTTCCTTTCTCTGCATATTCTGCGGACTGTTGTCCGTTTCCGGTCAGGAACGGTACAATACCCTTGTGCACAAAGGAAATAAGGAGTTCGACCGAAAAAATTACGAGTCTGCCTCTTCACAATACATGGCGGCTCTTGAACAGAATCAGAAAGATTTTACGGCGCATTATAACTTAGGCAACGCTTTGTACAAACGAAAAATGTACGAGGAAGCGCAGGCTGAGTATGAAAAGGCAGAGCAACTCGCCGGCACACTCAGCGACAAAAGCGCTGCGCTTTATAATCTCGGAAATACCTACATGCAGCGCGAAGATTCAAAAAAAGCGGCAGAACTCTACAAGCAGGCGCTGAAACAGGATCCTTACAACGAAAACATCCGCCGGAACTATGAGATCGCGATGCTGAAAGAAACGGAAAAACAGCAACAGCAGCAAGATCAGTCTGGTGAAGGCGGGAAGGACCAGAACAAAGATCAGAAACAGGGCAACGAACTCGGCGATAATCCGCAGCAGCAGGAAGGAAAAGGAAATCAGAATAAGGGCGAAGGAGAAGGCAATGACAAAAACCAGGGAAAAAGCGACGCGAATAAAATGCCGAAAGAACTGGAAGATGCCATCCTGAACCGCGTGGAAAACAAAGAACGGGAAACCGCACGGCGGATCCTGAATAAAAACTCCTACTCGATGCCGGAAAGCAATGAGAAGGATTGGTGATGAAGAAGCAACTCGGTTACATATTATTTTTAATTTCAGCGATTTACTCATACGGACAGGTGACCCTGGCCGTTTCTGAGGTGAAAGAACAGCGGGTCAATCAGCGGTTTACGCTGACGGTGATGCTGGAAATCGCGGGAGAAAATATGGAGCAGCAATCTCGGCTCCGTTTACCGGACATCTCCAAATTTGATTACGTGGGCAGTGCTTCCGAGCAGAATACTGTGGTGATAGATGCCAGCCGTAATAACGTGATTAACCAGCTGTTGTATCAGGTCGTGCTGGTGCCGAAGCAAGCCGGAAAAATTAAATTCGGCTCCGTGCTGGTAACCGTTAACAACAAGATTTACAAAACCGAACCGTTTGATATTGTGGTACGGGACGCTGAAAGAAGCATAGGATCGGAGTTTGCAGATAAAAATGATGTCTTCCTCGATCTGGAAGTAACGCCGAAAGAAGTTTACAAAAATCAGCCGGCGGTCGCCGTTTTGCGTGCCTACAGCCGGAATTACAATAACTTCCGGAAAGTTGGATCTGTTCATGTGGGCAGCCAGAAATCGGTACGGATGAAACCCGTTACGCTGGAAAAGTCCGAAATTGATGTCAACTCCGGGATGGGTTCACAGGTGATCGGCGTTTTTGTGGTATTTCCTTCGGAAGCTGGCACCATTGAAATAAAGCCGCTTTCTGCAGCAGTCGATATGGGCGGAGCCGCAGAAAAAGTACTATCTGCACCAGCCAAACTGGCGGTGAAGAAATTGCCGGCGGGGATGCCGGCCGGTTTTAAAAATGCTGTGGGGAAATTTAAAATTTCCGCAAAAAGCAAAGGCGAAACAGAAAATGCCGAAACGGAAAAACCGCTCACCGTAGCGCTTTCTCTTTCGGGCTCGGGAAACATGGACGAAGTTTCCTTGCCACAAATTGCCGCTTCAGAAAATTATACGTCTTATCCTCCAAAAATCATTACCAATATTACGACCGGCCATAAAACCATGAGCGGAACCATTACGGCAGAATATGTGGTTGTTCCCAAGAAACCCGGAAACTTCGCCGTTCAGTTTGAACCGTTTTCTTATTTTGACCCGGCAACGGCGAAATATACAGACCTGGGAGTCCAGGAAGTTCTGCTGCGTGTAAAAACACAGGAGCAAATTGCTGAAGAGAAAACCGCCATTGAAAAGGTAAACGATTACACCAATACGGTCCTGGAAACCGTCAATACCCCTGTCCTGCAAACCAGGCATCTGAAAGTCGCTGATAAAGCAGGCATTAACTGGTCCGTGATTTTGGGGAACATGACCTTGGTGGCCGGCTTTGCAGCTTTGTTTTTCCTCGGCTTCCGCCGACGCGAACGTCGTAAATTGATGGCTGCCTCCGTGGTGCCGCAACCGGCCATTACCACCATTGCCGAAACGGAAGTTCAGCTGCGTGATCAATTGGGTGATCCCGTGAAAGAAAACCTGGCGTATGCCGGCGTTTTGTTGGATCGTCAGGACACCGCCGGTTTTTTTGCCGTACAGCAGGAATTGCATCAGGGTATGTGTAATACATTAGGTATTCACTCACAGGAAGAGTTGATTCACTCACTGCGGCAAAACTTTGGCAGCAGCCTTGCTGAGAAATACAGGCAAATGTCGTATGCCATCCAGATTGAAAAATATGCACCAGAAGCCTCCCTGGAAGCTTTGCATAAAATCAATGCAACCATGAATGAAATATATCCGGTTATTAAAAAATAATCATTTATTTTTCATATTTTTGCGAAATCAATAATCACTCCTATGTTCGAACACTTTTCGGTAAAAGAAACACTTACTGCCACCATGATTTTATTTGCCGTTATCGACATCATGGGTTCTGTACCGATTATTGTTGGCCTTAAAAAGAAGTTCGGCCGCATCGAAGCGGAGCGCGCCTCGATTGTAGCCGGTGTACTGATGATTGCCTTTCTCTTTATCGGAAATAACATCCTGAAACTGATCGGAGTGGATGTGAATTCCTTCGCCATTGCCGGTGCTTTTGTCATCTTCATTATTGCCATCGAAATGATTCTGGGGATTGAAATTCAGAAAAATGCAGAATCAAAATCTGCCTCCATTGTACCGATCGCTTTCCCGCTGATAGCCGGTGCGGGAACATTGACGACTACCCTATCGCTTCGTGCAGAATATCATGATATCAACATTATCTGCGGTATTCTGGTGAATACAATTTTCGTATATTTGGTGCTGAAATCGGCGAACTGGCTGGAGCAAAAACTGGGTGATGGAACGCTGCAGGTTTTGCAGAAGGTTTTCGGGATCATCCTGCTTGCGATTTCAATTAAATTGTTTACCGCGAATTTCGCACAGCTTTTTACGACGTACGTTAAATTTTAAAATAAAATAAATGCAGCGCTTTTATAAAATATTCCTGGTTCTGTTCATCGTATTTCTGGGATTTAATATTTATTCTATTGAATGGGATCTGGGTTTCTGGCATGAAGAAAACAGCAAGTTCATTCTGTCAACTTCTGCAGCTTTGGTCGGTATTTTGGTTCTTTTCATCATGCACACCATGAGTAAGCTGCAGGAAAGAAAACATTAATCGTAAATACAGAACATTCTGTTTTTATAGATAACCTACTGTTTTATAAAGTAAACCATTCGCCAGGGCGGATGGTTTTTATTTTACAGATATTGTAAAAAAGCCCAAAAAGAACGACCGGTGCGATAAGACAGATTGTGCTCATTCGCATACGCTTCCCGCTCGAAGGAAATTGATTTATAGGCCAGATAACGGTTTCGGGTTTTCAGCAGCCGGATTCCGTATTCCGTGACATACCAGATATAAAAGAAAATAACGAGCAGTTCAGCCTGCTGGCGAAGATGGATTTTTTCGTGGTTCAGCAGGATGATATTGGTACGGTCCGCCGGGTTCTGCAGCAGAATAAAAGGGAATAAAGTGATCGCCGAAATTTTTGTATTTTTGAGTAAAGAAGGCGCTGCAATAACCATACAGCAAATATAAAGGATATCCATTTAACCAATGAGCGGAAAAAGCATCAAAGAGGGCGAAGACTTTTATTACAATGAGCAGGGATATAAGGTGTTTACCGAGAACTTCCATTTAAAACGCGGCTACTGCTGCAAAAGTGGCTGCCGGCATTGTCCCTATGGCTATGATAAAAAGACAGATACTTTCATAAAAGCAAAAAAAGAAACAGGAAACATTTCAAAATAGAAATGCTGCTCCTGATAAAAATAAATACAACAAATTACAGACATCATGAGTAAAACTTATATTATGACTTTGCTGGCTTCAGCTTCGCTGGCGCTGGCTTCCTGCAGTCCTTTTCAGGTGCGGTCGGACTATGCAGAGACAGCTAATTTTAGCACATACAAGACATACCGGCTGCGCATCGATGATTTAAAACTCAATGACATTGATAAGGACCGCGTGTTGAATGAAGTTTCCCGGCAGCTCCAGAGCAAAGGGCTGGTTGTGGCTGAAAATCCAGACTTAATTGTTAATGTGAAAGCCAATCATAAAAAAGTACAGGATGTGCAAGGCTACCGTCCGTACGGAATGTATGGTTGGGGCGGTCCGTTTGGCTGGGGCGTTGGGATGAGCCGTACCTGGACTTCCAATTACAACCAGGGTGCGCTGATCCTGGATCTGATTGATGCCCGGACGCAAAAATTGGTCTGGCAGGGAATCGGCAGTGGAATTTCCGTGGATTCACCGCGCGCGAAACAAAAACAGATTCCGGATATCGTTGCAGAAATTATGGCCAATTATCCGCCACAAAGAGGACGTTAACTCTTTAATATAATACCAAAAAAGACTGTCGTTAAAACAGTCTTTTTTTTGCTATAATCATAATGAATAAGGTTATGCTTCCTTACAAACGAATACCCGCGCGCCTGCGGCGCGCGGGTATTCTCATTAATTAAGTACTCTTTATTTCGCAATCGCTTCTGAGATCGGATTTCCGATGGTCCCGCTTGGGAACTGCACACGCAGTAAAGCTGCCAATGTCGGTGCAATATCGGTCATGTGATACGCCTGATTGCTCTCGCCGGGTTTCACGCCCCAGCCCATAAAAATAAGCGGAATATGGGAATCGTACGAATTCCAGGAACCGTGGGTAGTACCGGTTTTGGAATAGCTCGGCAACCAGGAATCATGATAAATCAGCTGAATATCGCCGCTACGCTGCCAGTTATACCCATTGACAATACGGGTGCGAATTGGCTCGGGAATGGAAGCAGCACCAGCTTTCTGCATATCAACGGCGAACAGCACCGACTGGTCTTTATTCAGCATATCGATCAGATATTGTTTTGTTTCTTCCATATTCAGTTTGCTGCCGGTATGCGCTTTTTCATCCATATAGATCTGATTATTGGTCACCTTCGACACAAGCTGATCAGCGCCAAATTTATCTTTCAGCCAGCCATTAAACTGTTTGATGGAACCTTCTCCGTAAAATCCGGTGGGCATTTTATGCTCTGCCAAAAATCCTTGCGAATGCGCGCCGCCATGATCTGCCGATAAAAATACGGTGTAGTGATCTTTGCCAACCTTGGAATCCAAATAGTTAAAAAACTCCGCTAAATCGCGGTCTAATCGCAGATATACATCCTGTACTTCAATGGCGTTCGGGCCGAACTGATGACCGGCATAATCAGTGGAAGCCAGGTTAATTGCCAGTAAATCGGTAATGGCATCCGCACCCAACTGCTCACCCTGTACGGCAGCTTCCGCCAGCTTCAGTGTAAGGGTATTTCCAAAGGGTGTCGTGCGGATAACTCCTTTTTTCTTCTGATAATCTGCTGCTAAGTTTTTATAAGGAAAAGTGGGCGTTTTAGCACTGCCCAGTAGTCCTTCCCACGGGGAATTATCCGGTGAACTTTCCGTGTACTGCGCAATCGGCAGTAAGGTATTCCAGCCGTTTTTGATAAGCTGATCACCTACTTTGGCTTTGTTAAAATTATCAACCCAAGCTGGTAGCTCATTTCGGTAATAGGTACTGGTAACAAAGTTCCCGGTGCTGTCATCATACCAGTAAGCGCCGGTAGGATTATGGCCGGCCGGCAAAATAGAGGCACGGTCCTTCAGTGAAACTCCGACTACTTTAGCCTGGAAATTCGTCGCCAGTCTCAGTTCATCACCAATGGTGGTAGACCACATATTGCGCGGCGAATGGCTGCCATTCTCCACATTCGAAGTTCCCACCGGCTTTACAGTATCGTCGCCGGTGCAGTACACATTTTTACCGGTTGCTTTATCATACCAGTTATTTCCGGAGATTCCGTGGATGGCGGGCACTGAACCGGTGTAAATGGTCGTATGTCCGATGGCTGTGTAGGTAGGTAGATAGTTGATGTGAACATTGTTCAGAGAATAGCCCTCGTTTAGCAAGCGCTTAAATCCGCCTTCTTCATATTTGTCATAAAAACGATACAGGTAATCCCAGCGCATCTGGTCTACCACCAGACCTACGACCAGTTTCGGCCGCTCCAGCGTATTTGATTTTTTTGTTTGCGCCGTAAAGCTGCCGGACGCGATGACCAGCGCGACAAGAGTGAGTTTCTTCAGCATATTATTTTTTAATGTTATACAGATTATTTGCTGTTTCACAAATTTAAAGATTATAATTTATCTGCATGCCTTCGACAACAATGTTGTAGCCGGAAAACGGTAGCCGGGCAGTTTCAACTTAAATCGACAGACATTCGCTGCGCATCATTGGACCAGTTCTATTCTCTTTATTATATTTTAGGAAACTTTAATACTATTTAATTTTACAATGCATTTACAAATCCGTAAATTGTGTCTTCCTAAAATTTAAAAAAATGAAAGAAAAAGATGTGTCCGGTTTGAAGGGCCTCACTTTCAGCAAATATATCCCGGAAGAAATCTCCGATTTTGATCGCGTTTTTGGCATTTTTAAAGAACTGCTGACCCACACATCGGGTGATATTGAAGAAGCTTTTGACTGGCTGAACATGTTAGATCAGGAATACAATATCTTTAATGAAAACTATACGCTCGAGGATTTCGAAGAAGACCTGCGCAAGCGAGGCTATATTAAAAGAGATCCTGAAGATGACGAAGGCAATACCGGTCCCGGCAAGGGAAAAAACATGCTGACTGCCAAACTGGAAGCCGCTCTGCGTGAGCATGCACTCGATCAGATTTTCGGAAAACTAAAGAAAAGCGGTTTGGGAAATCACCGCACCACCAAAAGCGGTACCGGCGACGAACGCGACGGCGCCATTAGACAATACCAGTACGGCGATGATTATTCAGAAGTGAATATGACGGAGAGTCTCAAAAATGCGCAGGTGGCCAGCGGCATCGGTGATTTCCGGATGACGGAAGACGATCTGGTAGTAGAAGAAACGCGCCACAAAGCACAGATGAGCACCGTTCTTATGATTGACATCAGCCACTCTATGATTTTGTATGGCGAGGACCGGATCACACCGGCCAAGAAAGTCGCCATGGCACTTGTGGAACTTATCAAAAGGAAATATCCAAAAGATTCCATCGATATTATTGTATTCGGAAACGAGGCCTGGCCTATTAAAATTAAAGATTTGCCCTACCTGAAAGTCGGTCCATTCCACACCAACACCGTTGCCGGTCTGGAATTGGCCATGGACATCCTGCGGCGGAAACGAAATACCAACAAGCAGATTTTCATGATTACCGACGGAAAGCCCAGCTGCCTGAAATTACCCAACGGCGAATATTACATGAACAGCGTCGGTCTGGACCAGCGAATCGTGACCGAATGCCTGCACCGCGCGGCGCAGGCACGCAAACTTAAAATTCCGATAACTACCTTTATGATCGCACAGGATCCGTACCTTCGGAAGTTTGTTGAAATATTTACCCAGCAAAACCAAGGGAAAGCTTTCCTGACCGGTCTGGGCGATCTCGGTGAGATGATTTTCGAGGACTACGAACGAAACCGCATCCGCCGCATTTAAAATTTAATTTTAGTAAAAAAGACCATTATACTATACCAATGAAAAACGATATCACCTTTAAAGAATTAAAAGAGTCCGGTTACCGCGACCGCACCATCAGCGAGGAAATTCGCGAGAACCTCACAGAACGAATCAAGAATAAACAGCCCATCTTCGAAGGATTATGGGGCTACGAAGATACCGTGATCCCGCAACTCAAAAAAGCCCTGCTGGCCGGCCACCACATTAATCTCCTGGGATTGCGCGGCCAGGCAAAAACACGCATTGCACGCAGCATGGTGAATTTGCTGGATGAGTATATGCCGATTGTGAAAGGTTCTGAAATAAACGACAGTCCCTACCACCCTATTTCACAATATGCGCGAGAACTGGTAGCTGAACACGGTGACGATACGCCGATCTCCTGGGTACACCGCAACGATCGTTTTTACGAAAAGCTGGCCACACCAGATGTAAACGTGGCCGACCTGATTGGCGACCTGGATCCCATCAAAGCTGCTACACTCAAGCTTCCGTATTCCGATGAGCGCGTGCTGCATTACGGCATGATTCCCCGCGCCAACCGCTGCATCTTCGTGCTGAACGAACTGCCGGATTTGCAGGCGCGAATTCAGGTTTCACTGTTCAATATTTTGCAGGAAGGCGATATCCAGATTCGTGGGTTCCAGCTGCGGATGCCGCTCGATATTCAGTTTGTGTTCACGGCCAACCCCGAAGACTACACCAACCGCGGCAGCATCGTCACGCCGCTGAAAGACCGTATCGGTTCCCAGATTTTCACCCACTATCCTAAAACGGTGGACCTGGCGAAAGCAATTACGGCGCAGGAAGCCCGCGTTTCCGACGAAGACCGTGCAGCGATCACCCTTCCCGATACTGCCCGTGATTTACTGGAGGAAATTGCATTTGCAGCCCGCGAAAGCGAATATGTGGATGCCAAAAGCGGCGTAAGCGCGCGGCTCACCATCAGCGGTATGGAAAACCTGGTGGCAGCGGCCCGGCTGCGGCTGCTGGAAAGCGGCGCGGGAACCACCACCGTCAGGCTGCTGGATTTCCTGTCAGTGATTCCGTCGATCACCGGAAAAGTGGAACTGGTGTACGAAGGCGAACAGGAAGGCGCTGACCATGTCGCACGGATTCTGATTGACCGCGCCGTGATGCGACTGTTCGAGACCTATTTTCCCAGAATTTCCAAGCTGGAAAAGGAAGGATTGAAAACCGCTTATACGGACCTGATTCAGTATTTTAATGATCATCAACTGACACTCAACCACAGCGACAGTGATCAGGAATTCCGTGACAAACTGAACCGCGTGCAGCCGTTGGAAAAAGTTATTCAGCAAAACGCACCGGAAATGCCTGCGGAGGACCAGTTGTTCCTGAAGGAAGTTGTTCTCTGGGCGCTGACCATCAGCGAAAAGCTGGACCGCTCCGAAAGTCAGTCGGATTTTACCTTCGATGCGGCAGGAATCAGTCCCTACTTCCGCAATTAACCTTCATTAATTGCCTATAATGATTTATACTCGGCCGATGGTTATTTGGGCGTGCCCCAATGCCGGCCCTACCCGTCCGGCGCTTCGGCAAAGGGTCGGGCTGCTGCGGGGTTCCGTCCTGTTTTTCAAACAGGACCGGCGCTGCCGCGCCGCCCTTCGCATCCCTCACGCGAGAGGTGGAAATTAAAAAGTTAGATATTAGATTGTTAGATGATAGATTTTTAGACAATAGATGTGAGGATAACAAAGCGGTCGAAAAAGTCATGTGAGGCAAACCAACTTTCACTTTTTCTATAAATGCGCAAATTTATAGTTATCATTTTCAGGAATATCTTTGCAATACATTAAATCGTCCGGAAAGTATTAAATGAAAAAGGAAAAACAAAAAGCCGTCTTCAGCTGGAGCGGCGGCAAGGATTCAGCGCTGGCGCTGCACCAGATAGTACAGGATGATACCTTCGAAGTCATTGCACTGCTCACCACGCTGGATACCGGCACAGAAACGTCTTCCATTCACAACATTCCATTGCATCTGCTCGAAAAACAAGCGGCTTCCCTTGGAATTCCGCTCTATCCGCTGTTTTTATCCAAGGAACTGCTGTATGATGAAGCCATGCGCGACGCAGCCAACCATTTCAAATCAGAACGGGTAACTCATTTTATTTTCGGTGATATTTTCCTGGAAGAAGTCCGGCAATACCGCGAAAACTTACTTGCGCCTTTGGGCTTGGCTGTGCACGCACCGCTGTGGGGCAAAACGTCAGCCGAGGTAATGGAGCAGTTCCTGCAGTCAGGGATCCGGGCAACCCTCATGGTCACCCAGGCAGATATACTTGGGCGTGAATATATCGGCCGGATTCTGGACCGGGAACTGACAGCAGATTTTCCTTCAGATATAGATTGTTGCGGTGAAAATGGAGAATATCATACTTTCGCTTTCGCCGGTGGCCCGTTCAGAAAAGAAGTTCCTTTTCAAACGGAGGAAGTAAAATTAATTACACACGAATTTAAACTGAACACGGGAGAAACTAAAAAATTCGAATACTGGCAGGCTGTGCTTTATAATATTTTAACTAAATCATAACGTTTATCTCAAAAGTTTTAATATTTTTAATTTTAAATTAAAGATAATTAATGAGAGGACTGTATATAGTTGTGTTGGTCGGCTTGTTTTTGCTCACTTCCAGCTGCTCCAAAAAATCTGGTGAAGTAAAAGAGGGAAAATCAGCGATCATCGATTCCGTATCTACAGCAAGTGATAGCGCTCAAGTCAGGGCCTCCTTACCGGCTGTCTATAAAA
This sequence comes from Kaistella sp., assembly GCA_032057205.1. Classification (GTDB taxonomy): domain Bacteria; phylum Bacteroidota; class Bacteroidia; order Flavobacteriales; family Weeksellaceae; genus Kaistella. The sequence continues at coordinate 128,641 of DAMCFT010000005.1, forward strand.
TGTATGGGTATGACAATTATAATGCGGGCTTTATTTCGCTGTCGGATTCTTACCGCCTGAGTGAACATCCCGACTCGCTCGCCATCCCCGGATTAAATCACAGCAAAGGAACACCCGTACCGGAGCGAATCGTTCTGGACAACACGTACCGCCAAAGATTATTAAAAAATGTAGGCATTACGGAAAATCAAACGCTTTTCGTTTATGATTACACCTCGAATACTACGACTTCTTTTCCGGTTGAAAACCTGACCGCCGTTGCTTACTTAAGTGCTTACAGTTCACCTGAGTATGAAGATGTATCCCAATATGTTTACCAAATTGGTTTCGAAATCCCGGATAATAAACTCAGTGCTGTAAAAGAATATTATAATACTTTCATCACCATTGCGGATGAGAATCCGTTTGACGAGACTCATATACAGGCAATTCAATGGACAGCGTTGAAAGATGAGGCGTTTCCGCAGATCAGTAAACCTTATCAGGAAAAGGTTAATAATCACCCTACCCATAGAAATTATACATTCAGCACTTCCACCCATGAATATTTTTTGCGCGATTATGCAAATAAAGAATTCCCGCAGGAAGCTGACTTTCGTATTTTAATAGTATCTGACAAGCAAGGAAACGTAGTCTTCGAGCGGCTTTTTGAACAGCAGGAAGGTATTTATATGGCACCGCTCAGCATGCAACAAGGCGAACAAAACTACGACGGCGCTCAAAATCAGTTTACGGGTAAGCTTTTTCCCAATCAGCCCGAGGTCATCTTCGGACTGCAGGATTACAGCTTCGGTTGTGAACCGATTATTTTTTTAGCTAAGAAGAAAAGTGACATCACCACAAATTGTGATAACCGACATTAATATAAACACCTAATACTATTTTATGAAAAATTTTTACCTTCTGCTTCTGTTCGCTTTTATGCTTGTACTTTCCTGCCGCGCCGAAGATGATCCCGTTGTTACTGAAGAAAAACCCCTTGCACAGATGAAAGCCGATGTGTTTTATCCGGGTGCGGTGCCCTATGATAATTCTGCACTGTTTTTTAAATTTGAATATAATACGAAGCAACAGTTAACACGCAAAGTAGGAGGATTTCTTCCGGGTTCAACCGGCGGTCTCAAGTATTTTTCAGATAAAATATATACCACCTTTAGTTACAACGGCAATCAGATTACTGCAGAAAATAAAAGTTCTTCTGCTGACTTTACAGTTCAACCCGAAAAACGGATGTACCTGCTCGATCAAAACAACCGCGTCGTTGAAAAGGAAATTCCGCATGCCAATTCTTATCTTGTTGCAAAGCAAACTTTTATGTACGACGGTGATAAATTGATCGAAATTAAGACCACTTATCCCAATATGCCTTATGACCCTAATGACCCAAATGATTATATCGAAACATGGCTGGAGAAATTCAATTATGACGGCGGGAATAACCTGATCAAAACCGAAAACGTACAGCTTCACAATGGCAAGCCGGCGGGAATACGGATCGTGCGCACTTTTGGAAATTATGATACCGCAAAGAATGTGTGCAAATTATTATTTCTGGTGGAAGACCTGATGTACCGTTCGCTTTCGGCCAACAATTACCGAAGCTATTCAGAAGAAGAATTTTGGTTTAATGAATTGCAAAGCAGCAAAACGCAGAACTGGACCTTTAATTATGACAGCAACGGGCAGCTGATCATTAATTAAGCCTGACAACACGGCTCGGATTTCGCATAGAGTCGCTTTATGAAACATGAGGAAATCCAGCGACCCCTTAAGCTAAGTACCAAAGAACAATTTACCGAATTAGAAGCGCCGTGTCTGGAAGCCAGACAGACCGAAGATGACGCGCTGATTGATTTGCTCATCTCGCCGTTCTTGCTGACGGGGGAACATGCGGACGCTTCGCAGATTACAGGTTTTGATGAGGAAACCGCACACCACTGCTATCAGGCGTTCAATCAGATGACTTACAGCGTGGGCAAAATGGTGCGGCTGGCGGAGCTGAACCGGGACCATCTGGGCAGATTTATTCACCGGTACCTGCAGCAGCACGATCCCTACGAAGTAGCGGACCGAAATGCAGACTGCCGCAAGTTAAACCCCGACAAAATGAAGGAAGGAACACTGCAGCTTACTTTTGCCAACCTGCGTAATATTCTAAGCTGCATTGTGAAAACCGATGAACGTTTTCATGAACTTGCCGGCCTGCAAACGCCGGAGGACAGAAGTAATTTCACCAAGGTTTACCAAAACTACATTACGGACCGGGACCGCTACACGCACGGCATTCTCTTTTTTAAATATCCCTCGCTGGAACCGCTGCTTCGCGTACGGTCCGGTAAAAAGCTGAGATACATTACGCTGAATGAAAATATTTTCCTGGATAACCTGCGCATCTTTCAGTACCTCACCAATCTGGTGAAAGAGATGAAGGAACTTTTAAAGAGCATTGAATAAAGTATATTGTTTTAATTACATTTTCAGTTGAAAAGCAGGTTCCGGTGATCTTTCTCTAAACCAGGAAAGCTTATAAAAGCTGTTACTTCGGTTCCTCCAGCGCGTACACAGCAAAACTGGCCAGCCAGTGATCGCCGCCATAATTTCCTTTAAACAAAAGCGGCAGTGCATTTTGCAGAAAGCGGTCTGCTGTTGTTTCAAACTGTTTTTTCAGCCGGTGATTGTGCGGCAGTGATTTGGCAATTCCTTTCATCGTCCAGGCGCGTGAAAAAGACAGTCCGACCAGATGCACCGTCTGGAAATCGTTCAGATCACTGACAACCGGCATTTCCTCAATTCGCTGAATACTGCGGCGTTCATAAAATTTATTCAGCCATTTCACAAATTCCCGCTGCGGCAACACGCGGCGCATCAGGTCTGCGATTTCCAGGCTGGGTGAAAAGAAATCTGCGCCATCCGGTTCCAGATAAGCAGGTGTTTTGGTATTATCAAGGTAAAAGGTTTTCGCCTTTTCGGTCAGCTGGTTTTCAAAAGAAGCATCGCCGGCAGCCCGGGCCCAATCGAGTGCAAAAACCAGTGCGAACGCAGTATTCCCGTGAACGCCGGTTCGGTTTGGATAGGTTTGCTTCGGCAGATAATCTTTCCATTTTGTCAGGATTTTGTCGGTAAGCGGTTTCAGATGTTGGTGCCAGCGTCTCGCACGCGGGTCATCCCACGTGAGCAGTTCTTCATCCAGTTTCATAATCCATGCCCAGCCGTAGGTACGCTCAAACGTACTGGTGAGCTGATATTTTGTGAAGTAATGAGCTTCCGCCTGCAGTTTTTCTTTTGCAAAGGAATTCTCCAATAATGCCTCAATCTCTTTCGCGGAAGCCAGATTGGGTTTGGTCTTCAGCAGGCGCACAAGCATCCAATGGCCGTGTACAGAACTGTGCCAGTCGAAACAGCCATAGAAAGATGGATGCAAGTCTTTCGGGCTTAGCGCTACTTCGCCGGCGTTATTGATGGTGTGCGCCGTTTTATTAGGATACTCCTGGTTAATGCAGTGAAGAGGCTTTTCGGCCAACTGGGCTGCCATGTCATCAGTAAATGCTAGGGAATTTTGAGCCAAGACAAAGGACGGCAAAATAAGGACGGCCAGACAAAGTTTTTTCATTTTTTAAAAGTACGTAAACTAATAATATTATTAAAAAATCATCCGGTGGAAATGCCTATCTTTTCCTTAAACTTCCTCCGGTTAATGATTAAAAAAATAGTCTTATGAAACAAAGATTACTGTTGGCTGTTATTTGCGTTTTCTTTCCCGTACTCTCTGGAATTGTACTTCAACTTTCAGGCGGTTACCTACTTCTTTATAATCAGATTGGAAGTCACGGCATGTCTTACTACAGTTTTTTCTCCTGGCTATGGCCATTCGGTACACTCCCTATATTTATTTCTGTTTACAGAAAATTGCAAAGCGGCGATTTGATAAATACACCGGAGGAAGAATTGAATGATAATTGGGTACCGTATGCATTAAAAAGATTTGCGCTCGTAATCGCATCAATTGGCATTGCCGTACTGACCGGAACGTTAACCGGTGGCCTGGGAGGCGCTTATGTTATAGTGTATGTTGGCATTGCCTTATTTTTAGCGGTTTCTGTTTATTTACTAATTGATGGAATTATGTTATTCAGAAAAAAATTATACGCAAAATTATACATTAACTTCTTTCTGATCAGCGGATTGCTCTCCGCAATTTATAGTGCTTTATAAAAAACCAGTTGGACTGCAATTTGTCGCTTTTAATAGTAAAAATTGCAGATGGAAACTTTTTTTAGCCTTCTTAAAGAAATACTTGGCCTGGACACGGACACACTGACGATGTACCAGATTGCCGCCAGATGTGTTGTTATTTATATTATTGGAATTGCGCTTGTGCGGTTTGGTAAAAAGCGTTTTCTCGGGAAGATTGCAGCTTTTGATACCATCCTGGCCATTATCATTGGTTCCCTGCTGAGCAAAACAGTCACCGACACCGATTACTTTCTCGAAATCCTGGGCGCTACCTTCATTTTTATTATGCTGCACCGGCTTTTTTCCTTTATTGCAGCCTACTCCGACCGTTTCGGTAACTGGATCAAAGGCCACGAACGCGTTGTGCTGAAAGACGGCGAACTGCTGCGTGAGGCTATGAAGAAAAGCAGCCTGAGCTATCAGGATGTAATGCAGTCTTTAAGGCAGAACGCCCAAACGGAAGACGTAAGTAAAGTAAAAACGGCCACGCTGGAACGCAGCGGCGATATCAGCGTGATTTTAAAAGAAGAAAAAGAATAATTTTACTTTAAGACAAAATACCAATTTCGCCCTATTGGAATTTTTTAATACTATTTTTTTTACTTTTATTTGCAAAGGTTTGCTTCTTGCATATAAACTGCCGCAAAAAACTTTTTAATATTTCTTACATAACAGGACTTAATGAAATTTAATACTCTTAAAATAACGGCTGTTGCTCTACTTTCGACCTTAGTCACTTCCTGTGCCCAACGGCTTACCGGCACCTGGACTGTTCAGCGCTACGAAACGGTTACACCCGGACAGCAGGGTGTGTCTCTGCAAAACATTGGAACGATGAAATTTAAAAATAACGGCACCGGCGAAAAAGATCTGGATTATACCGTACTGGGCCTTACCAGAGCGGAGCACGCACCTTTTAAATGGACATGGAACGATGGCAAATATGTTTCGATAACGGGTGATGATTCCGTATTTTCCAAAACGTGGATTATTATTGAAAATAAACGTAACCACCAGAAATGGAAATCCACCGATGGCACCAATCATATTCAGATTCTGGAGCTAAGAAAATAAACTGGCGCTTTTTATCTTTTATACGTACCTTACGTCCAGATAATCAAAAATAATGGTGATCAGCCTGCAAGAGTTTGAGGCACGAATTGAGCGTGATTACGCTAAAAATAGATTCCTGGCCTATGGGACTGCCATATTGTTTCTTTTAATAGGCAACCTGATTCTCTACGAGATTATTTTCATCAATAATTTTACTTACGGAATGGGTCTCGGGCTGTTTGTATTTAGCGCAGTGGTAGCCATTTATCTAATCGTCACGGGCGCACGCGGACTCGCTTATATTCCGGTGCTTACGCAGATTTACAAAATAGGTTCTTATCCTGAGGATTCCGGGTCGAAAAGAATTATAGAACAGGCAGCCTACAAAGCCGGTTTGCGCAGGCAATCTTTTCAGGGGTTTGGGCCAGTGATTCGCTATGAAAAGCCGGGTATCTTCGGCAGTGTATCTGTGGTGGAATTTTACTTTGCTTCCTCAGCGGTTTTTGCACACGTGCGGGTTCATAATCATCCTCTGGAATATATGACTTACCACGCCCGAAAAAAGCTTGTTGCCCAATTACAGTGCGAGTTTGCCAAAATTTCGGCTCTTCCTTAAAAAAAATGGATATGCATAAAAATCCGGCTCGTGTGCACAAGCCGGATTTGTTATTGAGAATAGGTGAAATTAAAATTTCAGATCACCATTTACTTCGCGAACTGCTTTTGCAGCGGTTGCAAATTTTTCTTTCTCTTCGTCTGTCAGTTCGATTTCGACAATCTTTTCAACACCTTTCGCGCCGATGATCGCCGGAACACCCAGGCAGATATCGGACTCGCCGTATTCGCCATCCAGCATCAGGGAACAAGGAATCATTTTCTTCTGGTCACAAACGATGGACTGTACCAAAACAGATACCGCAGCACCCGGTGCATACCAGGCAGAAGTTCCCAACAGCTTGGTCAAGGTGGCACCGCCTACTTTTGTTTCTTCAGTCACGTAGTTTTGCTTGACTTCAGATAAAAATTCAGTAACAGGAACGCCGTTGCGCGTTGCTTTGCTGAGTAAGGGAACCATTCCGGTATCGCTGTGTGCCGCGATCACCATACCATCCACATCTGAAATCGGACATTCCAACGCTTCGGCCAAACGATATTTGAAACGAGCCGAATCCAGCGCGCCGCCCATACCGATGATTCTTTCTTTTGGCAGACCTGATGTTTTGTGCACCAGATACGTCATCGTATCCATCGGATTGGAAACCACGATAATGATCACGTCCGGTGAGTGCTTTACCAGATTTTCAGTTACTTCTTTCACGATCCCGGCGTTGATGCCGATGAGTTCCTCGCGGGTCATGCCCGGCTTTCTTGGGATTCCGGAGGTAATTACCGCAACCTGTGAGCCGGCTGTTTTGGTATAATCACCGGTGGTTCCGGAAATGCGGGTATCAAAACCATTCAGCGAAGCAGTTTGCATCAGGTCCATGGCTTTCCCTTCGGCAAAACCTTCCTTGATGTCTACCAATACCACTTCTGACGCGAAGTTTTTCATCGCGATGTATTCAGCACAGCTGGCACCTACCGCGCCCGCTCCTACTACCGTAACTTTCATATAAAGAAATTTTTATTAAAAAATATTTTCTGCGTAATGCGCCGTAAATTTACAAAATATCGGCTGCAGGAGCAACATACCGGCAGCAATAGTTTTACGGTGAAAAAAAGATGACTTTAAGAGTGGGAAAGCATAAAAGAATAGGCTTTTTCCGCACCGGCGATTACCTTATCGAAATCAGCAGGCTGCACTTTTTCATCCAGCACTTTTTTAAACTGAAGCCACATGGGTCCGGTATCCTTGCCGTAACTTTTAAGGAAATAAAAATGATGATCCGTAAACTCAGGAAGCTTTGACAAATGTTTAGCAATAACCTGCCCGCCCAGCGTGGCACCTTCCATCACGTAGAGGATTCCGAGCGCTTCGTGCACATCCGGAATGTCCGCATTGAGGATTGGACCCGGGAAAGGAAGATCGAGTTCTGCAAAATCCTGGCGCAGCAGTGGGAGTTTTTCTCTTGCGGATAAGTGCAGTTCGTTTGATAATTCGTCGGGAATCGCCGCCATGACTGCGGGTTCAAATTGTTGCAGCAGTTTCGCATTAATCTGAAGCATCGCCAGATAATCTGTGAAGGTAAAAGTTCCTTTGAAAATTTTCTCTGCCTGCATCAGCTGTTCGGCAGCATCGTGTGAATCTTGTGTTTTTTCTTTCAGAAAGGCAGAAAGTGCCTGGGTTTGTGTTTGCATATTTATTTGGTATCAGCATCTGCGGACTGGGTAGCGGGTGTAGATAACACCGCTCTATCCGGAGATGGGAAAACCAGCACAAATTCCGTACCCTGTTCCACTTCGGCGTTGCAGGTGATGGAACCTCCCAGCCTTTCCATCAGGCGGTGTACAATAGACAGCCCGACACCGTTCCCTTGGAAACCACGCGCATTATCGAGACGGGTGAAGATCTTGAACAGGTTCGCGTATTCATGTGGAGGAATACCAATTCCATTGTCGCGAATTCGGTACAAAATCCGGTCGCCATCCTGATGGCCGCTGATGTGGATGGTCGGAATATCTGCTTTTGAGCTGTATTTAACAGCATTGCCAATAACGTTCTGAAAAATCTGCGTTAGCATGGTATGGTCAGCCAGCACATCGGGGCAGTTATCGATATGAATAATCGTATGATCGTTACCAAAAGTCAGGCGCACATCGGTTACCACTTTCTCGATTAAAGGCCGCGTGGGAATAATTTCTGTTTTCAATTCCGATGATTTCGCACGGCTGAGCTGCAGCACATTGCGCATCATTTGTTCCATCCCTTCAATTTCATGGAGGATGCTCTGCAGCTTCCGTTGCACTTCGGGATTGCTGCGCTGTGAATTTTGAAGCAGTTGTGCATTTAGTTTCATCACCGTCAGCGGCGTTCCCAGATCATGAGAAATGGTATAGGAGAAACTGTCCAGTTCTTCATTAAGTGATTTTAACTCTTCATTCAGATGAAGGATTTTCTTGCTGTGCGAAACAGAAGTTTCCAAGATCAGCGGAATCAGTTTCTCTACGGCGATGATATTTTTGTTCTGCCAGTGTCGGGATTTTCCCTGAATATCTTCCAAATAGATCGCAAATGACTTTCGAGGCGAAACCATCATTTTTTCTACGCCGTAATGATAAATGCTTTCGGGTGTTTTTTCGGCATAACCGGCCCATTTAATATAATCACGGTATTCGCGGCGGAACCACATCAGAATCTGATGCTTGGTACCCTCCAGGTCAGCAATGAAAACACCGGCGCCGCTGGCGTCCAGGTTAAACTGTTCGCCGTGATCGCGCAGAAACGAATCACTGTAATAAATTTTCTCCTGATTGCCCTGATGCCAGGCGGCAATCTGCCGGAGAGAATCAGCATTGGGTACAGCGCCCACCGTTTTAATTTTATCTTGAACAATGATGGCCATGCCGTCGCAATCCACAATACTTTTTAATAAAGAAATATTATTGAAAAGTGCATCGGTCAGCGTACTCTGCTCCTGGAAGCGATTGCGCAGATAGCGTGTTTTCTCATTAAATTCAGTTAGATCATCCAGCTTTTGCTGCGATTTTAGAGACATGTAGGCATTCGCGGCCAGCGTGGTGAACACTTCTGCGCGGATCCGGTTTGCTAAATCAATATGCTTTGGCTCAGCATTCTGGCAGGTCAGCAGCCCCCAAAGGCGGTTCTCCACGATAATAGATGTACTAAAGCTGGAAGAAGCACCCGAGTTTTTGATGTACTGTGCATGGACCGGAGACATGGCGCGCACGGAACTGTAGGTAAGGTCAATCGACTTGACAGTCTGACTAAGGATTGGTACTGCTTCGGCGTGTGCATTGCTGAAAATACGTTCCCTTTTTTTGAGATACAAGGCCCGCGCCTGACGCGGAATATCACTCTCAGGGTAGTGCAGTCCCAAAAAGTTTTCGAGGCCGGAATTGTTACATTCTGCAATGACTTTACCGGTCCCATCATCCAGGAAACGGTATACCATAACGCGGTCATACCCGATCATATTGGAGATCGAGGACACCAGATTATCCCAGATTTCGGCGGTCGTTTGCAAGCCGATAGGTGAAGCATATTTATTTGAAATATATACTTTCTGAGAATTAGATTTCACCATTTTCTCAAACTCCAGAAAGATGTGGCCATCATAGCGATACAGCAGAAAATGATACAGGCTGCCGCTCAGGCGGATTTTATCTACAAAGTATTCGCTTTCTTTTTCCACGAAAGTATCGAGGTTGCTGTAGAGTTCACTGTGGAGAAGACGGCTGAAAAGCCCCGGAAGCTGTGTTATCGTTTTACCAAAAAGAGACTGCTGTACCTGGAGAAGTTCAGGAACATTTTCGCTGTAAAACTGAATTTTTTTGGTGTTCTCGTCCAAACCGATTAAATAACCGTAATTCTGGATATAGCCGGGAGTATGAATCTGCTCTTCGTGACACTCTATAAATTCCTTCATAAAAAGACTTATTGACTCAAAGGTAGTTTTTTATTTAACATAATCAAAAATAAATTAAATATTTTAATATAATTTTAAAATGAAGTTAATTTTCTTCATCAAAATATAATCTGTAATATTTGCCCTTCTCGTCCGCGCCCTGCTCGAGCATTTTGCGGTCACCGTGGACGTAGATATGAAAGTTTTTATCCAGCTTAATAACGCTCTTGAAACCGCGGCTTTGTTTCTTAACGGCAGCTTCGGAAATGGCGAAATCTTCGGAAATGGAAACCTGCATATCCTGTTCATAATCAGATTTAAAATTGCCAAAGCTTTCGATAACCTCTTCATCCTGCAGCACTTCTTTGGTAAAACTGTCATAATCAAACAGCTCTTTTTCCTTGAAGAAATTGATGGATTTATTCAGAAAATCTGCCTGGTCGGCTTTTGTTACTTCAAATTCCTGCGGTAACTGTTTAGTGATGTATTCCTTGTAAACAGAAAGCGTTTCCTGGGTGTGAAAGTACTCGTTATCGCGTTGTTTTACTTTCAGGAAATCCTCAAACCAATAATAGGCATCGCCGTTTTTGTTGTTATCAATGACGGAAACGGCAAATCCGCTTTCCTTGAAACTGTTGTAAATAATGCAGCCTTTGTCCAGTTTATTCAGACCAATTCCATAATCCTTTTCAATGTCAAAAGATTCACCTTCCGGGAAAATTTTCAGGAAAGGGCTTTTATTTTCTGTTTTAAAAATGCCGATACTGTCAATCCGGACCCCGTCGGTCTCTTCACCCGTAAAGTACGCAACGAACAATTCGCCCGCCTGCACACGCGGATTTTCGGTTATATCATACAGATGGGTGGCGATATTTTCTGCCTCATAAACAAACTTGGCAGGATCTTCAAAAATTTCAGAAACCGAACTGTAAACCGGATTGTTCACGAGATACGTATCACTGTAAAACTGAAACTGTTCTTCGGACTTAAAACCTTTCAGGAAAAAATCTTCGAGCATTTCGGTCATCTCTTCGTTCAGCGGATATTCTGCCTGCGAAAGGATGAGCGATTCCTGATTTATTTTGTTGCCGACTTTATGAATAATTAATCTGGTAAGCATAGAGAAAATTTAGAGGTGCGAAGGTAGCGATTTTGTAGCAGGGCGCGGATGGGATTTTCTACTTACAACCATAGTTGTCTGGCTCTATAATGGAACTTTGAGCATACGTTTAAGAATTATTAGCCTCACCACTTGTAGGTCATTTTGCAAGTATTATGTGATCATTTATATATAAAATTAATATAAATATCAGTCTTTACGGCACAGTTCCGGTCTTGACTGTCTATTTATTTCTATTCAGGATACTGATCACCAACCGTTTCACCGTCTCCATTTCTTCCGGTTTACTCGTAGCGATTAGCAGGGTCAGGCTTGCCAGTGTTCCATTTTCAATGAGCAGTTCATTTTTTTTGTTAAAAAGCATTTGATTGACTTGCAGGAATTTCAGAAAACACGCTGCGGCTATTCTTTTATTGCCATCCACGAAGGAATGATTTTTCACTACAAGATATAAAAGCATGGTGGCCTTTTCTTCCAGGGTAGGATAGAAGTCCCTATCTCCAAAACCTTTTTCTATTTGAGCAAGCGAGCTCTGGAAATTTTGATCTTTTTCTTTTCCGAATACTTGTGAATCAAAATCTATAACCATTTCATCAATAAGTTCCTGATAATCTTCTCTGGTTGGATAAATGGCTTGCTTTTTCGTTAATCCTGTGGTGTCTAATTGTTCGTGATCATAATCGTCCAGCAATTGTAAACCTTTGGAAAAAACTGAGAGCCATTCATTTTCAGCGGCTTTTTCTTCAATCGCCCGGCTCAGAATCTGGATTCCGTTTTTCAGGTGCTGAACTTCCTGCTCTTTCTGTGCTAATCTTTTTTCATTGACGGCGTACCCTTTCACAAGATATTCCTTCAGGATTTTATTTGCCCAGATTCGGAATTGCGTTCCATGTTTTGACTTTACCCGATAGCCGACGGAGATAATGACATCAAGATTATAATATTTCACTTCTTTTGACTGGCTTTTTCCCTTGATAGCACCGTGCTGAGTGGTATGTGCAAAATTTGCACATACCACATCTTCGTCTAATTCGTTTTCACTAAAAACATTAGAAATATGTCTACCAATAACAGTCCTGTCTCTTTCGAAGAGTTCCGCCATCTGAGCTTGCGTGAGCCAAACCGTATCCTGCTCAAACTGTACTTTAATTTCGGTGGAGCCATCATCGGCCTGATAAATTTCTATTTGATTAGCTGTGTCCATCATTTCGTATTTTGTCATGTAAATTTCAACAATCCTTTCGGGATGGGAAACTACCAATGAAATAAAAATATAATTTTTATAAATGAAAAAAAAGGCTATATCATTAAAAGTCTGACCTATAAACAAAAAAAATCCCCAAGCAAACGCTCAGGGAATTCTATCTGTTATTTCGCAATGATTACTTGACTTCTTCGAAGTCAGCGTCCTGAACATCGTCAGCGCCACCGTCATTATTTCCGGTGTTTTGCTGTCCCATGTCCGGACCTGCCTGGCCTTGCTGGCCGGCTGCGTACATTTCCTCGGAAGCTGCCATCCACGCTGCATCCAGCGCTTCGGTTTTGGTTTTCACGTCGTCCATGTTTTTCGCTTCGAAAGCTGTTTTCAGGTCGGCTACCGCAGATTCGATGGCTGATTTTTTGTCAGCAGAAAGCTTGTCGCCGAACTCCTTCAGTTGCTTCTCTGTCTGGAAGATTAAGCCGTCCGCTTTGTTGAATACTTCCACTTCTTCTTTCTTCTTGGCGTCAGAAGAAGCATTTTCTTCAGCCTCGCGCTTCATTCTTTCGATCTCATCTTCGGAAAGTCCGGAACTCGCCTGAATTTTAATAGACTGCTCTTTGCCGGTTCCTTTATCTTTTGCGGATACGCTCAGAATACCATTGGCGTCAATATCGAAGGTAACTTCGATCTGAGGAACACCTCTTGGTGCCGGAGGAATATCGGTCAGATCAAATCGTCCGATTTCCTTATTGTCATTAAACATTGGTCGCTCCCCTTGCCCCACGCGGATGCTTACCGCCGGTTGGTTGTCTGAGGCTGTAGAGAACACTTCAGATTTCTTGGTTGGAATCGTTGTGTTCGCTTCAATGAGTTTGGTGAACACAGAACCCATGGTTTCAATACCTAAAGAAAGCGGTGTAACATCCAGCAGCAATACATCTTTCACATCACCTGTCAGTACACCACCCTGAATGGCAGCACCTACGGCTACAACTTCATCCGGGTTTACTCCTTTGGATGGTTTTTTACCGAAGAATTTTTCCACCTCTTCCTGAATCACAGGGATACGGGTAGAACCACCCACCAGGATTACTTCATCAATATCAGAAGGCTGCAAACCTGCATCAGATAATGCTTTTTTGCACGGCTCCATGGAACGTTTTACTAAGTCGGAAGCCAGCTGCTCAAATTTAGCTTTGGTCAATGTTTTCACCAGGTGTTTAGGACCTGTTGCTGTAGCGGTGATATAAGGAAGGTTGATTTCCGTTTGCGCAGAAGAGGAAAGCTCAATTTTCGCTTTTTCCGCCGCTTCTTTCAATCGCTGCAGCGCAATTGGATCTGTTTTCAGGTCAACACCTTCTTCAGATTTAAATTCGTCTGCCAGCCAGTTGATGATCACATCATCAAAGTCATCACCACCCAGGTGCGTATCACCATTGGTTGCCAATACTTCAAATACGCCATCACCTAAATCAAGGATAGAGATATCGAAAGTACCACCCCCAAGGTCATATACAGCTATCTTCTGATCTTTATGGTTTTTATCAAGACCATACGCCAGTGCTGCGGCGGTTGGTTCGTTGATAATTCTTTCAACTTTAAGGCCGGCAATTTCACCTGCTTCTTTTGTTGCCTGTCTCTGTGCATCGTTAAAATAAGCCGGAACAGTAATTACCGCTCTGGTTACTTCCTGACCCAGATAATCTTCCGCAGTTTTCTTCATTTTCTGAAGTGTCATCGCAGAGATTTCCTGAGGTGTGTATTCGCGATCGTCAATTTTAACTTTTACTGTATCGTTTGGTCCTTTAACGACTTTATAGGCTACGCGGCCGATTTCATTGGTATCATCTTTAAAGTGTGTACCGATGAAACGCTTGATTGAATATATGGTTTTGGTCGGGTTGGTTACCGCCTGTCTTTTCGCAGGATCACCTACTTTTCTTTCACCATCTTCGGTGAAAGCTACAATAGAAGGAGTTGTTCTTTTTCCTTCTGCGTTTGGAATAACCACCGGGTCCTTCCCTTCCATTACTGCGACGCAGGAATTGGTAGTTCCCAGGTCAATACCGATTATTTTGCTCATATTATTTATTTTTAATTATTACTAATATGCCATCAAATACTCAAGTACTATACCAAGGAAAGAATAATGACAAAATGACAGAATAGCAATTGTAGGAATTAAAAAAGCGCCTGTTGGCGGCGCTTGGGAGGGGTTATTTTTTCAGGGTAAGAATATATTCAGCCATAAGTTTGGCATTTTTCTCACTCATTCCGGCGTGCGGCGTCATTGGGATTTCACCCCAGACTCCACTTCCGCCTTCTATAATTTTTTTAGCTAAATAATCAAGGTCGGCATCTGTATATTTTTCCGCTACTTCCTCGTATGAAGGGCCTACTACTCTGGCATCAACTTTGTGGCAGGTAAGGCAGTCTGCCCCTTCTATGAGGGATAAACCTTCGTGTTTACCGGCAGCAGCTGGGTCGTCTGCACTAACGGCTGTTGGCTCCGGCAGCATCACGTTGCTTTCCTTATTAGGATCAGCAGCTTTATCTGAACATGAAACCAAGGCGAAAACTCCAATAATTGCTAAATACTTATTCATTTTTTTCTAATTTTAACAAATTTACTATTTTTATCTAAAATATAACGAAACAAACAGGCGACAATTGTCATACCACTCGTATGACTGCAGTCATACAAGACCAGCCTGTAATGATTGTAGCTTTGAACCATAAATAAAATACATTATGAAAACGTTGAAAACACTTGCAATTGCAACCCTCAGCTTCGCCCTCTTCTCTTGCGGCGGTGACAAACAGAATGACACAATCCCGACGGCTCCGGCAGGCGGTGAAACAGCTGCTACCGAAACACCGGCAGGAACTGACGCCAGCGATCCGGCAACCTATGACCCGAAACGCGGTATTGGTAAGCACGAAAATGTGGATGTAAGTTCTTTTGACCCTGCCATGGCTGCAGCCGGTAAAAAAGTCGCTGAAGTAAAATGTACTTCCTGCCATAAACCAACAGAAGAAAAACTGGTAGGACCAGGCTGGAAAGGTGTTACAGAAAGACAAACACCGGAATGGATTATGAACTTCATTACCAACCCGGATCCGATGATTGATGTGGACCCTGAACTGCAAAAGCAATTGGAACTGTGTCTGGTAAGAATGCCTAACCAAAGTCTGAATGACACCGAAGCACGCGAAATCCTGGAATACATGCGGGAGATCGACGGCGCAAAATAAACCCTCCCCCCCCGAAAAAATTTTAATTGTTATATATAATGAAAAGTCTTAAATTATTTGGACTCACATCCCTTGTTGCCTTAACTGCGCTGACAGGCTGTAAACCAAAAGGTGCTGAGAGCGCCGTGACCGGAGACGCTGCTGAGAAAGTGTATGTGGCACCCGGAAAATACGATGAGTTTTACAACTTTGTCAGCGGAGGCTTCAACGGGCAGGTAAATGTGTACGGACTTCCCAGCGGGCGACTGCTGAAAGTACTGCCGGTGTTCTCCCTGAATCCTGAAAACGGATACGGCTTCAGCGAGGAAACCAAACCTATGCTGGAGACTTCCCACGGATTTATTCCCTGGGATGACCAACACCACCTTTCCCTCTCTCAGACCAATGGTGAAGTGGACGGCCGCTGGTTATTTGCCAATGCCAACAATACACCACGGGTTGCAAGACTGGATCTGAAAACCTTTAAAACGGTTGAAATCCTGGAGATCCCGAACTCTGCCGGGAACCACTCCTCTCCTTTCCTGACCGAAAACACAGAATATGTGGTCGCAGGAACACGCTTTGCGGTGCCAACTGATGATATGAACGGCGACGTGCCCATTGATTCATTTAAAGAAAACTTTAAAGGTGTGATCTCCTTCATCGGTATTGATCAGCAAACCGGAGATATGGACTTATCTTTCCAAATCGAAGCGCCGGGTATTAACTTTGACCTATCACACGCCGGTAAAGGAAAATCAGGTGACTGGTTCTTCTTCTCCTGCTACAACTCTGAAAAAGCAAATACGCTGCTGGAAGTGAATGCTTCCCAAAATGATAAAGACTTTATCATGGCAGTAAACTGGAAGAAAGCAGCTGAACTGGCTAAGTCCGGAAAAGGACGTAAAGTTACTACAGAGTACGCACACAATAAATTCGACGAAGAAACGCACAGCGCGACTTCCACGATGAAGAAAGAAGTACTGGTACTGTCTGTAGAAGATATGCAGGATGCCATGTATCTGATTCCTTGCCCTAAATCTCCTCACGGATGCGACGTGGATCCAACAGGCGAATACATCATTGGTTCCGGTAAACTGGCGGCTCTGATTCCTGTTTTCAGTTTTGATAAAATCCAGAAAGCGATTGCCGATAAAGCCTTCTCCGGAGATTATGACGGCGTGAAAGTGATTAAGTACGAAGCTGCACTGTACGGTGAAGTTCAGAAACCAGGCCTTGGCCCGCTGCACACCGAATTTGATGGTCAGGGAAATGCGTATACCTCTATGTTTGTATCTTCTGAAGTAGTAAAATGGAATATTAAAGACCTGAAGGTAATTGACAGACAACCTACTTACTACTCCGTAGGTCACCTGATGATTCCTGGTGGAGACTCCAAAAAACCATTCGGAAAATACCTGGTAGCTTATAATAAGATCACCAAAGACCGTTACCTGCCAACAGGACCTGAACTGGCGCAATCCGCACAACTGTATGACATCAGCGGAGAGAAAATGAAGCTGCTGCTGGATTACCCGACGTTTGGTGAACCACACTACGCACAGGCGCTGCCGGGAGATATGCTTGCTAAAAACCAGGTGAAGTTCTTTAACATCTCTGAAAACAAGCACCCGTATGCAACCAAAGGTGAAGCAGAAAGTAAAGTAGTTCGTGAAGGAAACAAAGTACATGTGTACATGACCTCCATCCGTTCTCACTTCGCACCGGATAATATTGAAGGAATCCGCGTAGGAGATGAAGTGTACTTCCACGTAACCAATCTGGAGCAGGACTGGGATGTACCGCACGGTTTCGCAATCAAAGGAAACGAGAATGCTGAATTGCTCATTATGCCGGGTGAAACCTGCACGCTGAAGTGGGTACCGAAGAAAGCAGGAATGTACCCGATGTACTGTACTGACTTCTGTAGTGCACTGCACCAGGAAATGCAGGGATATGTTCGCGTATCGCCGGCCGGAAGTAACACGCCGCTGGTTTACTCGCTGAACAATAAGAAGGATAATGCCCAGCTTCCCGTGAAAGCCGGAGAAACTAAATAATAACTACAATTGAAGGGCAGAGTAACTCTGCCCTTCTTTATTTTACTGATATGAAAACCAAACCCCTACAAAAGCTTACCCGGATACTGCTTGCTGTTTGTGGAATATCCCTGATCGTTGCCATCTTCGTACCGCTGTGGTCCATTTATCTGCAGGCACCTCAATACCCGGAAGGACTATCGATGTTCCTGTGGCCGAATAAAATTACCGGTGAGTACGAAATTATTAACGGCCTGAATCACTACATCGGCATGAAGACCATTCACGAAGAAGATTTTTGGGAATTTAAAGTACTGCCGTATGCGCTGGGCTTTTTTGCAGCCTTATGTTTTCTGGCAGCGGCTTTGAACAAAAGAAAATATCTGTATATCGTTACCGGTTTATTTATCGTTTTTGGGATCGCCTTTATGGTGGACTTCTGGCTTTGGGAATATGATTACGGCCACAACCTGGATCCAAATGCAGCGATTGTGGTACCGGGCATGTCTTATCAGCCTCCTTTATTTGGCTTTAAACAACTACTCAATTTTGGTGCTTACTCCTATCCGAACATCGGCGGCGGCATCATGATGGGCGTTGCTGTTATTTTAATTATCTTAGCCTTTATCGAATACCGCAGTACTAAAAAAGAAACGGCGGTCCTTTAATTATTCATCTTATTTAAAATTACAAACGTATGAAGCTCACAAGAATTTTACTGGCCGCAGGAATGGCATTTACTTTTACCGCATGTTCAGAAAGCGGTCCGGCAGAAATCAATCTCGGGAAAGACCAGTGCGACAACTGTAAAATGACCATTACGGAAAAACCTTATGCCGCAGAACTGCTGACGTCCAAGGGCCGCGCCTACAAATTTGATGATGTGAGTTGCCTGACGATGTACGAAAGCGCCAACGCTGATAAAGCAGACGGAGCGACGCAATACCTGGTAGATTTTCCTTCAGGTGAATTCGTAGAGAAATCACAAGCTACCCTGATTACCGGTGGCAGCATAAAATCACCTATGGGTGGAAACACACAAGCGTACAAGGATGCGGCACAGGCAGAAAAAGCAGCAGCCGAACTTGGAGCGACACTCACAAAATAAAAATTAATGATCAGATTATTGTTTTTGCTTTTGCCCGTCTGGCTGTTCTCTGCAGTGCTGCCGGTGGGCAAAGGCAAAAATTATACGACTATTCAGCAGGCGCTGGCTGCTGCAAAACCCCACGACACCATCGAGGTGCACAAAGGAATCTACCGCGAGGGCAACCTGAACCTGACGCAACCCGTCACCCTTATCGGCATTGATCGTCCTGTACTGGATGGCGAAATGAAATACGAAATCGTTTCTTTCCGGGCACCTAATATTGTCTTAAAAGGATTTAAAATCATCAACTCCGGCGAAGATGCGGTGGAAAACATCGGCGCGGTGCGGTTATACGACAGTCACTTCTCCGTGATTGAAAACAATATTTTCGAAAACAACTACTTCGGAATTTATATTCAGCGCGGGTACCGCTGCCTGATCCGGAACAACCACATTACCACAAACCGGTCCCACTCACAGGAAGGCGTCGGCGACGGTATTCATGCCTGGGTGAGTCAGGAAATCTGGGTTAAAAACAATTATATAGAAGGCCACAAGGACGGCATTTATCTGGAAAAAGTAAAAGGCTCCTACATTTACCGCAACCTTTCCAAAAAAAATCTGCGCTACGGCCTGCACTTCATGTTCGCAAACGATAACGTGTACGTAAACAATATTTTTGATAATAATAACGCGGGTGTGGCCGTGATGTACAGCAATAATGTAGGCATGGTCGGAAATAAATTTATCAACAACTGGGGCGACGCGAATTATGGCCTGCTGCTGAAAGATATTTCCTTCAGTAAAATCAAGCACAACACCTTTAATAATAATACCACCGCTATCTTTATGGACGGTGCCACCAAGATTGATTTTTACAAAAATGAGTTTGCCAACAACGGCTGGGGAATGAAGATTAATTCCAACTGCATGGAAAACCGGCTGACCAATAATAACTTTATCAATAATACATTTGATGTCAGCACCACCGGCAGCATGTCCATGAATGATTTCAAAAGAAATTACTGGGACAAATATGAAGGCTATGACCTGAACCGCGATAAAATTGGTGACATCCCCTTCCACCCGCTCAGTTTGTATGCCGTACTTGTGGAAAACAATCCCGGCGTGATGCTGCTGTTCCGCACCTTCATTGTAGATCTTTTGGATAAAACCGAAAAAATCATCCCGAGCTTAACGCCCGAGAACTTTGTGGATGAGCAGCCGCTGATGAAAAAGGAAATTATTTAAAGCGCAGGCTTTGCAAAGAACAAATCTTATGATTGAAGTAAAAAATCTCACCAAGAAATTCCAGAAATTCACCGCGCTGAACGATCTTTCGGTCACCTTCACCGATGGGCATTCAACCGCTTTAATCGGTCCCAACGGTTGTGGTAAAACGACGTTGATTAAATCTATTCTTGGTTTAAATGTGGTGGATGACGGTGACATTCTGGTAGATGGCACCAGCGTTAAAGAAGATCATTTGTACCGCCGCAACATTGGCTACATGCCGCAGATCGGTCGCTATCCGGAAAATATGTCCATCCTGCAAACCATTAAAATGATTCAGGAGACACGCAATATGCCGTCCGCTGAACTGGATACCGAATTACTGGAGGAATTTGATCTGCCTTCTCTGTATGACAAAAAAATGGGAAACCTCTCCGGGGGTACGACCCAAAAAGTAAGCGCTGTGCTGGCTTTTATGTTTAATCCCAAGATTATTATTCTGGATGAACCCACGGCCGGCCTGGATCCGCTTGCGTCCGAAATATTAAAAAATAAAATCATCCGTGAAAGAAACCGCGGCAAACTGATCCTTATTACGTCGCATCTTTTAAGCGAACTGGATGATATTGTGAGTGAAGTAGTTTTTATGAATGAAGGAAAAATTCTGATTCAGCAATCCGTAACCGATCTTATGACCGAGCGCAATTCGCAGAAAATTTCGGACTCCATTATTAGTATTCTCAAAGAAATGAAACAGTAAGCAACTGCTTACGTAAAAGAGCAGGCCCAACTCCTGTATATTTGACATGAACAAAATTGCCCGTTTTATTTTATTCGATATTCTGAAGAATAAGATTGTTATTTTCTACACCATTCTGTTATTTATTATTTCCTGGTCTGTTTTAGGGCTGGAGGAAAACTACACCAAAGCGACCCTGAGCCTGCTGAACGTAGTGCTGCTGGTAGTTCCTTTGGTGAGTATTATTTTTTCCACCATTTATGTTTATAACAGCAGCCAGTTTATCGAGTTGCTGCTGAGTCAGCCGATTGCGCGGCCTAAGGTTTGGTTTAATATTTTCCTCGGTTTATCCACCGCACTGACGCTTGCCTTCCTGCTGGGCTGCGGCTTGCCCATTCTTTTATATTCCAGTGTGGAAACCGGCTTTTCATTAATAATTATTGGAATACTGCTGTCCGTCATTTTCACCTCATTTGCCATGCTTGCTGCCATCACCAGCCGTGACCGTGCGAAAGGAATCGGCATCGCCATTTTCGTCTGGATGTTCTTCAGTATTATTTATGACGGCATCCTGCTCGTGCTGATGTTCCAGTTTGCAGATTACCCGATCGAAGGCATTATGGCAACCGTCGCCGGACTGAATCCCGTTGGCTTGTCCCGTATATTAGTTTTGCTGCAATTGGATATTTCTGCCATGCTCGGCTACAGTGGCGCTATCTTCCGTCAGGTATTCGGCAGCGGCGGCGGTATGGGGATTTCGCTGGTAGTGCTGCTGATCTGGGCACTGGTGCCGTTTCTGGTTTCTTTGATGAAATTCAATAAAAAAGACCTTTAAAGCTGCTGATAAATATCAGTGGTTTTCAGGCGTTTCGTATGACTGCAATCATAGCAAACTGTCCAAAATCGGGTGTACTTTTAATCAAAATTAAAGCAGATGAAAAAGTCATTCCTCCTGTTGGGCATTATTGGATTTGCCCTTGTTTCCTGCGCTAAAAGTGAAACAATAACCAACGATGCCGCACATCACGATACGGAGCTCACCGCTCAGGGGCAGGACGCTGTGCAGGACAGTGATTCGGACCCGAATGTAGTGCAGCTGGCCGTGAAAAACCCCGATTTATCCACGCTGGTGAAAGCCGTTCAGGCAGCCAATCTGGCCGGATCATTAAGCAATGCCGGACCCTTTACCGTTTTCGCGCCGCTCAATTCTGCGTTTGATAAACTGCCCGCCGGTACGGTGGAAGGTTTGCTGAAACCGGAGAAAGAAGAGGAGCTCTCTGATATCTTGAGTTACCACACCTACGTGGGTGTCATCAAAGAAGATCAGATGAGCGATGGGCAGAGCCTGGGAATGGTCAACGGTAAGAATATTACCATTACGATGGTAGATGGCAAACCGGTGATCAACGGTAAGGCCAAAATTGTTGCCACGGTTCCTGCTTCCAACGGTATTGTCTACGCTATTGATGAAGTACTGCTGCCACAATAAAGAAAGTTCATAGTTTGTTTTATTTAATGTCGAAGAAGCCGTTTCAATACTGAGGCGGTTTCTTTGTTCAACACATAATAGCTTTGGCAATTTTTTTTGTGATTGTTTATCTTTTGTGATACAGAGCACTGTAAAGGTGTAAGCCCGAAGGGCTGAAATGTCTACGCCATTGACGAAGCGCTGCTGCCACAATAGAGAAGGTTCCTAGTTTGTTTTTATTTAATATCGAAGAAGCCGTTTCAATACTGAGGCGGTTTCTTTGTTTTACACATAATAGCTTTGGCAATTTTTTTTTATTGGTTATCTTTTGTGATACAGATGTAAGCCCGAAGGGCTGAAATTATTGTAGCTCACGATTTGTTTATTTAAAATAAGCCCCGAAGGGGTGAAAGAATTAGCAAATACCACATTCGGGATACGTCGTTATTAACGGTTAAAATTTTCACGCAAATATTTTTATGATTTTAAAATTTGGTCAAATGAAAAGTAATGCCAGCACTTCCGATTTTATTTGTGTTTGCTCTCTTTAGATTACCATCATGTCATCCCTTCGGGATTTTATCTTTTGTTAGTATTTACTTTACAATAATATCATCCCTTCGGGATTTTTATGTAAGGTTGGTTTTTATGTTATAATAATGCCATCCCTCCTGGATTTAAAAATGCATCGGTGTTGGATCACAGATGAAATAGTGCTGCCACAATAAAGAAGGTTCCTAGTTTCCTTTATTTATTGTCAAAGCGGCTCCCGGATAATCCGGGAGCCGCTTCATTTTATCGCTAGATTAATAGATTGTTAGGTTTGTTCCCTTCTTTTCAGGGTACCCACGATGATGATTAAAGCAACCAGCATCAGCACGGAAACAGCAAGCAAGCCATGATTGGCATATGGTACTGCAACATATTTGATAGAGAAAACGCCCATCAGCCCCAAAATCAACTCATTCAGAAAAATTCCCAGCAGCAATAATTTCAAGCCGGTAAGCAGTGCAGACGTCACCTTAAAACGGTTGGTGGCCAGAATCTGATTCACCAAAAACGTTGCAATACACATCAGCAGCACCAGGTGCAGATACGCAATGACCACATTACGGAAGCCGAACGCGAACTGACTGATTGCGGGCACATTGGACCCCAACTGCAACAGCGTTTTGACCGCGAAGGCAAAACCGGCATACATCAGCACAAAACGGTGCATCGGTGACCATTTCACCACCAGATTGGTCCAGTGTTTACGAACATATCTGTAAAGCATGACCGCGCCTACCGTCTGACCCACCGTCGTAATGATAATCAATGCAAAAACCCACGCCGGCATTTCCATCCATAATACCGAAAGACCAAATCCGACCAGGCAGCCAAAGAACATGAGGAAAAACAAAATATTGTTTTCTTTTTTGGTTAACACAGCGCCTGCTTCCTTCATTGAAAAAAGCAATAAGCCAATACAGGAAAAGATAAAAAAGCCGTTGTACTGAAAATGCAGGAAGTAATATTCCGATGCCAGGTACATGCTTTGTGAAACCGTTCCGGTCATCTTCATATAGGCCAGATTAAACACACCTAAGGACGAAATTACCGCAAAGAACAAAGCACTGCGGAACCATATTTTGCTGGCATCCCGCAATCCGGCGGTATCTTTATAAAACACGCCGGCAAACACAAAACTGCAGAGCAGCGCCACCGTAGAAGCCGCAATACTCGCCCAGAAATAGCCGCCGTAAATAAAGGTAGCGAGCATGGCAAACGCCGAAATCACGTTCACAATAATGAGGGCACGGTATTTCTTCATCGCGACATTTGGCATTGTTTTGCGCAGATAGTCCGTTAGTAAAATATAAATGGCCGTCGTGATCCAGCCGTAGAAAGCAAAGTGGGAATGCGCATCCTGCAGGTGTTTCTGATCCAACCAGGGAAGCGAGAATAGTATTTTATAACGCATAATTACGCCAAGCACAGCTACAATACAGAAGTTTACCAGCGCGAACTTCATCCAGAATGAGCGATTCATCAGTAATAGATTTTATGATTGATTAATTCAATTCGTTTTTCGTTTTCCATTTTCTTCACCGTTCGGATTACGGTTTCCACGGCAAGTCCGGTTGCGTTGGCCACATCCTTCCGCGTCACATCGATGAGCACTTTCTCCTCCGGCGCGACACCGATATTGCGCTTGTGAATTTTAAGAAAAGAAATAATCCGCTCGCGCGGGCACTGATGCACAATGCTTTTTAGTTTCATGGTTTTGTCGTACGCCTTGCGCGCAATTTCCCGGGTAAAGCGAATCAGCAGTTCGGGATGGCCGATCATAAACTGCGTAAAAAGCGCTTCGCTGAAACTGTACACCTTCGCTGTATCACTGGTACAGATAGCGTTGGCAGGATACCGTTCCGCCAGCATGAAAGGCGGTTCACCAAGAAACTGATGTTCCGCTGCGGTACTGATCAGGAACTCTTTGCCGTCTGAATCGATGTTATATACTTTAATACTTCCTTCAAATAAATAAAACAGTTGTGTGGCCTGCTGGTCTTCGCGGAACAGAAAATCTTTCTTCCGGAGATGCAGCAGCGGGATCTTATTTTCCTGCAAAAGTTCACGTGTAAACATATTCAGACATTTTAGTCAAATTTAATGAAAATTATCCGGCAGCAGGTGATGCCGGCGCTGTTTGCACAGAAATGGTTAATATTACATCAATAAAAAATGATTCGATGGCGCACAAATATCATCCCCGCGATATTTCCTGGCTGGCTTTCAACGCGAGAGTCTTGCAGGAAGCGCGTGATCCGTCGGTGCCCACCGAAGGGAAACTGCGCTTTCTTTCCATTTTTTCCAGCAATCTGGATGAATTTTTCCGTGTGCGGGTTGCCGGATTAAAACGCGCCGCAGCATTTAAAGAAAAAACAACCCAGAAATCATTTTACGACGCACCGGATGCCATCCTGAAAAAGATCAACTCCTTAATACTGAAACAGCAAAAAACCTTTGATAAAACCTGGAGAAAAGTGCGCGCAGAGATGGCAGAACAGCACATTCATCTGCTGCAAGCCCAAGAACTTAGCGATGACCAGAGGAATCAGATTGAAGAGATATACCGGGAAAAAATAGAACCGCACGTGATTCCTGTTATACTGGCTAAAACCAAACCACTGCCGAAGCTGCGCGACCGCGTGCTGTATCTCGGTGTGACTTTAAAAACAAAAAAGGAAACCAGCTTTGCGATAGTCGAAGTTCCTGTTGAACAGGCCGGCCGTTTTCATATTTTAAAAAACGATGTAAGAACGGATCTCATTTTACTGGAAGAAATGATCATCTCCATGCTTCCGGATATTTTCCGGCACCTGCCGTATGAGACCTGTTCCGCCGCCAGCTTTAAGATTACACGCGATGCAGAACTGGACCTGGATAATGACATCACGGTTTCACTGGCTGAAAAAATCCGCAAAGGAATCAAAAAAAGAGGAGACGGGCGCCCTACCCGACTTTCTTATGACCGGAAAATGAATACCGAGCTGCTGCAGCTGCTTGTCGAAAAACTTAAACTCACCTCGGAAGACAGTAAGGTTCCGGGCGGCAGTATTCATAATTTTAAAGACTTTATGAAGTTTCCGGCGGTATTCTCAGCGGAACATGAGATTCATAAAAAAGATCCTTTGCTCCTGCCGGCACTGAAAAGCCCGATCAGCAAAACGATTCTGCAGCGGGATCTATTACTCTCCTTTCCGTATCAGAGTTTCCGGCCGGTGATCGATTTACTGAGAGAAGCCGCCACTGATCCCGAGGTCACAGCAATTAAAATCACAGCATATCGCCTATCTGCACAGTCACATATAATTTCCGCTTTGATTGCTGCCGCGCGCAACGGAAAGAAGGTAACCGCCGTACTCGAGCTGCGTGCCCGTTTTGATGAAGAAAACAACCTCCACTGGAAAAATCTTTTAGAACAGGCGGGCGTTACCGTGCTCACCGGCCCCGGTGATAAAAAAGTGCATGCAAAACTCTGCCTTATAACGAAACAGACAAATAAAAAAACAGTTCAGTATGGCTTTGCCAGTACCGGTAATTTTAATGAAGATACGGCGGAACTGTATGGCGATCATCTTCTGATGACGGCGCATCCGGGGATTATGGCAGATATGGAAGTTATCTTCACAGCATTGGAGAAACCTGATAAGAATTGGGAGGAAATACTCAAAAAATGCAGACGGTTGCTGGTGGCTCCTGTTTCGCTGCGTTCTTCCCTCGAAAAGCTTATCGATTTTGAAGTTGAAGAAGCGGGAAAAGGAAATAAGGCGCATATCATTATTAAATGTAATTCTTTGAGCGATCGCAAACTCATTGATAAATTGTACCAGGCTGCCCAAGCCGGCGTGCAGATTCAGCTGATTGTACGTGGAATTTATTGTGCCGTGAACCGGGAGAATTTTAAAAATAAAATAGAAGCCATCAGCATTGTAGATGAAATCCTGGAACATTCCCGGATCCTGTATTTTTATCATAAAGGAAAGGAGCAAATGTATCTATCCTCCGCCGACTGGATGCCACGCAATATGGACTATCGCGTGGAAGCTGCCGTTCCGGTGCTCGATAATAAGATTAAAAAGGAATTAAAGGCGCAACTGCAGCTGCAACTTCAGGACAATATGAAAGCGCGCCTGCTCGATAAAAAAATGCGGAACACCTATGTGCGCAATGATTTGCCACCACTTCGTTCACAACAGGAAATATATCAACATCTGAAAATGAAGGGTGACAAGAACAAAAGCTAACTGCTGTTCTTCTCCTCTTCTAAACCGCACTGGGAAATTCTGTTTAGAAACTGTATCTTTGCACCACTTTCAGAAAAGGGAAGCGCGTGAAATTCGCGGACTGTCCCCGCAACTGTAAATCACAACCAAGCAGACTGCTCTATTGCCACTGAGAAATCGGGAAGGCGCCGTCTGGTGAAAGTCAGGAGACCTTGCTGAGAGCTATTCATTAATTATAAATAAAAGCTTTCGGAGGAAAAGCCTGAACTATGAAATTACACCGGATTCTGAGGGTGTCGCTACTGTTTTCCGTTCTGTATGCGTACAGCCAGGAGCAGAAGATTGATACCGTTTATCTTTTCGATACCCAGCTGGACCGCTCTCAGCGTTTTCAGCACATCACCAAAATTGGTCAGGAAGACCTGCTGCGTAACAGCACCAACTTATCGGAAGCACTCCGTTTCCAGTCACCTGTTTACATTAAAGAGAATGGGCGCGGCATGGTTTCATCACCGTCTTTTCGGGGAACCAGCGCACAGCAGACGGCTTTTATCTGGAACGGAATTAATGTAAATTCTGTCACGCTTGGCCAGGGCGATATTAATAATCTGGGCATGCTGATTTATGATGATGTCGCACTCAGGGCAGGCGGCAGCAGTGTGATTTACGGCAGCAGTGCCATTGGCGGAACGGTGCATCTGAATAACGAGTTAGGTTTTAATAAAGGGCTGAACGGAACCCTTTTCGCTGAATACGGTTCTTTCGAAACATTTAACTCGGTTTTTAAAACTTCCTACAGCGATGATAAATTTTCTGTTAAAGCCGGTTTTGCATTATCCAGCAGTGAAAACAATTACGCAGTTCCCGAAAAAAAATACCTGAACCGCAACGGGCAATATGATAACCGATCTTTTAGCTTAGGTGCCGGCTACCGGCTGAATACGGAGCATACCCTCCTGTGGCAAACCGTTTTCTTCGATGGCGACCAGCATTATCCAACGTCGGAGTTTGGAACACCGACCAAATATCTGTCGGATACCTTCCGCACGGTGGTAGACTGGCGCTACCGAAGCGGCAAAATCCGGAACAGTTTGAAAACGGCTTATCTTGAGGACACCTACAGCTATTTCGAGGACACTGATTTCCCTAAATCCAGCGGTGCTACTACCAAAAGCTACCTGGCGTCAACCGATTTTAATTGGCTCGCCGGCAAAGACTGGTCACTTAATCTACTGGCAACCTACCGGCTGGATGAGGCAGAAGGATACCAATCCGGCATTCAGCAGGTTCAGCGAAACAGCGGCTCTGTGGCTGCATTGGCGCGCTGGAATATAAATCCGCGCCTGCACGTGGAAGCCGGACTGAAAAAGGAATGGCTAGAAAATTATGAAGCCCCTTTTTTATATTCCTTTGCCGGTCAGGTTCAGATTGCAGACTTTTATGATGTGACGCTCAATGCTTCCAAAAACTTCCGGGCACCTTCTTTTAATGATCTCTACTGGCAGCCGGGCGGAAACCCTGCGATCCGACCAGAATTTTCAAATCAGGCAGACCTAAGCAATCGGTTCAGATTTAAAGGATTTGAGATTAACATTACCCCGTTTTATTTGTACATAAAAGACATGATCCGCTGGCTGCCTACCGCAGAAGGATATTGGTCTCCTTTTAATACGGATAAGGTGGAATCCTACGGTGTGGAAAGTTCTGTGCAGTACAAACACTCATTCAGCAAAAGCAGTCTGCAGGTACAGGGTGGCTACAGTTATACCCACTCGGCTGATGCAGAGACCGGCAGACTCCTGATGTATGTTCCTGAGCATAAAGCTTTTGGATCTGCAGCCTTCCTATACTCAGGTTTTGAATTATTTGGCCAGGCGCTGTTTACCAGCCGGGTCTTCGTGACTTCGGATGAAAATACAGCTACCGCGCTGCCGTACTACACGGTGGTGAACGGCGGCCTTTCTTACACACTCCTTCAACACTATTCTTTAGGCCTAAAGGTGAACAATATCTTCGATACGGTGTATCAGACGGTGGAATCTTTCCCGATGCCAAAGAGAAATTACAGTGTACATCTTCGTATTAACTTTTAATATTATATTTTATGAAACTTTCTAAATTATGGATGCCGGTACTGGCACTGACGCTTGCTTTCAACGTTTCGTGTAGCGATGACGAAATTGTGTTTGCGGAACCGAAAGGCGCCTATGAGAACGGAATTATTGTGGGCAATGAAGGGAATTTTACCAAAAGCAATGCGGATGTCTCCTATATTTCGACAGATTTGTCACAAGTAGAAAACAACATTTACTCATTAAATAATGATAATGAAAAACCGGGAGATGTACTGCAAAGCATCGGATTTTATGGTGATCACGCATATCTGGTGATGAATAACTCCAATATTATCCAGGTGGTAAACCGTTATACTTTCAAAAAGCAAAGCACGGTTTCTGCGGAAATTTCCCAGCCACGTTATATTGCCTTTTCTAAAAACAAGTATTACGTAACGAACAGCAAAGGCAGAGAAAAATATGTCTCGGTCTATAATGTTGCTGATAACAATTTCGTCACAAAAATCACTTTGGCCAACACCGCTGAAAGAATTGTGGAAGCTGGCGGCAGAATTGTGGTACAGAATGCTTCGTTCGGAACCGGGAATAAATTAACCTTCATCAATCCTGAGTCTAATAGTATTGAAACTGAAGTTGCGGTAGAAAAAGGTTCTATTAAGAAGACCATTTCGCACGCCGGTAATGTGTACGTGATCTCGTCTGATGTGAACGATAGTTATATTTATAAATACAGCCCAACCGGAACGCTGACTTCCACGGTAGCCCTTACCGGTTTTAAAAACGGCAGCAACCTGGCTATTGACGGTAACAAAATGTATTTCAGCTCTCAGTATAAAGTATATGCAATGGATCTGAACAGCACCACTGCGCCTACTGCGCCGATTATTACGGTAGCTAATACAGGATGGTCTGCGCTGTACGGCATGGACGTGATCGAAGGAAAAATCTTTATTTCTGATGCCAAAGGTTTCCTTGAGGCGAGTGAAGTGGCTGTGTATAGCACCTCAGGCACTTTGTTAAAAACACTGAGCACAGGGCTCGGCTCCAGCAATTTCTATAAAAATTAAATAATTGATAATTAAAGCGCGGCAACCTTCGGTTGCCGCGCTTTTTATTGTATGTAAATAACACTAAGCTTGTAAAGTCAGGCCAAGCGCAAGTCCTTCTCTTTCGACGTATTTTTTAGCTTCCTCGTGGCTGTTGAAAATCTCGCCTTCTAGAATCGCTTCTTTAACTTTTTCTTTCAGAATACCGATTTCACGCCCGGGTTTCAGTCCAAACATCTGCATAATTTCTTCCCCGGAAATAGGCGGCTGAAAATTGCGGACCTGGTCTTTTTCTTCCACCTCGCGGATTTTCTGGGCGACCAGTTCAAAATTCTTTTTATAGCGGTTTTGCTTTGCCGCATTCTTGGTGGTGATATCTGCTTTGCACAAAGTGAACAGATCCTCCAGGTCATCGCCGGCATCAAACAGCAGACGGCGCAAAGCGGAATCGGAGGTATCATCATCAATGAGCGCAATTGGCCGCGAAGAAAGTTTCACGAGTTTCTGCACATATTTAGCATCAGTACCCAACGGCAGCTTCAGCCGGCGGAACATACCGCCCACCATTTTGGAACCCCGGAATTCATGCCCATGAAAGGTCCAGCCGGTACCTTCCACAAACTTTTTAGTAGGCGCTTTGCCGATATCGTGTAACAACGCTGCCCAACGCAACCAAAGGTTATCGGTATGTTCGGCAATATTGTCCACCACTTCCAGCGTATGCCAAAAGTTATCTTTATGGGTCTGTCCTTCCACTTCTTCAATGCCCTTCAGCGCGGTAAGTTCCGGCATAATGATTTCGAGAATGCCCGTATTTTCCAGCAGCTTTAACCCAACTGACGGTTTCCTAGAAAGCATGATTTTATTGAATTCCGTCATGATTCTCTCCATCGAGACAATGCGGATGCGGGAAGCTTCCTGCTGAATTGCAGCGAGTGAGTCAGGTTCAATAGTAAATTGCAGCGTACTCGCAAAACGGATCGCGCGCATCATACGCAGCGGATCATCGGTATAGGTTTGACTTGGTTCGAGTGGTGTCCGCAGAATTTTATTTTCTAAATCATCCAGCCCGTTGAATGGGTCAATGAGCGCACCGAAATCCTCTTCGTTCAGCGATATCGCCAGCGAATTAATGGTAAAATCGCGGCGCTGCTGATCGTCCTGAAGCGTGCCCGGCTCCACCGCGGGATTGCGGGAATGCTCGGCGTAGCTCTCTTTTCGGGCACCTACGAATTCCAGTTCCAAGCCTCTGTACCGAAACATCGCCGTTCCGTAATTCCTAAAAACAGCTACTTTCAAGGAATTAGACAACGAGGCCGCGACCGCCTGTGCCAGTTCCATTCCGTTGGCTTCCGTTACAAAATCAATATCCGACGGCACCTGACGCTTGAGCAACAGGTCCCGTACGTAGCCGCCTACAATATAGACAGACTGCTGCCGGCTGGCCGCTACCTGGGAAATTGATTTAAAAAGTGAAAAGTTTTTGTTTTGCTTAAGATTGATGATCATGGAACTGCCTGCGGAATTTCTGCAAAGGTAAAACTTCTGCAATTAAAAGCCAGCAGGCAGAAAGCAGGTGCACTTTAGCACTCAGGTTCGCGAAGCCATTTCTCAATTTCTTCTTCCAGATATTCAGTTTGTATCTCCAGCGCCTGCAGAAAATCATCCGGCAGGTTGCGATGTTCTTTCGGGTCGGGATTCCAAAGTTCACCGCAGAGGGCTTCGTATTCCTTATATACACGCCGGAACCTAGGGTGTTGCTGTTCCAGCTCTTCGATCCGTTTTTGCTGCGGTTTAAACTTCCGGTAGGTTCTGTCTGCAATCATGATAATATTATTTTGTGGTTTGGTGGTGTGTGTGATGGCTGCAGCCAAGCCGGAGGGGGTATTTTAACCCATTGTAATTTAATGATTTATCAACCTTTTCCGGCTTAGAAAAAATAAATTTAAACAATAATACCCGGCAGGAAAATTATTTAACAACATTTCTGATTGTTTAACATATAATTTTAAATTTGCAGGTCAGGCATGAAAACACTTCTTCTTAAACAAAAACAAATTTTCTTTTTCGGAATCGCCGGCGCCCTCAGCGCTGTGGTAGAAATTGGTACCTTTAAACTGTTGAGCCTGTATCTGCCAGTCTTGTTTTCGCAGGAGCGTGATTTCCACGGAATCCATTTTCCGCTGAGTAATATTTTTTCCACGAGCGCAGGCATTATTACGAATTATTTCCTGAGCATCTGGTTTGTTTTTGAACGCGGGAAGCACAGCAAAAGAAAAGAGTTTGCGTACTTCATGGGCATTTCCTTTTTATCGACCCTGGTGAGCCTTGCGTTCTTCCAGCTCTTCTTCCGATACATCATTTTGCACGATGTTCCGACGCCCGTATTTGTGTTCAGCCGTGAAATTTTAAGTAAAATATCTGCGATTGTGGTAGTTTCTGTACTAAATTATACGGTCAAAAAGAAAATTATATTTAATGGATAGAGAATGCGCGCCACGTTACACTGGTATAATCTGTAACTTCCGGTCATGAGTCGATTACTGAATTACCTTTGGCGCGGCTGGATGATTTTGCTCGGTGCTGTACTGACGATCGCAATGGGCATTCCTGTATTGCTGTTATCTGTACGGAAAGAGCATTATCCTTTCGCCTATCAATTTATCCGTTTCTGGTGCTTCGGGATGTTTTACGGCATGGGTTTCCGGTACGAATATATCAGAGAAACCGCTAAAAAGATAGATCCGGCGCGGCAGTATGTTTTTATTTCAAACCATACTTCGATTATGGATGTAATGCTGCCTTGTTTGCTGATGCCGCATCATCCGCTGTGTTATGTCGGAAAAAAAGAGCTGGTGAACATCCCGATTTTCGGAACAATTTATAAAAGGATCTGCGTGATGGTGGACCGCAGTTCTGCCCGCAGTCGCGCAGATGTGTACCGGCGCTGCGCTGAAAGAATGGCGGAAGGCCAAAGCATTGTTATTTTCCCGGAAGGTGGTGTGCCCGATGACACTTCCGTAATTCTCGACCATTTTAAAGATGGAGCCTTCACCTTAAGTTATAAATTCCAGGTTCCGATTGCTGTTTTTGCTTTTCATGGTTTGAAGAAGATGTTTCCCTTTGATTCAGGGAAAGGACATCCCGGAAAAGTGCGTGTAACTTTACTTGATATTCTTGAACCGGGCGATTCCCAGACCGCCTTAAAAGAGCGTGCCTACTCTTTAATTAAATCCAGTTTAGTAAATGAGGCCGCGCATTAAATTTAATTATATTTGTTTCCATAAAAAATTGAAAATATGCCTGTTCAACAACCTGTAAAAACCAATTGGGGCCAGTTTCTGCCGCTGATTACCGTTTTCTTCTTCTGGGGATTTGTAGCTGCCAGCAATGATATTCTGATTCCGGTTTTTAAGAAAGCTTTTAATCTGACCCAAAGTCAGAGCCAACTGGTTTCGCTTTCTTTTTATATTTCATACACAGTAGGTTCGCTGCTGTATATGTTAATTTCAAAATCTCTGCGGCAGGATCTGATTAACCGGATCGGATATAAAAACGGGTTAATATATGGTTTGTTGATTTCCGTGCTGGGAACTTTGTTTTTTATTCCGGCCGCGAATATGGGCTCGTATTTATTAATGATTTCAGGATTATTCGTGATCGGGCTTGGATTTTCCCTGCTGCAGATCGTAGCTAATCCTCTGGCCATTGCGCTCGGCCGCCCTGAGACAGGCTCCCAGCGTTTAACTCTGGCTGGTGGTATTAATAATTTCGGAACAACGGTCGGTCCGCTGATCGTATCCTTTGCCATTTTTGGTTCGGCTGCCATTGCCAATACAGAAGCGAGTATTGAAAGCGTGAAACTGCCGTATATCGGCTTGGGCATTGCTTTTTTGCTTGTGGCGATTCTCATTAAATTTTCCAAGCTGCCGCAGGTAACAGCGGCCAGCACCGAGGAGCCGGAAACACAAGGGACCGGCAGCGAAAGAAAATCTGCTTTTGAATATCCGCAACTTATCATGGGAATGATCGCCATTTTCGTGTATGTGGGTGTGGAAGTTTCCACCGCGAGCAACCTGCCTGCGTACATGGAGAATTCACTGGGTTTTGAAACCAAAGATGTAGCACCTTATATTTCTTTATACTGGGCATCGATGATGATTGGCCGGTGGACCGGTGCCGTGGAAGCATTTGATGTGACCGCCGGCATGCGCAAGATCATGCGTTTTCTGGCGCCTTACCTGGCTTTCGGCGTTTTCCTGGCGGTGAACGCAATTGCCAGACATGATTTGCAGCCGTTCTATATTTATTCCGTGATTATCCTGGTGATGATTGCGGCAGACATTGCGAGCAAAGGAAACCCGGCGCGCATACTGCTGGTCTTTTCCTGCATGGGAATTCTGGCGCTGCTGATCGGGATGTTCACGACGGGAATGGTTTCCGTCTATGCATTTACGAGTGTGGGGTTATTCTGTTCCACCTTGTGGCCGTGTATTTTCGCGCTCGCGATCAATGGCCTGGGAAAACACACCAATCAGGGAAGCAGCTCCTTAATTATGATGATTATGGGCGGTGGTATTATCAGCTGGCTCCAAGGGTATCTGGCGGACCTTACCAATATCCATTTTAGTTATATTGTGGGCGTTCTCTGTTTTGCGTACCTCGCCTTTTATGCCGTGCGGGTCACCGGAATTTTGAAATCACAAGGCATCAGTCTGGATCAGATTAAAGAAAAGGAAGTTGAGGAAACAGTCGCATAAAAATTGGATCTGGGCAGGTATTTTACTTGCCCAGTTTGTTTTGTTCTCGCTGCTCTCGTGGTCTGATCGCGCAGTTGAGCTGGCTGCCCGGGTTTTTGGCTGGTTACAAAAACTGTGGGAACCGCTGACCTTTTTTGTTTCTTTTTCGCTGGGAGATCTTTTTTATGTGGTGCTGCTGATAATCTTTGCCGTTTGTATTATCTTATATTTTAAAAAATACCGCCAGAAACGCATGATCACTTTTGTGCTTATCATTTTGAATGCGCTCACTTTCTGGTATTATTGTGCCTGGGGATTGATGTATTTCAAACCACCGCTCTCTGATCAGCTGCCGAAAAGTACCGCAGATGTGGCCACCATTAAAAAACTGGCGAGCGACTATCTCGAGCTAAGTAAAAAGTACCGTGCAAAGTGCAGAGAGGACAATACCGGTGTCTTTACGATTGATAACGTGTATAGAATAAAAGTCAATATACGGGAAGCTCAATTATCGTTGCCAGAGCCCTTTGGTCCGCAGATGAAACTTCCGGTGAAAACCATTAAATCCAGTCTTTTTTCCGGCCTGATGAGCTACTCCGGCATCATGGGATATTATAATCCGTTTACCACGGAAGCACAATATAATGCAGAGATGCCGCACAGTTCCCTGCCGTTTACACTGGCTCATGAAGCGGCGCATCAGGTGGGCTTTGCGCGCGAGCAGGAAGCAAATTTCATAGGCTATCTCACCGGGATGCAATCCAATAATGCGGCCTTGCGATACAGCACCTCGTATTTCACTTTAAAGTCATTATTACGTGCGCTGCCGGAAACTGAAAAGCAGTTCGTAGAGGAAGTTCTTAATCAGTATTCTCCGGCGATGAAACGTGACCGTGAAGCAGAACTGAGATTTGCCGAGAAACACCGCGGACCGGTTGAATTGTTCTTCGGTTTCACCAATGATTTGTTCTTAAAGTCGAACCGGCAGGAAGGCAGCATTACGTATTCTTATTTTGTGGAATTGCTGGTGCAGTATCATAAATTAAACACATAAAAAGAACCGCCCTATTTACATAAGACGGTTCCCAAACACAAATGATGAAAAAAAATTTAAGCGCTTCAGAGGTTGATTTCTAAAGCGATGTAAACTTAGAGCTTATTTTTGATATTTCCAATTGATATTGTCGATAATTATAATCCCATGGTGCAAATCGATAATATAGTCCAAGGAAAAACCCGCCTTTCAGCGGGTTCTGTATTATTCCTGTTGGTATTCTGCTTCCCATTCATTACCATCATCTCCTTTATGACCATCGAGTTTAATAACAAAACTCTTGGTCGGGAAATACGGCGTCATGCGGATGTCCAGCCACACGCGGTCTTTATTCACTTTATCCTGTTCAAAACGAACGATTTTAAATTTCTCGATTAATT
Organism: Kaistella sp.; assembly: GCA_032057205.1. Classification (GTDB taxonomy): domain Bacteria; phylum Bacteroidota; class Bacteroidia; order Flavobacteriales; family Weeksellaceae; genus Kaistella. The sequence continues at coordinate 164,640 of DAMCFT010000005.1, forward strand.
TATCAGGTCCTTTAATTCCGTCCAGGAAGGTTACGATCTGACGGCGAAGATCGTCTTCATTACGCGGATTCCAGTTTTCGAACGCGCGGCGGTTCAGGAAGTCGAGCAATACCTTCGTCACATAATCGAAGACGCGGACCACCGAATACGTCTGCAAGCCGATATTATCACCAGTGAATAAGGTCTTGGCGGAGAATGCCATAATTTTACCATATTCATTTACCATCGGCACCAGACCCATTTTCTCCAGCTGCGAAATTTCACTTTTCTTTAGGTCAAATTTCACGGCATCCACTTCATTGATGTTTCCGTGTTTTTTACCGGCTGCTACCTGGGACATCAGGGTTTTATAAATCTTACCAGCCAGTGAAGTGGACGGCGGAAGATCTACGTTTTCTTCCTCGCCTACCTCTTCTGCCCTGCCGCGGCCCACCAGCCAGTTAGCAGTCATGATCACATTACTCCGGTGAAGTTCACCACCCGTGAGATTAGCGGAATGGAAAAGATCCACCACATCATCCGGTTTATCAAGGTTGGCAAAGTCGGTCACCATCATTACTTTGTTCTCATTGCAGATCTTGGCCCATTTTTCCACGACTTTATTGGAGCCAAGATAGCCCGGAATTGCCAGAATCGAATAGTTATCGCGCAGGTCCAGACGGTCGTAGTTCTGCTTAAATTCTTCCGCAATCGCTTCAATGAACAGCGGATTATCCAAATCAGCCATTTGTTCCAGCGAGGCATTGACGATGCTCACGTTATCCACCTTATCCAGTTCCGTGTTCTTGTAGAACTGTGCCACGGTGCGGTAATTGGTTTCCAGTTCGCGAACGGTATCCAGGGTATTTTTAAGGTTCTTCTTTAAATTTTGTTCGGCACTTGTAGCCTTGGTACGGCAGGTATCTGCCATTTCTTCTGCCGTGCTGTGATTTTCCAGCAGAGAGATCCAAAGGTTTAATTTTTTAAGCAGGTCTTTGCGCTCAGTTTTCTTGGAACTATCATTCAGGAAAATTTCTTTTCGGGCTTTCCGGGTCGGGTTCATATTGGCGATCCCGTCTACCACCGTTTCCACAAAATTAAAACCTCCGACTTTATTCAGAACCTGCAGTGCATCCTGCTTTTTGGGCGCGACAGTTTGCGTCTGGACTTGCTGCTGGTGTTGTTGTTGCTGTTCAGCTTCTTGTTTATTACTCATGATCAGGTTGTTTACAGATTATTTATCAAGTTCGCTGGCTACTTCTTTTAATACTTCCACCAAGGCATCTTTGGTCTCTTCATTCTGCAGCAGTGTGCGGAGCAACTTATTATTTTTAAGCTGACGCAGGATTTTATTGTATTGTTCCTGTTCGATGCTCAGCGTTTTCAGATATTCAGAGTTTTGTACCAGATTTTTCGGTGTGAAATCCGCCAAATGGTGAAATCGGAATTCCTCATCCACGATCGTTCCGTCTTCGGTCTCGTGCTGTACTCCTACCGAAGGTTCGAAATGCCGAAACACATCGTCTACTGTTTTCAATCCTTTGACCACTTCCGGTACAAAAGGTTCATCTTCGGTCAGTTTGCTTACCAGCAGCGACCGGTTTTCCTGAATCTGATGTATGGCTTCATTGGCATCTACTTTTATTTCATTGCCCCCTACACCGTAGTTAAACATTGCCATAATGTATTGTTTTAATTAATTATTTAATGATTTGGTTTCCCTAAAGTAGGAATTTTTTTTAAGATAGCGGCTAGGCTAAAACTTGTATCTCTTTATCTGTTTTTTTTATAAAATTTATTGTTGAACTCAATTTCAAATTGATTCTAGTTTACAATTGGTCCACCGGATTGATCATCGGCATGAAATACGCGTTCAGCCAATAAAACTTCTCACCGTTCTGATCAATAATTATTTTACTGTTTCCTTTGTTTTCCAGCATGCGGTTGGCAAGCATCCGGTACTGATTAAAATAAGCTCGCACTGCATCAGACGGAACTACTTTTGACTTTTTCCAGCCTTCCAGTTTATATTTGGACAGGAGTTCCTCACCGGAATTATCAAAGCCGGTCACCGCCGCGACTGAATAGGCCATCGGATTCTGTAACATCGTACGGCGCTTATATTTGTCGCCCATTTCACTCTTTAAGATTTTTAAATACGCATTCACTGCACGCTCCTGAGAAAACTCATTTCCATACGGCTTGGTTTCCTGGTAAATCAACTGGTACATTTTCTTTAAATCTTCATATTCCTTTTCGGAGATAAGAATTCCTTTTTGCACCGCCGGATAATAATTTTCGTATTCAGCAGTATAGCTTCCTTTGGTGAGGAAAGGATTGCTGTACACCACCAGCTGTGAGGCAGTTTCCACGGGAATAAGTGCCGGCGCGTCCGGAAACTGCGGACGATACTCAACTTTCAGTTCCGTTCTGGAAGAACCAAGCGGTGATTTGAAATAATCTGTCAGCATGGCATCTGTCATCTTGTTCTGATGTGTGGCCTGGGCAATCAAACTGTCGAGCGAGCGAGCGAGCCTTGCGTTTGAATTAATTTCTCCTTTTTTAGGATAAATCACGAAGCCCTGTGTCATGCTGCTGTTCGGGTAATCCAGGGAGAAAATTCCTTCCTCACCCTGCTGCAGGTTATAATTATTGCGGTTCATCACTGTGTTTTGCGCGATGGTCCGTTGCTTCTCCAGTTCAGCAATATTCCGTGCGGAATTGGTCACGATATTTTCTGAAAGCAGTACAAAATTATTGTAGGTATCAGCCGAGCCGGATACTGTTTGGTACGACACCAGCCTTGCTCTTGCTTTGGAAAGGCTGCGGACTGCATTGGCCGTATTGCCGGACATATTTGCGCTGGCACCTACCAGAACCACGATATTGGTATCGTCGCGGTAGGGCGTTAGCAGGTCGCCGGCGGCTTCGAGGCCTTCCTGCATGGGTTGGCCGCCCATGGTGTTGCAATTCATCTGCATCGATTTTTCATCAATGAACTGCGCAATTTTATTAAAATCAGAACTTAAGGTTGACACAGCTACGTTCTCACCGCAGGTATTATTTTTAAATAAGACTGCTCCAAAATGTACATTCCGGTAATAGCCAAGATCTTTTAGTTTAAACTGAAAATCCTGGAAAGCTGATTTGGCCACCGCCGCATTCTGGCTGTTCTCGTTGCTCACATCCATGGTGAAGACGATGTTCAGATTTTTATTGCGGTTGGTAATTTCCTGGTAGCGCGGATAATATAACGGTTCGCCCAAAACATTATAGACGAAGTTTTTGGAATAATCCAAAGCGTTGCTGAAGAATCTGGCGCGGGCTGCTTTTCGCATCGTTGCAGGCCGCACGCCGATCAGGTTTTCCACATCGGAGCGGCTTTCCGCTTCAGATAATTTGAAATGTTCATTGGAGGAAGTACCGTCGGTTACGTCTTTCTGCAGGGAAAGATCGTTTTCCTCGGTATAATTATAATCCGGTGACACGCGAAGGCCAGTACGGTCGCCCCAGGCAGCCAGCATGTTGCTGCTTACCCAGCCATACACATTACTGTCGATACTATCCAATGGAATCGATGGCGTTTTCCCGACCAGGTAGCGGCGGTTTTCTTCCGCATTCTTATAAACATATACCAACTGTCCCACCGGCAATTTCTTTGGCAGTGCCTTGGTGAGATCCGGCGAAGAGAAAAGCAGCACCGAATCATTCTTCATATATTTTTCTCCGGATTTCAGCACATCGGAATTACGCGGCACCAGGGTTCCCTTTAAAGCAAATCCGTTTTCTCGGTTTGGCACGGCATTGCGCCACAGCAACAACTGATTCATGGGAATCCAGCCATACGTTTTCACTGAATTGGCCGGTAATTTTTTTAGCAAAGCATCGGGGTTGTATTGCGCGACTTTAACCAAACCCTTGTTGCGGTTGTGCTTTACAATTAATAATGGTTCCAGGAAAGCCAGTTCTTTTGGTGATTTCTCATCACCACGATCCATAAAAACGGTATTATTACCACGGTCGGAGATGACCACCCAGGGTTCTGCTTTCAGCGGATATCCTTCGGAAACTTCAATCTGATCAATGGCACCGTACGCCTTGGGCTTGGGTGTGGAATGGGACGGAATGCGCACATGGCAACTCACGATTATGAGAGCGCCGAGCGCCAGGGCAACTGTGCTGAGCGGAGCGGGAGTATAGTTCTTCATGATTATTGCTTACTTTGTTTAACTTCAACTTTACTGATGCAGTTGCGGAAAGTATCCACCGTGGTGGTTACTTCCTGAATCAGATTATTCTTATCGAACTGCAGACCGGTACAGTAATAATAGAAAGAATTGTTTTTATCATTTACCGAAACAGACACATTATCTTTGTTGCACAAGTAGGTGGTCAGCAGATAGTTATAATGATAATTAAAATTATTACCGTTGGCAATCTGCTGCAAATGGTAGCGGAAATCATCGTTGATTTTGCTGTGAATTTCACTTTCCGTAGGTCCTGCAGGCGCCAGTTCGGGTTCATCTTCCAACGCCGGATAGGCAGGTAAGACGCGGATCTGGTGTACGAGCGGTTCAGCATCAGCGTCGGTATATAAAGTCACCACATAATTTCCCGGATTTTTAAAGGCGTAGGTTGCCATTTTTTCTTTGGCGTCAATCTGGCCGGACTCGCCAAACTTCCAGGTATAGACCTTGGCATCTGAAGACACTGCGCGGAAAAGCACATTTTCTAGTTGCATCGCCTGGGTCGGAGCATCAATCAGGGTCGGCGCTCTCTCCGTGTCCACCTCCACCACGCCGGAGGATACGAGGACGGGAAAGGTGCGGGAGAGCTTATTATCAATCAGGAGCGTGACCTGATAATAGCCCGGTTTTTTAAACACGTGCTGACCTTTTCTTTCGGCACTTTCAAAGCCGTCGCCAAGCAGCCATTTGCGGGTCTGGCCAAAAGGTGATTTGTCTTCGAAGGTGATGGTTTCACCTGTGTTCAACGAAATCGGATACACCGTCGCCGAAATGTCTTCGGGCGTGTACTCCTGCTTTCTGATCCCCCAGATCAGCAGCGCTGTAAACAGCACAATCCCCAGAACAATGAAGGTAATTGTGCGCCTGTTTTTTTGTAAATAGTTCATAGTTATATTTTATCTTCGGTTGCTCATCAATTCAGCGTTTTCACGCTGCATCATCTGCTGGCGGCGGTCACGGTAGCCCACAGAACAATCATCAAACTGTTTTTCAAAAATCCGGATGTTATCTTCAATCACGGCCGCACTCTTCTTATCATCATAAAACATTTTATAGAAACGGCCAATCTGCTCAAAAGCAGAAATCCGCGGATCTTTTACATTCGTAAGTGCAAACGCATTCTGGATCTCGCTGATTCCCATTTTAATATCGTTTTCTTCCAGCGGAGAGGTCTTTTCCGCATCGAATTTTTCAAGTTTAGAAAAGGTGCTATCGGTCTGCTTTTGGAAAGGTTTACGGGCTTCTTCAAATCTGTTTTTTTCCTGCAGGGTATAAATCGCATGCATGTCTGATTCTGAGAATGGCGAGGGACGGCTGTACAATACAGCTACGGCCACCACTCCCACGGCAAAACACAGCATTCCCAGCAAATAGAGGAAATAATATCTTTTTTCTTTTCGGGATAAGGTGATCTGGATCTGCATGACTGTTATTTTGAATTAGACTTAAATAAACGACCGCCCCGGGTAGCCGCGGCTGCACGGCGCGAGTCGATCTGGCTGGTAACACGGCTCACATTTCCCATGCATTCCTTCAAACGCCGGCTGGCAGACTGCTCTTCCATTTTCTTTTTAATCAAATCATTTTTGTAGGTAAGCATGGGTTGCAGATCATTCAGCAGCGCAGAATAGTGCTTAAGTCTTTCTGTGCTATCCACACCGATAAGTTGCCGGCAAAGGGTCATATCTTCGATAATGGAATTACGAAGAAAAATATCATTTTCTACTTTATTCATGCTTAGTTTGGACATTTTTACATAAATGGTATCCATTTTTTGTTTAAGCAGTTCATTTCGTCCCAGCATCATGCGATACTCTTCCAGTTCCTGGCGTACATTTTTAGCCTGCATACGGGAGCTTTTAAAAAACATAAAGACTGTAAGAAAGGTAAGGCCGGCAAGCAGCGCGAAGGAGAGTACGAAACGAAGCGTGGCGTTCCGAACTTCCTGTGTATTTAATTTTTTTTGTCCGTATGATTTCATAAGATTAAATGCTTGAATTATAATATCCGTTTTCCACACAGAACCGCACCAGATCGATCTTGCTCTTCAGGCCCAGCTTTTCGGTAAGCCGGTTGATATAAGTATCGACGGTACGATTACTGAGACACAGCATTTCTGCAATTTCCTTGTTACTGTATCCTTCATAACAGAGTTTAATAATCTGAATTTCCGTGACGGACAGTTCTTTCTGCTGCTCCTTCTGCCGGCTCATGTATTCCTGCACTGCTTCGGATTGCGCGGCCCACTCTTTTTTATAATCGTCGTATTTGTCCTGCGAAGAAAGCACGCAGTTACGCAGGATATCGCGGATGATAATGCTGCTTTTCTGGCAATAGTACACATGCGGAATTTCTTCCAGTAACCCGGCCATGTCTTCCTGGTAGGTAGCGGAATAGGTGATAATAGGAACCTCCGGATGTGATTTGCGAATGAAACGGATGGCTTCGATACCGCTGAGAATGGGCATGTACAGGCTCAGGATAAAGACATCTTCCTGACGGCGGTAGAGCCGGTTGATCAGCTCGTTTCCATTATTACAGTCATTCACGATGCTGTAAAAAGGATTCTCCAGCAACATTTTGGTGAGAAACTGCTTAAAATAAAAATCGCTTTCGGCAATAGAAAACCGTACCGCCCTGTTTGGTTCCTTTAACATAAGCCTGTATTTTTTTTTTTAGGTGTTCCCCCGCTCTATCTTCCTACCTCACCTGTCCTGTTTTTTTTAAATAAGTACGTAATGCCACTAATTGGCCCACTGCTGAATTGCGCATTAGTCGATCACGCTCCAGCCTTTGCGCGGATCCACACCGGTGCGGACCGCCTGCTCGTTCACAATAATATTTTCCTTGCGCTGGCCAATGTATTCCAGCTCACTGAGTTTACCCATGATCTGCTCCAGGCTCTTCAAAAGGAGTAATATATTGCTGAAGATTTCTCCGCTGTCATGATGGGTGTATTGGATTTCTGCTACGGAGGTCAGCTGATTCAAAATAGTATGCGGTGCTACTTCGCTCCATTCCAGGCTGTAATTCAGCATTTCTTCCAGTTCGGCCGGTACCATCATCTGGGTATCGTTGTACAGGCGGAGTGCCAGCTGGGAGTAAATATTAATTAAATAAACAGGCGGCTGTGACGGAACCATATTGCGGAAACGGAAATAATTTTCGCTGAGGTGGCCTACCAGACTTCGGCAGAATGTCTTCACATTTTCTGCGAGCGTATTATTCTGATTCTGGTGTGCGGCTTTTTGCAAAATACGGAAACAGTACTGCCGCAGGTTGCTCCAGATACCGCTGTAGGTTTCATAATATTCCACCAGTCTGGGGTGGCTTTCCACAGAAGTACAAGGCGGAATATAATGCTGATCAATGCGCGCAATGCCGGACCGGATATCCACCTTGCCCAATACCAGATAGTTCCCGCCCGAGAAACTGCTGTGCAGCACGGCGGTTTCCACCAGTTCGATACGGTAGTTGGAACGCGTAAAAGGATGGCGCGGCGGAATTTCTTCAGAATCAATATCACCGAAAGGAATTTTGTCAAACGGATTGACGGAAGCCAGAATATAAAACTCGCCATCTGCCTCGCCGGAATCTGTTTGCTGACGCGCAGATATTTCGCGCAGGTTTTTCTCATAATCGGCAATTTCCACGCGGTGACCGGCCATGGTGATGGCCGCGCACTTGCGGATAATCAGTTGGGCATCATTGGTCGCGGTACTGCGGATTTCATAAAGCGTATGCTTATCATACGGATCTGCTGCCGGCAGAAGACCATAATTAAAAGCATTGAGCGGCAAAGAAGCCGTGTCCCGCAGGGCATCAAGCATAAAATCTTCCTGTTGGGTAAAATGTTCACGGGAAACTTTCATCCCATCAACCCAGTTCACGGCAAAATGTTTTACAGGCTGTATCATTCCTAAAATCTTTATAATAAAATAATGAAGGCTTACTCGGCCTCTTTATGATTAATCACGCGTTTGCAGATGACGGTTTCATTCTGCGATATATTATTTTCGGTAATATCTTTTTCAAAATCAATATACTTCCGCATACTGAAAAACGATTTTTTTACATAAAATATCCAATAAAAGGATTGTCCGGCAGCATCACGCAACTGGATAGGCGAATTCCCGTTTTTAAAGTTATAATCATCTACCACGCGCAGGAACCAGTCGCCGAAGGTAATGCCTGTCGGCAATGTCTTGGCTTTGATGTTGAACCGCTGCGGATCCTGGGAATTTTTACTCAGCTCCACATTTAAAACCATGAGCCGGTCGAAATCAGCTCCCTGAAAATTGTGCGGTTTCTGATCCGGATCGTATTGCCAGGTTTTATAGATATCAAAAGGAATACTGACGAACTGCAGATAACAATAATAAAAAGCCAAGGGCACCACGAAAATAATTCCGCTGGTGGCAGCCATCAGTGCGTTGCCCATTCCGTTGCTCATCCACTTAAAAATAAGGGTGAAAATATATCCTCCCACGCCCAAAGCGGTCAGACTCAGCAATACTTCAAACAGTACTGCTTTCCACATAATATTGAAATGGCGACGGAAAAACCGGTGTAGCAAATTCACATGCAGAATCCCCAGGCCCAGGTACACCAGCATGGCCACCAGATACCACCAGGGGCTGAAAAGATTGCCGGAGAATCCCAGAAAGCCCGGAATCGCCAGGGCCAGTCCGCCAATGAGCACATACAAAATAATATTGCGCACCCGGATGGCCGGACGGCTGCGGCGCAGCGCACTTAAAATAAACACCATCACCGTGGCGATGAGTGGCATGAGCAGATAACTGAGAAAAATTCCTTTCAGAGAGGTAAACTGCATATGGTATTATTAATCTGTCTGTTGAACTCTTTTTATATTTTAAATAAAGGTGGAAAATCCTAATCTTGCGCCGGCGCGCGGTGGCAGCACAAATGATTCCGATGACTTTTCCGTAATGAACCGGGTTTCTATTTTAACCGAAACCGGCATTACATATTCATATATTTCCAGCAGCAATTCCCGGAAGGGATGGCCTTTCACATAATTCGGAATCTTCAGATACGGAATCGGGCCAATGTTCACCTGCCAGTTGCGCACACCGTCCTGATGTGCTCCGTTGGGAATCAGCGTCAGGCCGAGACGTGTATTTCCAAGCCGTGCCAGCCCGGCCGTATCATCGCTGGCGGTAATGGTATTCGGTACAAAATCAATGCGCACCGGCACCTGAAGGAAAGCCGTCAGAAAACGCTCAATCCAGCGGCGGTTTCCGCGAACTTCGTGGAGAAACGGCAGGATATAAAAAAATATCTTCGCCGTACCGCGATCCACTTTGGTCAGCAGCGGCCACAGTTCAGCCAGTGTATCAATCAACACATCTGATTTATCGCGAATATCAAATTCGGTTTCGCGCAACAGCGCCGTGATTTCGGTATAAAAGAACTCCAGCTCAAAAGGCTGAAAAAAGCGGCGGGCATGTTCCTCGACCTGCTTTTGGCGTCGCATCTCGCGCACCACACTGTCCACCTGATGGCCGGCATGCCCCAATGAAGGCGAGTGAAACAGACCTTCGGGCAAATAATCGTAGAGCGATTCCCGGTAGGTTTCCATAATGACCGCTTCTTCGTCCAGCAAATGGTGGCCGTTATAGATTCTTTTAATATCCTTCAGGTACGGGCGATCGTTGGTTCCCACCCTGCGTATAAACAGGGAAGCATTGGCATCGTAATATTTCAGCAGATTAGCAGCCACCGTTTCCACCCGGAAATCGGTACTCAGGATATTATACTGCTTGTCGGGAATCGTCATTGTTTGCATACACCCAGGGTTTGAAACACTGAGGAAAGTTAGGAAAAATATTTCGAAGCCGCCATGGCTTTTTACTAAAAAATAAACATTAGTTTGAAATTATTGTAAACATGCAAGGTCATGGGGTGTTTTTCTTGCTGATCATAAGTGTATTAACGACAATCAACGGTTTCGGCCGGCAATGTAAATGTTGGTAAACTAATGCTGATGAGAATTTTTGAAAATGGTGGATGGGTTTTTATATAGAATCACATTTTTAAGACCCTCGATAATATTGTGCCTTTTTGGGACCAGCACGGGTTCAAAACTGCCATTGCGGTCTCTGGGGACTTTGATTTCACTTTCTCCAAAAGAAGACTTTATCTTCTTGATTCCATTGCCATTGCGGTAATTGCCATCCTTGATCTTTTCATGTTTTTCGTTGTCCCGATGGGCGTCAAGTTCCGCATTGAGCATATGCTCTACGGCAGCTTTATGCATCTGCTTGCAAAAAGCTGTGAGATCTTTTCCGCTTTTGAAGGATTTGTATAATTCTTTGTTGTTTAATAATTCTTCTTTGTCGATCATAACTGTATAAAGTTTAAAAATAGTAAAAAGTTATTTGGCTTCGCCGAACCACTTCGTTAGGTTTCCGTAAAATTTTTAGGCCTTTGGGGGGGGCAAAATTTTCCAGAATAACTTTTCAACTTACACAGTTCGTGGGATGCTACCGCCAGCGCAAGGAAACGCACTGATTTATCAATTTGGAAACAGCTTTTTAAAATCTTCTTTTTCTATAAAATATTCAAGATAGAGTTTCACATTTTCTCGGTAAACCATTTTCAAGTAAACAGAATCCGAATCTCGATTGTTTTTCCTCATAGATCTCAATGCAGGATTGGCACTTCTGAAATGTAGTATAGGCAGTGGTTTATCAATTGTACCATAAGATGAATCTGCGTTTTGGGTTTTGTTATAATAAAAATACATGTCGGGCCAAATAGTTCTATCCTTATCTATATCACCAAAATCTAAAAGAACTTGACCAAAATACCCTTCGCTTATTGAATAAGTTCTTATGTATTTATTGAATTCTTTGGAAAAATAGGTGTATGTTGTTGCTCTTATATAAGACATATTTCTATTACTAAAATAGGTCATTTTGGAAATTTCATTGCCTCCTAACCTGATGTCTGAACCTCTATATTCCGTTAGTATTGGTATCGGCTCAATAATTAACTTTTTTTCTGATTTTTTTAAATATTCATCAATTTGGCTTGCAATTACTTTCCTAGGTTTAAAAAAAATAAAACTTATAATAAAAAATAACAGTGTGGCACCTAATGTAGCTCCTAAAAAATACCCCAAACCTCTCATTTATTTTGTTTTTGCCAATATATTAACACCTCTTGATTTTTGATTCTCGACAGATAGTACATCTCTAAAATATCTCAAAGTATCATCGTACAGACTATTTTCATAAACATCAAAACCTGCATCTACTGCTACTCCTCCAACACCCCAACCAAAACCCTTTAGTAAACCTTTACCCAGTTCGGGATTAAACGATCTTTTTGCGGCAGCCAAATAAAGAGAGCTATTTAGCCGCAACGCTGCTGCAGGATATGCAGATCGCATAGAAGAATTTACCACAGAAGGGTATGCGCTTATGATGGCACCATTGTTCATTGTAGAATTTAATAATGCAGGGTTGTATCCCAGTTCAAAATAAGATCCTATTGCTGCATCTCTTCCTGCCTTTATTGTATCGTCTAATAATACCTTTCCTGTAGAATCTCTTGTAGTTTGATAATCCGGATCTGTAATGCGAGATTCTATTTCCTCAGTTCTTTTATCTTGTTTTGCGCGTTCACTGTTTTCATAATTATAAATTGTAAGGGGTACACCAACTGCTAAATTCCTGGGATCTCCACCTGCAGACAAAACCAACAAAGTGCCCTGTACTATCTGTGAATTAATATGCGCATTATATTCTGTTTGATTATTAGCTGTAATTTTTTGCGAAGCTGCCCGGGCCAAAGCCGGGTCTACGACTAAACTAAGTGCACCCCCTTTTTTGCAGATCATTTTAGAGTTTTGCAGCAATGCGAAACTTCCGTTTATTTTTACCGTATCATGTACATTAATCCATTTAGACTGTAAAGTAATATCACAGTCATGCGCTATTTCCTTTACCGAAGCAAAAGTAGAAACCCCGACAGCCGCAACTGCAACGCTCACGGCTACCAAGAGCAGACCTCCGGTGGCAACAGTACCGATAGCAAGCGCACCGATAGCAACAACGGTACACAGAGCTTTCAGTCCACCCCAATATTTACTGTTAATATTACATACAAATGCTTTCTCTAACTTAAAGTCATTTTCAGTAAGCAGAAACACTCTTTTACTTGCTTTGAATACATCTGTTTTGCTTCTAATGCTGATAATTGTATTATCCATTGGAGATTTCATCTCAGTGCATATCAACATCGTACCTTCCGGTATATAAGATTGTGCCATTATTCAAATCTTTTTAGTTTAAAATCTATTAGAAGCTGAATGTTATTCTTCACTTCTTCTATTACCGTGACGTGTGATTCTTGCAGCACGCATTCTTTTTTATTCCAAATGAGCGTCTCCCTATAACTAAAATTGTATTCAGAAAATGAGAACTGAACCATCGGTTTTATCCTTGCATCATATAATTTAACTATATTCTGCATGTTGAGAGATGGATAATCCATCGCACTGACTCTTCTTACTTTCAATATTTCATCGGTCTCTTCCAAAATAGTTGGTGTAAAGTGGAGATTTACTGGTTCCTTATCAAAGAAAGTTGAATAATATATCTTTGAATATGTTTTAAGAAAATCTTTATTACCATGTAAATGCTCTGTGAAAAATAATTCATAAAACATTTTGTTATAATAATCCTCAATCAATTTTTTTTCTGGCTTCAGAATATCTTCACCAATGCTGATGAACTGATCTATATCGTCTTGGTTTTTAGATAATTTTAAAACAGTTTTTCGAATTTCAAGCCCTTTTTTATAGTCATCCCAATTTTTCAGAATCTCCTTGTAGTTGACTACTTTTGTTATTTTTCCTGTTATTTCATTTAAATTAAATATAGAGTTGCATTTTATTTTGTCTATTTCTGCAATAAGTTCCATACCCGCCTGCATAAGCTGTGGTGAGCTTGTAACATAATTTTCCTCTAAAAATACTGAAGCTACAGAATTATTGTTGGCAAGACCGACTTTGTACTGAGATTTGCAAGTACTGTTATCTACCATTATCCCCTCCAATACTGTACCCACCGTCATTTCTGTTCTGTATAGAAAGTTTCTATCAAAATGCAAAGTATTAATATCTTTTACAGAGATATTTTCATCGATTTTAACTACAGGCTTAACATACAAATGACTTACGTGTAATGGGATTACTTCGCTAAAGAACTGTTCCGTCAATGTGGCATTGGAATTATGAAAATCCAGCAATTCATTTACTGTAACATTATTTTCTTTAGCGATAGATTCTAAAGTATCTCCACTCTTAATCTCATAGTTATTTACTTTCATATTATCAGTTAATATTAACCTGTGTTCCGGTAACATATGTATTGCCCGTTGCATTAATTGACGTATCAGATTTACTGTGCAGACTCAAATTATTTTGCGTAACAAGCAATGCATTATCTTGAGAATTCATATCCAGCATTCCACTTCCTACAGAGATGGTAATCGAATCTTCTTTGATGGTTATTTTATTTTCTCCAACTTTAAGCTCAATTTGAGTTTTACCTTCCAGAGAAATATTCCCCGCATTGTCCATCGTCAGAACACTCTGATCTTTACCCACGTTAATTGTAGTTTTTGTCGTAACATTCGTTGTATGATTATTCCCGATATCTTCCGTATTATCATTGCTCACAAATGTGGTCACATCACCTGACCCGCTTAAAGTCACATAATTCCCGTTTTTATCTTTAATCTCAATTCCCGCACCGTCATTTAAGCAGATTATATTCCCGCTCTTGCTGCTCAGGCTTTTCACATTATTGCCCTGGCCGCCACCGCCGCCCACCTTGCCGTGAAACATACCGCCCATAACAAAGGGACGGTCCGGGTGGTTGTGGATAAAGTTTACCATCACCTGGTCACCCACTTCGGGAATGGCCATGAAACCGCGGTTCTTGCTGACCTTATCACTGCCGCCGCCGTCGGGTGTCATCACACGAATAAAGTCCGTAACGTCATGCATCTGCCAGTCAAAGCGCACCTGCACCCGGCCCTGGTTCGTGGGGTCGGAATTACTGATCACCGTTGCAGTTTGTGCCTCGGCCATCGGCAGGGTAAAGTCCGGACGTGGTAAAAAACCGCTGTCCGCTGCGATTGCTTCAAAAGTACCTTCATAATGGCCACGCCCGTCCACTTTGTGCGTCACTTGGGTAACCATCAGTTTGGTAAAATAGGACGTACTGTTGGTGTCGCGTTTGCGCATATTGATTTCGGCCGTACAGCCGGGATATAAAAACGGAATAGACGTGGTGCCGCTGGTCACAAATACTTCGGCCGCCTTGCTGCCGGCCGTTCCCGTTTGCGAAGCTTCCACATCATGATAATTTTCTGCTTTCAGCGGTGCAACCCGCAGCGAAGGAGTACTGAAGGTTTGCTGCGAAATCTGATAGGCCCTGTTGGCAATATCGGACACGTGGCGTACCGGCGACTCGCCCGAGGTCAGTTTCTCGTTGTTTGCACTGTTGTAACCATAAAAAGTAGGCTTCACATGCACCGCGCGCATCTTAATTTTTATATCCGTTACGTTACTGCCGTACACAAATTCAAGTGATTTCTGCGGCGGTGGCAATTTCCCGAAATGCAGCACTTCGCCATCATAAAAGAATTGTTCACCGTACGCCTCCGCCATCCGGGCGAGATAATTGAAATGAGTTTCATTGTATTGTGACGTGTACGGCAAATTTTTCTGATATCCGCATTCAACCCGCACATCATATTTCGAAGTGCCCAAGCCCTGACTGATCAGTTCAGAAGCCACACTGTTCAGACTAATCGGTTGTGCACCACCCAGGCTTTGGGTATGCGGTGCCGCATCCAGCAATATGGTCGGACTAAAACCGGTCAGCACTATTTTACCCAGGCTTCCCTGCTCCTGCTCGTACCCCACTTCCGTAATGACGCCAACAAAAGTTCGCTCCGGACTGTCCGTTACATCTTTATAATGAAACACCACCGTCAGCCGTTTTCCCAGAAATTTTTGTGCTTCGTTCAGTTCATGATTTTCATACTGATTCAGCGCGTCACCGGGCAATTTTAATTCGAACTCATGATGGCGCGAAGCACTTTGGTTTAAAGTAAAATAATCAAAGTGGCGGATAATATATCCTTCCACGATGATCTTCAGATTAACGACCCGGTTAATACCCAGGATCTGATTGGCTGCAATGGCGGCCGCGTTATAAATTTTAGAAACAGGCTGCTTCCTCGGATTGCTTTCGTACACCGTAGCACCGTTCATACCGGAATTAGAGTTATTGTTAAGCATAATATTGTGTTTTGGAGAAGTTGAAAAGGTGGCGAAGTATATTTTTTAATTAAGATTTATAATTAGTTTACGATGATAATTTAGCGCATTAATTGAAGCTAGTCACAGATAGAGCTTAAATAAATTTCAGTAGCAATTTTCATGCATCTTTCTGTTATTCATTATTATATATAGTCTGGCAAATCATTTAGCCACCAGCCGTCTGCTCTCTTCGTACCGGTTTTGGCCGTAGTTATTGTCAAAATTAATGGTGGTTTGATCGGCAGGGTTTAGTTTTTCATATAATTTTATATATAACTTCGCTTCCTCCACAGGATCTTTCCGAACCGGAAAGGACACTTTATAGTCTTGCTGAAGTTTTTGTTTAAAAGCCTGCAAGCGGGACTGATAATCTGCATCAGCTTTCTTTGCTTTTTTTAACTGACTTTCTTTCCATTCCACAAAGCCGGCTACCGGCGCCAGGGTCGTACCCGGGATCATGGGCTGTGCTCCTTTGGCGAGCAGATATTCGGCCAGTTCGAGATCATCACTCGCGGCAGCCTCCAGGATGTTATCTCCATTGATCGCCTGATGATTTACATCCGCACCGTGTTCCAGCAGAAAATCAATCATTTTTCTCTCCGTAGCTGCATCGCCGAGCGTCATCGCCACGACCAGCGGCGACTTTCCTAAGGCAAGATTCAGCGACGCTTTGTATTTTAAAAGAAGTTTCAGCATTTCATAATTATTAGTCGCAACGGCCTGATTTACCGGCGTATCATTCAGCCCCTGAAAGGGAGTGATGATATCCGGGTTCGCCTTCAGTTCCAGCAGTTTTTCCATTGCGGGCAGATCTTCGATGATGGCGGCGTACATCAGCAGTGTATATCCCTGAGGGCTGAGCTGATTGATTTGCGCCGGATGTGCACGCAGCGTTTCTTCCATTTTGGCCAGGTTGCCGTTATACATATTTTTAGCCGCGTCCAGCTGCACATTGGTAAACATTCTTTCCGGCGGGTATTGTTCACGGTTTTGTTTACGGCGGGAACGGCTATCAAGGCAGGCAGTAAGAAACATAAGGGTAAGTATTAAGTATAAAAAATTCTTTTTCATGGTCTAAACATTTTTGGCAAGTACTGTCGTATTCATGGCAGCGACCATCGCCTCCAGGGCGTCGGCATAAGCACTGTGTCCGCTGCCAATTGTACTCAGGCCGAGTCCTTCATTTTTATCGATGTATCCGAAGATTTCATTTTGTTGCCCCAAAGCACGCGGCACGGCACCATCGGCGAGGCCTCCGATTCCGAGGGCTTTTAAAAGATTGAAACGGGAACCGCCGATGGTAGCCAGCAAGCCTTCGCGGTTGTTCTGGAGTGCGTTGAGTATGTCGTTGCTCGTGCTGTAATTAATAATCTGATCCGTGCTTCCCACGGCTTGCTTCTCATCCAGGTATTCCAAGGTCCGGCGGTGCACCCCTCTGGCATTGAAGGTGTAGCCGGGCAATCCTGTATAGTAGGAAGCCATGGCACTGTTGCCGCCGCCCAGCGAGTGGCCGGTAAACTGCACCTGATCCGGTGCCGCCCGCGACATTTTTTCAGCGAGCATTCTGGTTTTTTCGATTTGCGGGGTACGGAAACCCAAGGCCTGGCCGCCATCTTCGATAAACCAGTCATGATAAAACTGCCAGCCTTTTGGTTCGGATCCGCGGAAAGCCACAAAGTAATCACCCGTTTCACCGTTGCGGTAGAGTGAAGCATAAAAACCATTTTTGGCATTGGTATTAAAATCAACCGGCGTTAAGGTGCCCGGCCCGAACAAATCATCCAGCGCCGCCTGGCTGTCCGTGTTTACACGAGTGTAATCGCCGATCTGCGCCGGATTTTTGGCGTCGTTGTCCTGGTACGAATCCTGCGCCATTTTAGCAGCATTCATGGCTTCCTGAATTTCGGGCGCCGACAACAGCATGAAACCCACCTGTCCGCCAAGAAAACATTTGAGTTTTGAATCCTGGAGCAAGGGTTTTTTACCTTCAATCCGCACTTTCGGATGCGTACCGGACCATTGGCTGCCTTTGCACAACAGCGAGCAGATGTTCAGCGCATCATCAATCAGGGCGCTCCCGGCGAAGGCAGCTGCCGCAATCATAAACAAACCGCCAGAAAAAGCAGCCGCCAGTGCTGCACCGGCAATGGCGCCGGCCGCCATCATTTTCGGACAAATGAAGTTATCCTTAAACCGGTCTTTTTCCGTAGCCATTAACCTGGTGCCGCCTTTCAGAAATACAGATGATTGCGAACTCACGCCGATTCCGATCAGCCTTCTGCCGTCTGTACATTGCAGTGGTGTATCCTGCGCTATATATAACTGACTCATTCCGTACTTATTTTAAAAGTTCAATATGGTATTCACATACGTAAAACATAAGGTCATTCAATCGTTCCTTCACATGAAAGACAGCTTCGGCTAAAACCGACTCCCCATTAAAGGAATAGCTACCTTCCAGACTGAAATCATACTCCAGCGGCAGGTTGAGCATTTCCTTATATTCCTGCTCATATCGTTTTGCGAACTGAGGCGGAACCGTTTCCGCAGCGCCCTTCACTTTCATTTCGTAGCCTGCAGCAGCCTCATTGATTTCGTACCCGGACGCGTAAGTAAGCAGTTCACCCGGAAACAGTACCGAGGGAGTTTCGCGTGCAGCGAACGGGCCGCTCTGCGGCTGATCTTCAGAAAACGGATAAAACATCAACTGATACATCAGGCTGTGCTGCAGGTTCTCACCGGTTTGTGCAATCTCCTGATCATATTTATCGATGACCTGTTTATTGTTCTGATTAATCAGTTCCAGAAATTTAAACTCTTTTTCTTTCACGCTTTCCCATTTGTGCCAGATTTCCTCCTGATTGCGGATCCCCGAAACGGTTTTATCCGGTCCCAACTGCAATTCGAGGTGTCGGGTCACCGCTTCAATTGAATGAAGCAGATCATAGAACGGCTTCATCTGACGGTCAAACTGAGGGTACACTTTCGGTGAGATATTCAGATCCAGCTGGTTAAATTCGCCGGGCTGCAAGGTCCATATTTCTTCCGTTTGGGTTTCATTGGCTTTGCCTGTGCCCAGCGTGAGATAGGAGCGGGTCCGCATTGCATACTCAGCCTCTTTATACCAGGCGTAGGTGAAAGCGGTTCGCGCAGGTGTAGGGTCAGAACTCATTGTAGTCATAGCTTCGGATTTTTTTAGAAGCGCCGAAAACAGCCGCAAAGCATATAATCAGGAGATTAGTACGCGAAAAATTCCTGTCTGTATTCAGTCGCCAGTCATTATAACTTTTAATTACCTTGATAATTGTCTGATTTTTATTTCTGTCAAGATATCAATAAAGATCATTTTTTAGAGGCACTCTCGTAAATGTACCAGCTTTCATTGATTTAAATTAGCTTTCTGACCTAAAATTTGGAAAGTGTAGTAGTTTTACTACAACCACCCATCTGCGGTTTTCCTATACAATCAAATTCCACTCTGTCTGCTGTTCTTAAATTATTTTAATTCCTTTTGAAGGCGGCACGAAAATTCTCAACAATTACGTTCTGGCCGCTTTTCAATTTTAAGGTAAAATGGTGGCAAAGGTTAACACCATTAACAGTACAGGTATTTCTATTTATGATTAACATATATTTAACACATAAACATAAAACATATAATATTAATACCTTTTGTTACATAATACTGTCTTTATCATTTCTCTGGCATTCTACTTGATGCACTGCATAACGAATCATCGGAGTAAATGCTAGCTACTGCTCCGGTGATTTTCTTTCACCAATTATTAACATAAAATTTTTACTATGAACCGCAGAAGATCGAACAATTCACGTTCAGGAAGCAACAGATCCCAATCCCACGACTACGAAGACGACCACAGATACCAGTCACAGCATCACGATTATGATGATGACTATGATGAAGATGAGTATGATGATGACGACTACGATGAGGATTATGATGACGATGATTATGATGACGATGATTATGATTACGACAACGAGTATGATGATGATGATTATGATGATTACGACGACGACGACTATGACGATGACGATTACGATGATTATGATGATGACGACTATGATGATGACGAAGATTACGATGACGAAGACTATGATGACGGTGAAGACGACCACTACGACAGCCGAAGCGGCCGCATGAGAGATAGCCAGGGCAGATTCACCAGTGGCGGCAGAAGCTCCGGTTCCGGAGGCAGCAGATCATCTTCCGGCAGAGGAAGCAGTTCGGGCCGTGGTTCCTCAGGACGCAGCCGTTCAGGTGGCGGAAGAGGCTTTGCTTCTATGCCTAAATCCGAAGTAAGGAGAATTGCCGCTATGGGCGGACACGCTTCTCATGGAGGCGGACGCGGCGGATCATCGTCTGGTGGTTCCGGCAGAGGCAACTCTGGCAGCTCAGGAAGAGGAGGAAATAATTCAGGAAGAGGCGGCAGCTCAGGACGCGGACGTTCTTCAGGCTCTGGTTCCGGAAGAGGTAATTCCGGCGGCGGTACCTCCAGAAGAGGATTCGCTTCCATGCCGAAATCTGAAGTAAGAAGAATTGCCGCTATGGGCGGACACGCTTCTCACGGCGGCGGACGCGGATCATCATCCGGCAGAGGAAACTCCGGCAATTCCGGCAGAGGCGGTAACTCAGGAGGCAGCAGCTCAGTACGCGGACGTTCTTCAGGCTCTGGTTCCGGAAGAGGTAACTCCGGCGGCGGCACTTCCAGAAGAGGATTTGCTTCCATGCCAAAATCTGAAGTAAGAAGAATTGCCGCTATGGGCGGACACGCTTCTCACGGCGGCGGACGCGGATCATCATCCGGCAGAGGAAATTCCGGTAGCTCCGGCAGAGGCGGTAACTCAGGAGGCAGCAGCTCAGGACGCGGAGGCTCTTCGGGCTCAGGTTCCGGAAGAGGTAATTCCGGCGGCGGCACTTCCAGAAGAGGTTTTGCTTCCATGCCGAAATCTGAAGTAAGAAGAATTGCAGCCATGGGCGGACGCGCATCACACGGTGGCGGACGCGGCAGCTCTTCCAGATCGGGCAGATCCGGTTTCGGAAGAAGAGGAAACAACTCTTAGTTTATATTCATATACCCTGATAAAGGAGGCTTCTGGTCTCCTTTATTTTTCTTACACATTAAAAAAAATACAATGGAAAAGTCAACTGATAAAGATAAAAGCACAACAGCCAAGACCAGCAGCACCGACAGCGCAACAGCAACTTCCGGAAACAGCACCGGAACCGATACGGGTAAAAAAGCGGCGGCAGCTGATAAAAATAAAACCACCGATACCAGGACCGGAACCGAAACAGCAGCGGCAGGCAAAAGCGAGTCCGGTAAAACAGCTTCTGCAGCAGCAACCGGTGATAAAAGCACTAAAACAATAAGCGGCACATCCACCGATTCGGCAGATACAACTAATACAGGTACAGACAAAAACACAGGTGAAAACAAAAGCTCCAGCACAATCTCCGCAGACAGCGGCAGCAGCAGCAGTCCGCAGAATGAACATAAACCACTGATGGAGTTTTTTGTGAGCGCACTGAAAGATATTTATTACGCTGAACACGCTATGGTAGAAAAGCTTCCAAAGATGCGTGAAGCCGCGACCACCGAGGAACTGCAGGACGCCTTTGAAGACCATGAACTGCTGACACGCCGCCAGATTACGCGGCTCGAAAAAGTATTCCGTGAGATAGGTGAAGAACCGGCGAAGCAGAAATGCGATGCGATCGAAGGTTTAATTAAAGAAGCCGAAAAAATCATCAAATCCACACCGGATGGCTCGATGACCAGAGATGCTGCTTTAATTATCGCGGCCCAGAAAATCGAGCATTATGAGATCGCTACCTACGGCGGCCTGGTACAGCTTGCAATTACGCTTGGCTTCGACAAAGCCGTGGACCTGCTCGAAGATACGCTGGAAGAAGAAGAAGAAACAGATTTTGAACTGACCGATATCGCCGAATCGTTCATTAATTTCGAAGCGGAAGAGGAAGACAGCGATGATGATTTTGAAGATGAGTATGATGACGATGAATACGACGAAGAGGATGACTACGAGGATGAAGAAGATTATGATGAAAGCGCAGACGAAAGCTGGTAATTGATATTCGGCATCCTTACATCTCCTTAAACAATAACCACCTGAATGACGGGTGGTTTTTTTTATGGAGAAATACAGGCGAGCGCAAATAAAAAAGCCGTTCGCAAATGCAAACGGCTTGTGGAGGATATCGGGATCGAACCGACCACCTTTAGACTGCCAGTCTAACGCTCTAGCCAGATGAGCTAATCCCCCATTTTCAAATATTGCAAGCGGTGCCTGTAAATTTGAAGTGCAATGTTACGAAAATAATTCCAATCGGCGCAAATCTTTTTTGCTTAAGAAAAGAATTAAAGCATGGCTAGATGAAAGACACGCCACACTTTACAAACCGGTACGCACGCCGGTTAGAAAATCTTCCAGTGCAATGGTATGCTGTTCGCCGGATTTGAGGTTTTTAATGGTAATCATTTTATCAGCGATCTCGCGGTCACCATAGAAGACCAGATTGGGGATTCCTTTCTTTTCAGCGTAGGTAAACTGCTTTTTCAGTTTGGCATCTTCCGGATATAGTTCAGCGGCAATACCGGCGCTGCGCAGTTTCATGATCAGTTGCAAGGCTTCCAGTGCTTCTGTTTTTCCATAGTTGGCAAAAAGATACTGCGCCTGCTGCACGGCGTCTTCCGGGAACAGATTCAGTTCCTCCATAACCAGGTAAATGCGGTCGAGACCAAAAGAGATTCCGATGCCCGGCATTTCCTTCACACCAAACATTTCGGTGAGGCTGTCGTATCGGCCGCCACCACCGATAGAACCTACCTGCACGCCCTGCGCTTTCACCTCGAAAATCGCTCCTGTGTAATAATCCAGGCCGCGCGCCAGAGTTACATCAAACCGCAGCTGATCACGCTGGACACCTATCGCGAAGCTTTGCTCCAACACGAACTCCAGTTCTGCTACACCCGCGCTACCGGTTTCATTACCGGCAAATTTCTTCTTCAGCAGCTGAATGCTTTCCAGCGCATCTTCTGCCGGTGTAAACAGGAACTCCAGTTTAGCCACCGCTTCCTCCGAAATTCCTTTTTCATACAATTCTTTTACAACGCCTTCTCTACCAATCTTATCCAGTTTATCCAGTGCCACGGTGAAATCGACCAGCTGATTGCCGATGCCGGCGTATTCCGCCAGACCGGACAGGATTTTCCGGTTATTTAAGTGCAATACTACTGGGACCCCTAACTCCTGAAATGACTTCAGGTACAGCTGGACCAGTTCCACTTCCAGCCACAGGCTCTCACTGCCCACTACATCCGCATCGCACTGGTAAAATTCGCGGTAACGTCCTTTTTGGGGACGGTCTGCCCGCCAGACCGGCTGGATCTGGTACCTTTTGAAAGGGAAAGTAAGCTGCCCGTGATTCATGGCCACGTGCCGGGCAAAGGGAACCGTCAAGTCATAACGCAGGGCTTTTTCGCTGAGCTGTGCCGTAAGCTTTTGCGAATGCCGCGCCTGCCAGTCGGCATCATTTGCCTTCGCAGCATAATCGCCGCTGTTCAGGATTTTAAATATCAGCCGGTCACCTTCCTCACCGTATTTTCCGGTCAGGGTGGAAAGGTTTTCGAAGCTGGGCGTTTCCAGCGGCTGAAATCCAAAGAGTTCAAAATTACGGCGCAGTATATCAGTTATATATTTACGGCGCTGTACTTCCTGTGCGGAAAAATCGCGCGTTCCTTTAGCCAGTCCTGGTTTCATAAGCGGTAGTTTCTTGAGGCGCAAAATTACGCAAACGCAAATGATTACCCAAGCCAGCGAGAGCTGCAACCAGAGGAACGAGAGTCCGCATTCAGACCATTTCCAGAATTTCCAGAATTTCGGAACCGTAGTTTTCGATTTTGTATTTCCCAAAACCTTTGATATCTACCAGCTCCTCTTTTTTGGCCGGCCGGTATTTCGCTATCGAGAGCAGTTCCTTATTAGTCGCTACAAGGTAAACCGGAATCTTTTTCTCCCGCGCCTTTTCGCTGCGCCATAACTTCAGGGAATCGAGGATTTTAATTTCATCTTCATTCAACTGCTCCTGTTCCGCGGCATATTTCCCGGGCGGCATTTCCTGGATACGCACCTGCATTTCTTCGTAGTACAGGATGACGGACCAGTAGCAATCATCTTCCTGTTTTACGAATGCGGTTTCATAGGTCAATACATGATGAGCGGCCAGAAAAAGATCAAGCGCTGCCTGGTCCTGCTGTATCAGGCCATCGGTGAGTCTTATTTTAAATATTTTAGTTTTCATTGTGATTGGGTGTTTGGAATGAAAAACCGGCAGGATGGCTCCTGCCGGCAGTTATTTTTATTTGGAGCCTAACAGCATGAGTTGTTCTACACGGATATCCGTGGTATAGCGCTTCACGCCTTCTTTGTCTTCATAATTGCGGTAGACAATTTTTCCTTCGACGGCAATTTCTTTTCCTTTCTGGACGTACTTTTCCATGACGTCCACGAGCTTACCATTGACAATCAGGCTGTGCCATTGTGTTTCTTCCACCTTTTCGCCCATAGCGTTGGTGTAATAATCGGTAGTCGCGAGGCTTACTTTCGCGATTCTTCCATTGTTGAACTGTACGATTTCAACTTCCTTTCCGGTGCGGCCAATGAGGCTTACTTTGTTTCTTAGTGACATGACATTAAATTTTTGTGATTAAACGTTCAGATAAGGGCTTCACTGATTTTTCCCAAATCTCTGGAGCAAAGGTGCAGCGGTGGTTAAAAGTTACCCGGTTTAAAACCACTTAATATCGATTGTAGTCGTTTGTATCATATAATGTTTTGATAACTAACATCTTATATTAACCTTAATTTTATTGAATAGCGAGATGTTTTGTGAGAATATGTAAATAAAGACGTGAGACAAAGAGGGTTCGGTATACGATCCAGCGTTATTTATAAACAAAATCATCCAGTAAGCTGATATTTAAAGCGTATTTACAGCAGGTTTAAAGTTGTGGCCCCCAGGCGGAAGATATACAAAGGCCAGGCAGGTTTGGTCCAGTAAGGTCGGCATATCCATACACTATCCATACACTATCCATGCTTTATCCATGCCTTTGGTATGGTTCAACCCGGTACAAAATTGCAATCGAGGCTGTTAAAGTATATAGATTACTTTTTTCAACCAGTGGTATTCCATCATTTTAAAAACAAATGAGAGCGTTAGTGGCAATTTTACCCAAGCACTTCCCAACTGCAACTTGAAAATTAAAATATTTAAAGAACGATTTTGTTTTTACCAAAAATTGGTAACTTTGAAAAAAAATTCAGGAAAAATGAAAAATACATCAATATCACTTGGGAACTATTTTGACCAATTTGTAACCAGCCAGGTTGCTGCAGGACGTTACAAAAATGTTAGTGAAGTTATTCGCGCTGGCCTTAGGCTCTTAGAGGACGAAGAAACCAAAGTAATTGCTCTGAGAGCTGCAATTCAAAAAGGATTAGACAGTTCTTTGGTTGAAAATTTCGACTTCAAAGAAAATTTGAAAAAATTAAAAGAAGAAAAAAGAAAAAATGGCTAATGTTATCTTAAGGCAAGAAGCCATCGACGACTTAAATGACATTTGGGTTTACACTCTTAAAGAATGGTCGGAAAAACAAGCTGACAAATATTACGCATCTATAGAATTTGCTTGTACACAAATCGGAAAAAATCCTGAAATTGGACAAGAATATGTTGAAATAAGCAAGGATTTACTTGGATTGAGAACCGGAAAACACATCATTTTCTACAAAGTTATTTCAAAAGATCAAATTGAAATTATCAGAATATTACACGAAAGAATGGATTTGAAAAATAGACTTGATGAATAAAAACTGCCCTTAATATTGTGTTGGCAGTAGGCAGGCTTAACTGCTTTGCATCTGCAGAAGTGTAAAATTTAACTTCTGTTCTTCGGATCAAGTTCAGTGCTAAAGATTCTGCCCGTCGCCAATACGTGCCACGTTAGCGAGCGATTGTCCGCCTGCGGAACGAAGATGTTCTTTCGCTGACAGGTAGCATTTAAACAGGTATTATTTCTTACATATAATCAATAAACTCCTTATTTCAAGAAAAAAAACCTGCACAAAAGCACAGGCTGGTATTGATGACAAATCAGCGGGGCAACTAAATTGCGGTCAGCACCGGCTGGTTTTGATCTTTTAAGTTGAGTCCGGCGGCTTTTACCGAGGAACGGTATTTTTTGCGCAGTTGTTTATTGATATCCTTCAAGGCGCCTAAAGTGCCGGCCTTGATGGAATTTTCGGCCGAGCCCAGCATGCGCCCGCCTTTCCGGTACGTATCATACGAGGTTTCCGCCACGAGCGCACCAGCCGCGTCAAATATTTTCAGGCTGACAATCACCTGATTTGAAAAGACATATTTCCCCAGCCCTACTTTAAAATATTTCACTTTAGGCAACACGGCAAACTGCGCATTGTTATTCTCACAAAATTCAGCAATCAGGTCGGTACTGGGCGAATCATAGACAATGTTATAATCCACGCGCAAAAGGCGACCGGCGCGCGCCGCACTCACCTGATCGGATAAAGCTGAGAAAAAAGCGGCATAGGTCGGCTCTTTAATCTCTTCGATGTCAGGAAATATTTCAGGATTAAAATATAGGATCTGATAGTCTTTGTCTGTACGCAAAGAAAAGGAATTCTGCCCTGCTGCCGCACAACTTGTGAGCAGTAAGAACACCGTAAAAGAATGGCAGAACTGATAAAAATGTTTCATGGCCCGAAGCAGTACAAAGATACTGCCATACATGCAGCAAAACTAATGCTATTTTAAGTTTTTTTTAACATTTCTCGAAAACCTTTTTACAAGTGCTTTAAAAATTTCTTCCGGCACCGGGAAAAATGTTGTACTTTTGCAGCCGTTACATAATAATCATTAAATAATATTGGAATGTACTTAACTACAGACAAGAAGAGAGAAATCTTCGCAAAACACGGAAAGTCCGAAACGGATACAGGAAGCGCTGAAGGACAGGTTGCTTTGTTTACTTACAGAATCAACCACCTTTCCCAGCACCTGAAAAGAAACCACAAAGACTATGCTACAGAGCGTTCCCTGGTGGCGCTGGTAGGTAAAAGAAAATCTTTGCTGGATTACATGAAGAAGAAAGACATTACAAGATACCGTGCAATTATTGCGGAACTGGGTCTGCGTAAATAAACTTTTTATTACCACAAAAAAAAGCAACTTTCAATCGAAAGTTGCTTTTTTTATTTTCTGCAGTCAGATCTAGACCCTGCCTCTTGTAAAGAGGTTGATGATCGCCAATAACACGATTGCACCAATGGCTCCAGTCAGGATTTCCCCTATGACACCCTCGCCCAGACGGCCACCAAGCAACCAGTAGCCGATAGCACTTCCGACCAGACCTACGATAATGTTGCCAATCAGCCCCAGGCTTCCGCCTTTAAAAATTTGTGCACCCAGCCATCCTGCAATGGCTCCGATAATTAATGTCCATAAAATTCCCATAATTTTAAATTTTTAATGTTAATAAATCTGTTCCCGGTAAATCCAATTTTGTGCCGTAATTATTTGCATCCTTACTTCCAACCTGACACAGCCCACCGCTATACGACTGGTTAGCTAATATTTAGATTCATTTTAATTGCTGTTTTCTTCTTTTTAAAAAACAGGATATCAGCGACATAATCTGCCGGCCTTTGCTGTTGTAAATCATTATAGTTCACAGCCATTACCCGAAAAAAGCCCGGCCGCACACCTACTGCCTCGCTAAAAAACCGTAACTTCGCCAACGAAAATTTAAAAAGATTAAATATTAACCGCACTCAATACGGAGTGCCGACGAAACACACTTTTTATGAATGCTCCACAAGCAATCACTGAAGTTATTCAGTTAAAAGATGGCCGAGAAATCACCATCGAAACAGGACGCCTGGCGAAACAAGCCAACGGTTCTGTGGTAGTTAAAATGGGCAACACGATGTTGCTCGCCACCGTAGTGGCCAACAAAGAAGCTAATCCCGGGGTAGATTTTCTGCCGCTGACGGTAGATTACCGCGAGAAGTTCTACGCAACCGGCAAAATTCCCGGAAACTTTTTCCGCAGAGAAGCAAGACCTTCTGATGAAGAAATCCTGACCATGCGTTTGGTGGACCGCGTACTGCGTCCGCTGTTCCCGTCCGATTTCCACGCGGAAGTTCAGGTGATGATTTCCCTGATTTCTTATGACAAAGAAGTTATGCCGGAAGCATTAGCTGGGCTGGCCGCTTCTGCTGCCATCGCGATTACCGATATTCCTTTTAACGGACCGATGTCTGAAGTGCGCGTAGTGCGCATCGATGGTGAACTGTCCGTAAATCCAAGCCTGGAGAATCTGGCTAAAGCGGATCTGGATATCATGGTAGGTGCCACCAAGGATTCCATCGTGATGGTGGAAGGTGAAATGGATGAGATTTCCGAACAGGAAATGATTGAAGCGATTAAATATGCACACGAAGAAATCAAAGTGCAGATCGCCGCGCAGGAAAGACTGGCTGCCAAAGTAGGAAAATCCCTGCCGAAGCGCGAGTACTCTCACGAAGATCACAATGAAGACATCCGCAAGAAAGTTTGGGATGAAACCTTTGATAAAGTATATCAGGTAGCTAAAACGCCGGCCGGTAAAGAAGAGCGCCACGATAATTTCGCGGCCGTACTGGAGGAATTCCTGTCCCAGTACAGCGAGGAAGAACTGGAAACGGTGAAACCTTTCGCTAAAGTATATTTCCATGACGTGGAAAAAGAGGCTATGCGCCAGATGATCCTGAACGAGCGCGTGCGTCTGGACGGCCGTACACCGGAAACCATCCGCCCGATCTGGTCCGAAGTTGATTACCTACCGGGTGCGCACGGTTCTGCCATCTTTACCCGTGGTGAAACCCAATCGCTGACCGCAGTTACCTTAGGTTCCATTAAAGATGCGAACCTTGTAGATTCAGTGGCGGCACATTACGACCAGAAATTCTTTCTGCATTATAACTTCCCACCGTTCTCGACAGGGGAAGCCCGCCCATTGCGTGGGACCAGCCGTCGTGAGGTAGGACACGGAAACCTGGCCCAGCGTGCGCTGGCGCGTATGATCCCGACGGAGAATCCATATACCATCCGTATTGTATCAGATATTCTGGAATCCAACGGTTCTTCGTCCATGGCAACGGTTTGTGCCGGCACCATGGCGCTGATGGATGCGGGTGTACAGATCGCCAAGCCGGTTTCCGGTATTGCGATGGGTCTGATTACCGATCCGGAAAGCGGAAAATTCACGGTACTGTCCGACATCTTAGGTGATGAAGACCACCTGGGTGATATGGACTTTAAAGTAACCGGAACCAAAGACGGTATCACCGCCTGCCAGATGGATATTAAAATCCAGGGGCTTTCCATGGACATTATGGAAACTGCCTTGAAACAAGCGCGCGAAGGCCGCCTGCATATTCTGGGTGAAATTCTGAAAACCATTGATGCACCACGCGAAGATGTGAAAGCGCACGCTCCGAAAATGGAAATCCTGGAAATCCCGAAAGATTTCATCGGTGCTGTTATCGGGCCTGGCGGAAAAATCATTCAGCAGATGCAGAAGGATTTCGATACCGTTATTGCCATTGAGGAAATTGGCGAGATCGGAAGGATTGAAATTTCTGGTGTCAACAGAGAAAATATCAATGCCACCATCGCTGCCATCAACGAGATTACTTTTGTGCCAGTTGTAGGTGAAGTCTATAATGGTAAAGTGGTAAAAGTAATGGACTTCGGTGCATTCGTAGCGATTGCAAAAGGAACAGAAGGACTGCTGCACATTTCGGAAATCGAATGGAAGCGTCTGGATACCGTTCCTTATAACGAAGGAGACATGGTAGAGGTGAAATTTATGGGTTACGACGACCGTAAGAAAATGAAGCTTTCCCGCAAGGTTCTTTTACCAAGACCTCCACGTGAGGAAAGGCCGCAGGGAGACCGTCCGCAAAACGGTGACCGTCCGAATCGCGACCATCGTGGTCCACGCGACAATAATAACCGTGGCGAGCGCAGAGAGTATAACAACAACCGCCCAAGAAACAACGGCGGAGCTCAGGAGCGTCCGGCGAACGGAGAAGGCTCTAAAGAAGAGGGCAACACTCCAACGGAATAATATTTCCTTTTATAAAATTAAACCTGCAGCGTATGTTGCAGGTTTTTTTGTGGCGTATAAATTGCTGATTCAGGCCTAAAATAAAAAGTTATGAAACGAATGTTATTACGAAAACTGATGGTCTGGGTAGCGCCATTAGTGCTGGGCTATATTGCAAAGAAAATCGATGGCCGGATCAACCGGCCGCAGGTAAAGGCAGGGAAATAAACTGTTCTTTTTACAGAAATAAAATACGAATCGCCCGGGTGAAAGCTCAGGCGGTTTTATTATTGTCCGAACATTAGCTGCAAAGGGGGAGCTAGTCAGCTTGTGTTTAGTTACCCCATACCTTTCACGGCCCGGATTGCATATACCATCGGTATTTTATCATCGAAAGGTGCGAGGCGGTATTTGCCGGGTGCATATTCCACCGTATGATTAAAGCAGTTGTAGGGCGAATAATCGAACTCACGGAAGGTAGTAATCTGCAAACCGTTTTCGAGCAGGCTGGTGAATACTTCGCTCAGGCTGTGGTTCCACGTAATGTACTGCTGCGACAAGTCTGCATTTTTGTCGGCATAGGTTCCCTGCTCTACTTCGGCAATGGCGCCGGCATTAAAATAATTGTATTTGATGTATTTAAAATCGTCATCGAACATCCAGAGTACCGGATGAAATTCTGTCATAACGAATTTGCCGCCTTCTTTCATGAAATGAGTGATTATTTTTGCCCACCGGTCAAGGTCAGGCAACCAGCCGATCACGCCGTAGGAGGTAAAAACGACGTCAAACTTTTTGTTCAGATGGTTTGGCAAACTATAGACGTCGCAGCAAATAAACTCTGCGCTGGCTTGAGTCTGCTCCGCCAGTTTCCGCGCTGTTTCGACTGCGACATTCGATAAATCTACGCCAGTCACGCTTGCGCCCAAGCGACTTAATGATATACTGTCCTGGCCGAAATGACATTGCAGATGTAAAACACTTTTCCCGCTAAGGTCGCCGAGCAGATTTAGTTCAATTTCCTGAAGAGATGATTTTCCGGCCAGAAAACCCGGCATGTCATAAAAATCTGAATTAAGATGTGCTCCCACCCTGTTGTTCCAGGAGTTGCGGTTAACGAAAATGTAGTTTTCTTCGGAGTTCATGGTAAAAATGATTAATGGTTGGGCAAGAGGACGATCGCGACAACTTTTAAAAATATATTATTTTTAGGAGCACAAAATCAGAGGATTGTTTTACCAAGAATGTCTTCTTCTTTTAAAGAAATTGATTTTCTTCGGTTGTCGAATCGCGCAGTTTGATTTCCTTAAATTCGCAGAAAAAGGCTGGATTTTCTAAACATTTTTTTTCCTGTGCTTCGACCTTAGTATGTCTATAAGACTTTATTTCTTTGTCCTTTTGCTTCAATGATTTCTTTTTTTTAAGGAATCAGCGAACCAGTCAGAGCCAGGTTTGTCTTGATACTAAAGGTACTGTGTCAATTTCCTACTATTTTTCGATATTTGTTTTAAACTATTTTAAGAAGGGCTATATGTTCATTCTGTGCAGGCAGGCGTAATATCCAACCCGCATTTCGTTTTTTGCACCTTCTTTTTATCTGCAATAATTTTACTGAAGCAAATCAATTTCTATAATATTGTTATCTTTTTTAATTCTTTCTTTCCATATTTTTTCCGACTCCCTGAACACTTCCTCGCCCGTGCGGAAATTGCCTGCACTGTCTGTTTGGTCAGGTTATCTTCCCCGCAGGTCACCTAAAGGGTCACGTCGGTACTCTCTATAAAGCTTGCGATATTGCGGCTCTGAGATGTGAAGACGCATTTTTGACCCCTTTGTTTCGGGATATTCGGTTTCGTGCCGGGAGGTTTGTATCTGTTCTGCCTCAAACCGATGACTTCCCGTTGAATCTTCCAGAAGCAAAATAAGACCGGGGAGTCCGAAAAATTTGTAGGGACCGTCCTGAATCGGAATTGCCGGGGCGTACCACGCTTCCCAGTGGCGCCCGCCAAAATCTGTTTCTGCGCTTATCAGTTCATGGCCCAAATGTGTCTTTTTTTTATTTGTAATTTTCCAGTTGGTATTCGGCTTTTGCGTCACTTCATATACTTTAAAACCAACATCTGTCACCATTCGTACCTCTCCTTTTAAAATATCTTTGGAAATACGAAAATTCAGATACTCCTGATTGGGAGGCATATAAAATAGACCTTTTTGTTCGTGAGCCAATGCGGCTGAGTCCTTGATATAATTTTTGTAGCTGTAGAATTGCGAGCGCTCCGGAGACACATCTAAAATCATTTCCTCCACACGCACTGAATCTATATTATTCACATCGGGAATAAATTTATACTGATATACAAACTTGCTTATTTGGGCGAACATTAAATTCCCGGTTAGCAGCAAGATCAAAAGTTGTTTCACAAAAAGGTATTTTTAAAAAGCATAAAAGACTAATATATTATATCAAATGTAGCCGTATTTTTGAATACCGGCAAGTGCAAAAGTTTTTTGCAATCATCTAGAATGCAGTCAATACATCCGCCCGAGGCGCATACTTGAACAAACGAATATTGTAAATACATCTACCCGAGGCGGAATAGCGAACTAAAACATTGCCGGTTAAGAAACCCCTGTTAGCGCTTCAAGCGCTAACAGGGGTGCAAAACCATATGGCGTTACGCCCTCAATCCAATGACAAACCGGAATAGATCTTTACTTAAGCACAGAAGACCTGCGACAGTATCGGGCAGACGTCACTTTTATTTTTCACAACAGCGAAAGGTTCTAGCAGAATCGTCTTGAAGACGAAATTAACATTGAGACGCCAGGCACAGCTGACGACTTTTTGCGTACCATTCAACAATCGTTCGTACAGTAGAAGGCAAAGTGACGATAAGAATTTAGTGAAAACTCTGACTGGCAAATACCATTTATCAGCCTACCCTGCAACAGTAAGGCACACTTCCCTATCGCCACAGGCGCATCAGCACTATTTTATAAAACCGGCACCTTCGCCTCCGAAAACTCCCGCAGCAGTTGCTGAAACACCTGGTCCACCGGCAGCACCTCTTCGATGAGTGCGGAAACCTGGCCGATTTCCAGTTCGCCTTCTTCCAGGTCGCCCTCAAACATGCCGCGCTTGGAGCGTGCACGCCCCAATGTTTCTTTTAAGGCTTCCACGTTCCGTCCGGTATCGTACAATTTTTCAAGATCCTGATAAAACTTGTTTTTCACCATCCTCACCGGGGCCAGTTCTTTCAGCGTCAGATGGGTATCGCCTTCGCTGAGCGAGACAATCTTTTGTTTCCAGATATCATGCGCGCTTGCTTCCACAGTGGCAGCGAAGCGGGAGCCAATCTGCACACCATCGGCGCCCAGGACCATAGCTGCTTTCATCTGCGAGCCCAACGCGATGCCGCCCGCGGCAATCAATGGTTTGGAGATATGGCGGCGCACATTGGGAATCAGGCACAGCGTGGTGGTTTCATCGCGGCCGTTATGGCCACCCGCTTCAAACCCCTCGGCCACAACTGCATCCACGCCGGCGGCTTCACATTTCAGGGCAAACTTAGTGGAGGAAACCACATGGGCGACTTTCAGCCCTTCCTTTTGCAAAGTTTCAGTATAGGTTTTCGGGTTGCCGGCCGAAGTGAAAGCAATTTTCACTCCCTCCTCCAGAATAATATTAATCACCTCATCTATGTTGGGATACAGCATTGGGACATTTACACCGAATGGTTTAGCGGTCGCCGCTTTACATTTTTGAATATTTTCGCGCAGAACATCGGGATACATGCTGCCGGCGCCAATGAGGCCCAGACCGCCGCAATTGGAAACTGCAGAGGCGAGGCGCCAGCCGGAATGCCAGATCATTCCGCCCTGGATAATGGGATATTGTATATTAAATAAATCGGTGATACGGTTGTTTGTCATGATCCTTTAAAATTTGGCTGTTTAAAAAAGTCAGCTGTAAATTTAATTAAAGTAAATGAACCTATTTGCGGTCTTCTATTCCAGTGCGTGGAGATAGAACAGACCAAAATGCAGCCTGATTCCGATTAGTCCCTCACGGCTGTTTATTTTTTCACCATTACCGAAATCTACCGTTGTATCCGGAATTGTTTTGCATATAAAGAAATGTCCGGCACTGAGGCATTTTATTTCATGCTGCAGAAAACGCTGTGTCCAGCCAAACTCTTCATACTCATCTGCGCCCTCGTCTGGTTCATATTTAAATGGCTGCAGGCTGACCGGCTCCTCATTTGGGTCCGAAACGGAAACCGCCTCAAAACCGCCATCCGTACGGTATCTGATGACCAGCGTATCCATGGTCTGCAATTTTTTATTTTCATCAAAGGCCTTTAGGGCATAGGTTCCTTCCCAGCTATCGATTTTCTGACCAAAAGCAGGAAGACTGAGAAGGAGGAAGAAATACAAAAAGATACGTATTTTCATGCTATAGCTTTAAAGTGAATTCTCAAGCAAGTCGTTGATTTTCTCCGGGAGTTCGCTTATTTCCACATCGCGCGCAACGATGATCCCGTGGCGGTCGATTAATATATTGGTCGGAAAAGCATGCACGTTGTACATCAACGCCGCCGGTTCCCGGGTTCCTTTAAAACTGCTGACATTCTGCCAGGGAATTTTATATTGCTGCACCATCTTTTCTACCGTCGGTTTTCTGTAATCCACCACGATACCCAGGATATCGAAGCCCTGTCCGTGAAACTGCTGATGTACTTTCACCAATGCCGGAAATGTTTCCAAACAGGATTCGCACCAGCTGCCCCAAAAATCCAGCAATAATACCTTGCCGTTGTAATCAGAGACACGGACAGGCGAACCTTCAAGGTTATTTGCCTGAAAATCGATATACCGGTCACCAATCTTAGCCTCACCTGTATATCTGATAAAATCAGCCACCTGTTGTCCGTAGTAACTCTTTTGAACCTCAGGAGCCAGCAGTTTGTAATATTTCTCGGCCTGCGTAGGCGAAAGCAGCTGTCGTGTCAACCCTTTCAGCTGGAATGCACTCAGAACCGAGCCGGGATTCTTGGTGATAAACCCGATACACTCCTTCACCTCATCTGTGCTGTTTTCCAGCTGCGCCTGCAGCTCGCGGTTCATGGCATCGGTGGCAGAGCCGGTAACCACGATTTGGTTAAAGTGGCCGATGTTCAGCCTGAGCTGTATAGGTTTGTCTTCTGCCCAGAACGTGGCACGATTGCGCAAATCTTGGGTATGGACGGCCAAATGAACGGGATTCAGTGCCATCGGACCGGAAAATGAAAAAGCCCCTCCCCGTACCTGCGCGGAATCGATCCGCTGATACTGGCCGGCAGTAACGTCGCTCAAAAGCAGCCAGCTGCCGTCGGACATGCCGTCAACTGTACCTGAAATCTGATACCGCTGCGCGTTCAGTAGTAGCAGGCAACAAAAAAAGGAAAGAAAAGAAAGTGTTGATTTCATTCGGTACTGTTTTTACGAAGCTACATTTTTTCCGGCTCTAAACACAATCTCATTCTGAAGAAGTTTTGCCCCAAGTCTGTACAGTGCTTAATGTTTCCGGCTTTTCGTTGCCGTCAGAGGAAAGAACGGTCAGGCTCCCATCAGTTTCCAGAATGACGGCGGTGGCACTGCTGAGGGCGCTAACTCCGTTTTCGCGGAGAGCGGCATAAATCTCGTCCCGGTTCACGCGTTCTTTGAGCATCGCGCGGTGCAGAAGCTCGCCATTGTACACCAAAAGGCTTGGCTGTCCTTTTACCAACTGAGAAACCGTTTTGGATTTCACGGCCAGTTTGGTGATGATATACTGCAGCCCGATCAGGAGGATGAAGGCCAGCACGCCATCTGCCAGCGCCACATCTTTCGTTAAAAGCACACTCGCAAGCGTTGAACCTAAGGCTACCGTGACAATGAAATCGAAGGCATTCATTTTGGAAAGCGTACGCTTGCCGGAGATCCGCAGCAGAATAACGAGGGAAATATAGGCCAGGATGGTAATAATGATAGTCCGTACGATGCTCTCCCAGCTGTCGAAAAATATTTTGTCCATATCAAGATTTTATGTTCGAAAAAGTTAGGAATTTTTAGAGGAACGCTGGCCTGTCGCTGAAAGGTTTGGAAGAAGGACCAGCGGCCGCCTTTTTTTAGAATAGCAGGGACTCGCCATGCATCGGCAAAAAGTAAGAAAGTTTTGCGTAGTAATGGAAAGCGCAAAGTCGGGAGACTTTTCGGAACATTGTGCAAAGTCAGGAGACTTTACACAGCATCGCAATGTCAAAGTTCGTCATTTTTTAAATGTACGTACGGATCCGGCCACCCTGTCATGGCTAGCACGGGTGCAAAGTGAGGAGACTTTGCACAGCATTGGGTAGTGCGCGAAGTCAGGAGACTTTGCGGAGCAGGACTTTCGGAACATTGTGCAAAGTCAGGAGACTTTGCGGAGCAGCGAGTCAGGAGACTTTGCATAGCAGCGACACTGTCAGCGCTCGCTATTTTTAAATGTAAGTACAGGCCGGCCACCCAGCCGCGATGGAAGCGGCATCCTTTTGTCGCGGCGCTTGCGCCGCGGCAAAAGATACAGCGGACAGCGCGACTACTTTGACAAACAAGCGTAATCTTCCTGCTGCCTGATAAAAAAATCTCCGCCAAAGCAGAGATTTAAAATTAGTTAGCGGCGGTTTTGCGCCAGTCTGTTTTGAATGTACAGTTTTTGTAGCGGTCGTTGATGGAGATAAACACATCGGGCAGTTTGTTCTTTACCCATTTTTCCACCATCTCGTTTTTCTTTTTATTCAGCGCCATTTGCTTGATGCGGTTGTAATCCGTGGCGATGTCCAGCTTGTGGGCATCGATGATGTCATCCACTTTCACAATGGCAACGGTTTTGCGGTCATCCGGCGTGGACTCCTGAAAGACATCCGTAATGTCGCCTTTGTTCAGGCCTGCAATCTGATAAGAAATCGTCGGTGGCAAGTCCAGTCTTTCAAGGCGGTCTGAGCCGTCTCTGGCGGTTAAGATCCCGGCGTTGAATTTGGTTTGCTTGTCGTCTGAAAACCGGTAGGCTGCTTCCTTAAAGGTTAGCTTGCCGTCCACAATTAGTGTACGGATACTGTCGAGTTCTTTGCGGGCAGTTGCAATTTCGTCTGCGTTGGGTTCGGCTTTTAAGAGAATATGGCGCGCATCGTAATTTCGTCCGCTCTTTTTCACCAGCTGGATGAGGTGATAGCCAAATTCGGATTCCACCGGGTCCGAAAGTTCGCCTTCCTGCAGGTTTAGCGCGGCCGCTTCAAACGGCTTCACCATTTTCCCGCGGCTGATGTTTTTATACAAGCCACCCTGCGAGGCGGAGCCGGGGTCATCAGAATATATCCGTGCCTGGCTTTCAAACGATTCGCCAGCGAGGATGTCGGCTTTTATTTTATTGAGCCGTGCGATGATTTCATCTTTGTGCGCGTTGGTGAGTTTCGGATACATCACGATTTGCGACAGCGTGACTTCATCCTTCACCTCCGGCAACTGATATTGATAGGTAGTAAAGAAATCGGTGACTTCATCCGGCGTTACGTCTGCCTTCTCCGTAATCCGTCCGTATTTTGCCTGGCCGTAATAGTTATCGGAATCGATTTTCTCGATGGCATTTTTCATTTCATAAGACGTACGGAAGTTGTACGTATTCAGCATCGTGCGTTCATCGGGAAACTGCGCCATGATTTCATTGTACTTTAAGGAAGCATTCTCCTTGATGGCGGCGGACCGGTTATCAATCAGCGTATCGCGCTTCGCCTCGTAAATCAAAAGTTTGTTGTTGACAATACTTTCCACGAAGGTACAGCGGTCGGAAACCTGGTCGCCCTGCTGTTTCACGAAGGTGGCCTGGTCCTCAATATCTGATTCCAGAATAATTTCATCTCCCACCACCACGGCAATCCCATCCACCAGATCGCCCGGTTTCAGGCTGGATTGCGCATACACCATCTGCGTGCAAAAAAGGAGCACAGCCCACAGCGCGGCAGAGAGTTTCATCTTTTTGTTCATATTTGTTTTTTAAACGACATGCAAAATTATCATTCTAATCGACATTTGCTGCATGCTTTGTTATAATTATTTCTTAAAGTTCTGCTGCAAACCGCTTAAAAATGCGGGTTCTACGATCACTTTTGTTTTTGCGCGCTGTTCTTCCAGAATGGCAATCAGCTGCTGCTCATTGACGGCATCCTGGAGGTCTTCGGCAGCTTCCTCACGGGTCATGCGTGTTGGTGGCAGCAGCTCATCAATGGCGATTACCAGCGTGCGCGATCCCATCTGGGTATCGTGAACACCGGTGCGGTAGGGCACTTTATATTTTGTGAATACGTCAGCCTCCCTGCCCATTTCGCCACTTTCGAAAGTGACGGCTGGTTTTCCGTCGGTCGTTTTCAGGCCGGCAAAGCGAACTTTCATTGCTTCCCAGCTCTTGGTATTTTTCATCTCTTTGGCCAGCTGCTTTTTAAGCTTGGCATCGTTCAGAATGGCGACGCGCCCTTTGGCTCTCTCCTGCCACATGAATTTATCCGGATTCTTGGCATAAAAGTCATCCAGTAGCTCAGGGTGTTTAGCCATTTGCTCCTTTAGATAGGTGGAGAAAATATAATCCGAATACAATCCTTTTCTAAAGTCATTCATTTCGCGGCTGACAGCCGGAATTGAAGTAAAGTTGCGGCTGTAGATACGCAGTACATCCTTGGTGTTCACATCCTGCAGCACTTCTGCCCACACCGCTGGCGCCAGGGCCGCAGCCTGCTTGCTGTTTTCGCCCATCATCTGGCGCAGCTTGCCCACGGTTATTTCCTCGTCTTTGTAGCGGTACAAAACGTCGGCGTCTTTGGCAGCGGCAAAGCTTGCGTAGGATTTCTTCGCATTTGCGAAAGCAGGAAACTCCTTGTAACTCTTTTCTTTTTTCAGATATTCAGCCATGCGGTCCTGCAGCATCTCTGCGTACAAGGAATTGTTCATCTCACGCAGGAAAAACTGTTTGTTCTCTTCCGTGAGCTGGTAGGGCTGCACATTATATAAATTAAAAACAAAATAGTTGCCGGAGAACAGCAAAGGCTCCGGTGTATAATAGTTTTCCTTTTGTCCCCTAAAGGCAGCGTACAGTTCTTCCGGTAAAGTAGGCGAACCCATTACCACACCGCCATTTTGCTTTTCATGGTCGTTGGAGCCGAATTCCCTGGCGACTTCTTCAAAGGATTTCCCTTCTTGCAGCGCTGCGTAAATCTTTGCTTTGGTTTCGGGTGCTGATGCATCGTCCGGATAAGAAATGGAGCCAAAAATCAGATACCCCAAGCTCGGCCGCGTGCCGATAACCTTCGCAAAAGCATAATATGACGGCGTTTCCAGGAAGGATGTCAGTTGTCCGTTGGCAGTGCTTTTAATATCGGTATACAAACCATTGTCCAGCGTGCCGGGTTTGATGTAAATCGGTTCTGCACTCCCGGAGGTGTTGGCCGAAATCGCCTGGTCCATCGTGAGCTGCCCCGCTTTTACCTGCTGATACACCTTGCGGTAATCGGTTTTGTCGGCAGGTGTTTTTTCCTTCAGGAAAACCTGTACTTGGCGCTCCGTTTGGTTATCAGCCACGAATTGCTTCATCAGCGGATCCAGGATTTCTGCCGGGAAAAAATAACGCGCACGCAATTCTGTTTCCTTAGCGGCCATCTTTTCGCGGAAGGCTGCCGTAGTATCGGCTTTTTTGTCGGCGGCAAACTGCTGGTAGAGGTAAAAGTTCTGCGCAGTTTTCACCGTGCTTTCCACACCGGCGTTTTCCAGGCCGTAGCGATATTCCTCCTGGAACTGCTTAAGCGAAATGCTGTCTTTGCCGATGATCATATATTGCGCAGACAGCAGTGAGCCGGCTGTCAGCAGAATGGTCCCGAAGATCTTCTTCATATCATATTGTTATGTCGGATTTGTTTGTGTAAAGAGATGGCCAACCGCACCGAAAGTTAAACTTCCACCTCGAAGGTGGTCAGTTCCTTGAACTTCTGGATGCGCTCAGCGATTTCAGTTTCGGTGACCTCTTTCAGTCTTTCGGTACCGAATTTTTCCACGGTGAAGGAAGCCATGGCCGATCCTACGATCAGGGCAGACTTCATGGTTTCGAAATCATACGTTCCTTTCTTTGCCAGATAAGAAACGAAACCACCGGCAAACGTGTCGCCTGCTCCCGTCGGGTCGAATACTTCTTCCAACGGCAGCGCCGGAATGGCAAATACTTTCTCATCATGGAACAGCAGCGCACCGTGTTCTCCTTTTTTAATGATGACATACTGCGGGCCCATGCGGTGGATCTTCTTGGCTGCTTTCACCAGAGAATACTCGCCGCTGAGCTGGCGGGCTTCCTCGTCATTAATGGTGATGATATCGGTTTTGGCGATCATCTGCACCAAAATTTCCCAGGCAGAATCCATCCAGAAGTTCATGGTATCCAATACGACCAGTTTCGGACGCGCCTGCATCTTCTCGAGCACGGAAAGCTGTACACCCGGATGAAGGTTGCCCAGCATCAGGATTTCCGCTTCCTGCATGGATACTGGGATTTTCGGATCAAAATTTTCCAGCACGTTCACTTCGGTCACTAAAGTATCACGCGAGTTTAGGTCGTTGTGGTATTTGCCACTCCAGAAGAAGGTTTTGCCATCGGGAATAATTTCAATTCCGTCCGTGTTCACGCCGCGTTTCTGCAGCATTTGCAGGTCTTCATCGGGAAAGTCGCCGCCGACCACCGATACAATACCGGACTCTACGCCAAGAACAGATGAAGCAAGCGTAATATAAGTAGCTGCCCCGCCCAGGATTTTATCGGTTTTTCCAAAAGGAGTTTCGATGGCATCAAAGGCAACGGAGCCTACAACTAATAATTTCATAAAGGGTTTTTAAATTGTAAAGATAGCGATCACTTCCACTCGAATGTTTCGATCAGGTGGAGCAGATCATTTTTAATATACGCAACAGCCGGCGCCAGAGAATCGGGCTTTGGCCGTGAATTGAAATACAAATTAGCAGTCACATAATGCCGGGTAGAATCCGTCACGAAAAACTGCAGGTTGGACGCGGAGGGGCCTTTCAGCTCATAAAAGTTACCGTACACTTTGCGGTCCGGGTAACTGAAACTTTTGGTGTCAATAGCCGTTGCTTTAATGGTATGTTCGTACACCATTTTCTCGGACTCTCTCACGTGCAGGTCAAAATCATTTTTAATAGGGAAATAGGTTAAAAAAACTTTTGCCTTCATCCCCGGATACTCTATATAATACCAGCAGTTCTCTTTGGCCGGCTTCACCTGCGCCAGCCCCGAATATTCAAACCCGAAATTGCAGGGCGAGTGAAAAGGCTGATACTGCGCGGCCGGATATTCCAGGCGCAACTCGCCATTGGGTTTTGGCAGCACATCTTTTTCACAGGAAAGGGCCAGTGCGGCCAACAGTGTGAAACCGAGTTTTTTAAACATTGCGCAAAAATACAAATTAGTTTTCTATTTTATATGTGGGGAGCGAAGTTTGGAAACGGACTCAACAATCATTCCGTGTGCGATGATACAGCTTCAAAATACGACTGCAATGGCTTGGGAAATGCCTTATTCCCGGCTTGTTCCGCAGTCACGATTTCAAAATGATGT
Source organism: Kaistella sp. (assembly GCA_032057205.1). Taxonomy (GTDB): domain Bacteria; phylum Bacteroidota; class Bacteroidia; order Flavobacteriales; family Weeksellaceae; genus Kaistella. The sequence continues at coordinate 206,115 of DAMCFT010000005.1, forward strand.
GTCTTGGCAAACTCTTCCAATACCGCACCCGGAACGCTGATGTGTTTAATGGTGATATGCAGATTACGATGTGTGAGCTGGTGGCGCACCAGCGTTTCGCCAGTCTGATACTGCCCCAATTGTTCGGGAAGCTCCGCGGGGAATTCGTAGAGTTTTTTCCAGATATCGGCGGTACCACGTTGCCGAACCAAAAACCGGGTGTCCGCCGTAACATAATAATAGGTTAACGCGAGGTCAGTAGGTTTTACTTTTTTTGTTTTTACCGGAAACTGATGAATAGTGCCCGTATTATAGGCCAGGCAGTGTTCCTGCAGCGGGCAATACATACAGAGCGGGTTTTGCGGGCGGCAGATTTCGGAACCCAGGTCCATCATGGCTTCATTAAATGCACCTGGGCGGTCTTCAGGCATGATCCGCTCGGCCAGTTTTTCAAAATAACCGAACGCCTGGGAGGAGGTTGTATCAAAGCCGTCAGCGAAGACGCGGGACAGAATCCTGTAGAAGTTGCCATCAACCGCGGCCCGGGGTTGATCATAACATATACTGCAGATGGCGGCAGCCGTGTACTTCCCTACTCCTTTTAAGGTTAAAACCTCTTCGTAGGTCCCCGGGAAAACGCCGTTATATTCAGTAATAACTTGTTGTGCCGCCGCATGAATATTAAGCGCGCGCGAGTAATACCCGAGGCCTTTCCAGTACAAAAGCACCTCCTCCGGCGCAGCGGCTGCCAGCGACTGCACATCGGGGAAGCGTTCCACAAAACGGAGATAGTGTTCCATGCCTTGCGCAATGCGCGTTTGCTGAAAGATAATTTCGCAAATCCAAATGCGGTACGGATCGCGGGTATAGCGGAAGGGTAAATCGCGCCCGTGCTCCTGAAACCACGCTAACAGCCGGACACCAACATGAACAAAATCAGCCTTTTGTTTTTTTGTTTTCAAAAATAGTTGTTATATTTGCACACCAAAAATATAAATAAATACAGGAAATGACAAAGGCAGAATTGGTGAACACCATCTCAAACAAGTTGGGAACTGAAAAGAATGAAACACAGAAGGTTATCGAAGCCTTTATGCAGGAGATCAGAACCTCAATGTACAACGGAGACAATGTTTATTTAAGAGGATTTGGGTCATTCATCATCAAAACAAGAGCTGCCAAAACCGGTCGTAACATTTCTAAGAACACTGCTATTGAAATTCCTGCACACAATATCCCAGCTTTCAAGCCTTCCAAAACGTTCGTAGAGAAGGTGAAAACCAAAGTTGCAGTAAAGTAAAATATTAACAATTTATCATAAAAACTTAAATTATGCCAAGCGGAAAGAAAAGAAAGAGACACAAGGTTGCCACTCACAAAAGAAAGAAAAGAAGAAGAGCAAACAGACACAAGAAAAAGTAATCTTTTTGCGGCTTACAATATAACGATATAGTTGGTGTTTTTATTTGGTATAAAAGGTCACCGACTATATTTTTGTTTTCAGACACAGCTTCCGACTTCGGCACTGCCTACTTCCGCCTGGCCTGGGTGCCGCTGTTGCTGCTGGTCTTTTTATTCCCATAAAGCATGAAGAAAGAACTGATTATATCGCATGAAGATGAGCAATCCAAGATTGCGCTGCTGGAAGACGGGCGCCTGTTTGAACTACACGAGCAGGAAGATAAAAGTGCATTCGTCGTAGGCGATCTTTTTCTCGGGAAAGTACGCAAACTCGCACCTAACCTGAACGCTTCCTTCGTGAGCATTGGTTACGAAAAGGACGCGTTCCTGCACTACCAGGACCTGGGCCCTCAATTCCTGACCTACAAGAAATTCCTGAAGGATACAGTTTCCAAAAAACAACAGAATTCCTCGCTGAAAAACTTCGAGATCCAAAAGGAAATCCATAAGAACGGCACCATCGATAAAGTGCTGGCCAAGGATGAAACCGTGCTGCTGCAGATTACCAAGGAACCGATTTCCACCAAAGGGCCGCGCATCTCCACCCAGATTTCGCTGACGGGCCGTTTCTTAGTGTTGATACCGTTTGACAAAAGCGTGTCCATCTCCAAGAAAATTGCCAGCGGTGAAGAAAAAGAACGCCTGCGGACACTGATTGAGAGCATCAAGCCGGAAGGTTTCGGTGTGATTATCCGCACCGTGGCAGAGGGCAAAAAGGTAGCCGAGCTTCACAATGACATGAACCAGCTGATCCAGAAATGGGAAACCGCCTTCAAAAACATTCAGAAGAACAAGGTGCCGGGCCGCGTACTGAGCGAGGAGGACAAAGCCTCCGCCATCCTGCGCGACAACTTTAATGCAGATTTCGTGAGCATCGTTTGCGATGACGAGCAAATGGTGGATGATATGCGCAACTACATTGAGGTGATCGCTCCGGAGCGCAAAAACATTGTTCAGTTTTACGACAAGCCGGTGCCGCTGATGGAATATTACAACGTGGAGAAACAAATGAAACAGAGTTTCGGCAAACACGTGAATATCCCGAGTTCGAAAGGTGCATATCTTGTCATCGAACACACAGAAGCGCTGCACGTAATCGACGTGAACTCCGGCAACAATATTTCGGGGTCTGCTTCCTCTAACAAGGAACACGCATTAACCGTGAACAAAATGGCAGCGACAGAAATCGCACGGCAACTGCGCCTGCGCGATATGGGCGGTATCATCGTGGTGGATTTTATCGACATGATCAATCCTGAGCACCGCAAGGATTTGTACGAACACCTTAAGAACGAAATGAAACGTGACAAAGCACGCCACAAAATATTGCCACCGAGCAAATTCGGCCTGATCCAGCTCACGCGCCAGCGTACCAAACCCGAGGTCCAAATCAAAACTAAAGAGGAAAACCCGAATATTGACGGGGAAATCCTGGCACCAATCGTAGTGGTGGAAAGAATGGAAGAAGCGATCCGAAACTTGTTCCCGACAGAAAAAGGAAAACTCTTCCTGCATGTGCATCCGTTTGTGGAAGCGTACCTCACCAAAGGACTCATGAGCATCCAGACCAAATGGTATCTAAAATATAAAAAGTGGGTAACCATCATCCCACGTGATTCCTTTAAGTACCTGGAATACAAAGTAGTTAACAGTCAAAAAGAAGAACTTATCAGCTACTCTAACTAACATAGACTTCCGCCCGCCAGCGGAAGTTTTTTATTGAGGATATTTTATTACTTTTAATGAAAGTTTATAAATCCCTCTCCATGTACCGAATTATTTTACCATTTTTCCTCATAGCGTCCACCGTTGCGGCACAATCCGCACAGACGCTGGTGATGTCGCGCAAAAATACGCCGGCGGTTTTTCTCAATGACAACACCATCATCAGTTCCCGGATGCTGAACGAGCTGCAACCGCAAAACATAAAAACCATGATGATTCATAAAGATAAAGTTTCGGCAGAGCAGTCCCCTTTTTCTGTCAGTTCACCGTTTGGCCGGTATGGAAGGATCAACGTGGTAAGCGAGGAGAAGATTGCGACCAGAACCCAACCGGAAATCCGCGCTTTTTTGCAGATGTCCAAAGACACCCCGGTGTATGTCGACGGTTATCTGCTGCAGGATCCCAAGCTTACCATCGCGGCGAATGCGATGGTGGAAATTGAGATCATTCCGGTACGAAGCGAGAACCACAATGAGCAGCCGCTGATCAACATCTGGACTTTGGAAAAGGAGATGCGTCTGGGGTTCAGTCCGCAAATTATAAGTAAGATGAAATAAGAGCGGAATTGTTTTTGCTCCGCTATCTTCCGGAAATCCTTTAATTTTAAAGATGATGGAAAAGGAACTTAATCTGGTTTTAGAAGAAATCTCGGAACTGCTGCAAAAGCAAAAAAGATCCGTAGCTGTAGCAGAAAGCTGCACGGCGGGACGTATCCAGCATCACTTATCTCACGCTGAAAAGGCGATGAACTTTTTTCAGGGCGGACTCACCGTGTATAACGTTGGGCAGAAAGCAAAACACCTGCATGTGAATCCCATCGCCGCCGAAGCCTGTAATGCCGTGGCACCGGAGATTGCGGAGAAAATGGCCATAGAAGTGGCGCGTTTGTTCAATGCTGAACTAGGGCTGTCGATCACCGGTTTTGCACAACCCGTTCCGGAAGAAAATGTGGAAGACTGTTTCGCCTGGATTGCGATTTCCAAAAACGGGGAAGTCATTTGCTGCGAGAAAATCACCGGCGAAAAAGAAAAGGACCTCTGCGACAACCAGGATATTTTTGCCGAAAAGGCACTGACGCATTTATTAAAATCCATACAATAGAAAATTATTCTCGAGCAGGTGCATGGCTCTTTCGCACTTTCGCACTGCTTCTCTATACGTCACCTTACGCATAAAATCTGCTTCTCCCGCTGGATTAGCCATTCCTGTTTCGTACCTTTGGCTCTTTAATTTTTTTCGAATGAATGCTTTTATTGAAGAACTGAAATGGCGCGGTCTGTATGCGGACATGATGCCCGGAACCGATGAACAACTCAATAAGGAGATGACTAGCGGTTATATCGGGTTTGATCCGACTGCGGATTCACTGCACATCGGGAGTTTGATCCCGATCAAGGTGCTCGCCCATTTGCAGCAGCACGGCCACAAGCCTATCGCACTGGTAGGCGGCGCCACCGGAATGATCGGTGACCCTTCCGGCAAGTCTAACGAGCGCAACGCGCTGGACGAGGAGACACTGAATTATTACGTGAAGTGCCTTCAGGAGCAGCTCTCTCGCTTCCTCGATTTCAACGGTACGGAACCGAACCGCGCCGAACTGGTCAATAATTACGACTGGATGAAAGATGTTTCCTTCCTGGATTTCATCCGCGACATCGGCAAGCACATTACCGTGAACTATATGATGGCCAAAGATTCCGTGAAACGCCGCTTTACCGGCGAAGGCGGCGCTGAGGGCATGAGCTTTACAGAATTTACCTATCAGCTGTTGCAGGGTTTTGACTTTCTGCATCTTTATAAAACCAAAAACATTAAACTGCAGATGGGCGGTTCCGACCAATGGGGTAACATTACCACCGGCACCGAACTCATCCGCCGCAAAGCACAGGGAGAAGCATTTGCCCTCACGGTGCCCCTTATTACCAAAGCAGACGGGTCCAAATTCGGAAAGTCTGAAAGCGGTGAAAATTACTGGCTGGATGCCAAGCGCACGTCGCCATACCGCTTCTACCAATTCTGGCTGAACGCCAGCGACGAGGATGCTGAGCGCTTCATTAAATACTACACCTTCCTGGGCCGCGAGGAAATCGAGCAGCTTGTCGAAGAACATCGCACGGCGCCGCACGAACGCAAATTGCAGAAGAAACTGGCAGAAGAAGTAACCGTGTGGGTCCACAGCCGCGAGGAATACGAAAAAGCATTGAAAGCTTCTGAAATCCTTTTCGGGCGCTCCACAGCGGAAGATTTGGTGAGCCTGGACGAAGCCACGTTCCTGGATATATTCGATGGTGTTCCGCAGAAGGAGCTTAACAAAGCAGACGTGCTGGGTGGCAACGTGATCGACCTGCTGTCTGAGCAGAGCGGCTTTTTGAAATCCAAAGGAGAAGCGCGCCGCGAACTCCAGCAAAATGCAATCTCCATCAACAAAGAAAAAATCACTGAGGACTTCCAGGTTTCAGAAAAAGACCTGATCGATGAAAAGTTCCTGCTGTTGCAAAAAGGCAAGAAGAACTACTTTATCGTGAAAGTGCTGTAATATTGCTATGCAAGCACCTTTAAATCATGTGAGCCGGACCTGTTCCGGCTTTTATTTTGGGCAGAATACCTGTACCTTTGCACTTTATATTTTACACAATGATCATACTTATTTTTATAGCAGTCCTTTGGTACTCCGGCCTGTTTTTTCAGACTTTCTTTTTGCACAGATATGCCGCGCATCAGACTTTTTACATGTCGCGCTTCGGCGAAAAATTATGTTTTGTGTTAACCTGGATCACACAAGGCTCTAACTATCTGTCGGCGTACGGCTATGGCGTAATGCACCGCATGCATCACGCGTATGCTGATACCGAAAAGGATCCGCATTCCCCGAAATACGACTCCAACCTTTTCACCATGATGTGGCGCACCAAGAAAGTGTACGCCGATATTAATTCCCAGAGAGCGAAAATCGAGGCTAAGTTCACCAAGAACGTCCCGCAGTGGGAAAACTTCGACAAGTTCGCCAGCTCCTGGGGTTCACGGATCGCCTGGGCAATTGCGTACACCGTTTTCTTTTACTTCTTTGCAACCGCCTGGTGGCAGTGGCTGCTCTTGCCGGTAGCGTATATGATGGCGCCAATCCACGGAGTAATCATTAACTGGTTTGGGCATATCTACGGTTATACCAATTTCAAGGTAAGCGACACGTCGAAAAACCTCTTCCGTTTCGACTGGCTGATGATGGGCGAAGGCTACCACAACAATCACCACCGTCATGGCGGGCGCGCGAACTTCGGCGGCGTGCGCTGGCATGAAATCGATGTTACCTATTACATCATGCTATTGCTGGATAAGATGAAGCTGATCCGCCTGAAGCCTGTAGCGGTTGTGGTGCGGGAGCACTAAAGGGCAGAAGTTAGAAATTAGATGTTAGATGTTAGAAGACGGCAGTCCGAAGACGGGGGTTGGCAGTCCGCAGTTAGAAGACTGAGAAAGGCAGGGCTCATTATAAAATGCTGAAAAGTTTTAATGACAGAGCCCTTGCTGATCGAAGCTTTTACGTGCTTAAATAGCGCGCGGTGCTATAAAACCTTTTGTGCTCCCCGCGTTTTAAAATTGGTATCCTGATTATCTAATATGCTTGGCTGAGCGAAGCGCCTTTTGCGTTTTAAAATAGCACACTATTAAAAACTTCACGTTCTTCGCGTTTAAATGTCAAACGTGACGCTCGTCCTCATCTTTCCGCAGCCGACCAATTCCCTATATTTGTTCTATGGATTTACAATACCTCGTTCGCGAACCCGAAAACATCACCCCTGAAACTACTTTACTCGTTCTGCTTCACGGTTATGGCAGCAATGAAGAGGATTTATTTGCCTTCGCCCCTACCCTGCCGGCAGACTGGCTGATCGTGAGCTTCCGCGCGCCGCTTAAATCCGCGTGGGAAGGGTTCTCGTGGTATGATATCGACCTGATGAACCAGGAGAACCGCATTGATGTGGACCAGGCACGGAAGTCCCTGCAGATGATTACCGAGAACATCATGGCGATCACAAACAAATACGGCCTCACACAAAACCAAACGCACCTCGCCGGGTTTTCCCAAGGCGGCATCCTAAGTTATGCGCTGGCGCTGCATCATCCGGAACTGTTCAATAAAGTCGCGTGCCTGAGCTGCTATCCCGAGGAGAAACTGCTCACCGATATTGTAAAGGACAAAAAGAAAATAGAAAAAATGCGCTTCTTCGTTTCGCACGGTACCGAAGATCCAATTATTCCATTGGAGTGGGGCCGCAAAGCCGCAGACCTGCTTTACGATCTGGGCGCCTACTTCACCTTCCGCGAATACATGAGCGGCCATACCGTGAATCAGAAAAACTACATGGACCTGATGGAGTTCTTCAATGCGTAATTAATTCCCCGGTTCGATCACGGTTGAATTCTTCACTTCTTTAATCATAAAAGAACTTTGCGTGCTGGCAATATGCTGCAGGTTGGTGAGTTTGCTGACCATAAACTCGCGGTAGGCACTGATGTCGCGCACGCAGATCTTTAGGATGTAATCATAATCACCGCTCACGTGGAAGCATTCCAGCACTTCGGGAAACTGCGTGATTTCTTTTTCAAACTGCGCGATGTATTCTTTCCGGTGCTGCACCAGTTTTACATGGCAAAGCACGACGAAACTTTTCTGCAGTAAATTCTTATCCACCAGCGCTACATACTTGTCGATGATCTTTCGTTTCTCCAGTTTGCGGATTCGTTCAAAAACGGCTGTCGGGGACAAGTTGAGCTCCTGCGCAAGCTGGCGTGTTGTTTTTTTGGAATCGGTTTGCAGCAATCGCAGGAGTTGTTGGTCTTTTTCGTCCAGCATAAGTTGAGATTTGTTCCGTAAAAATATTAAATTCGGTGGAATAGCCAAATATTGTTCTGCATTTACATCTTTTCGCAAAACATTGTTCTGAATTATAATCGCCTTGTTGTTTATTTACCGGCAAGGCCGCATTTTTAATTCTTAAAATGTACACCTATGAAAAAGTCTGACGCTGCCAACCGGATTCAGGATCTGCAATATTTTGGAGAATTCGGGGGCGTGAACCCTTCCATTTCGGATAGCTCCACCTACACTTTTCTCACGGCCAAAACAATGGCCGATACTTTTGAGGGAAATACGGAAGGATGTTATCTCTACTCGCGGCACTCCTCGCCGAGCAACCTGTACCTTGCCCAGGCGCTGGCGGAACTGGAAGGCACTGAGAATGCGAACGTCACCGCTTCCGGAATGGGCGCGATTACCTCTACCCTTTTGCAGCTGTGCAAAAGCGACGACCACATTGTATCCAGCCGCACAATTTACGGCGGAACCTACGCTTTTATGAAGAATTTTCTGCCAGGCTTCCGGATCAGCACTTCTTTCGTAGACATCACCAACCTTGCCGCCGTGGAGGCAGCCATTCGTCCGGAAACGAAAGTTATTTTCTGCGAAACCGTCAGCAATCCGCTGCTGGAGATCGCCGACCTGCGCAGCCTGGCAGCGATTGCAAAAAAACACAACCTGCAACTTGTGGTGGATAGTACGTTCTCTCCGCTGTCCGTGGCACCCGCAGAGCTGGGCGCCGACATTGTGATTCACAGCCTGACCAAATTCATTAACGGTACGAGCGATGCCGTGGCCGGTGTGGTATGTGCCAGCACGGAGTTTATCAATGCGCTGAAAGATGTGAACAGCGGCGCATGCATGTTGCTGGGCCCTACTTTGGACAGTCTGCGTGCCGCCAGTATTCTGAAGAACATGCGAACGCTGCACCTTCGGATGAAGAAGCACAGCGAAAATGCGTTATATCTGGCGCAACAGTTTCAGCAAGACGGACTGATCGTGAAATATCCAGGGCTGGCAGCACATCCGCAGCATGAACTCTACCAGTCGATGATGGTGGAGGAATACGGGTATGGTGGTTTGCTCGCGCTGGATGTGCTCACCGTGGAGAAAGCCAATGAACTGATGGAACTGATGCAAAACGAAAACCTGGGCTACCTGGCGGTAAGCCTTGGCTTCTACAAAACCTTGTTCTCTGCTTCGGGCACTTCCACCTCATCTGAAATCCCGGACGAGGAACAAAGAGAGATGGGCCTTTCGCAGGGTTTGATCCGGATGTCAGTCGGGCTGGATGACGATATTGAAAGAACATACCGGAAGATGAAGGCGTGCATGGAGAAGGTGGGGGTTTTGTAGTTGTTGCAAATTTTGCGTTGTATTTTTTAATGCGGACGGCGGTCGCGGTTCGCATTTTTTGGGTCGGGTGTGTTGAGGAAGTGACTGATTTTAAGAATATCAACCCGTAATACACGACATAAGAACGCATAAAAATAATGCCACTGTAAAGCTGGAAATAAGGCTATAACGTAATTTCATTTTCCAAGCTTCAGTCACTAAAAGCGCAAACTTTTCCTGACAATGGAAGTCAATTAGCACGCGCGCATTATTATTGGCAAAGTTTATTCAACTGATGAATACGGCAGAATCCGTCCAAATCGGCACGGATATACCGTTACGCCCATCCATGCATTATCCATGCACTATCCATGTTTAGGACTGGGCTTTGACTGGGGAAGGCTGAGGGGACAGAGGAAACAATAGATAATAGACTTTGAGAGAATAGATATTAAAGGAAAGAGGAAAGACTTGCAGATGAGAGATTGAAGAGGCCAGTTGGGAGGCAGGGAGTGATTGAGTAATTGAGTGGGGAGTAAGGAGAAAAAATAGTTGACGGTCAGATCATTGATTTTAAGGTTGCACCGGAACCGGCGATATTCGGGCGATGGGACCCCTGTTAGCGCTTGGAGCGCTAACAGGGGTTAGTGTGATAAGGCCTCGCGAACAGATTCCAGCGGCAGGCCGAGATAAGTGCTGACTTCTTCGGCAGACAAGGCCTGATGGGCCTGCTTGCCGAAGTGATTTTTTATGGCATGCAACAGCTGGCGGCTGTACCGGTCGCTGCGGCCGGTGATGCGCTGAATGTCTTTAGGATATACGCAGAGGCGCTGGTTTCTTTTTTTCATGACTTTTTATTTGTGGCGTAAAGCTCGCGCTTCGGCTGATTGGGTGGTCGGGAGTTTTGCGGTATACCGGCGGGAAAAGTTATCCACAGATACTATAGACCTGCAGAAAGCGGAAGAAACGGCACCAACGGCATGGATGTGCCGATATGCCTTTCCATGCATTATCCATGCACTATCCATGCTTAGGAGTGGGCTTTGGTAGGGGGAGGAAGGGAAAGAGGAAATAGGAAAGACAATAGATGATAGACTTTGAGAGAATAGACTTGGGGGACGATAGAGGTTGGCGGGGAATGGAGGGATTATAATTTGAAGGGAGTGTTGCTGTTCAGGGGGTTGCTTCGTCGGCTTCCGCCTCCTCGCAATGACAGGTGTACGCTGCAATGGTGGAGCGCGCTGCCGTACAGAGGTTTTGAAGGGAGCGCTGCCGTTCAGGAGGTTGCTTCGTCGCACTTGGGTGCTCTTCGCAATGACGAGGTGACTGTTCTTTCAAAGGAGAGCTGCCGTTCAGGAGCTTGCTTCGTCGGCTTGCGCCTCCTCGTAACACAGAAAAACCTTAGGCGAAGATTTTCATGTGCATATTTCTTCGCCTATCAGCAGAAATGCACCACAGCAGTGAAGTTATTCCCCTCCCTGGTACGGGTATCCGTGCGCGCACCCTACGTACGGGGTGGTTTGAGTAAGACTTAATAGAGGGAGAATTAGGTGTAATTACCTTTCTTAATCTTGTCCTTTTGCTTCATCATTTCATTTATTTTTAACGGAATCAGCGAACCCGCTAAGGCGGGTTTGCCTTGATGCAAACGGACCAAAAAAATGACTTTCCGATTTTAATATTTTTTATAGGAATTGTCGAATCTGCGATTTATCTACGCTGCATCACGATGTCAAGACTGGATCTTTTGCCTCATTCTTTTAAATGTTTTTAGTAGAATCGGCGAAACTCCTTCGTCGTTTTTACTAAAAAATCAAAGTTTCTTTAATAAATTGACTCCCTTTGGTCGTCAAACCACTTCGTTAGGTTTCCCCGTAATTGACTCTCTTCGTTCGTCGAACCACTTCGTTAGGTTTGACTCTCTTCGTTCGTCGAACCACTCGTTAGGTTTCGGGGGAATTAAAAATCAGTCTTCGATGTTAGATTTTAACCGCCACTCGAACAGCTGGGATTTTTAACTTGTGTTTGTGGACGGTCAGGTCAAAAGAAATTTTAATTTTTGCCTCCATCATCTTTTAATTTTCAATGGAGTCGGCGAACCTCTTCGAGGTTTATTAACGTAAAAATCTTCTAGGTCCTTAAGGTTACAATAAATTAAATGTTGTACTGCCGCAAGCAGATATGAGATCAGTTGCGCTATTATTCTCTTTGCGCTGACTATTTTGAAGGGAGCGTTGCCATTCGGGGGGTTGCCCTTCGGCTCCGCTCAGGGACCTGTTTGTCGGCTTCCGCCTCCTCGCAATGACAGATGTACGCTGCAATGGTGGAGTACGCTGCCGTAGAGGGGGTTTGAAGGGAGCGCTGCTGTTCAAATGGGGGCTTTATCTGGTCGTACGGGTGGCATGGATGAGCGTAAATGGCGCAAACGGGTGTTTGGCGGAAAGGGGCGGAGGGAGGCGGAAAGAAGTAGCGCCTGCGGCGTTAGTACTTTGGTAATCAGGTTTTTACATACACATTTGCATTGTGATCACAAGGCTGAGACGGCCGCCTGAAGGCTGTACAATGTTTAATGCTATAAAAATTATTATCATGGCAAGACAGAAAAGTATTATCAAGCTCAAGGGTACGATGGGAGACATTACCTTCTACAAAACCCGTGACGGCTACATGGCCCGAGAACGTGGCGGGGTGTCCGCGGACCGTATTATGAACGACCCAGCGTTCCAGCGCACCCGGGAAAACGGAGCGGAGTTCGGCCGCGCCGGCCGCGCGGGAAAAACGCTGCGCCGTTCGATTCAGACGCTGCTGCAAAATGCGGCCGACCCGCGGATGGTCTCCAGACTGACGCGCGAAATGATTAAAGTGCTGCAAATGGACGCAGTGAATCCCCGGGGCCTGCGCAACGTCATTGACGGTGAAGCAGAAATGCTGCAGGGGTTTGAGTTTAACAGTGCAGGAAAACTCGGTACCACCCTGTTTGCGCCCTATGAAACGACTATTGACCGCGCCGCAGGAACCGCCAGCGTGGAGCTGCAGCCATTTGTACCGGGAGACAGTATCGGCGTACCCAGCGGCAGTACGCACTTCCAGCTGGTGGCGGCCGCCATGGCGGTGGATTTTACTGAGGAGAAATTCGTGAGTGAGAAGACGGAAACGCAGGTGCTGCCTATCAATAATGCAGCCACCAGCCTCATTCAGCTGGAGCATACGCTGCCGGCTGATTCGCCGCATCCGCTGTTTGTGGTATTGGGTATTTCGTTTTTTCAGGAAGTGAACGGTTCGTTCTACGCACTGAAAAATGGCGGGTATAACGCGCTGCAGATCGTGCAGGTTTCAGGAACGCCATAACATGGAACTGCTACTCTACCGCCGCTATGCGGCGAAAGGCACCCAGGGCCGTTTGCTGGCTGACGGCCAGGAACTCTGCAAGACAATTGAGCTGCCCTGGCTGGGAAATGCGCCGCGCATTTCCTGTATCCCGGAAGGGCGCTACGCCCTGCGCAAGCGTTTCAGCCAGCGTTATCAGTGGCACCTGGAAGTGACAGAGGTCCGCGGACGCAGCCTGATCCTGTTCCACGCCGCTAACGAGGCGCTGAAGGAACTGAAAGGCTGTATTGCACCGGTAAGTGTTCATACCGGTGAAGGCAAAGGCGCCGCCTCGCGGCAGGCTCTTGCGCGACTGACACGGGCGGTCTTTCCGGTTCTGGAAAGCGGCCGCCCCGTTTATCTCACTCTTTTAAAAGAAATCGTATGAAACAGATTTTCCAGCGGATGCAGCAGCCGACTCCCCGGTTCTTCCGCAAGATCCGCAATTACGGATTGCTGCTGACCGGCATCAGCGCAGTGATCACCACTGCACCGGTAGCTTTGCCGGCGGTCCTGATCACTATTGCAGGCTATACGGCGATTGCCGGCGGCATTGCCAGCGCGATCAGCCAGACGGCGATCCAGAATGAAGACCGGCCGTGATGTACTTTGATACTTCGCAGCGCGTGAGTGCCTTTTTCGGCATGCTGCTCACGGTGTGGCTGCAGGTGCAGCAGGAAGAGATGGTGAAGACCATCGTGCTGGCCGGCCTGGGAGGGGCTGCCAGTTACCTGGCGACGGTTTTGATAAAGTTTTTGGTGTACTGCTACCGGAAACGGAGGTGATGTTTATTGCAGGAAGGGCTCCTCTGGAAAGAGGGGTCTTTTTTTGTTTGAGGAAGATACTGCTAACGACTTATTGACGATGTACTGTTCTTCTTCTTCTTTTGGCTTGAACCAAAAGAAGCAAAAGTTCAAGACTGGATCTTTTTACTAAAAATGTCTGTTTCTTTCATTGAAAATCTCCAAACTTGCGCGGAAGGTAAATAGGATCTTCTAAACCTGATTTTTTCCCGCGCTTCGGACACTGGAGATTTTTAAGATGTTCTAAAAAGGTCAGTGTACGATAAAAGAAACATTCATTTTATTAACGTAAAAAGCTCCTAGGTCGCTAAGCTCCGTTCGATTGCATCATAACTTGTGTTTTAATTGGTTCTATTCGATGTGCCCGGGGTTGCTTCGTCGCGCTATCACGCTCCTTGCAAGAACGGGAGTGCGCTGGGAATTTAGCGCACGCTGCTGTGGAGGGGTTTTGAAGGGAGCAATGCTGTTCAGGAGGCCCGCGACGTCGCATTCGCTTCTCGCAGTAAAAGTTGCTTCCGTTCATCGCTACGATTCATACGCTGCAGTTAACTTTCTTAGTCTCTTGTCCTTTTGCTTCATCTTTTTATTAATTTTTAAAGGAATCAGCGAACCCGCTAAGGCGGGTTTGGCTTGAACCAAAAGAAGCAAAATTGACTCCCTGATTTTATTTTTCATCGGAATCGTCGAATCTGCGATTTAGCTACGCTGCATCACGATGTCAAGACTGGATCTTTTGCCTCATCCTTTTGCATTTTTTTAGCAGAATCGGCGAAACTCCTTCGTCGTTTTTACTAAAAAATGAAAATTTCTTCGATAAAATCCCCTAACTCGGGCGGAAATAAAAATGAGTCTTGACGTCAGGTTGTTGCCGCCACTCGAACAGCGGGGATTTTTAACTTGTGTTTGTGGAGGGCAGGATCAGAAGAAATTTTAATTTTTCTTAACGTAAAAAGCTCCCAGGTCAGGTTGTTGTGATTAATTTTTTGGTGTACTGCTACCGGAGACGGAGGTAATGTTTGTTGCAGGAAGGGCTCCTCTGGAAAGAGGGGGTCTTTTTTTGTTGGTGAAGGTTTGGGGTCCGAGGTTGGAAGTCGGAAGTCGGAGGTCGAAGGCAGGGGCGCCGGGTCGCACAGGCGTGCTCCTCCCAATGACGTGTACAGGTTTTAAAGTGAGGGCTGATGGAAGCTTGGAAGTCGGCAGTCCGAGATTTCGATCTTGCCCGACGGCGATTCTTGGTGCGTGGCGCTGGTGTGCCGGTGTGCGGCAAACCCGCTAAGACGGGTTTGCTTCATCTTATCTATTGTTTTTAAGGAATCAGCGAGCCCGCTGGCGCGGGTTGGATTTGATGCATTTATTCTTGTTCTTTTGCTTCATTTGCTGTTCTCGCAATGATAATAACTGGCGGGGCTTAGAAGGAGCTACCTGGTCATATATCTATTATTTTCAGGTAAGTTAGCGGATTTTGCTTTTGCTAAGAAATATACTGGTAAAACAACATTATTAAACGACATTATCTGTAATTTCTTAAACTTACTGTTTTATTCTAAGCACAAATATTCGACAGTATTTCAGAAATAAAAAATTATTTATAGCTTTACAGGTAACCATTAAAGAATTAAGTTATGAAAAATCTCAGAAAGTTAGACAGGAAAAAATTAAAAAATATTTACGGAGGCAAACTGGCCAGTACTGGTGAATGTGGTGATTCGTGTGGTCCTGAAAGAATGTGTTCTAGTTCTTGTTCAGGGGGATGTCAAAACGGCACATGCGGTCCTGTAAAATAATTATTATGAGCTAAAAAGTTTACTTTTTAGCTTTTTTGTGAAATGTATTTATCATATAAATGAGCAGACTTTTTCTTATTTTATTTACTTTTTTCTCCGCGGACTTAGTCTCACAAACTAATTTTATTATCAAAGGGAAAGCAAAAAACGCTAAACAGGGAGATAAGCTTTCTTATTATTATCACAGTAGTCCTGACAAAATAATAGCTGATTCCATCATTATTACCAGTGATACCTTTATAATTAACGGTACAATCAGCAATCCTACGAGAATTATTTTCAGCAACCAATTAACTGATGAGACTGAGAAACAATATTATACCCTTTCTTTTGGGAGCGGAAAGACGTCTGTAACAATAGATTTTTTAGATTTAAGTCTTTCGCAAAGTAAAGACAATGTCTACCAAGATGATTACGAGTCGTACGCAGCGTTCAGAAAAAGATACAGACAAGATTTTTTAATTAATTTCAGGAACGAATATTTTAGAGAAATGGGATACCACTTTCCCGTGGGAAATAACCCGACAGCTGATTTGGAATATAAAAAAGAGATAGGTGACTTGTTTATTGACAATCTATATGCAAAAAATAATCCCAGTAGCTTCGTCGCACTCCATAATTTATTCTTCAATTTGGGCAGATCAGCTGGTCGAAAAAATTACAGAACGATTCAAAAGTCCTTTAATGGAATGGCAGCATCTCTGCAAAAATCCCCACTTGGAAGTTTCATAAAAAATAGAATTGGAATTATTGAAAACAGCGGCGTTGGTGGTACTGCATTAAATTTTGAAGCTGTAAGCATTTCCGGTCAGCGGTTTCAACTAGCGGATTACATAGGTGAAAAGGTTATTCTTTTGGATTTTTGGGCAAGCTGGTGCGCTCCTTGTAAATTTTTGCATCCCTTTTTTCGTCAGTTATACAGCAAATATCAGCCTTCCGGGTTGGAAATTATCGGTATTTCACGCGACTTACATCAAACTCACTGGCGTACTGCTGTTGAAAAAGAAAAAATGACCTGGCTTCATACCATTGTTCAGCCGGAGAATAAAGACACATTGGAGAAATATATGATCCAGGCGATTCCGCTGACAATTTTAATTGACAAAAAAGGCCGTATTGTTGGAAGATGGACTGGTTTTGACGAGTCTTATTATGATCAAATTGAAGCGGCAATTAAACAAAATATTGAAGGCAGCCATTCTCATGCATTACCATATACAAGCGATCCTGTACTGCGGTAATGCCCCAGGACATACCAAAGATTCTTTAAGACCCGCTTTGGTGACTGAGCAGCTGGCGCAGCTGATAAAAGAAGCGCTGGATTAACCTCAGGTCCTGGGTAACGATCTCAGCAGTCCCTTTGAGTTCACCGGAAGAACTGAGTTCGCGGCCGTAAGAAGTGTGCAGTCCTCTGGGCAGGGCAATGCCTACATAATAGCGACCTTCCTCGTCAGGTGTTAGAGCAATACTGGTAACGGTAGCCTGCACGATGCCGAATTCCTGGTACGGGAAATTATCAAGTTTGACGAGCACCTTTTGGCCTTTGGCGATTTTCCCGGAGTTCACAGCAGCTACCGCGAGGCGGCCTATCCAGCCAGACGGCCGGGCCGGCAGCACTGTGAGCAGGGCTTCACCGGCGTTTACAAATTGGTTTTCACCCCATAACTGCTGGAAACTTACTGTGCCATCAACGGAAGAAATAACCAGATAATTCTGTTCCCATTGCCGAACAGCGCGCCGCAGCTGCTCGTACATTTGTGCGGTACGCGAGGTATAGGTAATCTTTTCTTTTTCAGCTGAAATGCCCGTGCCGGTTTTTACCTTTTTCAGCCCTGTCCTGGTATCCTCCAGTTGGGAGCGTGTCATTTTAAGGCTGCGCAGGCTCTGCTGTGCCTGCAACAGGGCAATCTTATCATTGTCTAATTCAGCTTTAGAAATAACGCCCTGCCGAAACAAGGAGGCAGCACGTTCATAATCCGCTGTTGCAAGTTCCAATTTGGCTTCTTCGAGTTTTACCTGCTGGCTCAGGACAGCTACCTGCCGTTGGTTTTCAGCAAGACCCTGCTCTGCAGCCGTATTTTCGGGGGCATAGGGCTGCAGCCGGCTGAACAATTGCTCTTCCTGCAGGGCTAAGGCAAAAGCGTTGTAGTCTGCCTGCAGTTCTCCCAACGCGAAGCCAGAGGTTTTTATCAGCGGAAAAGCGGAAGGAGCTGTACCGTTACGGACCAAATCGCGCAATGCCAACATGTCTTCAATATTACCTGTTGTTTCCAAGACCATCAGCAGCTGCCCTTTTTTAACCTGCTGATGGTCCGCTACTTCTATCGCTGCGATCCGGGTGTTGCTGCGGGCAATTATCTTTTCGGGCAGATTGGCAGAGGTGATGACCACCGGCGCGGCGATGAATTCCGGATACTTTATAAAATAACTCATCAGCAGTACCAGCGCAATGGCAGAAAGCACCACGGTATTGCCCCAGCGAATAATCCAGGCTGGTGGCCGGGAGAGAATATCCTGTACTGCTTCTGAGCGAAGCTCCAAATCCTCAAGGGTGTCTTTTTCAGTTTCCAAGTTCCAGTTGGTTTTTTACAAGATGATAATAGGCGCCTTTCAGGGCGACAAGTTCCGTATGAGTTCCTTCTTCCACTAAGCGGCCTCTGTCTAGTACAATAATTTTATCGGCATTTTTTACCGTCGAGAGGCGGTGCGCAATCACTACCGCTGTTTTCCCCCGGAAAAACTGCTGCAGGTTTTCCATAATGACCTTTTCATTGTTGGCATCCAAGGCGCTGGTCGCTTCATCGAAGAAGATGTATTCTGGAGATTTATAGACGGCACGCGCAATGAACAGCCTTTGTTTCTGACCACCACTCATGCCTACCCCTTCGTTTCCGATTTTGGTATTGTAGCTCAGCGGCAAGCCTTCTATGAAATCCTTAATGTGTGCAATCTCTACCGCACGTCGCAATTTGGCTTTGTCAATGTAATCATTTCCAACAGCAATATTCCCTGCAATGGAATCATTGAATATATAGCCCTCCTGCATGACAACCCCGCAATGATCGCGCAGTACTTTAGGAGAGATGTGGCTCAGCGAAGTATTTCCCATTCTGATGTCACCAGAGGCCGGCTCATAAAATTTCAGCAGCAGTTTCAGCAAAGTGGTTTTGCCACTGCCGCTGGTGCCTACAATTGCCGTCGTTTTTCTGAAAGGAATGGTAAGGCTGAGTTCTTCAAAGACATACTGATCAGCGCCGGGATAGCGAAAAGACAGATTTTCAACGCGGATATCCTGAGCCGGAAGTTCACTGATGTACTCCTGCTCTGCCGGAGCTTCGTCTTGTCTGTCATGGATTTCACCCAGGCGCTCGAGTGAAATGCGAGCGTCCTGCGCCTGCCGGATGAATTCGACAAGCTGGAGCAGTGGACTGTTCAGCTGACCGATGATGTACTGCACGGCGAGCATCATCCCCAGGCTTAAGTCGCCGCTAAGCACCAGCTTTGCTGATAAGAAACTAACAAGGATGTCCTTGATCTGATTGATAAAATTGCCGCCTACGCCCTGCCACTGCTCCAGGGCGAGTGATTTCATTTTCAGTTTAAAGAGTTTGACCTGAATGAATTCCCAGCCCCATCTTTTCTGTTTCTCGGCATTATGCATTTTAATTTCCTGCATGCCATTGACCAGTTCAATAACTTTGCTCTGTTCCTGGGAGAACTGAGAAAATTGCTTGTAATCCAGTTCTTTTCTTCTTTTTAAAAAGAAAAAGATCCAGCCCAGATATGCAGTGGCGCCGATAAAGTAAATCAGAAACAGGCGATAATCATAGAAGAGCAGGATAATACTGTAGATAACCAGATTGACCAGCGAAAACAAAGTGTTGAGTGAAGAACTCGTCAGCAACTGCTCAATGCGGTGATGATCATTAATTCGCTGCATAATATCTCCGGTCATCCGGGTGTCAAAAAAGCTGATCGGCAGTTTCATCAGTTTGATGAAGAAATCAGAGACGATGGAAATGTTGATACGCGTTGACAGATGCAGCAGGATCCAGCTGCGGATGACTTCGATGCCGGTGCGGCCCAGGAAGAGCATGATCTGGGCGAGCAAGACCAGGTAAATAAAATTCAGGTCCTGATTCTGGATGCCGACATCGACGATGCTTTGAGTCAGAAACGGGAAAATCAGGGAAAGCAGACTGGCGGTGAGCAGGCCCAATGCCAGCTGGACAATGAGACTTTTATACTTCAGTACGTATTTGAACAGGAAAGAAAAGCTGGCCTTGCTTTCCGGTTTGTCCCATTCCGTTTCGTAAAATGCGGGGGTAGTTTCCAGTATGAGCGCAATTCCTTCTTCAGTGTACTCATCAGCATTTTCGCCGATCCAGTTTTTTATAAACTCCCGTCTGGTATAGGTAATCAGGCCGTAGGCAGGATCAGAGACACTGACTTTGTCTTTTTCTATTTTATAAACGACTACAAAGTGCTGGTTATTCCAGTGCACGATGCAGGGCATCGGTACCTCGGCAGCAAGCGTTTCGAAATCAACCTGAACGCCCAGCGAGCGAAAGCCTAAGGTATCCGCCGCATCACTCAGGCCGAGCAGTGAGCTGCCTTCGCGTGTGGTTTCCGAGAGTTGCCGGATATGCTGAAGAGACAGCGATTTACCGTAGAATTTGCTGACGATCCGCAGGCAGGTGGGGCCGCAATCTTTTTCATCGGGTTGTTTGTAAAATGGAAATGATTTAATTTGCATTATTCTTTATAAATTCATGCATACCATAGAACTGTATTGCTTTCTTCTTTAAAGGACTGGTACTCCATTGTTCCCATTCTCCGGTATAGGGACTATAACCGCATTTTAGGGGTTTTGAAAAATCTAATCCTTCTACAGTATGTGTTCTTTCAGTATAAGCTCTACAGTCTGTACATATATATCGGAATTCGCAATCTTTGCAAACTTCTATATGATCTTTGGTGACAGACCAATATTTTTCAAAATCGTCATGAGATGAAGCCTCTTCTAAAGTTGTATGAGTAATATTGCCAAAAACATCCGACATACTCGGACAGTTTTTAATATTTCCCTTTCTATCTATCGAAATTTTATGACTTAAGCAGGAGTTACAATTGATACTTTCAGTATAACTTTTTAAATGAATATTGAAATTGTCAACACTTACATTACCGCATGATTTTTCTGAAACAAAGTGCTTCCTAAAACTACCAAAGTAAATATTATTTAGAATTTTAGTACTATCTTCAAATGCATTAAAGTAAAAGACACTTACTATTTTTTCTTGTTTTTTTAATATGGTTTCGAAATTCTTATAGAAGTGAGAAAAAACCAGCTCAACTGAAAGGATATTAAGGCCCTCATAATGTAGAATTCGCAGGATTTCTTTTAGTTCTTTAGGCTGAATTTTTGTGAAAAACCTTATTTGCAGGTATGAGCATTTGATTCGACTTAATGCGCTAACAGAAGTGGAAAATAACGTAAGGTTATCATAATCGATAATAGAATTTGAAAAGGCAAACGGCAAATGATAATCCGATGATAACTCTTTAATATCAACGGGCGAATTTGATCTGAAAGCTAAATCATTTTTTTTTAAAAAAAACCACAATTCTCTAATTCCCCTCAGATCAGCTGCTCCTACGTTTTTAACAAAATAGTCTATATGAGCCCCATTATTCTCTAATATTTTAGAATAATTGCCGTCAATAATGTATACTTCTTTACGTTGTAGGTCAATAATAGAAGAATTGCGGTAACCTTTTGTTAATATACAATTCGAATATAAATAGAAATACATATTAATAAAAAATTTTAGAAATTGGTTTAAAGAACCTTATTTTACGAAAAGTAGATACAGCTGTACTACTTGTCTTCAAGTTTATTCTTTTAATAAAAAGGAACTGAATTTGCTTAGGGTTTTTCATATTATTATTGGTAATTACTTAAAAGAATCTCTGCGATGTTTCTCTCTATATAATAGTTACAGTATTCAGAAACCCAGTCAAACTGTCCGTCCGGATTGATTTCTAAAAAATAAAAGCTGTCATTGCGATCCACAACAAAATCAACGGAACCAGAATTAAGCTGCAATATTGAAAAAAGATCTAAAATTTTTCTTTCGACAGAAGTAGGCAAAATATACGGGACATATCTATTAGGGACCTTACTATCATAGTTTCGATAATCAACTTGTGTCTTTTTATTATCTTGGGAAAATATAGCCATTGACCAAATTTTTCGATCAAAAATAAAAGTTCTTACCTCATATTTTTTATGAATATACTGTTGCACATAGGACGGAAAAAAACTGTCATTCATTTGGTGAACATCTTTTATTTCCACCAATGACGACAAGGTATACTCCACATATTCTTTCCGTTGAAATCTTAATACATCATTTGCCGACTTTGTAATAGTGGGAAATCTTTCGCAAAAATCTTCAAGTACATTTTTTGATGATGTTACAAATGATAAGGGCGTAAGAAGACCAACTCCTTGGGCTACATGCAAGACATGCAACTTATTGATATCTGTTTTAAAATAGGAACAGAAATTTCTACTATTACTTTCTAGATAATAAAAAATATATTTTTTAATCGCATCCCATTCATCACTTAAAAAAGAATGTTCATTATCATCAAGTTGTAAACCACCAACATTGAAATTTAAATAAAAATCACCTCTGCGATACCAAAAGGATTTTATTCTTTTTAAATTAACGGTACCAACCTGATTCACATTAAGTATAATATTATTATTTTGCAGATCAATCTCTACGCTATTGATGTAATTTTCTTCATTCATTAAGACTAACTCTGTCTGTGGCGACAAAAACTGTATCCATTCAGCTGTTTTTAAGGCAGAAGCGTCCTGTTTTTCATACAAAATAAGTATCATAAGTACAAATAATATGATAGATTCAAGTTAAAATATACGGAAAACATTTTTCTAGCTTCATCGAGGGGAGCCAAATAAATTATGCGCCTTCTCTCATTGATGGTTTTTTCGTCGATGCCAGCTGACAAAAAAGGAGCATTATCCTTTAAAACAATATGCTTGTCGTCAGAAATATATACTGCCGTATTGTTATAGAACCTTTTTTTATAGTGTAATATACTATATCTTTCATATATATTTGAATACAAAATTGGATGCATTCTACCATCTTTCACCATCTCAAGTAGCCTTTCTAAGAATTCACTGTCAAAAGCTTCCTTATCAACATTATGAGTAACAACTATTGACGCTTTTTTAATATCATCATTATAAAATGTAAAGTTTTCGTCCAGCAGCAGACTTTTTATTTTTACAAAATTTCTCTCATCTCTCTCTATACGTTTCTTTTTTGACAACAGGAGTTTACCTACGAATTTTCTATTGTACTGATCAGATAGATAAACCCTAGAAATTTCCTCCGAAGGAATGTGCTTCTTTAATTTTAATCTTATGATATTCGATTCTGAACCAGTTTTTTCACTAACAATTAAGGCATTCTGTAGATCCTTATAAAAAAAGTTGTATTCTAAACTAAGTAAATTTTTATATATAGAATCGGCTAGTTTATAATTATGAGTTAAAAGACATGCTTCCGCCTTGTTTATACCTTGATAGTAATAGGAATAGTCTTTTCTTTGGCAAAAACACATAACATTAAAAAACAGAAGAATTGCAGTTACGCAATTCTTTTTAAAGATTAATTTAATAGCCATATTAGCAAGGACCACTTTTAATAATTACTGTACCGTTATTTCTAATTACGGTTTTGTCCTTCTGACAACCTCCACTTTGAGACGTATGCTCTGTAACAATAACTTCTCTACCTCCATAAATGGTTGACATTTCATTTTTTTGTAATTGTTTCATCTTATAAATTTTAAATTAACATTCCCAGTTCGTTTTAATGATCGTTTTGTTTCCTTTTTTTTCGATCGTATCTGTGTAATTACAAGAAACCGGACCTATATCTGTCTGGACCGTGCTCGTACCTGATGTATGTTCGGGACTCACTCCGCCATAAATTATCGAAAGCTGATTTTTTTCTAATTTTTTCATAATCCTGTATGATTTTAGCACGGCTTTATTTTTACTTTTATTGATCCGTTATTTTTTGTGATAATTTTGTCGTTGTAACACGTTCCATCATAGGTGCCTTCAGTTTTTTCAACTTCTCTACCTCCGTAAATTGAGGTCATTTGACTTTTCTCTAGTTTTTTCATAGATAATTTTTTGTTAAAAATACTTCCCTACTCTATTAGCTTTTCGGGTTCCGCTTCAAGTGCTAAATTACTATATTTTTTGATATATCCAAATTGTTTTGGCAATAAAACCTTAATAGTTCGGAATTCATTAGTGGAAAATATCATTGCAACCATGCTTTTCGCAAATCTAATGCCTTTTAAGCTGGAGAAGATGCGTAGTAATGACTGAATCAATAATTATGTGTGCCGTCCGTTATCATAACACTTTATTTGTCATGTATTATGCGATTCTTGGATTACTTATCCAAAAAGATCTTGTGATTAACTTCTATGGGATTATTACGCCGGAGCATTGCTTGGTTTTCATTGATTCTTTCACGAAAATTAATTGGCTCATAACCACCAGCACCATTATCGGTGACAACTTTCATTCCTTGGAGACGTACGGCACGGTAAGGATCATCATAATAAGATTTCAATTGTTTTTTTGTATTGGGTCCAGCTAATTTTATGTCCTTGTCCTGTTTCATACAAAGATGGATGCATAGTTTCTTTTATACTGGTAGCTGTAAAATTAAAGTGATTTTCAGCATCCTGAATCTGAATAATCAATCCCGGCAATCCATGAAAATAGTAAGGACCCTCAGAAATAGCCACATCGGGCGTAAAGTATGCGGTCCAATTCCGGCCACCATAATTTACTGTGGCTTTTTGACAGTTCAGTCCTGCAATAGTCGATGTTTCGGCTAAAATATTCCAAGTCAGTTTTTCAGTGATTTCTATCAAAAACTCGTCACGGCTGACAGCAAAAACTCTTTTCTTTAAAAATTCTTCACTTTTCAAATCCTTTATAAGATAAAGTTCGTGGTCAGGATTATAGTAATATTGTAATCCTAAGCCCGTCTTGACAATTAAAGAATCAGACGTTTTGCGCGCCTCAGTCCGGAACACCGATTTTTGTTCAGCAATACCTAAGATATACGAAAGCGTGCGCTTCGCATTTTCGCTTGAAGAAGTAAGATTGTAATTGACCTGTAATTGCTGTCCGAACAATTGACCCATAAAGAACACTATAAAGTATGATATTCTGTACATTTAGTTTATTATTACGTCTTGTATGCGTGAATACGCTCTTATTTTTTGGTGTTCCTCATTATGACTATGAATATTTCAAATATTTTATTTTCTATTAAATCAAAAGAGGCTGCTTGCATAAGCAGCCTCTTAAACAACTACATACACCGGCGTGCCGACCAGTATCCATTAGTATCATGGCCTTCGAAAACGCCGCATGTTAATCCGTATTGAGCACACTGCGCATCACTATTGCACATATCCGGATACATCTTCGCACCCTTTACTGTCCTTAATTTTTCTCGAGAAAGTTTTTCCAAATTTTTCATAATAAATTGGTTTTGGTGTTTTTCCGGCTTAATAGTCAAAAATAGTTGGTAATATTCTTTGCAATGCCGATTATTACTG
>DAMCFT010000006.1:0-97773 GCA_032057205.1 Kaistella sp.
AAAAAGCTCCCAATAAAGCAAAAAAAACCGCCTCAGTATTGAGACGGCTTCTTTTTTCTATTTTATTGCGTCGCGCGCATCAGTGCATCGGTAATCTGTGCTTCTTTTTCTTTGGCGTATGTGGAATCGAAAGGATTCATCAGGTCGAAAAGATAGGTGTAAAACGGTGTGATCTTCTGTACTTTCTCTGCTTCCTTGTAGGCTTTTTCCTTGCCAAGCGTTTTCAGATCCGCAATAAAAGTGCTGAACTTTTTATCGATCGGTTCCAGAGATTTCACCAGATAGCTATAGGCTTTGTCGCGCTGTCCTGTCTTTTCGAAAGCGTCCGTCACCGCGCCCACAACCAGTGAATATTCAAGCGGTTTCGTGCGCATCTGGCGGCCGGCAAAACGCTGTTCCTGTGGCGACAAACTGGTGTAATAATCATACTCAGAGAAGATTCCCTTCTTTAGTTCCTCGGCAAGCTTCAGTCCTTTTTGCTCTTGTCCCGCAACGATATATCCATACACTATGGAACTCAGGGAACGCGGATCATTGTATTTCTCCACCGGTATTTCGCGGGCAGCCAGATCCAGCATTTCGATTGCTTTTGCTTTCTCTCCTTTCATCGCCAAAGCTTCCGCAGCGCGGCTGGCAGAAGACCGGTAGCTCACAATATTCTGCATGGCAGTTTCATCGTAATGTACTTTCAGGTCCTTAAAATTACCCCAGCGGTAGCCTTTCACGATCTTATACAGCGCATCAGCATCCACGCGGCCCAATTCGCCGTCTTCACTTTCTTTGGTTTCAATTGGAACCAAACGGTAGCTGAAACCATCAAACTGCAGATAGTTACTTAGATAAAACAAATTATCAGGATCATATACACCCCCGGAGGAAAAACTAATGTTGCGCTTCCAGTCAAAATGAGCCAGGATATCCAAAAGCGCCAGATTGTTTTTAAACATGCTGCTGCCTTTGTAGGTTACCGTAATAGCATCTACTGCCTGAGCGGCATCCTTTGCTTTGATGATTCCTGCCTGTATTGCATTTTGCTTGTTGACAGGAAGTATAAATTTATTCACCGGCAGAAAGTTGAATTTCTCATACCGGTCTTCACCAAAAATCATTTTCAGGATTTCATCTTTGTTGTCCGATTTTATCTTCAGGAAATTCACGGCCTCTTTCATGGTCATGCTTTCCACTGTAAGGTATTTTCGGAATTCACCAAACGTTTCTGCCGGCACACCCTGCCCTTCCAGATTGGCAAAAATATTTTCCCAGTCTTTCGGCGACATAATATAAATCTGATCATTGCTGCCGTCGCGATAGTTTTCATGCTTCAGGCTGGACGGAACTGCCATTGCATTATTGGTTCTGCGGCGTGCCTGATCAATGTTCCACGGCGTGCTCAGGAGGGTAAAGTTCACCACTTTCACATCATCCCGGAAACCAGATGTTTCCTGCATGCCCCAAATCGGATAAGTGTCATTATCACCATAGACGAATAAAATCCCGTTCTTAGGAATAGAGTTTAGCGTGGAATAGGCATAGTCATAAGCAGCGTATTGGTTGCTTCGGTCGTGCGGGGTATAATTCTGGAAACCCATCATCAGCGGAATGCCGAGAAGGACAACGCCGGCGATCCACGGCACAGCCTGCGACTTTATTTTTTGATTTAAAAAGTTTAAAATGGCACCTGCGCCCAAACCAATCCAAATGGCGAAGGCATAGAAGGAACCGACCATCGCGTAATCCCGTTCCCGCACCTCAAAAGGTTTCACACCGGTATAGAAAATAATTCCCACACTGGTAATGATAAATAAAGATAAGATAGCATAGAACCTTCCGAAGTCGCGGTTCAGCTGAAATACAAAACCAATGATTCCCAGCAGCAACGGCAGGAAGAAGAAAGTCACTGTACTGTCATTCCGGAATTTTGCCGGCATTTGAGACTGGTCGCCATACAGCGCATTATCAATAAACGAAATCCCCGAAATCCAGTTGCCGCGGTTATTTTCCATATTACCTTCCAAGTCATTCTGACGGCCCACAAAGTTCCACATCAGATAGCGAACGAAATAATATCCGTTCTGGAAAGTAAAGAAATAATCGAGGTTTTGCCACAGCGAAGGACGCTGAACATTTATTAAATTGTAAGGTTTCACCTGAAGGTAATCTGCAGCCTTGATAGACCCCTCATCGTATTTTTTCCGAAGATCATCGAAAATCTGATGTGCTTCCGGGCTGTCGGCCACGTCGCTGTTACTGTAATTAAAACCAAAGTCCGGTGCACCGTACATAGAAACATAATTCTCCATGACCGATTTGTCTTCATTGAACATTCGGGGCAGAATGCTGACGTGATCCGGATTATATACATAATTAAAGCGCTCCCCTACTTTACGATAGGAGTTGGTGGCTTCATCTTTTTCATAAACATCGCCGCGCTTTTTTGTTTTATAACTTCCGTCTTCATTGCGCAGGATTCCATTAGCATCCAATGCAGCTGTATAATTTTGGCCATACAAAGTCGGCCAGTCGCCATATTGCTCACGGTTGTAGTAATCCAGCATACCGATGGCATTGTCAGGATCGTTCAGGTTCATCGGCGGATTAGCCGTTGCACGAATGGGAATCACCATCCAGCAGGAAAAACCGATCATCATAAACAGGACCGACATAATAGCCGTTTGATATAATTTATTTCCAAGCCTGTTGGCATAGCGGATTCCGAAGATGAACAGCGCCGTTACCAGCAGGAAGGCGATAATTGTTCCCGAGTGGAATGGCAAACCAATTCCGTTCACGGCAAAAATTTCAATGCGCCCGAACAGTGTCATCACGAGTGGGAAAATCCCTTTAAATACAATCGCCAGAATTAACAGCGTTGCCAGATTGGCCCACAGAAAACTTTTCCAGCTAAACGTATATTTCTGGGCATAATAAATAAAACAAACTGCGGGAATGGCCAGCATACACATCATGTGCACACCCACGGAAAGTCCGGTAATAAAAAAGATTAAGAGGATCCAGCGTTCGTTTCCAAACTCACGGTATTCATTTTCCCATTTGGTAATCAGCCAAACGAGCATCGCGATGAACATTGAGGCCATGGAATATACTTCACCTTCCACTGCTGAAAACCAGAAGGTATCAGAAAAGGTAAAGGCCAAAGCACCAATAACACCGGCAAACAAAATCGTAATTTGCTGAACAGGCAAAATATTGGTAAAATCCTTATGAAGCAGTCTTCTGAGTAAATGCGTAATCGTCCAGAACAGGAATAAAATCGTCAGTGCACTGTATAATGCCGACATCGCATTGATTACCACTGAATATTTCTCCCCGTCTCCAAAAGCCAGCATGGCACCAACGGCTCCTACCAACTGAAAAAAGGCCGCTCCGGGCGCGTGTGTCACTTCCAGCTTTACCGCGGAAGCAATATATTCGCCGCAGTCCCAGAAACTGAAGTTGGGTTCAATCGTGGATAAGTAGGTGAAAAAAGCGATCGCAAAAACGCCCCATCCCAGGATGGTATTCCATTTCTGAAAAGTCCAGTTCTTCATAAATAAATTTTCAATTACGCGAAAATAACACAATTAACTTAGGTGATGCTTATTTTTTATTAAATTAAAATTAAGTTCCGCGCGTATACGGCTATTATTACATTTCCTTAAAGTAGCTTTACATGAGCCTTCTCATACAGCTGAAATCCCGATAACATTGCTGTTTTATTATTTTTTAGTATTTTTGTACGCGCTTTTTTAAGCGGAAAAATATCCTATAATGACGCATGTTTACGATAATATCCTGGGGCTGATTGGCCATACACCATTGGTAAAACTGAACCATGTGACGGCTGGTTTGCCGGCCACAGTGTATGCCAAGCTGGAATCTTACAATCCAGGCCACTCTACCAAGGACCGTATTGCAATTCACATCATTGAAGCTGCTGAGAAAAAAGGCCTGCTGAAACCGGGTTCTACGGTAGTGGAAACCACCTCGGGCAACACCGGCTTTTCCGTCGCGATGGTTTGCATTATCAAAGGATATAAATGTATCCTCTCCGTCAGCGATAAAACTAAAAAAGAAAAGATCGCGTACCTGGAAGCCTTAGGTGCCACGGTACACATCTGCCCGGCAAACGTTCCGGCAGATGATCCGCGCTCCTATTATGAAGTGGCCAAAAGAATCGCCGCCGAAACTCCAGACTCTGTGTATATCAATCAGTATTTCAATGAGCTGAATATTGATGCGCATTACCGCAGCACCGGCCCGGAAATCTGGGAACAAACAGAAGGCAAAATCACCCATCTGTTTGCCTGCACAGGCACAGGAGGAACCTTGAGCGGGTCAGCGAAATTTTTAAAAGAACAAAACCCGGATATTAAAATTATCGGCGTGGACGCGGATGGTTCTATCCTGAAAGGATATCATGAAACCGGTCAGATTAATAAAGATGACATTCACCCGTATCAGATTGAAGGGATGGGGAAAAATTTAATTCCCTCGGCCCTGCTATTTGATAAAGTAGATGAATTTGTGCGGGTAACCGATGAAAAGGCCGCGCACCGCACGCGCGAAATTGCCCTTCGTGAAGCTATTATGGGCGGATATACCTGCGGTGCCGTTACCCAGGGTTTGCTGCAATATGCCGAGCAAAATCCTTTTTCTGAAAATGATGTGGTGGTTGCCATTTTCCCTGATCACGGCTCACGCTATATTACCAAAGTGTACAGCGATGAATGGATGGCAGAAATGGGTTTCCTGAATGGGCATTCCCATCCGAATGGTGAAGTTTTCCAGGCAGAAGTTTCCTGATTGTTTACTACGAAAAAATATTGAACCTGAAGACCTTTTTGTGAAGAGCGAAAGGTTTTCTTGGTTTAAAAAAGATTAACTTTGATATAATTAATACTAAAAAATAATGACAGATATTTTTGATCGTCTGAGAGGAAATCCGGGTCCGTTGGGACAATTTGCGGATTATGCTGAAGGGTATTTCGTGTTTCCTAAACTCGAGGGGCCGATTGGTCCGCGAATGAAGTTTCAGGGCCGGGAAGTGATTTTCTGGAGTGCGAATGATTATCTGGGATTGTGCAACCATCCTGAAGTAATTGAAACCGATGCAAAGGCGGCCGCAGAATATGGAATGTTCTACCCGATGGGTGCCCGCGCCATGTCCGGTGAAACGGAACAGCACCAGCAGCTGGAGCGTGAACTCGCTGAGTTTGTAGGAAAGGAAGCAGCGTATCTGCTGAACTTCGGTTATCAGGGAATGGTTTCTACTATTGATGCTTTGGTAACGCGCCATGATGTCATCGTATATGATTCGGATTCCCACGCGTGCATCGTGGATGGTGTTCGTCTTCACATGGGGAAAAGTTTTACCTATAAACATAATGATATTGCCAGCCTCGAAAAGAACCTGGCGCGTGCGGAAAAAGTTGCCGAAGAGAATGGCGGCGGTATTCTGGTGATTACCGAAGGAGTGTTCGGGATGCGCGGTATGCAGGGTAAACTGAAAGAAATCTGCGCGCTGAAAGACAAGTTTAAATTCCGTTTGCTGGTGGATGATGCACACGGCTTCGGAACGCTTGGCAAAACAGGTGCCGGCGCCGGTGAAGAACAAGGCTGCCAGGATCAGATTGATGTGTACTTCTCTACTTTCGCAAAATCAATGGCCGGTTTCGGTGCTTTCATTGCGGCGGATAAAGATATTATCGGAATTTTAAAATATAACCTTCGCTCTCAGGTCTTCGCCAAGTCGCTGACCATGCCAATGGTTATCGGTGGGTTAAAGCGTCTGGAATTGCTGCGTTCACGCCCCGAAATCAAAGACAAACTGTGGTATAATGTCAACCGTTTGCAGAAAGGGCTTACGGACCGTGGTTTCGACTTAGGAAATACCAATACTTGTGTAACGCCGGTTATGATGAAGGGAAGCACAGTGGAGGCTACTCTGTTAGCCCGCGACCTGCGTGAGAACTTCGGCATCTTTACGTCGGTGGTTATCTACCCCGTTATTCCAAAAGGGATGATTCTCCTTCGCCTGATCCCAACGGCTTCGCACACGGACGCAGAAATCGACGAAACGCTGGCTGCCTTTGAGGCAATCCGTGAAAAACTGGATTCAGGGTTTTATAAGAAACAGGAAGAACAGCTTATGGAGGAACAGAACCTTCACTTCAAGGCCAATTAAGAATTTTTCACAGCATGACATACATGACCGTCTGAAAAATTCAGGCGGTCATTTTTATTTTAAATCAAACACCTTATTATATGAAAGAAGTACTAATTACCAAACAGGATTTTAACCGGATCCACCGCGCCATTAAGGCAGCAAAAGCCACCAACAGCATTAAGAAGGAAGAAGCTGAAAAACTGCTGGCTGAATTGAAAAATGCGAAAATTGTGGAACCCGAAAATATCGGTGGTGATGTGGTGACTATGAATTCGATCGTCAAAATTCATTTTCAGAATAACAAGAGCACGATGGAATTTAAACTGGTTTATCCATCGGAAGCCAATATTAAGGAAAAGAAAATCTCCATATTTTCGGCCGTGGCCGCAGCACTGATCGGTTACCGCGTGGGTGATGAAATTGACTGGCTTGTTCCGTCCGGTATGACTAAAATAGTGATTGATGAAATTGTATATCAGCCTGAAGCGGCCGGTGATTTTGATGCGTAACAAAATATGACACAATAACCGTTTCCGGTCGATGGCAGGATTTCTGCTTTATAACGGCTTTAAAACCATAATACAATGAAGTTTAATTGTTGGAAATGTGTGGTCATTCTCTCAGCTACCCTGGGTTTGATGGGAAGCATGGGGATGATCTAAAAAGAAGCGCCACCTTTGAAACCAAAGGCGGCGCTTTTATTATGAAAGGACCAACTGATTATTCAGCCAGGATAATTCCTTTATTGTTACTGAATTCAATCACTCCACTTTTTACGGCGAAAGAAAAAACACTGTCCTTCTCGTTTTCACGGGTGAAATTGCTGCTGTAAGGTTCGCTGATCGCCTCAGTGTACATTTTAATCTTTCCGCCATTAAGGGAAGTTACAATCGCAGCGTGATCTTTCATGATATGAAATTCACCGTTGCGGCCCGGCAGTAAAACGGATTTCACCTCGCCTTCGAAAATTACTGCTTCAGGAGTTAATATCTTAATGTTCATTCTTTGTCGGTTTACAGAGTCATGATAAAAAGAAAAAGAGTACTGCTACCCTTTTTCTTTTTTTATAATTGAGTACTACGCGTTTTCAGCAAGCATTTTTTCTCCTGCTTCGATCGCCTCTTCGATGGTTCCTTTCAGGTTGAATGCTGCTTCCGGCAGGTGATCCAGCTCACCATCCAGGATCATGTTGAATCCTTTGATGGTATCCTTAATGTCTACCAGAGCTCCTTTCAGACCGGTAAACTGCTCAGCAACGTGGAACGGCTGAGAAAGGAAACGCTGCACTTTACGCGCACGGTACACTGACAGTTTATCTTCTTCAGAAAGTTCCTCCATCCCCAGAATCGCGATGATATCCTGAAGTGCTTTGTAACGCTGAAGAATTTCCTTCACACGCTGCGCACAGTTATAGTGCTCCTCACCCAGAATTTCAGGTGTCAGAATACGTGATGTAGATTCCAGTGGGTCTACCGCAGGGTAAATACCGAGGGAAGCAATCTTACGGTCAAGTACCGTGGTTGCATCCAAGTGGGCAAAGGTGGTAGCCGGTGCCGGGTCGGTAAGGTCATCCGCAGGTACGTAGATCGCCTGTACGGAAGTAATGGAACCGTTCTTTGTTGAGGTAATTCTTTCCTGCATCGCCCCCATTTCAGAAGCCAGTGTTGGCTGGTATCCTACCGCAGATGGCATACGGCCGAGAAGTGCTGATACTTCGGAACCTGCCTGTGTAAAACGGAAGATATTATCTACGAAGAAAAGTACGTCTCTTCCCTGTCCCTGTCCGTCACCATCACGGAAATATTCCGCAATCGTAAGTCCGGAAAGTGCTACACGCGCTCTTGCTCCCGGTGGTTCGTTCATCTGTCCAAAAACGAAAGTACATTTAGAGTCTTTCATTTCTTCCAGGTTCACTTTGGAAAGATCCCAACCGCCATTTTCCATGGACTCGTTGAATTCTTCACCATATTTAATAATGCCGGATTCCAGCATCTCTCTCAAAAGGTCGTTTCCTTCGCGGGTACGCTCACCTACTCCTGCGAATACGGATAAACCACCGTGTCCTTTTGCAATATTGTTAATCAATTCCTGGATCAGTACCGTTTTACCTACACCTGCACCACCGAACAATCCAATTTTACCTCCTTTTGCATAAGGCTCTACCAGGTCAATTACCTTAATGCCGGTAAAAAGAACCTCAGCAGAAGTGGAAAGCTGGTCGAATTTTGGTGCTTCGCGGTGAATCGGAAGACCGGTTTCTTTGGAAACCTGTGGAATACCGTCGATGGCATCACCTACCACGTTAAACAGTCGGCCATACACTCCTTCGCCGGTTGGCATGGTGATCTGTCTGCCCTGTGAAATTACTTCCTGACCTCTCTGCAATCCGTCGGTAGCGTCCATTGCGATACATCTTACAGAATCTTCACCAATGTGTTGTTCTACCTCCAGGATCACTTTCGTACCATCTTGTTTTGTAATTTCCAAAGCATCATAGATCTTTGGAAGCTCCTCCACATCGGTAAAAAGCACGTCGATTACCGGACCGATGATCTGAGAAATTTTTCCTTTAATTTGGTTTGCCATTGCTAATTTTTTTCGTGTGTGCAAATATAGTCAATATTCACAGATCCGCAATTGGATGTCAAGAAGATTTTTGTCATATTTGCACTGCCTTAAAAAACGCATCTTTTCTGCCGTGCGCGGGCCTGTTTTTAATAATGTTTTCGTGAAGATACACACAGATTTTAAC
Organism: Kaistella sp.; assembly: GCA_032057205.1. Lineage (GTDB taxonomy): Bacteria > Bacteroidota > Bacteroidia > Flavobacteriales > Weeksellaceae > Kaistella. The sequence goes on from DAMCFT010000006.1 coordinate 8,919, forward strand.
CGTTCTGCCAATGCCCGTCCGCTGGCGCTTTCCATCGGAATGTTTGATGGTGTACACCGCGGTCATCAGGCGATTCTGGAACGTTTGAAAGATGTGGCAGCGCAGCAGAACCTGGAGACCGGAATTATTTCCTTTTGGCCACATCCGCGAACCGTTTTTCAACCGGATGAACCTTTACAACTTCTTACGACCTTAGAAGAGAAACAGGAGCTTTTGCAAAAAAATGGGTTACACCATCTTTTCCTGAAATCATTTGATGAGGATTTTCGCAATCTCAGCGGAGAAGAATTTGTGAGACAGGTTTTGGTGGACAAATTGAAAGTGCGTCATTTAATTGTTGGGTATGATCATACGTTCGGCAAGAACAAAAGCGGCAATTTCCAGCTGCTGCAAGAGCTTGGGCCCGAATTAGGTTTTACTGTAGAGCAGGTTCCTGTCGTAGACTTCGGTGAGTTGCATATCAGCTCCACCCAGATACGAAATGCGCTTTTTAATAAGGAAGTTCAGTTAGCCAATCACATGCTGGGTTATACCTATGCCTTAACCGGTACGGTGGTTCACGGCCGAAAAATCGGCAGAACGATTGGGTATCCAACAGCAAATCTGGAGGTCGATCCGATGAAACTTTTACCGGGAAAGGGTGCCTATATTGTAGAGGTTGAACTTGGCGGCAAACGGTATAAAGGAATGTTGAGCATCGGCACGAATCCGACAGTGAACGGCAAACAGGTTACGGTGGAAGTTTACATCCTGGATTTTGATGGGGACATTTACGGCAAAACCGTCACGGTACGCTTTCATGCATTTTTGCATGAGGAAATTGCATTCACGACCATGGAGGATCTCATTTTAAAACTTGATGAGGACAAAAGACTCACCGAGGCGTTTTCTTTTTAAACTCCCTTAATTTCTGTCCGCACCGCTTTCGGCAAAGTTTTAAAAACCAATTCATAACTCTGGTCAATTAATGTGCGAATAAGCTCAGGCTTCAGTCCATCACAAACAACTGAATTCCAATGTTTTTTATTCATATGATAGGCTCCGGTAATCTGCGGAAACTGTTCTCGGAGTTCGAGGCTCCAGTCCGGATCGGTTTTGACTGAGAAAGAAAGTGGGATGTGATCAAGCCGGCATAACAAAAATACTTTACCGCCCACTTTGATTACAAGAATGTCTTCGCCGAAGGGAAAGGTTAGCTCTGCGCCCGGCTTTTGAAGGCAATAATCAGTCAATTGTTTGATATCCATACGCATAGTATTAATCAAATGTAGTACTTTTAAGGTTTACGTTATAGAAAAATACCACAGATGAGAGTTACAGTAATTGGCGCGACCGGTGCAACAGGTAAAGATTTAATTCAGGAACTTATTACACATCCGGAATTCACAGAAATACATGTCCTGGTGCGCAGACCGCTGCTCGATAATCACCCGAAATTAATCGTTCATGAAGTTGACTTCTCTTCTCCTGATGAATGGCAAAGCAAAGTAAAGGGTGATATTGCTTTTTGCTGTATGGGCACCACACTGAAACAAGCAGGCAGTCAGGAAGCACAAATGCTGGCTGACGTTACCTATCCTACCGCTTTTGCAAAAGCTGCCGGGGACAACGGTGTTGAACATTTTATTCTGGTCTCAGCCGCCGGTGCGGATGCCCACTCCAGACTTTTTTACCCCAGGCTAAAGGGTATGTTGGAAGATAATCTGCGAAAACTGAATTTTCCGAAACTCACCATTTTTCAGCCGGGAATGTTGGTGCGGAAAAATTCTGACCGTTTCGGCGAGAAAGCAGGCGCCGCTGTGCTGCAGGCAATTACCAAAACCGGATTGGCAAAAAAATACCGTCCACTACCCACATCCGTGCTTGCTAAAGCGATGGTGAACGCAGCTTTTATCAAAAGCAGTGGTGAATCCGTAATTAAACTGGACAATATATTCTCTTTCGCAGAGAAAAATCCTTAAAACAAAAAACCGCAACTGGCGCTGCGGTTTTACATTGTAATATACAAAGCATTAAATCTTCATAATTTCTGCTTCTTTTGTTTTAAACATTTCGTCGCAGAGTTTAACGTATTTGTCTGTTAATTCCTGGATGGAAGCTTCTTCATTTTTAATAAGATCTTCAGAGATCCCGTCCAGTTTTTTCAGTTCCTTCATTCCGTCCTGGCGTGCATTTCTCACGGTTACCTTCGAGTTTTCTGCTTCTGCCTTCGCTTGTTTTGCCAGGTCGCGGCGGCGTTCTTCGGTCAGCGGCGGAACATTGATAATAATGCTGTCGCCGTTATTTGAAGGTGCAAAACCCAGGTTGGAATTGATAATGGCTTTCTCAATGGGATTGATTGCGCCTTTATCCCAGGGCTGGATGGAAATCGTCATCGCATCAGGCACCATCAGGTTCGCTACCTGGTTCAGCGGTGTGAGCGTGCCGTAATATTCCACCATTACATCCTGCACCATCGCCGTTGAGGCACGACCGGCACGGATTTTCTGGAAGGCATGCTCCAGATGTTTCAGTGCAGAATCCATTTCCTGCTTCGTTGTTTCTACTATGAGTTCCAGATCTTCCATGATATGTATGAATTTCTTATAATAAAATTAAGCGCAAAAATCGTGCTTTTAAATATTGACCAGCGTACCAACTGATTCGCCCTGCACCACGCGCAGCAGATTGCCTTCCTTGTTCATATCAAAAACAATAATCGGCAGATTGTTTTCGCGGCTTAAGGTAAAGGCCGTCATATCCATTACTTTTAAGTCTTTGGCAAATACTTCGTCATAAGACAAGGTACTGTATTTTACAGCATCTGCATTTTTCTCCGGGTCAGAATCGTAGATACCATCCACGCGGGTACCTTTCAGAATAACTTCCGCATCGATTTCAATGGCGCGCAAAGTTGCCGCCGTGTCCGTCGTAAAATACGGGTTTCCGGTACCGGCGCCGAAGATGACCACTCTACCCTTTTCCAAATGACGAACTGCTTTTCTTTTAATAAAAGGTTCTGCCACCTTATCCATTTCAATGGCACTTTGCAATCTGGTGAAAATACCGGCATCTTCCAGCGCGCCCTGCAAAGCCATTCCGTTGATAATGGTAGCCAGCATGCCCATATAATCGCCCTGTACCCGATCCATTCCGGACGCAGCACCAGCCAGCCCTCTGAAGATGTTACCACCACCGATCACAATTGCTACCTGGCAACCAAGGTCGGTGATTTTTTTAATTTCAGCAGCGTAGGCTTTCAGGCGGTCGTTATCGATGCCGTATTGCCGACTGCCCATCAGGGCTTCGCCACTTAGTTTAAGAAGGATTCGCTGGTATTTCATTTTTACAGATTTATTACTTTTTTTACGGTGCAAATATAAGGAAAGCCGCATAATTACGTTAATAGATTTATCTTTACGCTGAAAATTTTAAAACTGCTGATTTGCCGCTGTGCAAACGGTTCTTAAAAACGTTTTTTTTGAAAAAACTTTTTCTTTTTTCGGGAATTCACTGTTTGTTGCTGGCTTCGGCGCAGCTGGGAGACCGTGTTTATCCTTTTTTAAATACGCCTTTCTCCGCGCGGCAGGCAGCACTCGGGTGCGATGCCGTTTCCGTGCGCGATCATGATGTGAATTTTGCAGCGGTCAATCCGGCGCTGATGAACCTGGAACAGGATCAGATGATCGGGCTTAATTATACCAGCTTTCTGGCCGGCTCCCAATATGGGACGGCGACGTATGTACGAAATCTGGGTGAAGCACATTTGCTCGGCGCGCACGTTCGCTATATGGATTACGGGCACATGCCGCGTACCGACGAAAGCGCCGAAATCAGTGGCGAATTTGGCGCCAGCGATGCTGCGGCCGGCCTGATGTACGCGTACCAGTTTGATGAGGATTTTACAGTCGGTGGCAGTGTCAATATTGTCAGTTCACGGATTGATCATTATTCATCCATGGCGGTTACCGGTACTGCGGGAATCACCTACCATAATGCGCAAAGCAAGGAGACGCTGGCCTTGGTTTTCCGCAACTTTGGATATCAGTTCAAGACTTATAATGGTTTGCGGGAAAAAGTAGCCTTTCGCGTGGACCTGGGTTATACCAAAATACTGGATGAATTTCCGGTAGCACTGACGATCACGGCGCACGACCTGCAAAGACTGAATATTTCACAGGATTACAATACCGACGGCCAGCCGGTGAACTGGACCCGAAAACTGGCGGACCATTTCTCGCTGGGTGCGGAGTTGTTCCCGGAGCAGCCTTTTAATATCAGAATCGGTTACAACATCCGGCGCGGAAGTGAACTCGCAGTCTTGGATCAGCGAAGTTTTGCCGGTTTGTCCGCAGGGTTCGGCATTAAAATAAGCAGTTTCCGGTTTGATTATGCGCACGTCCGCTACCATAATGCATCTAATGTAAATACGATTGGTCTGACACTGGATCTGATTGAGCTGTCCGGCTACCGGCGATAGCAGTTTTTCATAAAACCTCTGCATTACATTCCCGATTTTTTTCAGCAAATTTGCGGTATGAAAAAACCTGTTATTGCCGTAGACGGTTATTCTTCTACAGGTAAAAGTTCGATTTCAAAAGTTGTCGCCGCGCGGCTCGGCCTTATTCATCTGGATACCGGCGCGTTGTATCGCGGCATTACTTTATTTGCCCTCCGGAATTTCTGTTCCGAAGATGGAGATATTCAACTGGATGATTTATTTGAAGCTTTACCGCAACTTATGCTGGAATTCCGGCGTATCGGTGAAGAACTTGTTTTATTTATGAATGGCGAGGATATTTCGGGACCTATCCGTACGGCAGAGGTGTCATCTCAGGTCAGTCTCATCGCAAGGCAGCCGGAAGTACGCAACTTTCTGTTGAAGATGCAGCGCGAAGCTGCCGAAGCCGGCGGCATTATCATGGATGGCCGTGATATCGGAACAGTAGTATTGCCGATGGCTGATTATAAGTTTTTCCTGACAGCAAGTATCGAAGAAAGAACCCAACGCCGTTTCCTGGAGTTGAAAGGTCTGGGTATTGAAACTCCGCAGGAAGAAGTGCGGGCCAACCTGATGCTGCGTGATAAAATTGACAGCGAACGCGAAGTGGCTCCATTAAAGCAGGCAGACGATGCAATCCTGATTGACAATACGTCACTAAATAAAAATGAAACAATCGAACTGATGCTTTCGTACATTAAGTAGATTTTAACATACTTTTTCATAGCATCTTTTTTAATTGGTATATAAATTGTAACTTTAGGAAAAGCGGTAGAAAACCGCGGTATAACTATTATTAACTATTAAAAATCAATTAAAATGTCTAAAAAAGGAAGTAATGCAGCAAGTGTACTGGCAGGTCTGTTGGCAGGAGCCGCAGCAGGAGTAGTTCTGGGAATGCTGTACGCACCGGAAGAAGGTGCTGAAACCAGAAAGAAAATTAAAGAAAAAGCAAATGATCTGAAGGACCAAGCGGTTGACCAATACGAGAGAGTAGCGGAAAAAGCAAAAGACCAGTACCAGGATGTTTCTGGAAAAGTAAAAAACCAGTACGACAATATCGCAACACAGGTGAAGGATACTACCGATAAAGTAGTTAGCTCTGTGAAAGACGGTTATGATAAATACAAAGATCAGGCTGTTGCTACAACGAAAGATGTGGTAGGCGATGTTGAAAATGAACTGGATGGAATGAAGTCATAATTCGGCTGATTTTCAGATTCCTATCATAAAAAAAGGGACTTATCACAAGTTCCTTTTTTTGTAACATTAAAAAAATAACTATGATAGAAATAATAAAAGAGTATATCTCCAAAAGGATTGATCTTATCAAAATGGAGATCACCGAGAAAGTCACCCTGTCCGCAGGCGTGGTTCTCTTAGGTGTGCTGATTTCTATTGCCTTTCTGTTTTTTATCATATTATTAAACATCGGGCTGGGACTGCTGATTGGGTACTGGCTGGGTAATTATGCATATGGCATGCTGATCATGGCCGGGATTTATTTACTCATTATTGTAGTACTGATCCTGAGCCGCAAAGCGATCAAAGATTCTGTAGCTAATATGATCATTAAAAAATTAAACTGAGAGACATGGGTGCAAAATACAACAGCCTCGAAGAATTACAGCGTAAAAAAGAACTGCTGAAAGCCGAAGTTTCGGATCTGCAGGATCTTTTAACCTTTAAAAAACCAAAGGAAAGCCTGAGCGCGATGACACACGGTTTCACTGACCGGTTTATTGACGAAGTATCCGACGGTCACGGCGGATTAAAAATGCATGTGAAAAAAAACCAGATAGTGAAAGATGTGAGCACTGGTATAAAGGACTCTGTGCTCAACCGCAATGCGATTTACGGAATGGCAAAAAGCGATACCGGATTTCACTTGCTGGAAAATACCCTAAAAATTGCTGCCGTTACCATGGTGGGCAACTATGCCAAGAAAAACATGAAATCATCCAGCTGGAAGAAAAAAGCAGTGGGCCTGGCCGTGATATATCTGGCACCCATCGCACTTCGTTTCGTTCGTAAGAAACTGGAAGAATACCAGAAAACAAAAACAACCTCCAGCTTTGAGCAGCTGATTTAAGATACAAGCCGGTTTTTACCGGCTTATTTTTTTGCAAAGATCTGTCCCAGGATAATGCCGGCTGACATGGCCACGTTCAGGCTTTCGGTTTGCCGGGCATTGCCAAATCGGGGAATGGTAATTTTCTGCGATAAGTTTTTTTCAATTTCCGGGCGAATGCCGTTGCCTTCATTGCCAAGCACCACTAAAAAATCATCAGGAAACTGGTAACGGAATAAGTTCTCACCATCCATGTCAGTCCCGATGACTGGCATTTCAGTCGTCGCGAGTTCTGTTTCCAGATCGCAATAGACCACATTGACACGCAAAAAGGAGCCCATGCTGGCCTGGATGACCTTGGGATTATAAAAGTCGGCGGTATCCTCGCTGCATAGGATCTGACCAATTCCAAACCAGTCGGCCAGCCGGATAATGGTACCCAAATTTCCCGGATCCTGAATGCCATCGAGGACGAGTTGCGGTCCTTTGATCCTATCTTTTACCTCTGTTTTGAGTTCACAGACGGCGACTGAATCTTTCGGGTTTCGAAGAAAACTGATCTTGCGGAGTTCGTTTTCAGTAACGCTAATTACCTCAGCATCAAATCCTGAAAACGTGTCGGGAGTCGTTGTGAAAATCTGACGGATGCGGTACGGTGACTGCGGGATCTCGCGGATGGTTTTATTCCCTTCAACCAAAAACAAATTGTATTTTTGTCTGAATTTCTTTTTATCCAGCGACTGTAAAGTTTTAATTATATGGGCCGTAAGCATCTGTTGAAATATCGTCAAAATTATCATATATTTTTTTCTTCCGCAATGGTGCTTTTGCTATTATATGCCTGCAGCACGACCCGAAAGGTTCCGGAAGGCGAATATCTGCTGACGAAAAACAATTTCCGGTATGAGGACGGCAAGTTATTTCAGGATGAAGTGCCCTCGCATGTGTTGCAGAAACCCAATCGCAAGCAATTGTTCCTCTTTCCGTTCGGGCTTTGGTTTTATAATGCAACTGATCCTAAATACGATTCCATCCTGGCGGAGTACATGACCTACCCGAGTGAAGTGCGTGACCAGAAATTGCGGGATTCTTTGTTTATTAAATACCGTCATCCGGAATATATTGGCAAAAGCCTGCTGTTCGAGCGTTTCTTCCAAAATATCGGGCAACAACCGGTAATTCTGGAACAAGGTAAAACGGAACAAAGTGCAGAATCGATCCGCAAATATTTTGTGTACCGCGGCTATTGGGATGCGGATGTAAAATTCAGCCATGATCTGGATTCTGCTGCTAAGAAGGCACAGGCAAACTATTTAATTACGCATAAGGATCCGACGTTTATCAGTGATTACTATTATGATATTTCGGATCCGCAGATTAAATCTGTTTATGAACAGGAATTAAACAAGTCGTTGGTGCGCGGTAAAAATGTACTCGATCAGGAAGTATTGGAAAAGGAAGTAAAGCGAATTGGTGATCTGATGAAGGAAGCCGGCTATTATAAATTTAATGCTTCGAATGAAGAAATATATTTTACTGCAGATACCTTAACCAGCCGTAAAAATGTGCCGCTGACAATGGAGATTCGTCGTGACAGCCTGGACACGCCGTACCGCAAAACAACCATCGGTGATATTAAAGTATACGTGCTGGAAAAACTGGCGGATTCGACTGAAACTGAAAGGGATTCCCTGTTCGGCATTAATTTTTATAAACTGGATGATCAGTATAAAACCAGAGCATTATGGCGACCTATTATTTTAAGAACCGGCGATCTGTATCAGCAGAAAAATCTGGACCTCACCAAGCGGAATATCAGTTCGATGAACAATTTCAGCGTTATTAAATATGATGAAATCCTGCGGAAAACCAACGACAGCATTCTCGATGTCAGCTATTTCCTGGCGCCGCTGCCGAAATTTGATTTAAAAGTCGCTACCGATATTAATTATTCGCAAATCTTGAATTTTGGTATTTCGCCGTCCGTAGATTTCACGACCAGAAATGTTTTTGGCGGTGCAGAAAACGTGACCACGAGCGTTTCAGGAATTTTTGGTTCGGTTGTTAATTCTAAAAATACGGAAAAGCGCAGCCTGGCGTATGAGATTTCTGCCCAGACCTCTTTAAATGTGCCGCGTCTGATGCTGCCTTTTAAAACCTGGCGATTGATTCCCAAGCGATACTCTCCTACTTCATCGGTGAATTTGGGTGCCAGCGTTCAGAATAATATCGGACTGGGCAGAATTGGTTTTAACGGCAGCCTGAACTATTTTGCGAATGCCAACGATATCGTTTCTCACCGTTTGTCTTTATTTAATACGCAGTTGAGCTTAACCAGAAATAAAGACCGTTATTATGATTTCTTTCCACGCGATCAGGAAGTTCGTGATGCAACCTTTGAGCTGTATTCACCAGCATTGTATCAGGATTTTAAAGATGGTTTAATTTCCTCGGACGAACTTTCTTCGCTCATCGTGAACGATGGAACCTTTCAAAATAGTCTGAATGCGGATCAGCTGAATCTTTTCAATACATTCCGGCAGTCATTAATTAATAAAGACCGGCAAACGCAGAATGTACTTATTTCCTCGTTCATCTATAATTATATCTATAATGAAATTGGTAAAAAAGACCGGCCGAATCCTTTTTATTTTAATGGTAAAGTTGAGGTGGCCGGAAACGTCTTTGGACTGCTGACGGACAGCCAGAAGCAGGACGGTGTTATCGCAGAACCGACGAAGAAAATCTTTAATATTCCGTACTCGCAGTTCGTTAAATTCGATGTGGATGTGAGAAAGTATTTTACTTTCTTTAATGAAAAACACACGCTGGCGTTGCGTCAGTTCATTGGGGTCGGTATTCCGTATGGCAACTCAACGACGATGCCTTTTATCCGTTCTTATTTTAATGGTGGCTCCAATGACATCCGTGCCTGGCGTGTCTTTGGCGGCTTGGGCCCGGCAGATTCACAACTCGATGAAAAGGTACGTTCTTATATTATGGACAACGTAAAACTGACGACCAACGTGGAATACCGGATGCCGTTCAACGATATGTTCGAAGGTGCAGCATTTGTAGATGCCGGTAATATCTGGAGCCTGCGCGATAATGGTTTCGGCGATGCCTTTAAGTTTAACAAATTCATCAAGCAGATGGGTGTAGGAACCGGTGTTGGCGTGCGCATCAATGTAGCGTATATCACGTTGCGGCTGGATGCAGCCTATAAGGTATATGACCCGAATAAACCCATAGGCGACCGCTGGGTGATCAGCAAATGGCAACCGCTGAAGCCAACGCTGAATTTTGCTTTTGGTTATCCATTCTAAATAATAAAAATGCCTGTTTTTGCGGACAGGCATTTATTGTAGGTACTTCTTACTCTTCGGTGAAAAGATCGCCGATGGTTCCTTCTTCCGGAAAATCGCCGTCTTTCACATCTTCATCAATAAAGCTGATGTGGCCGTCGGTTGTTTCTACCGTGTCAAAACCTTCATGGTCTTCCTCGGGTTCCGGCACGTGAATAATGATATTTTTCACCTTCTCTTTTATAAACTGATTTCCGATGGCTTTAATTCCTTTGACGGAGATAAAATCATCAATCGAAATCATTTCCGGTTCGCGCTCGCCTTTTTTATCCTTCGGGAAAATGATTTCAGCAGTTGCGTTGTTTGCCACAATAATTCGTTCCACGAATGATTTCGGGTGATCCGAGGGCATGAACTGCTGCACATCGGTTTTATTATCGAGCAGGAAACGCTTGATGAAATAAATCTGCTTTTCACCGTCATAATAAATACAGGTAATCGGTTGGGCCGGGCGCCACTTTTCAAGCACCAGATACTCACTGTCGAACCGGTTCCCCAGATCGAAATTAGTCAGCCGGGCTTCACCCTGCGCGTTAATCAGCAGTATTTTATCATCACCTTTAAAAGTGCCGAGCAATTCCCCGCGGCCGTCTGCATTGAGGCGGCGCACGGTGTCATCAAACCAAATCTTACGCGGCGCTAAGGTAGAAAGACCTTCTTCCTTCAGATCCACCTTTTTCACCATGAACTTCGTCACGAGATTCCCGCGAACATCGCGGCCTTTAATCCCTAATTCAGAAAAATCGACATCTATTCTGTTTTTTCTGACGCGTGCATTGGGTTTCAGGAGTACCGCCACCTTTTCTGCTTCACCATTTGGATTAGCGGAAAAATAGAGCATTTCCGATCCTTTCTTGTCTGAAGCCAGTTTATACTCTGTGTTTCGGGTGACAGCCGTTACCGAGAAACGCTTCATATAGGTGGGACCATCTTTACCTTCGCGATAAATCATATTGTACACCGTACGCTTGTCATTCTTTTTCCAGACGGCGACATGCTCAATATTCTTACCGATAAATGTTTTGGCTTCCACCTTAACCACGCGCATGGTACCATCTTTCTGGAAGGTAATAATGTCGTCAATATCGGAACAGTCAAACAGATACTCGTCTTTTTTCAGGGAAGTACCAATGAAACCTTCCTCACGGTTCACATAGAACTTTTCGTTTGCGACCGCTACTTTCGCCGCGTCAATAGTATCAAACACGCGCAGTTCCGTACGTCTTTCCTTGCCTTTGCCGTATTTCTTTTTAATGCCGGTATAATAATCAATGGCATACGCGGTGAGGTGTGCCAGATGGTGTTTTACCTCTTCGATTTTACCTTCCAGCGCCAGGATATTGGCTTTAAATTTATCCAGATCAAAACGTGAAATACGCTTAATACGAATTTCGGTCAGCCTTAAAATATCTTCCTGCGTCACAGCACGCAGCAAGTGGCCGGTATGTGGTTTCAATCCTTCTGCAATGGTTTTCAATACCTCCTCCCACGATTTCACTTCTTCGATGTCATGGTAGATCCGGTTTTCGATGAAGATACGCTCCAAAGAAGAGAAATGCCAGTTTTCCTGCAGTTCGTTTAATTCTATTTCCAGTTCTTTCTGCAACAGCGAAACGGTGTGATCTGTGTTGCGGCGCAGAATTTCAGAAACCGTCAGGAACATCGGTTTATCACCGACAATAACGCAGGCGTTCGGTGAAATAGAAATCTCACAATCGGTGAACGCATACAATGCATCAATTGTCTTGTCCGGCGAAACTTCATTGGTCAGATAAATATTAATCTCAACGGTATCCGAAGTATTATCCTCAATCTTTTTGATTTTAATTTTTCCTTTTTCGTTGGCCTTAATAATCGTATCAATGAGATCGCTGGTGTTTTTACCGTACGGCAGCTCCGTGATGCACAGCGTATTTTTATCTTTCTGGATGATGCGCGCCCGCGCTCTGATTTTCCCGCCGCGTTCGCCGTCGTTGTAATTAGACACATCGAGCAAACCTGCCGTGAGGAAATCGGGGTACAGCTGAAATTTGCGCCCTTTCAGGTACAGGACCGAAGCATCAATCAGTTCATTAAAGTTGTGCGGCATAATCTTCGTGGAAAGTCCCACACCGATTCCCTCCACACCCTGTGCTAAAAGCAGCGGAAACTTTACCGGCAGATCCACCGGCTCATTGTTCCGGCCATCATATGATTTTGCCCAATGGGTGGTTTTTGGATTAAAGACCACCTCTAATGCAAATGGCGTCAGCCGCGCTTCAATGTATCGCGGAGCTGCCGCTGCATCGCCTGTATAAATATTCCCCCAGTTTCCCTGGGTATCAATGAGCAGTTCTTTCTGACCGATTTGCACCATGGCATCGGTGATGGAAGCGTCGCCGTGCGGGTGATATTTCATCGTATTCCCTACCAGGTTGGCGACTTTGTTATAGCGCCCGTCTTCCAATTCGCGCATTGAATGCATAATGCGGCGCTGCACGGGTTTGAAACCGTCAAACACCGAAGGAATGGCCCGGTCCAGAATTACGTAGGAGGCATAATCCAGGAACCAGTCTTTATAAAGCCCGCTGACTTTCTTCAGCGATTCTTCATGGTTGTTGTGTATATTTTCTTGCATTTAATTTATTCTCTCTAAAACAGCACGATTTCCATCCACCACCTGCTGGAGTGAATTTTTCAGTTCTGCTCTTTCCTTCGCGCTGAGGTAGGAAATGTCATAGCGCAGAATGACGTTTTTATTTTTACGGTTGGTTACGGTTACATACAGCCGCTTCAAAACCAGCAGATTCATCATATCATAACTAACGAGCTTATACTTGGGAAATTCATCGGCACTTGCCCTTCCAAGCAAACCGGTAAAACAACGGTTGCGGAAATGAATGGCTTCGCCCTCACTGTCATATTCAAAAATCTGACGGCCCCGCAGGAAGAAAATCGCAGCCAACGCCGCCGGAATGACCACCAACAGATAGTCATGCGACATATAATTATAATGCCGGGTTTCCAGCAGGTAAAGCCCGGTACCCCCTATCAGAAAAAGCAAAACTGCGCTACCGTACATGATAAAATACGGCGTCCGTTTTTTATTGTTAAGTTTCATCTGTGTTTTGAGTTTACCTAAGATACCTCTTCCGGTTCCGGAACTGCTTCTTTCTTTTCAATATCAGGATCTTCCACCACCAGGTTTTGCAAAATAAAATTCTGGCGGTCCGGTGTATTTTTGCCCATATAAAATTCAAGTAACTGCTCTGTGGTCTGGTCCTTCCCTACCACGACAGGTTCCAGACGGATATCTTTACCGATGAAGTGCTTAAACTCATCCGGCGAAATTTCACCCAAACCTTTGAAGCGGGTAATTTCCGGATTCTTGCCAAGTTCTTTTAAAGCTTTTACTCTTTCCGCTTCGGAATAGCAGTAGCGCGTTTCCTTTTTGTTTCTTACCCGGAACAACGGCGTCTGCAGAATATATAAATGCCCGTTTTTGATCAGGTCAGGAAAGAACTGCAGAAAGAAGGTAATCATCAGCAGACGAATGTGCATACCATCAACGTCGGCATCTGTGGCAATAATCACATGATTGTACCGCAGGTCTTCCAGGGAGTTCTCAATATTAAGTGCGGCCTGCAAGAGATTGAACTCTTCATTTTCATACACCACCCGCTTGGTAAGACCGTAGCAGTTCAAAGGTTTTCCCTTGAGCGAAAAAACAGCCTGCGTTTCCACATCACGTGATTTGGTAATACTCCCGGAAGCTGAATCCCCTTCCGTAATGAAGATCATGGTTTCTCCTTTGCGTGCATCCTTCTGATCATTGTAATGGTGGCGGCAATCACGGAGCTTTTTGTTGTGAAGCGAAACTTTCTTCGCGCGTTCACGTGCCAGCTTCTGGATGCCGGACAGTTCCTTGCGTTCTCTTTCGGAAATAATAATTTTACGATTAATCGCTTCGGCAATTTCCTGATTCTTATGAAGGAAGTTATCCAGTTTGTTTTTCAGGAAGTTGGTCACGAAAGTCCGCACCGTTTCTTTACCCGGTTCCATTTCATTGGAGCCCAGTTTGGTTTTGGTCTGTGATTCAAAAACCGGTTCGATGACCTTAATGGAAATCGCCGCGATGATCGATTTGCGAACATCAGAGGCATCAAAGTTTTTATTATAAAACTCACGGATGGTTTTCACATACGCTTCGCGGAAGGCATTCAGGTGCGTACCGCCCTGCGTGGTGTTTTGACCGTTGACAAAGGAGAAATAGGTTTCAGATTGAGATTTGTCCGAATGCGTGATGGCCACTTCAATATCCTCATCCTGCAAATGAATAATCGGGTAAAGAATGTCCCCTTCAATCTCTTCCTGCAGCAAATCACGCAGGCCGTTTTCGGAAAAGTAAGTTTCGCCGTTAAAAACTATTTTCAAACCCGGATTCAGGTAGCAATAATTTTTCAGCATCTTCTCAATATATTCTTTTCGGAACTTGAAGTGCGTAAAAATGCTATTGTCCGGCTCGAAGGTAATTTCGGTTCCGTTTCTTTCTGTGGTATCTGCTTCGCGCTGATTTTTAGTAATGATTCCTTTGGAAAACTCCGCTACTTTGGTGCGTCCGTCGCGTACGGATTTCACACGGAAATAATCCGACAAGGCATTCACGGCTTTTGTTCCGACCCCGTTCAAACCAACGGACTTTTTAAAAGCCTTGGAATCATATTTACCACCGGTATTCATTTTGGATACGGCATCCACCACCTTCCCTAGCGGAATTCCGCGACCGTAATCGCGAATGGTAGCGCGGCCCTCATCGATTTTAATTTCGATGCGCTTACCGGCTTTCATCACAAACTCGTCAATTGAGTTATCTATAATTTCTTTTAAAAGAATATAAATCCCGTCATCCGCTGACGAGCCATCGCCCAGTTTTCCGATGTACATCCCCGGACGAATGCGGATATGCTCCTGCCAGTCGAGTGTACGGATGTTATCTTCGGAATATTGTACCGTGCTGTCTTGCTTCATAGGTTGTAAAATACTGTCTTTTTCAGTAACCCACAAAAATAGTGAATTTTAACGGTTTTTTCAAATTTTAAGAAGTATTTCAGTGGACTGAAACGCCTGATTTTTAACAGTTAATAAAGGAATCAAACAGTCTCGTCTCTTTAATTTTCACAAAAAAACCGCCTGAAATTCAGACGGCGAAAAAAGAAAAAAGTATTGTTATTACTTAGAAACGGTTCACCCAGCTTTCAAAGGCACTCATGAAGCTTGAAATAAACTGAGCGGTATCATCAACCAACGTTTGGCCATCTTCCTGGAAGAGCTCATGTGCATTGCCGATATACGCTTCCGGCTGCGCCATCACCGGCATGTTCAGGGATACTGCAGCCGCACGGATGTTATGATTTGCACCAAAACCACCCAAGGCGCTCGGTGATACCGTCACCACGCCGGCCGGTTTATCGTCCCAGGCACTCTTTCCCCAAGGGCGAGACCCAACATCCAGAGCATTTTTCATCACACCGGACGTGGTTCTGTTATATTCCGGCGAAACGAACAGCAGGCCATCCATAGACTTGATCTGCTCACGAAATTCTTTCCATTCCGCGGGTGCATCTTCTTCCAGATCTTCATTGTAAAAAGGCAAATGGCCTATTTCAATTATTTCCAGTTGTAAACTTTCCGGTGCAAGCCGCATCATTTCTTTGGCTACTTTTCTGTTGTAGGATTCTTTGCGCAGGCTTCCTACCAAGACTGCAATTTTCTTGGACATATATTTAAATTTTTACGTTTTTATTTTTTAATTAATTTTTGCGAATACACTTCTGCTCCGCTGTACACATTCAAAATATACAGTCCGGGCGCAAAACCGGATATACTGTGGTCGGCGCCGTTTCCTTCGTACATTTTTCTGCCGTTTAAGTCAAAAAGCCGCACTTTATCAATTTTATACGGTGCTTTCACAGTAAATTGATTGCTGACAGGATTAGGGAACACCGCCGGACTTTGCATTTTTTGATCAGCAGTTCCCATGAGTGGTGTGAGCCGCACAATTACATCATCCAAGCCGATGAAAGCGATATCAGTGCAGTTGTAATGCCGGAAAACAATCTGGACAGCCTGCCCCGCAAACGCAGTAATATCCACCATAACGTTTTTGGCTTCTTGGGTATATCCGGCATCGAGCGTTTCTTCAAAAACAGGCGTTTCAGTTCCGGTAAAAGTTGAACCTGCCGGAATCACATACACCGCGTAATGCTCTTCAAATACCTCTTCGTCGAAAGCACCGACTTTAAAATAAAGCATAAGCTTTTCCGAGGTTGCCGGCAGATTTATAACCGGGCTGGTAAGTGTATTATCCGGTGTAAACGCCTCTAAAAACCAGGACCAAGAGGTGGCAAAACCACCGCTGAACGCAGGCATACCGTCCTCTTCCGCATTATAAAACTCCCACTTTTCACCATCACCGTCGCGGTCTGTATTTTCCCAAAGATCAATGGTTTCCTGTTGATTAAAATCTTCTTTAAAGATGATGCTTTGAGCACCAAGGTTTGCCACACCGAAAAAAAATGCCGCTAAGAGTAAATTTGCTTTCATATTATTAAGTTTTAACTGCAATGTACGAAGTAAATTTCAAATTTCCTTATCAATACTGTATTTCTTACCATACATCAAGACACAAAAAAAGCGGACCCATGCCCGCTTTGTGTAGTTAAAAGTTCAGTTTACACATTAAAACGGAAATGCATTACATCACCGTCCTGAACAATGTATTCTTTACCTTCCACTGAGAGTTTACCTGCTTCCTTTACTTTCGCTTCGGAACCGTACTGTACAAAATCGTTGTACTTAATTACTTCCGCGCGAATGAAACCTTTCTCGAAATCTGTGTGAATAACGCCGGCCGCCTGTGGCGCTGTCCAGCCCTGGCCGATGGTCCAGGCGCGTACTTCTTTCACACCTGCCGTGAAATACGTCTGTAATTTTAAAAGATCATACGCCTTGCGAATCAGGCGGTTTACACCCGGCTCCTCGAGGCCAAGCTCTTCCAGAAACATTTCTCTTTCCTCGAAAGTTTCCAGTTCATTGATATCAGCTTCAATCTGCGCCGCCAGTACTACTACTTCTGCGTTTTCCCGTTCTGCCATTTCCTGGATTTTAGCAATCCATTCGTTGCCGTTTTTGATGGAATTTTCATCCACATTACAAACGTACAGCACCGGTTTTTTGGTCAGCAATTGAATATCATCTATCACGCTTCTGGCAAAGTCATCGGCCGGAAACTCGCGCGCATTTTTACCGTCTTCCACGAATTTCTGCAATTGCTGAAGCGTTTCATACGTGAGCACATCCTCTTTCTTACCGGACTTGATAAACTTTTTCGCCTTATCCACTGCTTTGGAAATCGTTTCCAGATCTTTCAACTGCAGTTCAATATCTATAATTTCCTTGTCGCGAATCGGGTCCACAGAACCTTCCACGTGGACAATATTTCCATTCTCAAAACAGCGCAGCACATGAATGATTGCCTCACACTCGCGGATGTTAGCCAGGAATTGATTACCAAGACCTTCGCCCTTGCTTGCTCCTTTTACCAGGCCTGCAATGTCCACGATTTCTACCACCGCCGGCAACACTCTTTCAGGCTTTACTAACTTTTCCAGTTCAAACAAACGCTGATCCGGCACGGATACCGTTCCCAGATTAGGCTCGATGGTGCAAAACGGATAGTTAGCGGATTGTGCCTTGGCATTGCTCAGGCAATTAAATAAAGTTGATTTGCCTACATTGGGTAAGCCGACAATTCCACATTTCATAAGTATAAAAATCTCTTGTTTAAAGGATATCTTCAGCACAGTTTCTGCTGTAAATATCCGGCCGCAAAGATAAAGATTTCAGCCGATTAAAGGAATAAAAAAACCTGCGTCGCTAAAACACAGGTTTATTGAAATTCTGAATCGAAGCTTATGGGTTTTCTGAATCCGCATCACGCGCCAGATCAGCTTCATCCGGTTCTTCGGCAAGTTCTCTGTCCAAAAGCAGAAGCGACTCGTCGGAAGCGCGGTCGCCGCCGGCAATTTTAAGTCGGTCGATGAGATCCATCGCCAGCGTTTCTTCCTCGATTTGTTCTTTAACAAACCATTGCAGGAAGTTCCAGGTAGCCCAGTCTTTTTCCTCCATCGACTGATCTACCAATGCATAAATCTTTTCGGTATTCTGCACCTCATGTTTGAAAACCTGATTAAAGCATTCTGTCAGACTATTGGGATCTCCGGGCGCCTCCGCCAGCGCCATCACTTTTGGTTTACCCCCGCGGTTCAGTACATATTGCATAAATTTAATCGCATGATCGCGCTCCTCTTGGGAATGACGAAAAAGGAAATTTGCGATGCCGTCATACCCTTGGTCGGCTGCCCAGATTCCATAGGATAAATACGTGTGCGACTGGTATAATTCAACATTCATTTGGCGGCTCAGCGCCTCTTCCATAGCAGAAGATAATCTTTTAGTGTCCATATTATATATTTTCTTTTTAAAATGAATGCTCAAGGAACTGCAAGAATGGTTCCGTTGGGCAGCTTTTTATGCTTTACGTGCTAATTCAGAAAGAATCTAAGTAAAATTCCATTTTAGCTGAGGCATTCTTAATTATAAATCCAAAGTATTCATCTGAATATTTTACTACATTTACACATCAATAAACCACATGGACTTACCTTCAGCTTACCGGATTATAAAAATAGATCACGAGGTCGCTACTTCGGCTGCGGGTAAATTGTACCGCCGGGAGGATCCTTTTATGCTTTTCGTCCAGGAAGGAACTGCAGAAGTGCAGATACAAATCAGCCGTGTGCACCTGCGGCAGAACTCCGTTTTACTCGGCGAATCCAGATCGGTGCACCGTGTGCTGGAAATCAGCGATAACTTTCGGGGATATATGGTGGTTTATAAACCAACTTACTTGCAGAAACTGGGCATTAAACTGAATAAGCTGAAAGTTTTTCAGCATTTCCGCTCTCATTTAAAAGATACGACGGTTTTTCCCGCTAATGAAGTTCAGTTCATCTGCGATCAACTGGCAGTACTGGACCAACTTCCGGAAGAAATACCGTTTTTCGAGGAGATCAGTGACCATCTGTTTTCAGGATTTATATATACATTCGCCGGTTCCATGCTTCGACAGGAGCAGGCCGGAAATTACCGCCTCAACCGACAGGAGGAAATTACTTTCCGCTTTGTGCAGGATGTCGCAGCGCATTTTAAAACCGAAAGAAAATTAAGTTTTTACGCGGACCGTCAGCACATGACCGTACGGCATCTTAGTGCTGTAGTTAAAACCGTTACCAACAAATCAGCGCAGGAAATCGTTGCAGAATTTTTGATGAATGAGGCGCGGATTTTGCTTGAAAAAACGAAATTAACCATCAGCGAAATTGCGGGGCAGCTCCGCTTTTCTGACGCGTATGCCTTCTCTCACTTCTTCAAAAAGCATGGGGGTGTGAGTCCCAAACAATATAGATTGCAGTAGTAGCGATCTTACATTTGAACATTTTTTAGGGAAATCCAGGCATGGCATCCGATTGCATTCTGTTCTAATTTTGCATAAAAATAATGTGAAATGAAAACAAGTGTGAAAACCTTTTTGCTTGCCGGTGCGTTAAGTGTACCAATGGCAACGTGGGCACAACAACGCGAATTAACGGCCGGTGAAGTGATTTCCTATGCATTGGAGAACCACCCGCAGCTGGCCGTGAGCCAGAAGAAAATTGAGGTTTCGCGACAGAATACGGAAGTAGCCAAGTTGCAAAAACTCCCCACTCTTACTGCTTCTACCAGCCAGTTTTATCTGGGAAACTCTTTAATTATAGATAAGGACTTTTCTAACTCTATGTCCGTGGCGCTTCCGCATTATGGAAGCACCTATGGTGTTCAGGCGAGTCAGCTTATATTCAAAGGGGGCGCTGTTAACAAATCGATAGAGATTACGGAACTGCAGCAGCAACTCGCGCAACTGGATTACGAAAGAGATCAGCAGGATGTGAAGTTTCTGGTTTTATCCAATTACTTGGACATCTACAAAACCATCAACCAAAACGAAGTTTATTTAAATAACAAAAAACTGGCGCAGGAAAGGCTTCGCAATACGATGAAGTTTTATGAGCAAGGCATGATTACCCGCAATGAAGTAATCCGAAGTGAGCTGGCCATTAAAAATATTGATCAGGGACTGATCGTTCTGGCGAACAACCGTAAAATTTTAAATTATAATCTAAATCAGGCCTTGGGATTCGCAGATGATATTCAGATTATTCCTGTGGAACCTGTTAATGCTGTACTGGAATTGCGCGACCTGGCTTACTATCAGCAGCTGGCGCACAGCAGCAATCCCCGGGAAAAATCGCTGCGCACGTCAGTCGCAGTCGCGGAGAAAAATATTGAAATTATCAAGACTGAACAGATGCCGACGATTGGAGCCTTTGGCGGCTACAGCCTGAACCGCCCGATGACCAGCACGCAACCTGTCCTGGATATGTACTCCGGCGGCTTTCAGGTAGGCGTTTCCGTAAATTATAATATTGACAATCTTTTTAAGACTAAGGAAAAAATTCAGCTGGGCACTTTGCAGAAAGAACAGACAGAAGAAACTTACAGACTGGTTGCACAGGGAATCGATATGGAAGTGAATGCGGCGTACACCCGTTATCAAAATGCACAGCAAAATCTGATTTTGGTAGAAGAAGCAAAAGAACTGGCCAATGAAAACTATAAAATCATCGAAGCCAAATATTTGAATCAACTCGCTGTGCAGGCGGAAATGACCGATGCGCAAAACCAGAAAATTCAGGCAGAACTCGATTATGCCAATGCCGAGATTGAGGCTATGTACCAATATTATAATCTGCTGAAAACGACCGGAACTCTTTAATAAAAAAATAAAACATAATGGAAAACAATAACAACCAAACAACGCCAGCTGCAGAAAATCAGCAGCCACAGGCTCCTACCAAGGTAGCGCATCCAAAAAAAGAGGCACCACAGAAAAAGAAAAAATCAAATAAAACCAAGAATGTCATTGCCAATATTTTTGTGTTTGCCATTGTAATATTTGGTTTTTACTGGCTGATGAAAGAATATTTCCATGTAGGAAAACAGGATTATACAGAAGCAGCGCAGGTGCAGGAATTTATCAATCCGGTGAATTCCCGCGTGGGTGGCTACATTAAGGAGATTAAATTCAAAGAACATCAGGAAGTTAAAAAAGGCGACACGCTGGTGGTACTGGACGACAGAGAAATCCTGACACAACTGGCGCAGGCAGAAGCCGCATACCAGAATACGCTGGCGCAGAAAAATGCTACCAACTCCTCCGTAAATACGGTGTCGAATAATATTTCTGTGCTGGAAAGCAATATTGCCGGCCAGAAAGCCCGCCTTTGGAATGCAGAACAAAACCTGCAGCGCTACCAGAATTTGCTGAAAGCAGAAGCGGTGACGCGACAACAGTACGACCAGGTAAAAACGGAGTATGATGCCCAGAAAGCTTCCTATCAGACTCTGCTCAATCAGCGAAATACGGCGCAACTTTCCACTTCAGAAGTAAAAAGCCGAATCGGCATCAATGATGCGGAGATTAAAAGAGCGAAAGCCGCGCTGGATATGGCGCGTATTAACTTATCTTATACAGTAATTACTGCGCCGAACGACGGAATCATGGGCCGCCGTTTGATTTCGGAAGGTCAGTTATTGCAACCGGGACAGCAGGTAGGAACCCTCGTTTTAAACGGTGAAAAATGGGTAACCGCCAACTTTCTGGAAAGCCAAATGCCACAGATTGGTATCGGCAAAAAAATGATGATGAAAGCAGATGCACTCGGCGGACAGGAATTTGAGGGTATCGTAACCGCTATTTCGGCAGCGACCGGCGCGCAATATTCTAATGTACCCACCGATAACTCTACCGGTAACTTCGTGAAAGTACAGCAGCGTATTCCGGTCCGAATTGAATTTACGAAAGCTAATAAAGCGGAAGACGTGGCAAAACTTCGTGCCGGGATGAACATGACGGTCGCCGTGGAACCTCAATAAACGGCTGCAATGTTAATTTTAAAAATAAAGAATTATGTATAATCAGGGAATGTTCAGCAGTTGGGTACCCAAGCTGGTACAGCTGCTGCTGATTATCATTTTCATCAGTGTGATCATTCCGGTGAACGGCGTCTACAGTGGGAATATCACGTATATGATCGGAAGCACCGGCGCGCTGAGTGAATATTTTGTCTGGGCTAATTATGCAGGGATTATCGGGATGGGTGCCGCAATGCCCTTGATCCTGCGAATGAAATTCAGGTTTAAGATTCGCGATAAGGTAACAGTTATTTTTCTGTTGCTGGCCGGATTATCGTACATGAACGGAACAACTCATCAGCCGCTCGTGATTGTCGTTAATTCACTCATTATCGGGTTTCTGAAAATGATTGTGATGCTGGAATTCATTATTCCCATCATGTTTATGGTGAGTCCCGACGGTAACCGCGGAAGGTTTTACAGTGTGTTTTATCCGTTCTCAATTATTGCGTCGCAGGCAGCCGGTTATTATCTGGCGGTGATCGCGTATCAGTACAACTGGGAGCATGCGCACCTTTTGTCTGCCGCAGTTTGTTTGGTGCTGGCACTGGCAGCCTGGATCTTCATGCACGATAAATATTTCGGCTTCAAAATGCCGCTGTATTATATTGACTGGATTAGCATTATCTTATTTACCATTGTGTTTATGGCAGGAGCCTACGTTTTTGCCTTTGGAAAACAACAGGATTGGTTTCATTCAGCAAGGATTATCTGGGCAAGCCTCATCAGTTTTGCGTCGATGGTTATTATGGTCATGAGACAGTATACTTTAAAACGACCGTATTTGTCA
Source organism: Kaistella sp. (assembly GCA_032057205.1). Taxonomy (GTDB): domain Bacteria; phylum Bacteroidota; class Bacteroidia; order Flavobacteriales; family Weeksellaceae; genus Kaistella. The sequence continues at coordinate 31,736 of DAMCFT010000006.1, forward strand.
TTTAAGATTTTCCGTCGCCCGAATGTTTGGCATGGACTGTTTATGTTGCTGATGACCGGGATGTTTCTGGCGACCGGCGCGGTACAAAATATCTTTACGGTGGGGATCCTGCAGTATGATGTGGTTACCTCCAACAGCCTGAACCTGATGATGATTCCCGGAATCCTGGCCAGTGGTTTTTACATGGCGTACTGGTTTAAACAGGGCCGCGGACTGAAGATGTTTATTTTCCTGGGATTCGCTGCCATGCTTGGATATACTGTGATTATGTATATGTCCATGGGTTTCCAGTTCAGCTACAATATGTGGTACCTGCCGATGTTCCTGAAAGGATTTGGAATGGGCGCACTGTTTATTGCCGTCTGGTATTACACACTGGACAATCTGGAAATGAACTCGATGATGGCCGCCACCGGTTTGGTGCTGGTCTGGAGAACTTTCTTTTCCGTAGGCGTATTTTCCGCATTGTTCGGCTGGCTGCAATATCGCTTCCAGGTTCAGGCGATCGGTGATGCTGCTGTTTATCTGGACGGCACAACGCTGGGTTTCTCGCAAATGATGCAAAACATGAAGGCAATCCAGCTTAATGCTATTTTAGCAGCAGGCAAGAAATTGCTTGGGTTGGTGAGCATCGCCGGTGTCGGTGTGTTGCTCTATGTATTAGCCTATGATTTTGAAATTAAAAGATATAACTTTTATCGTGGTCTGCGCCTGGGTCTGGCGCGCCACCGTCACCGCAAGGTGCTGGAAAAAGCACAGCTCCAGGAGCTGGAAGATGCCGCCGGTGCAGCGTTTTAATGCACCAAAGTTTTCCATTATTTTTTTTGAAGTTCCGGTATTCGTGCCGGAACTTTTTCCTTTCTATATCAGCAAGGACTGCTTCAAATTATTTAAAATCCTACCCGCTTTCCGTTTTCTTTAATCATTAATATTTTTAATTATTAAATTTTTAAAGGTGCAGAAATTTTTCATTAAAAAAGTGTATTTTTGCACCGTCTAAAAACGAATATGCAAAACATCAGAAATATCGCAATCATTGCGCACGTTGACCACGGCAAAACGACCCTGGTTGATAAAATTATTCACGCAACCAGCGTTCTGCGCCAGACTCAGGACAATGGTGATCTTATTATGGACAATAATGACCTGGAGCGCGAACGCGGCATCACCATTTTGTCTAAAAACATTTCGGTTACCTACAAAGACACGAAGATTAACGTAATCGATACACCTGGTCACGCCGACTTCGGTGGTGAAGTTGAACGTGTACTGAAAATGGCAGACGGCGTTATCCTGCTCGTGGATGCGTTCGAAGGACCGATGCCACAGACGCGTTTCGTTCTGCAAAAAGCACTGCAATTAGGCCTGAAACCAATTGTAGTCATTAACAAAGTTGACAAGCCCAACTGCCGTCCGGAAGAAGTTCACGATAAGGTATTTGACCTGTTCTTCAACCTGGATGCCACCGAAGAACAACTCGACTTCCCTACTTTCTACGGTTCTTCCAAACAGGGATGGTTTAATACCAGCCTCACGCCAGCCGAAGATATCAGTCCGCTTCTGGATGGGATCCTGCAGTATGTACCGGCACCGGAAACCAAAGAAGGAAGCCTGCAAATGCAGATTACCTCACTGGATTTCTCATCTTTCCTGGGCCGTATCGCCATCGGGAAGATTACCCGCGGCTCTCTGCGCGAAGGACAATGGATTGGATTGGCACAAGACGGCGGCAAAATTGTGAAAGGTAAAGTAAAGGAACTGTACGTATTCGAAGGACTTGGCAAAAAGAAAGTTCAGGAAGTGCTGGCCGGTGACATTTGTGCCGTAGTTGGTTTTGATGCGTTCCAGATTGGTGACACGTTTGTGGATATGGAAAACCCTGAACCGTTGCCACGCACCGCGATTGATGAACCTACGCTGAACATGACGTTTAGCATCAACAATTCCCCTTTCTTCGGAAAAGACGGGAAATATGTAACCAGCAACCACCTGAAGGAAAGACTGGAAAAAGAACTGGAGAAAAACCTGGCACTACGCGTGCAGCCAACAGATGACGCGAACACTTTCCTGGTATTCGGTCGTGGGATCTTGCACTTATCCGTTCTGATTGAGACCATGCGTCGTGAAGGATACGAAATGACCATCGGTCAGCCACAGGTGATCCTGCGCGAAATTGACGGTGTTCAGTGCGAACCTTATGAATCTATGGTGGTAGACGTGCCGGAAGAATATGCTTCCCGCGTGATCGACCTGGCGACTCAGCGCAAAGGTGACCTGCACGTAATGGAAACCAAAGGCGAAATGCAGCACATGGAATTTGAAATTCCGTCCCGCGGACTGATCGGTTTGCGTTCTCAGATGCTGACTGCTACGGCCGGAGAAGCTATTATGGCGCACCGTTTTACAGATTATAAACCTTTCAAAGGAGCAATCCCGGGACGCGCGGTGGGTGTACTCATCAGCAAATCACAAGGGCCGGCCACGGAATATTCCATTGCAAAACTGCAGGATCGTGGTAAATTCTTTGTGGATCCGGGTGAGGAAATCTATGCAGGAATGATTGTGGGTGAGCAGAATAAGCCTGGTGACCTGGTGGTAAACATCGTGGAAGCCAAGCAGCTGAATAACATGCGTGCCGCCGGTAAGGACAAAGACGGCAGTATCGCACCGAAAGTATTGTTCTCGCTGGAAGAATGTATGGAATACATTCAGGGTGATGAAGCGATTGAGGTAACACCGAACTTCATCCGTATGCGTAAGAAAGTACTTTCCGAAGAAGAAAGAAAACGCGCTGAACGTGTAGCGAAAGGATAATCTTCTATTGCATAAATTTAAAAGCTCCGAAAGGGGCTTTTTTTGTGGTATATTAGGAGAGATCCTTGCCTCTAAAAAGCAACTCCGTCGTTTGGTTTACTGTTCATCCGACCGAACACTTCTTTTTACGCTGAGGGTTGATCAAAGAGCAGTCGCAAACCAAAGCACTGGTCACTGAGCGGAGTCGATGTGACTTTATGCAAATTAACTTATTTTTGCCTTTATGAACATACGCTTTTTTAAAATCGCTCTATTCCTGCTGGCGTTGGTGTTTAATTCCTGTGCCACCAAAAAGCCAGTAAAAAAACCTACGGCAAAACCCGTCACCACCCAGCCTAAAAAGCCGGTACCTGCGGCTCCCAAAGAAGAAGTCTTTAAAGTAACTCTTCCGGAAGTGGACCGTGAATTCCGCGCTGCCTGGATCGCAACGGTGGCCAATATTAACTGGCCTTCTAAAAATAACCTGAGCACACAACAGCAGAAAGATGAAGCCATCCGAATTTTGGATATGCTGAAAGAAGCGAATTTTAATGCAGTCATTTTCCAGGCGCGCCCGGCCGGAGATGCCATGTACAACAGTTCGCTCGAGCCCTGGTCCTATTATCTGACCGGCACGCTCGGCAAAGCACCGGCACCGTTTTATGATCCGCTGGCCTTTTGGATTACGGAAGCGCACAAACGCGGCATGGAGCTGCATGCCTGGCTGAATCCGTACCGTGCGCACCACACGACCGGCGGCCCGGTGACCAATGCCAGCATCGTTAAAAAGATGCCACAGCAGATTTCCCGCCTGCGCAATGGAATGTACTGGATGGACCCCTCCGATGAAGTTACACAAAACCACGCCGCGGAAGTCATCCGCGATATTGTAAAAAGATATGATGTAGACGCTATTCATATTGATGATTATTTTTATCCGTATCGTGAGTACAATGGCGGAAAAGATTTTCCCGACGACCGGACCTGGAACGCTTACAAAAAGACAGGCGGAAATCTCTCCAGGGCCGACTGGCGCCGTGCGAACGTAAACAAATTCATCAAGCGAATCCACGATGAAATAAAGCAGGTAAACAAAGAAGTGCGCTTTGGAATCAGTCCGTTTGGAATCTGGAAACCGGGCTATCCTGCGGGCATCAAAGGCTCTTCTCAGTTTGATGAACTGTATGCTGATGCTAAACTTTGGCTGAATGAAGGTTGGCTCGATTACTTTTCACCACAACTCTACTGGAAAAGTGAAGGTCCGCAAAGTTTCCCTGCCCTACTGCAGTGGTGGGCCGGCGAAAATAAAGTCAACCGTCACCTTTGGCCGGGACTGAACACTGTCGGTTTAAATGGCGTGTCCGACCGTCCGGCGGAAATAATCAAACAAATTAATACCACACGCGCACTGCTGAAAAACAACAGCGGCGTCATTCATTACAGCGTTGCCGGTTTTACTAACAGTCCTGCGATGTATAACGCGGTTAAAAACGCCTACCGCACGCCAGCCCTGGTGCCGGCGACCACCTGGATTAAAACCACCGCTGCACCAAAGCCTTTGCTATACGCAGAGAGCAACGGCAGTACAGTGAAAATCAGTTGGAGTTCCAAAGAACCGATCAAAGTTTTTAACTGGCTGCTTTATAAGCGATACGGCGACAGCTGGGAAACTGAAATTCTGCCACAGGAACAACTGATTGAAAACACCGTAACCAGCAAAAACGGTAAAAAGCTGAACGCGGTGGCCGTGAAATCAGTTGACCGTTTGGGCAATGAAAGTGCGTACGAAGCCGTAAAAGTGAAGTAATTTTTGGTGACTGCAATTCCGTTCAATTAATAAATTTCTTATGAGCAAATTGCTGCATGATTTTATCTTTCGCGTTAATCAGGTTTTTCGGGTATTGAAAGAATATCGGTTTAAACGTAATCTTATCAATGAAATAAAGTGTTTTGCGACAGTTGCAGCAATTTGCTTTTCAGTAATTACATCGGCTCTATTCTGCTGCCCGTTTCGGTATCTTTTGTAATGTGTAGGGCCACCGGCATTTTTTCTTTCAGTTCTTCCACGTGGGAAATAATGCCGACAATCCGGTTTTCCTTTTGAAGATTGGAAAGGGTTTCAAAAACAATGTGCACCGATTCAGCGTCCTGGGTTCCGAAGCCTTCATCGATAAAAAAGAAATTCTGCTTTGCTTTTGCCTGTGCCGATACGCTTTCGGCGAGTGCCAGCGCCAGGCTCAATGATATCTGAAAGGCCTGTCCGCCGGATAAGGTTTTCACACTGCGGCGCTTGCCTTCATTTAAATAATCCACCACCACGAAATCATTGGTGTCATTCAGTTCCAGACTGAGCTGGTTGCGCGTCATCCGGTGAAAACGAACATTTGCCATATCGCACAACTGCCGCAGATAAATACTGGCGGCGTACTGCACAAATCCAGAACCCTTGAATAAATTGCTAAGCGTGCGAAGATTTGCATCGCGCTGCTGTATCTTTTCAAACTCTTTGAGCAGCTGAATCTTCTGGCTATACTGCTTTTCCAGCCGGTCAATTTCAGCAGTATGGCGCACACAGCGCGTCCGTGCATGTTCCAGTTCTGTCTGGCAATCCTTTACAACCAACTCCAGCTGCTGCAATTTTTCGGGATGAAATTCTACTCCATTCAGTTTTACTTCCAACTCACGGACGGTATGCTGCAGGGTTTCTGTTTCAATCCGGAACTGCTGAATCTGCTTGCGATTTTCGGTCACGTCCATTTCCTGTTTGAGTACCTGCTCAATTTCCGGCAAGGAACATTTCTCCAGCACCAAAGCTGCCTCAATCGCCAGATGTGTTTCCTTTAATTCATCACGCAATTCCTGCATACGCCGCTTCACATCTGCCAGTTCTGCCGCTGCGGTAGCCGCCAGTGGAACCAGTGATTGTTCTTGCGCCATCAGCTTTTCATATTTCTCCGTAACCGATTTGAGATGTTCGTCACAAGCCGTGCGCTGTGCAGTAATTTCTTCTGCAGTTACTTCTTCGAAAACGTTCCAGTCCAACTGCTGCAACTGCTTTTTCTGCATTTCGCCGGCAGTAATTGCTGCATGTTCTTCCACACGAAAATCAGCCAGGGACTTTGCATACCGCTCCATTTTACTGCAAAGCGCGTCGAACTCCTTTTGGGTTTCACCGAGTTGGTTGGTTTTTTCTTTAATGATTTCATTGAGCGCGAGGACTTCTTTTCGCTTCTGTTCAAACCCTTTCACATCATCCGCGCGGAACTGAGGCCAGTTAAAGTTTTCGAGATGCTGCTGTATCTGCTTTTCAGTTGCTGCAGCTTTGCTTTTTTCGGCGCTGAGTTGCTGCTGAATCAGTTTCTGCTTTTCAAGCAGGCGGTCGGTCTGTCTGCGCAACTCCTGCAGATTAATCATTTGTTGATCAAGACCCGAAAGTTCTGTATGCAAAACCAGCAGATCCGCATCAACATGCTTCGCCTCCAATAGTTCGGGATGGTCCGGCGAGCCACATAGGGGGCACGCTGCACCGTCGTGTAGGGCATGAGCAAAATGCGCCAGCTTCTGCTGTACCAGTAATTCATTTTTCCTCTCAATCAACTGTTTTTTCAGCTGGTCAATTTGTGCGTGCTCTTTCTGAAAATAGACTTCGGCTTCCTCGGAATTAAAGTTCAGTTTTTTAAATTCCTCTGTAATTACCTGCAGTTCCCGCTCGCCTTCTGCCTGGCTTTTTTGAATTTGCTGCTGGGTTTCTTCCAGGTTTTTCTGCACGGAAAACCAATTCTGTGCGGCCAGCAACACGGCAGGATCCAGCTGTTCTTCCTGCAGTTGGGCGATTGCTGCCCGGACTGAATCCAACTCCGTCTTTTTTCTGTCTTTCTCAGCTTCTAATTCTTCGATGTGTTTTTGACCCTTCGCTGTCCTTTCTTTCAGCGTGGCAGCCGCGACTGTTTTTTCTTTTATCTGAAGCAGCAAAGCTAAATCAGCGCTTTTCATCTTCATTAGTTCCAGCTGGTCATATTCAGGTTTCAAAGTCTTGATATGTTCCTGTACCTGGTGAAGCTGTGCGGTTAAATGAGTTGCTTTCGTTTCCTTGTCGGCGCGTTCTTTTTCTTTGGATGTGCAGGCAACCGAAGTTTTATCGCGCTGCTGAAGTAAGGATGAAAAAGTTCGCTGTAAGCGGTCATATACTTCGGTTGCTTCATCAAGTTGTTTAAAGTACGGTTGCTTTTGCTGCAAAGTATTCCAGTGATTTTTTTTCTGGATTAAAGTTTCAAAATCAGCCTTTATATTCTGATACTGCTGAAATTCCTGTTGCGCCGTCTGATGTTTCTTTTCAGCTTCAGCAAGGACCTGCTGAAATGTCTCTAATTCTGTTTTTAAATTAGCAATTTGTTCTGCATTTACTTCTTCAAAGCCTTTCAGTTCACCGGCAAGCTGATCGAGCACAGTTCGGTTGGCAGACTGCAATGAGGCTGTTTTCTGCTGTAAATCGAACCGCTGCAGATCGAAGATTTCCATCATCATCGTGGTGCGGTCTTTTCCGCCCAGCTCCAGAAACTCTTTAAACTGGCCCTGCGGAATAATCGTCGTACGCTTGAAGTTGGCATAAGACAAACCGATAATATCATCAACCTTGCTGCTCTCCAATGGTTCCCAGCCGTCATTTTTCCATTGGTATAACATGACTGACGGCGTACGCACGTCTTCGAAATTTTTTGAGTTCCGCCGGAATTCGCGTGTGGCGCGAAACTTATTATCTTCAAAATTCAGAAAATCCAGTTTGATGTAAGACCGCGATGATTTAAGATTCATCATATTATACGTGCGGTTTTCGCGGCCGTTCATGCGCTCGGTCTCGCCATATAATACATACGAAATAGCTTCCAGAATGGAAGATTTACCGGAACCTACGCCGCCAAAAATGCCGAACAGTCCGGCGGCGGTAAGTTGGGTAAAATCAATGGTTTGCCGGTGCTGATAGGAATACAGCCCTTCTATGGTTAACTGAAGCGGAATCATGTGCTCGTCAGGAATTTATAATTTCGTTGAACAGCTGCACCAGTTCCTCATTGGGTTCCTGGCCGCCGTTTTTGTGTTTGAAAAAGTCTTTGAAAAGGGGCAGCAGCTCCTGATTCAGGTCTATACTTGCTGCAGAAGTTTCTGCGGTGGCACTGTGCCGAACTTTGGGGATCAGGTGCACAATCCCGGAATGGGTTTCATACAGCCGCTTACGGTCTGCCGCCGGCAGGAAAGTATCGCTTTCCAAAGTAAGTTCCACCAGACATTCAGGATTTTGACCGAGCCACTCCAGCGCTTCTTCTGTGGAAGTAAAGGTTTTGCGATGCAGTGATTTTCCTGTGGTTAAAGCGACTCTTTCGTAGGTTGCCTGTTGTGCTGGCTTTGCGGTAATCAGGCAAACATATTTTGTTTGTCCGGCCTCACTGAAACTGTAACATAAGGGAGAGGAAGCGTACACGACCGGCCGTTCTGCCGAACCGATGTTTTTATGTCCGTGCAAATGGCCCAGCGCCGTATATTGTATTTGTTCGGGAATGCTTTCGCTGTAAATCATATCGGCATTACCGATACGGATTGGTTTTTCCCCATCGGGTTCTTCCAGCAGGGTTTCCCCTTTTTTATTCATATATAAATGCGTCATCAGCAGATTGATGCCATCTGTGTTACAATAGGTTTCCGCCAGGTGTTTCCAGCGTTCGGCCAACACGCGGTTCAGTTCCGTTTCTTTATCTTCTCCCAGAAATTCTTTCAGTCGTGTTTCATTTGCATAAGCGGTATGAAGCAGTCGTATGGGAAATTCTATGTGACGCAATTCGAGTTCCAGAAAACCTTCATCCGTCTGGCTGATTCTGAAATGTTCCAGCTCAAAAGGCTGCACCACAGCCGCCGGCGAACCGATGAGGATAATGCCACACTCCCGCGCCAGCGGATTGGGCGCATTAATAAATGAAGGTGAATCATGATTGCCGGCAATGGCAATAACCGGGCGCTTTCCATTGGCTGACAGTTGCTTTAGGGTTCTATAAAATAAATCCGTGGCTTCCGTGCCGGGATTAAAGTTATCAAACAGGTCGCCCGCAATCAGCACCATATTCACCTGCTCACGGTCGGCGATTTCTGTAATTTCCGCCATGACCTTTATCTGCTCTTCCAGACGGTGAAAACGGTCGAGGCGTTTTCCCAAATGCCAGTCAGCGGTATGTAGAATTTTCATAAATCAAATGTAAGAAATAGTAATGGTTTCATTCTGAGTACGTTTTTGAACTTTTAGCTGTACGGAGTTTTGTTTCATTTAATTATGATAAAAAATCCGGTTATATTTTCTTCATCTCTTATATTTGTGCACACTTCGCTGTACGTCACCTTATCTTTATTAAAATTAAAAATGAACAGAAAAGACCTGCGGCCGGCACTTCCGCTTCCGGAAGCCGCTTCCGAAACCGAAAACTTTCAGAACCAGGTATTACGCCCGGTGCTTAAACTTCAGCATGACCTGTACCTGACTTTTTTCCTGGCGTATGCAACCCGCCACGAGCAGGAATTCCTCGCACTTTCCACCGAGAAAAAACACCGCTTCGTGGAAAACAGCCTTCAGAAAGACGCCGCGCTGCGGAATACGCTGGTAGGCATGACCCTGGGAATGCTGACCGCCGACGAGCTGGAAATCTGTTGCCGGGACCTCAAGGTGTACAGCAAACGAATTATTACCATGCTCACCCAGCGGCTCCAGAGCCAGTTGTGATTTGATTTGTTTTTGCCAGGGGCGGTACATGGTGCTTAGGTTGGGTACGTTTTTCATATCAAAATATTTTTTTCATTTAATAATTTCATCAATTTTACTCCAGGCTTTTTTGGTTCGCTTATCGCCAGACAGAAATTCGTAACCACCGGCACGACCGACCACGTGTTTGCCAAACCGGTTTTTGATGCGGTCCATCGCCTGATAGAGGTTAATGAGCTCTTCGGTATCTTCAAACAGATTCATCTGATAGGTTCCGTGCACCAGATTGGTAAAGCGAAGGCCAACCAGCCGCAGGCGCATTCTTCTTTTATAAATCTTGTCGAAAAGGTCCAGCGCAGTTTTGGATAAAGTGTGATCAAGTGAGGTGTAGGCTGTTTTTGCCTGTTTGGTTTCGGTATCGAAATTGGCATAACGTATTTTCACAGCTACCGTGGAAGTCAGCCATTTTTCCCGCCGCAGCTGATACGCCAGTGTTTCTGCCATGCCGGAAAGAATTCTTTTCACCTCAAAAACATCAATCGTGTCATTGGTAAAAGTGTGCTCGGTGGAAATAGACTTCCGTTCCGAATAAGGCACCACCGGCGATAAATCGATACCGTTGGCTTTTCTCCAGAGTTCTTCGCCGTTTTTTCCCAGCATCTGCTGCAGGACCAGCACCGGCATAGCCGACAGTGTTTCAATCGTACGGATGCCTACCCGCGACAGCAACTGAAAAGTAACATCGCCCACCATCGGAATCTTCCGCACGGACAATGGATTCAGGAAAGGCTGCACTTCCAGCGAAGGAATCTCCAGCCGGCCTTTTGGCTTGGCTTCACCGGTCCCGATTTTGGACACGGTTTTATTGGTGGACAAAGCGAAACTGATGGGCAGGCCGGTATGGTGCGTAACTGCCTCTGCAATTTCCCGTGTCCATTGGTAACAACCGAAGAAGCGGTCCATCCCGGAAAGATCCAGATAAAATTCATCAATACTGGCTTTTTCCAGCACGGGCACTTTCTCGCGGATCACTTCGGTCACTTCCTGTGAATATTTGGAATACCGCTCGTAATCTCCGCGCACTACCCGGGCTTCGGGGCAAAGCCTCAGCGCCATCTTGACCGGCATTGCGGAACGCACCCCAAACCGGCGTGCTTCATAGGAACAGGAAGCCACCACCCCACGATCGCCGCCGCCAATGATCACCGGAATGCCGGCCAGCTCCGAATGTTCCCTGCGTTCGCAGGAAACAAAAAAAGTGTCCAGATCCATATGTACAATTGCACGTTCCATGTGGACAAAGCTAATAGGATTTGTATCAATTTTTCGTATGTTTGTTGCTATAATTTATACCAATGTCTGTTCTCTCCGAAAATATGCGTTACCTGAGGGCCCTGCAGAAGGCCTCTCAGCAGAAGATTGCCGATGAACTGCTCATCACCCGCGGGCGCTATGCCAAGTATGAAGACGGCTCCAGCGAACCGCCGATTGAAATCCTGTTGCGCATTTCCAAACACTATCGTGTCAGTATTGATTTACTGGTTAGCGTGGATTTAAGAAAATATTCACACGAAAAAATGATGCAGCTGCCGGACAACCGGGTGGTGCTCCCTATAGCGGTGGATGAAAAAGGAGAAAATAAAATTGAAATCATTCCGGCCAAGGCCAAGATGGGATATCTGCAGGGGTACAGCGACCCCGGATACATCGAGGGCTTACAAACCCTGTCGCTCCCCTTTCTGAGAAACGGAAAGTTCCGTGCTTTTCCGGCCAGCGGAGATTCTATGCCGCCATTTTCCGAGGGAACTTTTATTGTGGGTAAGTACGTGGAAGAACTCACCGAGTTAAAACAAGGAAAAACATACGTGTTCATTACTCAAAATGAAGGCATTGTCTATAAAAGATTGCAGCAGAAAGCTTCGCGGCATTTGCGTGTAGGTTCAGATAATCCTTTGTATCCGCCGTATGAAATCCGCTTATCTGATATCCTGGAAATCTGGGAATTTGCCTGCGGAATCAATACTTCTGAGTTTGAAACCGAAACACTGGATATGATGACAGTGAAAGATATGTTCCTGAGCCTGAAGCGTGAAATAGATGACATTAAAAAAGCTAAAGTAAAATAAGAACCTTTCGTTATATCCGATTACTTTAAATTAAAATAATACGTTTTCTTACCTTATATTTAAAATTTGTATTAATCAGGCACTAAGTTTGATGATGAGTTCCCGAGATTTCTTTTCAGTATAGCTATTTTATAAATAGAACATCTGCTGAATTGAAATATAAACAGTTCTGAACGCAACTGTTCATTTTCTTTTACACCATCACAAAAAACGAAATATGACTGATAACAAAAAAAGGCCGGCAGCAAGCGACATGAAAGGCCAGAAACTCCCCTATCCGGCTAAGCAATCCGATATGGAGCAGCAACCGCAAACTGATTTAGCTGACTACAAAGCGGCAGGAAAGCTCAAAGACAAGGTGGCCATCATCACCGGGGCAGATTCCGGTATCGGACGTGCTGTTGCGTTAGCCTTTGCTAAAGAAGGTGCCAACGTCGCTGTTGTTTATAACGTAAATGATTCCGATGCGGAAACTACCAAAGAAATGGTGGAGAAAGCAGGACAAAAGTGCTTGCTGATTAAGGCTGATGTCCGTGAACGTCAAGCTTGCTTTGATGCTGTTCAAAAAACAGTGGATACTTATGGGAAGCTCAATATTCTGGTGAACAATGCAGCCTTCCAGAAGACTCAAAAAAGCATTGAAGATATTACAGAAGAAGACCTGCGCCGCACCTTTGAAACCAATATTTTTGGGTATTTCTTTATGACCCAGGCTGCCCTGAAACATTTGAAAGCAGGCGATGCCATTATCAATACCGGCAGCATCGTAGGTAAAACCGGCATCCCGATTTTGGTGGATTATTCTTCTTCTAAAGGTGCCATTCATTCTTTTACCAAATCCATGGCGCTGCAGCTGGGCGAAAAAAACATTCGGGTGAACTGCGTCATTCCGGGACCTGTCTGGACGCCGAATATTCCCGGCACTATGCCTATCGAGGAGGTTGAAAACTTTGGCCATGAGGTAGCACTGGCCAGACCGGGACAACCGGAAGAATTGGCTCCTGTGTACGTTTTGCTTGCCTCGCAGGACAGCAGTTTTATGACCGGCAGCCTGGTCGATGTGACCGGCGGCAAACTCTCGAGCGACGAATAATGAAAAAATCAGTTCCACAATCTCGTACTTTGCAGGAATTCCTGCAGAGCGACTATCTTACGCCCAAAACTTCACAAGTTCTCACCGAACGCCTTCACCAAAATTTTGAAAAGCCAATGTATTTCACCGCAGCTGAATTTACGTTGCTGGGGACTGTTTGCCAGTTATTAATGGGTGAAGAAACAGACCTCTACAATAATAAAATGGCAGGACACATTGATGAAAGGCTCGCACAAAGAAAAACAGATGGCTGGCGCTATGATGAAATGCCACCTGATGGCGAGATGTACCGCCTGGGACTGGCAGGCATTAATGAATCGGGGCGGTTATTATATGACTCAGAGTTTCTTAATTTGAATACTGCTTCACAAACAAAAGTTTTAACTGAAATACAAAATGGGACGGCGCCCGGAGAAATCTGGAAAGACCTGTCGCCTACGCTTTTTTTCGAAGAATTGCTCGCCGAAACTGCTGAAACCTACTACAGCTTTCCCAAAATTCAAGCAGAGATCGGATACGCCGGCATGGCCGACCATTTTGGCTGGGAAACTCCTGCGATAGGAACGGTAGAGCCTGCTGAAACAGCGATTGTTAGCCTTAAAGAAATTCAACCATGAAAAGTTATGACCATAACGAAATCGTGGATGCTGTCATTATCGGGACAGGCGCCGGCGGTGCGCCCATTATGGCCAGGCTTGCGCAGGCAGGACTTTCAGTCGTAGCACTGGAAGCGGGGAAGCACTGGGTACCCGAAAAAGATTTTGCCACGGATGAAGCAGCACAGGACAAATTATACTGGAATTATGAAAGGTTAAGTGCCGGCGATGATCCACTCAGTTTTGGAAAGAATAATTCCGGCATTGGCGTGGGTGGCTCTACGCTGCATTTTACCGGTTACACGCCTAGGCCGCTGCCTGATAATTTCCGGTTGAAAACAGTTTCAGGCAAAGGGCGGGACTGGCCGCTTACGTTCGAGGAGCTGGAACCGTATTATGAGGAAGTAGAAAACTACATTGGTGTATCGGGGCCGGAAATATATCCGTGGGGACCGGAGCGAAAAAGCAGCTATCCGCTGCCGTCGCTAAAACTAAATGCCGCCGCGCAGATTATGAAAAAAGGTTGCAGGCAATTGGGACTTCAGACTGCATACGCACCGAATGCCATTCTATCAGAACCTTTTGAGCAAAGCCCGGCCACAGTCAGAAAAGCGTGTATTAACAGAGGTTTTTGCCAGGCAGGCTGTAGTGTAGGTGCGAAAGGTAGTACTGATGTTACCTTTATTCCGGCAGCAGTTAACGCAGGTGCAGAAATTCGTACAGAAGCTTTTGCCTTAAAACTTTTAATCAATGAAGAGGGAAAAATTGAAGCAGTTATTTATAAACAAAATGATCAGGAATTTACCCAAAAATGCAAAAATGTATTTTTATGTGCCGGTGCGGTCGAAACGCCGAGATTGCTGTTGATGAACGGATTGACAAACAGCAGCGGACACGTCGGTAAAAACCTGATGGCACATGTGGGCACCCAGTTATGGGGAGAGACAGACCAGCTGACGCACCCATACAAAGGGGTGCCGGCTACCCTGATTTGCGAAGACATGAACTCTTCAAAAGACCGGGGTTTTGCCGGTGGATATATTCTGCAACCCATTGGGATTATGCCGGTTAATTATGTTTCCCAGCTCGTTCGCGCAACCGGAATTTGGGGAAAAGCATTAAAACAGAAAATGATGCGGTACAATTATGCAGTTGGCATCAACATCCACGGGGAATGCCTGCCGAATGAAAAAAACCGGGTAGAACTATCAGAGGAAAAAGATATACTCGGGTTGCCCAAGCCCCGTATTTATTTCAGTAACAGCGAAAATGAAAAACGGATGAGCCGGCACGGCATTGAAATGATGTATCAGATTTTCGAGGCGGCAGGCGTGAAGAACATTTTTAAGGTAGAGCGAAACGCACATATTATCGGAACGTGCCGAATGAGTCATAGCAAAAAAGACGGCGTTGTGAATCCTTACGGAAAATCTTTCGATATTGATAATTTATACATCAGTGATAATTCCATATTTCCCGGTTCATTGAGTGCTAATCCCGCACTGACTATTATGGCACTCGCCCTTCGTATTGCCGATCAATTTTTAAAAGAAACACAGCATGAAAAAAGATAGTTTTCTTAAATTAATCTATGACAAGTATGGTAAGGATGCCGTGCTCGACGGTGATCAGTACGGCGGCGGTAATGGCAATGACGGCAGCGGACTCCCAAAAGCCAATCAGAGCAATTTTATGTTTGCCACCGGCATTGAGTGTTCTTATCCCACCATTAACAACGGAAAAATACGACGTGATTTACTGGAGGAATGCGGTCATTATGAACACTGGAAAACGGACCTGCAATTGGTTAAGGATTTAGGCTTAAACGTGCTGCGCTACGGTTTACCATACTACAAAATTCATCGTCATCCCGACCGCTACGACTGGAGTTTTGCCGATGAAGCGATGAATGAAATCAAGCGTCTGAAAATTACGCCTATCCTCGACCTGATGCATTTCGGCGTGCCGGACTGGATTGAAAATTACCAGAATCCGGAACTGCCGTTACATTTTGCAAGATATGCCTCCACAGTTGCGCGACGTTATCCCTGGGTGAAATTTTATACGCCGGTTAATGAAATATATGTGACGGCTAAAAACAGTGCAAAAGACGGACTCTGGAATGAACAGCTGAAAAGTGACCGCGCTTTTGTAACTGCCATGAAAAATATTGTGGCGGCCAGCATCTTGGCAACACAGCAGATTGCGCGGCACCGCCCTGATTGCGTGATTGTACAGAGCGAAAGTGCTGAATACATTCACGAAGCGTATGTAGATAAAGACCCGACAATCACCTTGCAGAATAAACTGCGGTTCCTCTCACTGGATTTGCTATATGCCAATCAACCGGATGCAGAGGTCTACATGTACCTCATGGATAACGGCATGACCCGCGAAGAATTTAACTGGTTTATGGCGGGTGAACCACCCGGGTACCAGATTACCGGAAACGACTATTACGGCAGAAATGAGCGCATCCGGCTGCATGATGGAACCACTTTCAACGCTTCGGATGTGCTGGGCTGGTATCTTATTACCAAAGAATATTATGATCGCTACTGCAAACCGGTAATGCACACGGAAACTAACACTTTTGACGCAAATGAGGCGCCCACCTGGCTCTGGAAGCAGTGGCTGAATATTTTGCAGATGCGCAAGGACGGTGTGCCCGTGCTGGGTTTCACCTGGTACAGCCTTATCGACCAAGTGGACTGGGATATTAACCTGGCGGAAAAAAGAGGGAATGTTAATGAATGCGGTTTATTTGACATGAACCGAAATCCGCGACCGGTCGCAGAAGCTTATAAAAAACTGCTGGAGCAATTTGGGCAGATTACAGTTATTCCATTTGGCGAAATATTTGAAGTTTCCGACCGGCCGGCCAGCCTTAAAGTAGATGTATAAAAACAAAATAACCGGAACTGCAGCCGGTTATTTTTCTTTAAATCTGAAATAAGAGACTAAGAGTGCAAGATTGACGAGCACTGCAAAGGCATTTGATAAGATAATGGGCAATTCATCCTGCAGGAAACCATACCAGACCCATAATGACAATCCGGTAATCAGTACCAGGATCATCAGTAATGAAATATCCTGCACATCTTTTTCTTTTAAGACTTTAATCAGCTGCGGCAGCATGGCCACCGACGTCAGCGCACCGGCAATCAGGCCCAGTATTTCCTCGTTCATTTATTATTTTTAAAGATAAGCTATAAGCGTTTATCGTGCCATTTTATTAATCGCCGGTTTGGGAATCCGGCGCATCTACCGGCTTGGACTGCGAAGAACCTTTTTGCCTGAGGAATATGGATAACACTATAATTGCAAATACCGACAGAAATTCACTCTGCCAGTTCTGCAAAGATTCAAACCAGAGCCGGGAGTCTGTCAGATATTCCTGCCACGTTTCCAGTGGCTGCCTGCGTAATTGATTTTCAGTATTTGAATCTTTTAAGCTTCCATAAACATGCAGTATAAAGGAAAGGATAAACAGTATAAATAAAGTTATAGTCAGTGAATGGTTATACATCTTCAGCCACATCCCGCCGCGCCGCACGGCCCAGGGTGCATCACTTTTCCCCGGCGAAGGTTCACGGTCCACATCATTGTCTTCATCAATTTTCTTGGATTCAGAGGAGCCTTTTTGCCGCAGGAAAATAGTCAGCCAGACCAATAAAGCCATCTGCAGGAATTCGCTTTCCCAGTTTTCAAAAGTAGCTTCATAGAAGTGACCTGAAGAAAGATATTCTTTCCAGGTTACTGCCTGCCCACCCCACTCGTCTAGATCCTTATTATACTCCTGCAGGCCGAAATAAATCTGTCCGAAAATGGTAATGAGGAATAGCCCCAGAAATGCTAACGACAAACTGTTTTCGCGAAGAAACTTTTTTATATCAGAATCAGGTTTATCAATATTTAAATCAAAAAAAATGTCCTGCCCAATGGCAAGACATGTTATTTAATTTTTAGCGAGCTTTCGCATCATGCCTTTTTCTTCTGCAGCATTTTTCAGTTTTTCGTGTTCCATCTCGTACACGGTGCGCCGTAGTCCGGAACTGGAGAAGCGATGGTTGCGCTCGTTATAATGCAGGGCAATATTTTTTTCCTCACAGAATTCGCGGCCGGTGAAATTATCATCTTTGTATTCATCGCCAATGATGCGCACATCAATCTGATATAATTTTAAAATGTCTTCCAGATCCTGCTCCGTAGTATAAGGTACAATTTCATCCACATACTTGCAGGCTTCTAGCTGAACATAGCGTTCTACCACCGTTTGGGTCGGTTTATTTTTTTCAGGCCGGTCAATGGTCGGATCTGTTTGCAGGCCAACAATCAGGTAATCGCATTGTGCTTTTGCTTCTGCCAGCATCCGGATGTGTCCGGCATGCAGCAAATCAAAACAGCTAAAGGTAATGCCTATCTTTTTTTTGTTACAGTTTTCCATAATTTATATTTTTTTTAGTGTGGTGTTTCCGTCAAATGACGGGCGTTTCTTCTACTTTTAACTGCTGTTGCCGCAGTGATTCCAAATAAGAAATTTCGGGAATTCTGTTTTTATTTTCATCAAGGTCATACAGTCCACAACGGCTGTACACACTCAGATCATCCCAATCTGGCCGGTCAGTCACCGGATAGATGCAAATACCGTGGAAGTCTACACCGCGATCCTGCGCAATCAGGCATTGCTCGGTAATTTCTTCGAGCCATTGCACACGCCCTTCTCCGAAATGTCCGGTTTCCGAAAGAAAGACCGGTTTCTCATACCGTTGGTAGGCTTGGTACAAAATTTCGTGAAAAGGTGCACGGCAATTTTCCACATCGGGCCAGCATAAGCTTTCAGCCTCGCCACGCCACTGGCAGTTCCAGTAATAATTAAAACCCAGAACTTCCAGATACGCTTCCTTTCCTCCTAATTCCGGGCACATGCGTCCGCCGATGATATCCATAGCTTCAAACTGATACTGATTTCTGCGCAGAAGATCATCGGGCAGGCAGGTTTCCGTTGGATGAATGTGAATCAGCGGTTCGACCATCACAATGGTACACTCCGGATCTGTTTCTTTTAATACTTCAATGCCGCGGATCACCGCTTTGCATAAATGATATTTAATGTCCCAGCCGTTACGATGTGCAAAAGGCACCGTTCCGCGATCGTCACCTGAAAGCCAGGAGAGAAAACTGATTTCATTACACGGCACCACGTACAATGGCTGACGGCTGTGTTCTTTATAAAATTCAGCAAAGGCTCGGCAAAGCTGCATAAATCTATTTTCAAAATGCGGATGCGTCGGAAACAAGCCGTCCGGATATCCGAAATGAATCAGGTCCCAGATCACTTGCATGCCTGTTTTCTCAGCAGCGCGCATTCTGTTTAAAACTTCTGAAAAATCAAAAACGCCGGGAGCGGTTTCCACCGCGCTCCAGCAGATGCCTTCGCGAACGGTGAAAATCCCAAGATCCGCCATCAGGCGGTAGTCCTCTTCTGGACGGGTATCATGCTGCGTTTCCTTTAAAAGATTAACGCGGTTCCCGTGCCGGTTGATTTGGTCTGCACATTCAAATCCTCCCATGAAATAACTCCGGAAGAAAGGTTGTGTTCTCATGATGGTTGTAATTTTGCAACTTCCAGTTCTTTAAATAATTGCAGCGCATTCGCAAATGCCTGGTCCATATTAAAATATTTGTAGTTTGCCAAACGGCCCACAAAATACACGTCTTCCAGTTTATCCGCTTCCGCTTTGTACTGTTCGTAAATTTTCTGATTCTTCTCGTTCGGAACCGGATAATACGGATCGCCGTGATCCACGGTAAACTCCTTCACGATGCTGGTTTTGTCCGACTTTTGATTTCCGAAATGTTTATACTCCACAATTCTGGTGAAATCAACTTCATTGCCCGGATAATTTACTACTGAATTTTCCTGATAGTATTCCTGATCTACCGGCTCGGTCACAAAATTAATTGAGCGGTATTCCAGTTTCTCATTCAGTTTTTGTTCAAACTCAAAAAAGCGGTCGATCGGCCCGGTGTAGAAAAGTTTTTCGTACCCTTCGAACTGATCTTTAACATCGAAATAATCAGTGTTCAGCATCACTGTAATATTAGGATGATCCAGCATCTTTTCAAAGATTTTGGTGTACCCGCCTTTTGGCAGCGCCTGGAATTCATCCGAGAAATAACGGTCGTCATAATTCTGTCGCACGGGAATCCTTTCCAATACAGAAGCATGCAGTTCCGCCGGGTATTTGTCCCATTGTTTTTTGGTATAATGCTTAAACATCTTCTCATACAGCACCGGTCCTACTCTGTTGAGAACGGCTTCCTCGCCATTGGTCGCCGGATCGAAAGGAATACGGTTTTCCTCGAGCCACTGCTGCATTTCCTCTTCGTTCTGAATATTTTCATCAAAGAGTGTATTTACGGTGGTAATATTTACCGGAATCGGAACTGTTTTATCATCAACACGCGCAATAACACGGTGTTCCCAAGGATACCATTCACCAAAACGGTTTACGTATTCCCACACTTCTTTATCATTGGTATGGAACAGGTGTGCGCCGTATTTCGAGGTAAGAATCCCATTTTCATCATAAAAATCATAGCAGTTGCCCGCAATGTGGTCACGCTTTTCCAGGATTACTACTTTTTTACCGATAGAAGCATATCGCTCCGCCAGTGTCGCACCGGAAATACCGGCACCAATAATCAGGATATCTGCTTTCTTCATGCAATCATTTTTTTAATAATTAAACGCATTTTTTCAGCAGTGGTATCCCAGGAAGTTTTTTCTAAAATATCTTCGTACTGCTTTTCAAAGTTTTGTTGTGGTGCCTGCACGGCCGCAGCAAAAGCTTCTGCATTATCAACCAGGGAAATGCAAGAACTGTAATCCCGTACCACATCTTTAATTTTAGTAGAAATAATTGGTTTTCCAGCCGACATGTATTCCAAAGTCTTGGTCGGGCTTATATATTTTGTTGCATCGTTCAGGGCGAAAGGCATCATGGCGATGTCAAAGTGCTGAAGGTACACCGGCAGTTCTTCGTAGGATTTCATTCCCAAATAATGAATATTTTCTGCACGCGGCAGATCGGCTTCTTCAATCTTACAGATGGGACCAATCATGACAAAGGAAGTATCGGGCGCAAGTTTCGCCGTTTCTGCAAGTAAGTCCAGATCGATTCTTTCATCGATAACACCATAGTATCCAACAATTTTTCCCGGTAGATCCGCAATGTCGGCAGGTCGGGCGGTTGTTTTCGGGTTTGCAAAGTGTTTCACATCTACTGAACTTGGAAAACAAAACACATTATGATGTTTTTGTTTTTTAGATTCATATAAAGATTTGCCGCCTGTGTACACGACATCAGCGGCGGAAAGCAGTCTTTCCTCCTGCGCGATCAAAGTTGGCGAAGCGCCTTTGAATAAGGAAAGTTCATCCATGCAGTCATACACTACTGTTTCGAAATCAAGCGAATCCAGAACCGTCACAAAGGCAGCGGAATAGAACCAGCCCATGAAATAACTTCTGGTTTTTAAATGTTTTTTAAGGTAAGGGCCGAGTTCATCCAAATGATTGATCTGCGGACGAAGAATATGCAGCTGCGGATTGATTTCCTTAACCTCAAAATTTCCTTTACCGTTCTCACCGGCTCCCACAGGTTCTTCCACGACGAGCACGCGATATTCCTCGGACATGCGGCTGATCAGATGCTGCGGCCGTTGGTAAACAAAGTCCCAGCGGAGATGGCAAAACACAATCATGTCATACTCATGATTGTCCTGCTTTTTTAATGTTGATGTTTTCATATTTATTTTTTTTTGATAATGTGACTTTTTTCCATGTGTATGTTATCGGGATCTATATATTAAAAATCCTGATTAATTTTAATCGTTTCTTAATCGAAAGTAACAGTATATGGAACGTTGCAGATGCCTGCGAAGAACGGTGCACAGGCTGTTTGCAACTTCAAATGCTGTATCAAACAGTGTACCACGTATTGCATAATGCCGTAAAACCGATAATAATTTCGCACCATTGGGATTTAATGTTAAATATTTACGGATATTTCGAATTTGATTGACTAATAAAGTTTCTGTAATTCATAATAAAAGACTGCCTTTAAACAGCAGTCTTTGATATAAGATTAAATTTCATGTGAGAAAAAGACAATTATTTAATTTCTTCTTCTTCTGCCTCGAAATTGATGTAAGATTCCGCAATATCAGTTAAGTGATGGTCGGTATCTTCCTCTTCGTGCAGACTGTCTTCCAGAAGTCTGGCCGCTTTTTGCTCGTCCAATGTCAGGGCCAGCTGCACCAGGCTGCCGTACGTAGCAATTTCATAATGTTCGACCTTCTGAGCTGCGATAATGAGTGCTGCGTCCCGGGTCATGGAGCCTTCCGGTGTTGATTTCATAATTTCCTGACCTTCTTCAAGGAGGCCTTTAATCGCCTTGCACTCTTTTTTCTCCGCCTGTTCACCAATGCATTTAAATACTTTCTCCAATCTGGAAATTTGCTTCTTGGTAACCCATTCATGTTCTTCGAAAGCGTCCTGCAATTCTTCGGTGGTGGCTGCTTCCCGCATTTTGGGCAGCGCTTCGGAAATCGCATTTTCAGCGTAATACATATCTTTCAACGCATCGATGAAGAATTTCTTCAGCGGTTTTGTAGAACGGCTTTGGTCATTTCTCTGTGAATCTGTATTCGTGCTCTCCTGAGCGTTGTTCTCCTGTTGGGGCTTACTGGAATTACCGGATTTGCTGTCTTGTTTGGCGTTCTTTGCGCCTGTTTTTGAGCTGTCCTCGGCAGCTGTATTTCCGGCTTTATCTTTTGTGGTTTCCTGCATGATTTTATGATTTAAAAATTAGACTAAAAAGGAGACTTTCGCCTCCTTTTATTGTATTGGTTAATAGGAATTAATCATTTCTGCTTCTGCCACCGAAACCTGTCCGGGATGACCTTCCACTGTTGTGCGAAGATGAATTCCCCATACGTGATGAGCTGCTGTGATCGCCCATGGAGCCACCATATCCCTGGCCGGAGCCGTGGGTACGGTCATTGTTGCTTCTTTGGGAACCATATGCTTCTGAGCCATAGCTGCTATCATGCGTACCATAATTTCCCTGAGATGAACGACCGGAGGAATAGCGATCGTTACCGGACGAATAATCATCATTGGAACTTCCGCGACCAGATGAATACGAGTCGGAATGTCCGCCGTACCCTCCTCTGCCGGAAGAGCGGCCTCCTGAATTCATGGAACCGTAGTTATCGGAATCATACTCTGATCCGTAATTTCCAGAACTTCCATGTCGGCCGGAATTTTCATGGCTGCCGGAGTTCCCGTAACGGCCACTGTTTCCGTAGTTATCAGAATTTCCATATCCGCGGGAGCTGCCATAATTGTCGGAGCTTCCGTAATTGCCTCTTCTGTTGTACTCGTCAGAACCTCCGTACTGTCCGGAATGCTCCTGACTGCCGTAATTACTTTCATCATTATACCGGCCGCCCTGATTTCTCAAGTCACCGGAACCTCTGCCGGAAAAATAACCGGAACGGCTGGCTGATCTGCCCATTCGGGAACTGCCGGAGTGATCACCGTAGTGATTATCATGGCTTCCGTAGTTTTCGGAACCGTAGCTGTTTTGGTTGCTGGAGCCACCATGCATGGAACCGCTGCCAAAGCTTCCGCGACCGCGGTTTCCGTAATTATCGTAGTTATCGTAGTTATCGTCATAATTGCCAGCGCCGCTGTTAGAGGAGCCTCCGGTATGGTAATCACGATTCATCTGTGAAGGAGAATTCCCGTAAGATCCCTGTCCGCTTTGCGAACCGTACTCTCCACGGGAACCGTAATTATCATAATCGTTATCATAGCTATCATTATAGCCGCGACTCTGATTGCCGTACTCGTTGCTATATTCATTGTGATGACTTCCGCTTCTGTCGTAGTCATTGTGATGCGATTGAGATCTTGAATTTCCTGAACGAGAGTCGTTCGATCTGTTGTGGTTCATAGTAATAAATTGTTGTTGGTTGGTATTTGATTATGTACTGATTCTCTTTGCTAGCGTAAGAACAAGTAACTGGGAAATAATGCAACAAACGATATGCCGAGCACAATATTAAGTTCTGAATCGCGCTGCATTTAACAATTTATTAACATCCATAAAGTGATTTGTCTATATTTTTAATAATTTACGGTCCTTATATAAAGGTATAAAATAAATATTCATGGTGTTAGGGCAAAAAAAAACCGCCTCCAAGTTAACAGAGACGGCTTATATTGAGATTAAAAATTTATTTTTTTAGCACTCTATGCGATTTGTGCCCTTTGCTTGTATTGATTTGCAAGAGATATACACCCCTTTGCAAAGCTGCCGCGTTCCCGCGAGGACCGTTAAAGGAAATAACAGTACGTCCGAGATTATCGTAAACTGTAACATATTTCACCGGATTTTTACTGATAATGCGAAACTCATCAAGAACAGGAGAAATCACGGTAATATCATCATTATCCGCATTTTCCGGCGAGGTGGAAAGAACTGCATCACAACCTTCAGTAAAGACATCGCCGGTAATAACCCATCCCTTATTTTGCACAAGTGAAGATCTGTATGGTGCCGCCACGGAACCATACTTAACACCTATTGCTCCCAGCGCCACCCCGGACTTTACATCCTGCTGTGACCACGCTTGCAGTGCCTTAGCAAAATTTACACAAGAGTAACCACTTTGGCTAAACATATTGGTCATTGCGGTAACATTGGAAACATCCCACGAAGAAACATCCTGATCAAAAGAAGTGGCAGCGCGGAAAACAGTTGTCATTCTTTGTACATTGGACGTATTCCAGCCCGAAACATCTCCATTGAATGCGACAGCCTGAAAAAACATTCCGGAAATATCCGTTACATTAATGGTATTCCACGCAGATAGATTCTGATTAAACGCTCCGGTAAAAGCAAACATTCCTCCCATATCCGTTACCGCACCCGTATTCCAGCCAGAGATATCACTATTAAAATTCTGGGCTCCCAGGAACATGGAGTTCATATCGGTAACAGATGAAGTATTCCACGCTGATAAGTCGCCGTTAAATGACGCCGCATTCATGAACATTCCGGACATCGTTTGTGCAGCACTGGTGTTCCATTGATTGATATGAGGAATATCAGTGACAGCACTTTCATAGAACATACCATAAAAATTAGAAACTTGAGAAAAATCCGGCACATCTTCCGCAGTAAATTCTGCCTGTGACTGCCGGAAAGCAAAAGACATGTCGGTGTTCCAGTCCACATCACCCCACTGCCGAACTGCTGATAATGCCTGATTATCCCCGTAAATATCCTCGAAACCTCCGGCATACAGTGTGAAATTCTCGGTATCTGAAAACTCAAAAATATAGGGTCCGGGCTCCGGCACCGTGATTACTTGTTTTTCCTGATTAATGGAACCGGTTCCTTGTACCGAATGATTATATTTATGAGTATAGATGAAGGAAGCTGTGCCGCGCGTCCGGATTTCAATCTCATTGACGGAGTCAGCAACCCATTCAGTAACAAATGGACGCTGCTGTCCAAAAACAAATAAGCCCGCGAATACAGAACAAACAAAAAGGTAAAGTTTTAAAATCATACTAAATATAATTATAGGTTAAATGAATTGCAGACAAGGTAACAAAATATAAATACATCTGCGAGACTAAATAATGACCTCTATACTCCGTTAAGTGCCAGTTCGCCTACTATGATAGAAAAATCCGGTCTCAAAATACAACGAGCCGGATATTATTTTAAGGAAATACTTGCTAAAAATGATTAAAATAAAAATCAATAGCTCCAGAAATTCCAGTTGGCGCCATCATACACAGCGAGCGACAAAATCCCACCGTTGTTTATAAGTGTCATGGTACCGGGCGCCGGATTGATAATCTTTTTATAATCATTGGTTACAGGCAGGACCATTGCTTTATTTTTGGATTCAAGTACTAAAATACCGTGTGCGGTACTGGATGTATTTCCAATAACTGTTTTAGCCGATTCCTTCTCCTGTGCAGATTGCTGTGGTAGTAAGGCATTTGTAACATTTGCAGTCTGCACTGAAAGATCTGTCCAGGCGGAACCGGTGTAAAACTTAACTTTAGCCTGAGATGGCACCGTAGCATCCAGGATGATACTGCCCGGCATATTCACTTTAGATTTATCAGTAACATACGGCAAAATAATGCCGGCATCACCGGTGGCCGCAAATTCGAGCAGTACAGAAGTTTTATTGGTGGCCGTTCCCACACCATCACCGATGATCGCTTGCGCGGAACTGTATACAGAAAAAATCACGGCAGATAATAACGTTATTCTTTTCATTACGGACAGGTTTTACGGTTAAAGCATTTCCAGCCATTTGTGGAATCGATGTAAATTTTGAGGCAGTTTACAGTGGTATCATATACCATCATTCCGGTAACAGGAGCGGCAATATTAGTTAATTCCGCGGTGGAAAGACGTGTTATAACAAATGGCTTGTCTTTGGATTCCAAAGCCAGATGTCCGCCTTTACGCACCATTGGCCAATTGTCAGCAGTACTGCCGGCACGGTTTAAGGCTGTAATTCCCACTTTGGTATCCTTTGCGATTCCCGTTTTGTTGGCATCTTCCAGACAATAAAGGGAAAGAGAATTTGCGCTGTACGCTGAAAAAGCAACATCGCTGGCGCCCGAAAGCACCTGCACAAAGCGAACCGCATTCTGGAAGTTACTTTGGGTGATGCCGAAATCACTTAATTTAAATGTCAGAATTCTTGTATCGCGGTTTGTTCCGAAAAAAGAACCACCAGTCTCGAGCTGATAAGGACATTCCGCCGCTTTATAAAAAGTCCATTGCGCGCGGCCGACCGGGTCCACATCAGAGAATTTCACCTGCTGTTCCACGCCGATCGTATTCCCATTTATATCCGTGAACTTAAAAACATCAAAGGAACCGGCAGGTTGACCCATTTGTGTAACAATAATATCAGGAATGTCATCATTAATACATGAAGGATTGATGTCAGCCAGCACGTTCACATAAAAAGATAATTCCTGTACCGGAATATTGAAAACAGCTGTACCTAAGTCGAGCCCCTGCTTGCCATCCCGTAGAAAGGAAGACAGAGATTGATCACAACTTAGCGTTGCCGCTTCCTGTTTCACACCGTTTAAGTAATGAGGAATACCAACGAACAAACTTGCAGCATTTACCGGCGGTTTTTGAATATTTACCGGGAACGCAACGTATTTTTCACTTATAAAAGAAATACCGTTCGCGGTAAGTTTTGCATCGTCCACACCGGTGGAAAAAGCTTTGGCACCGATAGTAAAGCCCAGCAGATTATTCGTGTTGTTAGCAACAACATTTGGTGCCTTATTGCTGTTTGATTGCCAGAACCCATTAAAATCACCGTAAACTGTAGAAGGCCGGCCTGAGGCCATGGCACTGAAACTTTGAGCGACAACCGTAGTGCCAAAAAGCAGTATAGGCACAACGGCCCATCTGTCAGGAATCAGAGAAGAAAGATTGATCATTATAATTCATTCGATTTGTGTTAATAGCACAAACATAAAGGAAAAAAATAAATCATGCCAGATGATACGGGTCTTCTGACAACCCGCTCTTTTTACAATTTGATAAGCAGTAAATTTTATTTCTACATATTTACAATTCACCACCAAATATTATTAAGTGCAAACAGCAATAAAACAAATATGCGTCAGAATATTATTTTTATAAAAAAATTAATAAAAATAACAGAATTGGTATCAGAAGAGAAAAATGAAATTACGGAGCGTGCGCCGCCTTTCATTGCACAGCAAGATTGCAGAACTGCAAATTTAATTTAAATACTATTTTCAATTCCAATTGGAAAAGCCGTTAAAAATACTGGAATAGGATTGTAAATTAGCATTTTGCTTTGACTTTACCAGCAGAGACAGAGGGATTTGTCCCCCAGACTCCCGACACAGTGTCGGGATCAATAGTTTTCAAGACTTTTCAAATTCACGTGGATCCAATCTGCCAATGATTACGAATCACTAGAAAAACACAACATTTACTTGTGGCTTATAATTTTCAGGACTTTTCAAATTCACGTGGATCCAATCTGTCAATGATTACGAATCACAAAAAAAGCCACAACATTTTGTTGTGGCTTTACCAGCGGAGAGAGAGGGATTCGAACCCCCGGACCTGTTACAGTCAATAGTTTTCAAGACTACCGCAATCGACCACTCTGCCATCTCTCCTAAAAACAATTTCCTGTTTTCAGTGGTGCAAATATAGAAAGGTTTTTTCTACGTTGCAAATGAATTTCGCCGATTTATACTAAGCTGTTCATTCTCAAAGCTAAAATTATGCACGCACACAATACAAACCTGCGCCCACCGCTGCAATTCCTGCCAGAATGCTTAACATTATATATAGTAATAAGGTGATATAATTTCCTTCCTGATATAAAGTCACATTTTCGGCGGAGAATGTTGAAAAGGTCGTAAACCCTCCGCAAAAGCCGGTGATGAAAAGAAACTTTAATGAATTGTCGGTACGCAGATAAAAAGCAGTCAGTGCACCAATCAGAAAACAACCTACGATGTTGACAACAAAAGTACCTAGCGGAAAATTACCCACCGGCAACAATTTGTGCGTGAGCGACGAAATATAATACCGAAACACACTGCCAATCCCGCCGCCAATAAATATTAAAAATGCTGTTTTCATTTCTTAAAAATAAAAAAAACTCCTGCAAAACAGGAGTTTATCGTATATAAAATAAGTTTTATCCCTGTAATTCGCCCAGGTATTTCTCAGCATCCATCGCTGCCATGCAACCACTGCCTGCAGCGGTGATCGCCTGTCGGTAATGGCTGTCCTGAACATCCCCTGCTGCAAAAACACCCGGCAGGTTGGTCTTGCTGCTGTCCGGCAAGGTATTGATGTAGCCGTTTTCATCCAGGTTAATCTGGCCGGCAAACACTTCCGTATTTGGCTTGTGTCCAATTGCAATGAAAATTCCTTCCACCTCGATTTTGGAAACTTCTTGCGTCTGGTTATTAATAACTACGCCTCTTTCCACCAGGAAATTTTCTCCCTCGATGCCGATTAGCTCATGGTGATATTTTACTTCAATATTCGGTGTGCTGTTCACACGGTGAATCATTGCTTTCGAGGCGCGGAAATGATCTTTGCGCACCAGCATGGTTACTTTGCGGCAAAGTTTTGCAAGATAAGTGGCTTCTTCGGCAGCCGTATCGCCACCGCCCACTACGATTACATCTTTCCCTTTATAGAAAAATCCGTCGCAGGTTGCACAGGCAGAAACCCCGCCGCCCATATATTTTTTCTCATCTTCAAGGCCCAGATATTTCGCAGTTGCACCCGTGGAAATAATGACAGTACGCGCCTGAATTTCTTTTTCGCCGGCCCACAGTTTGTGAATGCCGCCCGGCTCCGTTGCAAATTCAGCTTTGGTGATGAGTTCATAATGAATCTTCGTATCAAAACGCTCGGCCTGCTTCTGCATATCCATCATCATTTGCGGACCGGTCACTCCCTCGGCGTACCCCGGAAAGTTATCTACTTCGGTGGTCGTAGTCAATTGTCCGCCCGGCTCCAGCCCTGTGTACAGTTCCGGTTTCAGGTCTGCACGCGCCGCATAGATCGCAGCAGTAAAACCAGAGGGTCCTGAACCCACAATCACACAGTCTAAAATATTTTCTTCCATTACGTTTATTCTGTTATTGCAATTAAGTTGTCAAAAATCGGGATTTATTTTGGCTTTAAGGCTATGAAAGCCATTAATTTTGTCAATACTACTGATGCTGTCGCAGTAGAACTTCCAGCAGTTAGTACTTTTATAAAATTAAATTAAATCAGGTTTTTACTTTATACTGATGAACATTTATAATCTTATATACCAGTTCTTTCAGTAGTTCCGGTTCAGTCATATTGACTGCACCTAAACCTTTGGACTTTAAATCCATTTCTCTTAAAACAGAGATTACGCGGGTACAATGCTTAAGGTTAAATAACCGGGCGGCGGCAGCATAATCTTTTACAAAATAAGGGTTCACGCTCATTGCTGCTGCCAATTCATCCTTTGAGCTGCCAGGCATCGTATGGAAAATAATCAGGTTCGAAAAGAAATTATAGATATTGGTCATCATCATCACGAAGGGATTATTCTTCGGGGACTTTCCGATATAATGCGCAATTTTAAAAGCAGCGGCCGCATTCCTGGTACTTAAGGCATTAATAAGTTCAAAAACATTAAAATCCTTGCTAATGCCAATATGCGTTTCCACCACCTTTTCGTCCAGCTGTTCGCCGGGCTTCAGAATGAGCTTTAATTTTTGCAGTTCATTATCAATGCGAGACAAATCTGTACCGAGATACTGAGCCAGCAGCGGCGCAATGGCCGGCGTCGCAGAAAGCTGTAAGGAGGTGATTCTTTTGCCAATCCAGGCAGCCACCTCGTAATCGCGCATCTTTGTGCTGGTGAACACCGCATTTTTTTTGGACAAAACCGAAAGGAAGGTGGCTTTGCGCGCGTCGATTTTTTTGTGTTTATACGCAATGACCAGCAAAGTGGAAGGAACCGGATTTTCAGCGTACAGTTTTAAGGCTTTAAAATCATCTGATGTGCCGTTCAGATCCTGCGCTTCCTTCACAATAATTACCTGCAGATCGCCCATCATAGGATATTGCCGCGCCAGCGAAAGAATGTCGCCGTAGGACGTATCCTTGCCGTACACCACCGTCTGGTTAAATGCCTTTTCATCTTCAGTCAGTACTTCATTTTCAAAAGCCTTTACCGCTACATCGATAAAATAGGGTTCTTCGCCATGAAAAAAATAAAACGGCTGAAGCTCTTTATTTTTAATATTTTTGAGGACTGAACTTAATTCTTTCATACAAATGGACCTGCCACAACTGAATTTTAATGAAACCTATCACTGGGAAATCAGGGCAGACAAAGGTAAGTTTTTTATTCATGACACGGCGCGGCGCACCTGGCTTCAGCTGACGCCCGAGGAGTGGGTACGGCAGCACTGGCTGCATTATTTTCATTTTACAAAAAAGAGAAATCTCTCCGCACTTTTGCTGGAAAAAAAGATTGAGCTCAACGGCACCACCAAGCGAATCGACCTGCTGGTCACCGAAAAAACGCAGCCTAAAATCCTGGTGGAATGCAAAGCGCCCCATATTAAATTAACTCCCACCGTTTTTGAACAAACAGCCCGGTACAATTCGGTACTGCAAGCGGAAGAAATTATTTTAAGCAATGGTCTGCAGCATATTGTTGCAGATTTTTCCGATGGAAAATATGTTTTTCGGCCGTGGGAATGGTAGATTGATTTACCCTTCTTCCCTGTTCACCAGCTCCGGTGAAAAAGCCGGGCGGCACACGGAAATATATTCACACTCCTCGTCGTAGGGATTACTGTAGCGCACGCGAACGCCCGGTTGCAAGCGGATGCTTTCACCGGCTTCCAGTAAAATGGTTTCCCCTTCGATTTCAAACTGCTTCCGGCCACGGAGGATGTAGGTATATTCCTCGAATTCCGGTGTTTGAAAAGGTTCCGACCATTGTGGCGGTGCCACCATATGCGCGATGGAAACGGAAGCGTTATCATTGGAATTTCCCCAGATTTCCTGAATAAGTTTACCGTCAGTGGTCGGGACAATGAAGGGTTCTTTCGCTATTTTATAAGAAGACATCATGTACTTTACTTTGTTTTAAAATTTCATTTCCGGAATATCTCCTTCAATAATAAGTTCCGCTTCTGTGGCTTTGATAATATCATCCACCGTAACACCGGGTGCGCGCTCCAGCAAGCGGAAGCCTTTCGGCGTCACCTCCAGCACGGCCAGTTCTGTAACCACTTTTTTCACACAGCCTACACCGGTTAGCGGCAATGTACAACGCTTCAGGATTTTACTTTCTCCGGCTTTATTCACATGCATCATCGCGACGATAATATTCTCAGCCGAAGCGACCAGATCCATGGCACCGCCCATTCCTTTCACCATCTTGCCCGGAATTTTCCAGTTGGCGATGTCACCGTTTTCAGAAACCTCCATGGCACCGAGAATAGTGAGGTCCACCTTTTGGCTCCTAATCATCCCGAAACTAAAAGCGGAATCGAAAAAGGAAGCGCCAGGTAAAGTCGTAATGGTTTGCTTTCCGGCA
Source organism: Kaistella sp. (assembly GCA_032057205.1). Lineage (GTDB taxonomy): Bacteria > Bacteroidota > Bacteroidia > Flavobacteriales > Weeksellaceae > Kaistella. Next base: position 63,317 of record DAMCFT010000006.1, read on the forward strand.
TTAATCAGATCCGGATCTTCTTCTCCTTCATAAGGAAAAGGGCCCATACCGAGCACACCGTTTTCACTTTGAAATTCTACTGAAATATCATCAGGAACGAAATTGGCCACGAGTGTTGGAATCCCGATTCCGAGGTTAACGTAATACCCATCTTTTACTTCCTTCGAAATACGCTGGGCGATTTGTTGTTTTGTAAGCATAGCTAAAAGTATATTTTTAAAGGCTGCTGCCGCAGCCAGCGGAATGGGTTACTGGTTATTGTCAGCAGGGCGCGGACGAACGGTGCGCTGCTCTATTCTTTTTTCAAATTTTTCTCCCTGGAAAATACGCTGTACCATAATGCCCGGTATATGAATTTCGTTCGGGTCCAGTTTACCCGGTTCCACCAACTCCTCTACTTCGGCAATGGTAATTTTTCCGGCACCTGCCATGGGTGCATTGAAGTTGCGCGCAGTTCCGCGAAAGACAAGATTTCCGGCGTGATCACCTTTCCAGGCTTTCACGATCGAGAAATCTGCCTGAAAAGCGTGTTCCAGAATATGCATTTTACCGTTGAACTCGCGGCTTTCTTTTCCTTCCGCGACTTCGGTTCCGTAGCCAGCCGGTGTGTAAAACGCCGGAATTCCGTGCTGGGCGGCACGGCATTTCTCGGCCAGGGTTCCTTGCGGTGTAAGTTCTACCTCCAGCTCACCGGAAAGCATCTGCCGCTCAAACTCAGCATTTTCACCAACGTAGGAAGCGATCATTTTCTTGATTTGTTTTTTCTGTAACAGCAGGCCCAGACCAAAGTCATCGACACCGGCATTATTTGAAATACAGGTCAGGTCGGTGACATTGGTTTCGACCAAAGCGGCAATACTGTTTTCGGGAATACCGCACAAACCGAACCCGCCGACAATCAGGGTCATGCCGTCGGTGATGCCTTTGATGGCTTCGGTTGCATTGGAAACTCTTTTATCTATCATTTCTCAGAGTGGTTTTTGTGGCTTGAAATTACGAATTTTTTGTGAATCTGGCGGACCGCTGTTAGCGCTTTGAGCTCTAAGAGCGCAAGGAAGGTTTGCCTGCACCTGCTCAAGCTCCTGCACTCTGCTGCGTGAGGGATGGAAACGGCATCCTTTTGGCGAGCTGCGGCAGCGGCGCGCCAAAAGATACAGTGGACAGCCCGGCGGGAGCGCGGGAACGGAGGCGCAGCCGGAGTGAGCAAGCGAGCGACACGCCCGGAAGAAAATGATTGAGTGATTGAGTGATTGAGTGATTGAGTGGTCGCGTGAGGAATTAAAGAGAACATAAAGTAATTGAACATTTGAGCAATTGAGTGATTGAGTAAAGCGTTTCGCGGGATTATTTTATAAATAACCTGAACTGCCGAACTTATAATACCGCCTGATCCAGCGTATATTAAGCTATTAATTTGTTGTCAGATTGCAAATTTTAGCCTATTTTTGCAGCCTGTTAATCAACCTCTGACGAAGGACGTGAACGTTGCTTAGCTTGACAACACTTTTTTTTATTTAAAAAAATGGATTTATTGAAGTATGTACAGGATAAGTACATCGCAAAAAAAGAATTCCCTGAATTCAAAGCCGGTGACACCATCACCGTGTACACAGAAATTAAAGAAGGCCAGAAAACCAGAACCCAGTTCTTCAAGGGTGTGGTAATCCAGCTTCGTGGAACCGGTGCTACCAAAACTTTCACCATTCGTAAAATGAGCGGTGATGTGGGTGTGGAACGTGTATTCCCGATGAACCTTCCGGCGTTGCAAAAAATTGAAGTAGACCGCAGAGGTAAAGTTCGCAGAGCGAGAATCAACTACTTCAAGAAACTGCGTGGTAAGAAAGCAAGAATTAAAGACGCTTCTTACAAATAAGCCAGTCTCACGAAAAGTTAACCTGCTGTTATTTTTGACAGCAGGTTTTTTTATGTTTTATTGTGAGGCAAGAAAAAACCGCTTCCGTGAAGAAGCGGCTTTTCCGTGTAAATTAAATCATTTATTTCTTGATCATCAGCTTGCCGGAATATTCAAAGCCTAAGCCATCAGCTTTCACAATATAGACACCGTTCGAAAGATTTTGAACGTTGATATTCTCGCGGGCTTCTGCACGCTGAGTGGAAACCAGCTTACCACTCATGTCGTAGATGCTGACATTGATTTTGCCCTGGATGGTTTTAGCTGTTTGAAGCTGGAAATAATCCCTGGCAGGGTTAGGGTACAATGATACTGCTTTGTCCGCGCCCGTTTCAGAAGTGGCCAGTTTACATTCTGCCGGCACATCAAAGTCCTCTACCTGATCGTTGATGTTCGTCTTACTACCGGCGGAAGCATTCACTCCCAAACCTCTTTTAGCAAAAACATCCCAGATCATACACTTATCTACACCATTGGTCGTGGCCATTTCTGCCTGCAGGATTGCGTTTCGTCCGTCGATGAAAGTGGGGTTACATGATTGCAGCTTGAGTCCGTCCGTTACCAGCTGCAGCACGCGCGTGCTTCCATTCGTCGTATTGGCTGTTACGTCGGAAGAATATCCATATTTTTCCGCATATTTCCAGTGCAGGTCCCAGAGCATGGTGGCCCACACGAACCCGATGGAATGCACATCGGGCACCAGCTGCCCCGATTGATTGGTGAACTGCATTCCGTTTGTATTGCCGTAGGTGAAGTTATTAATACCTCGGTCCGGCGAATATCTGGCCGGTCGAATTCCGTTGCCGGTGATCGCTTCTGAGGTTGAATACGTACCAATACCACGTGCAACAGAGGCATCATCGCCCGGGCGGTTGGTTAACATGAGTGCGAAGAAATCCGACCAACCTTCACCCATCTGTTCTTTAGAAGAAGAGGACGATAGGCAGCCATACCCGCTCCCTGTCAGTCGGTTGGAAATCCCGTGGCCATACTCGTGCACGATAATTCCGTTATCAAAACTGGCATCGCGGATCGCCTGCGCATCGGCATCATATTTTAAAGTGATGTTTACATTTTTGCCACTTTCAATCAGATTTTTCATATACACTCCCTCTCCATTTTCGATGAGTACAGAAGGAATGGTAATCGTATTGTCCGTACCGGCCATTCCGCCTGTAGGCGCGGAATCAGGTAAACTATAAATAATCGTAGCCACCGCTCCGGCTACCTGTGTGTTTTTCACTTTGGTCGTAAAGTCACATTCCCCTCTTTTCACCAAACCGATATAACCGGTAAGCGAGCCGGCAGGCAAAGGTGTACAGGCATTTTCAACCGGCGAAAGTTTAACATCGGCTGTTACGCCCGTGGCGGTAAGTGTGGGTCCGAAAGTAGTTGAAACGACACTTGGTACGACGCGGCCGACAGCTTCAGGCGGTGTGTTATAAAATACGCGTTCGATGACGGCAGGATCCCACAGATACATCTGCATACGTGGCTTTCCGCCATCGGAAGGTGTGGCAAAGTTAGCATTATTGCGGCCACTGCCGTCCTGGGCTTCGGCCTGGACATAATCGTTTTGAGCGCCGCCCTTACCGAAGTTAAACGCCTGGAAATTGCGCGCTGTTTCAGTAAAGCCCACACGGTAGAAAATATCGTGAATACGGTTATTGATATAAAAAAGGTTGGTGATGGCTGCTTTCTGATTACCGCTGGTTGCATTTACGACGAAAGGAAAGTCAAAAACGCGGTTTGCGCCCCCATCTGCGAAAAGACCGGGTGCATTATTATTGCCGGTATCTTCATAAGCAAAAACATTATTACCCTGAGTGGTGGTATACACACCGGCATACGTTCCACCGCTTACTCGGTGCCAACCGTCCGGGGAAGCATCTGCCAGCCAGGGATTACTCACCAACTGCCGCGCACCGTGTGAAGGGCTTTCAACTGGCAATGGCAAAACCCGGTATTGTGCATTGTCCGGTGTTGCTGCTTTCAGGATTGCGCTGCTCTGCAAAATTTCTGCGGCAGGACTTTGTCCGGCGTGCTGACTGTGATCGTGTGTGAAAGCATCCGCGGGGAAAGAACAGGATACGGTTAAATTTTCCTGCCGAAGTATTTCACCGGTTGAGGCATCGGCAAGGATTTGCCAGTAATTGGAGGTGCCGGCTTCCTCAAACATAAATTCATAGCACAGCTGTAGCGTTCCTTTATCCGTCGGCATGTACATCAGCTGATACTGCACGGCATGCGCATCATTTCTGGAAGGGCTGTTAACAGGTGTCAGACGATAGGTAGTTTTTGAGCTCAACTGCATGTTACCGGCAACGCCGGAAAATACAGCAGCAGGATCGGCCGCCGCATTTTTGCTGCTGGCCTGAGTGTAACTTTTAGTAAAGTCTTCCGTGAGATGGAGAATGCTGCTATTTTTAACTAAAGCAGTTCCAACGGCGTTATAGACCGGAATTCCATTATACAGCTGTTGGAATTTAATCACATCGGCATTCATGGATACGGATCTGTCTTCATTTTTAATGGTAAAATCCTGCAGATCACTTTTCGCAAAACTCCCGGTAGCGCTGAGTTTTTGTGCAATCAGTTGTTGGTAATCCTGAGCATTGGCTGCAGCAGACCATAAAAAGAAAGCAGCAGCGAATGCAAGAGGTAATTTTCTGTTTTTCATATAAATTGATTAAGCTTCGCCGAATTTATAAATTTTCCACAAATAATATAACATAATCACATAAAAAAACGCCCTGCATTTGCAAGGCGTTCAATATTCAGAAAAACTTCAGGTTTATTTACCTTCCATTTTCTTTTTCAGTTCAGCAAGAACATCCAGGTCTCCCAGAGTTGCTTTTTCTTCATTTCCGGAAGTGGAAACTGATTTGGAAGCATTGTCTCTTACGTTCTTTCTTTCGTCTTCTTTGAAGATTCCGGTGTGAGAAACTACTACTCTCTTGAATTCTTTGTTGAATTCAATTACTTTAAATTCAGCTTTCTCTCCTTTCTTGATTTTGGAACCATCTTGTTTTTCCAGTAATCTGGATGGGCAGAATGCTTCAACTTCTACATCTTCAAACTGTACCTGAGCACCTTTGTCGAATACATCTGTTGCAGTACCTTCGTGTACTGTTCCCTCTGCATATTTGGTTTCAAATTTATCCCAAGGATTTTCCTGCAGTTGCTTGTGACCTAAAGAAAGTCTTCTTGCAGCTGTATCCAGTTCCAATACTACTACTTTCAGCTTGTCGCCAACAGCGCAGAATTCAGATGGATGCTTGATTTTCTTAGTCCAGGAAAGATCAGAAATATAGATCAGACCATCGATTCCTTCTTCCAGTTCTACGAATACACCGAAGTTTGTGAAGTTTCTCACTGTTCCGATGTGCTCTGAACCTACCGGGTATTTTTGCTCGATATTAGACCAAGGATCCTGGCTCAATTGCTTCATTCCCAGGGAGATTTTGCGGTCTTCGCGATCCAGTGTCAGGATTTCAGCTTCTACCTCATCTCCTACTTTCACGAAATCACCAGCACTTCTCAGGTGTGTAGACCAGCTCATTTCAGAAACGTGGATCAGTCCCTCAACGCCTGGCGCTACTTCTACGAATGCACCATAATCAGCCAGAACAACTACTTTACCTTTCACACGGTCACCCACTTTCATATCAGCAGAAAGTGCATCCCAAGGGTGTGCCTCCAACTGCTTCATACCTAACTGGATTCTTGTTTTCTCGTCATCGAAATCAAGGATTACCACTTTCACTGTTTCACCATCAGAAAGAATTTCAGACGGATGATTTACGCGGCTCCAGGAAAGGTCTGTAATGTGGATAAGTCCGTCAACACCACCAAGGTCAACAAACACACCGTAAGAAGTAATATTCTTCACGGTTCCTTCCAGCACCTGGCCTTTTTCCAGCTGAGCGATGATTTCTTTTTTCTGTCCTTCGATATCGGCTTCGATAAGGGCTTTGTGGGATACCACAACGTTTTTGAACTCAGGGTTAATTTTAACCACTTTGAATTCCATTGTTTTACCTACATACTGATCGTAATCTTTAATAGGCTTCACATCGATCTGAGAACCTGGCAGGAACGCCTCGATTCCGTGGATGTCTACGATCATACCGCCTTTGGTACGAGACTTTACAAAACCGTTTACGATTTCTCCGGTTTCATGCAGTTCGTTTACTTTATCCCAGGCTTTCAGCGTACGCGCTTTCTTGTGAGAAAGTTGCAGCTGGCCGGATTTGTCCTCTCTGCGGTCCACCATTACTTCCACTTCGTCGCCCACAGCAAGTCCCTGGTTGTAACGGAATTCATTCAGAGAGATTACTCCTTCTGATTTAAAGTTAATGTCAACGATGGCTTCTTTGTCAGTAAGTCTTACCACTTTACCAACCAGCACATCATTGTCCTGAAGGTCCTTCAGTGAACCATTGTAAATTTCTTCCAGGTCATTTTTTTCCTGGCGTGATTCTGCATCCAGTCCTGATTCGAAAGAATCCCAGTCGAATTGTTCCGGTGCTACGTTTTGGTTCAGAAGAAGTTCTTCTTTGTTTGTCGTTTCTGACATAATAAAAAAATTTGTATCCTGTATTTCCCGTTGTCTGGCTGAATGTGAAAACCGAAATATACAGAAGCAGTTAATTGTTAGTGTGTTAACTTCGCCAGACTTGCCCACAAAAAGCGGTGCAAAGATACGAAATAATCAGCATGTATATTATTTATTCAAAAGAAATAATATAAAAAAAGCGGCTATAAAAAGCCGCTCCTGCATTAACTTAAAAACTACTGCTTTAAAAGCTTAGTTACTTTTACATTGCTGCCGTCATTAATCTTGACGAGATACATTCCTTTTGCTAAATCTCCGATATTGTAAGTATCTGCAAACTTGAAGGAGCGCACTAACTTACCGGATTGATCAAACAAAGAAATCTGCGTTGATGCTTTTCTGGAATCTTCTGGCAATTTCAGCTGAAATACATCTTTTACCGGATTCGGGTACACGGCTACTCTGCTGTCATACTGACGATTTTCTTCCGTCCCCAAAACTGTTACGGTGTAATTAATAATGAAAGGCATCGCCTGCGGAGCGCCAGTGCCACCATCGACTACCGCGTTCCATTGCGTACCGTCATACTGAAGTGCATTAGCGTTTTCTGCACCAAGCTGTCCGGCGATCGTTACCGGCGGAAAAAACACCGAGCCGTCATTTTTAGCATGCACCTGATAATCCAAATAATAATTACCCGGGCTTAATGTAGTTGAAACGTTACCTGCAAAAATCCAAATCTTGCGGGTGGTGCCCACACTGGTGGCAGAAGTACGATAGATTTTAGAATCCACACTGGCCGCGGTATTCAGCACGTTGGTTGAAGTGCTGCCGAAAGCGACTGTGCCACCGGACTGCGGATTACCGTTCCAGATACGCACATTCAGCTGATCAACAGGAAAAGCAGTGCTGCCAGTTTGGTAACCGAACACTTCCACAGAAGTAATATTCCATTGCTCAGTTGCAGGAATCGTAAAATCATCTGCAAGCCGGAAATTAGATGTACCACCAATAAAGGCAGCAGTTCCCAAAGTTGTATTAGGACTTTGTAATTCGCTCCAGGTGTACCCGGCAGGAGCAGCCGTACCCGTACTGGTCGTAGCACCGGTACTCAGCGGTCCATTGCTGTAGGATTGTGCGTGCAACATAACAGCACCAAGGAGTGCGAGAGAGAATAATTTTGTTTTCATAAACTATATTTTTTTTGTAAATCAAATTTAGCTTAAAAACCATCATGATCATGCAATAATTTATATCAATAAGAAGCATATTATTATCAAAATATACATTTGGGTGTTTTAACGGTAATATTTTCTTTATGCTGATCGCGAAATGTTACGTCAAAAATGACGTTTAATATATCATGTAATCGTTTCGTAACTTTGGCCGCATGCAAACAGACGTTATTTTAAAAAGACTTGGGATTCAGGAATTGAATCAAATGCAGAAAAGCACCGTGAAAGCAGCTGGCAACCAGAACGACGTAATGGTGCTCTCTCCCACGGGTTCCGGAAAAACGCTCGCTTTCCTTCTGCCGGTATTTGAGAAACTGGAAAATGAAAATAAAGTTCAATCGCTAATCATTGTACCTGCGCGGGAACTTGCTTTACAGATAGAGCAGGTTTTTAAAAAGATGACCACCGAATATAAAGTGTCTGTTTGCTATGGTGGCCACGATAAAAAATCAGAAATCAACGAACTTGCGCAAAATCCGGCAGTTGTTATCGCGACGCCGGGAAGACTTGCCTATCATATCCGTGAAAAAAGCTTTAATCCAGCCACGGTACACACTTTGGTTCTGGATGAATTTGATAAAGCACTGGAACTCGGGTTTGAAGACGATATGCGCGTTATCGTCAGTTCTTTAAAACAACCCTTTCAAACTATTTTAACGTCTGCTACCCGGCTTGCACATTTTCCGGATTTTATAAATACAGATAGGCAAACTGTATTGGACTTTCTGAAATCGGATACATCCGCACCTAAACTGACATTTAAACGAGTTTCCACAATCTCCGAAGAAAAGCTGGATACCTTGTTTGAATTGCTCTGCGACATCGGAAATGAAAAGTGCCTCGTCTTTTGCAACCATCGCGAAGCCACCGATCGTATTTCTGCGCTGCTGAAAAGCAAAGGAATTGCGCGCGAAACTTTTCACGGCGGTATGGAACAGGACGAACGCGAACGGGCTTTAATTAAATTCCGTAACGGATCTTCCAATATTCTGTTGACTACGGATCTGGCCGCCCGCGGGCTCGATATTCCTGAAGTGGCTGCCATCGTGCACTATCAGTTGCCACCAAAGGAGGATGCGTTCATACACCGCAACGGCCGCACCGCACGTATGAAAGCTGAAGGAACGGTGTATTTGATCATTGGTGAAGATGAAAATTTTCCTTTTATCAGTTCAAAAATTCCCGAACACGAAATAAGCCGCAAACCACTGCCGGGCAGAACAAGTTTTGAAACCATCTACCTCAGCGCAGGTAAAAAAGATAAAGTAAATAAAGTTGATATCGTAGGCTTCTTTATAAAAAAGGGTCAACTGGAAAAGGATGATATCGGTCTGATTGAAGTGAAAGACACTACTTCCTATGTCGCCGTCAGACGACAAAAAGTTTCATCTCTTCTGCATAATTTAAAAAACCAGAAACTTAAAAATAAAAAGCTGAAGATTGAAATTGCGTATTAATGTAAATTTGTAACAATGAAATTGAATTTACCGGATAAGTTATATTATTCCATTGGCGAAGTAGCCCGCGCTTTCGACGTAAATGCTTCCCTTTTGCGCTATTGGGAGCAGGAATTTCCGATTTTAAAACCGAAGAAAAACAAAAAAGGAAACCGCTATTTCACGCCGGAGGACATCAAAAACCTGCGTATCATCTACCACCTCGTAAAAGAAAAAGGATACACTCTCGACGGTGCGCGGATTGCACTGGCTACCAACAACCGGATTTCCGAAACCGTCTCCATGATTGACCGGCTGGAATTTGTGAAACTGGAACTGCAGAAACTAAAGGATTCACTGGTCGACAGTCCAGAACAAGTATAATCACACCATTTTTCGGCCTTTTAACCCTTTGTTTTACAGTGGTTTAACCCATTTAAATATGTAGAAATAACGGTAGCTTTATGCAAATTTTACCGTTATGAGATCTAAAATTCCTTTTTCTACGGCAAAGCATTATTTATTAGGTCTGGCCACCTCGGGTGTTTTCATGATTTCCGGCCTGTATTATTTCCGGGCCAATGACAATAAAACAGTAGAACCGCCCGCGACGGCGGCAGAATTCGTAACCGCTGAAAGCCCGGGCGCGGTTAAAATTACCACGTCTTTTGATCCTAATGCACTCTCCGCAGAGGACTGGCAGGAACTCGGTTTCACCGAAAGGCAGGCCGGCACGATTTTAAAGTATAAAAGTGTGTTGGGTGGCGCCTTCACGTCAAAGGCGCAGTTGGCAAAATGCTATGCAATCTCGGCAGAAAAATTCAGTGAGCTGGAGCCGTATCTTTTATTACCTGAATCAGGATCTGAAAGTAAAAATACCTACAGAAATTCCTATCCTTCTTATCAAAACAGAACGTATTCAGCGAAAAGTTTTTACAAACAGCTTTCCATAAAAGGAAAATTTAATCCTGACAATTACAGCGCAGATGATTTTGTACAAATGGGATTTTCCGAAAGACAAGCAGAAAGCATTCTGAAATACAAAAGGTTTCTCGGCGGAAGTTTCGTTAGCAAAGAGAAATTTAAACAGTGCTTTATCATCAGTGATGCGCAATACCGCCAAATGGCTCCCTACCTGCTCTTACCTGAGGGAACTCCTGAAAAAACAGCGGTAAAAGTCGTCCCTAAACCTGCTGCTGCACTCCAGCCTTTTGATCCGAATGCAACAACAGTTCAGGACTGGATCAATCTGGGCTTCACCGAAAGGCAGGCGCAGGTCATCATCAATTATAGAGACCGGAACCTGAAAGGCCGCTTTAAATCTGTGGAAGACGTCGGTCGGTGTTTTGTGATTTCCGAAGAAAAATTTCAGCAGCTTAAACCCTATCTTATTATCAGCGCTGAAACTTCTGTTCCCAAAACCGCCGCCACTCAGATGAACCCGGAAGATTACAGCAAAATAGATCTCAACCAGATCACTTTCCAGCAGTTGGTTGATTTCGGCTTCGATGATCGTGCGGCCGCCAGTTTACTTGGTTTCCGTAAAAAACTAGGCGGCTTCGTGACCAAAAGCCAGATGCTGGAAACCTATAATATCGATAAGGCACTAATGCAGAAATTACTGGACATTGCACCGCTTCATACCGATAAAGTTGAAAAATACACGCTAACCGAAGCGCCGGAAAACTGGCTCAAGCAGCATCCCTATTTTAAATATTATGCTGATAAAATCATCTACTTCCGACTCTCGTATCCTAATGATAAAAAGATTTTAAAGATGGTTAATGCAAAGCCGGAAGCTGAACAAAAGATGAAACTTTATTTAAAATAATGTTATTTCTTAATAAACTTACGCTGAGCACCGCCGTTTTTAATGATATAAACACCGGCAGGTAACTCTTTCACTTTAATGTGATCTGCAGCTTTTGAAGCAACTTTCAACAATTTTCCGGAAAGATCGTATAGATACGTTTCTTTTGTTTTGTCATAATTTAATAAGGTCATAACTTCATTCGCCGGATTAGGATAGACCTGTAGTCTTGAGTTCTGAACGAGCGCGACGGAGGTGGAAAGCGTCCCTAGACCGTCACAGAAATCTAACGGATATGCCTGCCATTCAGAAAGGTCAAAACTTGTGGAGGGTTGCAGGATTTGCGGGTTGCGGTATAAGGACACATCAGCCAGCGTTTCAAAATTGCTCACGTTTTTGATGCCCACCGCATCGACCGTCTGGTTTTGATAACGCAATTCCAGATACTGGTGCCCGCTAAAAGACAACTGTGGCGCTGCCGATCTGAATTTCGGATCCGTGCTGTTAGAACAAGACAGCGTTGCTTTCGGATTCAGAATGATAATTGATTCGTTATGCTGAATCGTACCTTCCAGTTCATAGGGCGCCGGAAAATAATAATTGGGATCATTATACATCTGAATGCTCACGCGATAAGATTCCAGATTCACGGGATGCCCGGTGCGGTTCGTGATCTCGAGGGCTTTGTTTTCTCCTGTTCCTTCGATATATTTCGTAATCTGTAAATCTTTTGCAAATGCATCTGTGGCTTCGGTAGCAACGGTCACCGGTGTGGACATAGCGGATTCTGCGTATTGCTCATTATATGCTCTCACCGTGAAAGTATAGGAGGTTGAAGGTTTTAGCCGGTCAGCATAATAATAATTGTCCGATGTTTTTCCGATAATTGTTCCGTTATTATAAATGAAGTAACCCAGCGGCGCTGAACCGCTTGCCGACCAGGTGAGTTTCACAAAATGGGCACCCATCTCTTCCGCCTGCAGCATGGTTGGAACTTCAGGAACAGCAGATGCAGTTTGGGTCCAGATTGCAGAAACCCATTCCGGATGATCAATGAATGGATTGCGGTTGTTTTGCAAAGCATAGACTTTATTATTTCGCTCTATTTCAAATGGCGACACCGGATCCTGCTGATGCCACTGCAGCATCAGATTAAGAAACCAGTCTTCATATGCTTTTTCATCCGTGCCGTCGAGCGGATTGGTGTCATTGGCCGGCGAACTGCCGTTATAAAATTTGAAGGTCCCCAGCTTCGGCTGATAACGGACCGCAAAATACAACATCGCCCGCGCAATATCACCGCGAAATTCCGGATGCGGTTCATAAACGCGGCCGGTATAGGCTGAGCCTGGTGTTGCATTATTGGAAATACGTGAACTGTTGGTAAACAAATAAAAGTTTTTACTGCCACCCAAGCCATACGGATAATTACTTCGCAGTTGGTTAATCCGCGCATCTGCCGGGATTACAAAAAACAGGTCCGAATACATGGGATAATTGCTGTTGAAGGTGCTTTGTGGCATCATGTGTTCGCGATTATAGCCCTGCCCTTCCGCAGATGCGGAACTAATCAGATTGCCGGCGGTGTAATGATAAGCAGTGGTACCCGCTGGATTATTAGAATAAATATCCAATAAAATGGAGTCATTCTCCGTACCGTAATCATAGAAATGGTCCACATCTGTTTCCGTATAAAAGCCCGGCAGATCACCGTAATGCCATGTAACTGTATTGGCAGAAATTATTTCGTGCAGTTTGGTTTTCAGGCGGTACCCTGAGAGATTTTCGGTGCCATTATAATATCCTTGCGGTGCCTGTCCGAAAAGCAGAAACGGCACGAACACAACAGTAAATAAAAATTTTTTCATCAGCATATAAATATAAATCAAATGTACAATTTCCTTTGTGAGCATATTGCATCTGAATTTTCAATTTCAAGATTATTTGATGCTACATTTTTCTTCTTTTAATGCAATCCATTTTTCCATTTCTGCTCAAATTAAGTATCTTTGAAATCAAATATTATATATGAATATCGAAACTACCGAGAACCTGGAAATGATCGCCGCCACGGCACGCGATTTTGCTGAAAAGAATATCAGACCGCATATTATGGAATGGGATGAAAGCCAGACTTTTCCTGTAGAACTGTTTCACCAACTGGGCGAAATGGGTTTTATGGGCATTGTTATTCCGGAGGAATACGGCGGTTCAGGGTTAGGATATCATGAATACGTTAAAATCCTGGACGAAATTTCGCAGGTTGATCCGTCGATCGGACTTTCCGTAGCGGCGCATAATTCTTTGTGCACCAATCATATTTACGAATTTGGCAATGAAGAGCAGCTTCACCGCTGGCTGCCGCAACTCGCGTCCGGGAAAGTTATCGGTGCCTGGGGACTTACCGAGCATAATACCGGTTCCGACTCCGGGGGGATGAGTACCACTGCCGTAAAAGATGGTGACGACTGGATCATCAGCGGTGCCAAGAATTTTATAACCCACGCCATTTCCGGTGATATTGCCGTGGTGATGACGCGCACGGGTGAAAAAGGAGCCAAAAATAACTCGACCGCTTTTGTACTTGAAAAAGGAATGGACGGCTTTACGTCCGGTAAAAAAGAAAATAAACTTGGGATGCGCGCATCTGAAACGGCGGAACTTATTTTTGATCAGGTTCGCGTTCCCGATGCTAACCGGCTAGGCGAAGTAGGAAGCGGCTTTAAACAGGCGATGAAAATTCTGGATGGCGGTCGTATTTCTATTGCCGCGCTAAGTTTAGGAATTGCTAAGGGAGCCTATAAAGCTGCGCTGAAATACTCGCTGGAGCGCAAGCAGTTCGGTCAGGCGATCAACAAATTCCAGGCAGTTAATTTCATGCTGGCAGATATGGCCACGGAAATTGATGCAGCGGAACTTTTAATCCAGCGCGCTTCTACCCTGAAGAACGCGAAAAAAGTAATGACCAAAGAAGGAGCTATGGCAAAATTATATGCTTCCGAGGCCTGCGTACGAATCTCTAATGATGCCGTACAGATCTTTGGCGGTTATGGCTACACGAAAGACTTCCCGGTAGAGAAATTTTATCGTGATTCAAAACTTTGCACCATCGGTGAAGGAACTTCTGAAATTCAGAAACTGGTCATCGGCCGGGAAATTTCAAAATAATTTTTATTAAAGCATTGGTTCAGGCCAGTGCTTTTTTTCTGTCTTTAATTAAATTTTAAGGTTGCAAAGCACTGCTTTGGATTCTATATTTATATATTTGTCTGAAGCTTTATCAAATTATTTACGCAGATGATACAATATAAGAAGACACTTTTTGCTTTCGCCATTGCTCTTTTCACAGCACAGTCCTGTCAAAGCCAGAAAACCGTCATCAACCGCGAAGTTGAAACCGCCGGTGGCAAAATGCTGCTCGGTACCCAGAGCAAAGATCAGCTGCTGAAGGAACCGTACAGCCAATGGTATAATTCTGAACACGATAGCTACCAGTTGGATCAGAAAACAATTACAGACTTAAAAAAAGAAAAATTAAACGCCTACAATATTACGCTGGTCCTGGGAACCTGGTGCGGCGACAGCCATCGCGAAGTGCCGCGCCTGATGAAAATCCTGGAAGCGCTCAACTATCCGGAAGCGAAACTGCAAATGATTGCCGTGAACCGAAAATATGAAGCACCGGGCGGCGAGGAAAGCAAATATAACATTCAGCGGGTACCCACGATTATTGTGAGCCGTTACGGAAAAGAAGTAGGCCGCATTGTGGAACATCCGGCGACTGGCTATCTGGAACGTGACTTGCTTGAAATTCTTAAAAAAGACCGCAGTTCGCTGACGGATATTCTTAAATAAAAAGTGGCACAAAAAAAAACAATTCTCGGATTCGTTGCCGGCATCTTGGTCATGCTGGTGATATACTTCGTGTGGCGCGGGCTCACCGTGAAAGAAGATGAGCAGGTGCAGAATGATTACTATATCATTACCAACCAAATCCGCAAAATGAACAAACTGGTGGTGATGGAGCAGGATTTCTCGAGTATGCAGAAAACCACGGTAACGTCGCAGCTGCTCGGCAGTTCACTCCTGCCCTCGACCTCCAAACAGATTATTACTTTTACCAAGACCAATGCGCAGGTTTCCTACGATTTAAATAAAATGAAAATCGAGGTGGATTCAGCGAACCGCAAGCTGATTCTGCGTGAAATTCCGGAGGCGCAGATCCGCATCATTCCCAGTGTGGAAATACAGTCTCTGGACGATGCCTTTTACAACCGTTTTAAACAAAAAGATTTTCAGAAAATTACCAAAGCCGCGAAGGACAATGCGTATAAAACGGTAAACCAGCAAAGGCTGCGTTCCGAAGGACGAAAGCAGCTCCTGGAAAACCTGGATCACATTTTTGTTTTGGCAAAGGCTTTGAATTATGAAATTGAAGATAAGACCGGTCTGGTCGATTCTTCGAAATTGTAAAAACAAAGTCATGACTGAAAAACAAAACACCACCGGCCAAAGTGCGCAGCCACGAAAGGAACACCAGGACCTGCCGAACATTCCGGCAACCAGTTCCGCGCAACCTTCAGGAGAAAAATTAAAAAAAGAAATCAAAAAAACGTCTGAACTTAATCCGGATGGCAAAACGGATAATACGGAAAAGAACAATTCACAACGGTAAACATACAAAATCCCTTCGGGGATTTTTTTATTGCAGTTACTTAATACTCCAGTTTGATTCACGTGTAAGAGGTGCTGCTAAAAATGTAAGAAATTTCGTATTTTTGCAGCTATACTCAAAAGTTTACCATGATTAAAATCACTCTTCCGGACGGAAGCATCAGGGAATTTGAAAACGCGGTTACGCCATTGGACGTAGCGCGTTCCATCAGCGAAGGTTTGGCGCGTAACACAATATCAGCGGTCGTGAACGGTACGCAGACAGAAGTGACCACGCCGATAACGGAAGACGCTACCCTGCAGCTGCTGACCTGGAATGATGATTTAGGCAAAAAAGCATTCTGGCACTCTTCTGCCCACTTGCTGGCACAGGCGATCATGGATTTCTACCCTAACGCGAAATTAACCATTGGGCCCGCCATTGAACAGGGTTTCTACTATGATGTAGATTTCGGTGATGAATCTCTGTCTGAAAAGGATTTTGAGAAAATAGAAAAGAGAATGCTGGAGCACGCCAAGAAAAACAGCACTTTCGAACTTACGCATGTTTCCAAAGCAGATGCTTTAAAAGAATATGCCGATAATCCTTACAAAACAGAATTGATCTCTAATCTGAATGATGGCGAGATCACTTTCTGCACACACGATAACTTCAGTGATTTGTGCCGCGGCGGGCACATTCCGGCGACCGGTATTGTGAAGGCCGTAAAGGTGCTGAACGCAGCGGGCGCTTACTGGCGCGGTGATGAGAAAAACAAACAGCTCACCCGAGTGTATGGAATCTCCTTCCCAAAACAGAAAGATCTCACCGAATACCTGGAGAAACTGGAGGAAGCGAAACGGCGCGACCACAGAAAGCTCGGCAAAGAACTCGGCATTTTTGCCTTTTCTGAAAAAGTAGGAGCCGGCCTTCCGCTATGGTTGCCGAAAGGAACCGCGCTACGCAAAAAGCTGGAAAATTTTCTCTCGGAAGCGCAAAAGAAATCAGGCTACGAGTTTGTTATGAGTCCGCACATCGGTGCCAAGGAGTTATACGTAACGTCCGGGCACTGGGATAAATACGGTGCCGACAGTTTCCAGCCAATCAAAACACCAAACGAGGGAGAAGAGTTCATGCTGAAACCAATGAACTGCCCGCACCACTGCGAAATTTACAAAGTAGGTCAATGGTCTTATCGCGACCTACCCAAGCGTTTTGCCGAATTTGGCACGGTTTACCGCTATGAACAGTCGGGTGAATTGCATGGCCTGACCAGAGTTCGCGGATTTACCCAGGATGATGCCCATATCTTCTGTACACCGGATCAGCTGCTGGAAGAGTTTGAAAATGTAATTGATTTAACATTATATGTATTCAAGTCTTTAGGATTTGAAGACTTCGTAACGCAGGTGTCCCTTCGTGATCCCGAGAATAAGCAAAAATACATCGGTACTGACGAAAACTGGCAAAAAGCAGAAAACGCCATTATTCAGGCAGCGGAGAAAAAAGGTTTGAAAACCATCGTGGAATATGGCGAAGCCGCCTTTTATGGTCCGAAACTTGATTTCATGGTGAAGGACGCTTTGGGACGCAGCTGGCAGCTGGGCACCATTCAGGTGGACTATAATCTGCCGGAGCGTTTTGATCTTTGGTATACCGGAAAGGATAATGAGAAACACCGCCCGGTGATGATCCACCGCGCACCGTTTGGCTCCATGGAAAGATTCATTGCGATTCTGCTGGAAAATACAGCGGGTGACTTCCCATTGTGGCTGGCACCGGAGCAGTTTATCATTTTGCCGATCAGTGAAAAATATGTGGACTATGCAAAAAAAGTTTCACAATTGTTGGAAAATCACGATATTTGCGGCCGAATCGATGACCGAAATGAGAAAACCGGAAAAAAGATCCGGGATGCTGAATTACAGAAGTTTCCGTTTATGCTGATCGTCGGTGAAAATGAAGAAGCGCAGGGTACGGTTTCCGTACGCCGACGCGGAGAAGGTGACCTGGGCGCGATGCCTGTTGCCGACTTTGTACGGTTGTTCCAGGAAGAAGCAGCCATTTAATTGATAATAACCTTTAAAATATAAAACCATAGCACAAAAATTTCATTACAGAGGCAGAGGTCCGCAGCGACGCGTACAACAGGAAGATCTACACCAGATTAACCAAAAAATCCGTGCAAAAGAAGTACGGCTGGTAGGCGACAATGTGGAACCCGGGGTATATCCGCTGGAGAAAGCGCTGGAAATTGCAAGAAGCCAGGATCTGGACCTTGTGGTCATTTCTGATAAGGCAGAGCCCTATATCACGCGTATTCTGGATTATAAAAAATTCCTCTACGAGCAAAAGAAAAAGCAAAAGGAACTGAAAGCCAAGCAGGTTAAAGTGGTGGTGAAGGAAATTCGTTTCGGACCTCAGACGGATGAGCATGATTACGAATTTAAAAAGAAACACGCTGAGAAGTTCCTGGAAGAAGGCTCCAAACTAAAAACCTATGTTTTCTTTAAAGGGCGTTCCATTGTGTTCAAAGACCAAGGCGAAATTCTGCTGCTGAAACTGGCGCAGGAGCTGGAACACGTGGGCAAGGTAGATCAGCTGCCGAAGCTGGAAGGGAAACGGATGATTATGATGATGAGCCCGAAGAAACCGGCGAAATAATTTGAGAATTTGAAAAAGTGAGAACTTGAGAATTTTCTGAAATATTTAAAGAGGACTTAGTTGTAAGTTCTCTTTTTTTTATGTCATTCTCCTTTCAGTTTTTGAACTGTTTTGTATTTGACGGGGAGTTTTCTGCGTGAGGGATCGTAACGGTTACCCCACAGCGAGCGCGCGGAACGCAGTGGAGCGCGCGAGCGAGGAGTATGAGTGCAGAGCCCGGCGGAAGCGAGTGAAGCGGCGGCCGGCGCAAGCCGGGTGGCGCTGAAGGAGCGCGCGACACGCCCAAAATGTCCTGCCAACACCGGTACAAATACTTTTTTAATTCAGTGAAATATCGTACTTTTGCCCTCTGAAAATCATGCTGCGTATTTCCCCTGTGGAATTGCGGTGCGGTTGGAAGAATTTGATAACAGATCTAAAAGCAGCAAAAATGCCAAAATTAAAAACGAAATCAGGTGCTAAGAAGCGTTTTAAACTGACCGGAACCGGAAAGATTAAAAGAAAGAATGCTTACAAAAGCCACATTCTGACGAAGAAAGAAACCAAGCAAAAGAGAAATCTGACGCAAACTTCCTACGTTGCTACTGTGGATGAGAAAAGCGTTCTGCGCCAATTAGCCATCAAGTAGTTTTTATAAATCTAACCGGTTTATAAGAATTCTTGTAATTCAACAATTTAACCCTGAAACGGTGCCCTTAAGTTTCGCCCAGCGGCGGACGCCCTTTTCAAAAAAACAATTTAAATTATGCCAAGATCAGTAAATGCCGTAGCTTCCAGAGCTCGCAGAAAAAAAGTAATGAAACAGGCTAAAGGTTATTTCGGAAGAAGAAAGAACGTTTGGACTGTGGCCAAAAATGCCGTGGAAAAAGCAATGCAATATGCTTACCGCGGCAGAAAAGAGAAGAAAAGAAACTTCCGTTCCCTGTGGATCACCCGTATTAATGCAGGTGCCCGCCAGCACGGAATGTCTTACTCCCAGTTTATGGGTGCTCTGAAAACCAACAACATCGAATTGAACCGTAAAGTTCTGGCGGATTTAGCAATGAATCACCCGGAAGCGTTCAAAGCAGTTGTGGACCAAGTAAAATAATGTAGAATTTTTCTGTTATCAAGAATCAGCCTCGCACTTTTGGTGTGAGGTTTTTTTGTTATTTTTAGCAGATGAAAAAACTCTCTCTGCTGGCGCTGGCCTTGTGTTCTTTTTCCTTATCGGCGCAAAATTTCATTGAAGCTTATCAGCAACGTGCCGATCAGGTTTCGCAAACCAACATCAATTCTTACCTGACCAAATTTGCGGCGCTCGGTGTGAAAACCACCGGCTCTGCGGCGAATAACAACGCCTATGATTGGCTGCGCTCGCAATATCTGTCTTTCGGTTACGAGGAAACCCAGCTTTCCGAAAATGCGTTCTCTTACGGTGGCAAAACCACAAAGAATTTAATACTGACGAAAACCGGCACCAAATATCCCGACACGTATGTAATAATATGTGGTCATTATGATACGATTGTTGGTCCCGGCGTAAACGACAACGGCAGCGGCGTGTCGCTCATCCTGGAAGTGGCGCGCATTCTGAAGGATGTTCCAACGGAATACAGCATCAAGTTTATCAACTTTAGCGGTGAGGAGCAAGGTTTGCTCGGCAGCCAGCATTATGTGAATACCGTGGTTAACGGTACGACGCCAAAAATGGATATTAGGCTGGTTTTTAATATCGATCAGGTCGGCGGTGTGGCAGGAAGCACTAACAATACGATTACCTGCGAACAGGATTTTTCGGTGCCCAATTCGAACAACGCTGCTTCTGCGCAGGTGACGCAGGAACTGATCAAGCTGGTGGGACTGTATTCTACGCTGCAAACAAAAACAAGCCCCGCGTACGCTTCGGATTATATGCCATTTCAAACAAATGGCGAAGTGATTACTGGTTTTTATGAATCTAATGAAAGCACGCATCCGCACAGTTCTTCTGATACGTATGCGAATATGGATCCGGTCTATTTATACCAGGTAACCAAAGCTGCGGTAGGTGCCGTGCAACACTTCGCTACAGCTGATACCGCACTCTTATCTGCAATCGATCCCGGTTTGGAAAAGCTGGACGGCATCCAATTGTATCCGAATCCAGTAACAGATCTTTTGCACATTTCTTTTTCAAAAGGAGTGCCGCCGAAATACACGTTGGTCCTCACCGATATGGCGGGCAAAAAAGCACTGCAGGTACAAGATCAGTCCACTGTTAATTTATCCCGCCTGGCCAAGGGAATGTATGTAGCGACTTTAACTGCAGGTGATGAGCACATCAGCAGGAAAATATTGGTATCAGCAAAATAAATTAACCGGCCGATATATGCCTTTGCCGTAAAACTTCTTCAATATCCCGAAGGCACGTTCCTTTTATTTTTAATAAAATCATCAGGTGAAATAACAGATCGGCGGCCTCATTTTTAAAGAGGTCGTCATTGTTATCTTTAGCTTCGATGACTACTTCCACAGCCTCCTCTCCCACTTTCTGCGCGACTTTATTGAGTCCTTTCTGAATGAGTTGTGATACATACGAATCGGCGCTGCCGGAATCTATGCGCTGCGAAATAATTTTTTCCAGATCGTTCAGAAAATTCATTTTTTCACATTCGCCAAAGCAACTGTACGCTCCGGTGTGACAGGTAGGTCCCGCCGGTAAAACTTTGATGAGCAGTGTGTCCTGATCGCAGTCTTCTGCGATGGATATGACCCTCAGCGTATTTCCCGAGGTTTCACCCTTTTTCCAAATCCTATTGCGGCTGCGGCTGTAAAAATAAACCTGGTTATGGGCTATAGTTAAGCGCAACGCTTCTTCGTTCATAAAGCCGACCATTAAGACCTGCAAGGTTTCGGCATGCTGAATAACGGCGGGCAAAAGCCCGTTGAGTTTCGTAAAATCTGGTTTCATCGGACGGGAATTTGGTTTTCTTTTAAATATGATTTAAGCGCAGGAATTTCGATTTCACCAAAGTGAAAAACGCTGGCTGCCAGTGCACCGGTTGCCTCGGTTTCCAGCAAAACATTTTTAAAATCTTCCATGGAGCCGGCACCACCTGAAGCGATGACCGGCAGCGGTGTGCACGCGCATACTTTTTTTAATAATTGTAAATCGAACCCTTTTTTAGTGCCATCGGCATCCATTGAAGTAAGCAGAATCTCTCCGGCACCGGCTTCAGTCACCATTTGCACATAATCGAGTGTTCTTATCGCGGTTTTTTCTGTGCCGCCCCTGACGTAAACATAATCATCACCACCTTTGCTTTTTGTATCAATGGCGGCAACAATGCACTGACTTCCAAATTCAGAAGCCAATTCTGAAAGAAGTTCTGGTCTCATCACTGCCGCGGAATTAACGGAAACTTTATCTGCCCCGGCCTGCAGCAGGGCGCGCACATCTGCAATGGTGGAGATTCCTCCGCCCACAGTGAAGGGAATGTTCAGTTCTGCACTGAGCTTTTCCACCAGGGAAATCATCGTGCCGCGCTGCTCCCGCGTCGCTGTAATGTCCAGAAAGACCAGTTCGTCTGCACCCTGTTGCACGTATCTCTTTGCAAGTTCCACGGGATCACCGGCCTGGCGCATATTTTCAAAACGGACGCCCTTGACTGTCTGACCATTCATCACGTCCAGACACGGAATAATTCTTTTTTTCAGCATTTATAAAAACGGTTGTAATTCTTTGAAAGTGATTTTATTTTCATATAAAGCTTTACCGATAATCACGCCGGCACAGCCCGTCTTCTGCAGTTCGGTAACATCCTTAATCGAAGCTACACCGCCGCTGGCAATAAGCGTAAGATTAACTTTTTTCAAAATATCCTGATATGTTTTTACGGAAGGACCGGTCAGCATGCCATCACGGGTGATATCTGTGCAGATCACTGTTTTAAAACCTGATTTCACATACTTCTTTATAAAAGAAATTAATTCTAAGTCGGATTTTTCTGTCCAGCCGCCGGATTTCAGGAAACCGTTTTCAGCATCCGCACCGAGGATTAGTTTATCTTTTCCAAACTGCTGCAAAATCTGTAGTGTTGCTTCTTTATTCTGTACTGCTAGACTACCCAGCGTTACCTGTGCAGCGCCGGCATTCAGGATATCTTCGACATCCTGCCTGGTGCGGATTCCGCCTCCGTAATCTACTATCAGATCCGTCTGCGAAGTGATGGTTTCCAGTGTCTTCAGATGTATTTTGCTACCGCTTTTCGCACCATCGAGATCAACCAAATGCAGATAACCGATCCCGTTGTCCTGAAATGCCTGTGCAACTGATAATGGATCTTCACTATAGACGGTTTGTTTTCGATAGTCACCTTTGCTTAACCGAACACATTTTCCATTTAACAAATCAATGGCGGGTATAATTCTCATAGGTTTAAAAAGTTTAATAATATCGTTTGGCCGGCATCTCCTGATTTTTCCGGGTGAAATTGTGTTCCGAAGAAGTTATTTCTCTGCAGCCCAGCGCTAAACGGCAACTGATAATCGGTAACCGCGGCCGTATCTGCACACAACTCACAATAAAAACTGTGTACAAAATAAAAATGGTCTTCAGCAGAAATATTTTTAAATAAAGGACCTTTGCGGCCCGTTATGGTATTCCAACCCATATGAGGAACACGTTCTCTTCCCGCAAACTGCCGCACCGTTGTTTTGAAAATTCCCAGTCCGGCCGTATTTCCTTCTTCACTAAATGAGCATAAAAGCTGCTGCCCCAGACAGATTCCAAGCACGGGCTGTTTTAGCTGTGGAATGAGAATGTTCAGTTTTTTTCTTTTCAAATCCTGCATGGCTGCAGCGGCATTTCCTACGCCGGGCAAAATCACTTTATCAGCTTGCTGGATGAGGTCCGTATCAGAAGTGACAACAGACTCGCAGTTCAGCCGAGCCAGTGCGTTTATAACTGATCTCGTATTTCCGGCAGTATAATCAATAATGGCAATCATAAAATTCCTTTGGTGCTGGGTATGGCAAAATTGAAAGTTTCCCGCTGCACAGCCATTTTCAGTGTTCTGGCAAATGCTTTAAAAATAGATTCTATTTTGTGGTGTTCATTGGTTCCGTCACACTGAATATTAAGGTTGCACTTGGCAGCATCCGAAAACGACTTGAAAAAATGGCTGAACATTTCGGTGGGCATATCTCCAATTTTTTCCCGTTTAAAATCTGCTTGCCATACCAGCCAGCTGCGGCCGCCAAAATCGAGCGCCACCTGTGCAAGGCAGTCATCCATCGGTAAGGTGAAGCCGTACCGTGCAATTCCTTTCTTCTGGCCGAATGCTTTTAAAAAACATTCTCCCAGCACAATAGCCGTATCTTCAATAGTGTGGTGCTCGTCAACCTTCAAATCACCCTTCACTTGTAGTTGGATGTCCATTCCGCCGTGCCGCGCAATTTGCTCCAGCATGTGGTCGAAAAACGGAAGACCGGTCTCGATCTCAGAATGACCAGCGCCATCAAGATTAAGCGTCATGTTGATTTCTGTTTCGGAAGTGCGTCGCTGAACAGAAGCTTTACGGGGGCGTGCTTTTAAAAACTGATATATTTCCTGCCAGGAGGTCGTACACAGGGTCGCGGATTCACAGTCTTCAGCTGATAAGAAAATGGATTGCGCACCAAGATTTTGTGCCATTTGAACATCCGTCAGCCGGTCGCCAATAACGAATGAGTTGTTCAGGTCGTAATTGCCATAGAGGTATTTCTGCAACATTCCCACACCGGGCTTCCTGTTTGGTGAGTTTTCATATTCAAAACTTGGATCGATATGAATATCTGCAAAGCGAATTCCTTCGTTTTCCAGAAGGGCCAGCATCTTATTTTGTGCGGAATAAAAAGTATCCAAAGGAAATGAAGGAGTACCGAGGCCATCCTGATTGGTAACCATCACAAGCTCATATTCCAGTTCGGTCGCAATCCTTGCCAGATACTGAACTGCCTTTGGATAAAATAAAAGTTTCTCCAGCGAATCCACCTGCAGGTCTGGTTTTGGTTCAATGATGATGGTGCCGTCACGGTCTATAAAAAGGACTTTTTTCATTTGTAAAGACTTAATATTTCTAATAGTTTGTTGTTTTCTTCCCCATTGCCAATGGTTATTCTGAGGCAATTTTTAATTTCAGGATGGCGGAGACTGGTGAAAATTTTATTTTTGTTAAGGTGGTGATAAACACGGGCGGCATCGGAAAACTCTACCAAAATAAAATTCGTGTCCGACGGATAGATTTTTTTAACAAATGTAAAATCGGATAAAGCAGTTTGGAGTCTGACTTTTTCATTTAAGATTTGTTCAATACTCTTATATAGTTCAGCTTTTTCTTTCAGCTTTTCAAGCGCAATGTTCTGAGCCACTGCATTTATATTATACGGCGAGCGCACAGTATTGTAACAGGTAGCGACTTCTTCACTTGCTATTCCGTATCCGAGGCGAAGGCCCGCAAGTCCCCATGCTTTTGAAAAAGTGCGCAGTACGATCAGATTCGGGTACTTACTCAGCAGCGGAACAACTGATTTTTCGGGAACAAATTCGATATAGGCTTCATCTACCACAACAATACCGTCAAAACTTTCAAGGCACCATTCAATATTTGCCAGGCAGTTACCCGTTGGATTATTCGGTGAACACAGAAATAAGACCTTAGGATTACTCCTCTTCACCGCAGCTGAAAAAACGTCCGTTTCAATCTGAAAATTATTATTGAGCGGAATAGATTGCACCTCAACATTATTTATTTCAGCATACTTTCGGTACATACCAAAGGTGGGTTCGAGAATTAAAACCGCATCTTTACCCGGCTCACAAAAAAGGCGTATGGTCTGGTCAATCAGTTCATCGCTGCCATTTCCTAGAAAGATCTGCGGTAATGTACATCCTGCATAAATGCTCAGCGCGCTTTTCAACTTTATTGCATTACTATCCGGATACAAACGATATTCGCCATTTGGATTTTCATTTGCATCTAAAAAAAAGCTTTGATCCTTATCGGAAACATCGCGATTACTTTGATACGGACGAATATTTTTCAGGTGCGGCCGGACCATTTCTTTAATATTAAATTTCATTGTTAAGCTGATTTAATCGGACGGTTATTGCATTTTTATGGCCCTGCAGCCCTTCTGCTTCTGCCATGAGTTCCACAGCAGTCCCCAGCAACTGCAAACCTTGCGGTGTAATCTGCTGAACGGTTATTTTTTTTATAAAACTATCAGTGGAAACACCGCTGTAATTTTTCGCAAAACCGGCGGTGGGCAGTGTATGGTTTGTTCCGCTCGCATAGTCTCCCGCGGATTCCGGTGTGTAATTACCCAAAAAGATGGAACCGGCATTTGTCACCTGATTTAGTATATCCAGCGGCTTTTCCAACGCAAGAATCAGGTGTTCCGGTGCGTATAAATTGCTGAACTCTATGGCTTCTTCTAAAGATTCGAGTAATACAAATCTGCTTTGCTGCAAAGCCTGGTGTGCGATTTCGGCACGGGGGAGCAACTCAATTTGCTGGTCCAGTTTGGTTATGGTTTCATCTAAAACTTTTTTATCTGTACAGACAAAAATTACCTGAGAATCTGCACCATGTTCAGCCTGAGACAGGAGATCGGCAGCACAAAAATCCGCATTAGCAGTCTGATCTGCGATGACCAATACTTCACTGGGTCCTGCCGGAAGGTCGATCGCAACGCCGTATTTCTGCGCATACACTTTTGCTTCGGTCACAAACCTGTTTCCGGGGCCAAATATTTTGTCGACGGCCGGAACTGTCTCTGTTCCGAAAGTCAGCGCGGCAATGGCCTGCGCACCACCTGCTTTGATAATCTTTGTGATTCCGCAGAGTTGCGCTGCATATAAAACCGCCGGGTGCACCGTACCGTAAGCCTGTGGAGGCGTGCACAATACTGTTTCACCACAGCCGGCAAGCATGGCCGGAATACCCAGCATCAACACAGTGGAAAATAAAGGTGCGGTTCCGCCGGGAATATATAAACCCACTTTTTGGATTGGACGAATTTCCCGCCAGCAGCGCACGCCCGGCATTGTTTCGACTGAGGGTTCAACTATCAACTGATTTTTATGAAATGCAGTGATGTTCGCAAAGGCTTGCTGAATCGCATTTTTCAGGTCGTCAGCGACTTGTTGTGCAGCGATTGCAAATTCATCAGTTTCTACCGTGAGGGTATTAAGTTCTACCTTATCAAATTTTCTGGTGTATTCAAGTACGGCAGCGTCACCATTATTTTTGATTTCAATAAAAATATCAGCAATAATTTCTTCCAAATCTTCTGTAAGGTACTCAGGTCTTCTTACCAAATTAAGCCACTGAGACTTTAATGGATATTTGTAAACATTATATTTCATATCACCATTTTTTCGATGGGTACAATTAAAATTCCTTCCGCACCCAGTTGTTTTAGTCTGGAAATCACCCGCCAGAATTCGGTTTCGCGGACCACAGAATGAATGCTGCTCCAGCCCGGTTCAGCCAGCGACAGAATGGTTGGTGCTTTCATGCCAGGCAATAAAGCGGTAATCTCCGGAATGGAAGTATTGGGTGCATTGAGTAAAATGTATTTATGCTCGCGGGAGTTTTGCACAGCCTGCAGACGAAACTGCAGTTGCTCGGATAATTCCTGTATTTCTGCGCTCAGCTGATTATTTGCGATCAAAACGGCCTGACTTTCCAGAATGGTTTCGACTTCTTTCAAACCATTGTGCAACAGCGTACTTCCGCTGCTCACCAGATCAGCAATGGCATCTGCCAGCCCAATTCCCGGTGCAACTTCCACACTCCCGCTGATTTCAACGACGGTTGCGTCCAGCTGGTTATCTTTAAGAAACCGGTTCACCAAAACGGGATAGGAAGTAGCAATTGTTTTTCCGGCAAAAAAAGAAGTGCCCGGATACACTGTGTCACGCGGCACTGCCAGCGACAGGCGACATTGCGCGAAACCCAACGTTCGCAGGACATTTACCGCGCATTGTTGCTCGGCCAGTTCATTTTCGCCAATAATTCCGAGGTGTACAATATTCTGCTCCACGTAGCGCGGGATATCATCATCGCGAAGAAACAGGATTTCGAGAGGAAAATTTCTCGCGGTGGCTTTCAGCTTATTTTTGAAGTCCGGCAAAATAATACCGCATTCACGAAAGAGTTCGAGAGACTTACTGCTGAGGCGTCCGCTTTTCTGAACTGCAATTTTCAGTTTGTTCATAAATCATTTTTTAAATGAGTGCCTGAACAAAAACCTACTTTTTCTGCATAAAAAAACCGTCCTTGTCCAGACGGTTTTGTATTGTTTTTTAATTCACTTAGTGCTATAACATAATCAACCCGTCCTTAGATGAGATGATGATGATGAATGAAAGTGAATACGTTTTTCATAGCTGAATTAATGATGCAAAGATATTATCAAATATTTGACAAAAACAAATAAAATTTAATTTCGCGCAATAACCTCCTGATATACAGTCATTAAATTTTTCGCAACAGCGCGGTCTTCAAACTTTTTCACGTACTCCAGACCTATTTCTTCGCGCCTCCTGCGCTCGGCACGGTTGTTCCACAAAAATAAAATTTTCGATCTCAAATCTTCAGGATTTTGTGGGTGTACATAGAGGGCAGCCGGTCCGCCCGCTTCGGGTAAAGAAGAGATGTTGCTGGTTATCGTTGCAGTTCCTGAAAATAAAGCTTCAATGACCGGAATACCAAAACCTTCAAAAAAACTTGGATACACAAAAATATCGGCCAGCTGATACAGGCAGGCTAAATCTTCCATCGGTACATTTTCGGGAAAATACAGCTGGTTGGAAAGCTTATTTTTTTTACTAAAAGTCTGAATCTTTTTAAAATACTTCGTTTTTCGTCCCACGATGACGAGAGGAATATCTGTTCCCTTTATGGCCTTTAAAATATTGAGAACATTTTTTCTTTTTTCAATGGTACCAACATGTAAAATAAAGCGTGCCGGCAACTCATATTTCTTGCGGATTTCTTCTAAATGTTCGCGACTGTATTTAACCTTAAAAGCCTGGTGACAGCCTTGATAGACCACGCTTATTTTTTCGGCGGGAATTTTTAAAAATTCAACAATATCCTGTTTCGTTTGCTCCGAAATGGCAATAATCTGATCTGCTGCAAGGCAGGCTTTTTTAAATTTCCAGAAATGAATTTTACGGTCGAAAAAAGAATAATATTGCGGAAAACGAACGAAGATTAAATCATGAATGGTAACTATCTTTTTGATCGGCTGTTGGTTCCAATGCCACGGCAATTCCCCGGACAAACCATGAAAAACAGCTGCCTTTTGCTCCTGCGCGGCAAGGCCCATCATACGCTGCCTGGCTAAAAAAGAGTCAGCCAACGGAACAAAAGAAACAGATTTTCTCTCGGCAATCTCTGCGCCTAAATCAGTTTCTTTTTCATTTAAAAGCAGATACTGGTTTTCGGGATAAAAGTCGCTGAGCATGCGCACCAAGTCCCGCGAATAATTCCCCAAACCTGATCTGTTCTGAAAAAACCGTTTGGCATCGAAAGCAATTTTCATTTTTTTATTTTTTCCTGGAATTCCTGAAAAGTCGCAAATTGTTGTTTTTGCTGAGAAAGCCACGTAAGCAATTCATCAAACCGCTGTATCATGTGCGCTCCGGTACTTTTCGTCGTGTAAGACGGCAGTTTATAAGCAGGTTTAGTAATGTCCACAAATTCCCAGGGATGAAAGTATAGGTTGACATACCCATCTTTACTCAAAGTACGCGCCGTTAACTTTTTATAAAAATTCAGCGGAAAGTTATGAAAACTCAGCCAGAACAGCGGAATTCTGAAGAGGGGTGACACAGAAGCCGGAATCTGCAGTAAACTTTTTTCAGTAAAAAAGGTTCTGGAAACTTTTAGATTATTATATTTTCCGGGGAGCCAGGTTGGGTTCACACTGGAGTTATAATCATAACCTGCGTCAATCACCGCTGCAGCGTCGACGTGCATCATTCTGGGCATGCGCAGTCCGGTGACATTGCAGCTAAATAATTCTTCCAGTCGATGACGGGAAGTGGCCAGATGCTCACTTTCGAAAGCAGAATGAAACCAGGTGTGAGAAGCCAGCTCGTGCCCTTCGTCCAAAAATTCTTTAATTAGATCCTGATTATATTCCGCAAACACGACCGTTGAAAAAAAAGTAGCTTTCGCCTGATGCTTTTTTAACAATGATAAAATGTGCTGCACGCCCTGCCGTGACACAGAAAGCTGTTCTTCGAAGGAAATACTGCCCTTGTATTCCAGCGGCATGTCAAATTCTTCAATATCAAAGCTGAGTAAAATCATTCTTAAAAATTTTTGGACCGCACAATGTAGTTAGGACGCTCTTTCACCTGCCGGAAAATCTTTCCTAAATATAAGCCAATAATGCCCAGGATGATCAGCTGTAAACCTCCAAAGAATACGACGGTCATAATGAGTGAGGCCCAACCGGATATTTCGGTGTTATTTATAAATGAATGGATTACATAAATACCGTAAATCAGTACGGCCGCCACGGAAAAGATGATACCCAGATATGCCGCCAAATATAAAGGCTTCACACTAAAGGCGGTAATACCGGTGAACGCAAAACGCATCATCTTTTTCAGGTTATAACTGCTCTCGCCATTGGCGCGTTCTGCCGCAGTAAAGGAAATACCCGCCTGCCGGAAGCCCATCCAGTGCGAAAGCCCGCGCAGGAAGATATCGGCTTCATTCATATTCCGCATGGCCTCCACCACGGCTGCGTCCATTAACCTGAAATCGGAACCGCCACCTTCGCTGAGTTTCACATCAGAAATCCGGGACAGAAACGTATAAAATAAAGCAGAACTTTTTCTTTTAAAAGCGGATATCTGCTTGGGATAGGTTCGGATCGTGTACACCGTATCAAAACCTTCTTCCCATTTAAGCAGCATTTCCGGAATCAGTTCGGGCGGATGCTGTAAATCTGCATCCATTGAGATCATTGCATTCCCATCAGAAGCATCCATTCCGGCTTTTACGGCTGCCTGATGTCCGAAGTTGCGGGAAAACTCAAGATATTTTACATTTTCAAACTGTGTCGCCATTTGCTCCAAGACCTGCTGCGTATTATCGCGGCTGCCGTCATTAATGAAAATCACTTCAAAGGCATAGTGTGGCAGCATATCAAAGACCTGCTTCAGTCTATCATAAATGACAGGAATATTTTCCTGCTCGTTATGCGCGGGAATTACAATGCTTATCTTTTTCACTGAGCCTCGAGTTGGTATTGTTTGGAAAAATCGCGCGTCAGCAGTTCATAAATGATTCTGAACCAGACGACGCAGCACGGCAATGCTTTCAGCGAATACTTCATAATATATTCTTCCTTTACAAATCTGGGAAATAAATCCGAGAAGGAAAAACAAGTAAGAATAATGACAAAAACCAGCAACACATGGTCCCAAACGGTGTATTGCTTTTGCATCAGATACCAAATCATCACACCGGCCACAGCAATAATATAAGTCGGCGACTCGGAACCGGAACTGAACAACACTACAAACAATAAGGTTGAGGCCAAAATCATCATCTGAAACGGCAGAAATTTATACTGCGAGGTCCGAAGATACGGCAAAGTAAACAGAATCAGTCCCGGTATCAGAAAAACAAAGTTTGAAATTTCAGCGTTGCCAGAAACGCGGCGCACAATTCCCATCAACGAGAAATCCTGTCGGTTGCCCAAAATCTGATTGGCCATGTTCTTTTCGGAAAGTGACTGAAACCAGTCCGCGTAAGATTGAAGCCCAAAGGAAAAACCTGATAAGAGCATTGGTAAGAGGAGAAACAGAATTCCGCCGCCAACCATGGCAAGAATAAATTTCTTTTTATTGCGCACGAAGAAAAAAGCAGAAAGTCCGGCAATTCCGTAAATCTTGACAAAGAAACCTACTAAAATATGCACCGCTGATTTAGTTTCCCTGCGTTCCCAAATAAAAATAGCCGAGAGCATCAGCAGGCCGGTGAGCGCTACGTTAAATTGCAGACTGACCGCCGCCGTTATAAATTCCTGCAGGCAAAGCCACCCAAACAGCGCTTTCTTTGCACTGCTGAACGGCAATTTATAGGCTGCATAAACAAATACAGCAGCATTCGCAGCATTCCAAAACGGCATGCCCAGCCAGTCGGGCAGCACGGCAAACGGCGCGATTAAAATACTGAAGAAAACTCCGTAATGATTGGAATCAAAATGAACTTCCGGATAAAGCAGATAAATGTTTTTTTGCGCCAAGGTATTGTAAAAAACATTTTTGAAGATGAGGTAGTTATTGTACTTCGCGGGTCCGCCCGCATATTTCGTGACAGCGGAAATAATAGCTACCAGAAAATAAATCCCAAAAATATATTTGGGATTCAGGATGAATTTTAAAAACTTTTCTTTCACAGTACGAACTGCAAACTGTTAAACAGCGACATTGTTTTCGCGCAGCGCATCATTCAGGCTCGTCTTCTTGTCCGTAGACTCTTTTCGCTGACCGATGATTAAAGCGCACGGCACCTGATATTCTCCGGCGGGAAATTGCTTGGTATAGCTGCCCGGAATTACAACCGAACGTGCCGGGACCCGGCCTTTCAGTTCGACCGGTGTTTCGCCGGTTACATCGATGATTTTAGTCGAAGCCGTTAAGACTACATTCGCACCCAGCACCGCTTCTTTTTCTACATGAACGCCTTCCACTACGATGCAACGGGAACCCACAAACACATCATCTTCGATAATGACCGGCGCTGCCTGCAAGGGTTCCAGCACACCGCCAATCCCGACGCCACCGCTCAGGTGCACATTTTTTCCAATCTGTGCGCAGCTTCCGACAGTCGCCCAGGTGTCCACCATCGTTCCACTGTCCACGTATGCACCAATATTAACATAAGAAGGCATCAAAATGACACCGGCGGCGATAAAAGCACCTTCTCTGGCTACTGCATGCGGTACGACGCGAACGCCTTTCTCTGCATAATTTCTTTTGAGCGGCATTTTATCATGAAATTCGAAAGGGCCAACCTCAATGGTTTCCATCTGCTGAATCGGGAAGTACATGACGACTGCCTTCTTAACCCATTCGTTCACCTGCCAGCCGCTTTCTGTTGGTTCTGCTACCCGCAGTTCACCAAGATCTAAAAGTCGGATGACTTCGCGGATGCTTTTTTGGCTTTCAGCCTGCTGCAGAAGGTCCCGGTTATCCCAGATATTCTCGATCGTTTCCTGTAATGTCATGTTATTTTAATAAAGTTTTATTTGATTTTATAGAATTCTGCGGGCAAACAAATAAGCCTGATTCCAGTACTTTTCGTTCAGTGACGAAATAATTACGCCTTTCGATGTAGATGAATGGATAAATTTAACTTCCCCGTCCCGACCAATGTCGTGTACAATGCCCACGTGCGTAACCCGGGATCCACCGGAAGTAGCAAAGAAAACCAGATCTCCCGGACGTGCTTCTTTAATTTTGATTTCCTTTCCCTGAGTGGACTGGTCTTCGGAACGCCGTGGCAGTTTGTATTTGTTTTCATCAAATACTTTAGAAACCAGACCAGAGCAGTCAAATCCCGCGGAGGTATTGCCGGCATATTTGTAGGGAGCACCCAAGTATTTCTGGGCATCTTTCAGAAGTTCGCCCACGATCGCGGAGTTTTTACCGGTATAATAAGAATCCAGTACTTTCAGGTTTGTATCGCGTTTTACAGTTTTGGTGGGCGTTTCTCTTTTCACAACAACCTTTCCCGGCGTACCACACGAAATCATCCAACCGGCGGCAGCAGCGACTAACAAATATCTTCTCATTTTCTTCAACTCTGAACAGGTCCAAAATTAATGAATTTATTTCGGAAGAACAGCAGAAAAAAGATGCAGCGGTTTGCAAAGCTAAAAGCAGTTTTATAAAAAAGAAAGTAATTTTAGGGCTTTGAAATGCCTATGACTCTTTACCAAATTCAGGAACTGTTTTACACCGGACTTGCCTCCCAATATACACGCGCAGAAAGGCGGATTATTTTTAATGCGGTTGCAGAAAAGATTCTGAAAACTAAACCGGATACTGACCGACAGGAAGTCAGCGAAAAAGAAACGATGCATTTTGGTGAAATGCTGGAAGCGCTTCAGTCGGGTAAACCGTATCAGCAAGTACTCGGAGAAACGGAATTTTATGGTTTGACTTTTAAAGTCAATGAACACGTTCTGATTCCGCGGCCAGAAACGGAAGAACTTTTAGAGCTGGCGCTTCAGCAATTAATGGATAAAACCAAACTAAAAATTCTGGATATCGGGACCGGCTCCGGGATTATTCCAGTGGTTTTAAAAAAGCATTTACCTGATGCCGAAGTATGTGCGGTAGATATTTCCCCAGAAGCCCTGAAAGTAGCCAGTGAAAATGCGAAACTGCAGGAAGTTGACATTAAGTTTAGTCAGATGGATTATTTACGCACCGAATTAGAGGGTCAGTATGATGTCATTATATCTAATCCACCGTATATCGGTTTGGATGAAGAAGCTGATATTCTCTCCGGTGTAAAAGATTTTGAACCGGCCCTTGCGTTATTTGCGCCGGTACCGGATGCGCTGGTTTTCTACCGTAAAATTGCGGAAGATTGCAGGACCGGTTTAAATAAGGGCGGGTTTGTTTTCCTCGAAATTAACCAGCAGCTGGGACCGGAGACCCTGGAGTTGTTTACACCGGTGCTTGAGGAAGCTTCACTCTTAAAGGATTTATCGGGGAATGACCGGTTTGTGGTGGGAAGAAAGTGAGGCGATAGATTGTTTATTTGCTGACGCGGTAATTTGTTGAGTGGTGTGAAGAAAGGAAGGTGTAGGCGCGAGCGAAGCGAGCGCCAATGAAACCACTTGAAAAGAAGATCAGAGATTGGAGGCGCGAGCGAAGCGAGCGCCGAAACGAGTTTTTTGTAAAGCCGAAGGGCTGAAATTATTTTAAATTTTAGAATGAGCAATCATTAAACCCCGAAGGGGTGATATAATCGGTGTAATCTGAACAATATAATGGTTGAACGTATAAAAATGTCATCCCTTCGGGATTTTAATAGGATATAATTTTATCTATAATAATTTCATCCCTTCGGGATTCAATTGAATGTTGCTATTTTTACAATAATGTCATTTCTTCGGGATTCTGATCGGATATGATTT
>DAMCFT010000006.1:97873-178125 GCA_032057205.1 Kaistella sp.
ATTCTGATCGGATATGATTTTTTCTATAATAATTTCATCCCTTCGGGATTCAATTGAATGTTGCTCTTTCTACAATAATGTCATCCCTCTGGGATTTGATGGAATATGAATTTTTCTACAATAATTTCGTCCCTTCGGGAATCAATTGAATGTTGCTCTTTCTACAATAATGTCATCCCTCTGGGATTTGATGGAATATGAATTTTTCTACAATAATTTCGTCCCTTCGGGAATCAATTGAATGTTGCTCTTTCTAAAAAAATGTTAGGCCTACTGAATTTTGATGATATGATGTACCATGATACGATCCTAAAATTATGTCAGGCGTTCAGGCTTATGATTTAGAGCTTTTGAAGATGCACAGATTTCACTTGCATAAAAAGAAGAAAGAAACTACCCAAAATAGCCGCGACTGAACGGCCTGTCTGAGCTCTGCCGCGCGGGCTTTAGCCCGCGCGGCAAGCGAGTAGTGAAAGCGCGACGGTTTGCCGAAATGGAAACGACCCGTCCTGCTCTTAAAGTAAACGCTTCCGGATAAAGACCTGATACGCCATATACAGCAAGGGCAGGCTCATAATGCCCAGATATACTGCGTTCGTTACAGCCGCTGCCGGCACCGTAAGTACAGAATAGGCAAGTCCGAAAGCTGCGCCGCCCAAATGCGCCGCGTGGCCAATATTATCGTGCTGCCGCGGATTCAGCATCATATATACCGAATAGCCAAAATAAAGCGCGCCGAAAATATAACCCGGAATCGGAATCGGAATGAAAAAGAAATAAATTTTGATTTGCGGATACACCGCAATAGCTGCAAACAAGATCCCGGCTACGCCCCCGCTGGCCCCAATGGCAGAATACCAGCCCTGATTTTTATACAGGTACAATGAAAATAAATTTCCCAGCAACACCGAACCGAAATACACAATCAGAAAGGTTATATCTCCAAAGGCCTGGATCACGATTGGCCCGAAGAAATACAGCGTGAGCATATTGAAGAACAAATGCATCATGTCCGCGTGCAGAAATCCGGCCGACAGTAATCGGATATATTCCTTGTTATGACGGATGGCACCTACATTAAACTTGTATTTTTCGAAGATGCTTTGGTTATTAAAAGCTATAAAACTGATAATAGCTGTGGCAGCAATTACCCATAGCAAAACTGAAATCATAAATATGTTTTGATTTAAAAAAATGCAGCGCGGCTGCTTACACGATTTCGGAGGTCAGACTGCGGCCCAGCAACTTTTCGTGCATGGGTTTGAGATCTTCCAGACTGCCGGTTTTTACGGTACATTTGCCTTTATAATGAACCAGAATGGTACACTGCTCTGCCTGCTCCAAAGTGTGGTGGCAAATTTCGATAAGCGCCTGAATT
Source organism: Kaistella sp. (assembly GCA_032057205.1). Taxonomy (GTDB): domain Bacteria; phylum Bacteroidota; class Bacteroidia; order Flavobacteriales; family Weeksellaceae; genus Kaistella. The sequence continues at coordinate 99,252 of DAMCFT010000006.1, forward strand.
ACGTAATCAAAGGTGTTGACATCATCATTCCACAAAACGAGTTTGTACACATCGTCTTCTTTTTCAAGTAAGGCAATGTCTTCCTCGTATTCACGCTGGGGATTGTAATGGTCTATATTGTAAATTGTATTAAAATACATGTTGTAACTTCTATCAGATTTCACCGATTTCGTTGGCCAGTTCATTCAGCAGGCTTGGCTCTTCGTACACCAGTTCCACCAGATCAACACTTTTATTCTGCATCTTCAGGATTTTAAATTTGTATTTGTTCAGTTCAAATTCCTGGTTTTCCAGCGGAATATCTTCGAGTTCGTGCAGAATAAACCCAGCCAGCGTATTGTATTCTCCGTCTTCGGAAAGCGGGAAAGGTCGAGGCAGGCATTCGTTAATTTCATCGAGCGGCTGGGTAGCCTTAACCCAGTACACATTTTCGCCTACTTTATCTACGATGCGTTCTTCTTCATCTTCCTCGTCCTGAATTTCACCCACGAGCTCCTCCAGAATATCTTCCAGCGTTACAATCCCTTCGGTACCGCCGAATTCGTCGATCACCACGGCAAGGTGCTGTTTTTTTTGCTGGAATACTTTGAGCAGGTCCGAGATCTTTTTACTGCCCACCACGAAGAAGGCTTCACGCATGAGTTCTTTTAAATCATCGTGTGTCAGCTCACCTTTTCTCTTAACATATTCACGGATGATTTCCTTTGCATAAAAAATACCGATGATGTTATCAATGGAGTCTTTATACACCGGCAGCCTCGAATAGCCACCCTCCATAATTACCGAAATAATATCCTCTACGGAATCTTCGAAATCAATAGAGGCAATGTTCTGGCGTGGCACCATGATTTGCTTGGCACTATGGTCCGTGAAATCGAAAGCGTTCTTAATAATCTCGTAATTTTCCTCTTCAATCTCACCGGAATCAGCAGACTGTTTTACCAATAACTGCAATTCTTCCGTGGAGTGGATTTCCTGTTCAGAGGCAGGATAAATTTTTACCATTCGGAGGAAACCATTGGACATTTGGTTCATGGACCAGATGAATGGCTTAAATACAGTGTAGAAGATGCGCAGCGGCATGGCTATCACCATACTTGTCTGCTCCGATTTTCTGATCGCAATGGACTTCGGAATAAGTTCTCCAAAGACGATGTGCATCACGGTAATCAAAAGGAAACTCAACACCAGAGAAATGGTAGTTACAACAGTTTCCGATATATTAAAATTAAAATAATGGAAAATATTTTCGATGACATGGTGCATTGCGCTCTCCCCAACCCAACCTAAGGCAAGTGAAGCCAGCGTAATTCCTAACTGCGTGGCGGAAAGATATTCATCAAGGTGTTTAATAATGTGCTCAGCCTGCTTTGCCATGGAATTACCTTCGGCAGCTTTCAGCTGAATCTGGGAGTAACGAACTTTAACAATAGAGAATTCTGCAGCTACAAAATAACCATTTAAGATCACAAGAAATAAGGCTAAAAACAGCTTAAATATGTCAGAGTCCATTCAGTAAAAATAAGAGTATATACCGACAAATATACATAAATTTAGAATATTTCAATATTAATTAAAAGTAACGTTACACAGGCGTTACACAAAAAAAGCGCTGCAATCTGCAACGCTTTTTCTTCATATTATCTAAAACAGTTTAGCTGTTTTTCAAGGCTTCCGCGCCGGAAACAATTTCCAGGATTTCATTGGTAATTGCCGCCTGGCGTGCTTTGTTATAGAAGATCACCAAATCATTCTTCAGCGCCTGTGCATTATCCGTCGCTTTATGCATGGCAGTCATCCGCGCACCGTGTTCGGAAGCAATACTATCCAGAATTGCTTTGTACACCTGCGTCTTGATGGACTTCGGCATCAGCACTTCCAGGATTTCTTTGGCATTTGGCTCAAAAAGATAGTCGGTATTGGCTGTTTCCGTTTTCTCCGGCATTGCAATTGGTAAGACCTGTTCGGTTTTTACTTCTTGTGTCGCAGCATTGATAAACTTATTGTACACTACAAATACCTTATCAAAACGGCCGTCGCGATAATCGCGCATAACATTCTCCATGAATCCGCTCACAGCCTCAAAGCTCATTCCGTCGAAAATCGCACTTTGATTATCGTACACTTTACGGTTTCGGCGAACAGCGTCATACACCTTTTTACCAACCGTCATGATCTCAATTTCATACGGTGCATTGACGATGGACTGATTCAGCGCCTTAATCACAGAAGAGTTAAACGCGCCGGCAAGTCCTTTATTCGAGGTTACCACAACATACAACACACGCTGTACTTCACGCTGCTCGGTATAGGTGGAAACTTCTTCCAGATCGGTAGTCGCACTAACGTTCTCGATAATTTCCTGCAATTTCTCAGAATAAGGACGCAGCATCACGATCGCATCAGTCGCTTTCTTCAGCTTTGCAGCAGAAACCATTTTCATGGCACTGGTAATCTGCATTGTGGAGGAGATGGAAGTAATTCTGCCCCGTATTTCTTTTAAATTTGCCATTCTTTAGTTTATAAATTTGAAAATAGGAGAATCAGATAATCTGATTTCGCTTCTTGCCTTTATCAAATTATCTAATTCTCAAATCGTCTAATTAATTATATTTGGAAGCCAGCTCCGTTGCCGCTTGTTTCAGCACACCGGTAATCTGATCATCAATTTTCCCGGCCTTGATGGCAGCCATCGTGTCCGGATGCTTGGAACGCAGGAAGTCTACGTACTCCATCTGGAATTCCTTCACTTTCTTGATAGGAACGTTTCTCAGGAGGTTTTCTGTTCCGGCATAAATCATGGCCACCTGAGAATCGACAGGAAGCGGCGAGTTAACCGGCTGCTTCAGGATTTCCACGTTGCGCTCTCCTTTGGAGATGACCGCTTGTGTAGAAGCATCCAGATCCGAACCGAATTTAGCAAACGCTTCCAGTTCTTTATATTGTGCCTGATCCAGTTTCAGGGTACCGGACACTTTCTTCATGGATTTAATCTGCGCGTTCCCTCCTACACGTGATACGGAAATACCCACGTTGATTGCAGGACGAACCCCGGAGTTAAATAAGTCAGATTCCAGGAAGATCTGCCCGTCTGTAATTGAAATTACGTTGGTCGGGATATACGCAGAAACGTCGCCCGCCTGTGTTTCAATGATTGGAAGTGCGGTTAAAGAACCACCTCCTTTTACGATCGGCTTCAGTGAATCCGGAAGGTCATTCATCTGCGCGGCAATTGTGTCATCTTTGATCACTTTCGCAGCTCTTTCCAGCAGTCTGGAGTGCAGGTAGAATACGTCACCTGGATAAGCTTCACGACCCGGTGGTCTTCTCAGCAACAGAGAAAGCTCACGATACGCAACCGCCTGCTTGGACAAGTCATCATATACGATCAGTGCCGGACGACCTGTGTCACGGAAATATTCACCAATGGCAGCACCCGCCATCGGCGCGTATACCTGCATCGGAGAAGGATCAGAAGCATTCGCAGCTACTACAACGGTGTAAGCCAAAGCCCCTTTGTCTTCAAGTGTTTTAACGATTTGTGCAACGGTAGAACCTTTCTGCCCTACAGCCACATATATACAGAATACAGGCTGACCTGCATCATAAAATTCTTTCTGGTTGATGATGGTATCAATCGCCACGGTCGTTTTACCTGTCTGGCGGTCACCAATAATAAGCTCACGCTGGCCACGTCCTACAGGAATCATGGAGTCGATCGCTACAATTCCCGTTTGCAGCGGCTCGTTTACCGGCTGACGGAAGATTACACCAGGTGCTTTGCGCTCCAATGGCATTTCATACAAATCACCGGCGATAGGTCCTTTTCCGTCGATAGGATTCCCCAGGGTATCCACTACTCTGCCCAGCATTCCTTCTCCTACTTTGATAGAAGAAATACGCTTGGTTCTGTTTACGGTGTCACCTTCTTTTACCAGTTTGGATTCGCCCAGAAGTGCTACCCCCACATTGTCTTCAGCAAGGTTCAGTACGATCCCTTCCACTCCGCTGGAGAACTTCACAAGTTCACCATACTGCACATTTTCCAAACCGTACACAAGTGCAATACCATCACCAATGGTAAGCACTGTTCCTACTTCTTCCACATTGGCCTGTGTATCAAAGTTGGCTAATTGCTGCTTAAGAATTGCAGATACTTCTGCCGGATTTATTTCTGCCATTTTATGGTTGTTTTAGTCTTAGTTTAATTGAAATTCTTTTTTCAGGCGCTCCAGCTTGGTGCGTACAGACGCATCTACCTGCTGGTCCCCCACACGAAGAATGTAGCCACCCAAAATATCGGGATTCACTACAGAGGTCACTTCGTATTTATTGTTTAAATTAACAAGTGCTGCTGAGCTCAGGATTTTCTGAATGTTCTCTTCAGCTAAAGGCGCTGCCGATGTTACCGTCACACGCTGTACCCCGCGCATATCTTCCACCTTATTCACAAAGGCATTCCCGATGCCTGCCAGCTGGCTCTCGCGACCTTGCTTAATCACCAAATTAATCAGGTTTTGCGATACCGGTGAAAGGTTTTTAAAAATCGCTGCAGCGGCGGCTGTTTTCTTCTTTACATCAATTACCGGAGACGCCAGAAAGCTCTGTAGTTCCCGGGAACCATTGATTGTGTTCACCAATGTTTTCATCTCTGCAAACACGGTATCCGTACTGCCGGCTTCCTGCGTAAACTGCAGCAAGCCCTGCGCATATCGTTTGGCTACTTTACTGCTTACCATGTTTAGTTCAGGTTAGAAGTATTAAGGATATTGGATACAAGTTCGTTTTGAGCGGTATCTGTATCCAGTTTATTTTTAAGAATAGATTCTGCAATGTTCAGGGACAAAGTTCCGATCTGCGTTTTAATGTCAGCTACTGCTGCCGCTTTTTCAGACGCGATGGTCTGGCGGGCCTGCTCGATCATTTTATCACCTTCCAGGCGTGCAGCATCTTTTGCTTCCCCTACGATACGGTCTTTGATTTCGCGTGCTTCCTTCAGAATCTGGTCGCGCTCTGCTTTTGCCTCACGCAGGATCACTTCGTTCTCCGCTTTCAGGTTTTCCACCTCCTGACGTGCCAGTTTCGCCTGGTTTAACGCATCTACTATGGTAACTTCTCTTTCGTTTACGGCACTTAAAATCGGCTTCCAGGCAAATTTAGCCAGTAATACCAAAAGGATTACAAAGGTAAGCGTCATCCAAAACAATAAACCAATTCCAGGTTCTATCATAACTGTATCTTTTTTAGTTTTTTCTTTTTTTATGGTTTCTCAGGAGAAAAAACTCCTGGCAGAGCCAACCGCGCTGCCGGGAATTTTATGGGGTGGAGTGTTATTTTACGAACGCTCCGAAGATGATTGCGATCAGACCTGCACCTTCAATAAGACCTGCAGCAATAAGCATTGCTCCCTGGATCTTACCAGCTTGTTCAGGCTGTCTTGCAATTGCGTCCATTGCGTGTCCACCGATTTTACCAATACCCATACCTACGCCAAGTACTGCCAAACCGATCCCTACGTAAATAAGACCAACTCCCTGTGAAATAGTTTCCATAATAAAAATATATAGAGGTTAAAAAAATGTTCTAATTAATTAATGTGCATGCTCATGCTCGTGCTCCTGTACTGCAATTCCAATAAACAGCGCCGACAATACCGTGAAGATATACGCCTGCAGCGCAGCTACCAAAAGTTCCAGAACTCCGATAAATAATCCCAGTGGTACGGAGGCAAATCCGAGCAATGGCGTTTTAAAGATAAAAATAAGGGACATAATTGCCAGCACCATAATGTGTCCTGCCGTGATATTGGCAAAAAGTCGCATCATCAGTGCAAAAGGCTTAGTAAAGACCCCGATGATTTCAATTGGGACCATAATCGGATACAACAGGTACGGCACCGGTGGCATAAAGATATGCTTCCAGTAATCCTTGTTTGCGCTGAAAATGGTAATCAGTAGCGTAATGATGGCCAGAACCGCTGTTGTCGCAATATTCCCGGTCAGGTTATATCCGAAAGGCGGAAGAGGAATCAATCCGAACATGTTATTAATCCAGATAAAGAAGAAAACAGTCAGCAGGTACGGCATGTATTTCTTGTACTTCTTTGTACCAATGTTCGGAATCGCTACTTCATCACGGATGAAAAGAATGATAGGCTCCATGAACTTACCGGCTCCTTTCGGCACCAGTGAGTTTTTATAGTTGCGCGCCATGCTTCCGAAGATCAGGAACATCGCAATAATTGAAATAAAGATCGCAGCTACGTTCTTGGTAATAGAGAAATCATAGAAAGCATTCTCGGAAGTATGCTTACCGCTCATCACGGAGAACAGCTTTGCCTGCTCCAGCCCTTGTGTGGAAACAACCTGGCCGTTTTCCATCGTGTAGCCATCATGCTCGTGACCGTGCGCCACCGCACTGGACATGAACGTATGAAGTCCGTTTTTGTCTTTAATAATCACCGGAAGCGGAATGCTTACGTGTTTTTCCTGCGGAGTTCCCTCGTTCAGGGTCAGGATATGCCATTCGTTCGAATCGCCGATATGACTCATGATCATATCTTTCGCATTGAATTTTTCTTCTTTACCAGCTTCAGTAACCGGCTGCGTTTCTGTGATAGCTGTCTCCGGTGCCTGTTGGGCTACCGCGGAAATACTGGAAAACGACAGAAAAACACCCAGCAATAACGAAGAAATTTTCTTGTTCATAAGTCAGATTTATCGGTGTGCAAATATACCGAATTAATTAAAACTCACCAACACCTAAAATTGATTTTTGTCAGTCATGTTTTAAAGCCTGTTTAAGTGCCGTATTACTTTATAATATATGAGAAACGAACTGAGCAAAAAGACGAGCGTAACCATGAGGAAATTTTCTCTTTCGCGCGGCAAAATATAAATCCAGTAGCCTGCCCATGCAATGTCTTTGATAATATTAATCGTCAGGAATTTCATCGCCGGCGCATTTCCCTTTACGAGATAGGTTTTAAAGAAAAAATAAACCAATGTATTTAAACACGCAGCCGTCAGCAGCAGCCAGAAAAGGTTTGCAAAATTCATCCGGCAAAAATACATAAGTTTCCTGCAATTGCCCGAAAATCCGTACTTTTGCGTTTTCTTACACTTTTTATTATGTTCAACAGTTTACAGGATAAATTAGATAAGGCGCTGCACAATATCTCGGGCCGCGGAAAAATCACCGAAATCAACGTTGCGGAAACCGTTAAGGAGATCCGGCGCGCGTTGGTGGATGCCGACGTTAACTATAAAGTTGCGAAAGACCTGACCAAACGTGTACAGGACAAAGCTCTGGGGCAAAATGTACTGACGAGCCTGACGCCGGGACAGCTCATGACGAAAATTGTTCATGATGAATTGGTAGGCCTGATGGGTACCACGCACGAAGGCATTAGCCTGGCAGGGAAACCGACCGTTATTCTTATTGCCGGGCTACAGGGTTCCGGTAAGACAACGTTCTCCGGAAAGCTTGCGAATTACCTAAAGGTTAAGAAAAATAAAAAACCCCTGCTTGTTGCCTGTGACGTGTACCGTCCGGCCGCGATTCAGCAGCTGAAAGTATTAGGTGGACAGACCGGAATTCCGGTGTATACCGAAGAAGGAGCGCTGAACCCATCTGCAATTGCAGAAAACGCAGTGAAGTTTGCCAAGAGCAACAACCATGATGTGGTCATCGTGGATACTGCCGGTCGTTTGGCAGTGGATGAACAGATGATGAATGAAATCAAATCTATTCATTATTTCATTAAGCCCAACGAAACACTGTTCGTGGTGGATTCCATGACCGGTCAGGATGCGGTGAATACGGCCAAGGCGTTTAATGAAGCCTTGAACTTTGACGGTGTCGTTTTAACGAAATTAGATGGTGACACGCGCGGGGGTGCTGCCCTGACGATTCGATCAGTGGTACATAAGCCTATTAAATTCATCTCTACCGGCGAGAAAATGGAAGCGCTGGATGTGTTCTATCCGGAACGTATGGCGGACCGTATCCTCGGTATGGGTGACGTGGTTTCCCTTGTGGAACGCGCGCAGGAGCAGTTTGACGAAGAAGAAGCCAAGAAGCTGCACAAGAAAATTGCCAAGAACGAATTTGGTTTTGATGACTTCCTCAAGCAAATTAAGCAGATCCAGAAAATGGGTAATATGAAAGACCTGATCGGCATGTTACCGGGCGCAAGCAAAGGCTTAAAGGACGTGAACATGGAAGACGATCCGTTCGGACCTATCGAAGCGATGATTAACTCAATGACGCCGGAAGAAAGACGCCGCCCGTCCATCATCAACACCCAGCGCAAGAACCGGATTGCCACAGGTTCCGGACGCAAAATCGAAGAACTGAATGCCTTAATGAAGCAGTTTGAGCAATTAGGCAAAACCATGAAAATGCTGCAGGGCCCACAGGGTAAACAGATGATGGAAATGATGAGCAAAGGAATGCCGAAGATGCCTGGTATGGGAAATCTGTTCGGAAGATAAATTAACGATATTATAGAATAAATAATCCCGGTTCGTGAGAGCCGGGATTGTTTGTTTTAGATTAAGTGAAATGCTATTATTTAAGGAAAACAGATAGTCCTACATTAACACCAAAAGTACCAACAGTTGTTTTGTAGTCTACGTTACTTACAGTTTCAGTATGACTAAATTGATTATAACCTAATCCAAAATCAACACCTACATTTTGATTAATTAAATATACCAAACCTCCTTTTGCTTTCCATGCGAATCCATCAGCTGTAATAGTGTAAGAAGAGCCTCCGTCTTTTTCTGTTTCTTTTGTAGAAGCATAACCAATACCCGCCCCTAAATAAGGTACGAGGTTCGTTGCACCTTTAAAATAATAAGTAGCTGTAGGCATAAGAGACAGTGAACTCACTGTATATTTATCTGCACCATCTTTTTGTGAGATAGATGTAAAGCCAAGATCAAGACCTATTGCGACTTTATCTTGCACAAAATATCCCACTGACGGCGTCACCATAAAAGTTGACACTGCGGGCTCGGAAACGGATTCAGATCCCGCGCTGTATTTAGTGTTAACACTATTAAAACCAAGGGTAGTTGATCCGCCAATTACCCAAGATCCCTTTTCCATTTGCGCTGATGCAGTTCCAAACATAGCCAGCCCTGCCACTAATAAAATTTTCTTCATGATATATATTTTTAAAGTGGAGCAAAATTAGAAGAATAAGTGATTCGTCAATTATGAAATTATTAATAGTAGCTATTAAAAAAGACAGCAACTGGAGGCTGTCTTGGTCTTAAATAAATTTTATATAAAAATTAATCGCTAATCTTCTTCACAACCACATGCGCAAAACTGCTGCTTAATAAACCAACCGATAAAGTTCCGGGTCGTACTTCAAAAGAGAGCTGGTCTCCTGCGGATAATTGATAAATGCTGTTAATTGTATAATTTGAAATTAAAATATTTACAGTAAGTACATCTATCAATGCTTTTAATCCGACCGAAGCACCACCAAATTCACGATAGTCCATCACTTCATATCCGTTGGCTGTGTGTTTCAAAATTCCCATGCGCGGACTACTGTCATTAAGAACGGATAAAGATAGTTGCACGCCTGTGCCCAGAATAAATTCGTATGTAATTTCATATACTCCGTCGGAAGGCACAGTATATAAATCATCGGCAGCTGAAAAATGATTGCCCGGATTTAATTCAACCGAAGCAGGCGTGAAATCGACTCGACGCCAGCCTTCAAAACCATTTAAATTAAGTAAAGAAACACCGCTACGGAGCTGGGCTTTAGCAAACGTGCTGCTTAAAGATTCCGCCGGTTGTTGCGCGGGAATGCGTTGGACTTCATTTGTACGGCTGTTGCGAACAAGCATTTCATAAGTATCATCTACGGTGAGGGATGGCACTTCGCGGATTGCCAGATTTCCGTTGATGTCCAAGGCAGCTTCCGGCTCCGTGGTGTTAATACCAACCTGCGCGGCTGAAAACAGAAATAAAAAAACAGAAACCAAAGTGTAAAACTTTTTCATACTAATATAATTTGGGTTTAACAGATTAAGATTTATGATTGAGCTGCAAAAGCTCATAATGCTCAAATTATATCGAATGCAAATTTTATGCTGGTTATTTTTAAGTATTTATTATTAATATATTATTTTTACCAATTTATTAATAATTGTATAAATTCATTCTAATTTATTTGTAATAAAAACAAAAAAAAGCAGCCCCCTAGAAGGCTGCTCTATTACATGAGTTGCTTGGGTCATAACCTAAGCCCCAATCCTATATTAAATATATTGTAATGAATGTCTTTTGCGGCCGGCGCGCTGTCGAAGGCATCATTTAGTTGCACAGCATAGCGCGCTTCTATGAGCAGACCGGAAAATAAATCGGCACCCAGTCCAAAGGCGGCGCCAAAGTTAGTACGGCTTACCCCACCCGTTTTCTCACCCATCCTGAAGGCGAACTGAGGACCTAATTGCAGGTTAAACTTTGGCAATACATAGAATTTAAACATGACCGGAACCTGGGTGTAAGAGTCTTTATTGATTCGTACATAGTTTAAGGCAGGTTGCAAGGTAGCAAACTTGGGGATACCTATTTCCGCAAACACACCGGCATAATAACCGGCCGAGAGATCATCGAAATCTGTGGAAATCACCGCAGAAGAGAACCCACCGTTGATCCCGAATTTTGCCTGCGCCTGTCCCAGACTGAAACAAGCCAGCATCATTAACAATAAAAGTTTTTTCATAGAGTTTAATTTTGCTGCAAAAGTATTATAATTTAGGAAACAAATACGATTACGAGATGTGGACACAAAAAAAGCCGGCATAACACCGGCTGATATGAAGAAACGCAGTTCTTAGAACGCGTATCCTAAACGAATTCCTGTTACAACTGCAGGAGCAATCGTGAAGTTATCACCTCCCTCAATTTTTGTATCAGGCAGACCAGTTACCTTGTAAGTAACATCTCCTTCAGATTCATAGATTAATCCTAACCCAGCTTCAACTCCTAAGAATACTCTTTTAGCGAAATAGTAATCTGCGCCAAACACGCCGCGGACTCCTGCTCTGAAGTTGTTTGGACCTTTGGTCTCTGTAATTACGGGAGTTGTATTAGGAACAGATACAGTTGACTTTGTGTTATTTGAGGCAAACCCAATCATAATATCACCACCTACATACGGAGACAAACGGTCAGTACCAGTGAAATGTTTTTCAGCACCGAAACCAAGTCCTAAACCAAAAGTATTATCTTTAATAACAGTGTTGCTGGTTGCATTATCAGTTTCGCTTTGGTTAGCCACGAACAAAGTTCCTCTGTACGCGAATTTGTCAGTCACGAAATATCGTGCTTTAAACATGGTACCTGCACCAAATCCTTGGTCAGGAAGACTAACTGAAGTATTTCCCAGTCCTCCGGAAATTCCCAGATCCACAGTTACATCACCGGCAACAGGTTTGTATTCCTGTGCGCTCATCAGTCCGAACAGTGCTACTGCACTTGCCATCAATAACTTTTTCATGTCTTTATTTCTTTTAAAGTTCTGCGCAAATGTAGCCCCTATTCTCAATCAACCGAAATATTAAACGCTTGTTTTAATGAAAACTGATTCTAATCATGTATCGGCACTTTTCTGACAAAAGTTATTGTATAAATCAAATTAAAAAATAGCCAAAGAAGGCTTTAAACAGACATAATTTCAGTGTAACCTGACGAATTATTTATGAATCAGTATTTTATATTTACGTCAAGTAATTGAGTTATCTTTTCTGAACGAATAACAAAAACAAAAAAACTGCCCGTGAGGACAGTTTTTATCATGTAAGTAAATACCTAAATATTATTGCTGATCACGCAGCGCCGCTTCTGCACGGGAGTTCGGCAGATAGATCTGGAACCCTACGCCTAGATAAAGATTTCCTTGCGCCGTAGTATTTCCACCTCCAACAAGACCCTGGTATTTAAGCATTCCTTCCAGCCCTACATTTCGGGTAATGAAATAAGAATAACCGGCACCAATTCCCAGTTCAACACCGTTGGTAGAATTACCGGCGCTGGAATTATTCCCTCCAAAGCCGGCGCTTCCTTCAGCGAAGAACGCTCCGTTTTTCAGGAGGTTATCAATTTCGTTGGAAGCAAAATAATACCGTGTAAATGGTGCAATGCTCCAGGTTGTCTGGGTGTCACTGCTGCCTTCCGGACTTGCTACGTCCAAGCCGACCTGCGCACCCACAGCCCATCGGTCCTGAACGAAATAACCTAGTTTTGGAGTCAGATTCATATTGAATCCATTTGTAAATTTAATGTTGGCGACCTGCGCACCTACCATCCAGTTTCCCTGTTGCAGCTGAGCGGCTGCATTGGTACTAAACATTGCCACAACAGCGGCGAGAATTAACTTTTTCATATTTTATTTTGATTTGGTTTTAATGTTTGTAGGAAATAAAACTGAAATGTTTTAAACACCATCCTTTCTATTTCCTGCACATACCCTATCAAAACATGCTCCATTAAGAATTTTTAACGTAAAAAAGTTAATTTTTATTTATAAAATATCGCTTTTAAATAATTTGAAACTGCGCGGAAACCCATATGTTAACCTTCTTCGCGCTGCCGCTGATCTTCTTTTCCGTATGCGGCAATAATTTTCCGTACGACCGGGTGCCGCACCACATCTTCTTCATGCAGATACACAAAACCGATCTCTTTGACATCCTGCAAAATTCTCATCGATTCCTTTAAGCCTGATTTTTGTTTCATCGGCAGGTCCACCTGGCTTGGATCTCCGGTAATGATGAATTTTGCATTCATTCCCATTCTCGTCAGGAACATTTTCATCTGAGCATGGGTTGTGTTCTGCGCTTCATCCAGAATAACAAAGGCTTCATCCAGCGTCCGGCCGCGCATAAACGCCAGAGGCGCAACTTCAATCACATGTTTTTCCATCAGGCCTTCCAGTTTTTCGTTGGGGATCATGTCGCGCAAAGCGTCATACAGCGGTTGCAAATACGGATCCAGTTTTTCTTTCAGGTCGCCCGGCAGAAAACCCAAACTCTCCCCTGCTTCCACGGCCGGCCTTGTTAAAATAATCCTTTTCACCTCTTTGTCGCGCAAGGCGCGCACCGCGAGTGCCACACTGGTATATGTTTTTCCGGTTCCGGCGGGACCAATGGCAAAGACCATATCTTTTTTCTCACTCTCGCGGACCAGTTTCTTAAGGTTGGCGGTTTTGGCTTTAATAATTTTGCCGTTAACACCTTTCACGATAATGTCCTGGTCAAACACGAGTTCCTTTTCTTCTTCGTTTTTGAAATTGAGGATATTTTCAAAATCCTTCAGCGACACTGAACTGCTTTTGGAAATATAATCCACAATATCATCGAGCTTTTGCTTGAACAAATCCAATGCATCGCGGTTGCCGGCGGCAAAAATACTGTGGTCCCGGCCTGTGATTTTCAGTGTGGGAAATCTGGATTTAAGTAAATTAAAGTATTGGTTATTGACACCATAGAAACTGGTAAGATCAATATCGTGGAGTTCATAATTTATTTCGTACATATGGTTTTATTTGAATTTAATCTTTGAGGTTTTGTACTAAACACCGTCAGATCCTGTATGGAATTCTAAATGTAGTTTTTTATTTTTAAATTACTTCGTATCATCAGCACGAAAGTATCAAAGCCGAAAAATTATTTTATCCTAAATTTGCAATCCTTCTGAAAAACTCATGGCAGTAATCACTTTTACCTCGGACTATGGATTGGTTGATCATCGCGTTGCAGCGGTGAAAGGCGCCATCCTGACCCAAAACTCCGGTGCAGTGATTGTTGATATCTCACATGAGATCCAGGCTTACAACTTACTGCAAACCGCTTACATTCTGCGCAATGCGTATTCCTTCTTTCCGAAAGGCACGGTGCACATTATTTCGGTGGACAGTTTTCATGCCAAAGAACGGAAGTGTATTTTATACAAAGCCGATGGACACTACTTTATCGCCGCCGACAATGGACTGCTCAGCCTGATTTTCAATGACATAAAACCGGAAGCTGTTTATGAAATCACATTCAACAACCGCTTTGATGATGAGATCCGGTTTACTTCTACCGATATCTTTGCCCCGGTGGCAGTGCACCTGTATAACGGAGGCCTGCCGGAAATGATCGGCCGCCGCTTTGATACGCCGAAGCAGTTGTCCCAGCCGCGCGCCGTGTTTAATGAAAGCGAACAAATGCTGGTGGGTGAAATTATATACATTGACAATTTCGGCAATGTCGTCAGCAATATCAACCGCCGGTTTTTTGAAAAGTGCAGTACCGGATTTGATTACTTCCTGGTGAAATTCCGAAACCTGGCACTCTCCCGCGTGTACGATCAGTACACAGACCTGGTGCACGACTGGACCGCCGAGCAGGAATGCCACGGCAAGGCTGCCGCTATTTTTAATGATGCCGGTATGCTGGAACTTACCATCTATAAAGGAAATTGTGACAATGGCGCCAAAACGCTGTTCGGTCTGCAGGTCGGCGAAAACATTTTTGTGGAATTTAGCCGTAAGCCATAATTTCCATTTGCGTTCTTGCTGAATATTTCATTTCCGCCGCAATCGCAATTTCTTAAAAAGCTGGGGAAAACACTATCTTTGTGCACCATTTTTAAGTGCATGTTATATTTGATTGTTAAAGCTCTTCACGTTGTTTTTATGGTAAGCTACTTTGCCGGGATCTTTTATCTGGTGCGGCTTTTTGTCTATTATAAAGACACGGACGAGTTTGAAACAACAAAACAACAAGTGCTCCGTGAACAATATGCCTTTATGGCCAGGCGGCTGTGGAACATTATCACCGTTCCTGCAGGTGTGATTATGCTCGTAGCCGGGATTACCATGATTGTTCTGAACACAGCTTTACTGAAAACACCATGGTTTCATTTAAAACTCACTTTTTTGGTTGGTCTGGCTGTGTATCACTGGTGGTGCTGGAAACGGGTACAACAACTCCAGCAGCTTAACGGCAAAACACTTCCATTTAAAAATCTCGCGTTGAGGCAGGCCAATGAAATCGCGACCTTAATTTTATTTTTAGTCATATTTACGGTTCTGCTTAAATCAGCAGTACTCTCTTATTGGTGGCAGCTCATCTGCGGCTTTTTGGTTTTTACGGTACTCATTATGCTTACAGTAAAGCTGGTTAATAAGGCTAAAAATCGCAATAAATCTGAACAGTAGTAAAGAACGGATAATTTTATGACGGCAATTTTTAAAAAAGAACTCTGGCAGTTTGTAGGCAACCGCAGCATCTGGTTTGTGATGGCCGCCAGCACCGTGATCGGTGGACTGTTTTTATTCTGGTTTGAAAACGATTTTAATATTTTCGATATCGGGACGGCCAGTCTGCAGAGTTATTTCGTGCTGATTCCGTGGATACTTCTTTTTCTGATTCCTGCCGTTGCCATGCGCTCCATTGCCGAAGAGGAACAATCCGGGACGCTGAGCTGGCTTTTTTCGCAGCCGCTGTCCGTACTGGATATTGTCGCCGGAAAATTTCTGGCGGTGTGGTTCGTTGCATTGCTGTGCGTGGCGCCTTCTTTCGTTTATCTTATCGCAGTATATCAGCTCGGCTTACCGGAAGGGAATCTCGACAGCGGTGCAACACTGGGCAGTTACCTTGGTGTTGTAGTACTCACCGGTGCTCTTTCAGCCATCGGATTACTAGCTTCAGCGCTGGCAAAAAATCAGATTACCGCCTATTTACTGGGTGTAGTCATTTCGTTTTTTATGTATTTCGGTATAGAGCAACTGGCGAGTTACCGGCTTTTAGACACCGCTGATTATTACCTGGGAGCTTTGGGATTCTACAAGCATTTCCTACCTTTTACCCGCGGGTTGGTGGACAGCCGCGATGTAGCCTATTTTATTTTTATCATCATTCTCTCACTGGGCGCTGCTGCCTTTGCAGTTAGTCGTAAGAAATAAACAATATCTGATGTCTAAAAAAAAAATCTCGATCTCTGTTGTCCTTCTTATTCTGCTATTGGCTGCCATTTCAGGTGTTTTCGGTACGCGCCTGGACCTTACGCAGGAAAAAAGATATACACTGTCTGAGCCAACCAAGAAAATTCTTAAAGAAATTGAGAAGCCTCTTTCGGTAGAGGTATACCTGGAAGGTGATTTTCCCGCAAGTTTTCGGCAACTGCAGGAGGAAACGCGCTTTATGCTCGAAGAGTTCAGTAAAATAAACCCAAAGATTTCTTACAAGTTTATCGATCCCATTAAAACTAAAATGTCAAAAGATACTTTGGCTGCAATGGGAATGCAACCTTCTATTTTGCCCGATATGAAGGAGGGCCGGATTTCAGAGATTGTATTGTTTCCCTATGCGGCACTGCGGTATGATGAATATGGGACTGCTGTTCCGCTGATTGTCAGCCAGACCGGCATCAGTGCGGAGGAGCAACTGTCTCTTTCCATTGAGAACCTGGAATACAATCTCATTTCGAATATCCTTACTCTAACACAGGAGAAGAGAAAAAATGTAGGTATCCTGATCAATCAGGACGAACTGCGTCCGGAAGAGTTCAGCGGTTTTATGGAAATGGCGCTTGAGAATTACAATGCCGGACCGATCATTCCCTCCAATCAGCAGGAACTTACGTACGCGGATATGCCTTTACTGGAGCAGGCACATGCACTCGTAATTGCAAAACCGCGCAAGGCATTTACCGAAAATGAAAAAGTGCTGCTGGACCAATACATAATGAAAGGCGGAAAAACGCTCTGGATGATGGATGCCGTGAATGCTGAAATGGATACACTGCTGCACACCGATAAAATCATGGCCTACCCGATCGACCTAAACATGACGGATTTTTTCTTTAATTACGGACTTAGAATTAACGCGGGTCTGGTCAAGGACAAACAAAAAGCGGCTTTGCTCAGGCTCCAAACCGGCGAAGTGGCCGGAAATCCACAATACACCAGTTTCATGTGGCCGTATTTTCCGCTGGGAATTTCGGAAACCAAAAACAGCATCACCAAAAACCTGAACCCAGTTAAATTTGAATTCCCGACTTCTATTGATACGCTCGGCCGGCCGAATATTAAAACACAGGTTCTGTTCGAATCCAGTACACGCACCCAGGTGAAACAGGTGCCGAATTATGTCGCCCTGTCGGAAATCGTGCGCGCTGATTCGGTGGCTGCCGGCGAAAGCAAATCAACCCCGAAAATTTTTGCAGTAAGTTTGGAAGGTAAATTCAGGTCTGCTTATGAAAACAGAAGCGAAAGACAAAAGTTTCCCAACTTCCGTGCAGAAAGTCCTGACAATAAAATGATTGTCATTGCTGATGGTGATGTAGGGCGGAACCAAATCTACAAAGGAACTCCGCTGCCGCTCGGAGAGGATCTTCTGACAAAGCAATCCTACGGAAACCGGCAGTTTCTGCAAAACGCGCTGGATTTTCTGTTGGACGATGATAATCTGATGGAACTCCGGAACCGCGATTTGCAGATTCGTCTGCTGGACCGCTCAAAAATTGATGAAGAGCGTTCCTACTGGCGCTGGATGACCATCCTTATACCATTGGCGATTATAGCAGCAGTTGGCGGTCTGTTTCATTATCTGAGACAGCGCAGGTTTGCCTGAAGTCAGATATCTTTGATGTAATCTTCGTACTCCAGAAAGACACGTTCAAAACCTTCCATCTTTTTAATAAAGAATTCGAAAATGTCACGCCAGGTATTTTTATTATAAATAGAAACGCCTGTTAGCTCCGTCCAGAAGCGTGCGATTACTTTGCCATTTTCCAGTGTATAAAATTCATCTTTAAAAAAGGAACCCACTTCCTCCTGCAGCATATTTTCCAGGGACTCCATCTTTTCATAGTACGCATTACGAAACAGTTCGTCTTTCATTTCGATATCGAGAGATACCTCTGCTTTCTTGTTGTCTGCATTGAATTTAAATGAAAAGTCCTTAATTTGGGTATCATAAAGAATCCACTGCCGCGGAAAAGATTTTCCAAAAGCGGTCCAGAATTCTTTCTTCAGCGCCTGTGCTTCCTGTTTGCTAAACATAGTTCGTGCGGGTTTACCGCTAAGATAGTTTTATATTTTAAGATGTCGGATTTGTAAATTTAAAAAGTCCCGAAACCAGTGGCGACGGGACTTCATAAGTTATAATATGTGTAAATCAGGAAATCACGCCGAGCTCCTTACCTACTTTCGTAAACGCTTCGATCGCCTGATCCAGTTGTTCACGGGTATGCGCGGCTGATAACTGCACCCGGATTCTGGCCTTTCCGCGTGGCACCACCGGGAAGAAGAAACCGATCACGTAAATTCCTTCATCCATTAATTTTTCAGCCATTTTCTGAGCCAAAGGCGCATCGTACAACATCACCGGGACAATGGCAGCGTCACCGTCAGGGATATCAAATCCTTTGGCTTTCATTTCTGCCCGGAAATATTCGGCATTTTCCATTACTTTATCACGTAAGGAAGTATCTTCTGTCAACATATCCAGCACTTCGATAGCCGCACCCACAATACCGGGCGCCAGCGAGTTCGAGAACAGATACGGGCGCGAACGCTGACGAAGCATATCAATAATTTCTTTTTTACCGGACGTAAAACCGCCCAACGCACCGCCCAGTGCTTTACCTAAAGTAGATGTAATAATATCGACCCGGCCCATCACATCATTTGCCTCATGCGTACCGCGGCCTGTTTTACCTATAAAACCGGTGGCGTGGGAATCATCCACCATCACCAGACAATTATATTTTTCTGCCAGGTCACAGATGCCTTTCAAATCCGCTACGATTCCGTCCATAGAGAAAACGCCGTCAGTCACAATAATTTTGAAACGGTGCTCTTTCTCAGAAGCAATTTTTAACTGCTCTTCCAGATCCCGGAGGTCATTATTTTTATAACGATATCGTGCTGCTTTACACAAACGAACGCCATCAATAATGGAAGCGTGATTCAGTTCATCAGAAATAATGGCATCTTCCGCCGTGAACAAAGGTTCAAATACACCACCGTTTGCATCAAAGCAAGCTGCGTACAGAATGGTATCCTCCAGCCCTAAAAAGTCGGATATTTTCTTTTCCAGTTCTTTATGAATATCCTGCGTACCACAGATAAAACGCACAGACGACATTCCGTATCCATGTGAATCTACAGCCGCCTTGGAAGCATTCATCACCCGCTCATTATTAGAAAGACCGAGGTAATTATTGGCACAAAAATTCAGCAGCTGCTTTCCGTTCGCCTCGATTACCGCGCTCTGTGGGGAAGTAATGATTCTTTCGGTTTTATACAGCCCGTCCTGTTTAATATTTTCAAGCTCTGATTGCAGTGACTGCAGAAATTCATTGGAGATCATAGTAATAATTTAGTGTCGCTAAAATACGAAAAAAAGCCCGCATGCGCAGGCTCCGAAATCTATGTATGTATAAAGATTAGGTCATCTATTCTTTAATAAACTTAAATGTTTCCCGGTCTAATTTCAGCAGGTAAAGCCCGGCCGGAAGTGAACGGACATTAATCATATTTGACGTTTTGCCATCTAAAATTCGTTTTCCGTCGATGCTGTAGATTTCAAACTGGTCTGTGTTTTTTAGTCCTTTGATATATAAAAGATCACGAACCGGATTGGGGAAAACAGCGATCTTTTCAGCAGTAGTTTCCGCTGCAAATAATAAGGTCCCGTCTTTCGTTACCGTGGAGTTCCGGGTCACCAGATGTTTATCGTCATTAAAGGTAACTGTGCTGACAGTAAAATTGACTGGAATGCTAAAACTCTGGCCATGCACAGAATTTTCAAGTTTTAGGTTGAGGACTTCACCATTGGTGCCTTTAATTCTGACCGGCAACGGCAGTTCAAAATAATTAACAGAGGAATGACTCTGGGTTTGATTCACTTTTATAATGACCTGCTGCACCGTGGGTTGATTCCATTTAATTTGATAGGACGGGTAGCCCTGACCGTAAATCCAATCCTGGAAAAAGCCCGATAAATCAACACCTGACGTCTGCAAAACGGAGTTTTTCAAATCTTCTGTTCCGGCATAGGAATACGCCAGCTGCGGCCGGCTGTGAAAATCTTTTAGTGCCTGATAAAATACGTCTTCACCTAAAATCCATTTCATCATCCGCACGACATAGCCTGCTTTTGAGTAGCTTAAACGCCCGCTGAAAACAGCGTCTGTATTGCCAAGCTGCGATTCGGCCACGTACACCGACCCTCCCGCTGAGGAAGTGATATAATCCATCTCTCCTTGCAGATAATTTTGAAACTGCGACGCGGACATCAGCAGTTTTTCATTCACGAGATGTTCGCCGAAGGTAGCGAAACC
Organism: Kaistella sp.; assembly: GCA_032057205.1. Taxonomy (GTDB): domain Bacteria; phylum Bacteroidota; class Bacteroidia; order Flavobacteriales; family Weeksellaceae; genus Kaistella. Next base: position 119,619 of record DAMCFT010000006.1, read on the forward strand.
TTCATTGAGCCAGATCTCATTCCAGGTTTTGCAGGTGACCTTATCACCAAACCACTGATGCGCCAGTTCATGCGCGATGAGCCCTTTACCAAAACTGCCCATAGAGGACATGGTAGCATGTTCCATTCCGCCGCCCCAGTTGAACTGCATGTGCCCGTACTTTTCCTCGCGGTAGGGATAAGGACCGAAATAGGTTTCGAAGAGATTCATCGCTTCTTTGGTCCACGCAATATTATTCATCGCCGAATTGTTATTTGCCGTGGAAGGATAAACGTAGTTCACAAATGGAAAAGGCGGGGTGCCCATCGTGTCGTTTATTTTAACGTAATTCGTAATACCCAAAGCAATAAGATATGCCGGGATCGGATAATTGGTCTGCCAGAAGGTGCGTTTCTTACCATCGGGTAGCGTGGTTTCCGATAGGAGTTTCCCGTTTCCGGCAACGCTGTACGCGCCCGGTGTTGTAATGACCAGATCCACTTTTTCAATCTTATCATTCATGCTCTGCTTGGTAGGAAACCATTCCTGCGCGCCATATGGCTCATTTAAAGTATAGAGAACCGGCGTTCCTCCCTGGGTGGAAATGGCAAATGCTTCTCCGGCACTTCCGTAGGCTCCCGGCGTTCCGGCGTAGGAAATCGTCAGCGAATCAACGGCACCCGCCGCTAAAGACTGCCCGAGCTGAATTTTGATCTCCTTGGTGGATAATTGACTGAATGTAACCGGCTGCCCTTTATATTTTACCTGTGATACGGTGAGATTTGTAGAAAAGTCAAAATACATTTCAGACATCACCGAGTCTGCTTTAAAATGACTGGTCACATCGCCGCTGATATAGCGCACTGCCGGATCCAGGTTGAGCTCCAGCCTTTGGTATAGTAAATCGTAATTAAGTGTATTTGGATTTACGTTATACGTAATCATTTTAGCATACCGGTCTGCTTCTGCGGCACGCATTTTCTGTACGTCTGTTTGTTGCGCCACGACACTCAAACCGCAACACGACAACATCAACAGATATATTTTTTTCATATAAAATTTTTAATAAAGATAAAAAAACCTTCCGGTTTGGGAAGGTTTTTCAAATATTTAAGAATTATTCTACAATTGCAGCGCAGGTTCCAGAATTTGCTCCATCCGCGATTTCACCTGATCTACGGAACCGCTGTAATTATTAATCAGCAGTGAGAAAACAAGGGTCCGGCCGGTATTGGTTTCCATGTATCCGGCAAGTGTCTTCACACGGTTCAGCGTACCGGTTTTTGCAAAGATTTGTCCGTTACCCACCGTGCTAAAAGTGCGGCGAAGCGTACCGGTTTGCCCGCCAACTGGCAAGGTATTACGGAACGTGCGGTAGTACTTTTCGTTCATCAGATTGGCAAGAAACTTCACCTGGGAGATTGGAGTAACCACGTTATTACGGGAAAGTCCGCTGCCGTCAAAATAATTCAGACCATCGGTATCAAATGAAACTGCTCTCAGGTGACTCATCACAGCGTTGCGGCCGCTTTCCAGTGTTTGGTCACCGTATTTTTGAAAGCCGACCATTCTCAGCATTGCTTCTGATAAAGCGTTATCGCTGTGCAGATTGGTATACCCGATAATTTCCGCCAAAGTGGGACTCTCGTATCTGGTAATCACTGTTCTTTTTTCCGGATTGGGATCAGCCGTGCGTGTCACCACTTTTCCGGTTACCGGCAAACCACTTTTTACAAGCGTCGTCCTCAAGTTATTGGCCAGGTACGCCGGTGCATCAGGGAGTTTCGTGGTGAGATAGCCGCCTTCAAACTCATCAGCGTACACGATTTTCTGAATATAAGGTGAAATATAGTAGTAGCTCCTGTGATCGGAGAATGGATTTTTCTGCCGCGCTACCAGTTTCTCATTTTTAGGATTGATTTCATAGGTCGTTCCGGCCGGCAGATAATAATTTCCGTTTTCCAGCCAAACAATATTTTCCGGCAGGTTCTGGTTTTTGTTAACTTTAAAAAGTGCCGTTTGGATTATGATATCACCTGCCACTTTTTTGATACCCCGGTCGGCCATGGCGCCGGCAAAATCAGCAATAATTTGTCGGTAGGCGTAAGCTCCGCCTTTATTGGTACCTAAGGACGGATCACCGCTTCCGATAATGTGCAGATTTCCCTGCAATACGCCGTTTTCATCAATTTCTCCGGAATATTCCAGTTGCGTGATCCAGCGGAAATCTTCCCCGAGCATACTCATCGCTGTATCCGTTGTAAGCAGTTTCGTGGTGGAAGCCGGGATCAGCGAAGCATGCTCATTATACGAACTGATGACCTTTTTGGTCTTCGGATCATACACGACAAAGCCCCAGTTTGCATTTCGCAGCACCGGATCATTCATCATGGCATTAAGCTTGATATCTACAAGTTCCTTTGCTGAAAGTAACTTTTCCGGAGCAGCTTCAGAAGAAGCGGTATTATAATTGGACGGAAGATTAGTGAAGGTTCCCTGACTGTAAAAAATTGTTGAAAAGGCAAGCGCAGAACCTGTCAGTAGTTTTTTAAGATTAATCATTTAAACGTAAGTTTCTTATTTTTAAATGGTAAAAGAAAAGGTTTATCAAAACAAACTTTCTTTCAAACGCTCAAAAGTACTGATTATTGCCAACGGTTGCCCGCCTGGCAACGGTAAAACTTTGTAAACTTTGTTAATATTTGTTAAAAGTCGACATGTACCGACCGCCTGATGCTTTGGTACGCAGTTACTTCTTCAAACTCTTCAAAACTTTTGAGCACGAGCTTTTTATATTCCGGATATTTTTTTCCGCGCGGCAATTTCAGCATCAGCTGATATTGGTACATAAGATTAAGGCGGGCAATTGGCGCTTTCTCAGGACCCAGCACACATTCCTCCGGCAAATATTTTCTTAAAACAGAACCCATGAACTGCGCGGCCCGGTTTACTTTATCTTCCCGCCGGTGCTTCAGCTCAATAAGAATAAGCTTGACGAAGGGCGGATAATGAAACTTTTTCCTTTCCTCCAGCAAGTGGTTGTATAAAGCTTCCACATTCTGCTCTTTAAGCAACTGAAAAACCTGATGCTGCGGATTGAAAGTCTGCACCAGCACCCTTCCTTTGCCCGAAACCCGACCGGCACGTCCAGCAACCTGCGTTAACAGTTGGTAAGCGCGTTCTTCTGCCCGAAAATCCTGAACGTACAACATCGAGTCGGCACGCGGCACGGCCACCAGTTCAATATTTTCGAAGTCCAGACCTTTGGCAATCATCTGGGTGCCCACCAGAATATCAGTTTCGCCTTTCTCCAGTTTTTCGTAAAGTTTTTCATAGGCATATTTGCGGCGCATCGAGTCCACATCCATGCGATCCACTTCAGCATCAGGAAAAAGCCTTTCGGCTTCCTCGTGAATCTGCTCAACGCCCACGCCGCGCACATTCAGGTTTTCCGAATGGCACTTGGGACAAATGGCAGGCTTTGCCGCCTTGTGGCCGCAGTAATGGCATTTCATCTCGTTGGTGGACTTATGGTACGTCATCACTACATCACAATTGGAGCAGTAGGTTACGTGACCACAACTCTCGCACTCCACCACATTCGCATAGCCACGGCGGTTATGCAGAACCATGGTTTGCTTCTGTTCATCAAGCTCTTGCTGAATCGATTTAATCAAGGGTTGCGAGAAACTGCCGAAAACGGTTTTTGCGTCCTGCTCTTCCTTGAAATCTATGAGTTCGAAGTTAGGAACCGCAACTTTACCATATCGCTCGCTTAAATACACATAGTGCAGAACCCCTTTCCGCGCAGCATAATACGTTTCCACCGACGGTGTGGCAGAACCCAAAATAACGTGTGCGCCGTAATATTTTGCTAGAACCTGCGCCGCATCCCGCGCATTGAAATAAGGATTCACTTCACGGGGTTTATAGGCAGTGTCATGTTCTTCATCAACTACCACAAGTCCGAGATTGGTAAAAGGCAGGAATAAAGCATTACGCGTACCGATCAAAATCCGGATTTCATTATTGTGCACTTTGCGCCAGACCTCTACCCTTTCAAAGTCAGTGAGTTTCTGATGGTAATAACCGAGTTGGGTTCCGTATTTTTTTTCAAGCCGGCGTACGATTTGTTTGGTCAGTGCAATCTCAGGTAAAAGCAATAACACATTTTTCCCTTGTGCCGCAATTTCCTCGATCTTTTCAGCATACAGGTGCGTTTTGCCCGAAGAAGTAATGCCGTGCAGGAGTACATTTTTATCTTCTTTAAAAGCACCGGTAATTTCAGCCAGCACTTCCAGTTGAGAGGGAGTAAGCGGTTCCAGCTCCTCCTGTTCGCCAGCGTACTGATCCAGGCGGTCTTCCTGTTGCACGTGCTCCGTAACCAGTCCTTTTTCAGCCAGCCCTTTTAGCTGTGCATAGCCAAAATGAGCATCTGAAAATAAATCCGACTTTTTAAGCGGCGCACCGGTTTCAGTTTCTTCATGGAGAATATGCAGAAAAAGTTCCTGCTGCTTTGGTGACCGTTTCAGGAAAGACAGCACCTCCGGCAAGGACTCCGGCGTGACGCGGTCGCGGTTAATTTGTACATAAACCACTTCCCTGGCTTTATATTTCTCCTTGATCTTCTCATCAATTTCTATATACTGCAAGTCAATCAGTGAATTGATGGTGCGGATGATATCCTTTTTTGGGATGAAAGCTTCAATATCGGTGAGGTTAATGACTTGACGCACTTCCAGTGCCTGGATAAGATACATTTCATTCACCTCCAGCTGTTCAAGCTTTATAACTGCGTTTGGTTTTAATTTAAGATACGTTTCGCTCTCGAGCTTAAGGGAAGCCGGAAAGGCAAAGCGGTAAATTTCTCCCAGATTACAGAGATAGTACTCGGACAGCCAGTTCCAGAATTTCAACTGCTCCGGTGGTAAAATCGGCTGTTCATCCAGAAGACTGATCAATTCGCGCGGCACGAAGGTTTCCGGTTTATGCTGATGAATATCAAATACAATCCCTGTATAAATCTTTTTGCCACGAAACGGAACCAGCACCCGCATCCCGGGCTGTAATTTTTTGACTAAATCTTCCGGCACTGCATAGGTAAAAGTTCCCGAAAGATTTAATGGTAATATGATCTGAGCGTATGTTAACATGTATATTTTCGTAAAATAATAATTCAAAAACAGCAGCAAAGTACTACTAGCTGCTACTTACAAATTTACTAAAATTAAGGCATTTTTCTTTCTTAAAATATCATAAAAAAAGACGGATACACTCCGTCTTTATACTTCAAAAAGCATTATAACAAAATTATACGCAATCAGCTTTTCTGTTCGTTTCGTCTTTTCAGTTCCTTCGCGATCAAGCCCAGCTCACGGCCGGTTTGCCCTGCTACGGAAGTGTTTTCCTGTGCACGCCTTGTGAGGTACGGCACCACATCTTTTACCGGTCCGTACGGAAGGTATTTGCAAACATTGTATTTCTGCGCGCCCAGCACATAGGTAATATTATCGCTCATGCCGTAGAGCTGACCAAACCACACATTCGGATGATCGTTCGGCAGATTCATTTCAGCCATTTTTTTCATTACCAAAGCGGTCGACTCCTCGTTATGGGTTCCAAAGAAGGCAGAAACACGGTCGAGGTGATTCATGGTAAATTCAATTGCGGCATTGTAATTATCGTCGGACGCCTGTTTGGTTGGCTGGATCGGATCCGGGTAATTTCTTTCGGACGCACGCAGTCGTTCTTTTTCCATATAAGCGCCGCGCACAAATTTATACCCAAGGTAATATCCTTTTTCAGTCGCGCGGGCAAGATCTTTTTCTAAATATTCGATGCGTCCGGTGCGATACATCTGAATGGTGTTCCAAACAATTGCTTTTTGTTTATTAAAGCGCTCCATCATTTGATTTACCAATTCGTCCGTGGCGTCCTGCATCCAGGTCTCTTCCGCATCGACCATAATAACCACATCCTGATCAAACGCCAGCTGGCAAACTTCTTCATAGCGCTTCACGACGCGGTTCCATTCCTGTTGCTCCGCTTCGGTCAGTTGCTTATTCGCGCCTACTTTTTCATAAATATCGATATGGCCGAAACCGGTTGGTTTAAAAACCACAAAAGGAATGGCAGGATTTCCGGCGGCGAATCTGATGTTTTCCTTGATTTCACGGCTGGTCTGGTCGAACACTGCTTCCTCCGCTTTTCCTTCAATCGCGTAATCGAAGATACTGCCAATATGGTGTTTGTACATCTGGTGCACCACCTTCATACTTTCTTCGCGTGTTTCACCGCCGCAAAACTGTTCGAATAAAGTGTTCTTCATAATGCCGGTCACGAATGGAAGGCTGCTTTTCACACTGAAATTAAGTGCTGAAATACCAAAGCGTGTAAGTGTTGGTTTTTCAATGGCTTTGAACATCCAGAAAGCTTTCTTGAGTTGTGCGTCAGACTTGTCTGCAAAAGCAGTCCGGGTATCATTAAAAATGTTCATTTCGGGAATTAAAAAAGTAACGCAAATTTAGCAATATAACGCCAATGCCGAAACTAAATTAAACCTTATTTTTGTGAGAAATTTCATCATATGATTTCTTCCCTGGATCGCAGTTTCACGCAGCTCAACCAATTTTTGAAAACCGAAAAACCTTCAAAAATATTTATCCTGTGCGATGAGCACACGCACGAGCATTGTCTGCCTGTTTTGCTACCGGAACTGGAAACTGAAATTCCGTTTGAAATCATAGAAATTGCCGCAGGTGAAGAAATGAAAACACTGGAAACGGCAGCGCAATTGTGGGACATCCTGATCGAGTTTAAGGCTGACCGAAAAGCGCTGATGATCAATGTGGGCGGCGGCGTTATTACAGATATGGGCGGCTTTATTGCGTCTACTTATAAGCGCGGCCTCCGATTCGTGCACTTACCTACCACCCTGCTGGCGATGTGTGATGCTTCGATCGGTGGTAAAACCGGGATTGATCACGCTTTTCTTAAAAACGTCATCGGCACCTTTTCGCTTCCGCAACAAATTTTCCTGTTTCCCGATTTCCTGAAGACCCTTCCTTTTGAACAACTTCGCAGTGGTTTTGCGGAAATGCTGAAGCACGGTTTAATTGCAGATGCCAGACACTGGCAGGCACTTAACCAATTATCAGAGCTTACCACAGATCACCTCGCGCCACACATTCAAACGTCGATGAATATTAAAAAACAGGTGGTGGAATCTGACTTTAAAGAGCAAGACGAGCGCAAAATTTTAAATTTCGGTCATACCGTCGGTCACGCCATAGAAAGTTTGTTCCTAGCAGAAAACCGTCCGCTTCTGCATGGCGAAGCGGTGGCTGCCGGAATGATTTGCGAAACGTATTTGTCTGTACAGGCCGGCTTGCTGGAGCAGGAAACCGCGGAAGAAATCATAAGTGCGCTGCTGCGATGGTTTCCGCTGATCGATTTAGCTGATATCAATGAGCAGGAACTGATGCAACTCATGCAGAACGACAAAAAAAACAATCAGAATCAAATTCTTTTTGTGCTGTTAAAAGCGATCGGAACGGCCGTTTTTGATGTAGAAATCAGCGCAGATTTGGTTTGGGAATCCTTTAGTTTTTATAAAGCACTAGCGAAAAAGAGCTAGTTATTATTTGGTACAAAACGATCTGTTATTTATAGAATACAATTTTGGCCAAACTTTAATCATTTGATTATAAGCTATTTATAAAATAATTTCATTAAACACTCGTTTAGTTTTTCATTTTTAAAAATTTCTTTGGCACAGCGTTTGCGAATGTTGTTGTCGTAAAACAAAAAATTTAAAAAAGGCTGGCGCCTGATTATTTAATCAACCCAGCCAAAACAATTTGAAAATTTGAAATTATGAAAAAGTTATTTTTAAGTGCAGCTGTCGTAATGGGATCATTAGCTTTTGCACAACAATTCGGGATCAAAGCTGGTATGAACGTTTCATCACTTTCTGATGATGCAACACTGAGCGACCAAAGTTCAAAAATTGGTTTCAACGCGGGTCTTTTTATGAACGCACCGATTGCAGAAAACTTCAGCATTCAGCCGGAAATTTTGTACAATAACCTTGGTTCAAAAGTTACACTCCTAGAAAACAACCAAGGTCAAAAATTAGAATATGCACGTCATCTGGACTATATTACGGTACCTGTAATGTTCCAATATAATGCGACACCCGCATTTTATCTTGAAGCAGGTCCTGAATTCGGACTAATGGTTGACGCACGAGACAAGTACAAAAGCACTGATAATGGGACAACGACCGGAAGCGCAACTAATACTCTTAACAAAGATGATTACAACAATTTCAATTTTGGAGTAGGACTTGGTGCAGGTTATTATTTCACCCCTAATGTTGGTTTGACCGCAAGATACGTAGCTGGGTTATCCGACATTAAAAAGAATAGACCAAGCGGGTCCGATGCAGTAAAGAACAACGTATTCCAGGTAGGTCTGGCTTACAAATTCTAAAACACAACCCTTATATATAACAAAAGGAAGGTTGAGCTCAATGCTCAACCTTTTTTATTTAAAACATTACGATGTCCTCTCCTTTCGGGACCGGATATTCGCCGGTGAAACAGCCGAAGCAGTGATTGGAACTGCCCAAGATTTCACGCAAACTGTCCATGCTCAGAAATTCCAGCGAATCCACGCCGAGATACTCACGCAGTTCTTCTTTCGTCATGTTAGCGGAAATTAAATCATCTTTGGAAGGCGTATCAATTCCCAGATAACACGGTGCGATAATCGGCGGCGACACGCTTCGGAAATGGATTTCCTTGACACCCGCATCTTTGAGAATTTTCACCAGTCTTTTTGAAGTGGTGCCGCGCACGATCGAATCGTCAATAATCACCACGCGTTTATCTTTAATTTCAGAAATAATGGGATTAAGCTTCAGGTTCACAATCCGCTCGCGCATTTCCTGCGTGGGAATAATAAAACTCCGCCCGATATACCTGTTCTTAATTAAAACAGGCCGGAACGGAATGCCCGAGGCTACTGAGAAACCAATAGCTGCCGGTACACCCGAATCAGGAACACCTAAAACCAAATCCGCTTCCACGGGCGCCTGCTCCCAGATCTTCGCACCGGATTTTTCCCGGATTTCGTGAACATTAATTCCCTCCAACGTTGAATCCGGGCGCGCGAAATAAATGTATTCGAAAGCGCAGATACGCTGCTCGCAATTTTCCTTCACCACGAAACTTTGCAGGCCTGGTTCATTTTCATGGGTGAAAACAATTTCGCCGGGCAAGATATCCCGCACAAACTGGGCACCAACCGCATCCAGCGCCACCGTTTCCGATGCTACTACATAGGTTTTTTCGTCAATGGCACCCAGCACCAGCGGACGAATGCCGTGGAAATCCCGAAAGGCAAAAAATTTATTCCGGGTCATACCGACAACCGAATAGGCACCTTTGATTTTTTCCATCGTTGTCCGGATGGCCGCGCGCAGTCCTAAGTCCAGGTTTTTCTGAATCAGGCGCAGAATAACTTCTGAATCCGAGGTTGCTTTAAACACCACGCCTTCTGCTTCCAGCTCTGCTTTGAGTTCGCGCGCGTTGGTTAAATTACCGTTGTGAGCGATGGATAGAATAATCTGGTCGTATTCGTTTTTGGCAAAGAAAGGTTGGTAGTTATATTTTTTCTTATCGCCAGCTGTTGTGTATCGGGTATGGCCAATCGCTGCATTACCCATAAATGTTTCCGGGTCGCGTATTTCTTTATAAACGTCCAGCACCAGGCCTTCATCTTTTAAGTTAAAGATTTTGCCTTTGTTCATTACCGAAATACCACAGGCTTCCTGACCGCGGTGCTGTAGGGCAAACAAACCAAACTGCGACAGTGAGAAGGTGTCCAGATCTTCACTGGAATACAGCCCAAAAATACCGCACTCTTCCTGCGGCGCGTCCCAGGGATCTTCTGTTTTGAGAAGATTTCTGCCGTATGTATTTTCTTTAAAAGAGTTCAGATAGTCCGCTCTTAACTTTGCAATGTTTTTCATTAAAGAGTTGATTTCTTTATGCGCCGTGCAAATATTTTTTCAGGCGCTCATATATTTCCACATACGCTTCGGTGACTTCACCTAAGTCGCGGCGGAAACGGTCTTTATCGAGTTTTTTCATGGTGTCGCGGTCCCAGAGGCGGCAGGTATCCGGCGAGATTTCATCTGCCAGAATTATTTTACCGTCCGGTGTGCGGCCCAGTTCAATTTTAAAGTCCACCAGTATGATATTAATTTGCGCAAAAAGTTCAATTAAAATATCATTAATGTCGGAGGTGAGTTCATACATTTCATCGAGTTCATCGTAGGTGGCGGCACCCAGAAAAACAGCATGATGGTCATTAATCAACGGATCGCCCAACTCATCTTTTTTATAACAAAGATCGAAAATGGTCACCGGCGACTTGATCCCCTCTGCAACGCCGAGGCGCTGTGCCATGCTGCCGGCTGAATAATTGCGCACCACCATTTCCAGCGGAATGATTTGTACCTTTTTTACGAGCTGTTCGCGTTCATCCAGTTGCTTAATGAAATGGGTGGGAATTCCTTTTTTATTTAAGTATTCAAAGATCAGCGTGGTAATGGCATTGTTCATTTCGCCTTTCAGGTCCACGTTGCCTTTCTTTTGTGCGTTGAAGGCGGTGGCATCATCTTTAAAACGGACAATCACTTCATTGGGATTATCAGTTTCAAAAACCTGCTTTGCCTTTCCTTCATAAAGCATGTTTCCTTTAGTCATAGTACTTTTATATTAGTTTCATTTTAGATAATATTGTACGGCAAGTGCCGTTACCACGGCTGCACCGAAACTGAGCAAGGTACCAATCAGCACATACTCGGTAAGCTTTCGCTGTCGTGCTTGCGCTAAATCGCTGAAACGAAAAACTGATTTGGCAGCAATCATAAATCCTACGCCTTCCCAGTGGCCGGTGAGCACAAAAATATAGACGAGCAGTCTTTCCAGCATGCCGATATATTTTCCGGCATTAGCCAGCGAATCGGTTTCGAGTTGTTCGGGTGGCAATGCCGTGGGCGTCCAGCCGGAAATAGCCGTTTTGATCATAATAGAAGAGGGCAGCAACAGGAACAGCGCTCCGGTTACCACCGTAATTATTTCGGGAGTCACGAAGAACTTTATTTTGGTCCAGCCGATGATTCCTAAACTAATTCCTGCAATCACCAGCAGGTGCGCCAGCTGATCCAGAAAAAACCACCTCCTTTTGGTTTTCGGCTTTTGAAAAGTAATTTTCAGCCAGTCAATAATCCCATGGCTGATTCCGATGATTAGTACCACCCACCACAGCCCGACATTCCACAGCTCGGCATTCCACAGGAATACTGCGGCCAGCGCCATATGAAGCAGGACATGCAGGTACAGATATTTACCTCTGGCTCCTTTTCGCTCTTTATCCCGCACCCAGTGATCCGGCTGTAAAAAGAAGTCACCGAGCAAATGCGCTAATATCAGTGGGATGAATATCATTACAACTGTTGGATTTTGGTTCTGTAATACCTCTCGGTTTCCTTTATTAAATCAAAATGAGCGCGCTTCAATCGTTGGCTTACGGAAGACTGCGAAATCGCTAATTCCCGGGCCAGACTTTCCTGGGTCGCACCGGGATCCAGTAATAACCGATGAACGATCTGAGCGACCGCGGGAGTCCACTGGTCAAACTGCAAAAGTGCCCAGCGCAGCATGATATTAATATCGGTATCCAGTAAAGGATCGTCTGTACTGATGGCCAGCGTATCGCCGGAGATTTTGAGCGCATCCAATAAGCGGCCGGAATTCACGTACGCTGTTCCGTTGGATTCGGTAATGCTTGCACCGGTAAACGTTTCCTCACCAACTCCAATGGCTATTCTCGCGTCAAGTTGTGCAGTAGTTCGCAGCAAAGATTTAATGAGCAAACTGCATTGCAGCGCATCTTCTGTTTTGCATTTCAATTGAAACTCATCTCCCCGGTAAACATCCCAGTCAGTAGGTGTACTGCCCCATTGCTGAAGCAGGCTCTTCAAAGCCGGCAGCCATTTTTCTGCTGGTTGGCTTTCTGAATTAATTATATCTCCGGTGATAACAGCAATCATCTTTCAAATATAAGCAAAAGAGCTTTTAAATGCATTATATAATATTAAGAGCTTATATTATTTAAAATATTCTACTCCGTTTTTAAAAATATTGTGGTAAGAAGCGTCCGGAATGTTTTTCATCAGACCGGCACTGAATCTTTCGGTATGTCCCATTCGTCCATAAATCTGTCCGCTGACCGAGGTGATTCCCTCAATCCCAAACAAAGAATTATTTGGATTAAACGGCATTCCATGTGCAATATTTCCCGCCAGATCTATGTACTGCGTTGCAATCTGGCCTTGTTCATACAGATTTTTAAGCACGTGCTCCGGCGCCATAAACCGTCCTTCCCCATGCGAGATCGGAATCGTGTACTCCTGCCCTTGCATTCCTGAAAGCCACGGACTGTTATCGCTGGTTACACGTACACGCACCATTTGGGAAATATGCCGGCCGATGGCATTATGCGCCAAAGTTGGCGACTCCTGATCCAGATCGCGGATTTCACCATACGGCAGCAAACCTGATTTCACCAAAGCTTGGAATCCGTTGCAGATTCCCAGAATCAACCCGTCACGTTCCAGAAGTTTGTGGATTGCTTCGCGCATGGCTTCATTCTTAAGTGCGTTTACGATAAACTTCGCTGAACCGTCGGGCTCATCTCCTGCTGAAAACCCACCGGAGAAAACCAAGATCTGCGACCGATTAATTTCTATTACCCACTGATCAAGGGTTTCCTGCAGCAAATCATTATTCAGATTTACCAGCGGCAAACTATGGACGTCCGCCCCTTCTTTTCTGAAAGCATTTTGCGTCTCGTACTCACAGTTGGTCCCGGGGAAAAGTGGCAGAAAGACCCGTGGCGCACCTGTAGGATGTGCTGCTTTTCTTCTGATGTTTCTCGTCTGAATCTGGGTTACTTCCGGAAACTCCACCATGATCTGGCTTGGTTCACGCGTTGGGAAAATACTCTTAAATGTCCCGGCCCATGCTTCATGTAGTTTTTGGACAGCGTATTCTTTTCCATTGATTGTGAGCGTTTCCCGATTCTGCACTTCACCTATTAATTGAAGAAGAAGATGATCGAGCCGTACCGTAGATTCAACGACCAGGCTTCCACATTCTTTTCTTAAAAGCAAGCTTTCGTCAATATCAATCCGCGCACCTAACTGGTTACCAAAAGCCATCTTGGCGAGCGCAACAGCAAGCCCGCTTTCTTTAACGGTCTTCACTGAAACTACACTTTTCGCTTCGATATTTTCATGCAGAAATTCAAAAATATTTTTCAGCTGGTCGTAATCCGGCAAACCATTTTCCTGAGGAATATGCTGGAAGTAATAGATATAATTACCACTCTTTTTAAACTCCGGTGAAATGATATCTGACTTGTTAGCGGGTGCACATGCAAACGAAATCAGCGTCGGTGGCACATGAAGATTCTGGTAGGTGCCGCTCATGGAATCTTTACCGCCAATGGCTGCCAGGCCAAGATGCATTTGTGCATCATAAGCTCCCAGCAAAGAGGCCAACGGCTTCCCCCACTTGTACGGATCATCGCCCAGCTTTTCAAAATACTCCTGAAAGCTTAAACGGATACGGCGATAATCACCGCCCATTGCCACAATTTTTGCCACACTTTCCACCACCGCATTGGCAGCACCGATCAAGGAGTTTTGCGCGGAAATCTCCGCATCAAAACCCCAGCTGGCCAGCGATACAGTTTCCACCGAGGTGGCGTTTTGCACTGGTAACGTCTGCACACTGCCTTCCATCGGTGTTTGCTGGAATAGGCCGCCGAACGGCATTGCTACTGTCGTGCCGCCCACGGAGGCGTCAAACATTTCCGAAAGTCCTTTTTGGGAAGCAACATTCTTTTCTGCCAGCGCTTCCAGGAAATTTTCTTCTGTAAACAAAGGTTCTTCCAGGTGAACTGGTTGTAAATGGCCAATTTCTACCTGCTGTTGTTTCTGGCATCCGTTGGTATCAAGGAACGAGCGCTGCAGATCCACGATCTTCTTTCCGCGCCAGTACATTTGCATGCGGCCGCTGTCCGTCACCTTAGCAACTTCAACGGCTTTAATGTTTTCTTTCGCACATAAGCTGATGAATTTATCAGCGTCGGTGGCGGCAACCACCACTGCCATTCGCTCCTGAGATTCGGAAATGGCGAGTTCAGTTCCATTCAGGCCCTCATATTTTAAAGGCAGTACATCCAGGTTGACTTCAAGCGAATCCGCTATTTCACCAATAGCGACTGAAACACCGCCGGCACCAAAATCATTTGATTTTTTAATTAAAGTGGTTACCTCCGGATGCCGGAACAACCGCTGAATCTTTCTTTCTTCCACCGGATTACCTTTCTGAACTTCGGTCGCCAGTGTATGAATAGAAGTTTCATCCTGCTCCTTTGAACTGCCGGTAGCACCGCCTACACCATCCCTTCCGGTGGCACCGCCCAAAAGAATGACTACATCACCTGGCTGAGGGTTTTCCCGACGAACTGCATCCTGCGGTACGGCACCGACAACGAAGCCAACTTCCATGCGTTTAGCGCGGTATCCTTCGTGGTAAATTTCGCTCACCTGCGTCGTAGCAAGTCCGATCTGATTGCCGTAGGACGAATAACCGTTTGCTGCCTGCTGGCTGATCTGCCGTTGCGGCAGTTTTCCGGGAATGGTGGAAGATACAGGTTCCAGAATATCTGCAGCGCCGGATAAGCGCATGGCCTGATACACGAACGCACGGCCGGATAAAGGATCACGAATCGCTCCGCCGAGACAGGTAGAGGCTCCGCCAAATGGTTCAATCTCAGTGGGGTGATTATGGGTTTCGTTTTTAAATAACAAATACCATGGTTCTGACTTTCCATCGTATTCCACATCTACCTTAATGGTGCAGGCGTTAATTTCATCGGAAATCACCAGATCCTCCAGCTGTCCGGTTTTTCTGAAATATCTGCCGCATACGGTCGCTAAATCCATCAGCGTGAGTGGTTTCTGCTCACGGCCCAGTTCTGCTTTTGTGGAAAGATAGTGGGCAAATATATTTTCTAAAGTTTCTTTAAAATCACCTTCGAAAGTAATGTCGGTCAGTTCTGTTTCAAAAGTGGTATGCCGGCAGTGGTCGCTCCAATAGGTATCGAGCACTTTCAGTTCTGTTTCGGTCGGGTTACGGTTTTCAGATTTAAAATAATCTTGAATTAAAGCCAGATCATCCAGCCCGAAAGCGAAGCCTTCCTTTTCATAAAAGGTAGAAAGTTCTTCTTGAGAAAAATTGATGAAATCATCATAAATAACAATTTCTTCCGGCGCGCTCTGTTGCGGTATTTCCAGCTGATGAAGGTCTTTCTCCTGAGACTCAACTTTATTGATAATAAAATCTTTAACTGTGCGAAGTTCCCGCTCGTTGATACCCACAATATCGTACAATTTTCCGCTGCGAACCACGGATTGATTATTGCCGGTAAGCAAGGTTATACATTGCTGTGCGGAATCGGCCCGCTGATCAAACTGCCCGGGTAAAAATTCAGAGGCGAAAAATTGGTTTTGGGCAGGATTTTCTTCATGCAAAATATCGGTAACCGGATCAGCAAATGTATTGTAGACTACCTGCTGAAACTCTTCGTCGGTTACACCAAACACATCATAAATGTTATACACCTTCAGATCCTGCGCAGAAGGTGCAATATCTTTAATTTCATGCATCAGCTTTGGGCTTTCCACATCAAACAGGCCGCGCTTTTCTACAAAAATTCTTTTTTTCATGTAATTTATATCTAAAAACTGCAACTGTAGTTTCTTAAAAACAGGAACAGCATTTAATTAAAAATGCAGCCGAAGGAGCTGCATGATTTTATTTTAAACTTTAAGGTCGATTTCGCCGTCAGATACAAGGTCGCTGTATCGCTCCAGCACAGGCTGAACCTCATGCCGGATAAACTCTTCAGTCTGTACCGGCGCAAACCCTATGAAATTGACGGGATCCATGATTTTTCCCAATTCTGATTTGTCCATTTTGAGACTGCTGTCATTCTGCAGCCTTTCCATCAGGTCGTTCGCTTTTCCTTCCATCTTCACCTGTTTGCTGGCTTCCATAGAATGCAAGCGAATGGTTTCGTGAATTTCCTGGCGATCACCACCGGCTTTCACCTCTTCCATAATTACGTACTCGGTCGCCATGAACGGTAACTCTTCCATAATATGTTTATGAATGCGGTTTTCATAGACCACCAATCCGGACATGATATTATTCCAGATCAACAAAATAGCATCTACAGCCAAGAAAGCCTGCGGAATCGTTAACCTTTTATTAGCCGAATCATCCAGTGTTCGTTCAAACCACTGCGTAGAAGCCACCATGGCTGAGCTGGACGATAAGGACATCACGAATTTTGCCAGAGCGCCGATTCTTTCCGAGCGCATGGGATTTCGTTTATACGCCATCGCCGAGGAACCAATCTGATCTTTTTCAAAAGGCTCTTCAAGTTCTTTAAGATTTTGCAGCAAGCGCAAATCGTTTGAAAATTTATGCGCAGACTGTGCGATATTAGACAGCAAGGCCGTGACTTTCGCATCAATCTTGCGGTCGTAGGTTTGGCCGGAAACGCCAAATACTTTGGTAAAACCAAACCGGGCAGACAGTTCTTTGTCCAGATGCTTTACTTTGGAATAGTCACCTTCAAACAATTCCAGGAAGCTGGCTGCTGTACCGGTGGTACCTTTCACGCCGCGAAAACGAAGCGTTTCCAGAAAAAACTCGAGCTCTTCAAAATCCAGTAATAAAGACTGCAGCCAAAGTGTCGCACGTTTTCCCACGGTGGTGAGCTGCGCCGGCTGATAATGTGTGAAACCAAGAGTCGGTAAATCCTTGTATTGAAGTGCGAAGTCAGACAACTTTTTCATCAGGCTAACCATCTGGCGGCGGATTAACTGCAAACCATCCCGGAGCTGAATTAAATCCGTATTGTCTCCTACGAAGGCAGACGTGGCGCCAAGGTGAATAATTCCTTTCGCAGAAGGCGCGGCATCACCATAAGTATGAACGTGTGCCATCACATCATGCCGAAACCTTTTTTCATAAGCCGCTGCCGCTTCAAAATCGATTTCTTCGGCTTTTGCCTTCAATTCAGCAATCTGTTCCTCCGAGATATCCAGGCCAAGGTCACGCTGAATTTCTGCCAGTGCAATCCACAGCTTTCGCCAGGTGCGGAATTTGTTTTCGGGCGAGAAATTATACAGCATTTCCCTGCTTGAATAGCGCTCTTCAAGGGGATTTTTGTACGAATTCATTCTTTCTTTTTACTTTTTTAGATGCACAAATTTACGTAAAATATCTGACCGCGCCTTCTCTTTTGGTGACAGTTTTGCATCAGAATACGGCGCTAAAAAGTTGTTTTCGTGTAGTAACAAGCCCTGATTATTTACCCTTTGCGCTGTCAGCAATTCTTATCTTTATACCAATATATCTACTGATTTCCCGACCTTATGAATTACCAGATCCTTTTAGATAAACAAAAATCATATTTCCGCTCCGGTGCCACACAACCGATCGCCTTTAGGCTGCAACAGCTAAAAAAATTAAGAGAAATTCTCCGGCAGAATGAAGAAAAACTGAATGAAGCAATCTATACGGATTTTAAGAAGTCAGCCTTTGATACGTACACAACCGAGATTGGATTTCTTTTGAAGGACATCGACTATTATTTAAAACATACCCGTAAACTCGCCAGCGCTAAACGCGTTCGCACCAATCTGGCAAACATGTGGGGGCGCAGCACCATCTATCAGGTGCCACTCGGCAGCGTCTTGGTAATCGGCGCGTGGAATTACCCGTATCAGCTTTCGTTATCACCTGCGATTGCGGCGATTGCCGCCGGAAATACCGTCATCATCAAACCCAGTGAAACCGCAGCGGCGACTATGAAAATGATGGCGGAACTCATTAATAACAACTTTGATGAAGCATTTTTAAAAGTAATTATTGCCGACGAAAATACCGGTCAGCAGCTTACACAACTGCCGTTTGATAAAATTTTCTTCACAGGAAGCACCGCAACCGGCCGGAAAGTGTATGAAGCAGCCGCGAAAAATCTGGTCCCCGTCACCCTGGAGCTCGGCGGAAAAAGCCCGGCCTTCATTACAGAAAGTGCAGATTTGGAAATTGCAGCCAAGAGAATTGTTTGGGGCAAATTTTTAAATGCCGGGCAAACTTGCGTGGCACCCGACTATATTCTTGTGCAGGAAAGCGTTGCACAAAAACTTTTAAAATTGCTTGTTCATTGCATAGAGAAATTTGATTATAACGCTGAAGCTGCGCATTACACCCAAATTATTAACGAAAAAGAATTCAATCGTTTACAGAAACTACTCAATCAATCAGCAATTTATTATGGCGGAGAAACTCATGCGCAGCAAAGATATATTGCTCCTACCCTTATTTTCCCCGCAAAGCCTGAGGATGAAATTATGCAGGAGGAAATCTTTGGGCCGCTGCTGCCTGTACAGACTTATAGAGACTTTAAGGAAGCACTGAATCTGGTTTCCGAAAAACCCGCACCGCTGTCTGCATATCTTTTTAGCAACAACAAAAAAGAGCAGGACCAATTTATCAATAATGTCCGGTTCGGTGGTGGTTGCATTAATGATACGATTATGCATCTGAGCAATCCCAATCTGCCTTTTGGTGGTGTTGGAAATTCCGGACTGGGAAGCTACCACGGCAAATTTGGCTTTGAAACTTTTTCTCATCAAAAGGGAGTTTTGAAAAGAGCAACCTGGGGCGAACCAAATCTAAAATATCCGCCGTACACGCAAAAAAAGTTTAGCTGGATACGGAAACTATTGGGATAAAAAAGGCCGGGAATTATCCGGCCATGTATTATTTCTTTGGCGCGTAGGCCAGGAAAAAATCTTTTACTTTTTGCAGGCTATAGCCTTTTCCTTCTTCCAGTACAGCACTGTCCTGGGTGTGAATTTGCTTGCCATTCTGATCCAAGACAACAAAAACGGGATAACCGTATTTCGCGCCCGGATTGCCGAGTTGCTCAAATACTTTTTCGTTCTTGTTCTCCGGCGAATAATTCAGATGCCAGTACAGATAATTAGTATCCACGATCTCTTTTAATTCAGGCGTTTTTTGAACATAATCATTAAAACGCAGGCACCAGATGCACCAGTTTCCACCGGCCTGAATCATAATGTTTTTATTTTCAGCTTTGGCCTGTTTAATAAGTTCGGCAAGTCTGCTTTCTGCATTTTCAGAAGGATCATAGGGTTTGGCCAGCTTGGCTTTTTCCATTTCGGCAGCTTTTTTCCTGGCAGCCAGTTCCGCAGCACTGTCACTTACCGCTGTTTTTTGAGCAGTATCGGCAGGTGCCGGCGCTGTGTTCTGGGAGCATGCAGAAGCAGCTGTAAGAAAAAGTGCACCGGCAACTAAACTTTTCAAAGTGTAATTCATATTTCTAAAATATTGGTATTGCAAATTAATAAAACGACTGTAAAAATAAACTTTATTATGATTAAATTTGCGTTTCGCCTATGAACTTTTTATTTAAATTCCTGCTGCTGTTTTCCCGGTTACCGCTGAAGATCCTGTATATTTTCTCCGACCTTATTTTTATGGTGACCTATTACCTGATTGGTTACAGGAGGAAAGTCATTCAAAATAATTTAAAAAATTCATTCCCGGAAAAGAGCAAAGAGGAATTGCGGAAGATTGAAAAACAGTTTTACCGTAATTTCTGCGACTATATTGTGGAAACTTTTAAATCGTTTACCATCAGTTCAACGGAGTTACGGGTTCGGGTGCAACATTTAAACCGTGATGTTTTTAAAGAAGCCAAAGCCGAGGGGCGAAATGTCATCATGTTATCCGGTCATATTTTCAACTGGGAATGGTACAATGCGCTTGCTTTACTAATTCCACAGGAACACAGCATTGCCGTGTACCGCAAAGTACAAAATGGTTTTTGGGAAGACCAGATCAAGAGTTTACGCAATCGTTTCGGGAATACGGCGGTAGAAGCCAGAGAGGTCATTCGTCACATTTTCCGTACTCCTAATGATGGCAACTCGGTTTATATGTTCGTGGCAGATCAGACACCGCATTATTCAGAAATAAATCTCGGACTTCGTTTTTTAAATCAAAGAACACCCGTTTTTATCGGATATGATAAAATTGCCACCCGAATGGATCTGGCCTTTGTTTTCTGTGAAATGAAGAAAGTTAAGCGTGGATTTTATCAGGTAAATTACCACCGCATCTATCCGGATGGTGAGCGGTTTGAGCCGTATGAAGTAGTGACTAAGTTCCACACTTTACTTGAAAATACAATCCGGAAACATCCGGACAATTATCTATGGTCGCACCGCCGCTGGAAATATGATCACGCCATTAAAACGATGAGAGAAACCGAAAATACCGTTTCCCATGTCTGATACGCTGGCGGTCGTAATCCTGAACTGGAACGGAAAATCCTGGCTGGAAAAGTTTTTGCCCACGGTGATGCGCCATTCTGTACAGGCGAAAGTATATGTTATTGACAATGCGTCCACAGATGATTCCATCTTATATTTACAGAAATATTTCCCAGAGGTTGAGATTGTCGTCAATCCCACAAATGCGGGTTTTGCCGCCGGGTACAATCAGGGTTTGCAGCATATTGAAGCAGAACATTATTGCCTGTTGAATTCCGATGTCGAAGTCAGTGAAGGCTGGCTGGAGCCTGTTTTACACTTATTTAAAAGTGACCGCGCCATTGCTGCTATCCAGCCTAAGGTTTTAAATTATCATCAGAAGGATCAATTTGAATTTGCCGGTGCGGCGGGCGGATTGCTTGACAATTTAGGTTTTCCTTACTGTCGCGGACGCATTTTCGAAAAGATAGAGAAAGATAAAGGTCAATATAACAGCAATGCGCAAATATTCTGGGCGAGCGGCTGTTGCCTGTTTATTCGCAGTCAGGAGTTTCACGAGATGGGTGGTTTTGATGAACGGTTCTTCGCGCATCAGGAAGAAATTGATTTGTGCTGGAGGCTTCAGAATGCCGGAAAAAAAATATATTATTGCGCGGACAGTACCGTCTATCATGTTGGTGGTGGTACCTTAACAAAGGAAAATCCGCGAAAAACCTATCTCAACATTCGGAATAATCTTTCGATGCTCGCCAAAAATCTGCCTGCGGATCGGCTTTTCCCGGTTATCTTCAGCCGCCTAGTACTAGACGCCTTCACCGCATTTTATTTTGGTTTAAAGTTAGGACCGAAGCATTTTATTGCTGTTTTAAAAGGACATTTTGGTTTTTACGGAATGTTGCCGGAAAATTTCAAGAGAAGACAAAAAAAGCAGATTACACATTATTACAGTGAAAAATGGCTGGTGTTTAAAAGCTTTTTAGGTAAATAAAATTCCAGATCCAGAGTTATATTTGGCAACCATTTAATGTTATACTTTTTAGATTCTCAGTACCTTTGCGTTTTAGCGGAATATTAATTCGCAATTTTATTTTATGATTGATTTTTGTGCGATAGATTTTGAAACGGCTACTTTCGAACGGAACTCTGCCTGTGAACTGGGTATTTGCGTGGTGGAAAACGGCGAAGTGAAACAGACGAAAACCTGGCTGATCAAGCCGCCCAGCTACCCGTATTTTAGTCCCCGAAATATCGCCGTGCACGGAATCACACCCGATGAGGTAAAGGACGCGCCCACCTTTGAAGAAATGTGGCACGAGGCGGAAGAGCTGATGTATGGCTCCCTAATGATTGCGCACAATGCCAGTTTTGATGCCGGCGTATTACGAAGCTGCTTGGACCACTATGGTTTTTTCCGGCCGAAGATTAACTATCTCTGTAGTATTTCCATTGCGAAGAAGTCCTGGAAACATTTACCGAAATATGGTTTAAAGAGCCTGGCAGATCACCACCAGTTAAGTTTCAATCACCACCGCGCGGGTGACGATGCCGAAGTATGTGCGAAAATAGCGCTGCTTGCTTTTGACCAGATGATGGTCACACGTACTGATGAGATCCACAGTGTGATGCAGAAAAACCTTAAAGTTCTCTAAATACTAATTGCTCAATATATCAGCAATCAGGTTAAAGCGCGGAACTTCTATTTCCAGTTGTTCATTGGAATTAAGGTTGGTGCAATAATAAATTCCAGACATACTTCCCACGCCGGAGCGCAGCATTACATTGGAAAAATAGGAGAAGTTCTCGCCCGGCATGATTTCAGGGGTCAATCCAATCACACCGTCGCCAGAGACTTCTGTAAAACCATATCCTAAGTCATAAATCATCCATTTGCGTCGCAGCAGCTGGATGGGTTCTTTTCCCAGGTTTTCAATAATGATATTGTACCTGAAAACAAACCGGTTTTCCGAAGGATAACTGTTCATGATATCGTATTCCGGAACAACTGAAACTTTAATGTCAAAAGAGGTAGTGGAAAACATGGCAGCAATATTTAGGGCAAGAGATACAAAAATCCCGCCTTTATCAGCGGGATCTTGAATATTTATTTTTCGGTAATAGAAATTACAGTTCCAGACCGCGTCTTTCATCACCGTTCATCAGGATTTCCACCGGATTGTCGATTCCTTCTTTCACAGCCACCAGGAAGCCTACAGACTCACGGCCGTCAATGATTCTGTGGTCATAAGACATGGCAAGATACATCATCGGGCGAATCACCACCTGACCATCTACCGCTACCGGACGCTGGATAATGTTGTGCATTCCCAGAATCGCAGACTGCGGCGGGTTGATAATCGGTGTGGAAAGCATGGAGCCAAATACACCGCCATTGGTAATGGTGAAGGTACCACCGGTCATTTCATCAACGGTGATTTTACCATCGCGTACACGTTCCGCCAGATTTTTAATGTTGGCTTCAATTCCGCGGAAAGACATATTTTCTGCATTTCTGAGCACCGGCACCATCAGGCCTTTCGGACCGGAAACCGCGACGGAGATATCGCAGAAATCATAGTTGATTTTATAATCACCATCAATACTGGCATTCACATCAGGATACATTTGCAACGCGCGTGTAACCGCTTTTGTAAAGAAGGACATGAAGCCTAACCCTACGCCATGCTTTTGTGCAAATTCTTCTTTGTATTGTTTTCTCAAACGGAAGATCTCGGACATGTCCACTTCATTGAACGTCGTCAGCATCGCGGTTTCATTTTTCACTGAAACCAAACGGGCCGCCACTTTTCTTCGCAGTACCGACAGTTTGCTGGTGCTGCTGCTGCGGGAACCGCCGTTGTCAGCAGACCCCATGGCCGGCACAGATGCCGTTTGTGCATCTTCTTTCGTGATACGTCCGTCGCGTCCGGTACCGGTTACCTGTGCCGCATTTACTCCTTTTTCGTCCAGAATTTTCTTGGCCGCCGGAGACGGAGTTCCGGTCGCATACGTTTCCTGTTTTTTAGGTTCTTCCTTTTTCTCTTCTTGTTTTGGCGCAGGAGCAGCGGGAGCTTCTTCTTTTTTCTCTTCTTTCGCTTCCCCGCCGGCAGGTTTGGCAGCAGACATATCAATCAGGCAAACCACCTGACCCACTTCTACTGTGTCTCCCTCCTCGGCTTTCAGGGTAATTACGCCGCTTTCTTCTGCGGGCAGTTCCAGTGTCGCTTTATCGGAGTCGACTTCGGCAATGGGCTGGTCTTTTTCTACATAATCGCCGTCCTGTACAAGCCACGTTGCGATTTCAACTTCGGTGATGGATTCTCCCGGAGAGGGAACTTTCATTTCTAATATGGACATCGGATATATTTTTTTATAATATTAAAACTAAAGATACAATTACGCAGTTACCGGGCGTTTTTCAGGTTCATCATTACGGTCGAACACACGATTGATTACATCATTCTGGTTACGCTCAAACATTTTGTGGCTTCCTGGTGCCGGTGTACCGCTGGCTACCGGTGCAATTACCTGAATACCGGTTTGACGGAAGTTACGCAGCATGAAGGTCCACGCACCCATGTTTTCCGGCTCCTCCTGTACCCACAGCAATTGCTTGCGCTTGCCGTATTTCTCCAGGATGGCGTTGATCTTTTTAAAATCAAGCGGATATAACTGTTCCAGACGAACCAGCGCAATATTATCTACGCCGAGATCTTCTTTTTTGGCCAGTAATTCATAGTAGATTTTACCGGAACACAATACCAGTTTTTCAATTTTCGCAGCATCAGCAAAGTGATCATCAATGATTGGCTGGAAAGATCCGTTGGCCAGTTCCTCCAGCGTAGAAACTACCTTTGGATGACGTAGCAATGATTTGGGAGACATTACCACAAGTGGTTTGCGGAAATTCCATTTCATCTGCCGACGCATCAGGTGGAAGTAGTTTGCCGGCGTGGTTGCATTGGCTACCGTGATATTATCATTGGCACAAAGTGTCAGGAACCGCTCCAGACGTGCGGAACTGTGCTCAGCACCCTGGCCTTCGAAACCGTGTGGCAGCAGCATCACGAGACCACTTTGAATCTTCCATTTTTCTTCAGCAGCTACCAGATATTGGTCAATAATGATTTGTGCGCCATTCATAAAGTCACCAAACTGCGCTTCCCAGACTGTCAGTGTGTTCGGGGATGCCATGGCGTACCCGTAGTCAAAACCAAGTACTCCATATTCAGAAAGGTGAGAGTTATAAATATCAAATCGGCTGTCGGAGATATGACGCAGCGGGATGTATTCTTCTTCGGTGTCTTCTGTTTTAATTAAAGCATGACGGTGCGAGAAGGTACCACGCTCTACATCCTCCCCGGAAATACGAATATTTTGTCCCTCCGAAAGAAGCGTAGCATACACCAGCCATTCACCCAAAGCCCAGTCCAGCTGGTTATTCTCAATCATCTTCAGACGATTTTCGAACAAGCGGGTTACTTTTTTAATAAAGCTTTTGTCAGCCGGCAACGTGCTCATTTTAATGGCGAGCTCCTTCAGTTTTGCCAGATCAAAACTGGTATCAACAGGATTCAGAGCAGTATCGCGCGCTGCCAGCGGATAGTCCTTCCAGGCTTCTTCCATGAACAGATCCAGCGCGTTCTTTTCTATTTCTTTGGACGCATCGAAATCAGCATCCAGAAGTTTTTTGAAACTGCTTTCCATTTCCTTCATCTTCTCGCTGGAAACGATGCCTTCCTTCATCAGCTGCTCTTTGTAAATCTCACGCGGATTCGGATGCTTGGAAATCAGCTTATAGAGATTCGGCTGCGTAAAACGCGGCTCATCACCTTCGTTATGACCATATTTACGGTAGCCTAACAAGTCAATGTACACATCCTTGCCAAACTTCGCACGGAAATCCGCTGCAAAACGAATCGCGTGCACCACCGCTTCCACGTCATCAGCATTCACATGCATCACCGGAGATTCGGTTACTTTCGCGATATCGGTGCTGTACACAGAAGAACGCGCGTCCTGATAATTGGTTGTAAAGGACACCTGGTTATTCACCACAATGTGAACAGTTCCACCGGTGCGGTAACCTTCCAGAGTCATCATTTGAGCCACCTCATATACGATTCCCTGACCGGCAATCGCACCGTCGCCGTGAATCACAATAGGAAGCACTTTTCCGAAATCTTTGTAGATATTGTCCACTTTTGCGCGGCAGATTCCTTCTACCAAAGCCGCGACTGTTTCCAGGTGCGACGGATTCGGTGTGAGGTTAATTGCCACTTCTTCGCCTTTAGCAGTTTTTATTTTTTTAGATGATCCCAGGTGGTATTTCACATCACCGGAGAACACATCTTCTTCAAATTCTTTCCCCTCGAATTCAGAAAAGATTTGCTTATACGATTTGCCGAAAATATTGGTTAGTACATTCAGTCGTCCGCGGTGTGCCATCCCCAGCACCACCTCGTCAACTCCCAATTCAGAAGAACGGGTGATAAGCTGGTCCAAAGCCGGAATTAAAGACTCGCCTCCTTCCAGTGAAAAACGCTTTTGGCCCACAAACTTCGTATGCAGGTAATTTTCAAAAGCAACGGCCTGGTTCAGTTTTTCCAGAATTTCCACTTTTTCATCTGCGTTCAGCTTCGGGCGATTGCTGTTTACGTGAATCCACTCGCGGATGAACTGGCGCTCTTCCACATTACCGATGTGCATATATTCCAGTCCGATGGAGCTGCAATAAATCTGCTGCAAATGGTTTATGATTTCCTGCAAAGTAGCAGGTCCGGACATCCCGGTTTCTTTGGCAGAGCTGAATTTTTTAGTCAGATCCTGTTTGCTAAGCCCGAAATTCTCGATGGCCAAGGTTGGCTCAAAGTGCCGGCGCTCACGCACAGGATTGGTATTTGTAAAAAGATGGCCGCGGGTGCGATAGGCTTCAATAAGGTTCAGCACCTTGAACTCCTTTTCAATCTCTTCGGGAATTTGCCCTTGTGCGGCAGCCTGTGCAGTCGCCTGCACCGGAGCCGAAGCCTGTGTTCCGCCGCTGTACCCTGCTTCCTCACCATAATTTTCCAACGCGAAATCGAAGCCCTGGAAAAAAGCCTTCCAGGAAGGTTCCAGTGAATCCGGATACTTCAGATATTGTTGGTATAAGTCGTCGATTAACTGTGCGTGTACAGCATTTAGGAACGAAAATTTGTCCATCATTTACAAATTATCTGGGGTTATAATTTAAGAGAACAAATTTAACAAAAATATGTGAACTGATGAACAGCAATAATCCGCGCTGCAGGTGACTTTCTAAGATACGGGCATTGATATTTTCAATAAGACCTTGTCCTCCGAAACAGGTTCTTCCAAAAAGGTGATGATAATTTTCCCGGGAATCAGATTCTCGAACTTGGCCTTTTCACGTAACTGCTGCACGGCACGCAGGCGACCTGCAAAATTTCCTTTGTAATATATCACATAGGCAGTGCCGGCCTGGGTTTCGCGATAGGTGAAATTATTATCAAATATCTTTTCGCGGCGCAGCATCGGAATGCCGTAATAAAAGGAAATGATTTTATCCTTGAACTGGTCACCGTCCGCCAGTAACTGCGGTTCGCCGAACTCGTCTTCTTCTTTACCTAAATCGAGTTTCGCATAGTTGGTGACTTTGTTATGGTGCTGCACAATACTCTGGAAGAACGCCCCTTTGTTGTTTTTCACATTCGCACTGATGCCCAGCAGCAAGGCACTTTCCTGGCGATCGACAAAGATACTATCGAAGACTACTGCATTGCGCCGGTTTTCGCGTTGAACTTTGTTGCCCATCATTTGAGAAAGCTGCGCCATGCTTTTATCTACGGAGCCGGCCCAGTCATCCTCTTCAATCAGATTTACAGAACGTCTCAGATATGGTTGTGCGGGCGTGTGGATGTACCAGATTACTTTGGTTTTATTGCCGGAAGGAATAAATTTAATATCAATGTGATACGGCATATTGTCTTCTCCTTCAAAAAGCTCCAGTTTCAGCGTTCGGTTGGGATTAACATATCGCACGAAAAGTTCGCCACCCTTTTTATCTCCTTTTGCACTGCGGTAGGTCATGGAACTACCCTGCCCTTCATACGGCGCGAAAAACTGAAAGGAAAGATTTTTCTCTTTGGAGAAAAAAGTATTCCAGCGCGCAAAATTCTGGAGGTTGACAAATTGTGGAAATACTTTATCCACAGGATACGGCAACTCCTTCTCTATGGTGAAATCCTGACTTTCATCCACCACAGACATAAGTGCAGCATACACCCCGCCGAGTACGATAATAATAACGAGAAAAATTTTCAGCCAGCGCATCGGGCAAAAATAGGAAAAAATGGGCAGTGGTGTGTTGTGACGTCAATGTACAATGTATAAAGTACAATGTATAAAGTATAAGATACAAGTAAAATGTACACTGTATAAAGTACTAAGTATAATGTGTGAAGTATGTTGTACTGAGTATAATGTTTTGGTATGAATCGTATGCCTTATTGATAATGCGAAGGTGGAGAGAATACTGCGCACATTAGAGCATTACAGCAGCAGCAATTATGTCGAAAATAAAGGTTTTAAACTTTCATTATATTTTATCTTTTCCTCTTTACTCTTTCTTCTTTTTCTACAATAAATGGCTAAAACTTTCCACGACATCGGGAGTTGCGTGAGGGATTGCAGCGGAAATCCCGGACCGGCCGACGACAGGAGGACGGGAGGAATTGCAGCGAAAAGCCCGACGCGCGCCGCAGCGCAGCGAAGGCGCGGGGCACGCCCAAATAAAAAGCAGACCGATTAAGATCTGCTTTTCAAATATTATAGAGGTTGAACCTGCTCCAGGAACCAGGTGAGCACGTCGCCCTGCAACTCGCCTTCCAGCTTTTCGCGGCACCACGCATGGTAACCGTTCAGCCAGTCTTTTTCAGGCTCTGTCAGCAATTCTGTTTTAATGACCTTCCGATCAAACGGACAAATAGTCAATGTTTCAAATTCATAGAAAGTTCCGAATTCCGTTGTTTCCACTTCCTGCACCGCAATCAGGTTCTCATGCCGGATCCCGTAATGATTTTCCCAGTAAAAGCCCGGCTCGTTGGACAGCACCATGCCCGGCAGCAGTTCCTGGAAATTCATATCCTTGCGGATGTTTTGCGGCCCCTCGTGCACGTTCATGAAACTGCCGACACCATGACCGGTACCGTGGTTGTAGTCTTTCCCTTCTTTCCACAAAGCCAGCCGCGCGAAAGCATCGAGTTGCACACCGCGTGTTCCTTTCGGGAATTTGACCATGGAAAGCTGAATGAGTCCTTTGAGCGCCAGCGTGCAATTATGTTTAAATTCATCAGATGGCGTACCAAGTGCCAGCGTACGGGTAATGTCCGTGGTTCCCTCCAGGTACTGGCCGCCGGAATCTACGAGGATAGTATCCTGGTTGGTTACGTCTTTACTTCCTTCTTTCTTGGCAGAATAATGCATGATGGCGCCGTTTTCACGAAAGCCCACAATACTGCCAAAACTCTCGCCGACAAAGTTTTCTCCTTCGGCGCGGAAACCGCGTAGTTTTTCGCCGATGCTGTATTCCGTCATCGCTTCTTTTCCGGCCTGATGCGTAAGCCAATAGAGGAATTTCACCATCGCTACCCCATCGCGTTTCATGACGGTACGGAAGCCGGCGAGTTCGGTTTCGTTTTTCACGGCTTTCATCAGGTTGCCGGGGACGGGTGCCTTGATGAAGGTGTTTTTTTCTTTTAAGACTTCAAAAATAGCCTGGTTGCTGGTAGGTGAAACCAATACGGTTTCGTTTTCAAAGGTGCCCAGTTCTTCATAAAACTTTTCGTATGGCAGAATTTTCACCCAGGCTTCCTGCAGCTGTTCGCGCGATTCGGCATCAAGCTTTTCCAAGTCTACAAAAAGCTTGGTTTCATTTTTTGTTAAAATAATATACGCTAGAAACACAGGGTTGGACTGCACATCGCTGCCACGCAGATTGAGGGTCCAGGCGACGTCATCCAGACTGGAAATAATATGAACTGAAGCACACATTTCTTCCATTTTGTGGCGGATGTCGGCCAGTTTCTCGGTTACGGATTTTCCGGCGCGCTCCACGGGATGTACAAAAATCGGATTCTTTACCGGATTGGGATTGCGATCGGTCCAGATGTCTTTAAGCAACGGTTCGTCAATCAGCATTTTGTCTGCTGCCTTCAGCTTGTCGCTGAGTTTCTCCCAGTTGGCGTGCGAAGTTGCCAGTGCGTTCACAGCGACGACGCCGTGCTGGGGCGTATTGTCAATAATCCAGTCGATATAGTCCGGCGTGCCCTCCATGCCGTCTTTAAACAAATCAATACCGGAACCTGCCAGTTCAATGGGTGCCTGCGTAAAATACCGGCCATCGGTCCAGAGGCCTGCTTTCTCTTTTGTTACTACCACAAATCCTGCGGAGCCGGTAAAGCCCGACAGCCAGGAACGTTCCTGCCACTCTGCCGGCAGGTATTCGCTCATGTGCGGATCAGCGGAGTACACGATAAACGCATCTATATTTTCATCGGCCATTTTTTGGCGCAAACTTGCTATTCTTTCTGCTGGATTCATAAAAAAAGTAATTTGAAGGTGAATTTACGAAGAAAATGACAGCCAGCCTTTTTTTAGACCTTAAAAATTTCCGACGCTAGGTTAAAAAAAGCACACCTTATATAATAAAGTGTGCTTCTGCAAGAGGTAGTTAGTAGTAACTACTTTATTTCTTTTTGCTCAATTCAGCTTCCTTCGCTTTGAATTCCTGATATTTAGCATCATTCTTTGTGGATAAGTAGAGACCGCGTAGCAATGAAACTACGTCCAGGTTACCCGGATCCTGCTTGTACCACATTTCAGCGTATGGCAATGTATTGGCCAGGCGTACACGACGTGCTTCGATGATCTGGTTTGCCAATTCGGTTTTACCCGCTTTGCGTGCAGCATTATAATCATCAATAGCTTTAGCGTCATCGCCCATCGTTAAATAGGTCAGGTTCTGATAGGCCTGAATCAGGTCAGGTTTCAGTTCGATTGCTTTCTTATAAGAAGCAGTAGCTTCTGCCTGTAGGGCCGGATCTTTACTTTGCAGAACGCCCAAATTATACCAGTTGGTGGCATCGTTCGGATTTTTAGCCAACTGTGCTTTCAGACTTTTGGTAAACTCATCCGTTTTTCCGGCTTTGTAATACGCTGTTCCCTGAAGTTCGCCCAGTTTGGCATTGGTCGGGAATTTTTTCAGTCCCTGCTCGATCAAGGCTAAGGCTTCATCGGAACGTTCGCTGTCTAACAGCAGGGCCACTGTGGATTCATACAGCTCCTGCTCCATGCTTGGAGAAGTTTCTGTTTTGAAATCAACATACTCTCCGGAAGCTCCCATTTTCTTATACAGTTCCCAAGTGCTTTTTTCCAGGTTTTCAGTTTCGCCGGTCTTCTTGTTTTTTGCAGTGTAGGTGGTTTCTACGCCATTGTAATTACTGTCAATCAACTGCTTATATACCTTGATAGCGTCGTCTTTTCTATCTGCCAGGGCATACGCCAGACCTGCGTAGTACAAGTACTTCTTATTATCCTGACCTGCCGCGTTGAGAAGATTGTACACTTCTGCAAACTTCGGTGCTGCTTCCGCGTATTTTTTAGCATTGTAAGCTTCGAGTGCCTGCTTGTTGGCAGTTTCGATCACCGGATTTATGGAACCGGCAAGCTTAGACATCAGAACCGGCGTATAGCGCTCTTCTTTCAAGCCACTCAGGCCGGAAGCATCTGCCGCTGCTTTTCCAACAAAATACATTTTGGTACGTCCGTCTTTTCCTACGTAGACAGGATTTTTTGCAAGGTCATTTATTTTCGCAAGGTATTGCGCGCCTTCTGCTGTTTTACCAGACTTCAGTAAGGCAAGGCCTTTTGCATAGTAATACTGCTCCAAAACGGCTGGCTCCAGAACGGCAACATTATTATTCATCGCACTTTCTGCCTGGCTGATTTGTGCATTGGCACCGACAAGGTCGCCGGAATCAACTGCTTTTACAGCGGCAGCAATTTCTTTTTTCTGCCCGAAAACGGTAACAGCTGCCAGAAGGGTTGCGGTTAAAAATATTCTTTTCATTTCAAGTTATTTTAAAGTTGACTTTTATTCGTTGGTTTCAGCAGTATCATCAGATGCCTCGGTAGCTTCATTATTAATATCTGCAGACGGTTCTTCGGACATTCCTTCCTCACCATTCAGTTCAGGATTATCCACCGTTTCTTCTTCGGCAACCTCACTGTCCATCTCTACTTTGGCAATGGCTGCGATTTCGTCGTTTTTCTTCAAGTTGATGAGTTTCACACCCTGGGTATTACGACCCATAACGCGCATTTCGTCCATGCCCATACGGATGGCTACCCCTGATTTATTGATAATCATCAGACCATCTTCGTCCGTTACGCTTTGAATAGCGATCAGGTTTCCGGTTTTTTCGGTGATATTTAAGGTAATAACACCTTTACCGCCACGGTTGGTGATACGATAATCTTCCACGGCTGTACGTTTACCATATCCTTTTTCGGATACCACCAGCACTGATTCATTTTCAACATCATTCACGGCAATCATACCGATCACTTCATCACCATCTTCCAGCGTAATTCCGCGAACACCGATGGAGCCCCGGCCCACGGCACGCGCTTTCTCTTCAGGGAAACGAATACATTTTCCGTTTTTGGTCGCGATCATAATCTCAGACGCGCCATTGGTCAGTCTTGCACCCAGTAACTGGTCGTTATCTCGAATTTCAATTGCGTTTACCCCATTAGTTCGCGGACGGGAATATGCTTCAAGCGAAGTTTTCTTGATGGTCCCGTTTTTTGTGATCATCACCACATTCATCTGATTCACATACTCAGCATCCTTCAGATCATTGGTCCGGATATACGCTTTGATTTTATCGTCCGGCTCAATATTAATCAGGTTTTGAACGGCGCGGCCCTTGGCTGTTTTGGAGCCTTCCGGAATTTCGAAAACACGCAGCCAGAAACAGCGTCCTTTTTCCGTAAAGAACAGCATATACTGGTGATTGGTTGCTGCTACAATATATTCCAGGAAGTCCTCATCCCGGGTCGTGGCAGCACGGTTCCCTACGCCACCGCGGCTTTGAATTTTGTATTCGGAAAGTGATGTCCTTTTAATATAACCGGCATGAGAAATGGTCAGAACCACTTTTTCATCCGGAATCAAATCTTCAATGGACATTTCGCCACCGGAGTAATCAACTTCGGTCCGGCGCTCATCGCCGTATTTTTCTTTAACCTCAAGCAGTTCTTCCTTAATGATTTCAAATCGACGCCCTTCATTGGCAAGAATATCTTCCAGGTTATTGATGAGGTTCATAATCTCGTCATATTCCGCGCGGATTTTATCCAGCTCCATGCCGGTCAGCCTTGCCAACCGGAGGTCCAGAATGGCCTGTGCCTGAATATCGGAAAGCTCAAACTCAGCCATCAGGCCTTCCTTCGCATCATTCGGACTGGCACTGTGGCGAATAATAGCGATTGCACGATCCAGCGCATCTTGTGTACCGATCACCTTCATGAACCCTTCGAGGATATGCGCACGCTCACGTGCCTTTCTCAGTTCATATTCGGTACGGCGAACCACTACTTCGTGGCGGTGATCCACAAAATGACGAATCAGATCCTTCACATTCAGCTGCTCCGGACGGCCATTTACAAGGGCAATATTGTTAACGCTGAAACTCGTTTGCAGTGAAGTATACTTATACAGCATATTCAACACGACATTCGGAATTGCATCATTCTTAAGTTCATAAACTACGCGCAGTCCTGAACGGTCAGACTCATCACGGATTTCTACGATCCCCGGAATTTTGTCATCCTTCACCAGTTCAGCGGTACGCGCAATCATTTCGGCTTTGTTTACCAGATACGGAATCTCGGTTACGACAATCGCATTGCGATTTCCGATTTCTTCGAAGCCGACACGGGCGCGCAAAATAATACGTCCCCGTCCGGTATGCAGCGCATCGCGCACGCCGTCATAGCCATAAATAATTCCACCGGTTGGGAAATCCGGTGCTACGATATGACGCATCAGTTCATCAATGGTAATCTCGCGGTCGTCAATATAAGCGCAAATAGCGTCCACCGACTCAGACAGGTTATGCGGCGCCATATTAGTCGCCATCCCCACGGCAATACCGGAGGTTCCGTTGACGAGCAGATTTGGGATCTTGGTAGGAAGCACCTTTGGCTCCGTCAGGGAATCATCAAAGTTATTTTGAAAATCAACCGTGTCTTTATCCAGGTCCGCCAGGATTTCATCAGAAATCTTTTTCAGGCGCGCCTCGGTATAACGCATTGCTGCCGGCGGGTCACCGTCCATGGAACCGAAGTTCCCCTGACCGTCCACCTGCGTATAACGCAAACTCCAGGGCTGGGCCATACGAACCATCGCATCGTACACGGAAGTATCCCCGTGCGGGTGATATTTACCCAATACATCCCCAACGATTCTGGCAGACTTTAAATATTTTCTGTTTGAAAAAACTCCAAGGCCGTACATTCCGTACAATACGCGCCTGTGCACCGGCTTCAAACCGTCGCGCACATCAGGCAACGCCCGGGAAACGATTACCGACATCGAATAGTCAATGTATGACGACTTCATCTCATCGACAATGTTAATCGGAATTAACTTTTCTCCTTCTGTATGCATAATGATTCTATAATCTCACAGTCAGGCAATTAAGCAGACACCCGCGCTGTGTTTTTCTTTCAATTTTAATAACGTGCTAAATTACGAAAAATTACCGACTTTTGCAGCAACAGCAACTGTTTTACGTCATAAAAATTAGTTAAAAAAGATGAGTATTTTAAGTGTCACCTTTCACTCCACGGCAGATCTGCAGGAGCGCTGGGAAAAGTATCTGAACGAAGAATTAAAGAACATGGCCGACAACCTGCTGGAAGCCGAGAAATACGTGCTTTCCACCGTGGAAACCGATATGGTACGGGAAGGACAAAACACAAACCTTCTGCTCTTCTTCCCTGATGATGAAAAGCGGGCAGAATTTATGCAGAACGAACTGGTGAATATCAGCGCACTGATTGCCGCCGCGTTCGGTGATCAGGTGATGATTTTTGCCACGCTTCTCAATCCGCAGCACAGTCGTTGGGATTAAAATAAAGTTTTAAATAACTTCAAGAAAACGCATGGTGTCCACACGGTCGGCATATTCATCCAATGCAGGATGTTGCGCTTCACCAAAAGAGACTTTCTCGGGAATAAAACCGGCTTCGCTGACTACTGCCTGAATATCATGCTCATGGTTACGAAGGTAAGCAGCCACCTCTTCAGTATCGCTGTATCGGCTAAAATTAATTACAGACAGCGGCGAAAATAAAGCATCGTCCTGCCGAAGCATCACGAAATTATTATCCCAAAACGGCTCCTGGTTCAGCAGATAGACGGCACGGTTGTATTCGTAATTGTTGACATATTTGTGATGATTGATCACCTCTTTAAAATCAAGAAAATTTTCAAACAGGCGATCGAGTTTAAAATCTGCGGGGATAAAAAGCCGGGTCACATTGCGGCAGCCTAAACCGAAATAGCGGAAAATATCTTCTGCCAGTAACTGCAGTTGTTCGTTCGTTTCCTCTCCGGTCAGCACTGCGACAGAAGTGCGGTTTTTACGAATGATACTCAGATGATCTTTAAAATAATATTCCAGATAGCGTGCTGTATTATTGCTGCCGGTTGCAATTACCGCGTCAAAATTAGTGAGCTTTTCCACAATTTCATATTGAAGACTGCCATTGGAAAGTTCAGCCCAGCGTTTCATCAGATACGGCAGGATGACTTTGTCTTTGGAGGACAATTTGATCAACGGAATATGGTTACTGAGCACTACCGAGAGTACATCATGGAAACCCACCATTGGGATATTTCCGGCCAGGATGAGGCCTACTTTTTTCGGTTGAGCAGCAGGTTTGTAATGTGAAAGCCAGTTTTTCAGTGGCGCTTCCTGTAACAGTTTGCCCCACTCCGTAAAAGCGAATTTTTGGTTTTCAAGCGTGAACCAGGAGTTTTCGATTTCAGCTTTGCGGCACAACGCGAGAAGATACTGCTCTTCCTCGTTGTACGAATTCTGATTCTTTTCTGCAAATTCCCTGATTTCTGCACCAAGCTGTACCAGGGCAGCCATATTTTGCGCTCTATCCATTTTAAATTTCTGCTGATTTTGTAGCAGGCGCAAATTTACGCAGTTTTAATTTAAAAAAATACCGCACCACGGCAAAGCGCTTTCATCAGTTGTAAATTTAAAATGATTTACTGTTCTGTATTCTTACCGCATTTAGGACAGCCAGCACAGCGACTCCCACATCGGCAAAAACTGCCTCCCACATGGTGGCCAGCCCGCCCGCACCCAGCACGAGTACAGCCGCTTTGACACCAAAGGCTAGAATAATATTCTGCCACACAATCTGTCTCGTTTTGCGACCCACCATAATGGCCGACGCAAGCCGCGACGGTTTATCGTCCTGTATCACCACGTCCGCCGTTTCAATGGTCGCGTCGCTGCCGAGACCGCCCATGGCAATTCCCACATCACTGAGCGCCACTACCGGCGCATCATTCACACCATCACCCACAAAGGCAACCGCGGCGTGTTGTGCTTTTATTTCCTTTAACTTCTGTACTTTATCTTCCGGCAAGAGATTTCCGAACGCCATATCGACACCAAGTTTCTGAGCAACAGACTGCACTACCTGATCCTTGTCACCGCTGAGCATGGCCACGTGAACGCCCATTTGTTTCAGGCGCTGCACTGCGTGGGCTGCATCGGCCCGGATTTCATCTGCCACAGTGAGGTAACCCGCAAATTGGCCGTCTACGGCAATTGCCACAACTGTTCCCTCAATATTTTCGGGATTAAGGTCATACGAAACGCCAAACTGGTCCAGCAGGCTAAAATTACCGGCCAGTATTATCTTACCTTCTTTTTCAGCCTGTAAGCCTTTACCCGGAATTTCCCTGATTTTATTTAGATTAATAAGCGGCGCCTCCGTTCCCACATAATTTTTAATCGCCGTTGCAATGGGATGGCTGGAAGCAGATTCAATCGCGTTCAGCAAGCTCAGTACTTCATGCTGGTTAAAATCTTTATTAATAACCACTTCCTGTACCTTAAAAACACCTTCCGTCAGTGTGCCGGTTTTGTCCATCACGACCGCGTCGATTTTCGCCATCAGATCAAGATAATTTCCGCCTTTAAATAAAATACCGTTGCGGCTCGCAGCACCAATCCCACCGAAATATCCCAACGGAATACTGATCACGAGCGCACATGGACAGGAAATTACCAGAAAGACCAGCGCCCGATACAACCAGTCCCGAAAGATATAATCAGAAATAAAAAAATACGGCAACAAACAAATTCCTACGGCCAGAAAGAAAACAATTGGCGAATAGATTTTGGCGAATTTGCGGATAAATAATTCTGTCGGTGCTTTTTGGCTGCTTGCCTGCTGTACCATTTCCAGAATACGGGAAAGCTTGCTGTCCTCATACGGAGTAGTAACTTCCACGGTGGCAACAGAATCCATAGTGATCATCCCTGCCAGTATTTCACTTCCTTGTTCTTTTCGCTGGGGAACGCTTTCGCCGGTGAGCGCGGCCGTGTTAAAAAATGATTGTTCAGACTGCAGGCGCCCATCCAGAGCTACTTTCTCGCCGGGTTTCAGACGAATGATCTGGCCGGGCAAAATTTCGCGCGCGTGCATTTCGCGGAAGCTGCCATCCGGTAGAATTACCGTCGCTTCATCCGGTCTTTGATCGAGTAAAGCAGCAATATTTCCTTTGGCACGGTTTACGGCCATTCCCTGAAAAATTTCGCCAATGGTATAGAAAAGCATCACCGCGACTCCCTCCGGATATTCACCGATGGCAAATGCCCCTAGTGTCGCCAGACCCATCAGGAAAAACTCAGAAAACACCTCCCCGCTACGTATACTTTTCGTGGCCTGAGCGAGCACCGGCAACCCTACCGGCAGATACGCGGCCCCATACCAGAAAAGGCGCAGATAGCCGGTAAACCAATCTGCTTTCATACCGTAGTCGAATAGCAAACCGATACCGAGCAGCATTAGCGACATTGCCGCCGGCAAGAACACTTTTATTTTTTCAAATGTCGTTTTGGGCACTTCATGCGCGTGAGCATGCTCCTGGGTTGCGCTTTTTTTATTATTACCAGTACTGCAGCCCGAATCAGAACAGCAGCCGGTATCAATTGATGACGCGAGTGTATGTTTGTCCATTAATTTTAGAATAAGAAATATAAAAAAAAGACTTAGATCAAACGCTTATGAACAGATTGACCTTTCTCCTTTTTTTAAAGTTTAAATATACGGTTTTATGCAAAAATAATGCTGTGGCGTATTTCAGACCGGTTAACAGACAGTGAATGGACGGTTCCTTGGAAGTTAAAGTTTCAACTCTGCTTTAAAGTAAGTAAACTTTAGCCTGCATCTTACCAATGCTTTCAGGTACTATTTTAAAGCAAAGCAACCCGGCTGAATCGCCCTGAATGCGAGGGATTTTTTTTATCTTTGTACAAATTATAAATTAAGTAGCTATGGCTATCAGAATAACCGACGAATGTATTAACTGCGGTGCCTGCGAACCCGAATGCCCAAACAACGCGATCTATGAAGGAGCGGTCGACTGGAAGGCGTCTGACGGTACGGCACTGAAAGGAACAGTTGTCATGAAATCCGGATTAACCATTGATGCAGATGCACCACAGGAACCGGTAAGTGATGACATTTATTTTATCGTAACCGATAAGTGTACGGAATGTATGGGCTTCCACGAAGAGCCTCAGTGTGCGGCTGTATGCCCGGTGGACTGCTGTATTCCGGATGAAGACCATGTGGAAAGCGAAGAAGCGCTGCTGGAGAAGAAGGCATTTCTGCACGACGAATAAGACCCTCTGCAAAAAACAGATATCTCACTGATTCCGCTCAACCAAATCCAAAAAATAATGAGCAAAAAACACAATTTCAGCGCCGGCCCGTGCATTTTGCCGCAGGAGGTGCTGAAACAATCCGCAGAAGCAATTTTAGATTTTAATGGGATCGGGCTTTCGCTGCTCGAGATTTCCCACAGGAGTAAGGACTTTGTTCCGGTAATGGAAGAAGCCCGCGCCATTGTAAAACGCCTGATGAACCTCGACGACTCGTATGAGGTTCTGTATTTAGGGGGAGGTGCCAGCCTGCAGTTTGTAATGGTTCCTTTCAACCTGATGAAACAGGAAAAAGGAAAGGCTGTGTATCTCGATACCGGTGTCTGGGCTGCAGGTGCGATTAAGGAAGCTAAAAAGCTCGGCACAGTTGAAATTGCCGGTTCGTCCAGGGAAGAAAAATACAGTTTCATTCCAAAAGACTACGAAGTAGATCCGGCCGCAGACTATTTCCACTGCACGAGCAATAATACCATTTACGGCACGCAGATGAAGAGTTTCCCCAAAGTGGATATTCCAATGGTGTGCGATATGAGTTCCGATATTTTTTCCCGCCAGCTGGATTTTTCGCAGTTCGACGTGATTTACGCCGGTGCCCAAAAAAACATGGGACCTGCAGGTACGACATTAGTGGTGGTTAAAAAGGAGGTTTTAGGCAAAACGGGACGTGATATCCCTTCATACCTGGACTATTCGCTGCACATTGCAAAAGAATCCATGTTCAATACGCCGCCTGTTTTTCCGGTGTACGCATCATTGCTCACCTTGCAGCAACTGGAGCGCACCGGCGGAATTGCAGCTGCCGAACAGCGCAATAACGCCAAAGCAGAATTGCTGTATCAGGAAATCGACCGTAACCCGCTATTTGAAACTTTCTGCAATAAGGAAGACCGTTCCCTGATGAACGTGTCTTTCCGTTTACTGGATGAAAGCAAGAAGGAAAGTTTTGACGAAGCATGGAAAAACGCGGGTCTCAACGGTCTGAACGGACACCGCACCCTCGGCGGATACAGAGCCAGTTTATATAATGCCTTGCCTATTGAAAGTGTGCAGGTATTAGTAGATATAATGAAAAGCCTCAACTGATTTTATGAAAGTACTTGCAAACGACGGCATTTCACAGGCCGGAATCGATATGCTTGAGCAAGCCGGGATTGAACTAGTTTCCTCGAAGGTTTCGCAGGAACATCTGGCGAAGTTTATTAATGATAATCAAATCGAAACCTTACTGGTACGCAGCGCAACGAAAGTTCGCCGTGATTTGATCGATGCGTGCCCGGACTTAAAAATTATTGGCCGCGGCGGTGTCGGTATGGATAATATTGATGCCGCCTACGCGATTGAAAAAGGACTCTATGTTATAAACACGCCGAATGCCTCCTCGCGCTCTGTGGCTGAACTGGTCTTCGGCCATTTCTTTTCACTCGCGCGTTTCCTGCACGAGTCCAACCGGCTAATGCCTCTGGAAGGAGAAACCCATTTTGCAGCATTGAAAAAGTCATTTGCCGGCGCCGTGGAATTGCAGGGCAAAACGCTGGGCGTTATTGGTTTCGGTGCCATTGGTAAAGAAGTTTTGCAAATGGGAATCGGGCTGGGAATGAAAGTGAAAGTACTGACCCGTAAACCCAGGACCGAAGAAGTAATGCTTGAATTTTTCGACGGTCAGGAGGTTTCCTTTGCAATCAGTTCCGAAACCAATATGGAAACCTTCCTCGCGGACGTAGATTTCCTGAGCATCAATATTCCTGCAACCGACGGATATCTGCTGGATGACGAACAGTTTGAAATGATGAAGGACGGCGTATTTATTGTCAACACAGCGCGCGGCGGTGTACTAAACGAAGTATCCCTGCTGAATCATCTGGAATCAGGGAAAATTGCCGGTGCCGCGCTGGATGTTTTCGAGAATGAACCGACGCCCGAACTGGCTTTGCTGATGAACCCCAACCTGTCGCTGTCGCCGCACGTGGGCGGAAGCACGCTGGATGCACAGGACAAAATCGGGCGCGAACTCGCGGAACAGATTATCGATATTACTAACCAACTGTAAACTTGCATGCCGATCTTTAAGCCGTTTCGCGGAATCCGGCCAAGTGATGAGTACGTGGATATTTTCCCGACGCATCCGCTGGACAACTTTTCCGAAGAAGAAATCCACCTGAAATCCGAGCAGGATTCCAGTTATATAAAAATGATTCAGCCGTACGTGGCGAATAAAACGAAAGACC
The DNA here is from genome assembly GCA_032057205.1 of Kaistella sp. GTDB lineage: Bacteria > Bacteroidota > Bacteroidia > Flavobacteriales > Weeksellaceae > Kaistella. The sequence continues at coordinate 160,388 of DAMCFT010000006.1, forward strand.
TGGACCGCAACCTGCGCAAAATCCGTCAGAACTTTGAGGAGCTTTTGGAGAACCGCACGCTGGTTCAGGATAATTCAGCATATTACCTGTACGAGCAAATCCGGAAAGACAAAACGTCCTTCCGCGGACTCATGGGGCTTTCCAGTGTGGAAGATTTCCGCCAGGGAAAAATTAAAAAGCATGAATCTACGCTGACGCATAAAAAAGAAAACCTTGCTTATTATTTAGATAAGGTAAATGTGCAGGCGGAGCCGGTGTTACTGACCTATCTCGCCAACCCAAAGGTAGAACTCCTGATGAATCACGAGCAGAAAAATGTCCCAATTCTGAACTATGTGGATGAGGCGGGTACACGACACAAGATCTGGCGCATCGATAACCGGCTGAAAATGCAGCAGTTTAAAGAAGTGCTGGAACAAACCGATTCATTTTATATTGCAGACGGCCACCACCGCATTGGTTCAGCTGCTTTACACGCAGACAAACAACAGCAGAAGTCTAAAAAACATAATGGCAATGAGCCTTATAATTATGTCCTGAGTTTTATTGTCTCGAACCAGTCGATTAAAATTCACGATTATAACCGTTTGCTGGAAGATCTGAACGGATTAAGCAGTGAAGAATTCCTGGCACAAATAGAAAAGAGTTTTCAGATTCATCAGAAAGAAGACGGCCTGTACTTCCCTTCCCAAAAGTTTCATATGTCCATGTATCTGGACGGAAAGTTTTATTCACTCCACGTTAAACCGGAGCTGCGCAGTCATCCGGGTGACATGATTGATCTGGATCATTACCTGCTGGAAGAATATATTTTTAAAGATATCCTGGGAATAGAAGATCCGAAAACGACGGAGAAAATCACCTATATCAAAGGAAATTCGACGACAACGGGAATTCAGGCTATTAAAGATCAGGTGGATTCCGGTAAGTATAAAGTTGGATTCGGACTTTATCCTGTGAGTTTCAATGACTTGCTTAAAGTTTCCGACCGCAACATTAAAATGCCGCCGAAGTGCACGTATATTGAACCGAAGCTGGTTACCGCACTTTTAATGTACGATATGAAGAATTAATTTTTCAAAATTTTGCTTACATTTGATTAGATTTCCAAACTAATCCTATGAAAAAGCATATTCTATCCCTTATTCCGCTCTTCCTGGGCGGAATTTTATTTGCACAAATTTCCTATAAAAGTGATTCAGTACAGTTCCGCAAAATTGCAGATGAGGTTCTGACCAACGGAACCGCCTACAGCAACCTGCATGATTTAACTAAAAATATCGGAGCGCGGCTTAGCGGTTCCGATGCCTACGAGAAAGCGGTGGACTGGGCCGTATTAAAATTAAAAGAAGCCGGTGCAGACAAAGTCTGGAAACAGCCGGTGATGGTTCCGGTCTGGAACCGCGGCGCTGAATCTTTATATATCAAGGAGAAAAACGGTAGCTGGACCGCTGTCAGTATGCTCTCCCTGGGAAATTCAGAAGGTACCGGTGGTAAAGATGTGACGGGGCAAATCCTTGCGGTGAAAGACAAAGCAGAATTCGACCGTTTACCGGCAGATCAGGTGAAAGGTAAAATTGTACTGTTCAATTATCCGTTTAACCCGCGATTCATCAGTACGGGTGAAGCGTATGGCCATGCGGGTATCTACCGCCGTTCTGCCGCATCGTGGGCTGGTAAGAAAGGAGCTGTGGCCGTTATCATTCGTTCGCTTTCTTCAGCCGAAGACGATGTTCCTCATACCGGCGCCATGCGTTATGATGCCGACGATATGCGTAAAATTCCGGCCGTAGCGATCGGTCCGCAGAGCGCAGACCGGCTGGAAAAACTGGCGCGGACGCAGGTGGTTACGGCAAAGTTAAATTCCAATTGTACCATGAAGGGTGAAGTGAGCTCGTACAGCGTCATCGGGGAAATTACCGGTAAAAAAGATAAAAAAGTGATTGCAGTCGCCGGCCACCTGGATTCGTGGGATGTGGGCGAGGGCGCACAGGACGACGGTGCGGGGATTGTACAAAGTATTGAAGTACTGCGCACTTTTAAAAAGCTGAATTTGCAACCGAACCATACCATCCGTGTAATTTGCTATGCCAACGAAGAAAATGGCGTCCGTGGCGGAAACACCTATGCTGATGAAGTGCAAAAAAGCGGCGAAGCTCATGTACTGGCCATGGAAAGTGATGGTGGCGGATTTACGCCAAGAGGCATTGGACTGGTAATGGACGAGGCAAAACGTAAACAGGCGCAGTCCTGGCGACCTCTATTTTTGCCGTATGGTGTTTACAATTTCGAATTACAGTATGCCGGGACCGATATAATGCCTCTGCGCAAACTGGGTGTGCCGCTTGCTGAGTTAATTGTGGATCCGCAAAGATATTTTGACATTCACCATTCCGCGGAAGATACTTTCGATAAAGTGAATAAACGCGAACTGCTGCTGGGTGCCACGGCCATGGCTCAGTTTATTTATTTGGCAGATCAGTACTGGTAAGGAGGTGCGATTTTTTTTAAACCCTCTTAAAAGTCTAAAGCTGCATGACCACCTTTTTATTAGTATACAATATTTCGGCTGTCGAGTTCAACATTAAAGTTCACCTTTGCACCTAATGCAGCAAACACTTTCAAAATCGTTTCAAATCTTGCGTTTTTCACACTGTTTTCAATTTTCGAGATTTGAGCTTTTTGAACGCCTACAAGATCGCCCAATTGTTGTTGAGTTAAATTGCGTTCTCGTCTTGCTTGTTTAATTGCTTGACCCAGCAAATCAATTCTTAACTCATGTTCAAATGCGTCACGTTTTTCTGTCCCTCGTTTGCCAATGTGTTTGTCGATCATGCTGTCGAGCGAAACAGTTTTAAAATTATTTGTTCCCATTACTTATTTTTCCTGTGGCTTATTATTTAAAAATTGCTTTCTAATTTCTTCTGCTTTTTTAATTTCCTTTGCTGGTGTTTTCTGTGTCTTTTTAAGAATTCCATGAGTGGCAATGACTGCAGTTTCAATTCCATCGATCTTATCCCAGAATGAAAAAAGCCGATATGCTTTATTGTTGTATAAAGTTCTAAATTCCCAAATGTGACCACTGAGTTTTTTAAACAATTCATTGTCATTCACGACCTGCGCTTTTCTGAGATTATAGTAAATTTTTTCTCTAGTTTTATCATCGAGATTTTCCAGAAACTCAATTGCTTCAGGCAATAAGCGAATGTCAAAATTTAGCTTCATCTGCAATTTTATCAAAGGTATAAATTTCCTTATAGGGAAACAATGGTTTAACCTTAAATTTTAAATACTTTGTCGATCTGGACTTTACAACGCAATGACATACTTTGCGCACAATATTCGAAATCATAAATTCAGCCAACGAAAGCCTGGAACGCTATTGTTGCGGAAATTGATATAAAAATTAAAAATAATATGATCGATTTGCACGTCCTTTTTTATGGCCGCTATCTTTTTAATAATGGTTACCGTTTTTATTTATATTCAGTGTTCGCAGCAAAAATAGTTTCATTAAAGGAGGCTTTGGCTGCTTCATACCCTATATTAAATATTTCCTCCAGCCGGTTCGCTTTTCGCTCGAACGTTCCGTACTGTGCCAGCTCCTGCGTAGTGACCAGCCAGTCGCAATAAGCAAACTTATACAGTTCGGTGCGGTGCGAAAGTAATTCGTATGCCCGGGTGGTTACTGCTTTGATTGTGTTTAAATCATTTAGTTCCACAATTTGCGGGGGCGAAACGTACACCCCGATCAGGCGCTCACATTCATCATGAATAATATCGGCCGGAAAATTATTCAGCACACCGCCATCACAAAACATCTCCTCTCCTACCAGGTATGGTGTCGTGACACCGGGAATAGAACAGGAAGCGATAACAGCATCTACTACCTTATCATTTGCTCCAAATACTTTCTGCTCGCCGGAGACCAGCTCAGTTGCGATAATGCGTAAATCAGTTTCCAGTTCGCCGATGGTTCGATTCCCAAAAATGGGCTCCAGATACGTTGAAAATATCAGCGACGATACCAGTCCCGGCTTGTTAAAAGTAAAATGCCGCCAATGAAAAAAATACACTGATTTAAAGAAGTCCAAAATTTCATCCGGAGATTTACCGACACTATATAATGCGCCCACAATGGAACCGGCACTGCAACAGGCAAAAACCTCGGGTTGCAGCTGCTGTTCCTCCATGAATTTTAAAAAACCCGCATGCGCCACGCCACGTGTTCCACCACCGGATAACACCAGCCCCAAAGGATATTTTTTATCTGCCATAGTTACAAAAATAAGAAACCGCCGGATTTCCAACGGTTTCTCTTTTATTTAATTTAATAAATATTCCTGCATAAAACGGATGACCGCCAAACGCTGAAAATCCACGTTTTCTTTTTTGCGGAAACCGTGACCTTCATTCTTTGCCTCAAGGTACCAAACGGTATTGCCCTGTGCCTTCAGTTTATCGCGCATCTGCACGGCTTCTGTTACGGGAACACGCGGATCATTGCTTCCCTGAATAATAAACATCGGTTTTTTAATTTTGGCCGTATTATTCAGTGGTGCAATCTTCGTGAAGAAGGCGCTCATTTTAGGATCGCGCTCATCACCATATTCCACACGTCGCAGATCCCGGCGGTACTCTTCAGTGTTTTTCAGGAAGGTGTTAAAATCCGAAATGCCAACGACGTCCACTGAGCAGCGTATTCTGTCAGCATATTCATACGCGGTTGCCAGCGTCATAAAGCCACCATAACTTCCGCCCATAATCATAATCCGGTCTTTATCCAGTTCCGGCTGTTTGGCAATCCAGTCCAGCAGGGCACCGATGTCTTTTACGGAATTCATCCTGTTGAAGCCATTATCACTGGCCAGGAAACTCTTACCGAAGCCAGCCGAACCGCGCACATTCGGATAGATTACAGCTACGCCCATTTCGTTGGTGTAGTAATTATTCGACCCCAGCGAGGAAGCTTTGGACTGGCCTTCCGGCCCGCCGTGAATACTGATCAGCACTGGTCTTTTGCCCGTGAACTTAGACGACGCAGGATAATAGAAACCGCTAATTTTCATTTTATCAAAGGAAGTCCATTCAATGAACCTGGGTTCAGACATGTCCTGCTTCTGCATTTCTCCCTGTTCACTGTCTGTCCATCTTTCTGTTTTCATCGTGGCCAGATCCAGGCGATAAATGTCCGAGCTGGAATCATAAGTGGATTGCGAGAAAAATAAACTCTGACCATCTTTACTGAATTTTGTGCTGCCGATGAGACCTACCGCTAAACCGGGCACCTCCTGATACTTCTTGGTATTCAGATCCATCAGGTATATTTTATTTAAACCTCCTTCGTTGGTTTTAAATACAAGTTTACCGGCTTTTTTGGATTGGCTGAACGATTCCACGCCCCAGGGAATATCAGTGGTAAGATATTGCACTTTGCCGGTTTTTAAGTTCATCTGCGCTAATCGGATAAACTCGTTATTTCGGTCGGTGAGATAAAAGATCTCATCAGGATTGCTGGTAAATTTAGCACCGGACTGGATGATTTGTTTATCCTTGCGGTTTGTAATCGGTTCCAACTTTTTAGAAACCATATCAAACAAATAAAGATGCGATTCGTTAGCCGAAATATACTCGCCGATAATCAGCTTTGTGCCGTCTTTCGAAATGTCGCTGATGCTCCAGCCGCCACCTTTTACCTGCAAAATCATTTCTGCGCTTTCGGGCTTCAGAGGATCCATATAGTAAATATCACGATCGCCGCCGTTTCTTTTGGTTGAAGTAAAGTAGAAGCCGGAACCATCTTTCTTCCATTTCATGCCGCCATTTTGGGAACGTCCGCCGTCGGTAAGAAGCGTGGACTCCATGGTTGCCAAATCCAGACGGAACAACTGCCCAAATTCATTTCCACCAATATCGCGGCTATAGACCAGATAATTTCCATGAACCGGCTGATACGATGCTGTATTTACCGGCTCATCAAAAAAAGTAAGTTGTTTTCTGGCACCCATCGGCTGTGATAGCTGATGCAGCTGATTGGTCGAAGCAAAACGCGTCACCATAATCATTTCCCGTCCGTTTGGGTGAAGTGCGGTAATGCTGGCACCGCGGCTTTCGGAGTACTTCTTAATTTTCTGGCTAAGCGATTTTGGGATTGCGGGAATATTTTCTGCAATCAGGTTTTCATTAGGAACAATGACACCTTCTGCTGATTGCGCGAAAAAGAAAGAAGTTCCGCACAAAAAAGCAGCCGGCAACAAATAACGAATTTTCATTGACAATAATTTTTCCGGTTAAGATACTCAAATTGCACAAAAAAACCACCGCCCAAGCGATGGTTTCATATGATATAAAAGAATATTAAGTTTTAAATGTGAATTACTTCACCGTAAGCCGCTGCAACTGCTTCCATGACTGCTTCGGAAATGGTTGGGTGCGGGTGAATTGCTTTCAGCACTTCGTGACCGGTGGTTTCCAGTTTTCTGGCCACTACTGCTTCCGCAATCATATCGGTAACGCCATCGCCTACCATGTGGCAGCCGAGCCATTCGCCGTACTTGGCATCAAAAACAACTTTAATGAATCCATCAGTATCGCCATTGGCTGTCGCCTTTCCGGAGGCAGAGAACGGAAACTTACCAACTTTCAGTTCGTATCCTTTTTCTTTTGCCTGTTTTTCGGTGAGACCAACAGAGGCTACTTCAGGATGGCAATAGGTACAACCCGGAACATTGCCGTAGTCAATTTTTTCCACGTGCATTCCTTTAATTTTTTCCACGCAGGTAATTCCTTCCGCGGACGCAACGTGCGCCAGGGCTTGTGTCGGCAAAATATCTCCGATGGCATAATAACCGGGAACCGAAGTTTCATACCATTCGTTCACCAGCACTTTGCCTTTTTCTGTTTTAATGCCTACTTCTTCAAAGCCTTGCCCTTCCACATTAGAAGCAATTCCAACTGCAGACAGCAGAATATCAGCTTCCAGTGTTTCCGTGCCTTTGGCCGTTTTCACTGTCGCTTTTACACCGTTTCCGGAAGTATCTACCGCTTCAACGGAAGAATTGGTCATAATGTTGATGCCCGCTTTCTTCAAAGATTTTTCCATGTGTTTGGAAACATCTTCATCCTCCACCGGCAGGATAGTTGGCATAAATTCAACGATGGTCACCTTGGTTCCCATGGCGTTATAAAAATCAGCAAATTCCACCCCGATTGCGCCGGAACCTACAACGATCATTGATTTTGGCTGCTCAGGTAAGTTTAAGGCCTGACGGTATCCAATCACCTTTTTACCATCTTGTGGCAAGTTCGGCAGTTCACGCGAGCGTGCACCGGTTGCGATGATGATATGCTGAGCGCTGTATTCTGTAGCTTTTCCGTTTTCATCGGTCACGGAAACTTTTTTTCCTTTCTGAACTTTCGCCGTTCCCATGATGACATCAATTTTATTCTTCTTCATCAGGAAAGAGATACCACCACTCATCTTCTGCGCTACACCGCGGCTGCGTTGTACTACTTTGGAAAAATCAAAACCCGGGTTTTCTACTTTATTTAAACCATATTGCTCAGCTTCCTGCAGGTATTTGAAAACGTGCGCCGATTTCAACAGGGCTTTGGTAGGAATACAACCCCAGTTCAGGCAGATTCCGCCGAGGCTTTCTTTTTCTATGACAGCAGTTTTAAATCCGAGCTGTGCTGCTCTAATGGCAGCTACATAACCGCCGGGACCGCTTCCGATGACAATGATATCGTAGTTCATTATTAATAAAATTTTATGCGAATTTACGGAAAATATTTCAGCCCTGAGGCCTGCAAAGCAGATACTGAGGTTCTTTCTCGTTGAAATTTTATGACATAAAAAAAGCAGGCTTTCACCTGCTTAATTTTCTATGTTTTGTTTAAATCTGCGGAAACTTCTGCGGGTTTAGTTCCGTGAACATCGCATAAATCTTTTCAACCATATCATCGGTGCTTGGTTTGCTGAAATAATCGCCATCACTTGCATACGGTGGCCGGTGATTTTCCGCAGAAATGGTGAGCGGATCAGAATCCAAATAACGGAAAGCTTTCTGTTTTTCCAGAATTTGCTGCAGGATAAAGGCAGAGGCACCACCTTCCACATCTTCATCAATCACCACCAAACGATTGGTTTTTTTCACGCTGTCCAGAATATCATGACTTAAATCAAACGGAATCAAAGACTGAATATCAATTACTTCCGCAGATATACCTAATTCCTCCAATTGTTCTGCCGCTTCCATCACCAATCTCCAGGTGGAGCCATAGGTAACCAGCGTAACATCCGTACCGGATTTAGTTACTTCCACTTTCCCGACCGGAACGGTGAACTCACCGAGATTATCCGGCTGTTTTTCTTTGAGTCGATATCCGTTCAGACATTCCACAATCAGGGCCGGCTCATCCGACTGTAACATGGTGTTGTAGAAGCCGGCAGCCTTGGTGAGGTTCCTCGGTACCAGTACCAGAATTCCTTTCGACAGGTTCAGAATTCCCGCCATCGGTGAACCGGAATGCCAGATGCCTTCCAGGCGGTGGCCTCTCGTTCTGATAATCAGTGGCGCTTTTTGTCCTCCTCGTGTGCGGTATTGTACCGTAGCCAAGTCATCGCTCATGCCCTGCAGGCAGTATAGAATATAATCCAGATACTGAATTTCCGCAATCGGTCTCAGTCCGCGCATTGCCATTCCAATCCCCTGGCCCAGAATGGTCGCTTCCCGGATTCCGGTATCAGCAATCCGGAGCTCGCCATATTTTTCCTGCAGTCCTTCCAGCCCTTGATTCACATCACCAATATTTCCCGTGTCTTCACCGAAAATTAAAGTTTCCGGATACTTAATGAAAATTTGATCGAAGTTATTTCTAATAACGACTCTGCCGTCTACCGTTTCGGAAGCTTCAGAATACACCGGTTCAACTTCAGCCACGTTCGTCGCTTTCCACTCAGACTGTGAATACAGGTGAGACGAGTAATTTTGTTTTTCTTCTGCTAAAAGCTGCTCGTACTTTTCGGCCAGCGCCGTACGGGAATGGGTATTATTTTTTCTGGTCAGCAATAAAGCACGACGTACCAAATGGAAAATATCGCGTTTGGCGACGGAAACGAGTTTTGTGAATTTCTCAATTTCCGCAGAAACTTCATCTTGCTCGGCGGCAAGAGTTTTAACCAGCGGCAGCAATTCTTCCACCAGATGGTCAATGGTTGCGCGATAGGCTTCCCAGGCTTTTTTCTGACCTTCCTTTACTACTTTTTTGGCTTCCGCATCCAGCGCGTCCAGCTCTTCAATAGTTGCCAGTTGCTGTTCTGCGCCTTCAATTTCAATAGAGTAATTCAGGATCCATTCACGGAATTTTAAGAGGCCGTCATATTCACCTTCCCACTTCAATCGGTCTTCGCTTTTGTAGCGTTCATGGGAACCGGAGGTTGAGTGGCCTTGTGGCTGTGTTACCTCTACCACATGCACCACTACCGGAATACTCTCGGTACGCGCAAAATGTTCAGCGCGGGCATACGCGTCCAGCAACGATGGGTAATCCCAGGCCTTCACCTGAATAATTTCGCATCCCTGATCCTCACCCTCTTTACGCTGGAAGCCTGACAGCATTTCGGCGATATCCGCCTTCGCACGTTGATTTTGAGTGGGAACAGAAATTCCGTACCCATCATCCCAGATGGAGACAATCATCGGCACCTGCAATGCACAAGCCGCGTTCAGTGTTTCCCAAAAGTGGCCTTCCGCAGTAGAAGCATCGCCAATGGTTCCAAAAGCTACTTCATTTCCGCCGTTCGAAAACTTCTCGGAACCATCGAACTGTACAGATTTATAAATTTTAGAAGCCTGTGCCAATCCCAACAAACGTGGCATCTGGCCGGCTGTGGGAGAAATATCTGAAGATATGTTTTTTTGCTTGGTCAGGTCCTTCCAGCTGCCGTCCTCATTCAGGCTGCGGGTAGCGTAGTGACCGTTCATCTGGCGTCCTGCGGAAGCAGGTTCGCGCTCGATGTTAGTATCTGCATATAATTGTGCAAAGAAACTTTCTACCGTTAAGGCGTCGATGGCCATAGCAAAAGTCTGGTCGCGATAATATCCGGACCGGAAATCACCGTCGCGGAATACCTTAGCCATTGCCAGCTGTGGGAGCTCCTTACCATCGCCAAAAATACCAAACTTCGCTTTACCTGTAAGAACCTCGCGGCGGCCCAGTAATGACATCTCGCGGGAAATTCGCCCCAGTCGGTAGTCAGCAAGAATCTGTTCCTTAAAATCCTGAAAACTGATTTGCTGTGTTTCTATATAAGTAGTTTGCATAGATGCTATATTTTTACAAAGATAATAATTTTACCCATGATTTTGCAGCGTTCGAAATACTGTGGCCTTACCGTATAAAAACAAAAAACCGAAGTTTCAACAGAGAAACTTCGATTTCTGTAAAACGTAAAAATTTAAAAAATACAAAGGTGTATTTGGTTTAAAGGTTATATAACAAATCTTTCCTAAGCGCCTCATCCACAATACGCAACGCCTCCTGCTCCTGCTGCAAACTGACATAAACAGCAATCGTTTCGCTCGTAGATAACATCGACTGAGAAGGTCCTGCCACGGTGGAAATCCCTTCCTGCTCCAGCAAATTCTGCACCTTTTTAATCAGTGCCGGCATCTCACTCTCGAAGACTGCGGCTGTGCTTTTCTCTTCCATAGCTGCATTTGTTTGCTAAAGGTACAAAAAAAACTGAATATTTGCACCTTTAGCATATAATTTTTTATAAAAGTTTAAGATCTATATTTTTCATTACTGAAAAAGCATTAAGATCCCATTTTATTAAGGCATTTTTCAATAAGGTTCAGCGACATCTGCAGTTCCTCCCGGCTCACATTGAGATGCGGACGATAGCGGATGGATTTCTCACCACAACCCAAAATAATCATGTACTCCTCATACAGCATTTGCTGCAGCGTATTTCGCATCTCCGGTGTAGCCAGATCAAAAGCACACATGAGCCCGCGGCCGCGTGCATTTGAAATTTTATCCGGATATTTTGCCTGCAAATTCTGTAAGCCTTCCAGCAGAAACGCACCTGCTTCCGCGGCATATTCCACCAGATTTTCTTTTTCAATGATTTCCAGAATTAGTTGAAAACGAAGCATATCAATCAGGTTACCGCCAAACGTGGAGTTGATCCGCGAACTTTCACGAAACACATTGTTAGGAATTTCATCAAACTTTTCTTTATTGGCCAACACACCGCAAACCTGGGTTTTCTTACCAAACGCAATAATATCCGGAGCTACGCTGAAATGTTCATACGCCCACATTTTACCGGTGAGCCCGATTCCGGTTTGTACTTCATCAAAAATAAGCAGCACTTCATTTTCATCGCAAATTTTTCGCAAGCCCTGGAAGAACTCATCACGGAAATGGTGATCGCCTCCTTCGGCCTGAATAGGCTCAATGATGATGCACGCCACTCTGTTTGGATTGGCCAGAATGGCTTCTGTAATATTCAGCAGCGCACGGTTTTCCTGGGTGATCGTTTCCTCCAGATTTTCTTCTGTAACGGGGAAATTCAAATGCGGGTTTACGATACGCGGCCAGTCAAATTTGGGAAAATACTCATATTTACGCGGGTCTGCGGTATTGGTTAAACTCAGTGTATATCCGCTTCGCCCGTGAAATGCCTGTTTAAAGTGGATACAGATGCCGGCTTCCAGATCGATCCCTTTTTCAAAATTTTTGCGCGTCTTCCAGTCGAAACACGCTTTCATGGCATTTTCCACTGCCAGTGTTCCACCCGATATAAAGAAAGCATACTGCAGTTCTTTCGGAATGGCTACACGCTCAAAAGTTTCCATAAAATCAGCAAATTCCTGGGAATACACATCAGCGAGGGTTGGTTTATTAATGGCCATTCTACCAAGCCATTCAGCTTTCTCTACGATATGCGGATGATTGTATCCGACCGCCATGGACGCAAACATGGAAAACATATCCAGGAAATTCTTTCCGCTGCGGCGATCGTGAATCCAGGAGCCATGCGACTTTTCAAAATCCATGACAAAATCGAAACCGTCTGCCAGCAAATGCCGGGAAAGCGTTTCTTTCACAGCATTGGCGGAGACAGGTTGAGGTGCAGTTGCATTATTCATATTAATATATTGATTTAGAGGTGATTGGTGATCAGATATTAAATTTGATTCCCTGCGCCAGTGGCAAGGTATCGGTATAATTAATGGTGTTGGTCTGACGGCGCATGTAGTATTTCCAGGCATCAGAGCCGGATTCGCGGCCGCCGCCTGTTTCTTTTTCGCCGCCGAAAGCGCCACCGATTTCAGCACCCGAGGTACCGATATTTACATTGGCAATTCCACAGTCGGAGCCATTCTGGGAGAGGAATAATTCTGCCTGCCGCAAATCCTGCGTCATGATAGCGGAGCTTAAGCCCTGCGGAACATCATTCTGCATAGCGATGGCATCTTCCAGATTCTGATATTTCATGATATATAAAATCGGGGCAAAAGTTTCGTGCTGCACGATTTCGTAGTGATTTTCAACTTCAGCAATACATGGTTTCACATAACAACCCGAGCCATACGCCTCACCTTCGAGTACGCCGCCTTCCACAATAAAATTCCCGCCCTCGGCTTTGCATTTTTCAATGGAATCAAGATATTGCTGCACGGCATCTTTGTCAATCAAAGGTCCGACGTGGTTATTTTCATCCAACGGATTTCCGATACTGAGCTGTCCATACGCATTGATGAGGCGTTTCTTAACTTCTTCATAAACGGATTCATGGATAATAAGTCTTCGCGTGGACGTACAACGCTGGCCTGCCGTACCGACTGCGCCGAATACCGCTCCGATAATGGACATATCCAGATCTGCATTTTCCGTAATAATGATGGCATTGTTCCCACCAAGTTCCAGAATGGATTTTCCGAAACGTTTGGCAATGTTCACTCCTACCGTACGCCCCACTTTTGTGGAACCGGTGAAGGAAACCAGCGCAACATTTTTGTCATTAACCAAACGATCACCGATGATGTGGTAGCCTACGAGCATGGAAGAAACTCCTTCCGGCATATCGTTCTCGCGCAGTACCTCGCTGATAATATTCTGGCACGCAATGGCGCAAAGCGGAGTTTTTTCCGAAGGTTTCCAAACCGTGACATTGCCGCAAATCCAGGAGAGCGTGGTGTTCCAGGACCAAACCGCCACCGGGAAGTTAAATGCCGAGATAATCCCGACAATGCCCAGCGGGTGATATTGTTCGTACATTCGGTGCCCGGGTCTTTCAGAATGCATGGTGAAGCCGTGCAACTGGCGCGACAGCCCGACCGCAAAATCGCAGATATCAATCATTTCTTGCACTTCGCCCAAGCCTTCCTGCAGGGATTTTCCCATTTCATAGGAAACCAGTTTTCCGAGGTCTTCTTTATATTCACGCAGTTTTAAGCCAAACTGCCGAACCAACTCCCCTCTTTTGGGTGCAGGAATCTGACGAAACTGCAGCGCAGCTTCTTTCGCCGTGCTTATTACTTTATCATAATCTTCTGTGGTTGCTGTAGTTACCGAGGCGATCAGTTCGCCATCGGTAGGAGAATAACTTTCGAGCGCGGAACCGGTGGCAAAATAGTCGCCTCCGGTGGAAACGCCTTTATTACTGCTTTGAATCCCCAGTTTTTCCAGAGATTTTCCGATGCCGAATTCTTTGTTTTGTTGAGACATAATTTTTTGTTGAGTTGACCTTAAAGATAGAAAATTTAGCTAACAGCAAAAAACTTTAGCAATTTATCGTGTCTTTAATTCTTTTATTTATAATTGTGTAAAACCGCCACTTTTACTTTATTCAATGCCGGTTCTCCCATTGTTCTTTAGTAATACGGAAGATGATATTAATTTTTGGCGCTTCGCCATAGTATGCAATTTCCCGCTCACCAATATTTTCGGCACCTAATTTTTCCATGGCGCGCACGGAGCGAAGATTATCGCGGCCGGCGTGAAAATCAACTGTATCGACAAACCGGAAAATATAGTCCAGCATCAATTTTTTAACTTGTGCATTAAATCCGCGACCCCAGTATGCTTTACCGTAAAAAGTATATCCTATTAAAATCGATTTAGATTCAGCATCATAATCATAAAAACGGGTACTGCCGATTACCGTATTGTCGGATTTATTTATAATTAAAAAAGCACCGCCACTTTCCAGCGCACCTTTGAAAAAATTTTGGAATACTTCTCTTTTATACCGATCTTTATTAGGATGCATGGACCAAACTTCCGGATCACGCGCTAATTCGTATAATCTTTCAAAGTCAGAAAGCTGCAAAGGCTGCAGCAGCACGCTATCATTTTCAAGTACAGGCTGCAGATTAATATGGGTCATAAAAAAGAATTAAAGGAAAACGTAATTTACTGTGAGCTTACATAAGGAGAAGAAAAGAATTCCGCGGTGAATTTCCTAAAGTCAATTAGCTTTCTATAATGGATGTAAATCGCCGCTGAAATTAAAGAAATCACTGAAACGTACATAACTGTAAATAGTACATTTGCCGCTGTAGGCCACAAAAACACAAACACCACGGTTAAAAAAAGGCACATGATTACGTTATAAACAAAAGCGCTTTTAAATTTCATGGGAATCAAACCGGTCAAGAAATTCCAGGGGACCATCCGGTCGGTTATTTCAGGCCGGGCATCATTAGTGAAATCAACGATAGCCAGTTGTGAAAATCCAATCCTTACTTCGATGTTGTCGCCGTGCGCATAAAACTTGTATTTGCTGTTTCGGAGATATTCTAAAAAAGCTTCTTTATTCATGATACAATATCATTCGGTTAAGTTTATTTCTTCGAGGCTTCTTTTTCAATCGTTCTGATTTCAGTCAGTTTTTCAACGATACGGTCGGTTGTTTTGATATCAGCCACCGTGATTGGCACGTCCACCCGAACATCTGCCCACATACAGGAAAGCTGAATCTGGTTTCCGGACGGAGTCAGGAGCCAGGTTAAAACTTCCTGGGCCGGCATTAATTTCTGTACCGGCACGGTGATTTCCGCCACATTCAGATCAGCTTTGTAATTGTAGGCGCCCCACTGTTCTGCGTCTTCATTAAATAAAACCCGCCAGGAGGCCGCCTGCGGAATCACAAAGACAGCATACGAACCCGGCGGCAACACGGTATTTCCAACTTTCACCGGCTGTCCAAAACTAATCTTAGTGGCACTATTTGCACCGGCGCGCCACACTTCACCGTAAGGAACCAGCGCTCCAAAAATTTTTCTGTTGTTAACCGAAGGCCGACCATAATCCAAGCTGATTTTTGAAACTGAAAACTGCTGCTCGATGATTTGCCGCGGGCTAGCAGTGGGCAAATTATATTGCGCAAAGGCGGAAACACCTGCACTTAAAGCAATAAAAAAGAATAATTTTTTCATTTTAATTTATGATTGTTCGTTTTTAATGAGATAAATGTACATAAAAACAAAATAAAAAAGCCAGCCGAATTTGCATCCGGCTGGCTCCCACATTAAAAATAAAACTATGAAAACTATGGCATCAGCACATGATCAATCACATGAATCACACCATTGGACTGGTTTACATCGGCGACGGTAACTGCAGCGTTGTTTCCTTTTGCGTCAGTAACATATATTTTGTTTCCTTTCATCCAGAAAGTAAGTTCCTCTCCCTGAACCGTTTTAACCATGTATTTACCGTTGTTTTTCTTGATCCAGGTCATCAGATCCTTCGCGGAAATACGTCCGGGAACTACGTGATAGGTAAGGATAGAAGTCAGCATCGCTTTATTCTCCGGCATCACAAGTTTGTCCACTGTACCGGCCGGTAGTTTATTGAAGGCTGCGTTGGTCGGTGCAAAAACGGTGAAAGGGCCGGCAGACTGCAACGTTTCTACCAAACCTGCGGCTTTTACCGCTGCAACCAGTGTGGTATGGTCTTTCGAGTTCACTGCATTTTCCACGATATTCTTGCTCGGATACATGGCAGCACCACCTACCATTACGGTTTTCTCTTTCATTTTAGACTGAGCAGAAACAGTTTGCGTCATTCCCAGTGTCAGGGTCAGCACTAGGGCCGAAATTTTAAGTACGTTCATTTTTTTAAATTTTAGTTTGTTAATAATGATTGGTTATAATGATATACGACCTTTCATTACGCTTGGATTTCGGGAAAGTGATTTTTTTTGATTTTAAAAAGAGCAAGAAGAAACGGGCACTATTTTCAGCATCTGTCACTTTATTTTTAAGTGAATTGATAAAAAAACTATATTTGACAGATAAATAATTCTCTTGCCGAAACAAGCACTTTCTCCAGAAGAACTGTTGTCTTTATTATTAAATAAAGATGAGCAAGGATTTAATTATTTATATGATAATTATTCAGCTGCGCTCTACGGGATTATTATTCGTATTTTGGGCAACGAAGATGAAGCTGCTGAAGCGCTGCAGGATATTTTCCTGAAAATCTGGAACTCGGTGCAATCTTACCGAAGTGACCGCGGCTCGCTGTATACCTGGATGCTTAATATTGCCAGAAACACGGCACTCGATGTACTGAAATCGAAGCGCTACCGCAACGCGCAACAAAACCAAACCCTTCCGGAAATCGTACATGAACATGACGGGCTAAGCGTAGAGCAGCAGCATGAATTTGGCGAACTGCAAAAAGTAGTGAATTCGCTGCGGGACGAATACCGTGTGGTGATTGAGAAAGCTTATTTCAGCGGCTATACTCAACAGGAAATTGCAGACGAGTTGAACGTGCCGCTGGGAACCGTGAAGACGAGAACGCGCTCTGCCATGCAACAATTGAAGGACTTATTACACGAACTGAAGTTTTTACTCCTATTTATATTCATACGATAGTGGATACAAAATCATACATATCATCAGGTATTGTGGAAGCATATGTGCTGGGAACCATCCCGGCAGATGAGGCTGCGATCCTGGAATGTGTCATGCAGCACAATCCCACTGTACAACAGGCGGTTCTGGAAGCGCAGCAAACCCTGGAAGCACTTGCAATTCAGCAAGCTGTAGCTCCACCTGCCGCACTGAAAGAAGCCATCCGTTTAAAACTTGATTTCAATACAACACAAAAAGCCACGCCACCAGTAGCGGAAATTCAAAAGCTGCGCCGGAAACAACAGCCGGTACTGTGGATGGCAGCTTCAGTTGCGTTGCTTATTACCGTTGGGATTTTATCTTTCCTGATGCTTCAGCAGCGAAATGAAAATCAGCAGTTAGTAGCCGAGAGAACTCAGGCCCAATCTGAACTGCAACAGTTGAAGAACCTGAATGAAATGATGGCTTCGGCCAGAAATGTAACTTTAAAAGGTACCGAAAAATATCCGGATATGCTTGCCAACGTTTATTATCAGGCTGATGGACAGGTTTATTTAAGCCTGGCGCATATGCCGGCCGCTCCGGCGGGACATCAGTACCAACTCTGGGCCATTGTGGACGGACAACCCGTGGACATGGGTGTATATGACAATAGCAGGAGCAGCAATATGCAGCCGATGAAAGAGATCCATAATCCTCAGGCGTTTGCCATTACCATCGAGCCGGAAGGCGGAAGCAAAGTTCCTACTTTGGAAGAAATGGTCGTAATAGGAGAAATGTAACGGAAAAGAACTAAGCATAAAGAAGCCGTCTCGATACAACATTCGAGGCGGTTTTATTATTTCTGGTTTTTAT
>DAMCFT010000007.1:0-115082 GCA_032057205.1 Kaistella sp.
AAAAACCAGAAATAATAAAACCGCCTCGAATGTTGTATCGAGACGGCTTCTTTTTATAGTTTAATTTAAAATCCAACCGAGATTTTAAAACTTGGATTGATATTGACTGTAAACTCATCCAGTGTCAGTTTTCGTCCCTGAATTTCGAGTATCAGTGAATTTTTGGTGCTTTGAAAATAGGGAAGTAATTCAGCATCCGTTGGTGTAAAAACAATTTTGTTTCCGGATGTATTGTTTTCCACGGTGGCGACAAGAATTTTTTCGAGGTCCGGTGTTTTTATATAGACGCGCGCATTCTGCACAGCACTCAAATCTCTGCCCAGAAGTGATTCTTTTAACTCAATATTAAAGCTGGAAAGCTTTGCGGACTTTAGGTTATTGATAGAAAGTTTCGGATATTCTTCTTTAATCTTGGCATTAAGGTCAATGTCCAGGTCAATTGCCGGATAAGCGAGATAAGAATCTGTTTTCACCGAGGCAAACGGAATCTTTTGCTCGATATTAAGCGGAATATCAAACGGCACCGGTATCGCCACATCCTCCACGGCTTCCTCGATCCGGTCGCAACTGGTAAGAGAGACTGCTGCAAAGGCAAAACCACCGACCAGCAAGGCTGTCGAAATCAATTTTCTCATAATAAGTAATATTTTTAGATTTGCCTGTAATCATCATAGTTTGTACCAAAAAGCCAGTATTAATAAGCTTTAACGTTTGCTAACAAATTTTTGATGTCGCAGATTTTCAGTTTTCTACCGATCTTTATACCGAATCCAAATTTTTAATTCCGGGTTCTGTTTCCGGTGTCAGGCCGCTAAAATTCAGCAGCACGCTTTCTTGATTTCCGAAGAAACCGCTGTTAGAGCTCCAAGCTCTAACAGCGGTTGCGTACAGGATGAACAGTCATAAGACAACCGGTTAAACCAAATTTCTCTCACTTCATGGGGCCTTGACAAAGGCTTTTAAAATCCGTATATTTGCACTCGCGAAAAAAACTGCTTTTTTCGTTCCTTATTTTTAAACCGTAATTTAAAAAATACAATGAAGACTTCTGATTTTAACTTTGATCTGCCCGAAGAACTTTTAGCTGAGCATCCTGCGGAGCACCGCGATGAGGCAAGGCTGATGGTTTTGCACCGGAAAGATCAGACCATCGAACATAAACTGTTCAAAGATGTAGTGGATTACTTTGATGAAAAAGACTTGTTCATTTTCAACAATACCAAAGTATTCCCGGCGCGTTTGTACGGTAACAAAGAAAAAACCGGCGCAAAAATCGAAGTTTTTCTGTTGCGTGAGTTGGATCGCGAAACCCGTGTATGGGATGTGCTGGTAGATCCGGCGCGTAAAATCCGTATCGGGAATAAATTATTCTTCACCGAAGATGAGGCACTCGTTGCTGAAGTGATTGATAACACGACTTCCCGCGGCCGTACGCTTCGTTTCCTGTATGACGGGTCTTACGAAGAGTTCCGCGCTAAACTGAAAGAACTGGGCGAAACGCCGCTGCCAAAATATATTAAGAGAGAGGTAGAACCGGAAGATGCTGAGCGTTACCAAACAATTTATGCCAAGCACGAAGGTGCCGTAGCTGCGCCGACCGCCGGACTTCACTTCTCCAGACACCTGATGAAACGACTGGAAATTAAAGGAATTGATTTCGCAGAAGTTACACTGCACGTGGGTTTGGGAACTTTCAACCCGATCGAGGTTGAGGATTTATCCAAGCACAAAATGGAATCAGAAGAAGCCATTATTGACCAAAAGAATGCAGATATTATCAACAAAGCTGTAGAAGAGGGCAGAAGAGTGTGCGCTGTTGGTACAACCACCATGCGAACTTTAGAAACTTCTGTTTCATCCAACAAGAAGATTGGACCTTATCACGGCTGGACCAACAAATTTATTTTCCCGCCGCATGATTTCGGTGTGGCAAACTGTATGATTACCAATTTCCACACGCCAAAATCCACGCTGATGATGATGATTGCTGCTTTTGCCGGCAAAGATTTTCTGATGCACGCATATGAGGAAGCTGTTAAAGAAAAATATAAATTTTACTCTTACGGAGATGCGATGCTGATTCTGTAAGAGAAATTTTAAAACCTATCCTAAAGATAAATTTCAGTTTCGCTTTTACTTAAGTTATACTGGAATTTATCTTTTTTAATTTTAAACTACTGTGAAAGATATTCGAACTTTATCGCTGGAACAACTGCAGGAATATTTTGTGTCCCTGGGCGAAAAGCCATTTCGCGCAAAACAAGTGTATGACTGGCTGTGGAGCAAAAACCTGCACTCCATTGATGAGATGACGAATCTTTCGAAAGCCCTGCGCGACCGAATCAGTCAGGAATACACCATTAATCCGATCTCGGTGGATCTGCTGCAAAAATCCAACGACGGAACCATTAAAAACGGCGTACGGCTGCATGACGGACTTTTGGTGGAATCCGTACTTATCCCCACGGAAACCCGTACGACCGCCTGCGTTTCATCTCAGGTAGGATGTTCACTTAACTGTGAATTTTGTGCCACGGCGAGACTCAAAAGAATGCGCAATCTGGAAGTTGCCGAGATCGTGGACCAGGTGGCGCTGATTGATCAGCAAAGCAAAATGTATTTTGATCGTCCACTGTCCAATATCGTTTTCATGGGTATGGGCGAACCGATGATGAATTATAAAAACGTGGTGGAAGCTATTAAGAAAATTACCGAGCCGGAAGGACTTGGTATGGCTCCGCGGCGCATTACCGTCAGCACGTCGGGCATTCCAAAAATGATTAAGATGCTCGCCGACGAAAACCTGCGCGTAAAGCTGGCCCTTTCACTGCACTCTGCCATTGAGCATAAACGAAATGAGATTATGCCCTTCTCGGATAAGTTTCCGCTTACGGATATTATGGAAGCCTTGCAATATTGGTATCAGGCTACGGGCAATACAGTTACTTTTGAGTATTGTGTCTGGAAAGGAATTAATGACCAGGATGAAGACATCAAAGCTTTAATTAAATATTGCCGCCAGGTGCCGTCCAAAGTAAACCTGATTCAGTACAATCCCATTGGCGACGGTAAATATGATCAGTGCAACAAACAGGCGGAAGAAAACTATGTGCGTCAACTGGAAAATGCGGGCATTACCGTTATGATTCGTCGCAGCCGCGGCGGCGATATTGATGCAGCCTGCGGACAGCTTGCCAATAAAAGCTAATGTTTTCTCACGTAGGGCGCACGCGGACTCCGGCACATAACCTGAAAATCGCCTCCTTACTTTCCTTTGTAGCCGGCTTGGTAAATATAGCCGGTTTTTTCTCGGTACACATCCTCACGACCAATGTAACGGGTCACTTCGCTTTTTTCACGGAAGAAGTTTTTCTGCTGAATTTCCCGGCGGCCGTGCATCTTGCCTTGTATGTCTTTGCTTTTTTCTTTGGTGCTTTTGCGGCTAATTTTATGGTCGAAACTGTTTCACGTATCCGAGACAGTTACACGTATGTATTTCCCGTTTTACTGGAAGCGCTGATCCTGGCTGTGGTTGCTTTTTATGGAACAACATTGAAAGCGGCCATGCCTGAACTAATTGCCGTTACGCTTTTGTTTGCCATGGGAATGCAGAACTCGCTGGTGACCAGCATATCGCGAGCGATTGTGCGAACCACCCATCTCACCGGCTTATTCACTGATATGGGAATTGAAGTTTCTCAGTTATATTTTTATAAAACAACAGAAAGAAGAAAAAAACTATTAAAATCAATTAAACTTCGGCTCACCATTATCGTGATGTTTTTCAGCGGTGGGATTTGTGGCGCACTTTTATATACGAGGGTTGGAATTCAGGCATTATATCTCGGCAGCATTTTGTTACTGGGCGGCTTGTTATTTGACTATATCAGAATCCGGCTGATTTTAAAAATGAGAAAACGATGAAGAAGATACTTGCGCTTTTCATAGTGCTGATCAGTTGGCAGGTGTATGGCCAAAAACTGGAATGGCTTAAATTAAAACCGTACAGAATTGCTCAATTAAATGATACGCTGAAAGAAACTTCGGCGCTTGAATTTCATAATGGTAAACTTTTTACTTTAAACGACAGTGGAAATACAGCAGACCTTTTCGAGATTGATGCAAGTGACGGCCACATTGTAAATGTCATCCCGACCGGTTTGCAGAATAAAGACTGGGAAGCCTTAGCCTCGGATAGAATATCATTTTTCATAGGCGATATCGGGAATAATAATGGTGACCGGAGAGATTTAACTGTCTATAAATGGACCGATAGTGCAGCTGTGGCGTTACCTTACTTTTATCCTGAACAATCAGATTTCACTTCGTCGCCGCTTGCCACTGATTTCGATGCCGAAGCAATGATTCACCTGAACGGCAGCCTCCACATTTTCACCAAAGAATGGCTTTCCAAAGGAACGACGCATTATATTTTAAAAACAGAAAGTGAAGCGAGGCAGGCTGCACAACAAGCGGAATACGTTCACTTAGGTTATGCAGTAACTGATGCTGCGTATCATAAAGGTTATTTATATCTGGTGGGATATACCAAGAAAGCAGACGTGTACATGAGTATTTTCAAAGAAACCGAGCCGGGTGTTTTCTTTGGTGAAAAAGGCCGTAAGTTCTATTTGGGTTCTTCGCTTACCATCGGGCAAATTGAAGGAATTGCTGTAAACGAAAAGGGAATTTATATTTCTGGTGAAGAACTGAATATTCCGATTTTTAAAGTGAAGCCTTATCTTTATTTTATTCCGGCAGAGAAGGTGCAGCCGCTACCGTAGAATTGCCCGATTAAATCTTATATTTGTAGGCTTATTATGCTATCCATCCTTATTCCTGTTTTGTGGCCAATATAGTTACCGAAATCAAAAGACCCATCAGCAACGAAATGAAACTTTTTGAGAAGAAGTTTTATGAGTCGATGCGAAGCAATGTACCGCTGCTGGATAAGGTAACACGCTTTATTGTGACCACCAAAGGCAAGCAGATGCGGCCTATGTTCGTTTTCCTTTGTGCCAAGCTGGTGGGCGAAGTTTCTGACAAAACTTTTCGTGGCGCCTCGATGATCGAACTGATCCATACCGCTACGCTGGTGCATGATGATGTGGTGGATGAGAGTTTTAAGCGCCGGAACTTTTTCTCCATTAATGCTTTGTGGAAAAACAAAATTGCGGTGCTCGTCGGTGATTATCTGTTATCGAAAGCTGTTTTGCTTTCTACCGACCACAAGGAATATGATATGCTGGCCGTGATTTCCCGCACGATTCGCGAAATGTCGGAAGGCGAATTACTGCAACTTGAAAAAGCGCGCAAGCTCGACATTACGGAGGAAGTCTATTACGAAATCATCCGCCAGAAAACGGCGACACTGATTGCAGCCTGCTGCGAAATTGGCGTTCTTTCTGCCTCTGCCGACGAAGAAAAAGCGTCGCTGATGATGCAGTTCGGTACCTACACCGGCATGGCTTTCCAGATTAAAGACGATTTATTCGACTATCTGACCTCAAATATCATTGGCAAACCAGTGGGTATCGATATCCAGGAAAAGAAAATGACACTGCCGCTGATTTACTCACTACGCAATGCCTCGGAACAAGATCGCAAGTATTATCTGAACACCATTCGCCGGTACAACACTGATAAAAAGCGGGTCAAGGAACTCATCGAATTTGTGAAAAGCTCCGGTGGCCTGGATTACGCCGTTTCCGTGATGGAGGATTTCCAGCAAAAAGCGCGCGACATCCTGGCAGGTTTTGCCGAGTCTGAAGCGCGCACTTCCTTACAGCTGATGCTGGATTATGTGATTGAACGTAAGTTCTAATCCTTAGCTACTTATAAATTGACACCGTTTAACCGGAGCGAATTCAGAATAACCGAAACGGAACTGAAACTCATGGCGGCCGCGGCAATCATCGGACTCATCAATAAACCGAAGAACGGATACAGAATTCCGGCTGCGATCGGTATGCCCAACGTGTTGTAAATAAAGGCAAAGAACAGGTTTTCTTTAATGTTTTTCAGCAGTTTAGAACTGAGAATCCGGGCTTTGGCAATGCCGAGCAAATCGCCTTTCACCAAAGTGATCTCAGCACTTTCCATCGCGACATCGGTGCCGGTTCCCATCGCAATGCCCACATCTGCTTTTGCCAGGGCAGGTGCATCGTTGATTCCGTCTCCGGCCATGGCCACTACTTTCCCGTCTTGCTGCAGCTTTTGGATAAACTTCAGTTTATCTTCGGGCAGGCTGTTTGCATGAAATTCCTGAATTCCGGTTTGTGTTGCCACAGCGCGTGCCGTTTCTTCATTATCACCTGTCATCATAATTATTTCGATGTTTTGTGACTTTAAAAAGTTCACAGCACGAACCGAGCTTTCTTTTATCCGGTCGGTAAATGCCAAAGCACCGACCACTGTTCCGTCGATAGCGAGATAGGAGCGGGTGTATGCCTGCTTTTGCTGAGGGCTCTCCGAGGATTTTAAATCAAATATTATATTTTCCTGCGCCAGTAAGCCGGCGTTTCCGAGCAGTACTTTTTTGCTGTTAATAGTTGCTTTTATTCCTTTACCCGAAATATTTTCAAACCCGTTTACCGGCAAATATTCTGCATTCTGTTCCGCAAATTTCTGCAGCACGGCTGCTGCCAGCGGATGTTCTGAATTTTGGTTTAAGGAAGCTGCAAACTGCAATATTTCATTTTCTGGTGTATCACTCCATTTCTCAATATGGTCGAGTACCGGCTTTCCTTCGGTGAGTGTTCCTGTTTTATCAGTAATCAGCACATTCACTTTTCGCATTTGTTCCAGTGCCTGGGCATTCTTAATTAAGATGCCATTCTGCGCGCCTTTTGCAACCCCCACCGTCAATGACATAGGTGTCGCCAGACCCAGCGCACACGGACACGCCACGATGAGCACAGCCACTGCGTTTACCAAAGCGTAGAGCAGCGCATTTTCCGGTGCCAGGAAATACCATAAAATAAAGGTCAGCACCGATATTCCAATCACCACCGGCACAAATATTTTAGAGATCTTATCCGCCAATTTTTGAATCGGCGCCTTACTGCGGCTGGCTTCGTTCACCATCCGGATTATGTGTGACAACAGGGTTTCATCGCCTACTTTTTCAGCGGTCATAATGAAAGAGCCATTGCCGTTAATCGTTCCGGCGGTGACCGTTGCACCTTTTATTTTTTCGACGGGCACCGGCTCTCCGGTGATCATACTTTCGTCAACAGAAGAACTTCCTTCTGTAATGGTACCATCAACCGGGATCTTTTCGCCGGGCTTTACGCGCAGGAAATTTCCTTCTTTAATTTCCGATAAAGGAACACGCTTTTCCAAACTGCCTTCAATCAGGTTCGCTTCCGCCGGCGAAAGGTTCATCAGTTCCTCAATCGCCTTTCCGGTTTCCTGGTGGGCACGCGCTTCCAGCATCTGACCCATAATGACAAGGGTTAAAATCACACAGACCGATTCAAAATAAAGCGGCACAGCACCGTTATGCTTTACTTCATGCGGTAAAATATCAGGAAAAACAATGGCGATCAAGCTGAATACAAATGCCGCGGCCGTACCCAGAGCAATCAGGGAGAACATATTCAGATTGCCGGTACGGAAGGAAGTCCAACCGCGTTGCAGCAAAAACCAACCTGCGTAAAATATCACCGGTAGCGAAAGTGCCAGTTCCAGATAGGGCAGTACTTTGGCCGGCAACGGAAACTCGTACCACATGCCGCCCATCGATAGGATGAAAACAGGAATCGTGAAGACTAAAGCTATGACAAACTTGCGTTTCAGCTTTTGGTAGGTATCGTCTTCTGCCGCTTCACCATCGTTTCCCGGTATGCGAACCAAGTCCATCCCACAGACCGGGCAGCCTACATTGCTGTCATACAGCTTATCACCTTCGCAAAACATGGGGCAATAATATTTGCCTGCATTTTTCTCGCTCAGCACTGGCTTTTCGGGCTCTTCTTTTCCAGGTGGTAAACCTTGTTTCAGCAATTCTGCAGTGATCGGCTCCAGGTGCATATGGCAGACGGGACAACCAATGTCTTCAGGATATGTTTTATCACCTTCGCAAAACATGGGGCAAAAATAGTCGCCCTCGTGCGATGCAAAAGTTGCGGGCAAATTGGTTTTTGAAAAAGCCTGCGTCTTGTTCTGGTAATCGGCTCGCTCCTCGATAGGAACCAAATACATATTGCAAACTGGGCAGCGCTTGCCGGGCTGAAAATAGACCTTTTCGCCCTCGCACTCCATTGGGCAATAATAAACGGAGCTCGGAGAAATTTTATCTTTAGGGTGAATGGATTCGGACATAAAATGAATTTTAAGACAAATTTCCTTAAAATTAAATCAATTCGTTTATATCTAAATAGAAGGTTGTTGTAAAATTCCGCTTATAACAAATTGATAGGAGTGCGCTCGGATTTTAGTTTTTTAAACTCAGTAGGAGAATAGCCCGTGACTGAGCGGAACTGCGCGGATAAATGCTGAACCGTGCGGTAGCCCAGCTGGGCTGCGATTTCGCTTAGAGTCTGCACTTCATAAGACAAAAGTTCTTTCACCTTTTCAATCTTCTGTGTGATGAAAAATTTTTCAATGGTGCAACTCTCAAGCGCGGAAAACTGTCGGGAAATGGAGGAGAAATCTTTGTGCAGTTCTGCTGTAAGATATTCGGAAATCCGGAAATCGTCGGAGATATCCAACGTGTTGATTTTTTTAATTAAAAGATTCCGGACCTGTTCATTCTGAATGGTACCGGCATCTTTCAAAATTTCGAAACCAAGGCTTTGAAGACCGGCCTCCAACCCGTTCAAATTTATTTGAGTAAGAGGATAAGCCGTAACGGCAAGACCCAGTTCAAGATGCTGAAGTTGCACAGCTTCTTTTTCAAAAATCTGCCGAACCGCCATAAGGCAGCGGTCACACACCATATTTTTAATGTGAATTTTCATCGCGCTGCTGCAGTCTGTCTTTCACAAATTCAATCTGGGTTTTTCCGTGCCTGGTCGGTTTTCCTTCGATATCTACACCTACGAAGACAATTTTGTCAATGGTAATAATCGTCTGGTGCGTCATTTTATTCCGGACATCGCACCGCAATGTAATCGAGGTGTTCCCAAAATCAATGGCTTCAATTCCAATTTCAATAATATCCCCCTGGCGTGCCGAACTGATAAAATTAATTTCAGAAATATATTTGGTGACGCAGCGCGGCGTTTCCAGCTGGACGATGGCGTACAGGGCAGCTTCTTCATCAATCCACTGCAGCAGCCGGCCGCCAAATAAGGTGTGGTTGGGATTCAGGTCCTCGGGCTTAATCCATTTTCGGGTGTGGTAGTTCATAATTGTAAATTTAATCAGCGGACAAAAACAAGTTTCGCATCAGTGGACAATTTTGCGTCAAATAAATAATTTTCTGCTTGAAACTGTTTCACCTCGTCCAGGGTTTGCACCCTATTTTCCGCGCAGTGGCGCACCATCATTCCGCGGGCATGCTTGGTGTACACGACGATATTTTTAAATTCTCCACCTTTATAGTTATAAAACTCAAAATCGATCACAGGACATTTCAGTTTGTCGCGCTGAATGGCTTTAATGTATTCATTGCTCGCCAGGTTTAAAACAAAGTCATCAGCAGCCAGTTCTTTTAGTAAAGCCTTGGTCAGCTTGTTATCCCAGAACTGATAAAGATTCTTTGCGTCCGCAGTTTCCAGTTTTTTGCCCATTTCCAGGCGGTACAGCATTACTTGATCAGAAGGGCGCAGCAATCCGTAAAGACCGGAAAGAATCCGAAGATGATCTTGTAAATACTCTACCGCCCCTTCGCTGAGTGTGGACGCCTCCAAGCCGCGGTACACTTCCCCGGTAAAAGCCTGCAAGGCTGGCGCTGATTCTGTCGCGTTTGGTGTTGCGGTCCATTTTTGATTTCGTTCCCAATTATCATCCGCCAGCTTTGCGGAGATTTTCATCATTTCTGCCAGTTCCCTGGGAGATTTCTTTTTCAGCGCTGCATGGAGCTGTTTGGAATATTTTAAAAACTGAGGTGTTGTTCTGCTAATAATTTCTTTTTCCGGCTGAACGTTCATCAGTTTCGCCGGTGAGATTAATATCTTCATAAATGTATAAATCGCTTTTTTTTAAAGAAGGCCTTTCCCCTGACGCAGAATCTCCGGTTCGCCGCTGGTCAGGTCCACCACCGTGGAGGCTACATTATCACCGTAGCCCGAATCAATAACAATATCAACCAAGTGGTCATATTTCTCGGCAATCAGTTCCGGGTCGGTGGAGTATTCAATCACCTCATCATCATCCTTAATGGAAGTTGAGGCAATCGGATGCCCCAGTCTTTCCACGATCAGATGCGGCACGGGATGATCGGGAACACGGATTCCCACGGTTTTTTTGCCTTTATAGGCGAGCGGTAAACTTTTGCTCGCTTCCAGAATAAAGGTAAACGGGCCTGGCACATTATTTTTAAGATACCGAAAAACTGCCGTATTCACAGGCCGCGTAAACTCCGACAAATGGCTTAAGTCGTTGCAGATAATGGAGAAATGTGCTTTTTCCAGCTTCACCTTTTTGAGCTGCGCGAGTTTTTCCATCGCACGGATATCAAAAATGTTGCAGCCGAGTGCATACACCGTATCAGACGGATAAATAATCAAGCCGCCGTTATTTAAAGTCTTAACGACTTCATTGATAGCGCTTTCCTGCGGATTTTCCGGGTAAATTTTAATGATTTTGGCCATAGACAAATTTACTAAAAATTAAAATGAGAAAAGAATTTCACCGTAAAATTTGGAGTGTAAGAAAATAGCTGTATATTTGCATCACAATACCGCGGGGTAGAGCAGTAGGTAGCTCGTCGGGCTCATAACCCGGAGGTCGCACGTTCGAGTCGTGTCCCCGCTACTACCAGAAGAGAATCACAGATGTGGTTCTCTTTTTTTATTATGGAAGAATATGTTGTTTATGTTTTGTATTCAGAGCAATTCAGTAAGTATTACACTGGATTCACTGCTGGTCTAATTCAAAGGTTTCATTCACATAATAAATTCGGCACAAAAGGGTATTCAGTTAAGTTCAGACCGTGGACCGTTGTATACGTTGAATTTTTTAAATCAAAAAGGGAAGCAATGCTCCGTGAATAATATTTAAAGAGCGGCCACGGCAGGAACTATTTAAAAACTTTCCTGAAATAAACGGAGGGCTCATATCCGCCTGAGGCGGACGCACGTTCGAGTCGTGTCCCCGCTACTATCAGAAGAGAATCACAGATGTGGTTCTCTTTTCTGTTACAGAGTGAAGCCAGAATTTGCGACCATCTCACGAAACCTCACCATGCCCTCCGTTGCTTTCATCGCCATAAAACGATTGCTTTCTTTAAACCGCGTCGGAAGTTCCGGGTCAATCACATATAAATCTGCATCATTTGGAAGGTAGTCTACCAAGCCGGCTGCCGGGTAAACATTAAGCGATGTGCCGGTGACCAGCAGAATATCTGCCTGCCGAACCAGCTCTAGTGCATGCTCCATTTCAGGGACCATTTCACCAAACCAAACAATATGCGGCCGCAGCTGTTTTCCGCGTTTGTCAACATCGCCTAGATTTAAATCCTTCTTCCAGGTAATAATATCAGTTTCCCGGTCCACAGGCCTTGCTTTCAAAAGTTCGCCGTGCAGATGCAATACTTCGCGCGAGCCCGCCCGTTCATGAAGATCATCCACGTTTTGGGTAATAATCTGCACATCAAAGTCTGACTGAAGCTCCGCCAGTATTTCATGTGCACGGTTTGGAACCACTTCCAGCAGCTGGCGGCGGCGCGCATTATAAAAATCTAAAACGAGCTGCGGATTACGTGCAAAACCTTCCGGACTTGCCACTTCATTAATATCATGATTTTCCCACAAACCATTGGCATCACGAAATGTGCGTACGCCACTCTCGGCAGAAATACCGGCACCGGAGAGTACGACCAGTTTTTTCTTCATCTTTTTTAAGGAAATATAGGGATTAAATTAAACATGGAGGTAGGCGCAAAGAATATACGATGCTTATATTTGTGTTTAAATAAACTAACGATGACTCCTAACTTTATAATGACCTCTGCCTCGATCTCACAACTCGATCCTATTTGGGAGATTTTTGACGCTGCCATTGAACGACGGCGTGAAGAAGGGAGCCAGCAATGGCAGGATGGCTATCCGAACCGCGAAATTATTCAAAACGATATGGCGCACGGGTATGCTAAAATCTGGCAGCAGGAAGATAAGGTTGCAGCCTACGCAGCGGCTATTGATCAGCCGGACCCGGATTATGTTGATATTGAAGGGGCGTGGCTCACCGATGGACCTTATTTGGTCATCCATCGTATTGCTGTTTCCACAGATTTTCTGAACCGCGGTCTGGCCACACAGGTTATGAAAGACCTGGAATCCGTTGCCTTGGAAAAGAAATTACCGAGCATTCGTGTAGATACCAATTATGATAATCCTGCAATGAAGCGCGTTTTTGAGAAACTGGGATACACACATTGCGGCACGATCCGGATCCGCGGCAAAAAACGACTGGCGTTCGAGAAGATATTAATTTCATAAGGTAAGTCTGAAAATTACCCGCGTCAATTTTCGTAAATTTGTAAGTCAACAAAAATTTAAAAATGTCAAAGAAAGCTATACTTGCCATTTTGGACGGTTGGGGCATCGGCACAAATCCGGCCGTATCCGCTATCGACCAGGCACATACTCCGTTTATTGATTCCTGTTATCAGCATTTTCCACACACCACTTTGGAGGCCAGCGGCATTTCCGTGGGATTGCCATTTGGGCAGATGGGAAATTCAGAAGTGGGTCACATGAACCTGGGTGCTGGCAAGGTAGTCTATCAAAACCTGGTGAAACTGAACATGGCTGTTGAAAATGCGACACTCGGCAAGGAAAACGTGATAACCGAAGCTTTTGACTATGCATTAAAGAATGGCAAGCAGGTACATTTCATTGGTCTGGTGTCCGATGGTGGTGTACATTCTCACATCAACCACCTGAAAGGTTTGTTGACGGCCGCGAGCGAAACAGGTCTGCGCGAAAATGTTTACGTTCATGCCTTTACCGATGGCCGCGACTGCGATCCGCATTCGGGCAAGGGGTTTATCGCCGAGATTATGGATCACATGTGCGAAACCACCGGCAAGCTGGCAAGTGTCACGGGACGCTACTACGCCATGGACCGCGATAAACGCTGGGAAAGAATTAAACTGGCGTATGATGCAATGATGCACGGTGCCGGAGAAAATACGCGTGATGTGCTGGCAACTATTCAAAAATCTTATGATGAAGGAATCACCGATGAGTTCCTGAAACCTATTATCTGTCTGAGAGACGGCAGCCTTCCTATGGCACGCATTGAGCCTGATGATGTCGTTTTCTGTTTTAATTTCCGCACTGACCGCGGACGCGAAATTACGGAAGCTTTATCCCAACGAAGTTTCCCGGAATATGGCATGAATCCGTACCGCCTGTATTTTGTGACCATGACAAACTACGACAAGGATTTCCAGAATGTGCATGTGGTCTTTAATGAAAATGTACTGCAGAAAACCATGGGCGAAGTATTGGCTGAAAATGGCAAAACACAAATTCGCGTAGCCGAGACGGAAAAATATCCGCACGTTACTTTCTTCTTTTCGGGCGGTAGAGAAGAACCGTTTGATGGCGAAAAGCGTATCTTATGCCCCAGTCCGAAAGATGTTCCCACCTATGATTTTAAACCCGAGATGTCAGCTTATGATATTACGGAAAAAATCCTTCCGGAAATTGAAGCACAAACGGCAGACTTTATCTGTCTGAATTTTGCCAACACCGATATGGTGGGTCATACCGGCGTTTTCGAAGCTGCAGTAAAAGCGGCGGAAACCGTGGATGAATGTATTGGCAAGGTCGCACAGGCTGCCTATGAGAACGGATATGCCGTTTTTATATTAGCGGATCACGGAAATTCGGATGTAATGATGAATGAAGATGGTACTCCTAACACGCAGCACTCCACCAACCTGGTGCCGCTCATCGTTATGGATAAAGACAAAACCTGGAATCTGAAGCCGGGAAAACTGGGCGATATTGCTCCAACTATATTAAAAGTGATGGGAATAAGCGCACCTGAAGAGATGGACGGAGAAGTCCTGGTGAGTTAAATTTTCTTAAACAAATATAATATTTACCTTGTGTACGGCATTTTGCGGCATTAATTATGTATAGAATACTATTTTAAATTATATTTGCCAACAACATAAAAATTACTTGATGTACAATAAATTAATGAGGATTGAAGTCATGCGTACGCTCGGAAAGAACGTGGAAGATTTCATTAACTCATATCTTACGCCCGTTGAAAAAATCTGGCAGCCCACTGATTTCCTGCCGGATCCCTCTGCGGAGAGTTTTAAATACGACGTGGAAGAACTTCAGACTTTCGCCCGCGAGATGGATTATGATCTTTTTGTAACGCTGATTGGCGACTGTATCACGGAAGAAGCACTACCCAGCTATGAATCCTGGATTATGGGGATTGACGGTGTTGATCAGGAAGAGCGCAGCGGCTGGTCGCAGTGGGTGCGCAGCTGGACGGCAGAAGAAAACCGCCACGGTGATTTGCTGAATAAATATTTATATCTCTGCGGGCGCGTGAACATGCGCGAAGTGGAGATTACTACGCAATACCTGATTCAGGATGGTTTCGATCTAGGCACCTCGATGGATCCTTACCGGAACTTTGTTTATACCAGTTTTCAGGAAACAGCTACCAATATATCCCACCGCCGCGTAGGCTCCCTCGCGAAACAGACGGGCAATATGAAACTCTCCCGTATGTGCGGCGTTATTGCAGCTGATGAAGCACGCCACGCAAAAGCATACAAGCATTTCGTAACCAAAATCTTTGAACTGGATCCGTCCGAAATGATGCTGGCCTTCGAAGATATGATGCGTAAAAAGATTGTCATGCCGGCGCATTTGATGCGTGAATCCGGCCAGAAGGCAGGAGAGCTTTGGGAACATTTCTCAGATGCGGCGCAGCGTGCGATGGTGTACACCGGACAGGATTACATCAACATTCTGAAAGTGCTGCTGGAAGACTGGAAAATTGAGCATATTACCGGCCTGAATGAAAAAGCACAAAAGGCACAGGAATATCTGGTGAAGCTGCCGTCGCGGCTGCAGCGCATCACAGACCGTATTGCAACCCCCGATCTGCAGTATCAGTTTAAATGGGTAAAATCTTAAATAAAGGCCTTGAAAAAGGCCTTTTAAATTTATTATATTTGCGCAACTGAATGCTGAAAACAAATGACTAACAGTAAGAAACTCGCGATTGATTTTGATGGAACGGTAGTGGATGACGCGTATCCCGGCATCGGAAAACCGAAAATTTTCGCGTTTGAAACGCTGCGCAAACTGCAGTCCGAAGGGTACCGATTAATTCTCTGGACCTATCGTCACGGAAAAACGCTGGATGAAGCCGTGGAATTTTGTCGCAAAAACGGGGTAGAATTTTACGCTGTAAATTCCAGCTTCGAGGGTGAAATTTTTGACCACAGCCAAGCCAGCCGAAAAATCGATGCAGATTTATTTATTGATGACCGTAACCTGGGCGGCTTTCCGGGTTGGGGCGAGATTTATAATATCATCAAACAGCGCATTGAGTTCCGTGTGGATGGCCAGGAAGTCTTGGCTTATTCCAAATTAAAAAAAGAAAAAAAGAAAGGCCTGTTCTGGTAACACCTTTTTAAACTCCTCTGTATTTTGATTCAACTAAAAACAATAGAAGAACTTCGGCTGATGCGCGAAAGTGCACAGCTGGTTTCCAAAACGCTCGGTATGCTGGCGGCTGAAATCAAGCCCGGCGTTACCACTTTACACCTGGACCGTCTCGGCGGTGAATTCATCCGTAATCACGGTGGCGAACCTGCTTTTCTGGGGATGTATGGTTTCCCAAACAATTTGTGTATCTCATCAAATGAAGAAGTGGTGCACGGAATACCGAACGAAAAACCCTTGCAGGAAGGAGATATCCTTTCGGTTGATTGCGGCGTGTATATGAACGGTTTTTATGGCGACCACGCCTATTCTTTCCAGGTCGGAGAAGTTGCGCCGGAAGTAAAAAAATTGCTGCAGGTCACCAAGGAATCTTTGTATAAAGGAATTGAGCAATGCGTCCGAGGCAAAAGGGTAGGAGATATTTCCTACGCCATCCAGCAATATAATGAAAAGCATGGCTACGGCGTTGTCCGCGAACTGGTAGGACACGGCTTGGGCCGCAAAATGCACGAAGACCCGCAGGTTCCCAATTATGGTCGGAAAGGAAGTGGTAAAGTTTTAAAGGACGGAATCGCACTAGCTATTGAACCGATGGTGAATCTCGGTACTGAAAAAGTAAAATTCCATGATGATGGCTGGACGGTAACTTCGCTCGATAATTCTCCTTCCGCGCATTTTGAGCACGACGTGTGCATCATCGGCGGAAAACCGGTGCTACTTTCTACTTTTAAATATATCTATGACGCGCTCGGTATTGTGAGCGATGAGGAAGATCCTTTCACCTTAGACTTTTAATGAAGAAAGTCGCCGGCATACTGCTCAATACGTTTCCGCGTCCTTTGCTGATCCGGCTGAGCATCTGGCTGCGCCCGCTCATTTATCTTTTTTTCAAAGGCAACCGTTTTACCGATCCGATTGACGGAAAATCGTATCGTAAATTTTTGCCGTACGGCTACGGCAAACAAAGGCTCAATGCACTTTCACCCGGCACATTGAGCCTTGAGCGGCACCGCCAAATGTGGTTGTATCTTCAGCGGGAAACTGATTTTTTCAGCGCACCACTTAAAGTATTGCACATTGCACCTGAACAGGAATTTTTAAGGCGATTCAAGAAATTACCCAATCTTGACTATATTTCAGCCGACCTTTTTTCACCTATCGTAGATGTAAAAGCTGATTTACTGGATCTGCCTTTCGAGGATAACAGTTTTGATTTGGTTTTTTGCAATCATGTTCTGGAGCATATCGAAGACGACCGTCAGGCCATGCGCGAATTATACCGCGTCCTGCGTACCGGCGGGTGGGGTATTCTGCAGGTTCCGCTGAAAAATGCAAATCAGAAAACGTACGAAGACTTCACCATTACCGATCCAAAAGAACGGCAGAGACATTTTGGCCAATACGATCATGTCCGGTGGTATGGGATGGATTATTTCCAGCGGCTGGCCGATGCTGGCTTTGAGGTAGAACCTTTGTATTATTCCCGGCAGTTCAGTACCGAAGAGCTAAGGCGTTTCGGCTTAATTGATGATGAAATTTTACCGGTGGTTCGCAAACCTTAATCCGCACCCAGGTTCTCCAGCGCTTTCAGCATATCAATTCCTTTGCCCAGGACAGGTTTAAACAGATCTCCTTTTTCTTTGATTCTATCCAAAGCATTCGCAATGGTAAAGTCAGTTGGGAGCAGTCCTTTTTTAATTTCGTCCCATTCGAGCGGCATCGAAACAGTGGCATGGGCACGCGGCCGGATGCTGTACACACTTGCGAGTGTCTGGCCGGTTCTGTTCTGCAGATAATCGAGATAAATTTTACCGGGGTCGCGCTTTTTCAGAGTACGTTCGAGCGTAGTTATTTTGGGTAGTTTTGCCAATACCCGTTCCATCAGTAGTAAGGCAAAATCTTTCACCTGGTCAGCGGTATATTGCTCGCCCATCGGAATGAAAATATGGATGCCGGTGCTGCCTGAAGTTTTCGGATAGCCTTTTATTTTAGCGATATCTAAAATTTCTTTTACACAATGCGCGGTTTCAATGACATCATCGAAAGTGTTTTTATCTGACGGATCCAGATCCAGGGCCAGCCAGGTTGGATGTTCCGGTTCCTGCTTGGTCGCATTCCAGGGATTGATATCGATGCAGCCTAAATTATTGAGATACGCCAGGTCCGCTGCTGTATTACAAATCATGTATGTAATGTCTTTATCATTTGATTCTGAGTGTACGGATACCGTATCCATCCAGGAAGGTGCATCATCGCCGGCATCCTTTTGATAGAAACTCAAACCTTTTATGCCATTGGGAAAGCGATGCAGCGATTGCGGTCGATCCTTCAGATAAGGCAGAATATATTTACTCACCGACTGATAATATTCAATCACGTCGCCTTTGGTAATGTCATCATCCGGAAAATAAATTTTGTCAGCGTGTGTAATTTTCACTTCGTGCTTGCCGGCCTTTAATTTTCCGTCCTCGATTTTCTTGTCGGGCATACTGCTTTGTTTTTTTAAAGTTTTTCTTTCGTCAGGTTGTACGACTTCTGTGTCTGCCTTCCGGATATCTTCCACAGTTTTATCTTTTCTTAAAGTAATAAATACCGGATGGCGGAAAATACCATCCTGTGTTACTTCTGTATATTTAATTTCACAAACCAATTTAGGTTTCAGCCACGTGGCCGGCGTATTGGTTTTAGGCTTTTTATCAAAGGGCAACCGGTCACTAATCAGCGGTTTAAAACAATCATACAGGTCGTGAAGCTTTGCCGCAGTAAAACCCGTTCCCGCATGACCGCAGTATACCAGTTCACCGTCGCGGTATGTGCCGAGAATTAAGGCTCCAAACATTTCGCGCGATCCTTTCGGTTCCGTAAAACCACAGATAATCACGTCCTCTGTTTTTTCGAATTTCACTTTGAGCCAGTCGGCAGATCGCGAACCTTCGGCGTAGGTGCTGTTTGCTTTTTTCGCCATCATGCCTTCCAGTTTCATCTTTTCCAACTGCTCATAAAATTCTTTACCTTGTTCCGGCACATGTTCGCAGTAACGGATCACCTCATTTTCCACGAGTGCTTCTTTCAGTAATTCTTTTCTTTCAAGTAAGGTCAGGTTCTCCGTGGAGTGGCCATTCAACCACAGTAAATCAAAGACCTGATAGGCAACCGGTGCCTCGGGATGATCCATAATCTGCTGAAGTGCCTGGAAATCCGGCTTGCCTTCTTTATTAAAAACGACAATCTCACCGTCTACCACCATTTCCTGAGGCTGTTCCTGCAAGGCTTCGGTTACTTTGCCAAACTTCTCCAGAAAGGAAAGACCGTTCCGCGAGTAGAGCAGCAGCGATTCGCCGCGTTTTTCAGCGATTGCGCGGTAACCATCCCATTTAATTTCGAAAACCCAGTGTGGATCATCGAATGGCGCAGAAGCGGTCTGTGCCAGCATCGGTACAATAAAGTCCTTTACTTTTTTCTCACCGTCCGGCAGAATGGCTGTTTTTTTCTTAAAAGGATCGGTTGTTTTTTCTTTACTTACGGTCTTTTTTCTTTTAGACGGGCGTGCATTTTCCCGTTCCGTTACCTTTGAATTTTTTGGGGTATGATCTTCCGCGTCGTACGGTTCTTCCGCATATTCGTCCTTGTGTTTAATGAGAAGCCAGGCATTATCATCTTTACCATTTTTAATTTTAACCAGCGCAAATTCCCCTTTCAGCTTTTTACCGTGCATTCTGAATTTAAGCGATTCGCAATGCAACTGATGACGCATCACCAGATCATCTGATTTACCAGCTTTAGGTTCTATGGGTTCATAAGTCCCATGGTCCCAAATTTCCACTTCGCCGCCGCCGTAATTTCCTTCGGGAATGCTGCCTTCGAAATCTTTATAAGAATACGGATGGTCCTCGGTCAGCATTGCCAGCCGCCGGTCATGCGGATCCAGCGAAGGTCCTTTCGGCACGGCCCAGCTTTTCAGAACGCCGTCCATTTCCAGCCGAAAATCGTAATGGAGCCGGGTAGCGGAATGGCGCTGCACCACGAAAACAAGTTTGCCACCGGCGTCCGTTTTTTCTCCCTCCGGTTCAGGTGTTTCATCAAACCGTCTTTTGCGATTGTATTCTTCCAATGATTTCATCAGGATACTTTTTTATTCTTTTTAGAATGCTCGAGGCTTGCTTTTAACTGAGCCATCAAATCAACCACTTTGCCGCTTTCTTTCGGTTTGTCTTCCACTTTCTTAATGTGTGTTCCTTTGGCTTTTCTTTTAATAATTCTCATTAAATCTTCAGCATAGGTGTCGTGGAAGGCCGCCGGGTTAAATGTTTCTGAAGTCTGCTCAATCAGCGAAATGGCCATTTTAAGTTCACCTGCTTTAGGTTCTTTCTTCGGTGGCAGTTTTAATTGCTTGTAATCGCGGATTTCCTGCGCAAAACGCAACCGGTTCACAATCAAGATATCTTCCTGGTACGGCCGGATCATTCCCAGCACTTCCTTATCGCGCATCACAAAAGTTCCCACGCCGGCACGCTTGCTTTCTTTTAAAGCTTTCAGTAAAAG
Source organism: Kaistella sp. (assembly GCA_032057205.1). GTDB lineage: Bacteria > Bacteroidota > Bacteroidia > Flavobacteriales > Weeksellaceae > Kaistella. The sequence goes on from DAMCFT010000007.1 coordinate 20,364, forward strand.
ATAATACGCACTTTCCGCGTTTTTCTGAGGTTCGAGGAAGTAAGGTACTTCAAAGTACACGGAATCAATATCATCTTCCATCACGAATTCATCGATCGAAAATATCTTTGATTTCTCGGGACTGGCGGCGGCATAATCCTCTTCATCGAGCACGACGTATTTGCCATCCAGGTTATAACCTTTCACAATATTCTCGTATTTCACCTCGGCACCGGTGTCTTCGTTCACGCGCTTATAACGAATATGTGCCAGGTCTTTTTTGTCGAGCATGTGCAGTTCCAGGTTGCTGCTTTCCACAGCAGAATACATTTTTACGGGGATGTTTACGAGCCCAAAACCTATGGCTCCGTTCCAGATTGCCTTCATAATGGTGGTATTTAATTGAAAATGACCATGAAATAACTGTGCCTATGGAAATTTTAATTATAAAGTTGTACATCTGTTGCTATTGAACGGAATACCAAAGTAAAATCTTAACTTTGCGTGAGCACGGCCACATTACCCGTGTTATTTAATTTTTAATATGTCTCACAAAGCAGGATTTGTAAATATTGTAGGAAAACCCAACGCCGGAAAAAGCACCTTGCTTAACCAGCTGATGGGAGAGAAACTCGCCATTGTTACTCAAAAAGCCCAGACAACGCGTCACCGTATTTTCGGGATTTATAATGAAGACGATGTCCAGATTGTTTTTTCGGATACCCCGGGCGTGCTGGACCCAAAATATGGCCTGCAGGAGAAGATGATGGATTTTGTAAAAGATTCTTTGCAGGATGCCGATGTCTTTTTATTTATAGTGGATATTACCGATCGCGCTGAACCGAGTGCCTTCCTTATTGAAAAGCTGAACAAAATTCCGGTGCCTGTGCTTATTTTAATTAATAAAATAGATGCCTCTAACCAGCAAGATCTGGAAAAAGTGATGGAAGAGTGGCACGAGCGTCTACCGAAAGCCGAGATTTTACCGATTTCTGCCCTGACCGGTTTTAATACGGAAGTCATTCTGCCAAAACTCAAAAGTATGTTGCCGGAAAACCCGCCGTACTATGACAAGGACATGTACACCGACCGGCCGGAAAGGTTCTTCGTGAACGAAGCGATCCGCGAGAAGATTTTGCTGAATTATGAAAAAGAAATTCCCTATTCGGTTGAAGTCGTTACGGAGCAGTTCAAGGAAAAGGAAGGAATTATTTTCATAGATTCTATTATTTATGTGGAGCGTGATACCCAAAAGGGAATTGTTATCGGCCACAAAGGCGAAGCTATCAAAAAAGTGGGTACCGAGGCCCGCCTGGACCTCGAAAAGTTTTTTGATAAAAAAATTCACCTGAACCTTTTTGTTAAAGTAAAAAAAGACTGGCGGAAAAACGACCGCGATCTGAAAAACTTTGGTTACCGATAGCAGCGGCCGGGCGGTGTAAACTTTTAAAAGCAATAATCTGAATGAAATTTTTATATCACAGCCGTACGTATCCGGCGATGAGCAATTTTGTGATTTTATTGGTGCGGATTTTTATCGGCGTTTCCATGATTCTGCTGCACGGCCTTCCAAAGCTGGAAAAATATATGTCCGGTGGACCAATTAATTTTTATGAGTTTCTTGGGTTGAGCGCGGGCGCAACTCTGGTTCTTGCGCTGATCGTGGAGCTTGTGGCCTCGTTTCTTTTAATCATCGGTTTGTTTACCAGGCCGGCTGCACTTTTATTAATGGTGACGATGCTGGTTGCGGCCTTTGGTGCTCACGCCGGCGACGCATTTTCCGTTCGTGAATCAAGTTTACTGTACTTTGTGATTTATCTGCTCATCTTCACCGTGGGCCCTTTACAATATTCCGTCGATCAAATGCTGATGAAACGGCGCGAAACACGTTGGTAATTTCCTAATAAATAAAGAAACCGGCACTATTGCTGGTTTTTTCGTTTTATAAACACTTGTTTGGACTGCACAATTATACTATTTTTACGAAAAAAGAATACATGAGAAAATCAATTACTGCCATTGCCCTTATTTTCTTGGGCTTTGCCAGTGCACAAGAGAACATTACGTATCAGAAGCCGTCGCCGGAAATTATGAAGCTGGCTGATTTTGAACGCGCACCGTCTGTTTTTATGAACAGCAACCGCGACTGGATGGTGCTTTCGTACCGCGATACCTATAAATCGCTCGAAGATTTAAATCAGGAAGAAATGAAGCTGGCAGGCTTAAGAGTAAATCCGGTAACTAATATTTCCAGCACACTGACTTACGTGAACAATCTGAAGCTCCGCAGGTTAAAGGATAAAACTGAAATGCAGGTGAAAGGCCTGCCGGCAAATCCGCGCATTGCTTATCTTTCCTTTTCTCCGGACGAGAACACTTTAGCGTTCACGCACACCGGAAGCAAGTCCGTTGATCTTTATGTAGTTGATCTTGCAACTCAAAATGCCAGAAAAATTTCCTCTGCACCTTTAAATGCAAATTTGGGCAGCCCGTACACCTGGATGGCAGACAGTAAGCATTTGATTGTAAAACAAATTCCTGCCAATCGTGCAGAACTGATTGATGAAAAGAGCGAACTTCCCAAGGGGCCGACTGTTTCTACTTCGGACGGAAAAGTTTCGCAAAACAGGACATATCAGGATTTGCTGAAAAATCCGCAGGATGAAGCAAATTTTGAAACCCTTGCCAAGGCAGAATTGGTGAAAGTGGATCTGAATGGTAATATGCAACCGTTTAAGGAGGCGGCAATCTATACTTCAGTTAATTTTTCGCCAAACGGTGAATACCTGATGCTGACAACGATAGAGAAACCATACTCTTATATTGTGCCGCTGAATCGTTTCCCAATGACCAGCACCGTATACGATGCCGCCGGAAATCTGGTGAAAGTAGTAAATAAAATGCCACTTAATGAGATTATGCCGAAAGGTTTCTCCAGTGTACGCACTGGGAAAAGAAATATGACCTGGCGCGATGATCAGCCGGCTACCCTGGTTTATGCTGAAGCACTGGATGGGGGAGACCAATCGAAAGCTGCTGAGTACCGCGATGAACTGTTCCAGTGGAAAGCGCCTTTTACTGCGGCGCCCGAAGGTTTCTTTAAAACAAAACAAAGATACAGCGGAATTGACTGGACCAATGGGAATTACGCGATTGTTTCGGATAGCTGGTACGATACCCGTAACACAAAATCATATCTGGTAGATCTTAAAAACGGAACGTCAAGGCTGATTGAAGACCGCAACTATCAGGATGTGTACAGCGATCCGGGTAAATTTGTGGAAAGTAAAAATGAATTCGGACGTAAAGTGGTGGACCTTAAGAACAACACGGCTACCTTGATTGGTGCCGGTTTTACCAAGGACGGCCAATTTCCGTTTATCGAGCAGATCAATCTCGGAAATCTTACGAAAAAGAGAGTATATACTTCTAAGCTTAAGAATTCCAAAGAAAGTATTATAGATATTCTGGACGGAAAAAATGCTTTGGTGGTTGAGCAGTCTGCGAGCCAGTACCCGAATTATTTTATCAGAAATATCAAAAACGGAAAGGCCACCGCAATCACGAATTTCGCCAATCCGTTTGAAAGTATAAAAGATGTTTATAAGGAGGTGATTACCTATAAGAGAAATGATGGAGTAGAGCTAACCGGAACATTGTACTTGCCGGCAGGCTATGACCGGAAAAACCATACAGAAAAACTTCCTTTACTGATTTGGGCCTATCCGCGGGAGTACAAGAATAAAGACACGGCCGGACAAAATACCCAAAACCCGAATGATTTTACCTTCCCGAGCTATGGCTCATTTATTTACTGGGTAACAAAAGGATATGCAGTTTTGGATGACGCTTCTTTCCCGATTATCGGCGAAGGCAAAGCAGAGCCGAATGATACCTTTATCCCTCAACTGGTTGCAAACGGACGGGCTGCGATCGACGCGCTGGATAAAATGGGCTATATCGACCGCAACAAAGTAGCAGTAGGCGGGCATTCGTATGGCGCATTCATGACAGCGAACCTGCTGACGCATTCCAATGATTATGCATGCGGTATCGCCCGCAGCGGTGCGTATAACCGGACGCTAACGCCATTTGGATTCCAGAGTGAGCAGAGAAACTACTGGGACGTGCCGGATATTTATAACACCATGTCACCGTTTATGCAGGCGCATAAAATGAAAAAGCCGTTATTGCTGATTCACGGGGAAGCCGATAACAATCCAGGAACATTTACGTTGCAGACGGAGCGTTATTTCCAGGCGTTGAAAAATCTGGGCGCACCGGTGCGTATGGTTTTATTGCCGAAAGAATCTCATGGATATGCGGCGAAGGAAAATATTTTGCACACGCTTTGGGAACAGGATCAGTTTCTGGAGAAGTGCCTGAAGAACTAATATGTAATCTGAAAAGCCTCCGTTACAAAGCGGAGGTTTTCTTATAAAATTGTTATTGTGGAGAGAAAGCCTAATATTCTGACTAAAACTCGGCCTGTTGAGAGGCTGAAAGATATCCTATTTAACATAATATAAATTATAGGACATTTTGTAAATTGATTAATTAAGTTAAAATAACGTTCTAATCTATGATCACTTGTACTTGGTATAAGGTGTTAGCTTTCTAAAACTGGGACGCTTCGAAATCTGATTATTTTACCTGACCAATAACATTATCAATATAGGCAACTACGATTCTTTTCTAAAAAAATGGTATTTTTAACCAATCAATACAATTCAATTTTTTATGAAGAAAGTTTTTGCTGTACTGACTGTCGCTCTGGTGATGACCGCTTGTGAGAAAAAAACTGCAACTGAATTTGCTGATACGTTGCCTGCTGATTCCACTGTAATTCCTGAAACCAGTGAGCCTCGCGCTTCATCCACTGATCAGACTTGTTATATGAGCGTTGTTAAGAAAGACTCTGTATTCTTGTCACTGGAAGATAATTTAGGTACCATTACCGGCGCAATGAAATATCAAAATTTCGAAAAAGACGGCTCGCACGGTACCGTGATCGGGTTTAAGAACGGTGATACGCTGAAGTTGAATTATACCTTCGAAGCTGAAGGGACCACATCTGAAAGAGAGATCTATTTCCTGCAAAAAGAAGGAAACCTGATTGAAGGAATCGGCGATCATGATTCAGAAGGAAATAAAAGCACGTATAAATCCCCTTCAAGACTAACATATACCGGCATGAGCCTTTCATCTACCGACTGTGAAATGGTAGAAAAACACATGAAATAAAATTCTCTATAACACTATAATATAATAGTTTACACCTTATTATCTAAGCCAAAATATTAATATGTCTTATTACAATTTAAATTCAATTCCGGATTATTACGGGATTGATTCTCTTCTTACTGAAGAACATTTGCTGATCCGCCAATCTGTTCGTGACTGGGTTGAATCTGCCGTGATGCCGCAGATTGATGAAGCAGCACAGGAGCACCGCGATATTCCGGGCCTTATGAAGCAACTCGGTGAAATCGGAGCGCTGGGCCCGTATATTCCTGAAGAATACGGCGGCGCCGGACTGGATCAGATTTCTTACGGGCTGATTATGCAGGAACTCGAGCGCGGCGATTCTGCCGTACGTTCTGCTGCTTCCGTTCAAAGTTCATTGGTCATGTTCCCTATTTTTGAATATGGAACGGAGGAACAAAAAAAACGTTTCCTGCCGAAACTGGCAGCTGGTGAGATTATCGGCTCATTCGGATTAACAGAGCCTAATCACGGTTCAGATCCTGGTTCGATGGAAACCACCATTACCGATCAGGGAGATCATTATTTGCTTAATGGCGCGAAAATGTGGATTACCAACTCCCCGGTATGCGATATCGCCGTGGTCTGGGCCAAAAACGAGGATGGAAAAGTGCAGGGCGTTATTGTGGAACGCGGTTATGAAGGATTTACTACACCGGAAACGCACAACAAATGGTCGCTCCGTGCTTCGAAAACAGGTGAGCTTGTTTTTGATAATGTGAAGGTTCCAAAAGAAAATTTGCTGCCCGGCGTGACCGGCCTGAAGGGTCCCCTCTCCTGCCTGAACTCTGCGCGTTATGGTATTTCCTGGGGCGTGATTGGTGCGGCGATCGATTGCTATTGTACCGCCGTGCAGTACGCACTTGAAAGGAAACAATTTGGAAAACCGATCGCTTCCTATCAGCTGCAGCAGAAGAAACTCGCAGAGTTCCTGACGGAAATCACAAAGGCACAATTGCTTTGCCTGCAACTGGGCCGTTTGAAAAATGATGGAAAAGCCACACCTGCACAAATTTCCATGGCGAAACGCAATAATGTGAAAATGGCGATTGACATTGCCCGCGAATCGCGTCAGATCCTGGGCGGAATGGGTATTATGGGAGAATTCCCCATGATGCGCCACGCTGCCAATCTGGAATCTGTGATTACCTACGAAGGAACACATGATGTCCATTTGCTTATCACCGGCATGGATATTACCGGCATTAATGCTTTTTAAATTTAAAAACCGCTCAGAGCGGTTTTTTTTATGCGTTAGCTGTAAACGCGACCCTTTCTTCAAATGAAAGCTCAGGATTTAATATTTCATTGATTAAAACTTCAACGGCTCGCATCGATTCCGCTACCAATTCTTTACTAACTTTTTCTTCGCCCGATAAGGTCAGCCAGGCCGGCCCCGCAGAAGCGCTGGCAAAACTCCAGATGCCGCACTGAACGGTCGATGCGTTAAAATCTGGCGACTGCAACGCCGCATAAGCATAAACAGATAACTGCATGGCTTGCTTCATATCATCTTTCAGAAAATATTGTGGTGCTTCGCCGTCCGAGTTTTTACTTTCTTTAATATCTAGCTTGCCGATTTTAGCTGTTTTATAATCAATGATCCGCAGCTGGCCATCCAGGCGGTCTACCCTGTCCATTAATCCTGTGAAGGCCACTGCCCCACCATTCTCAAGCGGCATTTGAACCTGTCTGAATTCTTTTTCTATACCGATAATTTCCAGCTGGTGACCAGATCTGATGAGCTCCAGATCGTAGTGTAAAATCATCTCGACGACCCTTTCAGCCACCGACCGATGAATATAATTCATCCCGCGGCGATAATGTTCCAAATCGTGCGACATCTTCACAATTGCCTGGTCAATAATTGCAGACAATTGCAATGTTGAAATATTCAGGTCTTCTTCCTGCAGTATTTTACCGCTTAATTTTTGATAAATAATCTCCAGCGCATAATGCACCAGTGTTCCGTACGAGCGCTGAGAAATCTGTTCTTCGATTTCGGCACCTTCGCGCAGTTTCAGCACGCGCGATAAGTAAAAATCGACCGGATTATATAAATAAGAAGTCAGGCTGGAAACTGATATTTTCTGCTGCCATTCACCTAACCTTTCCAGGACTGCGGGCGTTTTATCAATTTTCATCAAAGATTCACTTACCGGTTTGGAAGTGTTTTCAACTATCACATGCTCCAGTGTGTGGTGTTTATCTTCTATTTCCAGTTGCGTGATAAATCTGCTTTGTTCGCCGGTACTGGTTCCACTGCTCAAAGCGTTATATAAAATATGGATATTTTCAGCTCCCTGCAACAAGCGATAAAAATGGTACGCATAAATGCTGTCAGTGTCCAAAAAAGTGTGCAGCCCAAACTGTCGGCGTACCGCAAAAGGCAGATACGAATTCAGGCTATTTCCCGGTGGCAGTTTGCCCTCGTTCGCTGACAACAGAATCACATTTTTAAAGTTAAGCAACCTGGTTTCCAGCAGACCCATCAGCTGCAGGCCTTGCAGCGGCTCCCCCTCAAAGTTGATCACTTCTGTATTAACAAGGAAAGTAAAGAGCACTTCCAGTATTTCCATGGAAAGTGAAATATGATAGGGAGTCAACTGATTGCGGATAACTTTCAGGTTTTTCTCAAACAGTGATACATTTTCATATAAAATATCATCAAGCGGCCGGAATTTCAGCTGGAAGCAAAAGTTCGTCAGTAAATCCAGATAAGCCAGCGAGGACACTGCTTTTTCAAGAAGAACTTTGTACGAAAGTTTTTCAAGCTGCTCGTTCAGCAGCCGCGCGGGAATGTAGGCCAGATTCCGCTCCTCGAGCAAGGCTTTGAACTGACTGATGATCAGCTGGTCTTCGTCCGTATTGGGAAATTCATCCAGCACAGCGAGAACATCGGTATAATAATATACCTGCGCGTTTTTTTCGAGTTGTTTCTGAAGGTAAAACAGCTGACGGATGGCATTGCTGAAGGACAGATTTTTCAGTGGAAAGCCCATTGTAATATTCAGCTTTTCCACATCTGATAAGGCATCGAGACAAGCGGGCAACAAGTTCTCATCCAGCAGCACCACAGCGGTATGGTGGAAACCGGGATCATCCGTATTTTTAAAAATTTCCGGCAGCACTTTCGCCTGCGAAATATTACCGGATGTTTCATAAACGCAAATGTTTTTATGTCCGGCAAAGTCATTGGTCAGCCATTTAAATTCCCGGGACGGATTAAATTCCTTCCAGGTCATCATTTCCCGCAGGAACTGCCCTGCCTCCTGTCGCTCGTCCCGGATGTAGTATTCATCTGCTTCAAAAAAGCACTGCGCTTTTCCGCGCTGCATTAATTCGCGAATCAGCATTTTCTCTGCCGGTGCCATGGCATTAAAACCACAGAAAACATAATTATTAATAATACGGTCCGCAAAGGCAGGAATCTCAGCACGCACTGTTTCGTGGATCATTCCCATGGTCGCCCAGTTTCTTTCCTGCAACTTTTGTTTTAGTGCGGGCAGGTAGGATTTCATTCTGCGCCAGAAACTGATGTGTTTTGCCGTGGAAGACTGGTCTTCAAATCCCAATGTTTCCGACCAGTTTTTGATGCGCTCTTCTGCCAGCATGTGGTCCAGCACTTTTTCGTCGGACTCGCCGAACTGCATCATGTCGTCCCAATCGCTCACAACGGTGGGAAACCATTTCAAAAAGGAAGAAAATTCTTCAGACGGTTGTTGTTCTTTATAAACGTCAAAAGCAAATAGCCAAAGGCTGATTCCCTGCACCAACTGCTTACCACTAATTTCCAGCAGCAAATCCTCGATGGTGAAAAACATAGGTAAAATTCCTGAATATTGTTGTTCGGCCAGAATTTTTTTCAGAAAAATAACCGGTCTTTTGCCCGGCATTACCAGCGCAAAATGAGAAAGGTCGCCGTTCTGAGCGCGCAGATCAGCCACAATTTTTTCAAGGAATTTCATAAAAGCTAAAATACAGTTTTTGGGTATGTAAAGCTGTATATTAAATAATAAAAGTAAAGTTAACGAACGTGGATTTTACGTTCTATCCACTGGTTTTCGCCGGCTGCATCTTTACCATTAAAAAATCTGAAAATAAAATCACCGGTATATTGCGGGCGGAAATTAATTTGTGAAGCGAGTACCGTTGGCTCGGTGCAGTTTGCCTTCGTCTTATATTTATAGGAAACTACTTGGCGGTTTCTGATGTCAGTGTGCAGATAATCATAACCATAAAAACCTTCACAATTTCCGGCGTATGTTGAATACGTGCGGATGGACTGAATATCAAAAACGTTCATCGTGTCCTGTGCAACGCGTACGCTGTCGATACTTACCGGCTGCACGTCCGTTATGAGGTGCTCCTCATCCCGCTCGTTGCAGGAAAATAACAATGCCGCCGCTGCAGTAATAGTCAGAAAAGAAGAAATATAAGTTTTCATATCGCCGGTTTTACAGGTTAAACGTAACGCATTCAAAGAATTAAATATTTCCTTTAGATAAATATACTACTTTTTTAGTTTCAAAAAAGGGTTCATCAAAATAATCGGTGAGTTGAAAAATTTCGGCACGCAAACCGGCCAGTTCTTCTGCCAGGTCACCTCCTTTTAAATATAAAATACCATTGTGTTTCGGGTTGAACTGCTCTTTCTCGAATTTGCCATGCAGCCAGCGCAAAAAAACCGGCATTTGGGTTACGGCGCGACTCACCACAAAATGAAAACGATCTTTGATTTGCTCTGCCCGCGTGTGAACTGGTGTCACGTTTTGTAAACCAACAGCATCAGCTACTTCGCGCACCACGGTAATCTTCTTCCCAATGCTGTCGGCTAGCGTAAAGGAAACTTCCGGAAATAATATCGCCAGAGGAATGCCGGGAAAACCGCCGCCCGTTCCGATATCCAGCACTTTTGTGCCGGGCGCGAATTCCATCACTTTTGCGATACCAAGCGAATGCAAAATATGTTTCTCATAGAGCGAGCCCATATCCTTGCGGGAGATGACATTAATCTTTTCATTCCAGTCGCCGTATAAAGTTTCGAGCGCGGCAAATTGTTCGCGCTGCTGATCGGTCAGGTTCGGGAAATATTTTTCAATTAAAGTGACGGACATGCAAAATTCTTTTCGGCAAAAGTACGGAAAGCGATTCTTATCTCGCCTTTGTAACTTCTAATTCTGCTACCTTTGTGGTTTTTAAATTCCCTATGAACAAATATTCTGAACGGCTGCAGCGGTTGAGTTTTTCGCAGACCTTCGTCATGAGCAACAAAGTGCGTGAACTGCGTGCAGAAGGAAAACCCGTTATAAGCCTTACACTCGGTGAACCGGATTTTGATGTGCCGGATTTCATAAAAGAAGCAGCGATCACAGCTATTAACGAAAATTACAGCCACTACTCGCCTGTGCCGGGATTTCTGGAACTGCGGGAAGCCATTTGCCATAAACTAAAACGCGACAACAACCTCTCCTATTCCGCCAAACAAATTTGTGTTTCCAACGGCGCAAAGCAGTCTATTTTAAATGTGCTGGCTGCGATTATTGATAAAGGTGATGAAGTATTGCTCCCCGCGCCGTTCTGGGTAAGCTATGAAGAGATGGTGAAAATGATGGACGGTACACCGGTCGTAGTGAAAACAGAGATCGCGGATGATTACAAAATGACTGCCGCACAACTGGAAGCAGCCATTACGCCAAAGACGAAAGCGATTTTATACAGCTCGCCCTGTAATCCTTCCGGAAGCTATTACACCCGCGAGGAACTGGCAGCCATTGCAAAAGTGGTGGCGAAACATCCGCAGATTACCATTATCTCCGATGAGATCTATGAATATATTAATTATCAGGGCAATCATACGTCCATTGCGGAATTTCCTGAGGTGTACGAACAGACGGCGGTGATCAACGGAATGTCTAAAGCATTTGCCATGACCGGTTGGCGCATCGGATACTCCGCGTGCCCGCAATGGCTGGCGAGTGCCTGCGAGAAAATTCAGGGACAAATGACCAGCGGCCCAAACACGGTGGCACAAAGAGCGTCTATTACCGCTCTGCAATATCCGCGCTCAACTTATCAGTTCATGATTGACGCATTCAAAAAGAGACGTGACCTGGTTCATGAACTGCTGCAGGAAATTCCCGGTTTTATAGTAAATGATCCACAAGCTGCATTTTACTTTTTTCCTGATATTTCTTTTTATTTAGATAAAGAAATTAACGGAACTGAAATCCGTACAGCCGATGATTTTGCAATGTTCCTGCTGGAAAACGCGTTTGTCGGAACGGTGGGCGGAAATTCCTTTGGAAACGGCAATTGCATTCGCCTCTCGTATGCAACTTCTGAAGAAGATTTGCGCGAAGCATTAAAACGAATAAAAGAACTGCTGGAAAAAGCAACCATTACCGAACTATAAGAACAAAAAAACGGCTGAAAAATTTTCAGCCGTTTTTATTTATTGAAACATCAGTTTAGTACTTGATGATTTCTTTCATTTTTTCTGTTTCCTCATTTACCAAATCGTCATCTACCAGAATTTTTCCGGAATGCTCATCGATAATGATTTTTTTACGTTGCGCAATTTCCATTTGCTTCTGCGGAGGCAACGTAAAGAAAGAACCTTTTGGTGCACCACGCTCCAGGCCAACTACTGCAAGCCCGTTCAGGGAACTCTTGCGGATGCGCTGATAGGAAGCAAGTAATCTTGCATCGATATTCTTAGCAAATTCTTCAGATTTAGCAGTCAGAAACTCTTCCTCTTTCTGTGTTTCAGCGACCAAAGTATCCAGTTCCTCTTTTTTAAATTTCAGGTGTGTTTTCAGATCGTCGATTTTTGCCAGCAATTCATCCAGAGTTTCTTTTTTGTGTTCAATTTTAACACCGAACTCCTTGATGCGCTTTTCTGCCAACTGAATTTCCAGGTCCTGATACTCGATTTCTTTTTCCAAAGATTCGAATTCTTTATTATTTCTTACGTTATCCTGCTGTGTTTTATACTTTTCAATCAGCGATTTGGCATGGTTGATGACTTCATTTTTAGTATTGATTTCATCATTCTGCAACTTGATTTCATTCTGAAACTTTTCAGCTCTTTTCTCCAGGCCTTCAATTTCAATTTCCAGATCCTCCACCTCAATTGGCAGTTCACCGCGGGTGCTGCGGATCTCATCGAGTCTGGAATCAATGATTTGCAGATCGTACAAAGCGCGAAGCTTATCTTCTACAGAAATTTCTACGTTTTTTTTAGCCATATTTTATAAAAAATAATTAACGGGATTGGTTTTCTCAGCAGATTTTGAGACTGCAAATGTAGTGAATTTTTGCGACAATAAATCAACCAACTGCTCAGTTACAAATTGTTCTGACTCGAAGTGGCCGATATCGCAAAGCAGCATCCGGCCCTCGCTTCGGAAGAAATCATGATATTTTAAATCTCCGGTTAAATACGCATCGCAGTTCATGGCAAGTGCCGCAGAAATTCCGCTCGCACCGCTGCCACCCAGCACGCCTACCCTTTTAATTTTTTTGCCGGTAGTATTGCTGTGTCGAATGACTGAAAGATTGAACGTATTTTTAACCAGGCTCAAAAAGTCAACTTCTTCCATCGCTTCTGCCAGTTCACCGTAGCGACCCAAGCCAAGAAACTGATTGTCATTTTCCAGTGAAATTAACTGATACGCTACCTCTTCATAAGGATGTGCCTGTCTCATTGCCTGTACGACCTGTGTACTTTTGTACTTTTCGAAAACAACCGATAGGAGTACTTCGTCCGCATTTTCGCGTTCGCCAACGGTTCCGGAATACGGATCAGCTCCTTCCAACGGCCGGAAAGTGCCGCTCCCTTTCAGTGAAAAACTGCACTGATCATAAAAACCAATCTGGCCGGCACCGGCAGAAAACAACGCTTCACGAACTTTCTTCGCATGGTCCTTCGGGACGAAAATCTCCAACAGCTGAATACTGCCCTCCTTAGGCATTAAAATTTTATGGTTGCGCAGCTCAAGCTTTTCACAAATCCGGTGATTCACACCAAAATAATGATTATCCCAAGCAGTGTGCACCGCATAAATCGCAATTTTATTTTCCAGAGCAAGAAGCACGGCGCGCTCCACATAATTCTTTCCTGTAATGCTTTTTAAGCCGCTGAAAATGATGGGATGAAAGCAAACAATCATGTTCACGTTTTTATCAATCGCTTCCTGTACTACATTTTCGAGCGCGTCATGACATACCAGGATCCCGGTGACCTGCCGCTCAGGGTTCCCGCACAGGAGACCAACATTATCATAAGGTTCAGCATTTGCTGTGGGAATCAGGTTACGCAGTTCGGCGGTTACCTCTTTTACCGTCATTTGTTTATGTTTGTAAATTATTATGATTAAAAACTGACCGGCACGCCAGCCTGCTTATGGAAAGAGAACATAATTTTATACCGGAACGCACCAAGTGGAAACGACAGGTATTCCGGATTATATTCAAGTCTGACACAAAATTAGGAAAACTTTTTGACCTTCTTTTGTTGCTGCTCATCATGCTCAGCACCTTCATCGTTATGATGGAAAGTGTGCAGGTATTCGATGCCAAGCTCCACCTTACATTCGTAGTTTTGGAGATTATCATCACGCTGTTTTTTACGGTGGAATATGTTTTAAGAATCGTCACGCTAAAGAATAAAAAATCTTACATTTTTAGCTTTTTCGGGATCGTTGATTTCCTGGCGATACTACCTTTCTACCTCAGCCTCTTCTTCCCGATTACGAAATATTTCCTGATTATACGGATGCTGAGGATGTTGCGGATTTTCAGGATTTTAAATTTGCTGGACTTTATGAATGACGGCTATTTTATTGTCCGTGCCATCCGTAACAGCTCCCGGAAGATTTATATTTTCCTGCTCTTCCTTGTTATATTTTCAGTGATTATTGGATCACTTATGTTCATGGTGGAGGGCCATCATGAAGGTTTTGAAAGCATTCCGCAAAGCGTTTACTGGGCAGTAGTCACCGTAACGACCGTTGGCTATGGCGATGTCTCGCCGGGCACGCCACTGGGCAAATTCCTTTCCGTTTTGCTGATGCTGGCCGGTTATTCCATCATTGCGGTGCCGACCGGAATCGTAACTGCGGAGATGCGGAACAAGCGGCAGAATCTCGAAAAGGTGTGTCCACGCTGCGGTAATGAAGATGTGGACGATAATGCGCGGTATTGCAAAATCTGCGGCGAACGTATCGTTTCATAAAAAAAGGTGCATCACTGCACCTTAGTTGTTTCCCATCATTTGTGTTTTGTCGATTTCAAGGGATTGATGTATTCTTTAAACAGAATAACATCATTGGTCTTGTAGTTATTAGTTTTTACCCGTAACCGAAGATCTTGAAAGGAAACAGTATGAAGAAGTTTATTACTTAGTAATTCATCATGACCGCTTACGGATAAAAAGCAATTGGTAATTGTTGCTCATATTTTCATTGTTGCTAATACAAATGTAAACTATATATGAACTATTTTTCGCAGTGAAATCACCCAAAATATTTCTTGTCATTAATTAAAAGTAATTAAGTGTACAAAAACAAAAATGCCACTTTGTTCAAGTGGCATTCATTTACCAGGCGGTAATATTTCTATCTCGTAGCGGCATCTTTCACTTCCACGAGTTGAACATCAAAGATCAACCACGCATTTGGTGGAATAACACCGGCTGCACCACGGGATCCGTATGCTAACTCCGATGGAATAAGGAACGTGGCAGATTCTCCTTCTTTCAGCAGCATAATGCCTTCATCCCAGCCTGCGATTACACGACCCATACCAATCGGAATCTCAATAGGTTCATTGCGCTTGAAAGAACTGTCGAATTCCGTGCCGTCCACGAGTTTACCGGCATAATGCACGGACACAATATCTCCTTTTTGTGGTTTCTTGCCCTCTTCGATTGCCGTGGTGATACGATAATGCAAACCGGATGGAGTTGACTGCATTCCTGCCTTCATATCTTCTACCAGTTTAGCCTGCGCGGCAGCGAATTCTTCTTCCTTACGTTTCTTCTCTGCTTCCATTTTTTCAGTCATTGCTTTGTTATGAGCAGCTATGTTTTTCTTTCCTTCCTCGAAAGTTTTAGCAGCATCATAATTTTTGTACTGGTCACCTTTTGCAAATACTGATACTTTTTCCAGAACTACATCCGTTTTTGGTTTGTCCTGCGGACCTTTCTCCACATTGGCAATGGCATCGATGACATCTTCTCCCTGAACTACCTTTCCGAAAATGGTGTGGCGGCCATCCAACCATGGCGTCGCTACTTCTGTGATGAAGAATTGCGATCCGTTGGTATTCGGCCCGGAGTTCGCCATAGAAACAATTCCTTTGCCCGTGTGCTGCAGGTCATTTTTTTCATCTTCAAATTTGTAACCCGGATCGCCCATGCCGGTACCTTTCGGGTCTCCGCCCTGGATCATAAAATCCTTAATCACGCGGTGGAAAATGGTGCCGTCATAAAACGGAACTCCTTTGCCTTTTGCTTTATTAGGTATTTTACCTTCGGCCAGTCCGATGAAATTGGCAACCGTCACCGGTGCTTTTTCTTCCTCGAACTTCACAATCATATTTCCTTTGGAAGTCTGAAGGTTTGCGTACAAGCCATCTGAAAGGCCTGCGTAAGTCTCTTTGTCTACGTTCATCTTTTTATAAATTGGGGTACAACTTGTTATCAGTGTCGCTGCCACCGCAGCAAGGATTATTTTTCCTGTCATATTAGTTTTTGTTTACAGCTTTTTCAATTTAATGATCACCGGCAGGTCTCCCGGGATCTGATCTCCGTCACCATCGGGCCCGAAGGCTAATGAGGAGGGAATCAGCAAGGTAGTTTCCTCACCGGATTTCATTCTGCGGAGTGCATCTTCTACCGGTTTTAATTCCTCGAAACGGCCGAATACAACGTTTTGATTTTGTACAGGTTGCTCCTTCAGCAGCTGGTAATCAAAATCATAAAGATAATATTCGTACGAAACCGTTTCACCATTTGAAAGTAAACTTCTACCCGGCAAATCTTTGATATCAGACCAATAGCTCATTGGCAACGCGACGAAACGCGTATTTTGTTCCTTGATCCAGTCTGAAATTTGTGCGCGCTCCAACTCATTCAGCTGTCGCGTGCGTTGACCGGATTTTTGCAGATCTTCCTGAGAAAACATTCGCTCTGCAGGCGCATGTACGGTGGCATGCTTAGTGCAACCCATCATAAAAAAAACTACCGCAGGAAAAAACTTCTTGATCATTGATGCGAAAATACGCATTTCTAATTGTATGACAGAAAAAAACCGGGTAAAAACCCGGTTTCCATATTTCTCTTTATACAGTTTCATGTATGTTCTCTTCCACCTTATACCTCCAGCCAAACGGATCTTCGGTCAGATTATTCTGGATGGATACCAGATCATTCTGCAGCGTAAGCGCGAAGGATTCTTCCTGTGGAAGTTGTGGCAGTTCCAGTCTTTCCCCTTCATAACCTAAGGCTTTGAACACAGTTGTAACCACGGCTGTCCCCACGCCCCAGATTTCTTTCAGGCTGCCGTCTTTGTGTGCACTGATTACTTTTTTCACTTCGATCGGCTCTACTCTGATATCGATACCGCGTTTTTTTGCAAGCTGAATAAAGCTGTCGCGGGTAACACCGTCCAGGATTTTTTCAGAAGTGGGCGGCGTATAAATCGTATCGTTGATGCGCACAAAAACGTTCATGGTACCACTTTCTTCGAAATAACGGTGTGTTGCGTCATCGGTCCAGATAATCTGCTCATACCCTTCTTCATTGGCAAGTTTGGTAGGGTAAAAAGAGGCTGCATAGTTTCCTGCCGCTTTGGCAAAACCAACACCGCCGCTCGCTGCACGTGAATAATAATCTGCAATTTTTACCGAAACCGGTTCAGAATAATAGCTTTTAGCAGGGGTTGCTACAATGGCAAACATGTATTTATTCGAAATCCGCGCTTTCAGCACTTCTTCTGTTGCAAAAACCAGCGGACGCAGATACAGTGAATTTCCCACGCCAAACGGAACCCAGGCTCTGTCAATATCGACGAGTGCTTTGAGCCCGCCCATAAAAGCTTCTTCCGGAATTTCCGGAATGGCAAGTCTTGCAGCTGATTTATTAATCCGCGCAAAGTTTTTCTCGGGACGGAACAGGAATACATTATTATCTTTGTCTTTATATGCTTTCATCCCTTCGAAACAAGCCTGACCATAGTTCACGCCCATCATTGCCGGAGAAAAAGGCAGTGGACCATAGGGAACTACTTTCGGTTCGCCCCATTTGCCGTCCTCATATTCACAGATGACCATATGATCGATAAATGTGTCACCGAAAGAAAAGTTTTCCGGATCAAATGAGGAGATTCTTGGGTTAGTAGATTTCTGGATTATCATTTTAAAATTTTTAATGGATATTCTACAAATTTAATATAATTTTTCAATTTAAAAACATTTCCGGTATTTTTGCCAAAATTAATCATGAAAAGGGAAATAAAAACGACTTCAGACGGTAGTAAAACGCTATATATCAGTGATTTAAATGAAAGTTATCATTCGCATCATGGCGCGGTGCAGGAAGCAAAACACGTCTTTATCGAAAATGGATTAAAACAAATATATAATTCGCAAATTAATATTCTTGAACTGGGTTTCGGTACAGGATTGAATGTTTTAGTAACTATTGATGAATTTATTAAAACTGACAAATGTCATGTTTGCTACTATACAACGATTGAAAAATATCCGGTAACAGAGGAAGAAGTTGCCAGTTTGGGATACGCAGCATTATTTGAAAACGAAGAAATACGGTCCGTTTTTAAAAAAATCCATGAATGCGAATGGAATGAATTCACAGAGATTATTCCAGGCTTTTTTCTCCGGAAAATCCAGGGTGACTTTCATGAGCTTCATCAACTCGGCATCGGACCGGCCGACCTTGTTTACTTTGACTGTTTTGGCTCAAGAGTACAACCTGACCTTTGGGAAAAAGATTTGTTTATGAAGGTCAGTAACCTTATGCGCCCGGGCTGTCTTTTGACAACCTATGCCTCCAAAGGTTCTGTGCGAAGAATCCTGCAGGAACTTGGTTTTAAAGTTGAGAAAAAACAGGGCCCACCCGGCAAGCGGGAAATGATCAACGCGACCAAACTGTAAGCAGCAAACCTTTTTTATTAACTTTGTTGTTCACCTGAAAGAAATATGATCGATAAAATAAACGTTAGAATCTACGCAACCATTGTTAAAAACGGCCATGTCCTGGCTTTAAAAGAAGAATATGCCGGCGAACAACTTCTGAAATTTCCCGGCGGCGGACTGGAGTTTAATGAAGGAGTACTGGACTGCCTGCACCGGGAATTAGGAGAAGAGCTGAACGTAAAAATTGAAAACCTGGCGCATTTTCATACCCAGGAAGATTTGGTGCTTTCGCGGTTTCGTGAAAATGAACAATTGCTGAGCATTTATTACACGGCGGACATCGTAGATGAAACTGAATTGCTCATCATGGATCCCTGTATTGAAAAAGCAGAATGGGTTCCCCTCAATGCTGAAGAAAACCCATTCCCGTTACCTGTTGATCAGGTGGTGTTCCGAAAACTTGCGGAAACTTTTTTATAAAATTTCGTTGAGGACTTTAGCCAGTCGTAAACCGCCATACAGCAACTGTCTTTCAAGCAGCGGCTCAAATTTGTAATTATATTCGTAGGCATAAGAAGCACCATCCTGTGATTCGCGGTAGATGCGGTTGGCTTGCTGGTGACTGTCGTACAACCAGTCCTCCAGTGTTCCGGATTGGATTTGTTTTACTTCTTCCTTAGATTTAACATCCAGTACACGCGCAAATTCGGTATAACTGTATTTTTGAAAATCGACCAGTTTGGAATCCCAGAGCGAGTGTAGATTCGTATTGTCACCAAAGAATTTTATTTTAATCTTATTTCCGCCCAGGTCTTCGAAGCGGCCAAGATGAAGTGGCTGTGCCATATCTCCCATCAGGTGAATAACGAATCGCAGGGCAATCTCACGATCCCGGGCAGAGGTTTTCTTATCCTTAATCTGTTCAGAAAGCACTTTAATCTGCGTATAAATATTGGGGCCTGCCTGTGCTAAAAGTGCTTCACGGAATTTCTGGAAATTCGGCTGCGGATCTACGTTGATGTAGTGCCACTGCTGTGTTTCTTTCCACACCCCGGTGGTGTCAGCTTTGATGAAATCCGGCCAATTGGACCAATACGCTAATTTTTGATCGCCAATGATTTTTTTTAAATGACGCTTCGCCTTCGGTGTGAGGTGATTTTCAGCAATTTCTGCCACGACGCGATGCCCGGTCGTTCCCCACGAGTAGCCAAAATTAAAGCACAAAAGCGCCAGGAGGACTGCTGCATTTTTCAGAGTTTGTTTCATTCTATTTTTTGCTGCCAAAGGTAAGATATCCCGGATACGGTTGCAAGTAGCCACTGTTCCAATTGCTTTGCAGCAGGGATTCAATAAAAAGATCGGTGCGGTCTGCGTGCGGATCATAAGGCTGCTTAATATCTACATCGGCGATATTTCCTTTCACATTCCACCAAAAGGCACTCCAGCCGCCCCGCAGTTCACGGATGATTTCGTACACTGTTTTTCCTGTTGCCCGGTTCATCAGTTTGGCAAATACTCTTCCTTCCGAGGTGGTGAGATCACGCAGTTGATTTTCATATTCGGCCGCGAGCTGCTGCTGGCGGTCGCTCAAATATTTGCGCTGCTCTTTTTTATCCAGTGTCGCCAGCTCGTCCTCAATTTCGCGGTATTGTTCGAGCGCGGTTAAGAACAAAGGATAAACGCGGTTAAGCTTTTTATTTAAAAAGAAATAATAATTCTGATCGAGTTGGTTATTAAAACGAGGCTTGCTTCGGAGGATCAGTTCATCCATCACTACTACATTTTCCCCGTCGATTTCATATATCCTGGCTTTCTGTGCCTGGTCATAGTAATATTTATTACCCATTTCGTCTGTTTTCAGCAGTTCCGGCGGATACTGACTGATGGGTCTGGCAATTACTGAATCTTGCTGCGCCGCCGCCCAAAGACAGGCAAAAACGGCTACCACAAAAAGTGGTTTCTTAAAATTCATTATTTTTACGTTCTGATAAATTGGGAGTTACCCTAACAAAAATTATACCTTTTTTTATGAAATTTAATGATACTTCACTGCAATTCTTAGAGCGGTATTTAAATACGGCGTCGCCAACGGGATATGAGCATGCAGGCCAGAAAATATGGATGGATTATCTGCGTCCGTTTGTGGATACGATTGAAGTCGATAATTACGGAACCTGCTACGGAATCATAAACC
The DNA here is from genome assembly GCA_032057205.1 of Kaistella sp. Classification (GTDB taxonomy): domain Bacteria; phylum Bacteroidota; class Bacteroidia; order Flavobacteriales; family Weeksellaceae; genus Kaistella. The sequence goes on from DAMCFT010000007.1 coordinate 40,963, forward strand.
CGGAAGCAGAGTTTAAAGTGGTGATTGAAGCGCACGCCGATGAAATCTCCTGGTACGTAAATTATATTACCGATGATGGTTTGATCTATGTCATCCGCAACGGTGGTTCGGATCACATGATTGCGCCCTCCAAAGTTGTAAATCTGCATGGCGAAAAAGGAATAGTTAAAGGCGTGTTCGGCTGGCCGGCCATTCATACGCGCGGCGCGGGCTCGGACAAACCGGTTCCTAAAATTGAAAATATATTTATTGACTGTGGCGCAACCTCTAAAGAAGAAGTAGAAGAACTGGGCGTTCACGTGGGCACCATGATTACCTACCCTGACCAGTTTTTTGAACTGAATGACCGATATTTTGTTTCTCGTGCCCTCGATAACCGGATCGGTGGTTTTATGATCGCTGAAGTAGCAAGGCTTTTACAGGAACACGGTAAAGAACTTCCCTTCGGCCTTTATATCACAAACTCCGTTCAGGAAGAAGTTGGATTATACGGCGCGGACATGATTGCTGATACCATTAAACCCAACATTGCAATCGTCACCGATGTTACGCATGACACCAGCACACCAATGATTGAAAAAAAGAAAGAAGGTGATCAAAAATGCGGCAAAGGACCCGTGGTATTTTACGCTCCTTCTGTGCACCATACCATCCGCGAATTGATTGTGGACGCTGCCAAAGAAAATAACATTCCTTTCCAGCGGGCCGCTGCCAGCCGCGCAACTGGCACGGACACGGATGCTTTTGCTCATTCCAATGGTGGTGTTCCGTCTGCTCTTATCTCCTTGCCGTTAAGGTACATGCACACTACGGTAGAGATGGTTTCCAAAGAAGATGTTTCGCATGTAATCGATTTGATTTATCAGACGCTTCTAAAAATTCAGCCGGATATGAAACTTAAATATCATTAATAAGTATAATAAAAAGTAAGAATGAAAACAAAATTAATCGCTCCTTCCCTGCTCTCGGCGGACTTCGGGCATTTGCAGCGCGACATTGAGATGCTCAACCGCTCGCAGGCAGACTGGCTGCACATCGATGTCATGGACGGACGCTTTGTACCGAACATTTCCTTTGGTTTCCCGGTGATGAAAACCGTGCAGCAGCACAGCACTAAATTTAAGGATGTGCACCTTATGATTGTAGAGCCTGAAAAATATGTCGAGCAGTTTGTGGAGGCAGGTGCTGATCTGGTTTCCGTGCATTATGAAGCGTGCACGCATTTGCACCGAACCATTACGCAGATTCAGCAGAAAGGTGCGAAAGCTGGTGTGGTATTAAATCCGGCCACACCTGTCCTGTTATTGGAAGATATCATCAACGAAGTGGACCTGGTATTGCTGATGAGTGTGAATCCCGGTTTTGGCGGACAAACCTTTATTGAAAACACCTACCGGAAGATTTCGCAAACCAAGGATTTAATTCTGGCGAATAATGCAACAGCGCTGATCCAGGTGGACGGCGGTGTGAATACGGAAAATGCGGGAAAACTTTTTGACGCGGGTGCCGACGTCTTGGTAGCTGGAAATGCTGTTTTCAGTTCTGCGGACCCCGAGCGGACCATTGAACTGCTTAAACTTTAAAAAACAAATAACCCCGCCAGCAAGCGGGGTTTGTTTTTATCTCGTTGATTTTCTTTATTTAGAAAACCTCGCGGCCGGCAAAATGGAAGTCAGCTTCAATTTTAGCATTCTCGTCAGAGTCTGAACCGTGCACTGCGTTCTCGCCCAGGCTTCTGGCAAACATTTTACGGATTGTTCCTTCTGCAGCTTCCGCCGGATTGGTCGCGCCGATCAGTTTACGGAAATCTTCTACGGCATTGTCTTTTTCCAGAACGGCTGCGACAATAGGTCCGGAGCTCATGAAATCCACAAGTTCACCATAGAAAGGACGCTCAGCATGTATTTCGTAAAATTTCTTTGCATCAGCCACAGTTAGCTGCGTAAGCTTCATCGCTTTAATTTTAAAACCTGCTTCAGAAATTTTTCCGAGGATTGCACCAATATGCCCGTCTGCCACTGCATCCGGCTTAATCATGGTGAATGTAATATTACCTGACATAAATCGTATTTTTTAGTGGTGCGAAAATACAAAAACTTTTATATATTTGTCTTGAAATTCTCAATGAGAACGGCCGGATTTCTTTTGGCACAGAACTTGTAAATCTGATTTACGATTCTCATGTTTAATTTGAGTTTTCATGGTTATTAGTTTTTACCCAGCCTCGGCTGGGTTTTTTTATACCATGTTTTGCTCTTCGGTTTCTTCCATGAGTTTCAGGTAGGTCAGATAGCGGCTCTCCTCTATGGAACCGGTTTGCAGTACGGCAAGCACGGCACATTTCGGCTCGTTTACATGGAGACAGTTGTGAAATTTACAGTTTCTGCCGGTTGCAAAAATTTCAGGAAAGAAATGCTGAATATCTTCCTTTTGCATATCAATCATTCCGAATTCGCGGACTCCCGGCGTATCGATAACGCTGCCGCCAAAAGACCAGAAATGCATTTGCGCGAAAGTGGTTGTATGCTTCCCTTTCAGATGCGTTTCGGAAATTTCAGAGGTTTTTAAATTAAGATCGGGTTGCAAGGCATTTACCAAAGTAGATTTGCCGCTGCCGGAATGGCCAAAAAACACACTGACCTGATCCTTTAATAAATCACGCAGAGCATCCAGATTCTGACCACTGTAGGAAGAGATGAGCAGGCACTGATAACCGATTTGCTCGTACATGAATTTTAAACTTTCACAAAGTTCAGTTTCTTCCGCAAAAAGCAAATCTGTTTTATTAAAAAGAATAACCGGACGAATCGAATAGGCTTCGCAGCAGGCCAAGAAACGGTCCAGAAAACCAAGTGAAGTTTCAGGATGTTTAAGGGTGAAGATGAAACACGCAACATCAATATTAGACGCGATGATATGGGCTTCTTTACTTAAATTAACAGACTTCCGGATCAGGTAATTTTTGCGGGGTTCAATCTTTGTAATCCAGGCAATATCATCCTTTTCCAGACTAAACTGCACGTGATCACCTACAGCGAGCGGGTTGGTGAGGCGGGTCTTCAGTAATTTAAATTTTCCGCGAATGCGCGCTTCATAAATCTGCTGCGACTCCTGCTCCAGCACCTGATACCAGCTCCCCGTAGATTTAATGATCAGTCCCTGCACTGCTAAATATTATTCTGAACTTCAATAGACTCCTCGTGGATAGCCTTAAAAATCCGTTCGATGAATTCTGCAGACATGCCGGATTCATCAGCTTTTGCGTTAGCATATTCGGTAATCACTCTCCAGCGGTCCGGCTGGAAAATCGCAATATTATTCTTCTTTTTCAGTGTTCCGATTTTTTCTGAAATTTTCATTCGTTGCGACAGCAAGTCAATCAGCTGAAAATCGAGATCAGAAATCAACGTACGGTGGCGGCCCATCTCATCATCAAATTGGGAAATATCCTGCGTACGGATCTGCAGATTATTGATCATGGAACCCAGCACCTCCGGCGTAATTTGCTGCGCAGCATCACTCCAGGCTTCGTCCGGCTGGTAATGAGTTTCAATCATCATTCCCTCATAGCCCACGTTCAGCGCTTCCTGCGCTACTGCTGCTAAACCGGTGCGGTTTCCGCAAATATGGGAGGGATCTACCAGCATCGGAATATTAGGAAATTCGTTTTTGAAATCAAGTGCAATCTGCCAGTTCGGGATATTGCGGTATTTTGTTTTTTGGTAATTAGAGAAACCACGGTGAATAACCCCCAGGTTATGAATATCCTGGCCCAAAAGTCTTTCCAATGCGCCGATCCACAAGGGTAAATCCGGATTCACAGGATTTTTGACCAGTACGGGCTTATCAGTTCCTTTCAGCGCGACGGCGATTTCCTGCACCGTGAAAGGGTTCACTGTACTGCGTGCGCCGATCCACAAAATATCTACATCGGCAGCCAAAGCTTCTTCCACGTGGTAGGCATTTGCCACTTCGGTCGCAGTTTTAAAGCCGTACTCCTCTTTTACCTTTTGCAGCCATTTCAAGCCGATCGTTCCCACACCTTCGAAACCGTTGGGTTTCGTTCTGGGTTTCCATATCCCCGCGCGATAGACAGGCACCGGCAGATTATTCTCTTTAATAAGACGCGCGGTTTCCATCATTTGCGTTTCGCTTTCAGCGCTACATGGTCCGGCAATAATCAGCGGTTGCGGAAACTGGTTGATCCAGTTATTTTCCAGGGTTTTCAAGTCCATCACGATAAAATATGGGTATAAAATTTAATTAAAGTCGAGTTTAAAGTATTCATCGAGTTCTTTAAGAACCGGATTTATTTCAACAAATTTATCAAAAATCTTTCGCTTGGTCATGACTTCGCGCTTCATAGTTACATCAAGTTTATATTCCGTCTTAATGTTAAAGTGATTCACCTTGTGCATGAAGTGATTGAAAAACTCAGCGCGCACCTTGTCGAACTCAGTACGGGCAGATTCAGATGGGTACGTGACCTCCACAGTATCCTCACCTTTTTTGTTGAGCTGAAAGGAGCTGATGGCATTAAACACCAAAACTTCTTCCTGCTGCAGTTTTCGCAGAAACAATTGCCATTCCTTGTGCAAATCGGTTTCGCTCCAGTGCGAACTCGGCAAAACTTTTGTCTCTACCTGAACGCTTTCTTCAGGCTTTTCCTCTGATTTTTTCAGCGCTGCGGTTATGCTGAAGCCGGAGGTGCTTTTTCTTGTTCCAATCGGCGCCGCTGTTTTAATCTCGGGCGTTGCTGCTTCTGTAACCAGCTCAGCAGATTTCTTGGCGTCAAGTTTAGGAGCTGGTTCTGCAATGACCTGCGCTGCTGGTTGGGTAACTATTGGCTTTTCATCGCCGGCCAGCTTAGCCGGCGGTAAAATCAGGAACTTTTTTTTTTAAGCGCACTTTCTCCTGCCGCTGTCAGTGAACAGAGTTGCATGAGCGCAATTTCCACCGTCAGCCGCGGGTTTTTAGATACTTTATAATTAATATCGGCATGGTTACAAATTTCCACGGCATCCACCAGCTGCTGTGGTGTCCATCTCGCGCTTTCTTCACGGAAACGCTGCTTGGTATGCTCGCCGGCTTCAATGAGTGAAAGAGTCTGGGGGTTTTGCGACATCATCAGATCACGGAAATGGCTGCCCATTCCACCGATAAAAATGTGCGGGCTGAAACCCCGACGGATAATTTCGTCCAAAGAAACCAAAGCTTCACTGATTTTATTATCAAAACAAAGTGAGGCCATGTTGAGATACTGTTCATAATCCAGAACATTCAGTACCTCGGCGGCCTTGGCCATGGTAATGTTTCGCTGACAAAAAGTTGCCAGGCGGTCAAAAATGGAAAGCGCATCCCGGAGCGCACCGTCCGCTTTCTGGGCAATTAAATATAATGCGTCATCCTCGTAGGAAATCCCCTCCTTTTCTGCAATCTTCTTTAAATGCTGCTGGATATCCTCAATCGTAATTCTTTTAAAATCAAAAATCTGACATCTGGATAAAATCGTCGGAATGATTTTGTGCTTTTCAGTGGTGGCGAGAATAAAAATTGCGTGCGCCGGTGGCTCTTCGAGCGTTTTCAAGAAAGCGTTGAAGGCTGCCTGCGAGAGCATATGCACCTCATCAATAATATAAATCTTGTATTTTCCGACCTGCGGACCGAAACGAATCTGATCGGTGAGTTCCCGGATATTATCTACCGAGTTATTGGAAGCTGCATCAAGCTCGAAAATATTATAGCTGAAATTGTCCTCCGACGTCGATCCGTCGCGCTCATTAATTTTGCGCGCCAGAATGCGGGCACAGGTAGTCTTGCCTACCCCACGCGGACCACAGAATAATAATGCCTGCGCCAACTGATTTTCAGCAATGGCATGCTCCAGCGTATCCGTAATGTGCGATTGGCCAACGACCGTGTCAAACTCCTGAGGACGATATTTGCGGGCAGAAACTACAAAATTTTCCATTGGTCAAAAGTACGGAATTAAATCAAAATTAAAAGCAAAAACCGGTGACCGCCCTTCTATATGAACTGCAATCACCGGTTTAAATTAAAGTTTATGATTCTTAAGCCGAACCTCCTTCTTCCAAGATTTCTTTTTGCTGATATTCCTGTACAAGATCAATCGCGTTTGCCACCACGTCACTTAAAGCAGTAATAAAAGTGCCTTCCTCAGCCATGCTTATGGCATGTTTCAGTGCTTCGGTTTCCTTGGGAATATTTTCATAGTGAACATTTCGTCCCGCTTCGAGAATTCCGGTGATCAGCAACTCATTAATTTCCTCCTCCTTTCTTCCGCGCAGATGGCGCTCATTCCGGATGATAATGTGATCAAACATGCGACCGGCAATTTTACCGCATTCTTTAATGTCGCTGTCCCGGCGGTCTCCTACACCGGAAATAATTCCTATCTTTTTGCTCGCTTCCACATTTTTCAGGTAATCCTCAATTGCCTCATAACTGGCCGGGTTATGCGCAAAGTCAATAAGCACCTTAAACTTCTTAAATTTAAAAACATTCAGCCTTCCGGGTGTCAGCGCCGGACTTGGGATGAAGGTACGCAGTGAGTTGGCAATATCCTCAATTCCGAAACCATAAAGATAGGCAGCCAGGGACGCCGCCAATACATTGGCGACCATAAACTTCGCTTTTCCTTCCATCGTGATCGGGATATTGTTGGCTCTTGCAATCCGGATTTTCCAATCGCCTTTTTTAATGGTGATAAAACCTTCTTCAAAAACGCAGCATATTTTTCCTTCCCTGGAGAATTTTTTAATGTGCGGATTGTTCTCATCAAGGCTGAAAATAGCCACTTTTGCATCGAGGTCATTCAGGAGTTTCATGGAATATTCATCTTCAGCATTGAGAATATTCCAGCCGTCTTTTTTCACTGCATCGAGCACCACTCTTTTAACACGGGTCAGATCCTTAAGACTGTGGATATCGCTGAGACCCAGGTGATCTTCTTTAATATTGGTCAGAACACCGATATCGCAGGAACTGAAACCCAGACCGGAGCGCAAAATTCCGCCGCGCGCAGTTTCCAGCACGGCAAATTCCACAGTTGGATCTTTCAGGACAAATTCCGCTGACAAAGGACCGGTTGTATCCCCTTTGCTCAGCATCGTATTCTGAATGTAGATTCCATCTGAAGTGGTGAATCCCACACGGTAGCCATTGGTTTTAACGATATGGGCAATTAATCTGGTGGTCGTAGTCTTACCATTGGTTCCGGTAACCGCGATAATGGGAATGGTGGCAGGTTTGCCCGGTGGATATAACATATCAACTACAGGCGCCGCAACATTCCGCGGCAGGCCCTCGCCGGGCGCAAGATGCATTCTGAAGCCGGGTGCAGCATTCACTTCCAGGATGGCGCCGCCGCTCTCTTTTAAAGGTTGGGTAAGATTTTCCGCAATAATATCAATCCCGCATACATCCAGCCCCACAATACGGGAGACACGCTCCGCCAGCGTTATATTTTCCGGATGCACGAGATCTGTAACATCAATAGAAGTTCCGCCGGTAGATAAATTGGCCGTGGATTTTAAATAAATAATTTCACCGCTTTTTGGCACTGATTCTAAAGTGTATTTAAGGTTTTCCAGCAGCGCGTGGGTATCCTTATCAACGATTATTTCCGTCAAGACATTTTCATGTCCGAAACCGCGGCGCGGATCCTGATTTTCCTTATCGATCAATTCCTGAATGGTGAGCTTTCCGTTTCCGATCACGTGTGCCGGGACGCGTCGTGCAGCTGCTACCATTTTATGATCGATTACCAAAACACGGAAGTCGTAGCCTGAAATATATCTTTCTATAATAACCTTTTCGGAAAACTTCTGTGCAAACTCAAGTCCCTGCAAAGCAGTTTCGTAATCCTGGATATTAATCGTAGAACCTTTACCATGATTACCATAGAGCGGTTTCAGAACAATCGGAAAACCGAGTTCTTCGACCTTTTTTTTAAGGCCTGCTTCGTCTGAGATTACGGTGCCGCCGGGCACAGGAATAGCCGCGTCGGTCAGCATTTTTTTTGTGAGCTCTTTATTGCAGGCAATTTCCACCGCAATAGAACTGGTTTTTCCCGTAATAGTGGCCTGGAACCGCTGCTGGTTTACACCATATCCCAGCTGCACCAGCGAGTTTTTACCCAGACGAATCCAAGGGATTTTTCTGGCAACAGCTTCCTGAACAATGCTTCCGGTGGAAGGCCCCAGTCGTTCTTTTTCGCGGATCTCACGCAGTTGCTGTAGGCAGGCATCAATGTCATAAGGTTCGCCCGCGATCAGCGCTTCGGCAATTGCCACTGATTCTTCGGCGGCAAATACACCGCAGTTTTCTTCAAGATAACTGAACACGACATTATAGGTGCCCGGCGTTTTGGTCTCACGAGTACGACCAAAACCCGTGTCCATACCTGCGAGTGTCTGTATCTCTAAGGCAATGTGTTCGATAACATGACCCATCCAGGTGCCCATCTCCACCCGTTGAAAAAAGCCACCTTCTACCCCTTCTGAGCAGCGATGTGTATACAGGGAAGGAATCAAAGCTTCCAGCCGCTCGCGGAAGCCATCAATCTTATTGGTCGGCAGTTGTTCAACCTCCTCGAGGTTCAGCCGCATCTGTACCAGCTTCTGCCTGCGAATACTCCAGATGTTTGGTCCCCGTAAAACTTGTATTTTTTCAATTTTCATATAGTAATGTAATATTTATTTGAAGTCTCGAATCTTGATTTACGTAAAGATAAGCGAATTGCTGAAAATTTTTATAAATAAATTTATTTAAGGTTAAGTTTTCCTCCTGCTGACAGCATTTTACGGACCATTCTTACATTCTGGAAGCAGATTTGTATCTCCCTGAGCGAAATATATTTTTTAATTTTGCATTTATGGAAGCAGTTGGAAAACTTATGATCATCGGGGGAGCTGTAAATAAAGGCAGCTTTTCGGAGGTCGATTACGATAATAACATAGAGAAAAACCTCAACTTTTTCGAACGCGGAATCCTGCGGAAGATGATAAATGAGAGCCGCCTGAAAGAAGACAGTGTTATTGAAATTATCACTACCGCCTCGCAAATCCCGCAGATTGTCGGACCGGAATATAAAAAAGCTTTCGAGTTTCTCGGTGCTAAAAATGTGAACATACTGGATATCACCAACCGCGAACAGGCGAACAGTGACGCCATCACGGCGCGTGCGGCCGCAGCAGATGTAGTTATGTTTACCGGCGGTGACCAACTGCGATTAACTTCCATTCTGGGAGGCAGCCGCTTTCATGATATCATCCTCATGAAATATCTCAAAGAAGATTTTATTTACGCAGGAACTTCTGCCGGTGCGGCGGCATCTTCTGAAAATATGATTTATCAGGGTTCCAGCGGTGAAGCGCTGCTGAAAGGCGAAATTAAAACCACACAGGGATTAGGTTTTATAGAAAATGTAATTGTAGATACCCATTTTGTGCAACGCGGCAGAATCGGCCGGTTATTTCAGGCGGTGGTGAACAATCCGCGCACGCTTGGAATCGGTCTGGGTGAAGACACCGGCTTGTATATTTATAAAGATATTATGACTGCTATCGGCTCCGGCCTTGTTATTTTAGTGGATGGACGTTTCATTAAAGATACCAACCTGACCAACGTAGAATTAGGAAAACCTATTTCGATTGATAATCTGACGGTGCATGTGATGTCGCAAAATGACTTTTTTGATTTAAAGACCAAAGAACTCACGATTGTCAACAGCCAGTATAAGGCAGTGCCCCAGGAAGTCAATTAAATAAAGTTAAAGATGAAAGTTATTATACACGGAGGATTTTTCTCTGAGAGCGAACAGTCGCATGAGGTAAAAGTGGCGAAACAAAACGCACTAAAATCAATTGCTGAAAAAACACATGCATATTTAAAAAATCATACCGCCGAAGAAACCGTGGTCTATGGTGTAAAACTGCTGGAAGACAATGAGCTTTTCAATGCGGGAACCGGTTCGCAGATACAAAGCGATGGCAGAATCCGAATGAGCGCAGCGCTGATGAACGGAGAAACCCAGCGTTTCAGCGGGGTGATGAACGTGGAACATGTGCGCAACCCGATTGAGCTGGCTCTTGCTCTAAAAAATGAAGATGACCGTGTTTTGGGTGGTTCAGGCGCAGGTTTGTATGCCCGGCAGCATGGCTTTGAAAAATATTCGCCGGAAACCGAACAGCGTCGCCGGGAATTTGAAGAAAAGAAAGCCAACGGCGGCAAAGGCACCGTAGGATGCGTCGCGCTGGATGCAAATGGTAAACTAGCGGCCGCCACCAGCACAGGCGGAAAAGGATTTGAATTGCCGGGCCGGATTTCAGATTCTGCTACGGTCGCAGGAAATTTTGCGAATGCGCACTGTGCCGTGAGTTGTACTGGTGTGGGCGAAGACATCGTGAGCAATGCAACGGCTGCTAAAATCGTGACCCGCGTAACGGATGGGATGCCGCTTTCGGCAGCGTTTGAAAAAACATTTTCAGAATTAATGGAAATCAACGGATTTGCGGGTGCAATTGCGATTGACGCAAACGGAAATATCTTTCATCAGGACTCTGAACCCACCATGGTGTACGCATCTTTCGATGGTGATGAATTTGATATTTTCGACTAAGCATACGAAACAGTTTCTTAAAACAGGTTAGCTTCGCACTCTTTTTGCTACTGTAGTTTTTATTAAATTAAACTATTATGAAAAAGCTATTATTCGCCACGCTGTTCGGTTCTGTATTTCTGTTCAGCTGCGCGCAAAAAGAAGAAAAACGCGAGGAATTTAAAGCAGAACACGACAAGGATTTTAAAAGAAACGCCGGTGTGGATTCGGCTGCTTTATATGATGAGGAAAAGCTGGATTCACTGCAAACCCAGCCTTAGAAAAATGAATGCGACTCAAACGAGCCGCATTTTTTTATTTTAATAATTAAATAATACAGAGCCCCAGGTAAAACCGCTGCCAAAAGCAGAAAGCAGTACAAGATCCCCTCTTTTGATTTTTCCCTGGTCGATTGCTTCGCTCAACGCAATAGGAATGGATGCCGCCGTCGTATTTCCGTATCGCTGAATATTATTGAAAACTTTTTCTTCCGGCAGCTGCAACCGTTGCTGAATGAACTGCGCGATCCGAAGGTTAGCCTGATGTGGAATGAACATATCCAGGTCTTCAATCGTCTTGCCGGCAGCCTGCAAGGCCTCCGTCATCGTTTCGGGGAAACGGGTCACTGCGTGTTTAAAAACAAAGTTGCCGTTCATTTTCGGATAGATTTCCTCATCGGTGATCTGATCCGGTTCTTTCGCCAGGCGATCACTCCAGCCATATTTGGAACCCGGAAATTTGGTGCAGAGTTCATCCGCATATTTACCTTCCGAGTGCATATTGGTATTTAAAATATCGCCGCTGCTGTCATCACTGGAAGCCGTAAGAACCACAGCCCCTGCCCCATCACCGAAAATCACAGAAACGCCGCGGCCGGCATCGGAGAAGTCTAGGCCAAAAGAATGAATTTCCGCGCCCACTACCAGGATATTTTTATACTGACCTGATTTAATAAAGGCATTGGCCACGCCCATCGCGTACACAAAACCGGAGCACTGATTGCGCACATCCAGCGCGCCGATATTTCCGCAACCGAGCATTTCCTGGAGCAATACGCCGCAACCCGGGAAATAATAGTCCGGCGAAAGCGTGGCAAACACGATATAATCAATATCCTTTGCAGTTAAGCCCGCACTGGCAATTGCTTTCTCTGCTGCTTTAAAGCCTAAGTATGCTGTAGTTTCTTCGCTGTCATTTCTGTTTTTGCGGTGATGCCGCTGTTTGATGCCGGTACGCTCGGTGATCCATTCGTCATTGGTTGTCATGAGCTTCGCCAGATCATCGTTGGTGACAATATTTTCCGGTACATAATGGCCGTATCCGGCAATGGTACTTTTTATCATGTGATGGTATTTTTAACAAAGATAAAATATATTTAGCCATACATAGGATTGAAAGAATGATGCATTAAAAAAGTATTTTTGCAGTATGCCCATTAAAAATATCTACAGTTCTGCCACTTGTGAATGGATTGATGTATGCAGCGCCTCTGCGGATGATCTGGCTTTCATCCGACATAAATATAATATTAATCCGCTGCTCCTGGAAGATACGCTGGACGCGAATCACCTGCCTAAATACGAGACCGACGGCGAGGTACAGTTTTTCCTGATGCGCGAAAACACCAGATCAGAACGCGCCAATCTCAACACCATTTCCGACGTTTCTACCAAACTCGGCGTTTTTCTCACGGGCAATACCATCATCACGATTCACCGGATGCGGAATGCCAGCATTACCGAAATGAAAGCAGAAATTGCAGACAACCGCTACCCTGCAATTACACGGGACAAAATTGCACTTCAGCTGGCCTTAAAAGTTTTAAAATCTTTTGACGAAGAATCGCAGCGGCTGCTCACGGTTATGGATGAAATTGAAACGGAAGTATTCCTGAATAAAATTAATAAAACGGATCACATTAAAAGGCTGTACCGCCTGAAAAGAAAAGCGGGCCTGAATGCCAGAATTCTGTCCATTTCGCATACGTGGGTCGATAAATTCTGTCAGCTCAAGCTGGAAGAGGCTGCTGTTACCGATTTAAAAGACAAACAGCGTGATGTGATCGGCGATTTCGAACACCTGACGGTGCAGGTTTCCAATTTAATATCGATGTTTCTGGCATTAAGTGATCAGCGTGCAAATCAGGTGATGAAAATGCTGGCAATTTACTCGATGTACTTTTTCCCGATTACCTTTATTGCCGGGATTTACGGAATGAATTTTGACGTAATGCCGGAACTTCATACTAAGTATGGCTACTACATCACCCTTGCGGTGATGGGAATTATATCGCTCATCACATTTTTGTACGTCCGCAGAAAAGGATGGTAAAACAAAATCCGGCCAGCAGCCGGATTTTTATATTTTAAAAGTTCAATAATCGGATTTCGATGCGCCTGTTTTGCGCCAGACATTCTTCGGAATCATCTTCATCACATATCGGATATTGAGAACCGTAGCCTTCAGCTTCGATCCGGTCTGCGGCAATTCCTGCCTCCAATAACTTCAGCTTAACTGCCTGCGCACGAAGGTTCGAAAGTTTCATATTGCTTTCCTCGCTGCCGGTTTCATCTGTATAGCCGCCAACTTTAATTTTCGCGGTCGGGTAATCGTTGAGGATCTGTGCCAGATTATCCAACTGTTTTTCTGCGCCCGGCTTCAGGTCACTGCTGCCGCTTACGAAATGGATGTTTTCTATTGTGTACCACTGGTTTGGTTCCAGCATGCGCTTATCCTGCAATTTCAGACTGTTGTAAAATTCATACAACTGACTGTTTTCACCGATCGCGATATTTTTGTTGCTAAGGCGAATTTCCTGAATGTTTCCGGTATCATATACGTAATCCCCTTCTTCATTCAGGTTCCCGATGGCGACCACCGGTGCGCTCACGGCACTTCCTTCCACAGGGAGCATCACTTCTCCCGGCACATTAACCAGGCGACCCAATCTTTCCATACGTTCTGTTTCAATTTTATCTTTATGCATTACTGCCAGGGTCGGCGCGATCACAAGCGAAACAATGGACATCAACTTAATTAAAATATTCATAGAAGGTCCAGAAGTATCCTTGAAAGGATCACCCACCGTATCACCTGTAACGGAGGCTTTATGCGGGTCAGAACCTTTGTAATACATTTGTCCGTTAATATCAACACCTTTTTCGAAGGATTTTTTTGCGTTATCCCACGCGCCGCCGGCATTATTCTGGAAAATGCCCATCAGCACCCCCGCCACGGTAGCACCGGCCAGAAATCCGCCAAGCACCTCGGGGCCGAAAATAAAACCAATGAGCAGTGGCGAAGCTAAAGCGATGGCACCAGGCAGAATCATTTTCCGGATCGAAGCATCAGTCGAGATGGCAACGCATTTTTCATATTCCGGCACAGCAGTTCCTTCCAGAATTCCCGGGATTTCGCGGAACTGACGACGTACTTCTTCGACCATAGCCATGGCGGCCTGACCTACCGCGGTAATCGCCAGCGATGAGAAAATGAAAGGGATCATAGCGCCGATGAAAAGCCCGGCCAGCACATCTGCTTTGTAGATATCAATACCATCAATCCCGGCAATGCCCACGAACGCAGCGAAAAGTGCTAAAGCGGTCAGGGCGGCGGATGCAATCGCAAATCCTTTACCGGTGGCCGCAGTGGTATTTCCGACGGCATCCAGAATATCTGTACGCTCGCGAACCTCTTTGGGCAGTTCGCTCATCTCCGCAATGCCGCCGGCATTATCTGCAATTGGCCCAAAGGCATCAATGGCGAGCTGCATGGCAGTGGTAGCCATCATGCCGGCTGCGGCAATCGCCACACCGTAGAGTCCGGCACATAAATAAGATCCATAAATTCCGCCGGCAAGCACCAGAATGGGCAATAAGGTGGATTCCATCCCAACAGAAAGACCGCCGATAATATTGGTGGCATGTCCGGTGGACGACTGCCGGATAATATTTTTAACCGGCCTTTTGCCCATCGCGGTATAATACTCGGTGATGACACTCATTAAAGTTCCTACTAAAAGACCCACGATAATGGCGCCGAAGACGCCCATTTTTGTAAAGGCGAAGCCACGAAGTTCCATGGTATCCGGCAATAAATAAGTAACCAGGAAATAGGACGAGATGGCAGTCAGGATGATGCTGCTCCAGTTGCCGAAGTTTAAGGCGTTCTGAACCGGCGCGGTATCGAGCTCATTGGTTTCGGCAATTTTCACAAACAAAGTTCCGACTATAGAATAGATAATACCTGTTCCAGCGATCAGCATTGGTAATAAAATCGGTGCAAATCCGCCAAAGGCATCCTGAGAAATAGTTTCGCGGCCCAGAACCATGGTCGCCAATACAGTGGCTACATAAGAACCGAAGAGGTCAGCGCCCATACCAGCCACATCGCCCACATTATCACCCACATTGTCTGCAATCGTTGCAGGATTGCGCGGATCGTCTTCCGGAATTCCGGCTTCAACTTTCCCGACAAGGTCAGCACCGACATCAGCGGCCTTGGTATAAATTCCGCCACCGACTCTGGCAAATAAGGCAATGGACTCTGCCCCGAGCGAAAAGCCCGTCAGAATTTCAATGGTTCGCTCCATTTCCACCGAATCAACCGGTGCGCCATTAGCGAATATTTGTTTGATGATAAGGTAAAGCGCACCCAGACCAAGAACAGCGAGGCCTGCGACACCCATTCCCATTACGGAACCGCCCGTAAAAGAGACTTTGAGGGCCTTCGCCAGCGAAGTTTTAGCGGCTTCTGCTGTGCGCACATTGGCCTGCGTAGCAATCCGCATTCCGATAAAACCGGCGGCGGCAGACATTACAGCGCCGAGCACGAATGAAAGACCGATGGTCCAGTGTGAATTGGTGTTGGAGGCGCCCATTACGGCGAGCAGGATGGCAGCGATGATCACAAAGTACAGCATCATTCTGTACTCTGCTCTGAGAAAGGCCATGGCGCCATCGGCGATGTGGCCACTGATTTCGCGCATTCGGTCGGAACCGCTTTCCTGCCGCGCGACCCAGCGGCTCTGTACAAAAGTGTACACCAGTGCGAGAATACCAAAGATTGGTACGAGAACAAATAATTCCATAGGCATTTTTTTAATTTGGTGTTAAAATGATAACTAAAGTACGTAAAATAGTGGAATTATGATATGCCTTAAATAAAAAGAGCAGCTGCCTTCACCGGCAACTGCTCTTTATTATCTGTTGTAGCAAGATTATCCGCCAAATTTATTGGCATAATCCTTCTGGGAAGCTTTCACAACGGCCATTGCATGTTCGGCACCGTACACTTCCTGAATGTGGCACTTTGCAGGCTCATCCGGTAGGTTTTTGTAGGTAAGGAAGTAGTGCATTAGCCTCTTCACTTCTGCCTGTGGCAATTCGTTGATATCGCGGAAGTGGCCAAATGCGTGATCACCTTTCATGACAGCAACAATTTTATCATCAGCTTCACCTTTGTCGATCATTTTAAAACCACCGATAGGAATAGCTTCCAGCAACATTCCGCCGGCGTGAATGCTGTGTGAACTGAGTACACAGATATCCAGTGGATCCAGGTCGCCTGTGTTAACATCAGTTGCACCACTTTCCAGGGCCAGTTTCAAAACTTCATCGTGGCAATACGTGCGCGGCACAAAACCGTACAAAGCTGGAATAATATTGGAAAACTGCTGAGGGCGGTCCACTTTCAGGTAGCCGCTTTGCTTATCAACTTCATATTTAATGGTATCGCTCGGAACAATTTCCACAAAAACATTAACCACGCGTGGTGCTTCTTCTCCGGCGGAAATTCCGTGCCAAGGATGTGCTTTAAAATTAGGTATCATTTATATAGTTTAATTTACAATCATGTTTTCTTTTCTCATAAAATCAATCGCCGAAGAAAGGTAATCCTCACCTTCCATGTACTTCATAAGCAGCACTGTTTTATAATCCTGCAGAGTGCTGTTCTCGCTCAGCGTATCATACGTGGAGTGCAACAGGTGCAACACATTATCTTTGGATGCAACCACTGACTCCCACGACTTTTTAGACAGATATAATTGCTGCGCCGCGTTATAATCAAACTCCTGGGTGAGGGCTTTTTCCGTTAAATAAACAAATTCGTTTACTGCCAGATCTTCACCAAATCTTTTGATGAGCTGAGCAGGCTTAATCCTGTCCAGAAACAAAATCATCCGCTCATACGCCTGAATACGTTGTGCAGACTGCCCTTTCACTGAAAGCATGGTGATTTCCTGTTTTTTAAATTTCAGGTAGTTGTACACGAACTGCCGTACATAGACAAGAAAAGGCACGGCAATCAGCAATGCAAAAGCATACGGAAAATACGGTGATTCTATCATTTTTTAAGAATGCACAAAAGTACGAATTTTACCGCTTTAAAAGGAGATTTAGCAGTATTTCTTTCTTAGTGTAGCGAAGGACAGGATACGGCTGGCAGACGGAACCAAAGCTTTTAAAAAAGCTTTCTACCCCCGGCAGAACGCTGCCCATGAAATTAAAGGTATGGGTGGCCGAATACTGTTGCAGCAACATATCAATGATAAAGGCGGACCCGTTATGTTTCCTGTTTTCTTCACTGTCCATGAGACTTAAAAGAAAAACAGTATCACCTGTAACGACAAGGGTTGCTGCAGCAATTATTTTGTCCTCGTGAAAAGCAGCGACCGTACGAAGCAGCGAAATATTCTGAAGATAGTGAAGATATTTTTTAAGTTTTAATTTATCTTTTTGCTTTGCAAGACCCTTAAAGTTTAGCTCAATAAACGGCAACGCCCGAATTAACTGTACTTCTTTAAAACATAAATGCTGCGCTTTCTTCACCGCCGATTTTCTGCCTTTGTAATATAGTTTCCTTATTTGATTATAGTCACCGGCAGGAATACTATAATTTCTTTTAGATTCTAAATCAAGAATCTGATTGCTGTGATGAAAAGCATAATAAACAATACGGAATTTCTCTTTTAATGCCTTAAAAAAAAGTAATTCGATCTCGGGATTTGGTTTTGGTCCCGAGACTCCCAGCTGCTGACAAAAAAGCGGCATGACTGCCCATTTAATAAAGTATTTCCTGACAACCGGCACCGGCATGACATATTCATAATCGCCATATATCAGCAGTTCCCACCGCGGCGACAAATGATCAAGGATATCCTGTCGCGCATAAAAATTTTGTTGACTGGAATTTGCCAGACAAGTGTTATATTTTGAAAAATTTACTTCATAATGCTTTAAACGGCGAATCATAGCAACCCTTCATCTGCAAAACTCAGGTAAGCAGTTTGTGTAATAATAAGATGGTCCAGCAGCTGAATATTGAGCAGCTTTCCGGCTTCCTGGATTTGTTTGGTTATTTTTAAATCTTCGGCGCTCGGTTTTAAATTCCCGGACGGATGATTATGCGAGATAATTAAACCGGTGGCGAGGTGTTCCAGAGCTGTTTTAAACAAAATCCGGATATCCACCACCGACTGATTGATCCCGCCGGAAAATAATCTGCTTTTATAAATAATCTTATTGCTTTGATTTAAAAATACAGCCCAGAATTCTTCGGTACGCAAATCAGCCAAATGTGCCGCTAACACCCGGTAGGTATCCTGACTGCAAGTTACCTGAATACGCTCCGGCACTTCCTGCGCGGCGCGCCGGCGGCCGATTTCCAACGCAGCGGCCACCGAAACTGCCTTTGCAGGGCCTACTCCTTTAAACTTAGACAAATCAGAAATCTGCAGCAACGAAAGCTGGTGCCAGTTGTAATCAACGGACTTCAAGAGCTCGCGCGCCAGTTCGACCGCTGATTGTTCCCGCGAACCGCTGCCCAAAATAATCGCCAGCAGTTCCGCATCGGATAAAGCAGCTCTGCCCTTCAGCAAAAATTTTTCCCGCGGACGGTCATCTTCAGCTAAAAATTTAATGGACATAGCCGACAGTTTATTTAGAAATTAATTTTTTCTAAGATAACCAATTTCCCAATTATAAATCAGATAATGTTTCCGTCCTTCATCACCAGCTTTCGGTCGGCAGTGTCGGCGAGTTGTGTATTGTGTGTTACGATCACGAAGGTTTGATCATATTTATCGCGAAGGTCGAAAAACAACTGATGCAGATCATCCGCATTTTTAGAATCCAGGTTTCCGGTAGGCTCATCAGCGAAAATAATTTTGGGTGAATTAATGAGTGCCCGTGCCACCGCCGTCCGCTGCGCTTCACCACCCGACATTTCACCGGGTTTATGATGCAGCCGGTCTGCAATATTTAAATCCTCAAAAAGTGCAAATGCTTTCTCCAAAGACTCTTTTTCATTTCGTCCGCCGATGCGGGTGGGCAGCAATACATTTTCCAACGCGGTAAACTCCGGCAATAACTGATGAAACTGAAAAACAAATCCGATATTCTCATTCCGAAAGCGCGACAACTGGCGGTCGTTCATATTAAGGAAGGATTCTCCGGCCAGTGAGATTTCCGACTGGTATCTTTTCGTCTCGGAAGGGCGATCCAATGTTCCGAGGATTTGCAGTAAAGTGGATTTTCCGGCACCGGACTCTCCCACGATGGAAACAACTTCGCCCGGCGTGATGTGAAGGTTTACCCCTTTCAGCACTTCGAGATCACCATAGGATTTGTGGATATTGACAGCTTTAATCATAGGTCCAAAAATACGGCTTTCAGCTTAAAGTTTTGCATGATGCCGATAAACAAAACTTCCGGCACTGTTGTACCGGAAGCATATTGAGTTTTCAATTGGTATTTTATCCTAACAGCAAGGTCAGCGGCTGCTCCAGATATGTCCGCAAGGTTTGCAGGAACTGTGCTCCGGTGGCACCATCTACCACACGGTGGTCACAGGCCAGGGAAAGCTTCATGGTATTTCCGACAACAATCTGTCCGTTTTTCACTACCGGTTTTTCCACAATGGCTCCTACCGACAGAATCGCGGAGTTCGGCTGATTGATAATCGAAGTAAAGGTTTCGATTCCGAACATTCCCAGATTAGACACAGAGAACGTCGAACCTTCCATTTCATTCGCTTTCAGTCCTTTTGACTTGGCACGGGACGCCATATCTTTCACACCGGCGGAGATCTGATTGTAATTCATCTGATCTGCATTTTTCAATACCGGTACCACCAAACCATCCGGGATCGCTACCGCAACACCAACGTTGATATTTCCGTGGTGAATGATGCGGTCTTCCTTCCAGGTTGAATTTACCTGAGGATGTTTACGCAATGCCATGGCGGTCGCTTTAATGACCATATCGTTAAAGGAAATCTTCGTATCCGGCAGGCTGTTAATTTCTTTTCTGGCTTCAATCGCTTTATCCATATCGATTTCTACCATTAAGTAATAATGCGGCGCAGATAATTTACTTTCAGAAAGACGCTTGGCAATCACGTTGCGCACCTGTGAGTTCGGTGTTTCGCTATCTTCACCCTGAACAAACTGAACAGCAGGTTGAGCCGGTGCAGCAGCAGCTGCCTGCGGTTTTTCCTGAACAGCCTGCGGCTGATAGGACTCAACATCTTTTTTCACGATACGGCCGTTTTCTCCGGAGCCTTTCAGCGTGTGTAGATCTATACCTTTTTCTTCGGCCATTTTGCGGGCGAGCGGACTGATGGCAATGCGATCCGCTGAATCAGCTTCAGCGGAAACAGCTTTTTCCTCTTTTGGTTCAGCGGCTTTTTCTTCAGTTGCTTTTGGTTCCTGCGGTTTCTTTTCCTCTTTTTTAGAAGATCCGCCGTTCAGCACAGCAGAAACATCTGTTCCCTCCGGACCGATGATGGCCAGGACGGAATCTACCGGCGCGCCTTCACCTTCCTGCACTCCAACGTGTAACAGGGTACCATCAAATTCAGATTCAAAATCCTGAACTGCTTTATCGGTTTCAATTTCTGCCAGGATGTCGCCTTCTTTTACTTTGTCTCCCACGTTTTTGTGCCACGTGGCTACCTTTCCTTCCGTCATCGTATCGGACAGGCGCGGCATAGTGATCACCTCTACTCCTTCCGGAATTTCAACGTCGGCTTCTCTTTCGTAAGAAGTGCTTTCGTCTTCGGTTTTATGTTCGTTGTCGATTTTCTTTTCTTCCTTCTTTTCGCTCATTCCTTCATCGCGCATCGGACTTTTCAATCTGCTGATATCTTCCCCTTCTTTACCAATAATGGCCAGGACAGAATCCACGGGCGCAGATTCATTTTCCTCGGTTCCGATGTATAATAAAGTTCCGTCGAATTCAGATTCAAAATCCTGTACCGCCTTATCAGTTTCGATTTCAGCCAGGATATCGCCTTCTTTCACTGCATCACCTACCATCTTATGCCATTTGGCCACTTTTCCGTCGGTCATAGTGTCGGACAGGCGGGGCATGGTAATTACTTCTGCCATAGTATTTTCTTTATAGCTTCGGCTGCCGGAGCAACGTCAGTTTTTAGTTATTTTCTAATTTATTAATGAAAGGATAATCTTCCTGCGCGTAAACATAATCGTAGATCTTTTCAGTGTCAGGATAAGGAGACTGCTCCATAAATTCAACACATTCTTCTACGAACTCTTTGGACTGCTGATCGATTTTTTCCAATTCCTCTTCGGTTGCCCAGTTATTTTCCAGGATGCGGTGCGTCACAATTTCGATAGGGTCATCTTTTTTATGTTCCGCCACTTCATCTTTACTTCTGTACGGTTCCGCGTCAGACATAGAGTGCCCACGGTATCTGTAAGTTCTCGCTTCGATGAAAGTAGGTCCGTCTCCGCGGCGTGCACGCTCGATTGCTTCAAAAGCAGCTTCTGCTACTTTTTCCGGATCCATCGCATCTACCGGCAGGCAAGGCATTTCATAACCCAAACCTAATTTATAAATATCTTCATGGTTGGCTGTTCTTTTAACGGAAGTTCCCATTGCATACTGGTTATTCTCTACCACAAAAACCACCGGAAGTTTCCAGTTCATCGCCATGTTGAAGGTTTCATGCAGAGAGCCCTGGCGCGCCGCACCATCGCCGAAGAAGCAAATGTTTACGGCTTTTCTGTCGAAATATTTATCAGCAAAAGCGATCCCCGCGCCTAATGGAATCTGGCCGCCCACGATACCGTGACCGCCGTAAAAGCGATGCTCTTTACTGAAAATGTGCATAGAGCCACCCATTCCTCCGGAAGTTCCTGTTGCTTTGCCACACAATTCAGCCATGATTCTTTTTGGGTCCACGCCCATCGCCATTGGGTGAATATGGCACCGGTAGGCGGTAATCATGCTGTCTTTAGACAGATCCATTGCATGCGTAAATCCGGCCGGGATTGCTTCCTGACCATTGTACAGGTGCAGGAACCCACGGATTTTCTGCTTCAGGTACAAAGAGCGGCACTTGTCTTCAAACCGTCTCCACATGGTCATCTCCTCGTACCACTTCAGGTAAACTTCTTTCGAAAATTCTTTCATATCTCTAAACAAATATTCAGCAAAAATAATAAAAATCTTTGTGATTTCCGCTACACCATGGTTTGCATATCGTTGCGACCATCCCTGCTTAAAATGCTATTTTTACAGAGTTAAAAGCCATAGATGAAAACAAACACCCGTTTAGATAATCCGAAAGTATCTTCTTTTATTTCCAATTTCTTCAATCCTATTTTTTCGCTGATATTTTACTTTGTTCTATATAGTGCATATAATTCCTCGCTGAAGGAGGCTTTGGTGCGTTTTGCCGGTCTGCTTTTGCTGGCGATTGTTCCGGTCACTGGCTGGATTATCTGGAATGTTAAGCGCGGCTCGTACACAAACATGGATGTTTCTGATCAGCGGCAACGGCGGAGCCTCTATCCTATAATAACCGCTGCACTTTTGCTTTATCTGTTCGTTAGTTATTTTCAGACACAAAATGTTGATACGCCGGTCGTCGGGCTTTTGGTTTTATTGCTGTTATTGCAGGCGAGCAATTATTTTGTGAAAAGCTCCATGCATACCGCCTTAAATGTTTATACCAGTGCGCTGATGTTTGAAGTGAAGTGGTATTGGGGGCTGATCTGGCTTATCGTCACTTTTCTGGTTGCAATCAGCCGGTTAATTCTGGAGCGGCATTCGGTAAAAGAAGTATTGACCGGTGCCGGTATCGCAACTGCCATTTCCGTTTTATATTTGTTTATAAAATAAGCCTTTCATATTGGCATTATTTTAATGATATCCGTAATAACTAAAAATTAATAAATGGCAGCAAAGATAAAAGCACTCTTGCAAAAGTTGGTGGAAATTATCAGATTATATCCGTTTGTATTGCTTTCTGCCATAACGGCGACCGTAAGCATCATCATATCGAATGATTTCACGGGTAATGTACGGATGGCGACCTATCCCTACACCAAAATTACAATCGTCGCGGCGCTGGGAATCTCCCTGTTTTTCGGCTTGCGGATGCTGACACAGCAAACGGGAAAAAAGTATATCTTTCAAATTGCCGGCTTGCTGCTGCTTATGCTGCTCTATTTCATTTTGCCAACTGATTACCGGGATTTCACGGAAGTATATGCTTATTTGCTGATTCCGCTATTTCTGATCAGCCATTTGTTTGTGGCCATTGCTCCCTTTGTAAACAACAGGAACAGCAAGAATTTTTGGAATTATAATATTCAGTTGTTTATCCGCATAGTGCTGACAGCGATTTTCACGGGCGTGATGACTATCGGGTTGCTGCTTGCCATGGCTTCCACTGATGAGTTATTTATGCTGCGTGTGCCTCCCCAATACTATGCAAATGTTTCCTACACCATGCTCTTTGCCGGCAGCTCTATCATCTTTCTTTTATTTAATTCAAATGGCCTAGCTGATTTAAAAGCTCAGCGTGAGTATCCGCAGGTATTGAAATTCTTCACTCAGTTTATTTTAGTTCCCTTGTTATTGCTGTATAGCTTGATCTTATATGTGTACCTGGCAAAAATTATAATTTCCTGGGAATTGCCACGAGGCTGGGTTTCCTATTTAATTCTGGCGTATGCCATGGTCGGAATTTTAGCTTTGCTCTTAGTGCATCCGCTCAAAGATGAATCGCGATCCTGGGTGCAGATTTTTGACAGGATTTTTTATTACAGCCTTTTACCACTATTGGTACTTTTATTTGTTGCAATATTTACCCGTGTACTGGAGTACGGTTTCACGGAACCAAGATATTATGTGCTGGCGCTGGCTATCTGGTTAACGATTATTGCCTTCTATTTTGTTACAAGCCGTGACAGACAAATCCGTTTTATCCCGCTGAGTCTGGTTCTTGCAGGATTATTTGCAATTGCCTTTCCGTATTTGAATGCCTTCTCGGTATCGAAGCGAAGCCAGGAAAATGAACTGCTTACCACGTTGCGCAACAACAATCTGCTCACCAATAATACGATTGCATTCAGCCAAAAAGTTCCTGAACCGGTCGTTCAGCAGATTAGTTCCCAACTCGTTTTCCTCGCCATGCGAAATGAACACAATTTGATTTTAAGACTTATACCGGATTCCGATAAAGTGAAGCGCAAACTGCAGAAACGCGATTACTACACACTCGGTTTCACCGTGAATCAAATGTTTTCAAAAAAATATGAAGTTAAAAAACCGGAAACTCAGCTCGATTATGCGCGGTCCTTTACTCTGAAAACCGAACCAGAACTGCTGCCGGTTACAGGTTATTCGTATTTGCTTAAAATAGTGCGCGGCGAAACCAATCAGTTTAACCTGGATGGCGAAATCTATGACTTTACTTTTCCGCTTATAGACAATACCCTTACCTTAAAATACCAGGGAGGAGCCGTTGATCTTACTAATGAAATTGCTGCATTGTTTGCCGGATTACCTGCAGAGGGTACTGATACTGCTCCGTTGCAGCTTAAAAAGAAAATAGGAACCCGTGAATTCACTTTTCTGCTCGAGTCTGTGACGCGTCTCCGCCAAAAAGGGAAAGAAGACGTTTATATGGTCAATTCTGAAACCGTTCTTATTCTTGTAAAATAAAATAAGCAGCCTCAAACAAGGCTGCTTATCATTTTCTCTGTGTAAAGGAGACTACCAGTTGCTTCCGCCACGGTTTCCGCCACCATTGTAGCCACCACCGCGGTTTCCACCACCGTAACCACCGCCACGGTTGTTATCAAAACTTCTGCGTGGTTTGTCCTCGCGAGGTTTTGCTTCTGAAATGTTCAGTGTTTTTCCGTCCAGGTCTTTACCGTTCAGGTTCTCGATCGCGTTTTTTCCGTCCTCGTCACCCATTTCCACGAAACCAAATCCTCTGGATCTACCGGTTTCTCTATCGGTAATAATTTTTGCAGAAGTTACTTCACCGTATTCTGCAAATAGGTCATGCAGAGACTCTTCCTGCGTTGCGTAGTTAATGTTTGAAACAAAAATGTTCATCTTAAAAAAAATTAAAAAATATTAATACTGTCGAAATTATAATTGAACTCAACAATTGATGAACAAAAATTGATTTCACGCTATAAAAACGGGTGCAAGATACAACTATATCTACATTATGCAACAATTTTAAATATCTTCTCTAAAAAAAAATTTGGTTGATGCCCAGTACACCTGCTTGCTGTTTGTATCAAATTGATTGTTAACACTTTATTAAATTTTAAAATGCATAGCAAACTACTGTCTTCCAACGCTGAGTCGCGCCGCGCTTTTATTTTTTTTAACTTTGATAAAAATTAAAAATATGAGAAAACTTTCCATTTTGTTATTCACCGGACTTTCGGTCACAGCTTTTGCACAATTTACCTCGCCCGGAAACGGCACGACCTATACGGTTGAAGAACTGCGGCTGGCGGCCCCGGAGATGATTACGAAAGAAGGCGATAATTATTTTATCACAAAAGATGTCACCATTTCTCAGGGAGACGTGATTTTGTTTGAAAGCAGCGGCGTTATTGCTTTTTCCGAAGGCACCGTTTTTACGGTAAACGGAACATGGACCGGCGAGGGCGACTGGATTCTTACGGCTGCTGATAAGTCTAAACCTTATAAAGGTATCAAGTTCGATGAAACTGCTGTTGCCAATATTAAAAATAAAATATTTGAGTACGGTGGCGGGATTCAGGTACGCACGGGCGATTTCATAATGGAAAATTCCACTGTGCAGTATTTTAAGAAAGGATTGGTAACAGGATCAGCGATCAGTTTTTCCGTAGGTGCGCCCACCGTTCGAAACTCTAAGTTTATTGAAAATCAGTTACCGGCTGTTTCTTCCGGAGCGAATCAAAACGTAACTCTCACTTTTTCCGATAACTATCTGTTTAAGAACACACAGGAAAACTCCAATCGCCCACAAATTAATATGGGGCCAAGCGGCAGCGGTACCACACGGATTGTAAATAATGAAATCATTGGTGATCCTTCTTTTTCAAAGGTCGGCGGTGTCTCTGTTTCGTCGCTACTCGGCACCCGCAATGATGTGGAAATACGAGGCAATATCATAAGAGACAACCGCTACGGAATTACGGTAGCTGGTGCAGCTTCAACCGGAATTATTGCTGAAAATATTCTGACAGATAATAATGCGGACCCTAATCCACTGACCGGCGGCAGCGGCATTTCACTCAGCGGCGGCAACAGCGCAACTCCGATGGCCATGCGTATTGAGAAAAATGAAATTCGCGGACACCTGTGGGGAATTACTTTGATTGGGAGCGTTCGGGCAGACCTTGGCGGCGGCTATTTGAACAGTGCCGGCGAAAACATCTTTAAAGACAACGGCAACGGCGGAAATGTTTATGCCTTATATAATAATACGCCTAACGCGATCTCGGCAAAAAACAATTGCTGGCGCGAAGGTGAACTGTCAACGGACGCTATGGTGGAAGAAGTTATTTTCCATCAGCCGGACGACGCCGGACTTGGGTTGGTGGATTATTCAGAATATTTGTGCGCCTCTCCGTTGGCTACGCATGATGTTCAAAGCGAAAAAATAAGCATCTATCCAAATCCGAGTAATGGAGACTTTAACTTACACTCCACTGCAGACGGAACGGCTGTTATAACCGATATGAGCGGCCGTCAAATTTATTCGGGAAAAATTCAAAAAGGAAATAATCAAATACGGCTTGAGGCAAAACCATCGGTGTACCTGATCAACGTTTATACCGAGAAAGAACAGATACAATCCAAACTTATTATTAAATGACCAACTTCCCGCTACAGCGGGAAGTTTTCTTTTGCAAGGCCGAAAAGCAAAATTTAATAAAATTAATTTAAATAAAAACATAAAAAAATATTTTTTTGTAACCTTTTACCAAATCCCGTCGTATAACCTAATGCAGTCCTAAAGTGGACCTTTTTTATACATGAGACAGTTAAAAATTACCAAACAGGTTACCAACAGAGAAACCGCCTCTCTCGACAAGTATTTGCAGGAGATTGGAAAAGTTGATTTGATTACCGCTGATGAGGAAGTGGAACTCGCACAGAAAATTCGTGCGGGAGATCGTGTCGCATTGGAAAAACTGATTAAAGCAAACCTTCGTTTTGTGGTATCAGTATCCAAGCAGTATCAGAATCAGGGGCTGTCTTTGCCCGATTTAATTAATGAAGGAAACCTCGGGTTGATGAAGGCTGCCAAGCGTTATGATGAGACCAGAGGATTTAAATTTATTTCCTATGCCGTTTGGTGGATCCGTCAGTCGATTCTGCAGGCCCTGGCTGAGCAGTCCCGTATTGTGCGTTTGCCACTGAATAAAATTGGTTCAATTAATAAAATTAATAAAGCCTACGCGCACCTGGAGCAGGAAAACGAGCGTCCGCCATCACCGGAAGAACTTGCAGAAGTGCTCGATATGAGTGAGGATGATATTAAAGAGTCGATGAAAAACTCCGGCCGTCACCTGTCCATGGATGCACCGCTGGTTGAGGGTGAAGACTCCAACCTGTACGACGTATTGCGTTCCGGCGAATCTCCAAGCCCAGATAAAGATCTGATGCTGGAATCCCTGCAAATTGAAATCGAAAGAGCATTGCAGACACTGACGCCGCGCGAAGCTGACCTGGTTCGCCTGTATTTCGGTCTGAACGGTAAACATCCGATGACGCTTGAAGAAATTGGTGAAACTTTTGACCTGACGCGTGAACGTGTGCGCCAGATTAAAGAGAAAGCGATTAAGCGTTTGAAGCATAATACCAGAAGTAAGATTCTGAAATCCTATTTAGGGAAATAAAGTTAAAGCAAGCCGGTTGGCTTGCTTTTTTAATGTTAAGAAGGCACAAAGTTCTTGCGCGCCAGTTCTTTCCGAACCCTGCTCAGGCTTTCCGGTGTGATTCCCAAATAGGAAGCTACCATCCAGAGCGGAACCCTTTGCAGCAGTTGCGGATACATTTTAATGAAATCCAGATAACGCTGTTCGGCTGTATCTGCCAGCAGGGAATTCACGCGGTTCTGCAAAGCGCGGATATGCTTCTGCAAAATCAGGTCATTGTTTCCGGCAGCACTCGGGAAGTTCTGAACCATTCCGGTGAAAAAAGCTGTATCCAGCAAAAGAATTTCGGAATCTTCCACCGCATCAATATAATAATTGGACTTTTCATTAAAATATAAAGAACTCCGGTCGGAGATCAGCCAGCGTTCCGGCGCAAACTGGATAATGTGCTCCCGTCCGTTTTTATCTACGGAATACATGCGCAGCAGTCCTTTTTCCACAAAAAATGTATCCTGACAAACATCGCCGGGCTGCAGCAGAATTTCGTTCCGCGTCACTTTGCGGTGCGGATATCTTTTGCCGCACGCTGCCACCATTTCCACCGGCATCTCCAGCATTTCAGCCAGATAAAAAGTTATATTTTCGTAATTTGTCATGGAATCAGGCTTACACTGATACTCTGGTGCGAGGCATCTGCTACGGGTTTCCCGTCTTTCAGTACGATGACCTGCGGGCTTTGATGTGTTACATGAAAATCCTCGGCAATTTTATTACTCAGCGCGCGGTGTTTAATCAGATCAAGATAATAAAACGCTGCATCGACCGGGTTGTTTTCCACTTCTTTTTCAAAATTTTGCAACACGGTTTTACTGATAAAGCAACGCACGGAATGCTTAAAAATAACCGTTGGTTTCGCAAAGGAGGTTTCCATGGCTTTCACCAAATCATTTTCTGATTCCAGCGGCAGCCAGAATTTTTTACCGTCCTTTCCGGAATAGCTTTCGCCGAATAGTTTATCTAATATACTCATTGTTTTATTTTTTAAAATTAAAATTTACCACCCTTTTTCTTTCTTTAGGTTTTCGATGTGCGCAAAATGATGCTCGCAGTGCCAAGCACAGTAGGACAGGCATTCGCGCAGGGAGACCACTCTTTCACGCAGCGGATGGTAATAAGTACTCTCAAACTCTTTATTGGTGAGGGAATTCAGTTCATACGCCCAGCGTTCGTGCACGCCCTTCAGGATCTGAAGTGCCGGCTCAATGCCAATGCTGAAACTGTCCTGCAGTTCCGCCCACATTTGCTGATCAAAAGGATTAATGGTGGGATTATCTTCCGTGAGCGCGCGCTTAAAACGGAGATACGCCGCCATACTGATATCCGACAGATGGTTGATGACCTGCCGCACTTTCCAGCCGCTTTCGCGGTATTGCGTATCCAGCTGTTCATCATTCCAGTTTTCCACCAGGTGCGCCAGCTTGTCCGGGAAATCACGTATTGCACGAATGAACTGATCCAGATCCTGGTCTGTGATTTCCGCGGGCAGTTCGAACTGACCCAGCGGATACTGTTTATTTATTGTATTGTCCATGTTTATTTTTAATGTGGTCGATTTGTCGCAATCCGGCTTTTGGCGGCAGTTTTGCGTAATAGTTTCGTAAATTTATTAAATATATCCGTGGTTTCCGCCACGACCTAAACTTTATCACGTATGAAAAAAGCGCTCATCATTGTAGACGTACAAAACGATTTTTGTGAAGGTGGAGCATTGGCTGTGCCAAACGCTAACGAAATCATTCCTTATATCAATTTATTAACACAGGAAAATGAATATGACGAAATTATCCTGACTCAGGACTGGCATCCGGCGAACCATAAAAGCTTTGCCTCCAATAACGGAAAGCAGGTCGGCGAAACCATTATCCTGAATGAAGTACCGCAGTTTATGTGGCCTGATCACTGCGTTCAGAATACCAGCGGTGCTGAATTTCATCCCGACCTCGATACATCTAAAGTCACTAAAATTATTCAGAAAGGAACCAATGTGGAAGTGGACAGCTACAGCGGATTCCAGGATAATAACCATTTTATGAAAACCGGCCTGGATGATTATTTAAAATCAAAAGGAATTCAAATGGTGGAAATTGTGGGCCTCGCGCTGGATTATTGCGTGAAGTATACCGCGCTGGATGCCGCAAATCTGGGTTATGTAACCTGCGTTCACTTTAATGGTACCCGCGCAGTAAATGTGAAACCGGACAATGGTAAAAACGCCTTCTATGAAATGCTGGAAAACAAAGTAACCCTACTAGGCTAGTTTTAGAAATATTCTTACTTTCAGGAGTTGAAACATAAAATAAGAAACTCTTGAAAAACATTTACTGGCTGGCAGGACTTGTACTTCTCACGTCGTGCGTTAATGTAACAAAGTACAATGCACGGCTCGAAAAGCCGGTAGCCGCAGCTCAACTTCATGCGGATGTCAACTTCACAGTCAAAAAACTGGAGCAGTTTCATCCGCATTTGTATGATTATATTTCAAAGGATGAATTCCACCGCAAGGCAGACAGTCTGAAGAGTACTATTAATTCCGCGCTCACGCCGTTTGAGTTTTACAAAAAGCTGGCTCCACTCGTGGCAGAAATCAGACAGGGACATTTGACTTTGCCACCACCGCAAAAACGTTTTACCAAAGAAGAAAAAAAGTACTTTTCTGAAAGATCACCGTTATTTACGCAATTTGAATACAGAGTTAAAGACCATCAGCTTTTTATCTCGGAGAATAAGGACAGTATTAAAAACTTCCCGGTTGGCACAGAAATTATCGCAATCGATGATATTCCTGTTAGTACCATGCTGACGAAGTATGAAAAGTATTATGCCAGCGATGGTAATAACACCACCTTCATACCTTATATCACTGCGAAGCGCTGGAGTGGCTATTTCACCGCGGAATACGGTCTGAAGGACAGCGCACAAATGACCATTCGAAAGGATGAGAATACAGAAACAGTCTGGCTGAAAAGAAAGATAATTGCGCAGGATGATAAAAAAGAAAACAGCCGCCGGATAAAACAAATCAAAAAATCAGACAGTGGCCGCGTCGCTGATTACAACGCAACTACCAAAAGTTTTAACCGCGAACTTAGCTTTTTGACCACAGATTCGACTGTTGCTAAAATAACGGTCAAAACATTTTCACGAACGTATTCTTCGAAATTTTATAAGGAAACTTTCGAAAAATTAAAAAAGTCCCCTGCCCGATATTTAATTTTAGATATCAGGAATAACACAGGAGGCGCACTCTCTGAGGTGAATAACCTGTATTCCTATTTAGTTAATGAAGATTTTCAGTTCATTAATGACATTGAAATTACCGGTACCGGATCCCTTCTCCGCGCAGATTACCTGAAAAACATGAACTGGAAACTGAAGAGTTGGGCCGTGCTTACCTATCCTATCTATTTTACCGGTTCTTTGCTCGCCACGAAAAAAGTGAATGGAAAGACATATATGCGCAACAATAATAGAATTGCTGCTATCCGGCGTCCCAAAGACAATGCTTTTAGGTGTAAATTATATGTGTTAATTAACGGCAGTAGTTTTTCAGCCTCTTCAATCCTGTCTGCGAAATTAAAAGATGCGCACCGTGCCACTTTGGTTGGCGAAGAAACCGGCGGAGCCAATGACGGAACGGTTGCCGGCCGGTACGTAACGGTGCAATTACCTAATTCCAAACTGAGATTACCGATTGGAATGATGCTGATTCAACCGGCTATTAATTTCACCAAGACCCAAAAAGGAGTGGAACCGCATATCGAGATTATCCCAACACTGGAACAGGAATTATCCGGGCAGGATGTACAACTCGATTATATTTTAAATGAAATAGCTGCTGAAAAAGACTCAGCAGCTATCAATTTACTTTAATTTAATAAACTGTCTTCCACCTCATTCGGGAGCGTAACCCGGAGTTGCGGTTCTGCTTCCATCGCGCGTTTGATGGCAAATACGGCGCCTTCATTTCGTGCCCAGCTGCGGCGCGAAATACCGTTGTTCACATCCCAGAAAAGCATTGATTTCAGGCGTTTTTCTGCTTCGGTCGTTCCGTCGAGCAGCATGCCGAAGCCACCGTTTATTACTTCTCCCCAACCGACACCGCCGCCATTGTGAATGGAAACCCATGTGGCCCCGCGGAAACTGTCACCTATTACATTCTGGATCGCCATGTCTGCGGTAAAACGTGAACCGTCATAAATATTGGATGTTTCGCGATACGGCGAATCCGTACCGGACACATCATGATGGTCACGACCGAGCACAACCGGCCCGATTTCTCCCGCAGCAATCGCCCGGTTAAAAGCATCTGCGATTTTAATTCTGCCTTCTGCATCAGCGTACAAGATGCGTGCTTGCGAACCAACCACTAAATTGTTTTGCTGCGCACCGCGGATCCAAGTAATATTATCCTGCATCTGCTGTCGAATTTCCTGCGGTGCAGTCTCCATTATTTTTTCTAAAACCTCACAGGCAATGGCATCTGTTTTCACCAAATCTTCCGGTTCGCCGCTGGTACATACCCAGCGGAAAGGACCGAAGCCATAATCAAAACACATCGGGCCCATGATATCCTGCACATAACTCGGATATTTAAATTCACACCCGAGCGATGGGTTTTCTGAAAGAACATCAGCACCGGCGCGGCTTGCCTCCAGCAAAAAGGCATTGCCGTAGTCAAAGAAGTATGTGCCTTTTTCGGTATGGCGGTTGATGGCAGTTGCCTGCCGGCGCAGGCTTTCCTGTACTTTTTCTTTAAATTGTTCCGGATCGTCCGCCATCATTTTATTGGATTCTTCGAAAGACAATCCCGCCGGATAATAGCCGCCGGCCCACGGGTTGTGCAGCGAAGTCTGATCCGAGCCAATATCAATATGCAAATGCTGCCGGTCAAATTCCTCCCACACGTCCACCACATTTCCGAGATACGCCAGGGAAACGGTTTCTTTGTGTTTCTGAGCTTTTTTTACGCGATTGACCAACTGGCTGAGGTCTTCATAAATTTCATCGACCCATTTCTGATCATGACGGATTTTTGTAATCTTCGGATTTACTTCGGCGCAAACGGTAATGCAGCCGGCGATATTTCCGGCCTTTGGCTGTGCACCGCTCATGCCGCCCAGACCTGACGTGACAAACAAACCGCCGTTCGGATCTTTTTTAATTTTTCTGAATGCATTGAGAACCGTGATGGTTGTCCCATGCACAATTCCCTGCGGACCAATGTACATATAGCTGCCGGCGGTCATTTGCCCGTACTGCGAAACACCGAGCGCATTAAACTTTTCCCAATCGTTGGGCGCAGAATAGTTCGGGATTACCATGCCGTTGGTGACCACTACTCTTGGCGCATTGGCGTGGCTGGGAAACAAACCCATCGGATGCCCGGAATACATGACCAGCGTTTGCTCATCATTCATCGTGGCCAGATATTGCATGGTGAGCAGATACTGCGCCCAGTTCTGAAAGACCGCTCCATTCCCGCCGTAGGTAATCAGTTCGTTCGGATGCTGCGCTACAGCGTAATCCAGATTATTCTGAATCATCAGCATGATGGATTTTGCCTGCAACGACTGACCGGGATAGTCCTCAATAGGTCTTGCTTTCATCTCATAATCCGGACGAAAACGATACATATAAATCCTGCCATACTGCTCCAGTTCCTGCCGAAATTCCGGCAAGAGCTCAGCGTGAAATTTTGGCTCGAAATAACGCAGCGCATTTCGCAGTGCCAGTTTCTTTTCTTCTTCGCTTAAAATTTCTTTTCTTTTTGGCGCGTGATTTATCGCGGGATCATACGGTTTCGGCGTTGGTAAAGTATCGGGAATGCCTTGCAGAATCTGCTGCTGAAAGTCGGTCATAGGATGATTGTCTTAACTAAATATTGATGCTTTAAAGATATTTAATTGAAGACTTAAATGCAAGTGACAATAGACTTACCTTAAAGTATAAAAAAAACCTCACGGTAAAATGAGGTTTATTTAGTTTAGTTAATCAGGTCGTCATTAACTTCTTCATGATTGTCTTTATTATCACTGAGGCTGTAGTAATTGTTTTCCTCGTCGGGGGAACCGATGATCGCCTGGTCATCATCCTGCTTGCTACCAGGCACATCCAGCCCTTCACTGAGTCTTTCCTTTTCGGCTTGTTTTTCACTGACGGGATTTCCGTTTCCATCTACCGGGATGTGTTCTTCCTGGTTGAAAATATCTTCAGACGGTGCGTAATTCATTTCTTCCAATTCGCGGTCCTGTTCCTGTTTGCTGTTTCCTTCTGGCATATCTTTATTTTTTATAGTTGAACTTTTATAATTGAATCTTTTTCAGGCTTTTGGTGGCCGGGCCATTCAGCACTTTGCCTTCTATATTGTAGCGCGCACCGTGGCACGGGCAGTCCCAGGTAGTTTCGGCACTGTTCCAGCTGACGTTGCAACCCATGTGGGTGCAGGCACTTTCCACGCCATAAATTGTGCCAGAAGCATCTCGGTAAATTGACATGGTTTTACCATCATAAAAAACGGTTTTGCCCTCACCTTGTTTAATTTCGTCCAGACTCTGAATTTTCTCCGGCGTAAATTTGTCCTTAATTAAATGAAAAACAGCATCAGCACTTTCTTTCACCGTATCCCCAAAACCGGCTTTCACATTCAATCGCGAGGGGTCAAAGAGATCTTTATATTTGCTGTCACCTTTTAAAATCAAATCTGAAATTATCAATCCGGCCGCTGTTCCAAAGGTCATCCCATTACCATCATACCCGGTCGCCCAATAGATATGATGATCGCCCGGGCTCAAACCTATAAATGGCAGAGAATCGGTAGGTGTGTAATATTGCGAAGACCAGTGATACGCGATCTCATCTACATCAAAATGTTTACGCGCGTACTCTTCCAGGGCTGCGAACCGCGCTTCGGGGTTTTCCTCGTGTCCTGTTTTATGATCCTCTCCGCCCAGAATAACAAAGGTTTCGTGACCTTCTTTCTGAATACGGAAATAATGATAATGCTCATAAAAATCTTCGCCTAAAGCGAGCGGATACTCCCCTGTCTTTAAAGTAAAGGCAATGGCGTAACTGCGATAGGGTGCGGCCAGGAAATTCATCCGGTTGATATTGGGAACCACGTGGGTAGCCCAGATAAAATCCGTCGCTAAAAAAGTCCTGGAAGCTGTTTTCACTTCCACATCATCCACTTCTTTCACCTCCTGCACTTTATATCCTTCCAGAATATTACCGCCTAACTCCATAAATTTCTGGCTCAAAGCGCGCAGGTATCTAGTTGGATGAAACTGCGCCTGACCGGAAATCTTAATAACTTTTTCTGCCGGTACCGGCCACGGATTATGTTCCGTAACTTCCACTGGCATTCCCACGGTTTTGCAGCCGTCATAAAAATCTTCCAATTCTTTTTTCTGCTCTTCATCCACAGCAAATACATACGATTCCATGTCGGTAACGAAATCACAATCAATGCCTTCGAGCATGATTGTTTCACTCATAAAAGCAATTACTTCCGGTCCGACCTGCGCCAGCAGTTTGGCTTTATCTTCCCCGAAATCTTTAATCACCGTATCATATTGCGCATCAAAAAATGTATTGATATGGGCAGTGGTACCGCCCGTTGTTCCAAAACCAATATTTTCAGCTTCGATAATCAGGCATTTTTTTCCGGCTTTCTGTGAAATGTAACCCAGCGTCAGGCCGGTGATGCCGGCACCTGCAATGATTACATCATATTTTTCTGAAGAATTTTCTACAAAAAATTCGGGCATATCAACCGTTTGCCATAAACTTCTGTTTTGTCCGTCTCGTTTCATCTGTATTTATTTTTAATGTTTTAATAGTACCCTCAAAAGATGAAGGCTTAAACAAATTCCGCGCCTTGTTTTCATTATTAACAACAATAAAACACAATAGAAGAAGTATCTGCAAAGGAACACAATGGCAAAGTTTTTTCTTTTGCAAAAAAAACGACAACAACATGACACCTAAAAGTAATTTCTTCGAACGATGCTCCAATGCAGCATCATCGTTTACCGGAACTTCCTGGGCTTTTTCCGCCGCTCTTATTATTGTACTGATCTGGGCGGGCAGCGGCCCCTTTTTCAACTATTCGGAAACGTGGCAGCTCATCATCAATACCGGAACGACCATCATTACATTCCTGATGGTTTTCCTGATTCAAAAAGCGCAAAACAAAGATTCCAAGGCAATCCAGATAAAACTAAATGAACTGATCGCAGCCAGCCGCCGGGCAAGTAACCGCCTGGTGGACATTGAAGACCTGGATGAATGCGAACTCGATAAACTGAAAGAATATTATCAAAAACTGGCCGAGAAGGTGCAGCAACGCACAGAGATGCAGTCATCACAATCCATCGATGATGCGATGCCTCAGGTTATTAAGCCATAATACACGAGGTAGTCCGTCTTTAAATTAAAATAAAAAAACCGTTTTTCTACCGTAATACGTGACCTCGAAACGGGCGCAATCCAAAAAATTTATTATTAAATTTGCGCACATTGATATTATGGAAAAAGGAAGCAAGAAGACCGGTTCGAAGGCAGTAGAAAACAACAGAATTTTATCGAAACCCCGGATATTTTTCGGGATACTTTTTATCCTGCTGGCGGTAGTCGGCACGCTTTCCTTTGTGTCCTACCTGATGAACTGGAAAGCGGATCAGAGCCAGGCCGGCACCATGCTGGACCGCAGCATTGTTTCCTCTAACATTTTTGGCAAAATCGGTGACTGGCTGGGAAACATTTTCATTTTCGAAAGTCTGGGAATCGCGGCGTTCATTCTGGCCTTTCTTTTTTTCGTGGCGGGACTGATTATATTAAAAAAGAATTATTTCAAACCGTGGAAAACCATCGGTCATTCCTTGTTTTTCATCTGCTGGCTGCCGATTTTCATGGGCGCTGTTACTTCCGGTGAAGGCGTGCTGAGCGGCGTGTATGGCTATCAGATCATGGATTTCCTGAATTCGGTTATCGGGATTGCCGGACTCTGGCTGGTTATTGTGGCGGGAATCGGTTTGTACTTTATATTAGAATTTAATTTAAGTCCTTCCAGTATTCGTCGTGGCGTGCATAACCTTAATGATAAAACGGTGGGACGCGTGAAAGAAATGCTGCCAAAATCGTCAGAGAATTTTGAGGCTGATGATGAGCTCGAGGAAGAGTTGATGGAAAGCTCACCACAGGAAGCAGAGGAAGAAATTAAAAAAATTGATAAAGAAGAGCCGGTCATCGCGCCGATTGTTACGCCCAACAAAACCTCTTTTGAAACAGAAGAAACTGCTGCTCCGATTTCACTGGATCTGATACCGGCAACAGCTGCGCCCGCCGCTGCAAAAACACATCCGGCTTCTGCGGGAACTATAACAATGTCCGCGGAAGATGATATCGCGCTGCAGGTTGAAGTGGCTCCGCAACCGGAAATCAGTACGGATGAGCCGGCGTCCCGTTCGGAACAACTGGTAGATAAGCACGGTTTATATGACCATAAGCTGGATTTGGCCAAATTTCAGATGCCGACCATCGATTTACTGAAAGATTACGGAAACGAAGAAATTCAGGTAAATAAAGAAGAATTAGAGGAAAACAAAAATAAAATCGTCGGTCTGCTTAAAAACTTTAATGTTGGAATTGCGGAAATTAAAGCGACCATCGGACCGACTGTCACACTGTATGAAATCGTGCCCGAAGCGGGCATCCGTGTTGCTTCCATTAAAAAACTACAGGACGATATCGCGCTCAACCTGTCCGCGCTCGGCATTCGGATTATTGCGCCAATGCCCGGCAAAGGGACCATCGGTATCGAAGTACCCCGGAAAAAACCTTCCATGGTTTCCATGCGCAGCGTGATTGCTTCACAGAAATTCCAGAATACGGATATGGATCTGCCGGTAGTTTTCGGTAAGACCATTTCGAATGAAATCTTCATGGGCGACCTGGCCAAGATGCCACACTTACTGATGGCAGGAGCTACCGGACAGGGTAAGTCGGTTGGGATTAATGCGATCTTAACTTCGCTGCTGTACAAAAAACACCCGAGCGAACTGAAGTTTGTGATGGTGGACCCCAAAAAAGTTGAACTCTCCCTGTATTCCAAAATAGAGCGCCATTACCTGGCCAAACTGCCTGACAGCGAGGATGCAATTATTACGGATACGCACAAAGTCATCAACACTTTGAATTCCCTGTGCAAGGAAATGGATAACCGTTATGACCTGCTGAAAAACGCTTTCTGCAAAAACCTGAAAGAATACAACCGCAAGTTCGCAGAAAGGAAACTAAACCCGGAGAACGGCCATCGTTATCTGCCATACATTGTTTTGGTGGTAGACGAATTTGCGGACCTCATTATGACCGCCGGTAAAGAAGTGGAACTTCCGATTGCGCGGCTTGCGCAGCTGGCCAGAGCGGTGGGAATTCACCTGATTGTGGCAACCCAGCGTCCGTCGGTGAATGTGATTACGGGTATGATCAAAGCCAACTTCCCGGCGCGGGCAGCATTCAGGGTAATTTCCAGTGTGGACTCACGAACGATTCTTGACTCACCGGGCGCTGATCAGCTCATCGGAAAAGGCGATATGCTTTATTTTAATGGAAATGAAATTCTGCGTTTACAATGCGCTTTCGTCGATACACCGGAAGTTGAAAAAATTGCGGAATATATTGGTGAACAAAAAGGGTATGCAACTGCCTTCATGCTGCCCGAAGTGGAAAATGAGGAAAGCACGTCGGGCACTGCCGCTTTCGACCCCAATGAAAAAGACGCTCTGTTCGAAGATGCCGCGCGCATCATCGTTTCCACACAGCAAGGTTCCACCTCCATGTTGCAGCGCCAGCTGAAATTAGGTTACAACCGCGCCGGCCGTATCATGGATCAGCTGGAAGCAAGCGGTATTGTTGGCGGTTTTAATGGCGCAAAAGCGCGCGAAGTACAGATCTCAGACCTCAATTCTTTGGAACAGTTTTTGGAAGAATTGCGCAAATAATGTTGGATTTTAAACAGGGGTTTAACTTTACCCCTCCTACCCTATCCAACCTTTAAATTACAGAGATGAAAAACTTTATTTTGAAATGTTCGCTGGTATTGGCATTTTTTGCGGCCATCAGTTTATCTGCGCAGAAAGTAGATCCCAAGGCGAAAAATATTTTAGACGGCGTTGCCAGTCAATATAAGAGCAAAGATAATGTGTACTTTAAATTTTCGTACGGAACCGGAAACGGCAAAAATATTTCCAAAACGGAAACAGGAATATTTTATGCCGCGAAGGATAAGTACCGTCTGAAAATTATGGGTACCGAGCAGGTGTACGACGGAAATAAAATTTACAATATATCTGCAGAAGATCAGGAAATCACCATTGCAAAGCCAACCGGCACGGAACAAATGTTTTCTCCATTAAATTACATTGACGAATACAAGAAAGGATATAATGTAAAATATGCCGGCAAGGTAAAAGTAAACGGCGTATTAGCTGACTACATCCACCTTTCACCAACAACAAATAATGGAATTAAAGAAGTAAAGATTTTCGTGAACGGACCGAAGAAACAACTCCTAAAAATTGAACAGTATGGCAAGGACGGGTCTCTTTCTGTTATTGCTATCAGTGATTACCGTGAGAATCAAAAACTGAACAGTTCCATGTTCAGCTTTGACAAAAGCAAATACGGTGATTATCTCATCACAGAAATTTAGAATTTAATTCATTTATAAACCAAAAGCCGCATCTCTGATAATGCGGCTTTTTTGGTACATTTGCGTATGATAAAAAAGCTGGATAAATACGTTATCAAGACTTTCTTCGGGCCGTTCGCTTTTATATTCAGCGTGCTCTTTTTCATCTTCGTGGTGAATATTGTCTGGATTCAGCTGTCTCAATTTACGGGTAAAGGCTTAAGTTACTGGGAGATTCTGAAGCTGCTTTCCTATCTATCTGTCACGGTGGTGCAGCTGGTATTGCCGCTTACCATCCTATTGTCGGCGATTATGACTTTTGGGGACTTCGGCGAGCGGTATGAA
Organism: Kaistella sp.; assembly: GCA_032057205.1. GTDB lineage: Bacteria > Bacteroidota > Bacteroidia > Flavobacteriales > Weeksellaceae > Kaistella. Next base: position 80,830 of record DAMCFT010000007.1, read on the forward strand.
CTCGCAGCAATGAAAGCTGCGGGCATTTCACTGACGCGTGTGATGCTACCCTTGTTTTTAACCACCTTTTTATTATCAGTCTGGCTGTTTTTCTTTTCAAATAATATAGTGCCTGATTTTCAGCGCAAGGCGAAAAATATGCTGTACAATATTGCGGCGACCAAACCAGCGCTGAATTTTACACCCGGGCAGTTCATCCAGCAGATTCCGCAGTACAGTGTCAAGTTTGACGAGATTTCCGGTGAAAATGGTGAAAACCTGAAAGGTGTTTTTATCCACAAAATGGGTAATTATTTTGATGATCAGCAGACCATCATCGCAGAGCGCGGAAAGTTCGTGCAGGCAGAAAATCCGAACTTTCTGAAATTGATTTTATATAAGGGCCACATCTACGAGGAATACCAAAGCGGGAAGGATTATTCGGCGCGCATTAAGCAACCTGATCAGGCCATTAAATTTGATACCCTCGTCAACCATTTCAATATCTCAGAAATCATTGATAAAGCCATAGAATCTGAAAAAATTACGGATAATTACGCTTTCCAAAACATCATTGAATTAAATACCACGATCAAAGAAACCCGCAAAAGCAATAATGATATTGTAGGAAACATTTCCTATGAACTTGCGAGCCAGACAAACACCTACGCCAATTTTGCTGACCAGACGAAAAAGCCCAAAACAGTTGAAAAACCGAAAGTTAGTATTGACGCTTTAAAAAAAGACCAGAAGAACCGGGCCTATTATCAGGCGTACAATAAAGTGGAAAGTCTGCGCAATGCCGTAGAATCAAAAAACAGTCAGATAAAAGATTTGCATGCTTACTTCAGCCGCGTGGTAATGAGCCAGCAGCGCATCGTATCGTTTTCGGTAACCTGCGTCATCTTCTTTTTGATTGGCGGCAGCCTGGGGTCCATCATCCGAAAAGGCGGACTGGGCCTGCCGGTGGTGATTGCCATCGTTATCTTTATTCTTTTTTACCTGCTTAACCTGACCGCTGAAAACATCGCGTGGGCCGGTGGCATGGATCCTTATCTGGCCGCGTGGTTGCCGAACCTGGTGCTCTTCCCTTTCAGTCTTTGGCTGACGTATAAAGCTTTGACTGATTCGCAACTCTTTGATATCGAAAAGTACCGTGCACTCATTAAGCCGCTGTTCAAGCGATTCAGCAAACAGAAAGAACACAAACGATATCAGTAATAGTAATTGAAAAAAAAATAGTTTAACGTCGGCAGTTAAACTATTTTTTTTGGCTTAAAGTAAATTACTTTAAATATTTCGTGATAGATTCACTTGTAGGTTTGGTCGTGCTGATATAAGAATCAATCAGGTGCCCGTTTTCGTCGATTAAGAATTTGGTGAAGTTCCACAGGATAGCCGTATTCTTCACACCATTCAGCTGCTTTTCTGTCAGAAACTGAAAGATGGGCGCAATATCGTCTCCTTTCACTGAAACCTTCGCCGCCATCGGGAAGGTTACGCCGTAATTCTTCTGGCAGAATTCTCCGATCTGCTCGTTGGAGCCAGGTTCCTGACCGCCGAAGTTATTGGCAGGAAAACCGACCACCACCAGCTTATCAGCATATTCCTTCGATAGCTTTTCGAGGTCCGCATATTGTGGCGTAAAACCACATTCAGAGGCAGTGTTCACAATCAGGATTTTCTTTCCTTTAAAATCCGCAAAATTAATTTCGTCGCCTTCCAGGCCTTCTACGCGGTAATCGTAGATTGTTTTCATTTTCTGTTCCGTAATTTTCACAGGTGAATTTTCTTTGGTTGAATTTTTACAACTAACAAGCAGGGTCGCTGCTGTCAAAACAAGTATAAATCCTCTTTTCATGTGTTTAAAATTTAAAAGTATTCGCTGGGAAGACTTTATTGGTTTCAATTTTTGAAAAAATCATCACGTAATCGCTGTCCTTTTTCGGTGTGGAGGCTTCCAGGCGGAAAGGCATCAGCAAACTGCCGACCTTTCGGTAATCAGAATAAGAAATCGTTTCATCTTTTTTAACCTCGCGGGCCAGCATGTAGGTTTTGCTGTCGAAATAGTACAGGGTTTTGTTTACATTTTTAACCAGTTCTACCTTGTGGCAATACGTATCGCCGATTTTTTCTTTACCCAGATACTTGGCTGTAAAGCCTTTGCTTTCCCAGTCGATAAAATCATTATCAAAGTTTTCCGGCGTGTAGTTCGGGTATTCCTGGAGCTTATTAGCCGCGTAATTCATCGCATAGCCTTTGTTTCCGTCATACCCTTCAATCGCGGTTTCTTTTTTATCAATGGTGATTACCGTCTTGGTAAGATTCGGCCGCTGCTGGTAAATTTTAATCGGATATTCATCATTGATTCCCAGTGTTACTTTGCCCTGAAGCATGACAGAGTTTAAAAGTTTCCAATTGGTCAGTCCGCCGGACAGTTCGATATTATTGTCGATAATTTCCTTTGCCGTTTGCGCAAGGCAAAAACTTCCGAAGACAAAGGAAAGGAGTAAAAAAATCTTTTTCATTCTTTAAACTACAGTTCCGCCGCATTTGCATCTCTAAAAAAATCAGTGCAACCGCTCTATGCGAAAAACAGTTTTCAAATATATCATTTTTACGGAAGAAAGCCTTCTATTTAAGATTTTATTAACGTACGCGCCTTTTCCAGATCAGCCGGCACATCGATGCCCACGCCCACAAAATCGGTTTCTACCATCTTGATTTTCATGCCGTACTCAAGGTAACGCAAGCACTCGATTTTCTCCGCCTGTTCCAATGGACGTTGTGGCATTTCAGCAAAAGCAAGCAGTGCTTTTTTCCGGAAAGCATACACACCCACGTGTTTATAGTAATTAATAACAATTCCCTCTTCACGCGCAAACGGAATCACAGAGCGGCTGAAATACAAGGCAAAGTTGAACTGATCTGTGATGACCTTTACATTATTCGGGCTTTCGATTTCTTCACGATCGGACAGTTTGATTTTTAATGAGGCTAAAGATATTTGCTCGTCCTTGTCGTCCTGAAAAACTGAAATTAACTGGTGCAGCGGTTCCGTTTTCAAAAAAGGTTCATCACCCTGCACATTGACTACAATGTCACACTCCACGTCCCGAACGGCTTCCGCGATCCGGTCACTGCCGGTTTCATGCGTGCCCGTTCTGATGGCTTTTCCGCCCGCTGCAATGATTTCATTAAAAATAATATCCGAATCGGTAGCCACAAATACTTCAGCGAACAATCCGGTTTCTACTACGTTTTTATAGGTCGTACTGATCACGGTGTGATCGCCCAGCATTTCCATGAGTTTGCCCGGAAAACGGCTGGCTTCATAGCGGGCGGGGATAACGGCAATAATTTTCATTCAATATCATTAAGAAAGTTGAGTGAGGGCGTTGCGAAGGCGCGGAACCATCGCCTGCAATTCTTCGAGCGAAACGGCACCAACGGAAGCACGGAACCACGGCGCCTCCGGCCCAGTGCCGAAAGCAGAGAAAGGAACCAGGGCTACACCGGCCTTGTCAATAAGGTAACTTACCAGTGCAGTTGAGTTTTTAATCATATCGCCTTCCGCTGTGGTCTGGCCGATATAATCAAGTTTTATAGTCAGATATAAAGCACCCATCGGCTCAATGCTGTCTACTTTTAAATCTTCATTTTTCAGTTGCTGTACTGCTTGATGTAAATACTGTAAACTATTATTAAGACGGTTTTTATAATGATGAAGGTAAAGGTTTACTTCATCCGGATGATTTAGCAAAACACCTACCGCATGCTGTTCCGGTTTTGGTGCCCAGGCGCCCACGTGACCGAGTAATTCTGTCATTTTTGAGATGACATGTTTCGGGCCGAAACTCCAGCCGACCCGTACGCCTGTCGCGGCAAAACATTTAGAAGTGCCATCAATCATAATGGTGTAATCACGCAATTCCGGATACAACATTACCGGATTGAAATGCTCCGGCCCGAAAGTCAGTAACGCATAAATCTGATCGTATAATATATAAAGCGGCTTCTCATCGGGGCCACGACGTTTATTTTCGGCGATAACAAGTTCACAGATCTCACTCAGTTGTTCACGAGTAAATAAAGTACCGGTCGGATTTAAGGGTGAACACAGTGCAAGTAAAACAGCATTTTCAACATGTGGCTGCAGTTCTTCGGCAGTAGGCAGGAAATTATGTTCGGCTGTGGTCGGAATCTCAATAGCATCGGCCGAAGACAAATACGCATAATGGTTATTGTTCCAGCTTGGTACCGGATAAATCACTTTTTCGCCCGGGTCCACAATTGCTTTATAAACACCGTAAATTAAAGGCCGCGAGCCGGCCGAAACCAAAATCTCATCGACGGCGTATTCCTGATTCCATCTGTTCAGCAAATCATCAGCGATGGCTGTTCTTAAAGATAACAAACCCGGAGCAGGCGGATAATTGGTTAAATTGTGATCATACGCTTTCTTAATCTCTTCCTTCAGAAGTTCCGGAATCGGATAGATTTCTGAATTCAGGTCGCCAATGGTTAAGTTGGCGATTTCAGCACCGGCAGCTTTCTGAGCATTTACCTGCCCGGCAATTTTAATAATTTCGGAGCCAATTAAATTTTCGGCGACGTGTGAGATTTTCATAAAACTATAGTTTTAGCCGCGGGAAAAGCGGACTGCCTTTCAAAATTACAGATTAAAAAGAAAAGAGCTGAATTTCTCAGCTCTTTTTTTACAGTTTTAAATATTCAGGTCTTGTTTTACCTGATCAATGCGCTGCATCAGTTGAGCTGTTTTTTCCTCGTATTCGCTCTTATCGCTGATGGAATCCTGCACCGAAACATAAAATTTAATCTTCGGTTCCGTACCGGAGGGGCGCACGCACACCTTGGTTCCGTCCTCGGTATAGTAAATCAGTACGTTGGACTTCGCAATGTCGGCCGCGGGTTTCTCTTCGCCTGTCATGACATTCTTTTCGGTTTGGAGCAGATAATCCTGGACAGTCGCGACTTTTGATCCGGCAATCATCTGTGGTGGATTTTCGCGGAAGTTTTTCATCATCTGCACTATTTCTTCGGCACCGGTTCTTCCCTTTCGAACCACATTCACCAGGCCTTCATAATACAAGCCAAGATCCTTATAAATCTCAATCATATATTCAAACATACTGCTGCCATTGGCTTTGCACCACGCGGCAATTTCACACGCCAAGAGAATCGAACCGCAGGAATCCTTGTCGCGAACGAAGTCACCGGTCATAAATCCGAAACTCTCTTCGCCACCGCAGATGAATTTTTCTTTGCCTTCAAAATCACGAATCATTTTACCGATCCACTTAAAGCCGGTCAGCCCCACTTTGCAGTCTACCCCAAACTTTTTAGCAATATCATAGAAGATGTCTGAGGTCACAATTGTGGAACCGATAAATTCCTTACCTGTAATCCGACCTGCCTTTTCCCATTGTTGCAGAATATAATAGGTCAGGATGGTATTGGTCTGGTTTCCATTGAGCAATTGCATTTCTCCGTTCAGGTTGCGCACGGCAATACCCAAACGGTCGCCGTCCGGGTCTGTTCCGATTACAATGTCACCATTGGTAATTCTTGCAAGGTCTAGCGCCATTTCCAGGGCTGCCGGTTCTTCCGGATTCGGGGATTCTACAGTTGGGAAATTTCCGCTGGGAATCATTTGCTCGCGGACAAAATCCACTTTTTTAAATCCTGCTTTTTCTAGTGCTTTAGGAATCGTGGTATAGGTAGTACCGTGGATGCTGGTAAAAACAATATTAAGATTATCGCGACCGGTGTTCTGATAGAGTGAGTGCTCCATGCAGGCATCGATGTAACGATCGTCCTGCTCCTCGCCGATCCATTCGATCAGCGCATCATTACCCTGAAACTTAATATCTTCGAAATTTACGGAATACACTTCTCTGATGATAGCCTCATCATGTGGCGTTACGATTTGCGCACCGTCATCCCAATATACTTTATAGCCGTTATATTCCGGTGGATTATGTGAAGCGGTTAAAACAATACCCGCATTGCACTTTTTATCACGAACGGTGAAAGACAGTTCCGGCGTTGGACGATGCTGTTTGAAAAGCAGTACTTTTATTCCGTTGGCAGTCAGAACATCAGCGCACATTTTGCCAAACTCTTTCGAGTTATTTCGCACATCATAAGCGATCGCCACTTTAATTTCCTCACCGGGAAATTGCTGATGAAGATAGTTGGCAAGGCCCTGCGTGGCACGTCCCAGCGTATAACGATTCAGCCGGTTGGTCCCCACACCCATCACACCGCGCATGCCACCGGTTCCGAATTCCAGTTCGCGGTAGAAGGAATCTTCCAGTTCATCAGATTCAGCGGCAATCCATTCACGAATTACGTCCTTAGTTTCGTCGTCGAAAGTATCTGTCAGCCAGAGATTGGCTTTTTCCAAAGTTGTCATATCGTTATTTTTTTATTTAAAATTAAGGAAGTTTCAGCTCCTCGATATTTTCATGCTGCACGGTTGAAGTACGTTCGATGCTTAATGCCTGCACCGGCTCTTCATAATAGACCAGCTTTGCTGTATTTTCCACTTTGCCTTTCAAACTATCCTGCACCTGTAGCTCGCCATAAGAACCGTTTTTTACCAGTACATTTGCGGTTTTGATTTGCCAGTAGGGTGCAATAATGCTTGCCGTGTCAGACAGTTTTATATCTGCCTTTTTAGATACGCCCAAAAAGTTGGCCCGCGCTTTTTTATTCATGGTTACCGCAGACATGCGCGACCGCACGGAACCAATGAACTTAGCATTATCGGTAATGGTTAAATCGAACCGGTCTGCCTTAATTTCACTGGAAATATTGAGCTCGACGTTTTGTGCAAGTGTCACTGCAGTCGGTTCATTACGGGAGTAAATCGTGATATTATAAAAGTCAACGGCGGCAGGAACTCGTTTTTCGGTAATGCGTAATATATTGTCTTTAGAACTTAATTTAATATTACCAGCAAGGTTTTCATACGTTTCTATATTAATAAAGGAACTGTCTGCCTTCGCATAAAAAGCACGAAACTGGCCGCTGAGTTCAATCTTGGTAAAATCTTCAACCTTGATATCTTTGCTGACAATGTCGCCTTTTGGCTGCAGTTTGCCACAGGAAACAGCCAGCAGACCAGCCAGGAGCGCGACTGCCGAAATTCTTTTCAGTGGTACTGTGTTGCCGAAATATCCCATTAAATTTCTTCTTCAATATGATAGTTCTGATGCGGCCTGGTAGAACGGATAATCATTTCGCCCAGGAAACCTGCAATAAAAAACAAGGAACCTAATATCATCATGGTCAGCGCAATGAAGAACCATGCGTTGTTGGTAATCAGGTGGCCATATACGCCGCGCGAAACGTCGATTAGTTTTGAAATCCCGAGCCCAAGCGCAGCCAAGAAGCCAATAATGAACATCACGGTTCCGCCGGCACCGAAAAAGTGCATCGGGCGACCGCCAAAACGGCTGATAAACCATAAAGTAACCAGATCAAGAAAGCCACGTACAAAGCGCTCTGTGCCAAATTTCGAAACACCATACGGCCGCGCCTGATGCTGCACCGGCTTTTCGGTGATTTTGCGGAAGCCGGCATTAGCCGCTAATACCGGAATATAGCGGTGCATATCTCCATACACATCCACTGTTTTGACGACCTGACGACGATAGGCTTTCAGACCACAATTGAAATCATGTAATGAAACGCCTGAAACCTTTCGTGCGGCGGCATTGAACAGTTTCGAGGGCATATTTTTGGTCATTACATTGTCAAACCTTTTTTTCTTCCAGCCGGAAACAATATCATATCCGTCGTTCTTCACCATATCATACAGTTCCGGTATTTCCTCGGGAAAATCCTGAAGATCGGCATCCATGGTAATAATTACCTCCCCTTTCACGCGCGAAAAGGCCGCATGCAGTGCCTGGGATTTCCCATAATTACGGGAGAAACGGATCGCATGAATCTGCGGATACTGCACCTTCAGGTTTTCGATGATACTCCAGGATAAATCGGTGCTGCCATCATCCACAAACCAGATTTCATACGAAAGGTCGTGCGCGGCACAAACTCTATCTATCCGGGAAAAAAGTTCTTCCAGGGATTCTTCTTCGTTGAGTAAGGGGATGACAATAGATAAATTCATTCAGCTGATTTTGCGTTGCACAAATGTAAGATTTTTAAGCGGTGCCTGGTCGTAAAGCGTTATTATATCATCGTTCGCGAACGAAAGAAACTGGCGAAAAAGGTGGATAAGATTACATAAAAAATCATAATCGCTCCGAAGTAATATGTGAACTGTCTGAAGCTGAACATGTTTTTATCCTTCACGAGTTCCGGCGCAAAACTTTTTTTACGTGCTTGGTAGTTCTGGTCAAGTTCTTTAATTTCTTCAGGATCTTTCATAAACTCACGCGCTTTTTTATATTCCGCATCGAGTTCGCTTTTCTGACGCTCGATATACTGGTAGTTCAACAAGTCCTTGGCTGCGGGATCTGCATAATTCAGAAAGGCAAAAATAAAAAGGATGGACATGAAGCCGCCAAGAAACATGGGTTTAAAGGCACGACCGAAAACTTCACGGAAACCCATCGGACCGGTAACTTTTTTGTAGGAATTAACGGAAATAAAGGCACCGGCCAGATAGACCGCCGGCATAACGAAAGCGTTAACCAGCAAGGAGTTACTAAAATATTCGGTATTCATTCCGAAGAAATACATCCCCAGAAACAGCACAAGCGTTGCGATAAAAAGTCCGAAAGCGACGGTGTAAATACTAACCGCTCCAGCGCGGGAATTTTTGTTTTTCAAGTTTATGATTTTGAATTATAAATTAAAGTCTTATATTTGCAGCGGCAAGTCCTAAACAACCAGCTCCTGAGAATCCTCCAGGGTGGGAACGCAGCAAAGGTAATCGGTTGTAGCGGTGTGATTTAGGTAGCTTGCCATTTTTTGTGCCTTGTCGGCAAGCCTTTTATTTACCTTTACTTCACTCATTTTAAGTACTTTATCCGCTGATTTCACTTTTTATTTAAAGCTGAATGATCTGACCAACTGCCGGCAGAATGCATTCGATGTTTCGTTGGTTGAATGCCTCCAGCGCTTCGCCGTGATCAATGCTGATCGGCGGGAACGTATCGAAATGACAACCCACCACCTTTTGCGTTTTAATTAGTTCTGCCGCCGCAAAAGCAGCCTGGGAAGCATCCATGGTGTAATGCCCGCCAACCGGTAATACAGCCGCTGCAATATTTCCGAAAAGTTGCGGAAGCAAAGCCATATCCGACATAATGCCGGTGTCGCCCGCAAAATAAATGTGATGATCCCCCGAGGACAGAACATAACCCGCCGGCTCGCCACCATAACGCCCATCCGGGAAAGAACTGGTGTGGCTGGCAGGCACCATTGATATTTTCAAACCATCCATCAAACAGGAACCGCCAAAATTCAGATCAACAAACTTTTCGTGACTGAAGTAAGCACAAACTTCCGGCTGACCGATCAGGGTTGCTTCCGGATGATGTTCCAGAACCTCCTGTACATCGGCTGTGTGGTCAGCGTGCGCATGGGTAATCAAAATATAATCAATCTTTTCTTTTGTGATATCAAAAGATGACTTTTCCAACTGCATATTGTAGAAAGGATCCGTCAGAATATTGATGTTTTTATATGTAATTAAAAAACAATTTTGTCCTAAAAACTGAAATTGCAAAGTATGTTCGTTTATGTTTTCCATGTTAATCATAAGTAAAATAGTTAAGTCCGAAGGCAACCAGAAGGCTGAGTACTAAGGTAAGAATTCCGACCTGTTTCAGGAATGGATCCAGCAGCCTTGGTTCTTTTGTTTTAAGAATATTTCTTCTTAAAGATGTAAAAGGGATCACCAGTATAAAAAATATGAAGGCGTAATAATGCCGCATAATATGCAGCTCATTTTTAAGCATAAAGACCAGCACCAATAAGACCGGCAGCTGAAGCAAAATCACCTCATAAATCATCGCATTTTTAAATCCGAGCCGAAGCGCCAAAGTTCGTTTACCGCTCAGCGCATCATTTTCAATATCGCGCATATTGTTCAGGTTCAGGACCGCTGCACTGCACATTCCGATTGCTGTGGCCGGTAAAAAGATATCTGCCGGCAATGATTTGGTAAATAAGTAATAACTGCCGCAAACGGAGACCAGACCGAAAAACAAAAAAACCATAATATCACCTAAACCAAAATATCCATACGGTTTTTTCCCGACCGTGTAACCAACCGAAGCAAGAATGGATAAAAAACCAAGACCTACAAACAACAGAAAATCCTGCAGCAGTTCATCCTTTAAAAACGCGTAGTACAACAAGAGAACTGTAGCCAGAAGAGAAAGCAAGGCGAACAGAATGACACCGTTTCGCATCTGTGCCGAGGTGATATGGCCGGCTGCCACAGCACGCACTTCTGCCCCTTCGATCCGCAATTTATCAGTACCGCGAACGCCGTCACCGTAATCATTGGCAAAGTTTGAAAGCACCTGATATAAGAGCGTTACCAGCAAGGCCAGCGCAAAAATCCGCCAGTCCCAGTGCTGGCCGTTTTCCACCATTCGCCACCGCGCAATAAAAGAACCCATGATAATGCCGCTCACGGAGAGCGGTAAAGTACGCAAACGAGCCGCCCTGATCCAGTGTATCATAAAAAAAGACTTAAGAAAATGTTACGCTGCAGACTTTATGAAATCCACTTATCGTCCCCAAAATTTGGCTTTCTCTTTTCGAGGAATGCATCGCGGCCTTCTTTTGCTTCATCGGTCATATAAGCCAGTCGCGTAGCTTCACCTGCAAAAACCTGTTGGCCCACCATTCCATCATCGGTCAGGTTCATAGCGAATTTCAGCATGCGGATGGACATTGGTGACTTTCCAAGGATTTCCTGCGCCCATTCGTAAGCCGTATCCTCCAGTTCTGCGTGTGGAATTACCGCGTTTACCATTCCCATATCAGCAGCTTCCTGCGCGGAGTAATTGCGCCCCAGGAAAAATATTTCACGGGCTTTTTTCTGGCCGACCATTTTTGCCAGATAGGCAGAACCATATCCGCCGTCAAAACTGGTTACGTCGGCATCAGTTTGTTTAAAAATAGCATGTTCGCGGCTGGCAAGCGTTAAATCACAGACAACATGCAGCGAATGTCCGCCGCCCACAGCCCAGCCGTTTACAACAGCAATCACTACTTTAGGCATGAAGCGAATCAAGCGCTGTACTTCCAGAATATTCAGGCGATGACGTCCGTCGTCACCCACATACCCCTGATGTCCGCGCGCTTTCTGATCGCCGCCACTGCAGAAAGCGTGACCACCATCTTTCGGGCTTGGACCCTCACCGGTAAGCAAGACCACGCCTACGGACGGATCTTCGGAAACATGATAAAAAGCGTCATACAATTCAGAAGTTGTTTTTGGGCGGAACGCATTCCGCACCTCCGGACGGTTGATGGCAATGCGCGCTACTCCACCGCGTTTTCTATAAGTAATATCTTCGTATTCTTTGACAGTTTTCCAGTCGGACATGTGTTTCTTAATTTTCGGTAAAGATAAACATTTTGAAGGCGCTTTACAATCGGACCGCTTTCGCGACAAATTAGATTAAAGAGAAAGACACAAAAAAAGCTTTCGGTGAGAAAGCTTCATTAATTTTCCTAAAAATCATTTTCGTCCAGATCTTCATGTTCTTCAAGAATGGCTTGTGCCCGGTCAAAATCTTTTTCATTCACTATTAGAAAATAATTCTGAGACATGGGAAATACAGCCACGTTGTTAACATATTCGTTTTTAATATAAGACGGAATTTCATGAGCGGCGAGTTTGGTCCGCGCCAGTTCAATTTCATATAAATAGGACGACTGCAAAATGGTTACGAGATCAGACATACGTTTGTTTCTTACCAATGCATCAAATTAACCGCCAACCCAGGCTTGTTTTAAGAAAGATTGCTTTTATTTTTATACTGAATAAAGAAATAAATGGGCAGTCCCAGCAAAATTAGCAGAAAGCCCGGCCAGGTATATTGTGGTTTAAAAATAATCAGCAGCACACAAAAAGCTGTACCTAAAACCAAATACAGCAATGGGGTTATCGGATATAACCATGCCCGGTAAGAGCGCTCACGATCCGGCTCACGAAAGCGCATATAAATCACACCAAAAACAGTGATCATGTAAAAAAGCACGATGACAAACGAAATCATATCGAGCAGGTCACCATACTGACCTGAAAGTGCCAGCACGCATGCCCAGCCACATTGCATCCACAGGGAGCGGCCGGGAACTTGAAATGTATTGTCAGCTGAAGCGGCTTTAAAAAAAAGGCCATCTTTGGCCATCGTTTGGAACACTCGCGCGCCTGCAAGCACCAAACCGTTAATACAACCAAACGTGCTGACCATCACCAGCACCGCCATTATTAATGTTCCGATGTTGCCAAAGATGACTTCCGAAGCTGCGACGGCCGGACGGTTTTTATCTGCAAAAGCAATACTGTCGCGGTCAAGTGCATGAAGATAGACCAGGTTTACGAACAGGTATAAAATCATCACGGTGACGGTGCCGAAGACCATTGCGCGCACCACATTTCTTTTTGGATTTTCTATTTCGCCGGAAACAAAAGTTACATTTTCCCAAGCCACCGAACTGAATACAGAACCGACCATCGCGGCGGCAATTCCTCCTAATAAAGCAGTTCCGCCAATAGCAGTCCAGTTGCCGGGAATCAGCATATTGCCTTCCTGCACGCCCGGATTGGAAAATGCATTCCATCCTGTAGCCATATTGCCGGACCACTGTGATTGGGAAACCAGCAGAGCACCAAAGATAATGATGCCCAGCAGCGCGAGAATTTTGGAAGATGTGAAAACATCCTGCAAGATTTTACCGTTTTTAAGCCCGCGTGTATTGATGAAAGTAAGTAAAACAATAACGAAAATCGCCAGAATCTGAATCCAGGTAATCCGGAACGTACCTGATTGGAACAACGGTGCAGCATCGTTTAGCGCCGGGATCAGATAGGCTGTAAATGTTCCGAAGGCCATAGCAACGGCAGCGATTGTACCTGTCTGTATAACGGCGAATAATCCCCAGCCGTAGAGAAAACCGGTCATTTTCCCGAAGACTTCGGTAATGTAGGTATATTGTCCGCCCGCCTTTGGAAACATGGCTGCCAGCTCGCCATAAGATAAAGCAGCTGCAATCGTCATAACCCCTGTGATGACCCACACGGCCAGCAACCAGTATCCTGAGCCGAGGTTACGCATCATATCGGAACTGACAATAAAAATCCCGCTGCCGATCATGGAGCCCATCACGAGCATGGTGGCATCCCACAGTTTTAATTTTTTATTCATATACAACTGTTTCTTTATTTTATTGTGTAAATAATTTCAACGGCTGTAAATATATAAGTTTTTCGCAGATGACCAGCCAATACTGCTGTGATTACCATAAAATAAAAAAGTCCGGCAGCCATGTGCTACCGGACTATATCTTTACCGTTGTAATTTATCTTATTTCTTCGTCTTGGTTCAAAACTACTTTTTCGCCGTTCACAGTTAAGGTAAGCTGGTCGCTTTGGCTGTGTGCTTCGATTCCTTCGCCTTTATAGTCACCGCCTTTGGCCCAGGCTTCGGTTTGCGTCAGGTTGTATTTTTTGCCTCTGTAATCCACAGACATGGTATGAATGGTATCGCTGTTATTAAAAGTCACCTTCGCCTGCTGGCCCTTATTATCTTTATAAATATAATGATACGACACGATCGAATCACCGGCGTCCTTAGTTTGCTGATTAATGGAGAGCGAATCTGCCATAGTGGTATCGGAAACTACTTCGGGAACGGTGTTGGACGTTTCCACCGTTTCCGTTTTGGAACATGCAACTACTAAAAATCCTGCCAGCATGATGGCTGCAACTGTTTTGTTCATAAAATTTACTTTGGCAGCAGAGCAGCAAGAATGATGCAACAAACAAAAAACCTCCGGCTTGAGCCAAAGGTTTATAATGTAAAAACAGTGTTGCCTATTCCGCCGCAGACCAAAAAGTCCAGACAGTTCCATTAAAAACAGCTAATTGCTTTGTTTTCGTATCATACGCAATCATACCGGCCGCAGGCGAAATAATATTCAGATGCGGCGACTCCATTTTGGGAAGAATCATCGCTTTGTTCACGTCTGAAAGAATCAGAACGCCGGGAATGTTTTCTTTTGCGGTTCCAATTACAGAAGCAGAACTTGTAACATCGGGCTTACCTTGTTGGATCGCAGTGCTAACGTTTCCTCCAATGTTGGACACCCTGCCATCGACAAGATCAGTTCCCGTTAGGCTCAGCGGCTGCCAGGTATTGCCTCCTGTTTTGTACTGCACGATGCCTGTTTGCGCATCCATGATTATGGTACCGGGAACGGGGTTTTGCATCTGCGCAGCATCTGTGACGTAAGGAAGAATGAGACCTTTGGCACCAGTTCCGAACTCAAGGGATACAGATGGATTGGTGGTGTCATTCTTTCCAACGGCAACCTGGGAATATGCAGTAACTGAAATAAAAGTGGCAGCAATTATATATAATTTACTAAAAGTCATAGAATTCAATTTTAAATTAATCAGGGCAATCTTGAGAAGTAAAGCATGACCAGTACGTACCGTTGTAAATTTTTAAGCAGTTATTGGTGGTATCGTAGACCATCATTCCTTCTACAAAATCTGCTACAGGAATACCAACCGGCAAATTGTTTAGATCAAACGCTACTCTGTTCATAACAAATCCAAGGTTATTACTTTCCAATGCGAGCCAGCCGCCTTTTCTCACCATCGGCCAGTTATCGGCATCTGCACCTGCTCTGCCGAGTGAGGTGATTCCAAATAGTGTAGATTCTGCCAGCCCGGCATTTGTTACCGGAAGTTTATAGCATTTTTTAGAAATGATAATGGTGACTTCGCTGGAATTTGTGGCGGTTCCGCATGGTGACTTTACTGCATATCTGAAGGTATAGGCACGCGGTGCTGCTTTCGAAATATTAAAATACCGACCTGTTAGCAGACCACTTGTGTATGGTTGGGTAATCTCCGTCCATGTACCATAAGTATCTACCGTACCGGTCAGGTAATCGAAAAGGTCAATTACGGGATTTACTTCACTAGCATTGATATTGACCATCTGGCCCGTTCCTGCTGAAGGATTGGTAAACGCCTGGGCTGTCAGAGTAATAGTTGCCACATTATTGATACAGATATCACCGTCTTTAGCACTCATTCGTACTGCGTACTCACCAGCCTTGTCAGAACCGTATGTGTCCAGAATAGCGAAGTAATTTGTAGAAATAATTTTCGAGGGATCGCTGATTTTGTACCATTCATAATTAAGAAACGAATAGTTATTGGTTACTAAACTTAGAAAACCTGTATTGCAATTATAATTGGGCGTAATCTGCGGTGTCACTAGTTCGGAAGTGGCGATTTTCTTTGTCGTGAAATTTCCACATAAATCAGTAACTCTTACGAAATAATTGCCAGGCGCCAGATTTTTGAAAAGTTGATTGGTGCCGTTGTCAAATACTACTGTGGCATCATTACCGTTGCCGGAAACAATGCTGTAATTAGCAATACCTGACGTCGATTGTGCATTAACGTACATATTAATGTTACCGCCGGTACAATAAAAACCATAGGCTTCTCCCACGGTAGGGCTGGCACCAATTGTGAATGTTTGCAGTACTCTTTTGTCGCAATAATAACCTTGCAGCTCGCCATTTTCCAAATAATAGTAATAGGAATCTCTGTAATTGTCTGTTACGATCCGGTAGGTACCCGGTCCCCAGGTATCATTTAAAGAACTGCCTATATTTATGCTCGAGCCTGTATGCAATTTTCCCGAGCCATCTTTCCTGGCAGTCTCAAGTGTTAATCCCCATCCATCTACCTCGGGGTAATACTTTTGCAAGTGCAGGCTTGGATTGCCTAACGAACTCACTTTATATTTACCGTCGCACTGTGTCGTTAAGGTGATGGAGGGTGCAGGAAGTAGTGTATTTCCCTCAAATGTTCTTTGCAAGGAAGCTTGCTCCCCGGAACAGCTGTCGATGGCCGTGATGGTATAATCACCGGGAGGCATATTCTGAAGCAGAAATCTTCTAACACTACTTTGCACGTAGAACCAGGCTTCAGGAATCGCGAAAGGCAAAGGCCCAAACTGATCGATAAACGCCTGTGGCGCTGCAGTAATCTGTGCGCTCGCAATTGCAAAACCCGTATCTGGTTGGAAATAAACTGATGTCAGGTTCGTCCCGCACTGCGCATTTTGGTTAATGCTCTGAATTCCAAAAACTGTTTTGCTTATCACTTCGCTGCCCGGCGTAATGCGCCCGCACCGGTCCACAATTTCATACTGATAGGTGCCGCCAGGCAAAGGCTTATTGCCAAGCGCGCCATAAATATGTTCTGTTCTGAAGGTATCGTGGTTAGGATTACTCTGTAACGGATCGAAGCCTGCCGGAAAAGCGGTAAATCTTACTTTGAAAGATGTTTGCATTCCTTGGTCAAAACGAAACTCCAGTGCCTGACTGGAGCAGGACGCCGCCGCTTTACTCACTTTATAAGTCGTCGTGTAATCTACCAATTTTGTGAACGATTTTACAACACCACATGCATCCGTGATTGTCAATTGCACACTGAGGTTGGTTTTTGCCGGAAAGAAAGGCAGATTAATGTTAAAGTCGTTCGAGGGAATATTGCTGCGTGACACCGTCATCACTTGACTGGTATTAGGATCTGTGTACTGTGCTGAAATAGTTACCGGATATTTAATTACGCCAATAGGATTAATTCTCGTTCGAATTTCCGTGCAGGAGATCAAGGTGGAAAACAAACCAACATCCGTCAAATTAGACGGTGTTCTACTAATCGTAAACGAGCCAATCTGACCATTTCCGCAATTGTCAATAACACGATACTGATAAGTACCTGCTGTTAAATTCTGGAAAGTATCGCCGGATTGCTCTAAGATTACGGCCTGGTTTGCATCGAGCAGCTGATAACGGTATGGCTCTGTACCGGACGTGACATACAGGCGGTAGCTTCCGTCATTCCCACATATTTCGTTACTAACCACATTTCCGGTAAAGCTCAGCGGCTTCCGTTTGTCGGTGATTACAAATACATTACTTTCCGCCGTGTTGGACTGCGCGTTTAAACTTTGTTTTGCAACTACTTTGTACGAGCCGGCAGACAGACCACTATAAAAAGTATTGGACGTTGAACCAATGGAAACTGAAGTTACAGTATTGATAACTTGATAGACAATGCTTGCACCTGGTGTGGTATTTTTTGTTTCCCAGCTTAAGGAACCGTTGCCGTTACACGTTTCCGCAGTTCCAGTTAACGTCACTGTGAACGCAGGCAATTGTGCATTAAATAAAAAAGCGGCCAAAACAAGCCACAGAGAGAGTAATTTTTTTTCCACTACTAAAATAATTATCAGCGGCAAAAATACATTATTTAATTTATGATTTTAACTTTATATCACAATATCATAAAATATTTTACTATAAGTTTCGCAATACAATAAACATTATGAAACTGAAATATGATTATTATCATCTTCCAGTAATTTTGCCTTCGCAACAATCTCACACTGGATTTTGGTAACTACCTGCATATCAATGCTATTTAATGCATAATAAAAAATCCGCTTTATCAAGCAGATCTTTTTGCAATGTGGCAGTAAATATTTTTACATCGTTTTATCCGAATCCTCCAGCAAATGCAGCAGCTCTGTCATTTCGGCTTCGGTAACATCGCGCCATTTGCCAACAGGTACGTCCAGATGGATGTTCATAATGCGGATGCGTTTCAGTTTTTTCACCTCGTATCCCAGGTATTCGCACATACGGCGAATCTGGCGGTTGAGTCCTTGTGTCAGGATAATGCGGAAGGTCAGCGTATCGATTTGCTCCGCTTCACATTTGTTGGTCATCGTGCCCAGAATGGGAAGTCCGCCGCCCATTTTTTTCAGAAATTGCGCCGTAATCGGTTTGTCCACGCGTACGATGTATTCTTTTTCATGATTGTTTTTTGCACGCAGGATTTTATTGACAATATCCCCATCAGAGGTAAGCAGAATCAGTCCCTCGCTGGGTTTGTCCAGCCGGCCAATGGGAAATATACGCTTGGGGTGTTTCACAAAATCGACGATATTGTTCTTTTCCCTTTTCGTGTCTGTGGTGCAAACAATGCCGACCGGTTTGTTCAGAACAATGTAGACATGGTCGCTTTCCGGTTTTCTCACCGGCTTACCGTCTACCAGAATTGCGTCTTTTCCGGTTACTTTAAAACCCATTTCAGGCCGCTGACCATTGACGGTGATGCGGCCTTGTTCCAGCAGTTTATCAGCTTCGCGGCGGGAACAAAAGCCCAGTTCAGATAAGTATTTGTTGAGACGTACCGGTTCCAATTGAATTCGTTTTTAGATAACAAAGTTAAAAAAGTGTGCGCAGATCGATCGATTTTAAGATTCCGGAGCAAACTGATAGTCATCCAGAAGAAGGTCGGCACTTGCATTTTCTATGCTGTACCCGCCAATTTTGGTGCGGCGCAATTGAGTGAGATACGCGCCTACTTTCAGCTCCTGACCGATATCATGTGCCAGGCTGCGGATATACGTTCCTTTGGAACAGCCGACCGTAAAGGAGACAAGCGGCAATTCAACTACAATATTGGTAATATAGTGAATGGTGGTCTTGCGGCTTTTCATTTCCACTTCTGCTCCTTTTCTGGCTAAATCGTAGGCACGTTTGCCGTCAATCTTAATGGCAGAAAAAACAGGTGGTTTCTGATCGATTTCGCCGACAAACTTTTCGAGCGCGGACTGAATATCGCGCTGCGTGAGATGCGAAATATCACAAGGCGAAATTTCCGGTTTTTCGGTATCGTAGGATTCGGTTTGAACGCCGAGCTTAATTTCCGCGCGGTATTCTTTCGGTGCATCCTGGATCTTGGGAATTTTCTTAGTGAACTTGCCGGTGCAGATGATCAGCAAACCGGTAGCGCGCGGGTCCAGCGTGCCGGCGTGCCCAATCTTAAATTTTTTCGGCAAATCAAATTCGCGCCGGAGTTTGTATTTAAGTTTGTTCACGGCCTGAAAACTGGTCCAGTCCAATGGTTTATCGAGGAGAATAATCTGTCCTTCCAGAAAATCGGCAGCTGTCATGGTTTAAAATAAAGGGAAATAGTGCGTACCTGCAGCCCGACCTGAGTGGAGCTCTTTTTTGCAAAACGAAGTGGCGCAAAAAAAGCGGGAACGGAGGGCGGAAATGTCTGCCCAAAAAAACAAATTTTTATCTGCCAAAGCCGGTGAAATAAATCAGCAATACCACCCCGATGATGATCCGGTACCAGCCCCACGGTTTGAAACCGTACTTATTGAGCAGGCCGATAAACCCTTTGATGGCGATGAGCGCTACGATAAAGGCGACCACATTCCCGATGACAAACGCGATGATATTATCCGACGAGGCCAGAATCATTTCATACCCTTTTGCGGGATGACCGGTTTCTTTGCCCCAGGTTTTCACGAAAATGGAATATACAGTTACCGCCAGCATGGTAGGAACCGCCAGGAAAAAAGAAAATTCGGCCGCCGCTTTACGGGTCAGTCCCTGCGTCATTCCCCCGATAATGGAGGCCGCACTACGGCTGGTGCCCGGCATCATGGCGAGGCATTGCCAAAAGCCGATGATCACCGCTTTTTTCACGGGCAGGTCTTTTTCGTCAGCGATGGCTGGGTTTTTAAACCAGGAATCGGAGAATAGTAAAACCACCCCGCCCGCAATCAGCACAGCCGAAATGGCAATCTGGTTTCCAAGCACCGCTTCGATGTGGTCATCGAACAGATAGCCCAACACCAAAGCGGGAATCACAGCGTAGGCCAGCTTAAAATAAAACTTTAAATTATTGAAATCCAGAAACTTTTTCCAGTAGGCAAAAACAACCGCGAGGATGGCACCGAATTGAATGGAAACCTGGAACATTTTCAGGAACTCTGTTTCTTCCATGCCCATGAGCGCGGCGGTAAAGCCCATGTGGGCGGTTGAGGAAACCGGCAAAAACTCGGTAAGCCCCTCGATAATGGCAATAATAATTGCTTTAACTATATCCATAAATATCAAAAAAGAAGCTGCCTGAAGGTAATGCAGACAGCCGTAAATGTTTAAATAAAATGCTTATCTCGGAAAACGCTTCAGGATGGCATACACCTCCACACAAAAACCGGTGAGCACCAGCAAAGGCGCAATACGAATCCGGCGGATGGAAAAAATATCCTCGTTCCAGGCGTTGGGATCAAACTTTCCGTTCACGGTATTGGCATCAGCGCCCATCATCAGCAGAAATCCTACCACGATAAGAGCGAGCCCGATGAGCATCCATTTGTAATTCTCGCGGCCGAAGTAAAATAAGCTGTTATCCGTGGGAACAACCTTTTCCGTCGTCGCGTTTATATCCTGATTTTTTTTCGTTTTCATGTTTAAGAATAATATAGGTCGTCCACATTTGAGCGAAGGAAACGCCAGGTGGCAAAAACAGTACTCATCACGGTGATCAAAATTCCGCCGAGGAAAATCCCCACAATCAGGAACATCAGCTGACGGTCATCCTGCGCGAACGGTGTACCAATTTCGGTAATGAAATAATACCAGGCGCCAAATAACACAGCCAGTCCGATCACCGCGCCTATCACACCCAGAATAATCGCTTCCTTGATGAACGGTTTTAAAATAAACCTGCGCTTGGCACCCACCAGCTGCATGGTTTTGATAATAAACCTTTTGGAGAAAATCTTAAGACGGATGGAGTTGTTAATGAGTACAACAGCCAATACCAGGAACAACACGGTGAAAGCCAGAATCCACTTCAGGATATTGTTCAGGTTGTTATATACTTCCACCATCAGCGTACTGTTGTTTTTCACGTCCGTGATACCGGGTGTGGCTTTAATTTCTTTAATCGCTTCATCAATCCGCGCCGGGTCTACATATTCTGGCTTCAAAGCTACTTCAACCGATGAAGGAAAAATGTTCTCTTCGAAGAGAGCATCGGTTTCAATTCCCATGCTCTTGCGGGCTTCTTCGGACGCCATTTCGCGGGAGATGTAGGTTGCACGCTTTACAGGCTTCAGTGTTTTAATTTTTTCAAAAGCCACCTGCTCTTTTTTGGCAATTTTCACGGAATCTTTGGCATCATAATTTTCATCAAAATATGCGTTCACGACCAACTGCTCCTTAATATAATCGGAATATTTCTGGGCATTGATCAGAATCAGCCCCATCAGCCCGAGCAGAAACAGAACCAGCGCAATACTGATTACCACGGTAATATTGCTGGAGCGCAGCCTTCTTTTGTTAAAATCCTCAACCGTCTTAGCCATTCATGAAAAAATTTCTGCTAAAATAGAAAAAAACTTCCGTACTTTGCCGTTGGCAGCGGAAAAACGATGTTAAAAAAACCTTAAACGGCGGGCGTTGCGTTCGTTTTAAACATAACGGTTTAGCCGCAGCAGTAAGTGAAAGAATTATGAGCGTACGAGCGAAGAAACACCTAGGGCAGCATTTTTTGACAGATGAAAATATTGCCCGCAAAATTGTGGAAGGATTGCAGCATGAGTCTGTGGGTCAGATACTGGAAGTCGGGCCGGGCATGGGTGTGCTCACAAAATATCTTTTAGAAAAACCGCAAAACATTTTCCTCGCTGAAATCGATACCGAATCTATCGCCTACCTTAAGCAACATTACCTGCGGCTGAGTGACGAAAATTTTGTTGGTGATTTCCTGCGTATCGACATTCCGGCACAGTTTACTGGTGAATTATCGGTGATTGGCAATTTTCCGTATAATATATCGTCGCAGATTTTATTTAAAATCATCGATAATTTCGGGCAGATTCCGGAGATGGTGGGCATGTTTCAGAAAGAAGTGGCGGAGCGCACCGCGGCAAAACCACGAACCAAAGATTACGGAATTCTTTCGGTGCTCGTTCAGGCTTTGTACGATGTGGAGTATTTGTTCACGGTTCATGAAAACGTGTTCAATCCGCCGCCCAAAGTAAAGTCCGGTGTCATCCGCCTGACCAGGAATCCAAAGGAAGGACTGGAAGGCCACGAAGTTTTATTTAAGAAAATTGTGAAAGCCGGCTTTAATCAGCGCCGAAAAAAGCTGAGCAATGCGCTGAAAGTGCTGGGCATTCCGGAAGAACTCAAGTCCCATCCATTCCTGGATCAGCGTGCGGAAGAACTTTCGGTGGCAGATTTTATCAGTTTTACGAAAAACTGGCAAGGCGCCCTATAATTATTCTTCCTGTTGTAATTTCTCGATCAGTTGCTCGAGTTCGCTGATTTTATTTTTAAGCTGGGAAATCTGGGTTTTATTGGTAGCGACATGGCTTTTGAGCATCACGGTGCGGGCACGTTCGCCGTGGTCCTCTTCGTCTTCCTCCTCCGCTATATCTTCGATATCTTCCTGGATGTCATCAATATCATCGCTGATTTCTTCGATGTCTTCCTGAATATCCTCAATGTCTTCCTGGATTTCACCCACGTCTTCTTTCAGATCTTCAATGTTTTCATTACTCCGGTTCACGGACATCTGAATGAAAATAGCCAGATAAATCGCCTCGAGAGATAAAACGGTGGTCAGCACCAGCAGCATTTTATCAAAACTTACCCAACCGAAAATCGGCAGCAGGAAGGCCAGAATAAAAACCAGGGAATGCGCTATCAGGGACGGAATAGATCCAATCCACCACATAATTCCGTCGGTCATGCGGACCAGCAGCGCCATCCGCCGGCGTGCGCGTTCTTCTCTGCTTTTCATACTATTCTATTTTTAGGGCACCGCTGACGCCAAGACCGAACAAAGCAAAATCATACTTGGCAGGATCTTCGGCATCAAACTGCCGGATTATTTCATCTAATTCCTCCACGGCTTTCCAGTCGTTCTGCTTTCGGGTGAGCATTTGCAGCTGCCGTGAGATGTTGCCGGTGTGCACATCCAGCGGAATAGAGAGTTTACCGGCAGGCAGTTTTTGCCAGAGTCCCAGATCCACGCAGCGTTTGTCCCGGCGAACCATCCACCGCAGAAACATCATCAGGCGCTTGGCAGCAGAATTTTTATACGGTGAACTCACGTGTTTTATTGCACGGTGCGCAGGTTCGTCTTCAAAAAAAGCCGCGCGGAATCTTTCGATGGCATGGTAGTAATTGTGTTCATTTTCCGCCGGCGAAAACAAACTTTCCATACTATCCAAGTGGCGATATAATTTTTGCAGGGCTTGCACGAAGAACTGCAAATCCTCAAGGTTAAAGGTCCGATGAACGCTGTGGTGCCTGAAATCCTGCATCTGGCTGACCTCAAAATTAAGTATAAAATCGTGTGGCGCGTTGCCCATCCAATCAAAAATTTTCTGAGCATCGGCCAGAATTGATTTTCGGTTGCCCCAAGAAATGGTCGCGGTGATAAAAGCCGCAATTTCAATGTCTGGTTTAGAACTAAAGCGGTGCGCCATCTGTACCGGATCGTCTTTAATAAAATCACTGGTATTATAACGATCCGCCTGTTCGTCCAGAAAGTCACGGAACAAGTCTATATCTTGTAAAGGCGGAATTTTTAAATCCATAAAATCTTAGTCGGCGGATAGCTGCAGGCGCTGCAAAGCGCGCGGTAACTCTGTATTTTCAAAGATCGTTTTTGCCTCGTCCAGGAAAACGGAAAGATCATCATACCTGTTGGAAAAGTGCCCCAGGATTAACCTTTTAGCATGAGCTATCTTCGCTATTCGGGCTGCTTCCAGCGCGGTAGTGTGACCGGTGTAGTCTGCCATTTTCTTGAGGTCATGCAGAAAGGTGGCTTCGTGATACAAAACGTCGACCCCTTTGATGATGGGAACAATTTTTTCTGAATAGCGGGTGTCACTGCAGAACGCGTACGAGATGGAAGGCTTTGGTGTCGTGGTGAGCACTTCGTTTTTCAAGACATACCCGTCGGCCAGCGTAAAGTCTTTTCCGTTTTTTAAATTCTGGTAATCGCAGATTTCGATTTCAGGATACTTGCGGACTTCCTCCATGTTGAGATGACGCTCCCTGGGTTTTTCTTTAAAGAGATAACCATTGCAATAAATCCGATGATCCAGCGGAATGGTGTACACTTCTACCCTTTTATCTTCATAAATTTTGACAGAGGATTTGCCCTCCAGTTCGTGATAGACGACGTCGAAACCGCGGTGTGTTTCGGTCAGGCGAAAGATGGTTTCCAGCATTTCCCGGATTCCTTTCGGACCGTACACATGCAAGGGAGTTTCGCGCCCGAGTAACCTGAATGACGCGATCAGGCCCGGCAGTCCGAAACAATGGTCTCCGTGGAGATGTGAAATAAAAATGTTATTAATCTTGCTGAATCTCGCTTTTGCTTTCCGGAGCTGTACCTGCGTTCCCTCGCCGCAGTCGATCAGGAAACAGCGTTCTTCCATTTCCAGAAACTGCGCGGTGGGCGCTGAGTTAATGGTTGGGATTGCAGAATTGAAACCAAGAATGGTCAGAAATGTGCTCAAAATATAGGATCAGGTTCTATAGTTTTAACCCGCAGCACAAATTTAATTAATATAAAATAAAAGAGATATGGCCAGTAAAAAAGAAACCCGAAAGCTTCTGTTTCGGGTTTACTGTTTTTGAATATTATTTAGCTCTTAGTTTTTTAAATCTGACATAAGACACGGCAGATAAAGTAAACATAAAGGCGATACCAATATACACCCAGGCCGGCACTGGTACCGGATCTCCCGCCGCATACGAGTGTAGTCCGCTCAGATAATAATTAACGCCAAAGTACGTCATCACAATCGTGCTGAAAGAGAACAGCGCCGCGGTATGGAACGCCCAAGCGCCTCTGAGGCCTGGCACCAAGCGCATGTGAAGCACAAAGGCATACACCATTACCGAAATAAAAGCCCAGGTTTCTTTCGGGTCCCAGCTCCAGTAACGTCCCCAGGATTCATTGGCCCAGATTCCGCCGAGAAAGGTTCCCACGGTCAGTGCATACAAGCCAATGGTTAAGGACATTTCCGAAACAATAGTCAGTTCCTTAATGGTTGTATCATTGTGCAGTTTAAAAATTTGTTTTTTAGACAGGATGTAGAACATCAGCACGATAATGGCAATCACCATTGAAAGTCCGAAGAAACCATAACTCGCCGTGATAATCGCTACGTGGATAATCAGCCAGTACGATTTGAGCACCGGTACCAGCGGCGTAATCTGCGGATCCAGTGCCGATCCTCCGTGTGCGAAGCCCATCATAATTACCGCCACCATAAAGCCGGCCGCCGGAATCAGGGCATTGGAATTTCGGTAAAGGATTAAGCCGGCCGTAATCCCGACCCAGGAAATAAAGATAATGGCTTCGTACCCATTGCTCCATGGTGCGTGCCCCGAAATATACCAGCGCGCGATCAGTCCCAAAAACTGGAAGAAATATCCGACGACGCCGACCAAAATTAAACCACGGATTACTTTATGCAGAACCCGGCTTGGCTTAAATAATTCAATAAATCCAAGCAGCAAAAGCAGCCCACCAATCACGGTGTAAAATTTAAGCAACTGAAAGTTGATGTTTACTTTATTCATAAACACTTCCAGGTTAACCTTTGATTCATCCGGAACTACATTTTTGCCCCAAAGGTGCTGGTAGTCGCTCAGTTTTTTAAGTTCCTCATCTGCCTTGCTCCAGTTTCCGCTTTTCTGCGCCGCCAGCACTTCAGAGAAGTATGGCCCCATCACCTTTTGAGATTCCATGTCCGGCTCGAAGTTTTGGTCCAGCCAGGAATGCCAGGTGCTGTTCGGGTCATTTTTCACCGGGACAATACGCATAAACTGGCCGCTGAAAAATTCATTAAAAGCCTGAACTCTGTCGTTCACCGCAATCACTTCTTTATCATAATTGGTCTGCTCTGCCGGCTTTTTGCGGAAAGCGGCCTGATAGTCTTCCTCAAGCACGTAATGAAGCGTCCCGTTTTCATCCGCCGGGAAAAGCGACATCAGTGTGGTGTAGCCTTCCTCATTGGCTTTGGTTTTCTTTTGCAAAAGATCACCGCCTTTCGTTCCCACTTTAATAATTGGAACCATTGTCCAGCTCGCCGTATCCGTATTGATTGACAGGAACCACTGATTCGCCGTCAGGAAGTTGCCTTTATCATCTTTAAAGTTATCGCGTTTATACAGTTTACGTAATACATCAAGCGCCTGCGTATTAATCGGAACAATTCGCCCTTCATAGTTCTGAACGAGCAGGTAACCGAACTTATCCGCATGTTCGCGGTCCACTTTATTTCGCTTAATGATTTCTGTCGCCGTAATTGGTTTTGGTGAACGCAGTGCCAGCGAATTTTGCTGCTTTGGCTGCGGTGTCGGTTCGGCCATCAGCAGGTCAGCGGCATTGCTGTGATCATGACCGTCATCGGCCGAGTGTGTTTGTTGCGGCGAGCCGTCCGTGGTACTGTGCGTTTCAATTTTCTGCGCTGAAAGTTGTAAGGCAAAGAACATTGCCAATAGCGGTAAGACTTTTCTTTTACTCACATTTTTGAGTGTTTTATTCAGTTTCCAGAAATGTGTACCTTTCCAGAAGAAGATCACAAACATCCCGGTGAAGAGGAAGAAATAACCAATGTAGGTAATTAAAGTTCCCCAGAAATCATGGTTTACCGAAAGCACGGTACCTTTTCGGTCCGGGTCAAAACTTGCCTGGAAGAAACGGTAGCCGCTGTGGTTCAACACGTGGTTCATATAAATCTTGTAAGGCGTTTGTTTTCCGCCGTCTATAATTTGCACGTGGCTTTCATACGCACTTGGCGCGGAGCTACCCGGGTAGGTTTCCATCACAAATTTGTCGAGTTTCAAAGCAAAAGGTGTTGTATATACTTTTGGTCCAAAGCCCAGCATAATGTTCATTCCATCCAGTCCGATTTGTTTAAACGCATTTGGATTTCCTTTTTCAACAGGAAGATCTACTATCACCTTGGATTTCGGGCCGGTGACTTCTACTTTCAGATTATCTGCCACGTCTTTGTCTTTATTGCGGTCACCTTCGTAGGCAATTAATCTTCCTTTCACCAAGCCTTCCGGCACCACCAGTTGAAGATGATCGATGGTGTACAGACTGCGCAGGACCAGCGGCTCATATTCATCTTTTTTGGTGTTACCACGCGCCTGGGTCGCCATGGTCATAAATTCAGCTTCGACCGGCGTCTTGATTAATAAAGTACCGTTGGTATTATTAAACTCCACGGCACCTTCTATAGCGCGGTTAAATGCGACAATGGTTCCGTTGATCAGTTTACTCTCACCCGGTTTGATGTAAATATTCTCGCGCCCGTTTTCTCCGGTGGAGACCAAGTGCAGATATTCAGTCCCATTTTTATCCAGCACGATGCTGTCTTTTTTTCGCTGAATATAATCCAATGTTTTCACTGTTACCTTTTTACCGTGGAAATCATAACTGGCATTCAGGTTTTTATGCAAAGGCGACATCAGATACGGGATGTCCTGATAATTTAAGATATCTCCTTTTTCTTCAATCTGAATTTTAAGGAAATGCTTATCGGTAATAATTTCATTGGAAGTTTCTCCTTCGCGAATATGCATGATCCCTTCAAAAGAAATATAACGCGTGATCGCACCACCAAGGAACAGTAAAATAAACGACAGGTGGAAAACGAGAACTGGCCATTTCTCACGCTGCCATAAACGGTAGCGCTTGATGTTGCCGATAAAGTTTAAGATAAGCAGCAGCATGACCAGCTCAAACCATTTGGCTTCATAAACCAAAGCTTTGGCTGTTGGCGTACCGTAATCATTTTCTATAAAAGTGGCATAGCCCATCGCGGCCGCATACACCAGCAGCAGAACTGCCATGGTACGGGTGGAGATCAGAATTTCCTGAATTTTTTTCATGACAAGACGAAAATTGGCAGAACCTTCACGGTTCAGTTCGTCCGTCCGTGCACGGTCCTTATTTAGAATTTGTTTAAATGCACGCAAAAATACAACCTATAATCCACAATCACGAATGTAGCGCTATGTTTTTAAGGTGTCGGGAAATATTACGATAAGAATTAAAATCAGATTTAAAAAAGCTTACTCATCGGTATTGCTGAGCATTGGGACAAACTTATAAGCACCGAATTCTTCGCGCACAATTTCGCGTTCAGAAGTTCGCGTGAAGCGTGTGAGGATTTGCTCTTCGGTTTTACCTAATGGAATCACCATCATCCCGCCCACTTTCAACTGATGAAGCAACTCAGACGGCAGCGTTTCGGCTCCGCAGGTCACCAAAATTTTATCAAACGGCGCAAACTGCGGCAACCCGGCAAAGCCATCACCGAAACTTTGGAAGTCGGGAGCCAGCCGGAGCTCTTTTAATTTTGCTAACGAAAAATCGTACAGTGCTTTTTGTCTTTCCACGCTGTACACCACCGCCTTCATCGCCACCAGCACGGCCGTCTGATAGCCGCAACCGGTACCAATTTCGAGCACTTTTTCATTCTCTTTCAGCTCCAGTAGTTCGCTCTGCTCCGCCACCGTAGAAGGATGCGAAATGGTTTGCCCGGACAGGATGGGAAACGCGCGGTCTTCATAAGCATAATCCTCGAAGATACTTTCCAGGAACAAATGGCGCGGCACAGTCATCATTGCATCCAATACGCGCTGATCGCGAATGCCCATTTTTTCACGTAGATATTCCACGAGAATTTTCCGCTTGCCCCGATGTAAAAAAGAATCCTGCATGGCGCAAAAGTAAGGATAAGACAGCGGATAAAACAAACCTCATTTCGTGAGCAGACTTTTTGATAAATAAATCACAAGCAATACACGTTATTTGAAAGTCATCTGTTTTTTGGCCTTTCGCAAATTCTTTATCTTTACCGAAAATTTTAAGAATATGCTAAAAGCCGGATTGGTAGGTGCGGGCCACCTGGGTAAAATTCATCTTAAACTGTTGCAACAATCTGAGCAATATGAGCTGATTGGGTTTCACGATGCTGATGAGCAAAACGGCCGCAAGCTTGAGGCAGAATTTGGTTACCAGTATTTTTCTGATTTCGAGGATTTGCTTTCGGAAGTGGATATGGTGGATATCGTTACGCCGACGCTGTATCATTATGATTATGCGCTGAAAGCCATCCATGCAAGGAAGCATTTTTTTATCGAAAAGCCGGTAACCCAGACTTTGGAGCAGGCGCAGGAAATTATGCAATACTGCCGGGAATACGGAATCAAAGCACAGGTAGGACATGTGGAAAGATATAATCCAGCGTTCATCGGCACGCGGTCTTATATTCAAAATCCGATGTTTATTGAAATTCACCGTTTGGCGGAGTTTAATCCGCGCGGTACGGATGTATCGGTCGTTTTGGATTTAATGATCCACGATCTGGACATTCTGCTGTCTCTGGTAAAATCACCGGTCAGGCAAATTTCAGCGAGCGGCGTTTGTGTCGTTTCAAAGTCACCGGATATTTGCAACGCAAGAATAGAATTTGAAAACGGCTGCGTGGCTAATCTTACGACTTCGCGCATTTCGATGAAAGCCATGCGCAAATCCCGGTTCTTCCAGCAGGATGCTTATATCTCGGTAGATTTCCTGGAGAAAAAAGCGGAAGTCATCCGGATGCAGCCGGCGCCGGCAGAGCCAAGTGATTTTGATATGATTATTGAAAATGCAGAAGGCGAAAGAAACCAGATTATTTTCCAATATCCGGACATTCAGCCGAACAATGCCATTCTGGATGAACTGGAAAGTTTTGCAAAAGCCATCCAACAAAATGAAGCAGTGGAAGTTTCGCTGGAAGACGGCACCGAAGCGCTGAAAGTCGCACTCGAAATCATGCGGCTTATTGAAAAAAGATAAAATGAAGAAGATTTCTCTGTTTTTTGCGGCTTTATTATTTTCAGCAACTCTTTTTTCGCAAAAAAAAATGCAGCTGCCGGAAATTAAAGAAATTACGACCGGTAAAAAAGCCACCGTTGCAGTTTCGGTCCTGGATTTTCAGGATGGTACGTCCTACAATCTTAATGCAGGCAACAGTATGCCGATGCTGAGTGTTTTTAAATTTCATATTGCACTGGCAGCGTTGGATCAGGTGGACAATGGAACGCTACAACTGAAGCAGGACTTTTTGATCACAAAAGAAGATTTAAAAGAAAACACCTACAGCCCCGTCCGCAAACTGTATCCCGATGGTGATATGTACCTGACACTGGAGAAAATGCTGTATTATATGGTCGCCGAAAGTGACAATAACCTCACTGACTATTTGCTCAATCTTCTCGGCGGACCGGATTATGTTCACCAATATGTAAAGAACAGAGGTGTACGAAACACGTACATCCGCGCGGACGAAGATTTAATGCACCAGGGCTTTAAGTACATGTATCTGAACACCACGACTTCCAAAGCTGCAACAGATCTGCTTCACAAATTCTATAAAGGAAATATTCTGAGTAAACCCGGCACCGAAACACTTTTGAAAATCATGTTTGCCACCAGCACTGGAGCCAATAAATTAAAGGCCTTGTTACCCGTCGGCACGCAGATAGCGCATAAAACCGGTTCTTCCGGCAAAGATGAAACAGGCTTGACCGTTGCCGAAAATGATATGGGCATTATTGTGCTACCCAGCGGAAAGGTGTATGCGATTGCGGTATTTATAAAAGATTCCAAGGAATCAGAAGAGATCAATACCAAAATGATTGCCGACATTTCCAGTGTGGTATACCAGTATTTCACAAAAAAATATAATTAATGAAACTGCGGCTTGTCACTTTCCTGATCTGCTGGTTTTCCTGTTCTGCTGCACAACAGAAATGGGACATCCGCTTTTATCATGAAGTGCGCGACCGTGAGATCAACATCTTTGCGGATAATCGTGAACCCATGCCTGTTTCTGCACAGTTTGATTTCACTTTAAAGAATCTGACCAGCACGCTCGGCAACAAAGACATTGTCGTGATACCAGCAGGTGCCAGCCGCTTTCTTATCTCGACGCTGAAGCCGATCGTGAATAATGCCGCGAATGAGTTTTCGTACAACAACACATATAACTTCGGAAATGTTCTGCTGCAGGATTACGATGAAAACTACGTGTATGACCTGCCGTTCGAAAAAGGAAGATCGCATTTGATTTATCAGGGATACAATGGTACCTTTTCGCATCAGGGAATTGCCGCGCTTGATTTTAATTTAAAAACGGGCGATAAAGTATTTGCAGCGCGCGATGGTTTGGTCGTCGAAGTCGTTCAGGACAACAACCGCAGCTGCCCGAATATTTCCTGTGCAAAATTCAACAACCGCATTGTCATTATGCATTCCGACGGTACTTTCGCGGATTATGCCCATCTGAAACTTCAGGGTTCTAAGGTTAAAAAAGGACAGCAGGTGAAGAAAGGCCAGCATATCGGTTACAGCGGCAGCACCGGCTTTTCGAGTGGGCCGCATTTGCATTTTGCTGTTTTTCTTAACAGAATTAATGGCAACAGGCAGTATCTAAAAACAAAATTTCAAACAGCGGAAGCAACTGACACTTACCTGGAACAGGGTAAAACTTATACTAAACAGTAAAAAAATATAATACTTAAAAATGAAAAATATTGTAGTTATCGGTGCCGGCACCATGGGAAATGGGATTGCACATACGTTTGCACAAAATGGATTTAAGGTTTCTTTGGTTGATGTTTCCCAGGAAGCGTTAGACCGCGGAATCCAGACCATCACCAAAAATCTGGACCGTATTGTTTCTAAAGGAAACCTCACCGAAGAACAAAAAAGCGAAACCTTGCAGCGCATCACTTCTTTTACTGATCTGAAAGAATGTGGCGCAACCGCTGACCTGATTGTGGAAGCCGCTACGGAAAATCTGGAGTTAAAACTGAAAATCTTCCGCCAGATGGATGAACTGGCGCCCGAGTCGTGCATTCTTGCGACCAACACTTCTTCGATCTCTATCACAAAAATCGCCTCGGTCACCGGCCGTCCCGGAAAAGTAATCGGAATGCATTTTATGAATCCGGTGCCGATTATGAAACTGGTAGAAATCATCAAAGGCTACTCCACTTCGCAAGAAACATTCACCGCGATTTTCGACTTAAGTAAACAATTGGGCAAAGTTCCGGTGGAAGCAAATGACTATCCAGGCTTCGTAGCAAACCGCATTCTGATGCCGATGATTAATGAAGCCATCGAAACTTTATATAACGAGGTGGCCGGCGTGGAAGAAATTGATACGGTGATGAAGCTGGGCATGGCGCATCCGATGGGACCTTTGCAACTGGCAGACTTTATTGGGCTGGATGTGTGCCTGGCCATTCTGAATGTTATGTACGAAGGTTTCAAAAATCCGAAATACGCTCCCAACCCGCTTTTGGTCAATATGGTCACCGCCGGAAAGCTAGGTGTGAAATCAGGCGAAGGATTTTATGATTACAGTGAATCTAAAAAAGCGGAGAGAGTTTCATCGCGGTTTGTTAAGTAACTGATATGCTTATAAAGCCTACAGTAAACCTGAAAGAAAAACACCTTCAGCTTTTAATAGTTCTTGCGACTTTCCTGATGGTGATTGCAAGAATACTGTTAAACGAGAAAGGCCGTACCAATCCGGATTCAATTCGGTTTATGCGTACGGCCCATCTCCTGCCTGTGGTGGATAACACCGTAACACCGATGGGCTACCCAGCTGCCATTAAGCTTTTCACCTCTACCGGACTGGATGAATTTTGGGCGAGCAAAGTAATCGGTTTACTGGCTTTCTTTTTTATGGTGTATTTTTCGTGGAGAAAAAAATTCTTTCACCGTGAAACTGTAATGTTATCCGGGTTATTTAGTTTTGTTTCGTTGTTCTCATATACGATGAGCGAAGCTTTGATGCTGCCTGCAGTGATATTGTTTCTGTTTTTCGCGACACAAATCATAAACGGTAAATATCAGCAAACGCATGGATTTCTGCTTTTAACGGTGCTCCTCATACTTTTATACAATATCCGGTATCCTGCATTGTTTATAATTGGTGCGAGTGGTTTGTATGGCTTTTTCCGTTATAGAACCTTGGGAAAACCATTCTTTTTCGCATCGATATTTGCTTTGCTTTTTGTTATTCTCTATAAATTTCTTTTTATTGATTATTTTGACGAAAACTACACAAAAGATTTTCTTGTAATTGGCATGCACCCCACCTCGAAATTACTTACTGAGCTCTGGCAGGGGCTGACCACCGTTTTTAATCCATTTATTCATATCGCGAATCCTGCCGGCGGAATTGTAAATTACGGAATTTATGGTATAGGCGCTTTAACAATTTTGCTGATGCTATTTTTATTTAAAAGAAGTAAGCTGCAGGAAGCTGAAGTCTTTTTTCTGATAATAGCTGTCACGGGTTTTGTTTGTTCGTATTTCATCCAATACTTTTACTCAGTAAACCCAATCGATTATCGCCTGATGGCTCCTTTTTCCCTGCCGGTGTGGATGTTGTTTTTTAAAAAGTTATATGCCAAAATTGGAAAATTAACATACAGCATTACAATTCTCAGCTTGCTTACAGGTCTAGTCTTTACGTGGCTTTCTCGTGGGAATTATCTCGAAAACCGTACGCATATTTCTAAATATCTGAAAGAGGAAGGTTTAGTAAAAGAACCAATAAAATTTTATGTGACAGATCCTGAGCAATTGGATGAAATTAAAGTCGCAGAGCTAATCAGTACGGTTAATCCCCATGTAAATATTACACTAAAACCAGCCGACACACTTTTAAGTTCAACTTTGACGAAACATAAGGTGCTGAGTAAAATCAGCATTAAAACCAATCGTTATCAATAAAATTTGTTACTTTTGAGTATTAAAATGATCCTTATGAAATTACCTAAGTTTTTACTGGCCGACAATTCAGATTTTCCTGAAGATTTATTCGTAGTTCACACCGAGTATCCACGATTTGTACTGAATGTGGAGGAAGAGGAAGTGGAATGGTTTGATGACCTGGAAGGCGAAGATGAAGAAACCGTTGCCGATGAAGCAACCAAAGTAGTTGAAGCCGCCTTCAAATGGTGCGATGAAGAACTCGCAAAATATGATGAGGAAGAAGACGAAGAATAAAAAAACAAAGAAGCCGTCTCGATACAACTTTCGAGGCGGTTTTTTTATTTCTGTTTTTTAT
>DAMCFT010000008.1:0-105124 GCA_032057205.1 Kaistella sp.
AAGCCCTCTAGCGCCGATGGTACTGCGAATAGCGGGAGAGTAGGTCGCCGCCAGTTTTTTTTTAAAAGCTCATCAATTTATTTTGATGAGCTTTTTTTGGTTTAAACCTAAGCATTATAGACTTGCACAGAGCTGAAATGGCTGAAGGCATAGAACTCTTTATGCTGTATCCTTTAAGAGGATATCGATGTGCGATTGTCTAAGGTCGGATTAATTGAACACAATGGTCATGATAAAATGCAGCGGCGTCTTAATAGTCCGCGGTACGATCGAAGCTGCTTTTTCGTGCTGCTTTACAAGCCGTATGAATAGCTCGCAAAATAACAGCATATCGCACGTTGCGGTATATAGTACCTCTTATAAATTGCTCCACAAAGAGTAGTTCGCCAGTTTATCTCGTTGTAAAACGAGACCAGTCTTTTTCAAAAGCTCGTCAATTTATTTTGATGAGCTTTTTTTGGTTTAAACCTGAGCATTATAGACAGGCACAGATGTGAAATGGGTCAGGGACTCGTAGGTTGTCATACCTTATGGTGACTATCTTAATCTACAATTGAAGTCACCGAACAAGGCAAATGACCTTCCCAGATCAACTTTACTAATTATACGAGTCTTTGAACTTATAATATAAAATCTTCGCGGATAATTTCGGTTACTGTTATCATAGATGGCGGACTGACTATTTGGTGTACAGTATTATCCCTGATTTTTAATTTTTTGTTGGTGCGCATTTTGTTGGTTTCTTCTTATTATGGAAACAACATGGAAGCCGCACGAAGAACACGGCAAACTTTCAACAGCAGAAAAGAACGATTTACCGGAAAGTGTATTTGCTTTTCCGAAGCAGAAAAAAGAACCGATGACTGATGCTTCGCACGTCCGAAATGCCATGGCACGCTTCGATCAGGTCAAAGATGTTTCAGATGAAGATCGCGAACAGGCTTTTGCCAATATTAAGAAAGCTGCCAAGCATTATAACATTGACATGCAGGAAAAAAGCTGGAAGGATTTCGGGAAGAAATGAAAGATTTTGAGTAAAATAAAATATGCGAACAGTGATGTCCGCATATTTTGGTTAGTACCTTACTTTTAATTGAGGCCCTTTTTTTAAATTACCTCAAATTTGCGCTGGCTTATTAAATCCGCGATCGCTGTCATATCTTCTCCTATGAGTCTGTCGTCTTCCAGTTTAAGTACTATGGTGCGAATGAGCGCGTATGCTTTTTCAATAACTTCAGAGCATCTGGCAGGTCTTCTGAATTCCAGGCCCTGTGCCGCGAACATGAGTTCGACTGATAAAATATTTACTAGGTTATCTAACACCTGATTAAATTTTCGTCCCGAGATACTTCCCATCGATACATGATCTTCCTGCCCCAGGCTCGTCGGGATGGAATCTGCGGAGGCCGGGAAACATAAAGTCTTGTTTTCAGTCACCAATGCCGCTGATGTATATTGTGGGATCATAAAACCGGAATTTAAGCCGGAACTTTCAGTAAGCAATCTGGGCAACCCGAATTTACCTTCGAGCAATAAGTAACTTCTCCGGTCGGAGATATTGCCTATTTCCGCAGCTGCCAGTGTAGCGTAGTCCAGTGGCAGGGCAAGCAACTGTCCGTGGAAATTACCGCCGGAAACGCTTTCTTCAGCACTCAGAACAATCGGATTATCTGTCACGGAGTTTAATTCTGTTTCAGCCAGTGTTTTTAAATGCGTATATGCATTGCGGCTTGCTCCGTGAACCTGTGGTACACATCGCAGAGAATAAGGATCCTGTACACGATCGCAATCGCGGTGCGACTGTAAGTTTTCCGAATGTTCCAACAGCGAACGGATATTCTTTGCTACCAGCTGACTTCCTTCAAATGGCCGGATTTCATGCAACTCCTTTTTAAAGGGAGAAGCTGAGCCCTGGTACGCTTCCAGACTCATGGCAGCGGCAAGATCTGCTACATCGAGCAAATAACGGAATTTATCAAGGCCTAAAATTGCATGTGCTAATATAAACTGAGTGCCATTAATTAAACCCAGGCCTTCCTTAGGACCCAGCTTTAATGGCTGCAGACCATATTTAGGAAGCATCTCGGCGGTCTCACAAATCTCGGTTCCTTGCCACACCTTTCCTAATCCAAGTAGGGGAAGCACCAAGTGCGCCAGGGGAGCCAAGTCACCGGAAGCGCCCACCGATCCCTGTTCCGGAACTACAGGAATAATATCTTTCTGCAACATTTCCAGCAACCGCTCAATAACTTCTAATGAAACGCCGCTAAATCCACGCGACAGTGCATGAATCTTCGCAATCATCATCACACGAGACAAATCTTTTTTAATAGGTTTACCTACGCCGACTGCATGGGATATAATAAGGTTATGCTGAAGCTGTGCCGTTTCTTCTTCCGAAATTTTTACATCGCAGAGTGGACCAAAACCGGTGTTAATACCATAGACCGTGCGGTCTGAAGCCACGATTTGCTGAACATTTTGCTGCGATTTCAAAATGCGCTCTTTCGCTTCCTGATCCAGCACACCCATGGCGGGATCTTTCAATATTGCCAGGACATCATCAATGGTGAAGCTGTCTTTGCCGTAAATCATATTTTAAATTTTAATCCTTAAAAATACGAAAAACAGCAGAGAGGAAACCACGGAATGACTAAAGTTATTTATTCCCAGACAATCGGGACACTTTCAAAAACGACCGGCTGCGGGTTCGAAATATTATCTTCCGGATAGAAGTACAGAATTAATGCCCGAATCACCGGAAACTCCACACCGGTTTTGCGAAATATAAGTCCACCGCGGTACGGTACTTTAGGAACAAGATCCCGCGTATGCACACGGCCGTCCGTATGTAGCATCACCTGCGACGTCTGATATTGGTTGCCCTGCGGATCTACCAGTACCGCCCGTTCTGTCTGCAAACTGCCACGCTGCCGCTGGCTTGTGTTTTGATACTCAAACTCGATTACAATGGTGCCGTCTTTTCGCAGGCCGCGCACGGTTTTAATGGCAATGGACAAATCCTCAAAGGTATTGCTGCGGAGCGCTTTGGAAAGATTGAGCGCCGTTTTGTAATAAGCTACCTGCTGGCTCAGTTCCGCAATTTGCAGTTTGTCCCGAAGGCTTTCTTCGGAAGCGGGCGCACCGGAGCTGAGTTGTGCAGCACAGGGCATAGCCATGGCAATTGCCACGACGGTTAAAAAGTGTTTCATGGTAGTTTTAGTTTTTTGTGAATTCAAAAGTCTTTACATATGCTTTAAAATTCACGGATAAAATTAAAAATTTTTAAAACACAAAATACTTCCTTGCATGAAATTAGCTGATAACCATTAGTTAACTTCGGGAT
Organism: Kaistella sp.; assembly: GCA_032057205.1. GTDB lineage: Bacteria > Bacteroidota > Bacteroidia > Flavobacteriales > Weeksellaceae > Kaistella. The sequence continues at coordinate 3,347 of DAMCFT010000008.1, forward strand.
GCGCTTTGTGGCAGCCCTTTAAATTATCGTATTTTTGTTATATGAATTCTGATCTGCAACTACAGTTGAAAACACTTCCTTCTGATCCCGGGGTTTACCGTTATTATGATCAGCGTGGGCAATTGCTGTATGTGGGAAAGGCCAAAAACTTAAAAAAAAGGGTTCTTTCATACTTTAATAAAAACCAGGCGGGTTACCGGACACGCATTATGGTGTCCAAAATTTTCCGGCTGGAAACTACTGTGGTCGACAGTGAATATGATGCTTTGCTGCTCGAGAACAATCTCATCAAGGAACATCAGCCGTTTTACAACGTGATGCTGAAAGATGATAAATCCTACCCGTGGATTGTCATAAAAAATGAAGCGTTTCCGCGTATATTTTTAACACGGACGAAATACAAGGATGGCTCAGAATATTACGGTCCATACGCCAAGGTACGACCTGCAAAAGTGCTGCTGGATACCATTCGTCATATTTATAAAATCCGTACCTGTAATTTAAATCTGGCACCGGAACGCATTGCGGAAGGAAAGTACAAAGTGTGCCTGGAATACCACATAAAAAATTGTGAAGGTCCTTGCGAAATGCTCGAAAGCAAAGACAGCTATGATGAAAAAATTGATGCCATCCGCGGCATTATTAAAGGTGATTTCCGCCTGGCGCGACAATATCTGACGGCGCAAATGCAGCACTGCGCTGAAAACCTTCTGTTTGAAAAAGCACAACTGTTCAAAGATAAAATTGATATTCTGGAAGATTATCAGCATAAGCATACCGTGGTAAATCCGAGCATTAATGATGTGGATGTTTTTGGGATGACCAGTGATGAAACGGCTGCGTATGTGAATTACTTTAAAATACAGAACGGCAGCATTATCCAGAGTTACACTACTGAGATCCGGAAAATGCTGGAAGAAACTGATGAGGATTTGCTGGAGGAAGCCATGATTGAAATCCGTCGCAAATTTCAGTCGGACTCGAAAGAGATTTTGGTTCCGTTTCACCTGTCGGTAGAAATACCCAATGTGAAACTGATTGTGCCAAAAGTAGGCGACAAGAAAAGAATTGTGGAGCTTTCTGAAAAGAACGCCAAGGAATATCGCATCGAAAAATTAAAACAGGTCCAGATTGTAGACCCCGAACGTCACACCAACCGAATCATGGCAGAAATGAAACGGCTGCTCAGGATGCCGGTAGAGCCGCGCCATATTGAGGGTTTCGATAACTCGAATATTCAGGGAACCAATCCTGTTTCTGCCTGCGTGGTGTTTAAGGACGGAAAACCGAGCAAGGCCGATTACCGTATTTTTCACCCGAAAACGGTCGTAGGTCCGGATGACTATAAAACGATGGAGGAAGTGATTTACCGCCGTTATAAACGTCTGCTGGAGGAGGGCGATGCGCTGCCGCAGCTTATCCTTATCGACGGAGGCAAAGGGCAACTGTCTTCAGCGGTGAAAAGCTTGAAATTATTAGGGCTGTATGGTAAAATAACCATCATCGGTATAGCCAAGCGTCTTGAAGAAATTTATTTCCCGGAAGACTCGGTGCCTTTATATCTTGATAAGAAATCGGAAACACTTAAAATCCTGCAACGCGTCCGCGACGAATCCCACCGCTTTGGGGTGAAGCACCACCGCGCAAGACGAAAAAATTCCACCATTAAATCGGAACTCGAAGAAATTCCGGGCATAGGCGAAAAGACCATTGAACTGCTGCTCCAGAAATTGCGCTCCGTGAAAAGAGTTAAGGAATCCTCGCAGGAAACGCTGGAAGAAATTCTGGGAAAATCTAAGGGGAAGATTGTGTGGGAGTATTTTAATGAAAATAATAAAGGAGCCTGATGAGGCTCCTTTGGTATTATTTCTTTATAAACTTCTGCGAATAGGCAGTGCCTGTTCCGTCCACTACTTCAATTATATATAAGCCGGAAGATAGCCTGGAAATGTCAATTTCCTTTTGTTGATAACTTCCGTGCAGCAACTGCTTCCCACTTATATCAAATACCCGGTAGCTTTGTGGCTGCATTTTTGCCGAAGACTTGATATTAATAAAGTCACTCGCCGGATTGGGATACAGAACTAATTTCATGTTCTGCCTGGCGCCTGAAATTTCATTTGTAGTCAGATACACAGGTAATTCGGTTGCAATCGTATAAAGTTCAATCCCTGACGTCTCGGTTTGCGCGGTGAAATAAAGCGTGTTATCAAACTCTTTTAGACTTAAAAGTGAATCATCCGCAGAAATCTGATCTTCATTAGTTACCCTGATCGGTAAAGAAACAATGCTTTCGGCAGTTCCATTGGTGCGCCAGATTTTGTTGCTGTTTTCCTTCAGGAAATAAAGATAATCTTTTACACAGGTGAAAGCCGACAATCCGTTCTCCGAATTGCTGATTATTTCTTTCACTTCATTCGTAACGGCATCAATGCTCCGCAGAGTAGCAACTTTTCCATTCGTACCTGTACCAAAATAAATGGTGTTTCCACAAGTCGAAAGAACAGAATATGGACCCATCATCGCATCTAAAATTTCTGTAGGTGCGGATTGCAAATTATCAAACCTGAAGACTTTACCGGACCCATTTTGAGTAACGAGGTACAGGCTTCCGTTCGCCTCTGCCATACTGGGAGATATATTCCATTCGCCGAAAAACCACGGTTCATCCGATGAAGGAAAAGGAATTTCCTTGAGCGTATCGGTATTTCCGTCAAAAGCCCAGAGTCGGGTGTTTTTACTAATCAGCAGTTGGTTATCAAATACTTTTAATAATCTCGATTGGTTGGCCCGGTTCGGATCGTCTGGTATCGTAACCGCCAGGGTAGTACCGGAACTGGTACCGTCGGTTTTCCAGATTTCTGTTCTGTAATCAGCCGTATACGTCGTGAAATAAACTGCACCATTGTAGGAAATGGCCTGCAATTCACTCATAGTGCTGCCGGCGGGAATTTCTTTCAGCGTGGGGAACAGGTTGCTGTTAATATCATTCCGGACGATGCGGATGCTTCCCTCACCTGAATTTTGAGGGGTAATGATAATGAGTGCTTCATTTCTAAGATTTCCAAACGCACTGTAATCTCTGAGGGTTGCGGAACCTGGTAGTCCAAACAATCTGGTGTTCGCAGAAGTTCCGTCACTTTTTGCAATAATCGAAGTGTACTCATCCGGTTTCACATAAGCGTAGTTGCCCACCTGGAAAAGTTTTCCTTTTGGTACCAGGTTTTGTCCGCTGGTTGCCGCCTGCAGCAGCTCAGGTGCTTTATTTTTAGATTTAATTACATAAAACTGACGATCATTCGGCGAAGTGGAAGCAGTTATGACCAAGCCGTTTTCTGTCGCATATGGCGCCAGTGTCGGCGAACTGCTGTCTTTGTGATTCCCATCAGCAAAGAGTGAAATAGCGTTTGTTTGCAGATTATACTGGAAAAGTTCACGCCCATACTTTAAATCCTGGTAAGGGAAAATGATTGAATTTCCTGACTCTATCCCCGCTGAAAACTGTAATTCTCCAAGCGCAGTCAGATTTTCAGCTGAATCCATCAGCCAGAATTTATTATGGCCACTATTCTCTATGAGAACAATGTCATTTTCAGGAAAGTGTTTCAAAATATCTGCTCCAAACTCGCCTGGAATAGTTATACCGGTTTGTTTCGTTCCAGCAGCGGTACCATTCGTTTTCCAAAGCGTCGCTGTGCCACCAATACTGCGAAAGAAGTATACCTGATTACCTACTTTCTGTAGATGATTTTGGTTTGGAAGTGGTGTCACAATATTGGGCTCATCACTCAGGCGTATTGTGTTCTCAGTGCTGCCATCCGTAGCAAACAAGCTTCCGCCATAGGGCTGTTCCCATCCCTGGAAAATGAGTTGATTATTAAGAATCTGGCCGGACGTAACAAAATTTGTAACGTATATTAAATCAGCTTTTTTGGTGGCCTCATTGTAGCGGTACAAACCACTTTCGGTATTATTTGCGCCTGCTCCGTAAAACAGAAGGGTGCCATTTAAATTATAACACTGAAGCTTGTCCGAGATGGAAAGGCTGTTGTTGTCAAGGGAACTTTTGATTTCAGAAGGTTCATCTGCTCCGTTTGTTATCCACAGCTTAGTGCTAAAGTTTTGATTCTTGGCCGCAAAAATAAAATAGGATCCAAACACAAATGGTTTCTCTTCGGACACCAAATTCGGAAATTCTTTAAGCACACTGCTCCCTTGCGCCGTACCGTCTGATACAAATACTTTGTAATTACTTGTAATAAGCAAATGGTCGTTGTTGGCAGCGACATTCAAAATATAATTATTTCCCAAGTCGAAAATTTTTTGTGTACCTGCAGTCGTGCCATCGGTTGACCAGAGTTCCCGGTTGTTGCCCATATCCGCAATGAAGAATACTTTATCTTTAAATATAGTAAAGTATGGATTTCCGCTGAAAGGTGTCGCAGCAAGAGGCCGCAGTTCCTTTATTAGAGTGGTTTTCTTGCTGTTATAGTCATAACCCCACAATTCATAATTCTGATTGGTAACAGTTCCAGAAGTTTCTGCACCGGCAAAAATTAATTTGTCATTATGCTTAATGATATTCCGGGCATCCAGTCCGCCCAGATAATTGATCTCATGGATTTTGGCGTCCAATTCTTGTCCTGCACTAAATAGATAGCATAGCGAAAAGAACAAAAGGTAAATTTTTTTCATAAATAATATTTTAAAAGTAAAGGTGTCTGTTAATTCCTAAAATCCCCCATATCCAGTTTTAGCGAGAAAAAGTTAGAATAAAAATTCGAGCCGCCAATGCCTGAATTGGTAATGGCATAATCCAGCGTGAGGCCTTGATATTTAATGCCGATGCCGCCGCTGGGCTGAAAGGAAACTTTGCGTTTCAGATTTTCGATATCCGTAATGTTCTGAAAACGGTTAACGCCCAGCCGCACAAAAATCATGTCCTGAAAACGCAGTTCTGCACCGGCGTACGGTGTAATGCTGGCAAAATCCGTAGAAAGGACGGCCGCCGTTTTGGCGAAATCCACATGAAGTCCCGCTTCCGGCTGAAGTTCCAGATCACGGTTGAGTTCAATTGTTCGGCTGACTCCGAAATTCAGTTTCGGCATGGTCAGTTCCAGTTTGTCTTTCGGTGCAGGGTTAAATTCCTCTCCGTCCACCACTGCAGAGAGTTCCTTTTGATTGACGGTCCAGAAATTAACCGTCGTGGTCGCATCTTTCAGCACCGCGCCGTACGTCCAGCCGCCATCCGTGCGATACATCGCGCCCAGATCAAAACCAAAACCATAGCCGCTGGCAAACTTGCCGACATTTCGGTACACCAGTTTGGCATTCACACCCACATTTAGTTTCTGATTCCCGCCCGGATGGAAGGCGTACGAAAGCAAAGCCGCATAATCCGCCTGCGAAAAGCTGGTGATTTTATCGTAATCTATATTGCCTTCCGGATCGATGAGCTGCGTTGTATTTAAAATATTATCCACGCCCAGCCGCACCACCGAAACAGCGAAAACGCCGCCATTGTAATCCAGTGGTTTTGCATAGGCCAGATAATCATATTTAGCGATGGACTCGAAATACTCCGCGTGCATCGCAGCACCCTGCCAGTCACGGTCGATTCCTAAAAGTCCCGCCGGGTTCCACATCGGCGCGTACACATCATCCTGACTGCTAATCACCGCACCGCCCATAGCTAAACCACGCGCGCCGGCCCCGATGTTGAGGAATTCATTGGAGTATTTCCGCACCACCTGCGCCTGCGAAATCGTTGCCCAGGCAACTGCTGCACCTAATAGGAACTTTCTCATGCCTCCTGTATTTTTTTAGCGGCTGCCATTTTCCTGGTTTTTATCACCCCGTTAATCACAATCGCAGAAATCATCACCAGCGAACAGGCATAAAACACCGGACTCATCTGCTCGGATTCTCCAAAGATGAAAAAGGCCAGAATAATCCCGTAAATGGGTTCCAGGTTAACCGTCAGGATCAGCGTGAAAGGCGATATATATTGCATAAGACTCACAGACTCCAGCATCGGGAAAGCGGTGAAGACACTGGCCAGTAAGAGAATCAACGATAAATCAGGCCAGGTTATTTCACCGAGCGATGAAATTTGTCCTGTGAATAAATAAAACACCGTCAGAATCACGCATCCCGAAAAGATTTCATAAAATATAATATTGCCCGAAGTTGTTTTTCCAAAGATCCGCCCGTTGTAGACACCAAACACAGTCCCGAGCAGTGCCGTCAGGATCCCGAAGAAAATTCCTTCCTTGTACTGGAATTCAGTTTTGAAGATCAGTCCCATGCACAGAACGATCACAATGCCCATAATTACTTCCGAGAGATCGATCTTTCTTTTAAAAACAATCGGTTCCAGAATGGATGCAAACAGGGTGGAAAGCGAAAGGCAGCTCAACGCAATGGAAACATTGGAAACCTTGATTGAATGGAAAAAACACAGCCAGTGAAAACCCATAAAGCCGCCAATCGTCGCCAATTGCAGAAAAAGCTTCTTTGAAATTTGCAGGCTTTGTTTTTTAATGAACCTGATAAAAATATATAGGAAAAGCGCAGCGAAAAACATGCGGTAAAAAACCAGCGTGTTCGCGCCCGTTTGAATGAGTTTTCCCAGAATTGCAGTAAACCCCCACAGAAAAACAATAAGATGAAGCCGGAAAAGTGCTGATTTTTGTGCCACGTAATTTGCCTGTTTTATGAATGCTGCAAAGCTACAAATACAGCTGAAATACAGCGCTATGCCTCCGTAAAATTAAAAACCCTGAAAGTAGTGATACATTCAGGGTCTTCAAATAATAAACTATTAAAAAAATAAAACTAGGAATAGAAATTTGGAGGTGATTTCTACTTGTCTAACGCAAATATAATAAGAATATTTCTAAGTCAAGTGTTAAAGTATGCTAAATAATGAGCTGGCTTTCAATTACTTTCTGTTATGGCTGCACGCAATACATTTCAGCCCAAAAAATCTTACCTTTACGCTAAATTTTACTCAACGTATGGATTTGGACTTCAACAAACGCGAAGATCAGAATAAACTCAAACTGTCTGAAATTAACAGTTTACTCAATAAAATAAAAAAAGGCGGCGGCGAAAAACGTTTGCAGAAGCAGCGCGACGAGGGAAAACTAACCGCCCGCGAACGAATCGAATATTTACTTGACAAAAATTCCGACTCCATTGAAATCGGTGCTTTCGCCGGTTTTGGAATGTACGAAGAGCACGGTGGCTGCCCGGGCGGTGGCGTCGTGGTAGTAATGGGCTATGTATCCGGGCGGCAGTGCTTGGTTGTGGCAAATGACGCCTCGGTAAAAGCCGGTGCCTGGTTTCCTATTACGGGTAAGAAAAATCTTCGTGCCCAGGAAATTGCCATGGAAAATAAACTGCCGATTATTTATCTGGTGGATTCAGCAGGCGTATATCTGCCGATGCAGGACGAAATTTTCCCGGATAAGGAACACTTCGGCCGTATCTTCCGCAACAATGCCAAAATGAGCGCCATGGGAATTATCCAGATTTCCGCCGTCATGGGCAGCTGTGTGGCCGGCGGGGCTTACCTTCCGATTATGAGTGATGAAGCTATGATTGTGGATAAAACCGGTTCCATTTTCCTGGCGGGCAGTTATCTGGTGAAAGCTGCTATCGGCGAGAATATCGATAATGAAACGCTGGGCGGTGCCACAACGCACTGTGAGGTTTCCGGCGTAACCGATTATAAAGCGAAGGATGATAAAGATGCGCTGGATCGAATTAAAAAAATAATGAAATCCATTGGCGATTACGAAAAAGCCGGATTTGATCGTATTGAAAGTGTACCGCCGGCCGAGCCTGTCTCCAATATCTTTGGTTATATGCCGGTTTCGCGTGCAGATCAATACGATACCTTTGATATTATTAAATGCCTAGTAGATGGTTCCGAATACGAAGAGTACAAACCCGATTATGGAAAAACCATTATCTGCGCCACCGCGAGAATTGACGGCTGGAGCGTAGGGATTGTGGCCAACCAGCGTAAACTCGTGAAAAGCGGGAAAGGAGAAATGCAGTTTGGTGGTGTTATCTATTCGGACTCTGCTGATAAAGCCACGCGGTTTATTGCCAACTGCAACCAGCGCAAAATTCCGCTTGTTTTCCTTCAGGACGTGACCGGATTTATGGTGGGTTCCAAATCGGAACACGGCGGCATTATTAAGGACGGCGCCAAAATGGTGAATGCAGTATCCAACTCCGTGGTACCGAAATTTACAGTTATTACCGGGAATTCCTACGGTGCCGGCAACTATGCCATGTGTGGCAAAGCGTATGATCCACGGCTCATCGTAGCCTGGCCTTGGGCAGAACTTGCGGTGATGGGCGGCAGCCAGGCAGCCAAGGTATTGGCGCAGATTCAGACTTCTACTTTAAAAAAGCAAGGCAAAGAAATTTCTGCTGAAGAGGAGAATGAAATATTAAAAACCATCTCCGAGCGTTACCAGAAACAAATAGAACCTACCTATGCAGCGGCCCGCCTCTGGACGGATGCGATTATCAATCCCGAAGATACCCGCAAGTGGATTTCTATGGGGATTGAAGCGGCGAACCACGCGCCGATTACCGAAAAATTCAATATGGGTGTCATCCAGGTTTGAGAAATTCTATGTTTAAATTTATTATGCCGTTGCTGCTGCTCGCAAATATTTGTGCGGCACAGCAACACGCAGGCGATCAGCAAATGATTGTTGCGCCTGCCGTCTCGTCAGCTGAAACTCAGCCGGAAGGCGCTGCCATGGAAAATGATCCCGGCACAATGGTACAGAAACCATCAGCCTGCCAGATTGAGGTTACTTCTTTTTCTGAAATACGAACCTCGACCCACCACTTGCAGTTCACGGCAGGCTCCACTCAGAAAACGTATAAATACCACTGGACCCTCTATTTCAAAAATGGAGTAGTGCTGCATGCACAAGAGCCGGAACCTGTTTTTGATTTTTCCGTACAGAATGAACTGGATCGCATGGTGCTGAAAATAGAAACACCACAGTGCACCCGGACCATTACCAAAAAGTTTGAAGGAATGCCTTTTGGCTGTACCTGAGTTTATATAACTGCTTTTTCGTTAACAAATTTTAACAATTGCTGAGGTTTTCTTATTTTAGCATCTTAAACTAAAAGAATGAAAACATCTCATATAGTTGCCGCGTTGTGCTTTTCGGCCGGGAGCTTATTTGGTCAGAACCAGAAGTTTACCATTGCTGAGGCGGTCAATGGCCTGCGCAGCAACCTTGCCGTTGAAAATATTGCACAATTCTCCTGGTCCGCCGACAGTAAAAATTACTACCGTGGCGTGAAAGATGCCTACCTGCAAACCAGCCTGGCCAGCCACAAAAGCGATACTTTAATTTCACTTTCGCGCCTGAACCGTGCTCTGGCGGCAGACCTTCAGTTGCGTGCCTTGCCCCGAATTACGTTTCTCTCCGAATCCAAAGGATATTATAATCAGGGCAACCGCTACTATTGGGTAGAGCGCAGTGGTAAAGACTGGAAGGTGACCAACTGGGCCACTATTTCTGACGATGCCGAGAATGTCCAGGTTATGCCCAAAACACAGGCAGTCGTTTATACACTTAAAAATAACCTGTATATCTACCGCAATGGTCAGCATACTGCCATTACCGTGGATACAGACGAGGATATTGTCAACGGCCAGGCCGTGCACCAGCGCGAATTTGGCATTGACCGCGGAATCTTTATTGCTCCGGATGAGTCGCAAATTGCCTTTTACCGAATGGATCAGTCTATGGTGAAAGATTATCCGATTATCGACTGGAGCGTGACGCCTGCGCAGAATAAAAATATTAAGTACCCGATGGCGGGCACACCCTCACACCATGTGACCCTGGGTGTCTATGATATCCGCAGTAAAAGTACCAAGTTCCTGCAAACCACCGGAGACCCCGAGCAGTACCTGACGGCCATCACCTGGAATCCGGATTCTAAAACAATTTTCGTGGGCGTGCTGAACCGTGATCAAAATCATTTGAAAATGAATCAGTATCAGGCTGCCTCGGGCAATTTTATTAAAACACTTTTTGAGGAGCAGTCCGATAAATATGTTGAGCCGCAGCATCCGCTGCTATTCCTGCCGAACTCCACTACGGATTTTATCTGGCAGAGCCAGCGCACCGGTTACAATCATTTATTTCATTATAATATCAGTAAAGGATTAGTGGCACAGTTAACCAAAGGTGACTGGGTGGTAACCGAAGTCCTTGGTTTCAATGGCAAACGCAATGAAATATTTTTCACTTCCACCGAGGAATCGCCGATGGAACGCCATCTGTACAAGTTGGATTACCTCAGTCATAAAAAGCAGCGCCTCGACAAAGCGCCGGGCATGCACACCGGTATTTTGAGCCAGGACGGAAACTATATCTATGATTTATACAGCAATGCCTCCACACCGCGCGTGGTCAACCTGATAAACACCCAGAATCTAAAAACAACTACGCTGCTCAAAGCAGAAAACACCCTGGCAAAATATCAGCGTCCCGAAATAAAAGAAGTCACCCTGCATGCTGATGATGGTACGCCACTCTATGGCAAACTGATTATGCCGGTCGATTTTGATGCCAGCAAAAAATATCCGGTCATCGTCTATTTGTACAACGGGCCACATGCCCAGCTGGTAACAAACAGTTTCCCGGCCTCCGGTAATCTGTGGTACGAATATATGGCCCAGCGCGGGTATGCAGTCTTCACCATGGATGGCCGCGGATCTGCTAACAGAGGAATGAAATTTGAGCAGGCAGTCTTCCGCCATTTGGGAGAAACCGAGATGAAAGACCAGCTGAAAGGAATCGATTACCTGAAGTCTTTATCATTCATTGACGCCGACCGGATGGGCATCCACGGCTGGAGTTTCGGCGGATTCATGACAACCAGTTTTATGCTCAAGCATCCCGAAATTTTCAAAGCGGGCGTAGCCGGCGGACCGGTAATCGACTGGAATATGTACGAGATTATGTACACCGAGCGTTATATGGACAGTCCGCAGCAGAACCCCGAAGGCTATCGCCAGGCGAATCTGCTCGATAAAGTGCAAAACCTGAAAGGCCACTTACTTATGATTCATGGTGCGCAGGATAATGTGGTCGTGTGGCAGCATTCCATGAAGTTCCTGAAGGCAGCCGTAGACCATGGCGTGCAACTGGATTATTTTGTATATCCGGGGCATGAGCATAATGTGATTGGCAAAGACCGCGTGCACCTGATGCAAAAGGTTACCGATTACTTCGACGAGTATTTGAGCAAAGAATAGCAATATGATTTGGGCAGCTGGATCCGTGTTCCGCTCCCAATCTTTTGCGGGCTGCCGCCCGCAAAAGGATTTCCGCTCAACCCGGGCTGCAGTGTAGTTCAATTTGGGCGGCAAGTTCTTTAAAATGGAAAAAATCCGGATCGTGGTCCGGATTTTTTTTGTGTTACGTAAAAATAATAACTGTTTACTCACGCAGTACTTTTATTCTGCCATCAGCCCAGATGCGAATTACCGAAGAACCGCTGTATTCTGAAACGGTGTCGCGACCTTCCGTTGCCACCGTATCCACTGCGTCTAGTACTTCCTGGGAAATATCTGCAAAACTTCGCGGCGACTTTTCACCGCTGAGATTGGCCGAGGTGGACACAATCGGTTTATTCAGTCCCGAAATTAACTTCCTCAGGAAAGAGGTCTTCACCAGCCGGATGCCGATACTGCCGTCGGCGGCCAGCAATTCCGCCGGCAGCCCGCGTGGATGATCGTAAACCAGCGTGACCGGTTTTTCCGAAAGGTCGATGATTTCCCAAGCCATTTCCGGGACCTCCACCAGTTCCTGTAACCGCTTTTCAGACTCCACCAGGATGATAAACGATTTGGACGCATCGCGGCCTTTGATTTCCGCAATCTTTTGTATTGCTTCCACGTTGGTCGCATCGCAGCCCAGCCCCCAGATGGTGTCGGTCGGATAAAGGATGGTACCACCGTCCTTCAGCGTTTGTATCAGCTCGTTCATCAATTTACGCTTTGGAAGCAGGTTGCATTTTTTCTATGGCAGCGAAAGCCTGTTCAACATCAGAAATCAGATCTTCCGCATCCTCAATGCCGACACTTAAACGGACCAGGTCATCGGTAATCCCAAGTTCCGCTCTTTTTTCTGCCGGAATAGAGGCGTGGGTCATCAGCGTAGGATGGTTCGCCAGACTTTCCACACCGCCCAGGGATTCTGCGAGCGTAAATACGTTCAGCGATTCCAGGAATGTCAGCGCGTCTTGTTTCTCGCCGGATTTGAAGGTAAAGGAAACCATGCCGCCCATGGCGCGCATCTGCTGTACGGCCAGTTCATGTTGCGGATGCGATTCCAGGCCGGGGTAGAATACTTTGTCCACGGCAGGATGTTGTTCCAAATACTGCGCGATCTGCATTCCGTTTTCAGAATGTCTTTGCATCCGCAGCGCCAGCGTTTTGATCCCGCGCAGCACCAGGTATGAATCGTGCGGTCCTAAAATCCCACCGCTGGCAAACTGAATGAAATGCAGTTGTTCGCCCAGCTCCGGCGTTTTGGCAATCAGCGCGCCGGCAATCACATCCGAATGGCCGCCCAGGTATTTGGTGGCAGAGTGCATGACGATATCAGCGCCCAGATCCAGCGGCCGCTGGCTGTATGGCGTCGCAAAGGTATTGTCTACCGCAACCAGGATATTTCGTCCTTTCACGAATTCCGCCACGGCGCGAATATCCACCAGTTTCATCAGCGGATTAGTGGGTGTTTCCAGCCAGATAAGGCGGGTTTTGTCCGTAATCATCTCCGCGATGGAGGGCACGTCTTCAAAAGAAACGAAGGAAAATTTCAGCTGATATTTTTCAAACAGGCGGGTAAACATCCGGTAGGAGCCACCATATAAATCATCCACTGCAATGACTTCATCGCCGGGATTCAGCAACTTTAACACACAGTCGATCGCTGCCAGGCCGGAACCAAAGGCCAGTCCGCGCGCGCCATTTTCAATGCTGGCCAGGCTGTCTTCCAGTGCCTGCCGGGTTGGGTTGGCTGCCCGTGAATATTCATATCCCGAGTGAACACCGGGTGATTGTTGTGCGAAAGTAGAGGTAAGAAAAACAGGAACATTCACCGAGCCGGTAACAGGCTCCGGCTGCTGTCCGCCGTGGATTACTTTTGTGTCAAATTTCATAAGAGAAGTTTTTAAAATAAATCTGGTTCAAAGATACTTTATTCTGTTGAGGTATAGTTTCCTGGTCAGCGGCAGGTACAAAACATTTTATCTGTTCCATAGATGTAGCGGCGGAAAATGAAAGCCATTAATAGCCACGTAATTTCCCTGATACCCTTAACTTATCAAATCAAAAAACGCCGGCTCTCCCGCCGGCGTTTTCGCTTACTTACATTCTGATGGCAGAACGCTTCGAAAATTCTTCTGCCATTTCAGCGATCCAGGCAGCAACATCGTCTTCACCGGTGGCCCGTTCGTAGGTCTGGCTCATCGATACCAGAATCTGGTGCAGGAACATTTTCATCTGATCAACCGGCATATCTTTCGTCCAGAGGTCGATCCTGAGCGCTTCCATATGCTGATCATCCCACACGGAAATCATCGCGGCTTTAGTTTCCTGCTTATCGACGCCGCCATCCTCGGCATTCCAGGTCAGTGTTTCGGGAATATGGTTTTCATCGAGTTCTACATCGATGGTAATCTGTGTCTTTCTCATGGGTTTTTAGGTTTGTAATTACTTTCGTTAAAAATTTGCCGGGCATCCGTTTTCAGGAAGTCGGGCAGTTTTGTTTCAGGTTTTTCTTTAAAATAAGTCCGGCAAATCTGCCAGCCGCTGTATCGCCCGATTTGTGGCGAAGATTCATTATCAATTTCTGTATAGAATTTTGAAAATGGCCCGGGGCGGATAAAGCGTTCAGCCAGCCTGGCATCATCGCTGAATACCAGGTTGTTTTCCACAAAATAATTCCAAATGTCGGCCTCGTGAAATGCGGCCCACTCATATTGCTCCGGCGTATAATTGATTTTGAGGTAGTCCGGTTCACCGGGCATAAATGCATCCTGCAAAATCAGCAGTTTTCCCTCATGGATGATCTGGTCCAGAAACTTCTGCTGGTTCGGCAGCGGTGGTAAAAAATGCTCACCCAGAATCTGCGACACCTTCGGTACCATATTCTGCGGATTCATAGATTTCTGGAAATACTGCTCCATTCCTTTGTAATTGGGATTGTTTTCTCCCATAAATCCGGTAATATCGATGAAAAGTTTGTCTTCTTCTTTATAATAAAAAACAGGATCCAGTGCACCTTCCAAAACGGAAGAATACAAATACACCTGCGGCGTTTTAAAGTCCGGAAAATAGACTTGTATCTGCGCGAACAGCTTTCCCAGTTCTTTTTGCAGTTTGGAAACGTCTAATTTAGAGATCGCTTCCTTATAAATTTTCTGCTCATCGGCATCTTGGCGTCGCAGGGAATAATCTTCATCCGAAACGGTTCCCTGAAACCAGGGATATTTTTGACTGAATTGCTCCAGTGAAATAGTTGTATCGTAAAACTCTTTAGATAAATCGGTGACCTGCACACTTGGCGCCTCAGCAACTTCCTGTTTCTGCCAAGGATTTTCTGCTTCTTTTTTGCAGGAAATAACAGTCATCAGTACCAAGAGTAAAAAGAAAGGAATTCTGAAAAACTTCATTATTTTTACGTCATATTAACGCGGCAAAAATAAGCAAATTTTAAGGGAGGGCCTTTTGCATACAAAGCTGTTTTAAAACAAAAAAAATGCAGGTAGAAAAAGTAATTGATAAAATAGTGACTTGGTTGCACGAATATGCTCAGCAGGCCGGCGTCCGCGGGTACGTGATCGGGGTTTCCGGCGGAATTGACTCAGCGGTGGTTTCCGCCTTGTGCGCCAGAACGGGACTCGAGACCTTGTTGATAGAAATGCCCATTCGTCAGCATCCGGACGAAGTCAGCCGCGCACAGGAACACATGACCGATATGAAAAATAAGTTCACAAATGTGCGCACGGCAAGCGTGGACCTAACACCCGCCTTCGACCAGTTATATAACAGTTTCATTACAGAAACTCCAATTTCGGAAGTCCAGAAGCTCGCGCTGGCCAATACACGGTCCCGCCTTCGGATGCTGACTTTATATTATTACGGTCAGATCAACAGCCTGCTGGTCTGCGGTACCGGCAACAAGGTGGAGGATTTTGGTGTTGGCTTCTTCACAAAATACGGCGACGGCGGCGTGGATGTGTCACCCATTGCGGACTTGTATAAAACCGAAGTTTATGAACTGGCGCGCAGCCTGAATCTCGTGGAATCTGTTCAAAATGCCATTCCGGCAGACGGCCTGTGGGATGAATCCCGTACCGACGAACAGCAGATCGGCGCCTCCTATCCTGAGCTGGAAAAAATCCAGAAGGAGTGGGGAACCAAAACAGCCGACGACTATACAGGTCGTGACCGCGAAGTGTTTGAAATCTTCCGGCGCATGAATAAAGCAGCCCAGCATAAAATACAACCGATTCCCGTGTGCCCGATCCCGGCTGAATGGCGCGATTAAAATATAAGAATGAATAAAGAACGCCTCAAACTGGTCCTTATGTTCATCATCGGTCTGCTCTCCGCTTTCCTGTTGATGTATCTCTTTACTACCTGGACGGCAGATAGTCTTGATGAAAACACTGCGTCGCCGGACGTAACCGCGTACGAACAGCCGCCGGTACCTGCTTCTGTGGAGCAACTGACCCGCGCCGAAACGGTGATGAGTTACGTGAAAGAACACCACCGGCTCCCGCATTATTATCTGACTAAAAAAGAAGCAAAAGCAAAAGGCTGGATTGCCGGCAAAAAGAATCTTTGTGATGTATTGCCCGGCCGCGCCATCGGTGGTGATGTATTTAAAAACCGTGAACGCAAACTTCCGCTCGCCGCTGTATATTATGAAGCAGATGTGAACTACCGGTGCGGGCATCGCGGAACAGACCGGATTGTATTTACCGACGCTGGCAATATCTGGCTTACCACCGATCATTACAAAACATTTACTCCGCAATAAACCTGACTATCAATAGGATTTAAATTTAAAATATGGCAACCGTATATATTGACTTTACCCATCTTGGGGACTACGAAGATTTCTTCGGTGAATTGAAACAAAAACTGACCCTGCCCGAAGGCTTCGGTGATAATCTGGATGCGTTGTACGACGCGCTGACCGGTTTTGTGCCGCTGCCGCTTCATATGGAACTCGTGAATCTCAGTGTGGAACAGCTCGAAGATTTCGAAGACCTGATGGCAACGCTGGACGATGCCGAAGATGAGAACGAAGGGTTTACTTACGCGACGTACCTCACGCAATATGAAGATGAATAAATAAAAAAAACCACCGTTTCCCGGTGGTTGTTCGTATCCGTGTCGTTTGCTAATTATTTGCCTCGCCGACGTCAAAGCTGCTGTAACCTGACCAGCTTTTGGCCCAATCCGGCAGCGCCGTGCCGTTACCTGCGCCGGTGGCCTGGGTATTCAGAGTGAAAATTTGAGAAAGATCCGGTGAGGGGAAAGCCGTCGTTGCTTTTGCTTTCCAGGGCGTTGCCACATTCACAAACCGGATGTTTGTTATATAATTACCGTTTAAAAACCAGTTGAAAGTCCGGTCCGTTTCCAGATCCAGGCCGGTGGAAAAGTTTGCGATGACTACGTTGTCCAATTTGCCGTTCGAACCCGCGCGGATTTTCATGCCCTGCGATTCGGAACCTTTTGGATTGCCAATCAGGGTCACGTTTTTCAGTTCTGGGTTAGAGGCTCCGTTGCCGTTTGTGGTATTAGGATCCGTATCCTGGGTATCTGCTTCAATGCCGCGGTTGCCGGGTTCAGCCGAATTGATAAATTCCTTGTGCCGTGCTGCATAAATATATTCCGCTTTTCCCTGCCAGCCTTCCGTCCAGTCCACGCTGTCATCCCCCATACCAATGATCACAAGATGATCTGCATTCACATTTCCGCCGAAAAACTCTACGCCGTCATCAGCTCCGTTCAGAATCGACACGTGCGAAATCTTAGTTCCGCTGCCTACGCCAAATAAAGAAAGACCGTTAAACTCCTTCTCCGGATTGTACTTAAATCCACTGTCTTTGATGACCAGATATTGGATTGAGCCGGAATTATCTCCCGGATTCGTTCCGCCGTACACCATATCTCCGAGTTCCGAGGTCGAGGTGCCGGATGCACTGCGGTTCGTAGGTGCATTCCCCAGAATAACAATGCCGCCCCAGTATCCCTGGGTATGTTTTTCTCCTTCGAAAATCACCGGCTGTGCGGCCGTTCCGCTGATGTTTAATTTACCGCCGCGGTCCACAATAAGATAATTGGCTCCCTGCGCCGCCACGATTCGGGTACCGGCCGGGATATTCAGCGTGGCTCCTTTTTCCACGAGCAGCCGGCCGGTGAGCTTATAAGTTTTGGCAGGGTCCAGCGTCAGGGTAGTACCGGCCGCAATTGTTCCTTTGAAATTAGCCGGATCTGTCAATTCAGGAGCGATGGCCGTTGTTTCATCTTCTCTTCCGCAGGAAACTGCTGTGCTGAGGGTAGTCATCAGAGTCAGGCATAATGCCGCTTGTAAAATTGTCTTTTTCATTTTTTTATTTAGATTAAAATTGATACGAAAGCGTGAGGCCCAGCTCCGTGCCGGCCGAATAGCTTTTATGAATATGCGTTCGGTTGCTCGTACGTTGCTCGATGGTATGATCCGGGTTAAGCAGGTTTTTCGCTGACAAACTGAGTCCGATTTGCCGTAAGCGGTACCGCAAATGGGCGTCCAGCTGGTGAACCGGCGTTTCATAAAAATTGCCCGACCGATTGGTGCCCAGCGCAAATACGCTTTCGCCCGCATAACTGTAGGAAACTACAAAGTCGAAATCCTGGCCTTCGCCTGCTTTTATTTGATACCCAAGATTGAGGTTCGCCAGCAGGTCGGCCACGCCCTGAATTTTATCGTGAGTCTGTCCGCTGAACTGAATCGTTTTGCCGTTATTTTCTTGAGCAAAAGTTTGTTCGGTTTTCAGTTTTTGGTCAGAATACATTACGGTCGCATTCAGGAATGTGTACAGTCTGGAAGAAGAATTTCGAAAGAGGTCTTTTCGGATTTCCACTTCCGCACCGGCAACCATTCCGTAATCAGCGATATTGAAATACGTCATGTCGCTAGATGCTGCGGTGGAATAAGTGGTACGCGAAATCGGGTTCAATAGATATTTTCCAAAGATAACGGCCGATATTACTTCACCCGGCCCGGAAAACAATTCCCATTTCAGGTCGGCATGATACATATCCGACGGATACAAGCTGGGATTTCCGTAGACGTTGGTCGTCACATCATAATATCCAATCGGAACCAGCTCTTTTGCCTGTGGCAGAATATAGGTTTTTGAAGCCGAGAAACGCAGGTTCTGCCGGCTGCTGATTTCATACTTAAAATTGAGGGTTGGTAAAAATTTATTGTATTCTTTTTCTTTCGAGTCCGTGCGGAAAATTGCATCATCCCAGCTGCTTTGCAGATGAATATAATCGTACCGGCCGCCGAGCTGTACCGTAACTTTTTCGCTCAGCTTAAAATCTGAATGCAGGAACGCCGACTGGTTATTTTGTTTAAATTCATACCAGAAAGGAAGAAACTGCTCTTGGTCTGTACGGAACGTGTTATACCTGATAAAGTCGTTGTTTGCCGCATTGATTACCGCATCCACGTTCTGAGGATCCGCCGTAAACTGCCGGGTGAAATTCAGGCCGATGGTCGTATGGTCGAAATGCCGCTGTTTATAAGTTCCCTGATAGCCTGCCAGAACTTTAAATCTGCCGAGCTGCCGTGAGAAGTGAATAAAACCATTGAAAGAGCGGTCGTTCAGTGCGTCGAAATAACGGTGGTTATTAATGGTACTTGCCGTAATAAACTGTTTGGTGTGGGCGTCGATGGTATTCTGGAGCCGGTCTGGGCGGTCGCTTTGCAGGACATTGTAGGAAATGCCCCAATCAGTTTGCCAGTTGTTTTCCGGTTGATGGCTGCCGTACAACTGGTTGATGAAAAGTGAAGTTATTTTATTGTCGCCGCGGTTGATAAGAACCTCCGATCCAATTTCCCGCAGATACCCCCGGAAAAATCTGGCCTCCTGTGCTGAAGAATGTATAAAATTACTGGTGAAGGCTATTTTACTGCGCTGGCTCAGGCGGTGTGCCACATTAAGGAGCGACGAGTGATTGGTCCGGTAGCTGTAGCGGTCCACGGTCAGTGCTTTGATCGCATCTCCCGAAGCATCGTAAAAGCCTTCCTGACCTTCACTGTAGGAATAATCATTGCTGAAACCTGTATATCCAAAAACTGAAAACTTACCGATGTTAGTGCCACCCTCCAAACTGAGGTTTGAATTGTGCGGTGTGCCGGTGTCATCAAAATTCCAGCTGCTGCGGAAAGGGTAGACGTTCTGTGGATCCTGTTTAGAAAAAGTAGTTTTATGGTACCCCAAATAGCCCGGTGCGCCATCCTGCATGAAAAATGAGGAATTTGCGGCCGTCTGGAGATTGATACTGCTGCCCAAACTTACAGACAGAAACGGTTTCCCGCTATGTTCCTTTGATGTAATTTCAATTCCTGCCCCGCCAAAATCTCCCTGAAGTTTTGGCTGGTAGACCTTATGTAAGCTGATATATTCAATAACCGAGGTGGTAAATAAAGACAGGTTCAGGTTTTTGTATTCCGGGTCATCCGACGGAACCGGCAGGCCGTTAAGCGTCGTGCTGTTATACCGGTCGCCCAGACCGCGTACCGACAGTTGTCCGCTGCCTTGCTGTTTTTGCGTGCCGCTGGCTTTTGTCACGGCAGTCGCGGCGTCGCCGACGCCCTGTTTGTGAAGCTGCTCTGCACCCACGCGCTCCGTCATTTCCACCGCTTTGCGCTGCAGGGAAAGGAGGTTGTTCGCAGCGCCTTTTTTCGTATTTGCTCTGATGACTACGGTTTCCAATTGTTGTTCGTGGTTACCAGCTTCAGGAATTTGCTGGCCGCTGAACATGGCGGCTGATAATAAAAAGAAGAAGATCGCAGGTTTGCTGTTTTTCATGCTAAGTTTTATTGTTCTGTGTACAGTGCAAAGAAACAGCGGAGAAACTGCGAAGGCGTTACAGGAGTTTTAAGCTTCTGTTACGAAACGATAAAGGATTTCCTGCCTATATTAATTCAATATGAACATTTGTAAAACACGGTCTTCAGGCTTTAAATTTCATTAACTTTGAAAAGTTTAAACCCACAACAATGGACCGCAAAAAAATTCTTTTAATAGATGATGAAGAAGACATTCGTGAACTTCTTACGTATAATCTGGAGAAAGAAGGATACAGCGTCACGACGGCTGACAATGGCAATCAGGGAATTGAGCTGGCCAAAAAGATGATTCCCGATCTCATCCTGCTGGATGTGATGATGCCGGAAAAAGACGGAATCGAAACCTGCACAGAGCTGCGCGCCATTCGCGAACTGGAAAAAACACTTATTGTATTTCTTTCGGCGCGCAGCGAGGAATTTTCTCAGCTGGCGGGTTATCAGGCCGGCGCCGATGATTACATTGTAAAACTCATCAAGCCACGCGTGCTGGCTTCCAAAATCAATGCTTTATTAAATTTAAGTTCCACCGCCGCACAGCGGAACGTGGTTCTGCAATTGGGAGACCTTACCATTGATAAAGAAAATATTAAAGTTACCAAAGCCGGCGAATCCCACTTGCTGCCGCGTAAGGAATTCGATCTGCTGAATCTGCTGGCTTCTAACACCGAAAAAGTTTTTAAAAGAGAAGAAATTCTGGAGAAGGTTTGGGGAAATGAAGTGGTGGTCGGCGAGCGGACCATTGATGTGCACATTCGGAGGCTGCGTGAGAAACTCGGGATTCACACCATTCAGACCCTGAAAGGCATTGGGTACAAACTGGTCGTCCGGGAAAAAATATAAGACATGAAGTTCCACCGTCTCACCTTTCTGGCGTCTGTGTGCCTGACCGCTTTTATGCTGGTTCTGGTGTTGGTGTTTGATAAGGCAGAGCAGCGCTTTTCCGGCACCGATACACGTTTTTATCTCTTAGTCGCCGGTTCCTTTGTGGCCATGCTGGCGCTGAATTACCTGGCGTTGGAATTTCTTTTTAATTTTTATGGTAAAAAACAGATCCGCAAAATTTCCACCATTCTGCCGGAAGATTTTACCGAGAATGCGGACGACCTGGATTTTGCACGGCTCGGCCAGCGCGTTTCCGACCTGAGTGAAAAAAATACCATGACCCTCGATACGATGCAGGCCATGGAAGCCTACCGCAAGGAATACATTGGCAATATTTCGCACGAGATGAAAACGCCTCTGTTTTCAATTCAGGGCTACGTGGCTACCCTGATGGAAGGCGGCGTGGAAAATCTCGCCATCCGCGATAAATACCTTGAACGTATTGACCGGTCCGTGCAGCGGCTTCTGCATATTGTGAAAGATCTGGACATGATCAATCAATTTGAAAGCGGGCGGATTAATCTCTCCGTCAGCACCTTTGATATCAATGCCCTGCTGCGCGAAATTGCAGATCTGCTCGATCTGGAGGCGGAGCGCAAGAATACCCGGCTCCAACTGAAAATTTCGGCGGGTTCGTTACTCGTTTCCGCAGATAAACAGAAAATTGCGCAGGTGCTGATCAACCTGGTGTCCAACGCCATCTATTATGCCAACCGGGATTTTGCGACGGTTACCCTGCACACGGAAATTGTGGGCAATAAAGCTTTGATAGAAGTGAAAGACAATGGCATGGGCATGAAACCTGAAACGGTCAGCCGCATCTTCGAAAGGTTTTTCCGGGTGGAAACCAGCCGCAACCGGCATGATGGCGGCTCTGGTCTGGGACTTGCTATCGTTAAACATATTTTGGAAGCACACCAGGAAAGCATCTTTGTGGAGAGCACTTATCTGGAGGGTTCCCGGTTCTGGTTTATGCTGCCGCTGGCGGCCGTCTAGCGGGCAAAAATGTAAGCAAATCTTTTCATAAAAAAAGCCGCGCAGCATTTTTTTGTCAAATTTCAATTGTTCTATATTTGTACCCGAACAACAGTTTTACTAATCAAAAGAAAAAAATAAGCAGTTACAATGGTTTATAAACTCCGAATTATTCTGGACACAAAAGAGGATATTTTCAGGGATGTAGAAATCAAAGGAAAGCAGACCCTCTGGAACCTGCACCTCGGCATTAAAAGTGCTTTTTCGCTGATGGGTGAGGATCTTTCCGTATTTAATATTCTCGATGAAGAAGGTGTGGTGGTGAAATCCGTGCCGCTGGAAGACATGAGTGATGACGGCGATGGCGAGATTATGTCGGATGTATATGTGGACGAAGTTTTCCAGGAGAAAGGAGACAAAATACATTTCCAGTACGGATTTATGGATCTGTGGGAATTCTTCTGTGAACTGGTAGAAACCGCACCGGAAAAACCAGCCGTGAATTATCCGATTACCGTATTCCGCTTCGGGAAAATGCCGCTGAAAGCACCGAAGAAAGCCGGCAGCAGCGGAAAGAAAAACGGAGTGATCCCGATGTCCGATGATGATTTTGGCAACTTTGATGAATCGTACCAGGCAGATGACTATGAGGATGACGATGATTACGATGAAGATGATGGCTACGGGGATGATGCCTATGAAGACGATGATCTGGATTAAAACAATACAAACCGCGACACCTTCGCGGTTTTTTAATTAATATTGTTGCGATGATAGCTAAAGAAGAAGTTTTGCACCGGGTTAGCGCACTACTGAACGAAAAAGTGGAAGCATTTGAAAAACTGATTGCAGAAACCCGCGCGGCCAATAATGAAACCAAATCCTCGATGGGAGATAAGTACGAAACGTCCCGGGAGATGGTGCAGCAGGAAATTAATAACCTGCAGAATCAGCTGAAAAGCTGGCAAAAAATGCGAGTGGACATTACAAGGATTCAGCAACAGCCGACACCTCTTATTGGGGAAGGCAGTTTGGTACAAACCGACCGCGGCTGGTTCCTGATTGCGGCGCCGCTGGGTGTCATTAAAACCGCAGATACACCGGTGTATGCCATTTCTTCTGAAAGTCCGCTGGCTGCCGCTTTAACCGGAAAAACGACCGGCGATGCGGTAACGGTAAATACTATGACGCACACCATCCTGAGTCATTCATAGATTTTTGTATATTTTTGTGCTCTTCTTGATTTCTGTCTTATGAAAAACTATCACGACCTACTGCAACATATCCTGGAAAATGGAACCGACAAAAGCGACCGTACCGGTACCGGCACGCGCAGTGTTTTTGGCTATCAGCTGCGGTATGATCTTTCCGATGGTTTTCCTTTGGTTACGACCAAAAAAGTACACCTGAAATCCATTATCTATGAATTGCTCTGGTTTTTAAAAGGAGACACGAATATTAAATATCTCACCGATCATGGTGTCAGCATCTGGAATGAGTGGGCGGATGAGAACGGTGATCTCGGTCCGGTGTATGGAGCGCAGTGGCGCAGCTGGCAGGGGGCTGATGGCAAAGTCGTCGATCAGATTTCCGAGCTGATTCAGCAGATCAAAACCAACCCCGATTCGCGTCGCCTGATTGTTTCTGCCTGGAACGCTGCCGAAATCCCGAATATGGCCCTGGCACCTTGTCACGCTTTATTTCAGTTTTATGTGGCAGATGGCAAACTATCGCTGCAGTTGTATCAGCGCAGTGCCGATGTCTTTCTGGGAGTGCCCTTTAACATTGCGAGCTATGCTTTGCTGCTGATGATGGTAGCACAGGTTTGTGACCTGGAAGTGGGAGAGTACATCCATACCTTCGGCGATGTGCATATTTATAACAACCATTTTGAACAGGTAAAAACACAGCTTGCCCGCGAACCGCGAACGTTGCCGCAAATGATCCTGAACCCGGACGTGAAAAATATTTTTGATTTTGCATTTGAAGATTTCACGCTGGAAAATTATGATCCGCATCCGGGAATTAAAGCGCCGGTAGCTATTTGATGTCATCAACGAATTTTAAAGGTGCGTTGAAAAGAAAGCGATATAGGCATTTATTTATTGAGCTACACTGGCTTATAACAATTGCCGGGCAGTTTTCTTTATCGCATTTTTAGGCCCATTAAATATAAAAAGGCTTTTTTCTTGTTTTAAGGAGAGATCACGCTGCTTCCTCAAATTTTGTCCCTGTCAGTTTCGTCACCAGCATCGCCGCTACCGTGTCACCCGTTGAGTTTAATATGGTGGCCAGCGGATCCACCAGCGTTCCCAAAATCATCACGGCCGGGATGGCTTCCTGCGGCAGGTTGTACACGGAAATCATCAGCATTTCACCGATATAGCCGCCATTGGGGATGCCGCCTGCCACGATGCTGACGAACACCGTGATGCCCAGCGCCAGCAGCAGATTTACCGGATCGAAGAAATCGCGCCCGATAATCAGGAAAGCCACATAAATTTTAATGATGGAAGACATCGACGAGCCATTCTTATGCAGGGTGCTTCCAATAGGAATCACAATGTTGGCAATGGTCGCCGGCACGCCAATCCGGGCCGCGGCCTGCAGATTCAGCGGCATCGTGGCAAAACTGCTGCAGGTGGAAACAGCGGTGAGGCTGGGATAAATATTATTCTTCCAGAACAGCCGGATCCCGTTCTTTCCTTTGGCGAGGAAAGCATACAGCGTAAAAAAGATGAAAAAATAAACGATGCCGGCTCCGTAATACAGCCCGAGCGGCTGCGCATAAAACCCAAAAAGCTGCGGCCCTACGGTAGCGACCTGATAGGCGAAGTAGGCACCCAGTCCTATGGGCGCCGCTTTCATCACCGTCAGCAATAACTGTTTCATCACCTCATAACCCGAGGCTAAAAACAGGCAGAATGTATCACCGGCCGCGCCACTTTTGCGCGTAGCCACCCCCGTCAGGAAAGCAAAAATAAGCAGTGCCAGCATATTTCTTCTTGAAAACAGTTCGGTGAATTCACCGACCGAAAAGAAACTCACCAGCCGGTCGCTCCAGCTGTTACTGTCAGCCTCGGTCACTGCTTCCTGCGCGGCGGCGGGCAGCGCAGGCGTGGGAAACAGATATACGGCTACCACCGTGAACAGTGCCGAGATGACCACAAAGAGCAGAAAGGTAAACGACATTGCCAGAATAATCCGGCCCACCTTCGAGTGCTGTTCAACCGAAGCAATGGAGTTGGCGACGGCAAAAAATACCAGCGGTACCACACTTACAAACAACAGATTCAGAAAGATGTCACCAATAGGTTTCAGATACGTTACCGTATCCGGCACGAAAATGCCGATGAAACTTCCCGTTATGATGCCGGCCAGCAGCAGCAGGATCCCTGAGTAATTCTGCAGAACTTCACGCATTGTTTTTTTTATTAAAGATAAATGAAAATAAAAACCGGACAAATTAAATCGTCCATCGATCATTCACCACGGCGATCAGGAAATAGTTCCCCTCGTATTGTTCAAACACGAGGCGCAGGGCATGCCAGTCCATGCCGCTGTACGCCTCGCTCCCCGGGATATAGTTTTCCGTGAAGTCTGCCGCGGGAAACTGCTTTTGGAGGTTATTGATGGAGTTACCGCTGCCTTTAAAATTGTTAATATGTAAACTGCCGCTTTCGAAGTTTCGTACGTATGCCCACTCTTTCAGGTAGGTGCCGATGGACCGGATATACGGTTCGCCCGTGCCGTCGAGTGTCCCCCAGGTAAATTTCACCGGTGTGTTTGCATACTGCACAAATTCTTCTTTCGTGAAATGCTTCGCCACCACAGGATCTATAAAGCCGTACATGGAGAAGGTGATCCCTTTTTCCGGATGAATATACTGCGCAACTGCCTGCGGATTGCTGCTGCTGAGGGCAGAGAGCACTTCGTGGTTGATCATTCTTAGCTGTTCCATCTTGTCAGGCTTTGCAGGGGTCGCGGTGGTTTCACGCCGGGCAGGTTCCGGTTCTGGTTGCTTGGTTTTCTCGGTACATCCCGCCATCAGGGCGAGCGCGCCGTATAACAGAATTTTCATGACATTGGTTTTTAAAGTTGAAATTTCAAAGAGAGCATCTAATTATGTGTGGCCGCCGGAATATTAAAGCGATCGCCAAAAGCATGTAGATCGTACCCCAAACTATAGGCCGTATTGTAGAGTTTCCGGACATTGAGTTGCAGTTCAGCGATAAAAGCAGCCGTGCTGAAACGGTAGCCAACATTCAGATTTCCGATGAGCGAAAAATCTGCCGTCACCGTATTGGCATCATTCAGCGGCAGCGGTCCGGTATAGAAATGGGCAGCCTTTGTCAGCAAAATAAACTTTACAAGTAAGGGAATTTGTGTTCTGCAGCAAAGGAAAAGCGCGCAAAACCCTTCTTAAAGGCTATCAAACGCCACAAAAAAAAGCCTTTCTAAAAAAATGCTTTATAGTTCTAAGTTCTAACAACGACAACCCCATAGAATGTCGAAAAGCTCCCGGAGCTATAGTTTACCCTGACGCTCCCGAAGGGTTCAACGGGCTTTCACTGTTGGCTTTTCAAGCTTCACGAAAGCTTAGTTATTGTGCTTAGTTCTTGATTAAAAACTCACTAAAATTCCTATTCCTAAGTTTTTTCCATCATAGGCTGGAATAATTACACCATTCAATTTTTTATCGTCTTTGAATATATTTCGTTTAATCCATGGATGAATCCAATATGCAATTTTTGTACTTAATATACCTATTCCAGCTCCAGCAGCAATGTCGGTTAACCAATGTCGGTCATTATACATCCTGAAGAAAGCAGTTCCTGCTGCAATAGCATAACCGGAAATGCCGTACCAAATTGATTCATCTTTATATTCCTGAAATAAAAACTCTGCTCCCAAAAAAGCAGTTGCTGTATGACCTGAAGGAAAAGAATTATTGGAAGTCCCATCAGGTCTTTCAATATTTCCCGTATTTTTTATAATATTAACTGTCGCACCCATAATTATGTATGCAGTTCCTAATATAATTGTTCTGTTTTTAAAATTATTTTTCCCTTTTATTCCTGTTGCATTCAATGCATAAACTGAAAGAAAAGGAGCATATTGTGCAATATTATCAATCGTAAATTTCTGACCAATATGCTCATTAAATTCGTTTTTTGTATCTGAATTTATATTTTTTAATGTGTGACTTTCTAGACCAATAATTCCGTATCCAATTAATGCAGTTGAAATTATTAAACTCTTGTATTTAAATTTAATATTGTTATCTATTTGTAAACTATCAACAGATTTATTTTGACCACATAAATTTAAGGTCATGATTAAAGCAACAAATAAGAAAATATTTTTTTTCATCGGTTTTCTCTAGAATTACGCACAACGAGTTTCGGCTTGGCGATGTGGCGGATTTTTAGCACAAATGTTCAATAGAATTACTACTGTTGAACCTTGCACAAATGTTTCATTGAGGCACTTCAACCGCCATTTCGCCAATACGATGTGCTTGTTGCACAACCAAAAATACTAAAATTAAAATTTGTAAATTTTCAGAAACAAAATCTTATAACTATTTGATGTTTAGCGTTTTATTTGTAAATTAGTACATGCAAGGAAAGAAAATAATTACACCGCAACTCTTTTACCCTCAAAATCTGGATGAGATGGTTCCCGAAGATAATTTCTACCGAAAAGTAAATGAAAATCTGTCACTCGATTTTCTTTATAAAGTTACCGCCCCTTACTACGGCAAATGTGGCCAGGAGAGCATTGATCCGGTCATATTCTTCAAAATTCTGATGGTGGGTTATCTCAACGGTATTAACAGCGATAGAGGCTTAATACGCTTTTGCAGCAATTGTCTGGATATTCGTCTTTTTCTTGGTTATGATATTAATGAAAGTTTACCGTTTCACTCCACGATCTCCCGAACAAGATCTCTTTTCGGAGAAGAACTTTTCTTAGAATTATTCCGAAAGATATTGAGTTTGTGTGTAGAAAAAGGAATGGTTCGAGGGAAGCGCATGGCGGTAGATGCAGCTTTTATAAAAGCCAACGCAAGTATGGATAGTTTGGTGGAGAAAGAAGTTTTGGAAGATGCCTCCGCTTTTGTGAATGAACTGGAAGACAACAGCGAATTTAAAACCACATCTACGCGCAAGAAACTGGTAGATCAGCACCATGCCTGGAAAGAGAAAGATTACAGAGGAATGCCAGGCAACAATAAAAGCGAAAGAAAAGACGAGGACGGCAATGAGATCCGTCCCAAGTTCCTGAGCAACCACACCCACTACAGCCCAACCGATCCCGATGCCAAAATCTCCGTAAAACCCGGCAAAGCCCGACAGCTGAACTATTCCGGACAATTAGCGGTGGATGATGCGTATCATGTGATTACCGGCGCCTGTGCGAGTACTTCGGGCAGCAAAGACAGCGTGATTTTCCCGGAGATTATGAACCAGACGCTTGAAAATCTTTCCCTGAACCAAATGCAGACCGAAGAAGTTCTGGCTGATGCCGGCTACAGCAGCGGCGAGGCTTTGAAGTACTGCAAAGAAAAAGGCATCAATGCTTACATCCCCAACTTCGGTCAGTACAAACCGCAAAGAGAAGGTTTTATTTTTAATAAAGAAGAAAACAGGTATGAGTGCATAAAACAGGGCGGTAACAAGGCTGTACTTCTCTATAAAAACACAAAAACTGATTCCAAAGGTTACGCAAAAAAGATCTACCGCAGCAGTGAACGGGATTGCAAAAACTGTCCACTTCGTACGGAATGTTGCGGAAAGGTCACGAAGTTCAAGAAACTTGATAGCCTGTCCCGTATCAGACGGGAACAGCATCCACAAACACCTGTACGATGAAATGCACGAAAAGCTGCGGCGCGATCCCAATTACACTCGTTTCCTTACCAAGCGCCGAAGTTCGCGCGTAGAGCCGGTTCTGGGCACGCTGATCAACCATCACAATATGAAACGGATTAATTCCAGAGGTATGGCTCAGGCGAACAAACATGTTTTAATGGCTGCGCTTACATACAATCTGAAGAAATACCTGAAATTCATCACCCGAAAAGTTCACCGCAATGCCCAAATCATGAACCTTCCAAAAGGGAAGTTTTGGTTTTGGCAGAACCTCTTTTCCACGACTTCAATAGCTTCCATTTAAGCCACCCGAAAATCCTAAAATTTTTCATTACTAAAACCAAAGACCTCCTTTAAATCGCTTTAAAAGAGGTGGTTCCTTATCTGTTTTTTTGAATTGTTGCCAAAATTGGGAGTTGTGCAACGGTTACCGCTGTTACCTGCTGGGCGGATTATCAGTAGGAAATTAAAAAAAATATTCAAAATGTTGCCAAAAGAAAAAGCACAGGAGCTTGTAAGCAAGTTCAAATATTATGTTCACGGATATGTAGGAAGTTCAATGCTTACTAATTACGAATATCCCGAACAGATTTTATCACAAGCAAAGAAAGTAGCAATGATTGTGGCTGATGAAATGCTACACCAATACACGACTTTAAATGCTGATTTAATAAACGCATTATATCGAACTGAAAAGGTTGTTTTTTGGCAACAAGTCAAAATTGAAATCGACCATGTGTCGGAATTGTAGCCTTGCAGGTAACGTTTTAGCGGCTTGACGCAGGAGCGGATTTTTACCACCATACTTAAATAGAAGCCGATACGTCAAATATACAGAAAATGTTCAATCGAAGCCGTTTACCCGCTCTTCCGTTCAAACCGCCTGTTAGGCGATCGCTCTTTTCAACAGTAATTATTCAGATAAACAACGTACGCTCAATCCAATATGAGGGCTCCATCTGCTTAAATATACCTTATTAGAAGTGTCAAGATAAAGGTAATACATATATCTACATTCTGTGCTACCATTACAGTCAGTTTCTTGTGGCGTGCTTTGTTGACTACTCCAATATCTTCCGTCGCCTCTATGTAGTTTCCCATTTTCCCAATCTCGAGAACCTGCAAAAGGTAAAAATATATATTCTTTGGTGAATTTATCTGTGATTTTTATACCATTAATGCCGTTCAGATTTGTCAGTTCGGAATAAACTTTTGTAGTATCCATTAAAGTTTTTAATTCGTCACTCGTAGGTAAACGCCATCCTTCAGGACAGGGATTATTTACTTTTTCCCAAGTAGTTTTGGTGGGAATTGTTTTATCCCATTGCTCATTACTATATTCATTCCACCCCGCTTTTCTATTAAATTGATAATACATTCCAAAATCTTCTGGATTCATTACAAATTTATTTGGTGTTCCGACATTACGAGTTGCCCATTTAAAACCATTAATTATTACTCCCTCATCAAAATTTGAAGCCTTACTGTTTTCATATTTTAAGCGAGCCTTTATGTCTTCTGCAGATTCTGTTCGGTTCATCGCACGACTATCAAATTGTTCTTTAAAAACCAACCGACCGTTTTTGCTTTCTTCAAATACTAAAACATTAATACCTCTGTCATCGTTAAAAAAATAGATTTTGTTATCTAAATAAGCAATAGATAAACTATTAGAAAATCCTTCCACTGTAATATCCGTAGTCCATTTATCAAAATATTCTTGAGCCTCTTTAAATGTTGAGAAGCCCAAAAGTTTTGCTAACTCATTTTTATAATTAAAATCAACAGGAATATAGGATGCAAAACTAATCAACAAAGGTTTGATGTTTTCGGGAAGATGTTTGATATTTTCAGGATACAATTCTAAAAAGTTCTTTTCACCATTATTAGAAACAGTATGTCCCACATCCCAAATTTGACGTGCGACAATTCCATCATAATTTTTTGTTTGCCCAAATATTATGTTAGTACTTACAAAAAACATAATTATTAAAATAAATCTTTTCATTTTGAATATTTTTAGATACTCTGTTTTTATAGAGTGTCGCCTAACGTTCCGATTATTGCCGCAGTGGCGGATTAAAAGCACAAATTTTCAACTTAAAACAAATGTATATGAATAGCATGGAGCTTCAAGAACACCCAGAACCCGCCATTGTCGGCAATAATGTGTTACCAGCATACTTTTCTGATTTTGATTGTGTCAATCATCTTCATAAAGTAAGATCTGGCTACTATGTACGAGTAAAAGGATGGAACGACGGAGTAGATAAAATTTGTAACCCACCAACCAA
Organism: Kaistella sp.; assembly: GCA_032057205.1. Classification (GTDB taxonomy): domain Bacteria; phylum Bacteroidota; class Bacteroidia; order Flavobacteriales; family Weeksellaceae; genus Kaistella. The sequence goes on from DAMCFT010000008.1 coordinate 34,583, forward strand.
AGAAGGTTATTATCACGATGAGTACATGTCGCAATATAGACTTGCTTTGTCGGGTTTGCCTTTTTAAAGTTGCTGGTAACGGTTTGGGTATTGCCGAAGGTGGGGATTTTTAGCACAGAAGTTCAATCGAAGAACGAATGTTGAACCTTGCACAAATGCCCAATCGAAGCCGTTCAGCCCCGCTTTTGGCAATACCTTGTTAGCTGTTCGCCCTTTTTGTTCGTATGTTGTTTGTCCGCTCATTTGTTCGTGTCGTAGTGCGTTGGCTTGGTAGCTCTTTTGCATTTTTTTGTGGCTTTGTGCGTTGGCTAAAAATGCAAATGTGCTACCAAAAGCGTGGGTTATATTTTTGTCATTCGTTGTGATTCAATTTTATTAATGTCTAGTATCGTTATATTATTTTTGACTATTAAACTTTCGAGATGTCCACGGTTTAGTAGCTTAATGTTGTTTGACTTTGCTAATACTGTTGCAGATGAACTGTAATCACTGTTTGTAAAAGTCAGTAATTTGAATTGTTCATTAAATTTACTCTCGTAATACCTTTTAGCAGTACAAATTTCCTGGACAGCTTCATTTCCAACCAATGATTTGGTCTGTTTAGCTTGAATAAGATAGTTTTCTCCATCTTTCATAACTACAACATCAACACCTTTGTCATTTGAATAGGGAGTAAGATAAATTTCAAAACCTTGTTTTCTATATAACGCTGCAATACTTGCTTCAAATAAATTTGGATTGAGTCTGTCAATATCTATTAACGATAATGCATCTGATTTGCTTTCAGTTTTTGTTCCAAATACATTTCCAAATAAGTCGTCTGGTGTCAGTTCTGCTTGTTCAGTCGGGAACAGTGTATTGCTTGCCAAAGCTTTTTTATTATTTAATAATGTGTCAAGAATTTCATCAAAGGATTTCAACCTGTCACCTTCCTCGTCTTTCATATCTTCTGGAAATATCGCCATTGGGTAGTATACAAACACATCTTTTTGCTGTCCAATTCTATATGCTCTGTCGGTTGCCTGTTCCTCTTTTGCAGGATTCCAATGTCTTGTATAATGTATAATGTGGTTGGCTTTGGTTACGTTTAACCCAACACCTGCGGCAATTGGCGACATAATTATAACATTAAATCCTTCATCTGCTTGGAAACGGTCAATGGTTTGTTGTCTGCTTAACTTTGATTTTCCTTCAAGTTGTTTTGTAGTTGGTGTATCTCCGTTAATAATGCTGGTAAATATTCCAAAAGTGTCATAAACAATTTTTTGCAACATTTTTTGTGTCTCTCTTCTGTCTGCAAACACAATCACTTTTTCTGCTTTTGATTTAATGTCGGCTAAAATTCCTATGGTGGTTTGAAGTTTGGATGAACTTGCAATCAGTTCATCACTTGTGAAATTCAAAATTTGACTTTCTAATAAAAATGGATGGTCTGAAATATCTCTTACTGCCCAAAGCGATTTTAGTTTTTGATTTCTTTTTTCTACTCCTTCTAATTCTGAATTATTTGCCATTTCAATTTCCTGCTTGTAGCGGTTTAATTGAATTGGTGGCATTATTTTTTTAATTCTTGATTTTTCGTTGTCGTGTTTTGTTGGCAAATCCTTCGCAACATCCCTTTTCAATCTTCTTTTGATGAAAACGCCAATATTATTACGAAGCTGTTCGGTCAATGCTATAATGTCGGTGTTTTCATCACTCAATGGCTTCTGATATTCCTTTGCAAAGTCTTTTGCATTTCCTAAAAGTCCGGGAACTGCAAAGTCCATTAAACACCAAATATCCACCAATGTATTTTCTACTGGTGTTCCTGTCATCGCAATTTTAAAATCTGCTTTTAAAGCTTTGCTTGCATTGGTTATTTGTGTTCCTGGTGTTTTTATTTTCTGTGCTTCGTCCAGAGCTATTACTGCAAAATCAACGAGTCCCAAACTAATTTGATACGACCTTACTGTTTCGTAGTTGGTTAAAATTATTTGTTTGAATTGTAGTCGTTTTGCATCCTGTTGATTCTTTATAGGATTGTTTTCTTTTGTCAATGAAACTGAACCATACAATTTGCACAATGGCAGATTTTGCGGATTGAAAAATTTCTGATATTCATTTTCCCAATTTTCGAGCAAACTAACTGGTGCGACAATTAAGTAAGGTTTGTTATCATCGCAATGTTGGCAATGCCATTCAATAAAATACAACAACTGTAACGTTTTCCCCAATCCCATATCGTCAGCTAACAACCCACCTGTAAAGTTTTCTTTGAATAAGGATTGTAACCAAGAAATTCCTTCCTTTTGATGTTCTTTTAAAGCAATCCCGTTTTCTAAATTGGAAATGCTATAAAAGTTGTGTTTTAAGTTTTCGGGTAATTCATTTCCATTTGAAAATTCAGTTAGTTCTGCATTTTCTTTAATGATAAGTACTTCCTGGTCTGTTTTCTTTTCTTGCTTTATAGGTTTATTCGGATTTTCAAACTGTTTCTTAGCCGTTTTGATAAATTTTTCAACTTCTGCAATCGGAATTTCTGCATTTTCCCACTCAACTATTTGCTTCTTTTCTTTGACTGCATTCTCTTTTTGCTCAATAAAGTCATTGAGTTTTTCAGGTGTTTTGAAATATATTTTTTTCTCCCCGTGAACTTTGTCTTTTACTACAATTCCGGGAATCCACTGTGATTTGTACGGGCTTGCGAAAGGGTAGAACTTTGGGCTGTAAATGCCAATTTCTTTAACCCTGTCACTATAAAAAACAGTGAAATCTACTTCCTCATCATTAAAGAACAATTCGGGGTGTTCAATAATTTCTTGAATGTCGTTACGGTCTGAAACTTTTCTTTTCGCTTTTACTTTTTGAAGTTCTGCTTTTTGATTTTCAGAAATTACTACTCTTGTGGTTTCTCCATTATTTCCCGATACTGGATAAACATCCCGAATCATTGGTAATTTATCAAACGTATTGGTAAATCCAATTGAGTTTTCAATTTCTACCGAAGGCAAAATTTCAAGAACTCCGTTATTGAAATCAATGTCTAATTTTATTCTTTCAGGAATAAACAATTCTTGGTTATTAAGAAAATGCTCTAATGTTGAGCCACTTTCATTTGACAATGATTTTAGTTCAGAAAGCTTTTTCAGATTGATTACGTTTCCTTTTTCACTTTCAGATAAACTGTTGAACTCATCAATTGCTTTACAAAGTAAAAATTGGTTTTCAGATAGCAGATATTCGTTTTGTTCAACTTTTATTACTGCTCCATTTCGGGTTGTTCTTAGTCTTGTTCCATTGGGTGCAAAATCATAAAATCCGTATTTGAACTTAAATGAATTGTGGGTTAAAGTTCCGTCCGATTCTACAAAAATCTCATACGGATAACTGTTTGGCAAGTCCAATATTTGCTTATCAATATCGTTTAGCCTTAAAACATCAATACTTTCGATTTCGCAAGAGTTTTCTGTGTAATCTGCTAAGCCATTGTCGTGTAATTCCGTAAGGATTGCAAGCTGTGATAAAAATTCTGTTTGCAATATTCCCCATTCTGAAACAGGAACTTTGCTTCCTGATTCGTTTAGGAAGTAAAAAGAAAATATATTATTGTTGTGTGTATATCTAAACATTTATTCCTGCTATATTTTTAAACCAATATTCAAACACTTGTTCCCAACCTAAATCGCCATCATTGTGAGTCAATCGACCCTCGTTATTTGTGTAGTTTATACTATATCCAGTGCGATAAACTAACATAGGCATTGCACCATTCCGTAAATCATCTACACTATTTAGTCTATAGTTTAAGTTTGGCTTTGATGTCCCCTGTGTTTTATAAGCATAAAATGCATAACCAGCATCACTAAACTCAATTAGCATATAATCGCCTATATAAAGTATAAAGGCAGAAACATCTTTTGTGCTGAAAACTGTATCAAATCTTGCATCCAAATATTCTTTAATCCTATCATCCTGTTGAAGTATTCGTTTTGTTCGGGCAGGCCCATAAACTTTAAATGACACTTTGTTTTTTGAAGCAATTTTAAGCCAAAACCTTTTTCTTCGTTCATCATTCAAACAAACTCTAAAGAAAATATCAATGAACTGTTTTGCTATCCATTCATCAAGTATATTCCGTGCTTCGAATAATTCTCTATTTTCAATTTCTGTTGCATTCTCAAAAGCTGTCCAATTAGAAATATTACTTGGATCGCCAATTTGAGTGAAGGCGATTTTTTTTATTTGATCTTGTACAGTTGCAAATTGAGGTTGGTTTGCTTGGATGATAATTTTACTGATTAATCGTTTACTGGTAACTGAACTATTGTGTTTTTGCAATACATCATTCAGGTTTTCAAGTTCATCAGCAATTTTGTTTTTGTTTCTTTCGTAATAAGTTACAATAACTTTCGAGAAATAAGGATAAACAAACCAAGATTCAGGAACGCCCAAAATTTTTGTAGCTTCTTGAATAGGTTTGTTGAGTTTAGCTATTATATCGCCTAAAATCAAACCTCCGTTTTTTGTATTGTAATAACGTTTGTTATTTTTAAAAGAAATTAATACACTTCTATTGCCATTATAATTATCTAACTTTTTGGTAATGAATTGTTCCAATTGCTCTAATGAATTTTGATACTTCGTTTCCCAGTTTTTCAAAAAGCAATCAATCAAACCCACTAAAAAGGAATCTCTCCAATTTGCTTCCAATAGTTTCAAAGCATGATTTAGTTCGACTTCATTACCGAAAATACATTTTAAATTTTGTTCTGAATGGTTTAGGGAATAGGTTAGTGTTCTTAACTCCCTACGTTCAAATGCAGTGTTTGAATTATTGATAGAGTTCTTAAATTTTCTAAATACTTGCGGAATAAGATTGTTGCCTGAAAATGAAAAAGAATTTGCACCAACTTCTTCTGTTATTTTTTGAAGTTTATCAATTCGATGTTCATTCAATGAAGTCAGTGTAATTGGAATGATTTTTTGAGCCGACTGCTGAAATGTAGTCGGTGAAAAATGAAATTGCAATATGTCTTGTGTTGTCGGCATATTAATTTTTTCGTACGTTTAGTTTGCTAAGCTGTTCGGTAAGTTCTTCCAAAATATCTTCTTGTTTTGATGAAGCTCCTGCAAGTGATTCTGCTGTTTTAGTCAAAGCATCGGTATATCTTCCTAAGTAGTTTTCAAGACTTTCTCTAACTGTTGTTTGATAGCCTCTTAGTCCTGTGTCAAGGTCTGCAAATACTTTTGCCAATCCTTTTTCAATTATTTCAAATTTCTGTGCGTAGTCGGCAGAAACTCCTTTTGCAGTTTCTAATGATTTTTGTATTTCAGTAATTGTGTTTGAGTTATTTTGCAGGAATTGATTTGAGTGTTTTGAAAATTCATTTTGTGATTCTCCAAATCTACTTGATGATATATTGATTTCCTGCGACACGTTCCTGAACACAGATATAACTTTTTCCAATTCTCTTTGAGCTTGATTGAGTTTTGAAATACTTCCGTTTACTTCGGTAGAAAGTCCGTTCATTTTTTCAATACTTGTATTGAAAGCACTCAAAAGATTTTCAGAAACTTGAAGATTTTTAGATTGTTCGGTTAGTAAAGATTTTTGTCCTGATTGCAAGTCTCCAACTTTGGTCCTTAATATTTCGCTCATATCTTCAACTTGCTTTTTCATTGCATTGGTTGAATCTTGCGATTGCGAAAGTGTTTGCTGTGAAATTTTCGTCACAACATCTTGCAATCCCCTGAAATTTTCATTGAGGTTATCCGTCATATTTTGCAATTTCAGTGGAAAATCTGTTAGCGAACCTCCTGCTTGTCCAAGAAGTTTTGCTAAGTGTTCCATTTCATTTTTGGTATCTCCACTCATTGAAGTTTTGAATTCTTCAATCATCTTGCCCATCGATTCCTGTAATTCCTTCACAATACTTTGTGTCATATCGGTTGCAGGGTCTTTGAGCTTATTACCTAAACTTTCAATTTCGGCTTTTACCAATTTCAATTCAGCAACAACACCTTCGGTTGGGTTGTTTAAAATTTGCTCAAAACCTGCTGAAATAGTCAATGCTAAATCGGATGAGAATGTTTGTAATGCGTTTGATTGTTTAGCAGATTCTTTATAAATGTCACGGAAAATGTTACCAGGTTTGACAGCGTTGCCATTATCATCAGTTGAAGCAATATCGTTTCTTAGTTCTTTAATTGCTCCAATTAAATGATTAATTGCTTGTGTTTCCTGACTCAATAAACCTTTCTCATTTTTGTTTTTAATAAATGAAATTCGTTTTGAGAAAATAATTGAAAGAGCAATACCAAAAATAGAAGCAAAAAAAGCGGTCTTTAAACCCTTCAGTAATGTTGGAATACTTTTTTCAATGTCTTCGGGATTAAAGAACCAAAGCCCGTAAGCAATACCGCCAAATGTTCCTAAAATACCAATCGTGGTAAACATTGAAGGAATTAAATCCAAATCATTTTGGTTTACTTTTGCGTAATCCTTTTTTGCTATATTCAGAACAAAGATTCCATAAATTAAATACGAAATCAAGCCTATTGCAATAATTATTTCAACTATGTTCATTTGTCATCAATATTTTTAAGTGCCTCGTTGATAATAGCTTCACTTGTTGTTACAATTCTAAATTCAACCCTTCTTGATTTGTCATTGTCAATCGGTTGTTTACTGTCAAAAGAAATTTTATAATTTTTATCAACTGCACGACCGTAAGAAAGCCCATTGGCAGTAAGCCAATATTGTAGTCTTTCTTTTTCCGTTGGTTGTAAGTTGATAAAACAGTTTTGTGTACGCAGAAAGGCAAGAACATTTCTTCCTCTGTCTTGCGAAAGTTTCATATTGTCAATGTATGGGTCGCCCGAAAGTCCGATTGGCTTCGTGTCTGTGTGTCCTTCAATTCTGATTTCGGCAATTTTGTCCTTGTATTTTTCTTGCAATACAACGGAAAGGTACTTTGGAAGAAAATCGGTAAGAATGGTTTGAAAATGCGAAGTAATGTCAGAACTACCAGTTCCAAAAAGCACTTGCGGATTTGTAAATTTTATGGATAAGTCGTTGTCAAGCTTCAAATCCCATTTGGCAAAATCATTTTTAAAAGCTTCGTTTAGTTCATTGTACAATGCAACTTTTGATTCTTCGTAGTCTTTGAATATTTGATTCTGTTCTTTCTGCCGCTTTTCTACCAAAGCCATATAAGAAATGGACATAAATAGAAAAATTACCATTAAAACTGTCATTAGGTCGGCTAAGGGAATCCAATGGCTTTCTTTCTTTGTTCCTGACATTAATTTCTATATATTAATTTGGGTTTGTCGAATGGTGGTTGTGCGGTAGGCGCAAAAGCAAATGTGCTGCAAAGCGTAGGCTTTGTGCGTTGGGTTGCAGCTCTTTTGATTTTGCCGAAGCGTTGGCTTGTCTGGACATTCGTTCATCTGTTGATTTATGTACTGTCGCTGGTTTAGGGTGACAGCTAACGGCCGGGTATTTCTGCAGGCGGGCTAAAAATACGAAAACTTTCTACTTGCTAAAAACTTGATTAATGGCTAAAATCTTCAATGAAAACTTCATACCCGCTTGTAGAAATACTGTGTTGTGCGACGGTTTTATTAAGCAATTTTTAGAACCAGAAAAGCAATTCCAGTAATTATACCTATTACTTCCAATGTTCCAACTCTTTTTTCAAATTGTATATGTGGACGAGTCCGTACTCTTTGGATATTATTAAAAATTATAGGAATTAAAAGTAATAAAAATGCAAAAATCCCGAAATCAACTTTCATCCAATTGAAAAGAAGTGAATACAAATAAACTAGTACTACTCCTCCAACAAGTGAACTCAAGTAAGAAATATATTCTTTATTAACTCCAACAAATTGAAAAATTGATAACGGAATCATTAAGATAATTAAAAGTATACCACTAATAAACGGTGCAATCAGCAACGAAGCATAGGCAAGAATTGTAAATAGCATATTTTCTAATTTATTTTATTCGCTAAAAGTTGGAAATCAAATGCAAGGTTTTTATTTTCTTCGAGAATTAATTTGAAATTCATATAATTATAATGAATTAAAAATTTCACAGGAATATTATCAACTTGCGCAAAAAGAGAAAATTCTGTGATATTTGCATCAACTTGTTTTATATACGAAATATTGTTAATGTTGATTAGGTGTAACTCTCCATCAAGGTTAATTTCTAAAAATTTTGTCATAATATATTTTTTAACGGTTATTTGTAAACTGACGCACAACGTCCGGGTATTTCTGCAGGCGGGCTAAAAATACGAAAACTTTCTATTAGCGAGAAACTTAATTAACCGCTAAAATCTTCGATTAAAAACTTCTTCCCGCTTGCAGAAATACCTTGTTACCTGGAGTTGTTTTTTACTCAATCTTAGTTTTAAAATATCCTTTACCACTATGATTTAAGTTTTGATCTTTTCCGACCTCTAAAGATGAAAAATCAACATAGCCATAAATACTATCTCCTTTTTTATAGTGTGTATTATTTAATACTAATTTTTGATTCTTGAAATAATGTTTTGGAGGTTCTTCGTAAACCTCTTTTCCATTATCATCTACGAAAACTGCAATATTATCCGTCCCGTAATATGGTTCAATTTTATATTTTTTATCATGATATAAAATTCTGAAACCTTTTGATGAAAATCCACTTGAAAACCCAATACTAATATTTAATGTATCTTTTATGATTTCTGCTTCGCAAACATTTTTGTTATAATCATTGTCGTAAGTAATAAACGATGTTTTTTTTTTCCCGAAATAGAATCATTATAAAATTCCTCGGGGTCATATAATTTATTCATCATTTTTATACTATCATTTTGCGATATATTCTTGTCAAAATTGGTTTGAGTCCATTCATCGTTTTTTTTATTGCAACTAACGATAATTAAAAAAATAAAAATTATAGAAATTTGGTTTTGGGAAGTCATTTTTATACAATTACAGGTAACTCTCAAATATACGCAATAATCCAACCCACCGTACTTTTTATTGCGAATTTTGCTAAAGCCTCTGGTGGCCGTCTAAACTGGTGATGAGACCTGTGGCGTATTTTGTATTGTTTGCTTCCTTTCCGGTAACTTTACCGTACCCGGACAATACAAAATGCGAACAAGTGGAAACAATGAAAAACAGTGTGTTCCGTAACGAAAAGTACCTCTCCAGCCAGGTAGGCATACAAACAAACAGTGGCAGCATCTCGTTTCCCTTTATTCACATGCTGGTTGCGCGGCTGCGGGATGACCTGCGGCATTATCAATATTGCGGATGCGGCCTGTGCCCACAGCGCCTTCAAATCCGATGCGCGACCGGTACACTGCCTTTCTGCTGCTGTAATCAAAGTTCACGTGCGTGCTTACGGGCCGAATACGGCGGAAAGGTCACCAGGTTCAAGAAACTCGATAGCCTGTCCCGTATCAGACGGGAACAGCATCCAAAAACCGCTGTACGATGAAATGCACGAAAAGCTGCGGCGCGATCCCAATTACACCCGTTTCCTTACCAAGCGCCGAAGTTCGCGCGTAGAGCCGGTTCTGGGCACGCTGATCAACCATCACAATATGAAACGGATTAATTCCAGAGGTATGGCTCAGGCGAACAAACATGTTTTAATGGCTGCGCTTACATACAATCTGAAGAAATACCTGAAATTCATCACCCGAAAAGTTCACCGCAATGCCCAAATCATGAACCTTCCAAAAGGGAAGTTTTGGTTTTGGCAGAACCTCTTTTCCACGACTTCAATAGCTTCCATTTAAGCCACCCGAAAATCCTAAAATTTTTCATTACTAAAACCAAAGACCTCCTTTAAATCGCTTTAAAAGAGGTGGTTCCTTATCTGTTTTTTTGAATTGTTGCCAAAATTGGGAGTTGTGCAACGGTTACCTATGTTGTGCGAAGTTTTTTATGGTTCTTTTTTTAATCCACGCAATTTAGAAAGTAAAGATTCATATTGATAAACTGCTTTCAAAATTTCTTTTGTAAACTCAATTGATATTTCCACTTCATTTTTGCCTACTTCACTAAAAGTATTTGATTCAATGTGTGCAGCATCATTTCCAAGTAAACGTAACTCTTGCATTCCATCTATCAATTCTTTTGGAACTACGATTTTTGTTCCTAAATCTTGAAGTCTGTTATATAAATTTTTTCCTGTTGCACCTCTATCAACGCAAATTTCCTCTAAGGTTTTCCTTATCATAATTGCAGATGCAATAAAGCAGTTGTTTGAATGTGAAACAACCGCTTCTTCAAAAGCATTTAAAACTTTTTCGGGGATATTCTCCTTATCAAATGGTATAGTTTCAGAAGGATACGTTAATTCAATCTCATCTCTTGAAGTACTATAAACAAAGAATAGATGTCCAAAACAGTTTTTGTTAGGACATCTCCTCAATCCAAAAACTCTACTATTTCCGCCCAAATCATTTCCCAACGCTTCGAAAGTTCCAAAGTGACCGCAATGTGGACATCTAGTTGAAATTCTTGTTCCATTTGCTTGTTGTAAATTGTGAATCTTAAAAATCATATAAAGTTTTTCTATTATCAGTTTTTCATAAAATTGCACACAACGTTTCGGGGCTTTGCGATGGTGGGGCAATCGAAGCACAAATCTTCAATTTTGTACAAAAGTTGAACCGAAGAACTGCCGTTGAACTTTGTAGTTTCGCCCCACTATTGCAAAACCCTTGTGCCTGTTGCACAACGAAATATACTAATAAATTACAGATGTCCTGTGTGAGTAAAAAAACTATAAAAATATAGGTTATACAGTTGATAATCAGTTGCATATTTTGATTCATTTCCTTAAATTAGCATATGCAGGGAAAGAAAAAATACACACCGAAAATCTTCTACCAGCTCAGTCTCGATGCACTGGTTCCGGAAGATAATTTTTACAGGAAAGTACAGGCTGAACTTGCGCTGGATTTCCTCTACAAAGCCACCAGAAGGTATTACGGGAAAGAAGGCCACGCCAGCATCGATCCCGTGGTTTTCTTCAAGATATTGCTTGTTGGTTATCTCAACAATATCAACAGCGACCGTGCTTTGCTGCGCTACTGCAGCAACAGTCTGGATGTGCGCCTGTTTCTGGGTTACGACCTGGATGAAGACCTTCCCTGGCATTCTACCCTGAGCCGAACGCGGCAGCTGTTTGGTGAAGAACTGTTTCTGGAACTCTTCCGGAAAGTGCTTTCGCTGTGTGTGGAGAAGGGCATGGTTCGTGGTAAACGGCAGGCTGTAGACTCTGCCTTCATTAAAGCCAATGCAAGTATGGATTGACTTCGTCGAACCACTACGTTAGGTTTCTTTGGTGGAAAAAGAAGTTCTGGAAGATGCTTCTGCCTTTGTGGATGAGCTGGAAGAAAACAGTGAATTTAAAGTAACCACCCAAAGGAAAAAGCTTGTAGACCGTCATCACGCCTGGAAAGAAAAAGAATATGAGGGGATGCCCGGCAACAATAAAAGCGAAAGAAAAGACGAGGACGGCAATGAGATCCGTCCCAAGTTCCTGAGCAACCACACCCACTACAGCCCAACCGATCCCGATGCCAAAATCTCCGTAAAACCCGGCAAAGCCCGACAGCTGAACTATTCCGGACAATTAGCGGTGGATGATGCGTATCATGTGATTACCGGCGCCTGTGCGAGTACTTCGGGCAGCAAAGACAGCGTGATTTTCCCGGAGATTATGAACCAGACGCTTGAAAATCTTTCCCTGAACCAAATGCAGACCGAAGAAGTTCTGGCTGATGCCGGCTACAGCAGCGGCGAGGCTTTGAAGTACTGCAAAGAAAAAGGCATCAATGCTTACATCCCCAACTTCGGTCAGTACAAACCGCAAAGAGAAGGTTTTATTTTTAATAAAGAAGAAAACAGGTATGAGTGCATAAAACAGGGCGGTAACAAGGCTGTACTTCTCTATAAAAACACAAAAACTGATTCCAAAGGTTACGCAAAAAAGATCTACCGCAGCAGTGAACGGGATTGCAAAAACTGTCCACTTCGTACGGAATGTTGCGGAAAGGTCACGAAGTTCAAGAAACTTGATAGCCTGTCCCGTATCAGACGGGAACAGCATCCACAAACACCTGTACGATGAAATGCACGAAAAGCTGCGGCGCGATCCCAATTACACTCGTTTCCTTACCAAGCGCCGAAGTTCGCGCGTAGAGCCGGTTCTGGGCACGCTGATCAACCATCACAATATGAAACGGATTAATTCCAGAGGTATGGCTCAGGCGAACAAACATGTTTTAATGGCTGCGCTTACATACAATCTGAAGAAATACCTGAAATTCATCACCCGAAAAGTTCACCGCAATGCCCAAATCATGAACCTTCCAAAAGGGAAGTTTTGGTTTTGGCAGAACCTCTTTTCCACGACTTCAATAGCTTCCATTTAAGCCACCCGAAAATCCTAAAATTTTTCATTACTAAAACCAAAGACCTCCTTTAAATCGCTTTAAAAGAGGTGGTTCCTTATCTGTTTTTTTGAATTGTTGCCAAAATTGGGAGTTGTGCAACGGTTACCTGTGTTAGGCGATGTTTTTTTCAGTAATCTCAACCTACTTTTTATATTTTATTAAGTCACTTTTATTATCTCTCCATTCAAACATATTTTGTATCCATAAAGTCATAGAATTCTTTTTATACGGAACAGGAAATTCAAAAGTGATTATTAAAGGTTTCACAATATTTAAACTATCATTTTCAGCATTAAGCACGAATTCAATTTTTTTAGATTTTATATTTGGGCTAATTATATATGAATCTATAATTGTCATACTTTTTACTAATGAATCTGGATTAATTCTTTTATAGTTTGACTTTATGAAAAAAACATTTGCCGGAACAATACCACTATTGTCTTGTCCATTTTCAGAGAATAATTTTTTAGTTTCTTCAATATTGTTTTTTTTAATCGTCATGAAATAATTAATGACATCATTTTTCATGTCCTGATCATTGTTCTCACTCTTACAATTTAACAAAACTGAAAAACTTAAAATAAAAAAAATAAAATTCTTATCATATTCATGTATATAAAATAGCGCCTAACGGTTTGCGTATTGGCGATGGTGCGGCTGAAAATACCGACTTTTTCTATTATAAATTAATTTTCGGAACATCTAAAATAGTTAAACTTGCGATTCCTCCGCACTATTGCCAATACGATGTTAGCAGACGTTTTTTTTATATTTTTCTTTTTCCAATATCTAGAATAAATTTTCCAATTACGGACAAGATTAACAAAAAAATAAAAAAATACACTGTTGAACGATTAGATTTAAAGTACCACCATGAAGGAGTTTCAATCTTATGACTTTTATATTCTGCTTTTTTGTTTTTGATTAATGAGTTAAGGTTACGCACTTCATTATTGTGCATTTTAATCAAATCATTATATTTATTAATTTTAGAAACTGGCTTCTTATTATCTTTTATTTCTGCGTCTATTTCGTTCTCTATATTAATAATTTCTTTTTTCGATTTGCTAATTTTCGTTTCAGTTGCTTCTATTTGTTTTGTAGAAGTAAAACTTTTATAAACAAGTGAATCGTTAATTAGTTCAAACTTTCCCGAATGGAGTTCTGCTAATAATATTCCTTTTGAATATACAATTTTGTTTATGTTGCCTTCATTAAAACTACCTTTTACTTTAATTGAGTCAGGCATATCTGATTTTTTACCGATTGTTTTAGATTCTTGATAAAAGAAAAATATGGATAAAACTGCAAAAGTTATTGCAGGGTAAAATAATATGCCTCCAATTACTTTGAAAATTTTGTTGGTATTCTTTTTTAATTTAATTTTTTCAGCAAATAACGAGATTGCGATTCCACCAATAGGTGTTAGAAAAAAGGAAAAAAGAAAAGAATAACCAAATCCAATCCGTTTTTCTAATCCAATGAAATATGCAACTGCAATGCAGCTAAGTAAATAAATTATTACATATATCAATTCCACTATTTTAGTTCAATGCTATTAATAATTTGATAAATAAACGTCTTTTCCTTTTCATTTTGATATGAGCCTACAATAGAGTACCACTTGTTGTTGTGGAAAAGTTCTATGAACATAGAGTTATCAAACTTAACTTTACCATTTAATAAATCAGTTTTTTTTGCTGTTACTTCTTTGATAATAAAACATAGACCATTTTTAGAAATATACTTCTCTGCTTTATTACTTTTAATAATGTCAATATTTGTAGGAATGTCATTATCTATGAAGTTATCAATTAATTTTTTTGCTGCTGCAACTTCAGTTGCATCATTTAGCAGCTCAGAATTATGAATACTATATTCAATGTCTTTTGATACAATCATAACACCTCCAATATTCTTTGAAGAAATATTAGCAGTGTTTGATAATTGCTTGGAATTAATGTGTTCTTTGATTCCTGCCTTTTCTGCTAATTTATCTAAATCTCTAAATACATCTGGCTTTTCATTCACTGCATCCCTACCATATGAAAACTCGGTATTTTTATCTATATTGAATATAAGTTCGAAAAAATCGTGGGAAATTTTGTCTGTATCTGTTTTTTCACGAACAAATGAATTAAGTATTGTTTGTTCTGATTTTGACCAAGATTCTATATCTCCAGATAATGCAGTTAAAAAGAAAAGCATGTCATCAAAATCGAAGATATAATACATAGAAGTACGTAATGAATTGACTGTATACGAATGTTTAATGATGTTAATTCCGTTTATTTTAAAAGCTTCTAATGTACCTTTATTTGTAAGAGATTTTATTTCATTAAGCATTAAGTCCATCTGCTGCTTTGAAAGATTCTCATTTTTACCTAAATTATAGTCCGTTTTGTTTTTTGTGAACATTATCATGATAAGGTCAGAATTATTGCGTGGTAAAACGTATAAATCCTTTGGCATTGGTAGTTCATATAAATTGAATAAAGGACTGAAACTATCATAAATTTCACCTTTAATTTCCGCTTTAATGTAATTTGAAGGAATCGTGAAATTAATATTCCCGTTATTTAGGTAATAATTAGGTGGAGGAGGGGGAGGTGTGTAAACAGGCGTTTTGGTCTGTTGACAAATAAAAAAATTAAAGAAGAGTACAAAAGGGAATAAAAGTGCTTTCATAGGATTTTTTAAAATTTCTGCTAACGGTTGGGTATTTCTGCAGGCGGGATAAAAATACGAAAACTTCCAACTTGCTAAAAATTTAATTAATAACTAAAATCTTCGATGAAAACTTCATACCCGCTTGTAGAAATACCGTGTTATGTGAAGCCGATTTTCTATTTATTTAAAAGTTTTTTTAATTGAGTCATTTCTTTAATTGCTTGTTCTTTTTTACAAGGAGTTCCTGGCATTGGAAAAACAAAAACTTTAGCATTAAAATATCTTTCAAGTGATGGATTAAAGCCATAACTTGATTTTAATTTATGATCAAAATTTAAAGACATAATGTTATCTAAAACTTTTTTGTAAACAAATACAATAACTTTAGGCTTGTGCTTTTTTATTATATAAATAATTTTTTCTGATCCCTCTTTATATTCCTCATTTGATGGTTCATTTCCGTAATCTCTAGGAACCTTTACAATATCGGTTATTCCGTAATTATTTTCAAGTAAATAATCATCAGCAAATTTTCCAGATGGCACTTTTAAGATGTTATATTCAGATAGGCGGTTCCAAAACATAGTTCCTTGTTTTCCCTGAAAATAATGTCCAATTCCAACACTTATTAATGCTGGAGTTTTCGCAATAAAGAGAATATCTAAATTTCCTTTTTCAGGTAAAATATCTGCTAACGTTTCGAATTCTTTTCCAGCAACATTTATCTTAATTTGATAATTTTTCATTTTGATGTACTTTGCTATTCGGTTGCACATAACGGTTGGCAGATTTGAGATGGGCGGGCTTTTTACCACTAATGTTGATGCGGAGCACAAAACTTTCGGCTACCACTAAACAGTCTGCGGAGCACGAAACCCCGCCTATTGCAAATGTGCTGTTATGTGCCGTATTTCTTTTCAAGTCGTCCAATGTTAAATGAGTTTTTACCGTGATGTGCTTGTCTGTGGCAATTAGGACAAAGTGCAACTGCGTTTTCAATTGTGTCGTCTCCATTGTCTGCCAGAGGAGTAATATGATGAACTTCTAAAAAGCCTTGCCCATCGCTGTCTTTCATAAATGGAGCTGGTTGGTCGCAATAGTCGCAAACTCCATTTGCTCGTTGTAAAACTTCAACCACAACGTCTGCATTTCGTATAAATATTCTTGTCTGTGCAAAAGTGCTAATAGGTTTTTTGTTTGCTTGTTTTAACCGCTCTTGTCGTCTTTGTTTACTGTCGTTTGATGATACTTGTATTTCTCTTTCAAAAGCCTGGTCAAGTGTTTTCGGGTCAAGAGTTAGTTGTTGTCCATTGAAAATATCTTTTACTAAAAACTTGCCTACAAGCCAGTCTTTACGTTCACTTCGTATGCTTGGAGAACTGTTTACTTTTAAGGATGCAAGTCTGTAATGTTGCCAAATTTTGTCGTTAGAAATTAGTTCTTTTATGTTGTCAATGCTTGTTGAAACCCAGTAAAGGTTAAGTCCGCTTGGTTTTGAAGTTCCTACTATTCTTGTTGGAAATCCTGTTTCTTTACTAATATCTGCATCCACAATAATTTCAATTGTCCTGTCAAAAATGCCAATTAAATATATGCGTCCGAACATTATACTTAAACTCACCTTTGTCGCAGGATAGCCAAACCAGCTTTTGTCAGGAAGCAAAGTGTTTTCCATAGCAACTTTAAATATCGAAACTATGTCGTCTCGATGTTGTCGAAACGAAGTCCGCTTAGTTAGCCATTGGTCAATTATTTCTGTCGAGTTGCTCATTGTTGTCGGGTCGCACTAATATGGCACATAACGGTTGGGTATTTCTGCAGGCGGGCTAAAAATACGAAAACTTTCTACTTGCTAAAAACTTTATTAATCGCTAAAATCTTCGATGAACACTTCATACCCGCTTGTAGAAATACCTTGTTGTAGGCAGTGCCTTTTATTTTAGAGTTTTCCATTTAAATTCAATGTTCAATTCATCAAGTATGCTTTTACATTTTTGTAAGAAATTCAATGCATATTCATTTGGCTCAAATTTCATTACTATTTCGATTGCAATATTTTTATTTTTTGAATTGGGATATTCTTCAAATATTTGTCCGCTATCAACAAAATTCAAATAAGAATTTATTTTGTCTTGCAACAATAGTACGTGCTCATTTTTTTCGTCCCATTCAAGATGATCAGAAATGGTTAATTCAACACTCCCGCATGGCGACGTGCTTATAAAATCAATTTTATCAATGTATTCCACACTCAATTCCAGCGCTTTTATTGCATTGCCTACAACGTTTTGCGTATTGGCGATGGTGAGGCTTTTACGCGGAAACTTTCTTGTTATAAATTAATCGTCAGAACATCTAAAATAGTTGAACTTGCGATTCCTCCGCACTATTGCCAATACGATTGTTAGCAGAAGTGGTTTTTTAACGTTTGTACACTTTTATATCTTCTATTATTTTGTCGCCATAAAATGCTTCTTCTGCTTGCGTAAAATTAAAATGATTCTGTTTTGATAATTCTAATGCTTGAGAATGAACCAATGGATTTTGCCAAATAATTATAATAGTAACTGTTTTTCTATTATATTGGTAATCTTTTTCTGTAAAATTAAATATAGACTCTGGTGTCATATCCTTCCCCCAAACCTTTGGAAGGCTATTTACTGTTTTAGGTTTCAGTTGTACCATTTGGTTTAACAAATAAGAAAAAGGTTTGTTAATAAAGTTGGCTTTATTAACTTCGAATTGCTTTACATAATTTAAAGTATCTAATTGCTGTGCTTTTAACCTGTTTTGAAAACTAAAAGACAAAATAAAAAATATTGTAAATGTTATTATTCTTTTCATAATTTATTTTTTTAAAGATTACAAGGAGTATTGGGTTCAAATTCTTCATTCTCTGGATTAAATTGATTTCTTTTCTTTATTACACCGATGGGTTTAAAATCACCATTGTTGTTTTTTTTACTGGTTATCACTCCCATTTTATATTTTTGACCTACAAAAGCCATGCTGTATGCAAAAGCATCATTTTGACTGTACCCTTTATCAACAAAATATTGAGCAGCAAGAAGATAGTCATTGTAAATATCAGAATCTTTTATCCAAAAATTATTCCCTGTTGCATTTGTATTAACATCATACATATTTACTGTAGTTGCAAGTGGATTATTTTGTACAAACTGGTCAAAATCGGTTTGGTTTGTTATTGTTAAAGCGTACAGAGAGCCATCGCTTCCGTTAACAAACCGAATACCAAATAATGGCTCGTCAGAATTGCTATTATGTAAACCATAAATATCTACGGGTGAAGGAGAAGGCGGAGTATCTGCTCCGTTATGATTATGAAAATCGCCTTCTGGAGCAAAATCTCCTGTATTGATAGCATTTCCACCTTCTGATGAGAGAGTTTGTATAGGGCTTACTTGATAAATTCCTCTCGAATTTTTCCCAAAGAAAAATTGTTTCTAATTACTATCCGTAATAATATTGGCTTTCATTGTATTATTCTGGCTTTTTATAGTTATGTTATTAGCAATTGTTTTTGCTTTTGCTAAATCCGTTTTTATTTTTATACAAGGATTAGGAGCGTTGTTAGTATTCGGATAAGGTGATGTTGGTACGTCTCCCGGGGTTGAGCCACCCGAAACTCCACCACCATTTGAGTCGCCACCTGTGGTTGTACCTGCATCGCAGTCATAATAAATGGTTGTGTATTGTGTTGTATTGTAACCTTGTGTTGCTGCATTATTTGTGCCTAAATATGCACAAGGTTGTCCATAAGAATATAATCCTTCAATACAGAGTTCTCCAGGAACATAAAAGGTAGATGTTATCGTGTAAGTGCAAGTTGCATATTTTCCAAAGAGTTCATTGCCTTTTTGTCCAATATAATTGAGTTGAAAATAGGTTTTGACATCGTTTGTATTGGGATTTTCATTATGTAATAAAACGTTGTCATATTGGGAAATATAAGCATCATATGCTCCATAACCAATATCTTTTAAGACAAGATTTTCAAAAAGTGGGGAAGTAGGACTTCTCTCAATTTTGAAAGTGTAGGTTTTATTATGGTTTTCATCCTCAATGAATAAACAATAATCTGTATTTACAGAAAAATCATTTACAGAGTCAGAGTAAATTTTACCAGTACTTAAGTTTTCGCTTTTTTTTATTTCAGAAATTTTTCCAATAAGGTCTGGTATCTGCCGAAGTTCTTCAAAACGAATTTGTCGAGCAATTATTGTTTTTTGATTTTTAAAATCGTCATTTACCAAATATTCATTTCTACAAGATAGAAAAAGTGCAAATAGTGATAAGAAAAGCCAAGATTTAAGTAGATGTGTAGTCATAAACTTTTGTTTTTAGTTAATACTCTTTTTTCGTTGTTTTAGCGGTTTGTTTGGAAACCATTTCTGCTAACGGCCGGGTATTTCTGCAGGCGGGCTAAAAATACGAAAACTTTCTACTTGCTAAAAACTAAATTAATCGCTAAAATCTTCGATGAAAACTTCATACCCGCTTGTAGAAATATTTTGTTGTATGCAGTTTTTTATTGGATTCTTTTGACTTCCCAAGTTATTGAATCACTCAAAGAATGCTTTGGCTCGAGGTCGAAATATTTAATTTTTGTAATTTTTTTGTTTTTGTTATCTATTCTATCAACTTCAACTAGAAGGGAAACATTTCCATCACTAAAATAATGCCCAATTGAGTCTGCTTCTCCTGTTTGTTTATTGTAAAACAGCCAATCACTCACTGGATTTAATATGTTTTTTTTATAATTATAAACAAGAGAGCCTTCGCTTTCCTTTTTTCCATCCTCCGAGTAGTTTTTTACACCAAAAAAATTTGGTTTCTTTAATAAGGTCGCTACCAGTTTTTTTTGCTGGTTTGAATAGAACTCAGTAATTTTTGTAATTGTTTCTTTATCAAAATCCGTAACAGTTAAAAGTCTATTTGTTTTCTTATCATAAACTTCCATTTTAATCTTTGAATTATTCTTGAAATATTTCTTAACATAATTTTTACCATTATTTGCTGTCATTTCCTCCATTCGGTTAGGATTTTTTTTGCAAGAATAGACTGTAAATAGAAAAACGATAATCAAATATTTCATTTAAGCGCGATTTTTGGAAATTGCATACAACGGTTGGGTATTTCTGCAGGCGGGCTAAAAATACGAAAACTTTCTACTTGCTAAAAACTTGATTAATGGCTAAAATCTTCAATGAAAGCTTCATACCCGCTTGTAGAAATACTTTGTTATGCGATGTTTTTTTAAAGATATCTTTTAAGGTTATTCACATCTTTCGGAATTACATTTATGTCATTTGCTGTTACAAAACCGATAATAAAGTTGATAACCTCTTTTTCCAAATCTTCGTGCTCTTTAAGGAAATCATCATAAGTTTTCTTATTTATTTTGCCTGAAGAATTAGTTACATATATTACGTCCTCTATATTAATGTTAATTACGTTTGAGCCTGTAACTTTTGCGTCAAAAAAATGCGTTCTATTACTGTGAGCAAAAACATTTCTAAAATTTACGCATTTTCGCAATAATTCAATTTCTTTATTCGAAAATTTATCTAAAATTGCCAACATTTTAATTTTGGTTCCAAAATTTGTTACGCTAGTATTAAGAAAATAGTCAATAAAAAACTCTCGGTCAGCGGGTTTAATAAAATGGCATAAGATGCAGTTTATATAAAATTCTATATCATTAAAAATAAATATAGATTTTCCAATCTTACTATAAGTTTCAGGTAAATAATTTTCGTGACTCATTTTTTAGTTGGCTGTATTTAAAATATCGCATAACGTTCTTGCAGATTGCCGATGGCGGGGACTTAGAATTACAAATGTTCGGCTTAACTACAAAATTTCAATAAGATGCAAGAAGCAACAATTAAACACGAAAACCCAGCTATTGGCAATGTGCTGTTATGCGTTCGTTCTTTTTCTGACCTAATCAATGAGATTGAACACAACGGCAACAAATTTATTCCTATTGTCGAATTGGCTAAAATAGCGGGTTATCCATATTTAAAAAATGTTGGTTGCGATATCGGCACAATTAACCCCAAAGGAGCATTTTATGCAAGCAACATTAAAAAAGAAATAAACACAATCAATAACTTTTATGCTTTTGTCTTTTCAGAAGATATTAAAGGATTTTATTATTCAGGTGAAACGAAAGAGCCTGTTAAAAATCAAATTCAATTATTCTACAAGCTTCATTCGTGGGGTTTTTTAGAATGACGCATAACTCTCAAATATACGCAATAATCCAACCCACCGTACTTTTTATTGCGAATTTTGCTAAAGCCGCTGGTGACCGAATAAACGGGTGATGAGACCCGTGGCGTATTTTGTATTGTTTGCTTCCTTTCCGCTAACTTTCCCGTACCCGGACAATACAAAATGCGAACAAATGGAAACAATAAAAAACAATCTGTTCCGTAACGAAAATTACCTTTCCGGCCAGGTAGGCATACAAACAAACAGTGGCAGCATCTCGTTTCCAATTAATCACAAGCTGGTGGCGCTGCTGCGAGATCACCTGCGACCTTATCAAAATTACGGATGCGGCCTGTGCCCACAGCGCCTTCAAACCCAATGCGCGACTGATACACTGCCTTTCTGCTGCTGTAATCAAAGTTCACGTGCGTGCGGACGGCCAGATTTTGCTCAAAACGTTTTTCATAATTGGTCATGACAGGAATCGCTGGTTCTGTAACTGATGTATACATGTAGCCGGTGCTCGCCGTACGCTTTTTGAATGCGCTGCCATTCCTTTATAATGCGCATAACTGCCCACACCGAAAGTTAATCTTGTCTTCTCGGTATTTGGCGTTTTCAGCAAAGCGGTGCCGCCGGTCACAGCACCGAAATCTGCTCCTTCGGGTCCTTTGTAAAGTTCTATTTTGTTCAGCAGTTCGGGCTCGGGGAGGTTTAGATACGTATTGCCGGGCGCATCCGTCAGTATAAAATCAGTAAGGTATATGTTCACGTTTCGACTGCCGGAAGGAGACCGCAGCGGAATCCTGTGTTTGTGCTTCGGCAACCGCACCGGTGATCATGCATGCAACCGCGCAAATCCGGAGATTCATCACGCTTTAAATTTAACTAAAATAAAATGTTCGGTCTGAAGTTTGCCGCATATTTGTTCCTGAACCATTCTTTTTTCTCATGGCATACATCGATTATTATAAAACGCTTGGCGTCGGCAAACAGGCAACAGCTGAC
Organism: Kaistella sp.; assembly: GCA_032057205.1. Taxonomy (GTDB): domain Bacteria; phylum Bacteroidota; class Bacteroidia; order Flavobacteriales; family Weeksellaceae; genus Kaistella. Next base: position 56,962 of record DAMCFT010000008.1, read on the forward strand.
GAAATTAAAAAAGCCTACCGCAAGCTCGCCCGGAAATACCACCCGGATGTAAATCCCGGTGATAAGGAAGCGGAGCGAAAATTCAAGGATATAAATGAAGCCAACGAGGTGCTCAGTAATCCCGAGAACCGCGCGAAATACGACAAATACGGTGAAAACTGGAAACACGGCGAGGAATATGAACGCGCCCAGCAACAGCAGCGGCAATACAGCCAGCAGGGCGGTGGTTTCGGCGGTGGTTTTTCCGGTGCAGATTTTGGCGAAGGCGCAGATTTTTCTGACTTTTTCCAAAGCATGTTTGGCGGTGGCGGCGGTGCTGGTTTCGGCGGCGCGCGCGGCAGTGCTTCCGGCAAGTTCAAAGGCCAGGATGTAGAAGCTACCCTGAACATTCCGCTGCGTGAGGCAGCGCATACACATAAGCAAACCTTTACTATTAATGGTAAAAAAGTACGGATTACCATTCCCGCCGGCATCGCCGACGGACAGAAAATCCGGCTGAAAGGCCACGGAAACCCCGGACACAATGGTGGACCCAGCGGCGACCTGTACATTACTTTTATGATTGAGCCCGATGCGCAGTTTACCCGAAACGGCGACAACCTCACCATGGACATGCCGATCGATTTATATACCGCCATGCTCGGCGGCGAAGTAACCGTTCAGACGCTGAGCGGCGCCGTTAATTTAAAAGTGAAACCGGAAACACAAAACGGAACCACTGTAAGACTGAAGGGCAAAGGCTTTCCGATATATAAAAAGGAAAATCAGCACGGCGATCTGCTGGTGACCTATCAGGTACAGCTTCCCAAAAACCTTACGGAAGAACAGAAAGAATTATTCCGTCAACTTAAAAACACAGCATCATGACCGAAAAAATATCACGCGAAGAATTGGTTCGTATCTATAATGTGGAAATTACTTTTTTCGATTCTTTGGAAGAAGCCGGCCTGCTTTCTCCTGTTACCGAAAATGAACAGAAATATTTATTATATGAAGATCTGCAGGCGTTTGAGCGGTTCACCAATTGGCATTATGATTTGGACGTAAACCTGCCCGGCCTGGAAGTCATTCAGCATCTGCTGCAAAAAATGGAAGAGCTGCGGTCGGATAATGTACGGCTGCACAGAATGATGTCCACAAGTAAAGATGTTAATTTTTAAAGTGCTTAATAGCTAAGATATTAAGTGAATTAATTTGATCTGCAAAGTTAAGAAACCAGCCCTGTACCGCTGGTTTTTCCCTTGTATTAATTTTTTATTCTTTCAAAGTTTCATTACATTCGGCAATTAATTTTTAAAATAAATGAAGTAATGAGGAGAATTTTATTGTCTTTTGGTGTAATGGTCAGTTCGATCATCAATGCCCAGTATTCCTTTCAGGGAAATTTTGAAGACCCGGGTTTCAATACGGTAACCTATAAACAATTTGGCGGTGGTACCCGGACTCCGGAAGCTGCGTGTACAGGTAGCTTCGGAGGTCAGTTGGTGACTACTGCACTTACAAAAAACACCGGTTATATGGTAGACCTGAGTACTATTGAACAAGTTGGTAATGGTCAGAAAGTAGATGTCAGTGTAAGTTACAAGAAGCAAGCGGGTGTAGAAGGAACACTGCAGATAACTTATTTTAAGTACAATCCTGAAACCGAAAAATGGTCCGTTAATGGAGTAGGCGAAACAGTAACTCTATCGAATGCTGCGCTCACGAACTGTAATACAATTTCTGCAACCATTCCTGCCGGGGTCATTCAGCCTGATGAAATTTATGGAATCGGTGCTTATTTTCGCCGGTCAGGTACCACCAATGCTGCCATTTATTTGGATGATATTAATATTCAACAGGAAAACGTAACGGATGTGCCAGCCTGTACAGCCTTTACCTTCCCGCAGAATAATGCCGTTATTTCCGGGGGTAATGTTAATTTTATGTGGAATGCAGTATCAACTGCTGTTAAATACAAAGTATCGGTAGGAACTGCTGCAGGTTTATCAGATGTATATGCTGGTGCCGTGGTCGGAACAGATGTGAACATCACATTGGGTCTGTCTCAAACGTATTATGCCAGCGTTATACCTGTCAATATGAATGGTGAAGCTACAGGCTGTTCTGAAATCACATTTAGCACGAATGATCAGATCGATTACTGCCATAATATCACTTCGTCACTGCTTGTGTATCCCATTACTTCTGTTTCACTCGCCGGGAAAACACATACTTCTGCTGCTGAAACCGGAACGCCGGCATACGAAGATTTCTCATCAACAGTATTTGATGTAACGGCCGGGAGCGTGTATGATCTGACAGTTCTTGCAACAGGTTTAGGTTCTAATCGTTTTGGAATGACTGTATTTGTTGACTGGAATAATGATGGTGATTTCCATGACGCCGGAGAAATATATTACCAGAGAGATCTGCTGTTAAGTGCCGCTACCCTGAACACATTCAAAGCAGCTCTGCGAATTCCTGAAAACGTGAGCACCGGAACAAAAAGGATGAGAATCAAATACAACTTCAACAGTTCCTCGACTCAACTGGTCGATGCACTCACGGATCCTTGCGCTGATATGACCAACGGACAAACCGAAGATTTCACGCTGTCCGTTACAATACCTACTGATGTTCCTGCGTGTACAACGATCAATGATCCCATCGCTGAATCAGTTATATTCCCTGCTAATGGTGTCATGAAATGGAATCCGGTACCAAATACGCTGGGTTATAAAATTTATGTGGGAACCACTCCCGGCGGGACCGATATAGTGAACGGGACAACAGTTCCGGATACGTCTGTGAAGCTAATGTTGGTGCCGGGACAGAAATATTATGCGAAGGTGGTTCCGTATAACGTGGTAGGCGATGCTGAAGGCTGCACTGAAATTGCGTTTACCGCAGCTTCTGTTTCTTATTGTTTTCCACAACCCGGATATAATACGGTAGAGCCAATTTCAAATGTGACCTTTGCCGGCATTAATAATACGTCTTCAGCTACAATTAATGGTGCGCCGGCATATGAAGATTTCACCTCGGTTGTAGGTGATGTGGTAGCAGGAAATAGCTATGATGCTTCTTTCAATGCTAATACTTCTTTATCATCCTTCCGTCATTTCTTTGCCGTTTACATTGACTGGAATCAGGATGGAGACTTTGATGATGAAGGCGAAAAGTACTTTGTTACGCCCGAATCATTTATTTATGTTTTAGGGTCAGACGGAGTTACCGGTGCGCCGGCTACCGGCACTATTACCGTGCCTGCTGATGCAAAGCCCGGAAATACAAGAATGAGGGTGAAGTCCGCTTATTATGGAGCCGCAGGGCCCTCAACGGATGAAAGCTTGCAGAATTTTGCAAATGCCTGTACGACTTTAGGTTCTGCGTATGGCCAGATCGAAGATTATACAATTCACGTAGAAAATGTACTGTCCGCAATCGAAACAAATTCAAAATCCGTTAAGCTCTATCCAAATCCGGTTCACGATTTATTGAATGTCTCGGATCATGGTCAGGTAAGATCGATCATGATTTTTGATTTAACCGGCAGGCTGATTTTGTCATCATCAAAAAGCACCGGGATAGATTTCACTAAAGTTCCTTCAGGTCTTTATATTGTTAATCTCATACTTAAAGACGGAAAAACAGAGAGTCACAAGATTATTAAAAAGTAAATAATCAATCTTATTTCAATTAGTAAAGTTGCCCAGTCGGGCAGCTTTTTTCGTTCCCTCAAAAAAAATTTTTAAAAAAACACTACTTTGTATTGCATAATACTAAAAAATAAATATATCTTTGTCATGTACAAGAGCAGAAGATCTTTCGCGCATCTCATTCATCTTAACGCTAACACTTATGAATACAGAAAATACCAAAGCGCAAATGCGCAAAGGAATCCTGGAATTCTGTATCCTGAGCCTCATTAATGAAAAAGAAATGTATGTTTCTGACCTGATTGATGAACTCCGGAACGGAAAACTGGAAGTGGTGGAGGGAACTTTATACCCGCTGCTGACCCGACTGAAAAATGGTGAATTTCTTTCGTACCGCTGGGAAGAATCCACCGGCGGCCCGCCCAGAAAATATTACCAGATGACCGATAAGGGAAAACTTTTTCTCACCGAACTGCAAAATACCTGGAACGACCTGACTGACTCTGTAAACCGAATTACCAAAAACCCACGCCCCGGCGGCGACACAAACACCACAACATCATGAACAAGACACTTTCAATAGGACTGGCCGGTTTCTCCTTCACGATCGAGGAACATGCCTACATCAAACTGGGTGACTACCTCAAAGCTTTGCGCGCTTCCCTGGATCCCGCCGAAGCCGATGAAGTGATGCAGGATATCGAAATCCGCATGGTGGAGATTTTTAAAGATCTGCTCGGGCGCCGCGAGGTGATCAATGATACCGATGTGGAGAAAGTAATTGCCCAGATCGGCACCCCCGAAGCCATTGAAGAACAGGAAGAAGCCTATTATTCCAACGCCCAGGAAAAGAAAGCCTTCACCGGACAGCGGCAACTCTTCCGTGATCCGGAACGTGCCAAGATTGCCGGCGTTTGTGCCGGGCTCGCACATTATACCGGCCTGGACATGACGCTGATGCGCGCCATCTGGCTGGCTGTTTTTGTGCTCGGCGTTTTTACCGCTGCCATCTCGTCCACCCTGATCGGGATCATTTATATTATTCTCTGGATTGTTCTGCCGCAGGCTACCACGGCGACCGACTTTCTTAAAATGAAAGGCAAGCCGCTGAACTTCGGTAACCTGAAACAGGAATCCACCAAAATTGTGCAGTTTGCCAATGAAAGCGGCCAGAAACTCGGTGAGATTTATAACGAATCCAAGCCCTACGTCAGTAATGCCAGTACCACACTCTGGAATATTGTGCGCTATGTGCTGGGCACCATTCTGGCACTGATGGGCCTCTCTGCCCTGATTGGTTCTTTTGCCATCATTGGGATGGGTTTTTCGGGAGCCGGTGATTTTAACTTTTTCACCAATCTCAATTTTTATCTCCAGAATCCTGCCCTGGGCTGGGCTGCTATTTTACTGGGTTTCCTCACCAGCTTTATTCCGGCTTTGCTCTTCCTGTATCTGGCCATGAAGCTGTTTTCGCCAAAAACAAAACTGCGTAATACTGGCTATGTGATCGGTGCCCTGATTTTTGTCTGGATCGGACTGGCAGTTACAGCCGGCTTCACGGCCATCCGCTACAACACTGAATACAGCGGACGCAATGATGATACCCAGGATCTGGCGGTCACCACGACTTCTGACTCCGTTTTGCTGGCGGTGAAAAAGATTGAGATTCCGGCCAACTTCCGTGCCTATTGGAACCATGTGTATTCCGACGGAAAAACGGTGTACAAAAAAGATTATCCCGAAGTGGATATTGTCCGCAAAGATGTGGCCGAACCTTATCTGCAAATCAAGCGCCGCGCCGACGGATACAATATCCCGCTGCGGATGAATGTGCCCGTGGAAATGAAAGGAAATAAAATCTGGCTGCCGAATTATGTTTCCTATCCCTACAGTGACCGCCTGCGCAGCAACCGTGTCAGCTACGAACTGGTGATTCCGCGCACCATGAAAGTAATCCAGGCAGAGAACAAGGACTGGCTGTATCTGAATGATCCCGAAAACAGCGATCGCCATGATGATGATGACGAAGATTCCGCTGCTGCTGCAAACTCTGTGGTGATTTCATCCGATGATACCGATTCGATTATTGTGAATGGGAAGAAAGTAAGCCGTGACGAAGCAGATCTGATGATTAAGAAGATTGACGTGACCAAAGACAACGTTAAAGACATCAATATCTCCGTGCGCAACGGCAAAAAGGAAATCATTATTAAAACGAAGTAACGCCCCGCAGCGATAAATTATAAATATTTTATAAAACTTCTTTTTCTAATGTGATAATTTATATGTAATTTCGTGCAATTCGTTGCGATACCTCAAAAACAGCAACATAAAAACAACAGCCATGGTACAATTTGTTTTAGAAATCGCCCTGTGGATTATTGAGTTTTTCAGCCGCCTTTTTTAATTGGGCTGATAATTGAATATCTTTGCAAAGTATAGCCGCACCCGGGGTTATACTTTTTTTGTGGATGCTGGCTGCATCTTTTTTAAAGACAACCTATGAAGAAATTACTGGCAAAACTAATCCTGAAAATCATCGGCTGGAAAGTAGTCCTGGAAGGCGATGCTGATAACCTGAACCGCTGCATTCTCGTTGTGGCTCCGCACACCGCCAATGAAGAATACCTGCTCGGAAATCTGGCGTACTGGTCGCTGGATAAGCCGCTGAAAGTAATTATTAAAGATGCACATACCAAAGCCTGGTACGGCGGCCTCGTGAAAGCGATAGGCGGCATCGGGATTGACCGCAGCCAGCGTAATGATCTGGTGAAATTTGTGGTGGATCAGTTTAAAAAAGAAGATTTCAGCCTCGTGATCACACCCGAGGGAACCCGGAGCTGGGTGCCGAAGTGGCGCAAAGGCTTCTATCACATGGCCCTTGCGGCCAAAGTTCCGATTGTGCTGGCCGCCGGAGATTTCAAAAAGAAAACGATTTACCTCGGCAAAAAGATTTCGGTGGAAGAACTGGAAACGAGGTCCTATGAAGATATTATGGCCGAACTCGAAGCCTATTATCAAAAGATTACCCCCAAGGTGCCGGAGAACTGGAACCCGAAAATCTACTAAGCGTTCTCATTATAAATTTTAGTTTCTGAAAATGATTTTAATTAAAGAAGACAAAGATAAAATACTCGATACCCTGAACAACTGGGGTGGCGAAACCATGGCGCGCACGCTGGATATCGTGTTTACCGAAGTAGGAGAGGAAACCCTGACTGCCACCATGCCGGTCGCGCCGAAAGTGCACCAGCCGTACGGAATTTTGCATGGCGGTGCCAGTTGTGTGCTGGCTGAAACCCTCGGCTCCTGTCTGTCCGTCCTGCACGTGGATACCGAAAAATTTGCGCCGGTGGGAACCAATATTAACTCCAATCATCTGCGCAGTAAAAAAAATGGAATGGTCACCGGAACGGCGCGGTTCATCCGGAAAGGAAACACCATGCACGTTTCCGAAATCGAAATCCGCGATGAGCAGGGAACGCTGATTAACCACACCACCATGACCAACAATATTATCCCGCGGTAGCACACTGAACAGGCTTTATGATTTATTTCCGTTTTCCGTTTTCTGAAACTTTTTATAGGGTCGCCGGCAGTAGTGGCGGTACAGCCGTACAGTTCGTGTCGTTTAATGCGCGGGAACAGCTCAGTTTTCCCGGCACACTGCAGGAAGTCTCGGAAGCAGAACTGAAAGCCGGCCTCAGCCCTAAAAAGCTGAACCCTGTACCACCCTCGCTGACCATTGAAAACGAACAGGAATACGAAGATAAATTAAACCTTGTTATTCAGTTTATCAAAGAACACCAGCTGACCAAACTGGTGATTTCCCGCCGGAAACTGGCGGACTTTGGTGAGAAAGAAATAAATCTGGCCGGGACCTTCCTGAATATGTGCGCCGCCTATCCCAATGCCTTTGTGTATATTTTTCGTCATCAGGAGGACTGCTGGGCCGGTGCCTTCTCCGAAGTGCTCGGGAAATACACCAAAGCCACCGGTGAATTTTTCACCATGGCCCTGGCCGCCACTTTGCCGCTGGCTGATTCCTGGACCAAAAAAGAAATTGAAGAACAGCAGCCGGTTGCGGATTTCATTAAAACGGTACTGGAACCGTACGACGCTAAAGTTCAGATCAGCGACACGACCGATCATATTTCCGGCAATATCAAACATTTGCGCACCGACTTTACCGCCACCCTCAAGCCGGGCCAGGTGGATCAGGTGATTTCCGGTCTGCATCCCACGCCAGCTGTCTGCGGCATCCCGAAAGACTTTTGCCAGCGCGCAATCGAAAGCTTTGAATCCCATGACCGCAGATGGTACAGCGGGTATATCCGTGTGGAAACTCCAGAAGAAATTCAGTGCTTTGTAAACCTGCGCTGTGCGGCGCTGTTTGACCATGCCGCCCTGATGTATGCCGGCGGCGGTATTACGGCTGACAGTAATCCCGCTGCAGAATGGTGCGAAACTGAACTGAAGGCCGATGCTGTATTAAAGAATATTGTTTTTAAATAAGAGATGAAGCTACATCACATCGCCGTCATTTGTTCTGATTACGCTGTATCCAAACGCTTTTACACAGAAATCCTGGGCTTCGAAATTTTGCAGGAAGTATATCGCGCGGAACGGCAATCGTGGAAACTGGATTTGGGCCTGAACGGCGAATATATTTTAGAACTGTTCTCGTTTCCCGAAACACCGCCACGGGCTTCGCGTCCGGAACGCTGCGGCTTGCGGCATTTAGCGTTCGGTGTGGATAACGTATATGAAAAACGCGCGGACTTGCAGAAAGCTGGTTTAGTCTGCGAACAAATCCGGGTGGACGCACACACCGGAAAACAGTTTTTCTTTACTGAAGATCCCGATGCGTTGCCGCTTGAATTTTATGAACTTTAATGGGAATAGCCCATCAGGAAACTGATCACCATAATCAGGATCACCAGCAGCGATATTATTACATAAGTATAATCTTTCTCGCGGAGATATCCCACCATCGCAAAAATAATCCTGAGGAGCGGCGTAAAAATCAGCATCAAAATACCGAGTTGGATAATCGCGATTCCTTCCAGTTTTATCAGTGAACTGGCAAACGTGGACCAGATTTCATGATCCGGCACTTCCAGCCGGCTGTAATCTTTGGGCATTTCAAAACCTTCCGCGAAAAGCTTGGCGAAACCGAGTACGGAAACCGTCACAGAAACCATCACGCCCAGCCGCAGCAGGTTTCCTACCGATTTATTTAAATCAACATCTGTAAAATGCTTTTTCATTCATGTAAAGTTTTGCGAAATCCCGTTATACATCATATACGCTGAGACAATGGAAACCACGATGGCAAAAATGATTTTCAGTTTTTTTGTCTTGGAAACCATCAGCGTTTTGGATCCAATGTAACTACCGGCCACCACGCCTACCAATACAGGCGCCGCGATTACCGGAATAATCTCACCGCGCTGAAAATAAATCAAGGAACTCGCCACCGCAGTCACGCCAATCATAAAATTACTTGTCGTCGTTGAAACTTTAAAAGGAAGCTTCATCATATTGTCCATCGCCAGCACCTTCAGCGCACCGGAACCGATTCCTAACAAGCCGCTCATCACGCCGGCCACCGCCATCATCAGGAAACCGGACACGGTATTACGCGCTGCATATTTTTTAATGATACCGTTATCGGGAAAGGTTCCGTGCAGGCGGAGTTTGTCTTCCAGGCTGCCGGCGATCAGAGGTTCCTGATGGTCGGGCTTATCGCGCAGGTTCAGCAGCACCGTTAAAATTAAAATGGCTGCAAAAATAATCCCGATCGTATTGGCATTCAACAGTCCTGAAATCAACGCGCCGCCAATTGCACCCGCTGTGGTGGCAATTTCCAGGAACATGCCGATGCGGACATTCGTAAAACCTTCCTTTACAAAAGCAGAAGCTGCTCCGGAAGACGTGCCGATCACTGAAATCAACGAGGCGCCGATGGCATAATGCATCGGTACACCGAACCCCAGGGTGAGTAGTGGAATAATAATAATGCCGCCGCCCAGGCCGGTAAGAGAGCCTACCAGGCCGGCTGCAATTGCGCCAAAAAATAGAATTAAAATTTCTGCCATATCACAAAACTACTGTTTTTAGGACAGAACACAGAAAAAGCGCGGTGTACGCTTATTGCATCTGCCGGTAAAAACGTATTTTTGAGGGTATGAAAGTAAAACTGTTTTATACCATCATCGGAGCCACGCCGCCGGGACGGCATGTGGAACAACATGATGTGTTCTTCGGCATTGCGCCAACGGTTCGTGACCTGATTCCGGCACTGGAAAATTTCTGGCCTGAAGCGAAAGGGAAGATGCACCTCGACGGCTATCAGGAAGTGCAGTTTGCCGATGGTTATACCGTAGAAGTCGTAGAAAAATCGGATGCGGTGGCGGAACAGCAATTATTTTTCATCAATCTCGGTGGCTATACACCGGGCGTGTCCCAGGAGTTTCACGAGCAGATGCTGTTGGTGGATACCACGATGGCGAATGTGATCAAACGCGTGAAACAAACAGAATTTTATAAAACCATGGGTTTTCCCGGTGCGACCAGTCACGTGGATGATAAATACGGTGTGGACATCGACGATATTTATAAAGTGGAAGATCTGCTGCCGGCAGACATGAAAGAGAAATACAGCCTCAAACTGACCCGGACAGACGGTGAACCCGTGCAGAATGTGACGAAGATCGGATACCTCAAATTTACCAAACTATAATTATGAAAATCGGAATTCTCGGTGGCGGCCAGCTCGGGCGCATGCTGATTCAGGAAGCGCTGAAATATGATGATGACTTTTTTGTGCTGGATCCGGATCCCCATTGCTCCTGTGCACACATTGCCCATTTCACCCAGGGCAATTTTAACCGCAAGGAAGATGTTTTTGATTTTGGCGAAAAGCTGGACGTGGTGTCCATAGAAATTGAACACGTCAACGCCGACGGATTGGCCGCGCTAGAAGAAGCCGGTGTGGAAGTCATTCCTTCCGCTGCGGTGGTGAAAATGATTCAGCAGAAAATCCTGCAGAAAGAGTTTTACCAAAAACACCAATTGCCGAGCCCGGAATTTCAGGTGATTTCTTCGCTCGATGACGAAATAACATTGCCACTTCCTTTTGTGCAGAAACTTAACACCGGTGGTTACGACGGTAAAGGCGTGCAGGTCATCCGGACGGAAAAGGATTTGGCGCAGCTGTGGGACGAACCGTCCGTGCTGGAAGCGCTGGTTGATATTGATAAGGAACTCTCCGTCATTGTCGCGCGGAACCGTTCGGGAGAAGTCTCTACTTTTCCGGTGACCGAAATGGTGGCCGATCCGAAACTGAACCTGCTGGATTTTAATATCTGTCCGGCCGGGATCAGCAGCGATGTTGCCAACCAGATCGAAAAAATAGTACAAACTTTCATTAAAGCCGTGGATTCCCCGGGTTTGTTTGCCATTGAACTCTTTTTGGATGCCGCCGGAAAAGTCTGGGTGAATGAAACTGCGCCGCGCCCGCACAACTCCGGACACCAGTCCCAGGAAGGCAACCGCAATTCCCAGTTTGAGCAGTTCTACCGCATCCTGAAAAACTTCCCGCTGGCGAATGTGGAAGCGACCGGTTATTCCGGTATGCTGAACCTGATTGGTGAACCGGGCGCACAGGGGCCGGTAGTTTATAAAGGATTGGAAAAAGTCTTAAAAATGCTGGATGTCTATATTCATTTATATGGCAAGGCAGAAACCAAACCCGGCCGAAAAATGGGGCACATCAATGTGCTGGGCACCAACCGCGAAGACCTGATTGCCCGGCTGACAGAAATAAAATCACTGGTCACCGTCACGGCGGCGAGATAATTTCCATTGAATAACAGCATTACATCAATTTAAAAAACAAAAAAAATGGTTGGAATTATCATGGGCAGCCAGAGCGATTTGCCGGTAATGGAACAGGCAGCAGAAATGCTCAAAAACTTCAATATTCCGTATGAACTCACCGTGGTCTCGGCGCACCGTACACCGGAACGGATGTTTGACTATGCCCGGACCGCCAAACAGCGCGGCCTGAAAGTCATCATTGCGGGTGCCGGCGGCGCGGCGCATTTACCGGGCATGGTGGCCAGCTGTACGCCACTGCCGGTGATTGGCGTACCGATCTTATCCTCCAATTCCATCGACGGCTGGGACTCGGTCCTGTCCATTTTGCAGATGCCTTCGGGTATTCCGGTCGCAACCGTCGCTTTGAACGGTGCAGCCAACGCCGGAATTTTAGCAGCGCGCATCGTAGCCACAGCTGACGAAGGCCTGAGTGCGCGCCTGGAAGGGTATCAGGAATCGCTGAAGGAGAAAGTGCTGGGCACGGTGGAGGAAATGAAGGGGAAGTATGGGAATGGGTATGATTAGAAGAAAGGCTCAGCATTATCTCGCCACAGCCAATCATTAGCAAATGGAAAGAGGACTATAGGACAATGCAGGAAAATATGGTTGTGGGAGAAAGTGCGCAATGGAAACGCTTCTTTTTATTATGAAGAAAATAGAAGATCGCTTTAATAGTCTCAGATCAGAACGACAGTTACAAATAATAAAAAATGAAACCTGCGAATAATTTAGCGCCTGGAAATAAGAAAAAATTACCTCCTGTAGAAAAACCTATTAAAACAGAGTATTGATGGAAATAATTTTCGGGATAATACTTATCACAATGGGTATTGGATTAATTTGTTTTAAACTAAATCGCAAAATACTTGTCGAAAAGCCAAGGAGTTATTTTATATTCCGCCTCATATTATTAAATTTTGGGGGATTATAGTAGCAATGATTGTTTGCAGTGTAATTTTGATTATCCAACATATTTAATTGTAGAGGATCCTTAATGTGCAGCGCTGGCTCCAGCTGCGCCAAAGTGTCCTCACTTTGAGCCATCACCTTCCACTCTTTTATATTCATGCCACATCCTTTTCTCGCCCTCATCCAAACCCGGCAACTGCACCTGTTCCGGATAAAAATATGCACCGTCAATCAGGAACCGGCGCAGATCGCCATCGATCTCTCCCGGACTTCTTCCGTCGGAATTTTTCAGGATGACATAGCCGAAGGTTTTATAATTTCCGGCAATCGCCCGTCAGCCAACCTGAGTTGTTTTGAAGTTAACTTTTTCCCAAGGCGAAAGCTTTAGAAATCAGCATCCCACCGAAAATAAACAAGGTGTATTAAAAACGTTTTCATGTAACTCGCTATCGGCTGCCATAACCCCGTTCAATCCCACTTCACAGCCAGGTCCCTGAATTCCAGCTTCGACTTTGAAAAGTCAGTAGGTTTTCTTTCGGGTTCGTTTCTGGATGCGAAGCGCACTATTTTCAGGATTCGCGGCTCGTCAATAATATCCTTAAAGGTGGCCCGCACTGCTATAGGGGTATTCAGTGAAAGTTTTGGATTTGTATCCGATGAGGCGAAGTGGTCGATTTTATACTCATTGCCCAAAAGATCCACCGCTGAAAAGTCCTGCAGAAAAGAAGTTTTGTTTTCATTTTTGGTCTCCACCAGAAAGTGCACCGTAATCGTCTGTGCCTTCCTGCTGCCTTCCACTTGGGTGATCCTGTAAACAGAATGGTCGGCCTCTGCCTCCAGCACGGGCTTGTTGATCTGCAGCACCTTCTTTAAGTAAAAGTTCTCTGATTGGACAGACTATAGCTCCGTTTTCAGCGACTTAAGTTCGGCTTTGATTATTTCAATTTCACGATTCAGTCCGTCAAAACCAGTCTGGCCAAATACCGATGAGGAAATGCATAAAAAGGCAGCGAGTAAAGAGTTTTTCATAATTACATATTTAAAATGGGGTATCGAATAAGTAAATATATTAAATGCCGCGAAAGTATGTGTTATTTATTGCACGAATTAAGTAGTTCGATTTCATTATTATTCTCGTACAGGTAGGTTTTTTCTTTTCTGTCATAATCCGATTTAGTTTGTTGATCAATATCCTTCCCATCAATTACATAGGTAGTACTTTCGGTATTGAGATTCTCTAAAACGATTGAAGGTTGCTGTTTGTAGTTCTTGTAAAACTTATCCCATTTTTTATCATCTAGTACGACCGGAGCGGGCAAGCTGAAATTTCTGTACCCTAAATCGTTCTGTTCATTTGTTATCCCGGCAACCTCAAAAATATAATCTCCCTTCACATCAGTTGCCTTTAAAATTAAACCAGGTAATCCATATAGCTTGTAAGGACCATCATTGATCGGAATTTCGGTTGTGTACCAGACAGTCCATTTTCTGCCTCCGAGTTTGGCAACTGCTTTTTTTGTCTTATAGCCAAATATTGTTTCTTCTCCTTTTTCCAGATTCCACTTTAGCTTACACTCGGAAATTACATGGAATATGGTTATATAAAACTTTTCTTCCTGTATTGTTATATCATTTTCGATATCCTTAATAATCACCTTTTAAAACCGAGCGTCTGCTTTCGGCGATGGAAATCTTAAATTTCCCTGCTGATTGCCCGAAAAGAAATCTGAAACCATTTTGGATTTTACAGAATCTGCTTTGAATTTGTTATAGTCCGCAAAATATGATTTTTTGCCATTAACTACTAGAGCAGTTAAACCTGTCAAAATTGTGTCATTTTGAAGTGAAGGTTTCCAGGACAGACTGTAAATCACCTTGTAATGCTGAGCATAGGTAAAACAACAAAGCAGCGCGAATAAAAATATATTAACCTTTTTCATTATCATATATTAAAACAGTAAATGGTCATATTCTGCGAGATCATAATAGCTTAGATCTGGTCCTTAGCGGAAGCTAGGTAAAAACCTAACCCTTTAAAAATAATATCCCACAGTAGCAGCAACGGCTGGGTATAATGACCCTGATTTATAATCCAGATCAGTTCCATATCCAGCCCCTATGTGATATCTGAAAATAAACTGGTTGAATAAAGGTAATTGCTGGCCGAAATGTATGTCGTTCATCCAGGTCTTTCCGATATCGGCATTGTTACCGCTAAAATTTATTTTAGACTGCCATCCTACAAAAGTTCCTGAATTATTTCTTACGCTGTGATTTCTCGTTTCTCGCCGCTCTCTGCTCACATAATAGCGGCCTTGTACTGCGAAAAAAGGTGTGTAATTCTTTTCATCCGAAAAACTTCCCAATTTATACGCGATCGTCCCGTCTTTAAAATCGTTGACCCCACTAATGCCTCCATGCAATGCCAGCAGTACATTTTTACTTACAGGTAAGTCATACCCCAAATTAATTCCCTGAAAACCAACTTCAATTTTAGCCTGTTTTTCGAGTGTATTTTGTGCCGGTATAAGCGCTGATGCTGCAATTGCACAAATTGTGATAGATTTTTTCATAAAGTGATTAATTTTGTTACTCTGAATTTTGAGCCTTCATCTATTATTATAGTGAGCCCTGTCTCATTATCAACATCATAGTTATTTGGAACTTTCCAACTCATAAATATCGATCTGTTTGTCTCACAAGTTTGTATGGCAGTTGAAGTCATAGCCTTTTTTAGGTTTCAAATCATTTTTGATAAAGCTAAAACTAAAATTGTTTTTTTATTAAAGCGCCATGTAAACATAAGCCATATGTATTGCGTACTGCAAAAACTTTGTGTGAAAATCTTAGAAAGTACTGGCTGGGCCTGTACTGTTATTCAGTTTCTTTTGGATCTGCAGCTTTTTGCCGCTGGAAAAATCATAGTTTACACCGACCGCAAACATATTCTTGTTATTGTATATTCTGGAAATTATTTCGCTCGATACAATGCTGCCTTCCAAAGTTTTATTGTGATAATGCGATGGTTTACCGATCCAGTAAACACCTGTCGAAAATCTGAGATTTTGATACTTATAGGAAATAAATAAATGATTCTGGTTTTCGTCCAGACTGAGAAAGGAACCATTAATCTGATATACCGGCAAATTTACATTGTAGTAAACACCGATATTTTTATATTGCGACGTGAATGAAAAACTGCTGCGGATAAAATCACTGTTGAACTCCCGCCCGTCGGTCATGCGTAATTTCATAATAACCGGCTGTACAAAAGCTCTGATAATCAGTAACGGCGTTCCGAAAGGTTTATACGAACCGCTCAGTTGCATGCCTTTTTCATTGAAATCAGCATTTTGATACGTCAGTGCATAGCCACCGGTATCCCAATCCCTTTCAAATGTCTGTGCAAAATATTTTTCAACTACATTATAAAAAATATTTATATTCATGTCAGCCTTCTTGCCTCCGTACGAATAAATCATATTATTTCTAAACAGGTGCTGCGCTTTTAGGTACGGATTTCCCCTCTGGACTATATTGGGAACAACCTGTATGATATTGCTGCTTAACGCGGAAGCCCAGGGACTGTTTGACGTGTAACTGCTGGTAAACCTCAGACTCTGACTCTGCCCTAAAAGATAGCTTAACACAAGTTTCGGTGTGGGGGCCCAGTCATCCTGTGTAATCTCTGCACTCTTGTTATGAATGTTGGTAAGGCCCATTCCTAACCTGTATGACAACTTATTTTTCTTCCCTGAATATTCAGTGTAAAGATATTGCTCCAAATAATTTACAGAATATTTTGAAGCTCCTGAAAGATTGACCAGATCATTATCAATTGATGTGTTAGAAATCCGATATCCGGAACTCAACTTTCCTTTTTCGAAATTGTGAACGTGGGCAATTTCACCAACGATTCCCGTCTGTGTGGCTTCTAAATTCGTTTCGTTATCGAAAATATTGATATGGTCGTTTACGGTCCATTCCTGATCAAACTGATAGGATTTTGTATTGTAGAATGCTCCTGTTACATTTATACTGACTTCGTCCTTTTGACTTACACTTCTGGAATAATAAAGATCCAGAACTGGATTGCTGTAACTGGAATTGCTGTTGTGCACCGTTTTGTGCAGGTTTTCTGTATGGTCTGCTGTGAATACGCTTTGTCCCGTTCCTTTCAGAAATCTTGAATTCAGGACCATATTCAGTTTTGCCTGAAAAACATACTTGTCGGCGTCTGTATTTGCATATCGTAACCCTATATTTTGGTTCGTGTAGCCAAAATGGTCTTTCTGTTGTTCGACCGAACGATAATGAATTTGGTTCAGGTCATATTCATAAATTTTGTCCACAATTCTGTTGTCATAATCTCGAAGGTGTATAGAATATTCCAAACCGAAATCATTTTTCCCTTTGGTATAACCTGCATAAGCAGAACCATTTAGAAATCCGGTTGTTAATGCTGATGTTAAATCTGTACCATATGAATAACCAATTTCAGGATTTTTGACAATAATATTTACTACGGTATCTGCGCGTTGAGAATATCTCGCAGGCGGAATATCAAAATATTCCACTCTCACTACATTTGTTGGTGCAATACTTTTAATTTGGTTGTCTGAAGCTTCTGTACCGTTAATCAAAAACAAAATCTTTCCTCCTTTTATACTTATTACAGTGTTTGAAACAGGATCAAATTGAAGTTCCGGAAGTGTTGTCAATAAATCTTTGGCGTGTCTTGCTTTTTCAAGAGTTTCCTTATCAAAAGTATAATTAGCGTGGTCAGCAAATTGTTTTTTCTTTTGAAATGTAATAAGTACTTCCTGTACTTCTTTAATTTTTAAGGTATCTTCTTTTTCAGATATTTTTCCGTTACTGACCTGTGCTGACAAACCAACTGCTAAAGACATCACCCATAGTGCACAATTCCATCTTAATTTCTTTCTGATCATAATTTTCCTTTTAAATAAGACAGCCAACAATCATTCTATGTTACTATGCATCTTTAGGCAGTCACAATAAATCCAATTCCAGCCGGTTGATTTCATCTTTCTTCGGAAGTGAATCACTTTCTTGCTTCTCTGCAACTAACCACTGGAAACAAATACAGCAACTGCTGATACCCATGAGATAAACTTTTTCATAATATTTTGTTTTGAAGTTTATCCCGGCGCCGGGAGATTTTTTCATAGAATTCCTGAGTCAAATATATTTGTAAAGCAGTCTTCAGCCAAAATAAGGAGGTCCTAATGGGTCAATTGGTGAATTGTGACGTCCTGATTTCTAAATTAGGAAAGGTAAGGCGTTGATTGCTAGGTGTATTTAAATAAGTGCCGTTTCTAACTAATTTTTTAAATTCTCGGTCCATTTAAATGCTTTTAGTTACTTTTGAAGCTTTACAAGACATCCCACAAAATGCACCTCAGGAAAATCATTCTATACCTGCTGCTGATTTCATGCTTTTTCTCTTTCGGAAAACTGAACGGACAGGAAGATTATGATCAACTGCGAACTAAATACGAGAATCTGAAAGAGAATGATATCAATGCGCTTCGTCATATTCGCCTTTATATCCAAAAGGCAAAGCACGAAAAAAATAAAATACAGCTGGTGCAGGGCTACAGGGATGTTACTTTTTTTTCACCGGATAAATCATCGAAAATACAATATGCAGACAGCGCTATTATTGCCGCGAAAGGAACCGAGGATAACAGTTTAATTTCAACCACCTTTTTGCTCAAAGGCAGTTTGTATTATTTTTATTTTAAAAGTTATCCTAAGGCACTGACTGAATATCTGCACGCATACGAGTATTCTAAAAAAGGAAGTGACAGTTACCTGAAGTTTAAAATACAATATCAGATGGGGCTTGTCAAAAGCTATCTGGGATATTATGAAGAAGCTTTAGAACATTTCGACGATTGTGTGGCCTATTTCGGATCTAAAATAGAAGGAAAAAATCACCCTAATCAGATTTTTAATGATTCTAAAGGCTATCTGAACAGCATGCATCAGGCAATTGTATGTTACCAGAGAAATAATAAGTACAGCGCAGCAGATTCACTGACTGAGATTGGTCTCGCCTTTACCGCCAGATCGGCCGACTTCCCTTTGGAACAGGCTTACTTTCTTAAGTCAAAAGGGATTTCCGATTACTACCATAAAAATTATAAAGCAGCGCAGCAAAGTTTCAGCAAAGCCCTGCCGGTGCTGAACCAAAACATGGATGTCTATTGGACGGCAGTTTCTGAATTCTATATCGGAAAAAGTCTTTTAAGCCTCGGTGAAACAGAGGCAGCTATCACGCAGTTCGGGCAGGTGGACGCACTGTTCCGGAAAGAACAATTCATATTTCCTGAATTACAGGAGAATTACGAACTGCTGATTGCAAATGCCCGGAATAATAATAAACACAAGGAGGAACTGGCCTACACAAACAGCCTGCTGAAAGTAGACAGCATTCTGAAGAAAGATTTCCCGTACCTGTCTTCCAGAATACACCGGGAATATGATAACCGCATTCTTCAGGAAGCCAAAAGAAAGCTGGAAAAAAGAGGGCAGTGGAGTTTAGGGCTGATCTTGTTACTTACCGGCATCACCGGCGTATTGTTTTATTGGGCCTGGCGCTATTATCGTGATGAAAAACAAACGCGGTTAAAATATATTGAGTTGGAGAAGAAGCTGCTGAAGCAGAAGAAACAGGACCAGCCGCTTCATGATGAAACTATATTCTTACCAGAGAAATCTCTCGTAAACAAAAATGTTTTTTCTGACTTGCACACTAAAATGAAAGCTTTTGAGGAGAACAAAACCTTTATACAAAAGGGGCTGACCGTTGAGCAACTTGCTGCGTCTTTAGGGACCAATAAATCGTACCTCTCGCAGTATATTAATGATACACACGGGATGAATTTCAGCAAGTACCTCTCTGCGCTCCGCATTGATTATATTACACAGTTAATGTACGATGACCCGAAATATCTCCTCCTTAAGGTACAGGGGCTGGCAGATGAGTGCGGGATAAGCTCCCGCCAGAATTTTTCCGACCTGTTTCAGGAGATCAACGGAATACGCCCGACCGATTTTATCAGGAAAAGGAAAAAAGAATTGCAGGGGGAGGAGAAGTGACCGGCATCGGCTGATATGCCAACTTTAGCGCAGTCGCACCTAGCTGTGGTTGATTAACCTCTGTTTCTGTACGTTAAATTCTTCGTCGTTTAAAATGCCTTGATTTTTAAGTTCAGCCAGTTTTTGTATTTCGTCAGCCAGGGAAATATTATTTGTAAAATTTACGGTGTTGTTTTTTGAGCTTTTTTTAGTTTCTCTGACCAAAGCATTTACTGATCCCGTTATTTCTTTAGGGTCTGTCATCCCTGAACATGAAAATGTGGATGTTGACCCGTCTGTTCTTCTGACTGATAAATCACCAAAGCCGAAAATGCTTCCAAAAATTGTTCGGTGATAAAGCGCTTCATATATATCTTCTTTTGGTATCTCAAAGTACAACTTCCGCCAGGGTGTAAATCCGGACTTGATAACCAGATCTTCATTTGTCAGCGTCCACGATGTTGATTTATTCGTGAGAATTTTTGTGACGCCGAAAAAGATAAGGCCGATTCCAATGATATTATATTTCCCAAGTAAAAAAAACAATCCAAACAGCACTGCAACAGTGGGAAGTATATAGGTAGCCCAGTGTTTTTTTGAAATTGCCAGAATGGTGTCAACCGTTCTGTCATGAGAATGTCGAATTTGTTCCATAAAAGTTTGTTTGTAGCTGCCGCTATTAATGATTGTTTTTCAAATATAAGCAAGTTTTCTACGTAAATTATATTGTCTCAGACCTATTTTACTGAAACCGGCTTTCTTTCGTAAAAAAGAAAATCGTGCGGCCACTTTCCCTTTCTGTCACTTGTTTTATTGTCGCATTATTTCTGTGCGGGTCCGGTAGCCAGTGTTCACTCTGCGAACATATAGAAGACTCCAGCTTGTTCGATCTTTCGTTCTATATTCCGAGAAAAAACAGCTGCAGCGGCTGATCGTGAGCAATTCCAGAAAAAGCATCCATCAAATCGCTATAATTTTTATTGCAATCTTAATATTAGTAAAGAATCCCCTTATACAAGGGGATTGCTATACATTCAACTTCTAATCAATTATCTTACTTCAAATTCTTTGATTGCTTCCTTTTGTTTTTTATCTTCAAAATAGTAATTTTTAATTACTCGATATCTTCCATTGGTAATTTGTGCTGCAAACGAACTAAAGGGAAATGGATGTGTTCTGATCTCTTGGGGAAGTAATATATATTCCATACTTACAAATATGTATGTATCAATAAATGGAATCTTTTGCCATTTATTTCCATTCCATTTTTGAAATGTTATCTGTGAATCATAATATATTGGCTCCTTATAGATGTTACTAAGGGAAAGGGTTATTGATTTCTTTTCCAACTTAATAGATAATAAGTCACCTTGCAGAATGTTCTTTCCTCCTATTTTCAGTTGAGAGTTATTTTGTTCCGTTGATTTGTCTTGTGTCTTTTCAATGGAGTCTCCACCATTTATAACTGGAGTACCGATTGAGGAATTTTTTTTAATAGTGGAACTGCACGAAGATAGTAACAGAATCAGATATAATGTGAAGGTTGATTTCATTTTTTAATATCGTGTTACGTTTAATCCTGTTAGCACATTTTGCGCTTTACTGAAAAATGAAACCCCGAGATCTTTATTGTCTCCAGAATGAACTCCAACGGTATATCTAGTGTTAGTACTGCTAACATATGAATATACTATTCCTCCACTATCTCCTCCTTGAGCAGAGTAATTTGCAGTAGTCAGATTTGTAAGGGTGACACCATCAATCGTGCCAGTTGCTGTTGTGCTTAATATTTTTCCAGAGGTAGAACCTGTGGATTGGCCAGATTTATTTACTACCGTACCAACACCAGGAGAGCTAATTGCTGTTGATAAAATATTACTTGTTCCTGCAATTGTATTTGACGGAATATTTAAATAAGACTCGGTTATTGGTATAAATGCTGCGTCAATATAGCCACTGATTTTAGAAACGGAACAAATGCCAACCGGGGAACCATTATATGAAAGTGTCTGATATTGATCTATAACGTGTCCTGCTGTTACAATTCCCTCCTCTCCAGCAGAGTTTTTAGCACGAAATCCTACAGAACCAGCACCTTTAGGAGATGTTATACGATCACCCGGATATATAGTGGCATTAAATGTCAGTTTACCCACCATTTTTTTAAATGTAATTGCCTTTGAGTTATATACGTGCTTTTTAAAATCTTTTTTCTTTAGCTCACTATCATCATCAAGGTACACAGTAATGTTATTGGCTATATCATCGAGGTAAAATAAATTGAAATTTCTGGAATTTGCATTATTTGAAGATGATGGGTTAGATTTGTAACCATTCAGACTTTTCATTATTGAATGTAAGTCTTTATAAGAGTTTTTACAAGCTATAAATTCAACTTCTTGATTTCCTATT
Source organism: Kaistella sp. (assembly GCA_032057205.1). Classification (GTDB taxonomy): domain Bacteria; phylum Bacteroidota; class Bacteroidia; order Flavobacteriales; family Weeksellaceae; genus Kaistella. Next base: position 78,915 of record DAMCFT010000008.1, read on the forward strand.
ATATCTTCTATGTTTTTCTTAAAACGGTTAGGGCTTCCTTTTATTAAAACTACAAGTTTTCCCGAACCGTTAATATAAGCTCCTCCGTAGTAATCTGGGTAATCAATTTCGTCTGACTTATTAAGTGAATTCATCGAAAAATGCATGTTGATTTTTTCCAGATTTAAATTCGCATTTTGTTGGAAATCCGAATCACCTTCGGTGCCGAGTTTCCTGGAATTTTCAACTTGCAGTTCAACAATAGGTGGTGCAACTTCGTCTCTGATGTTATCAGAGCATGTAATCAAACCGATACTAAATGCTAAAAGCATCCCATAAAGCGTAAACTTTTTCATAATAATAATTTTTTGGTGTATTTCAAAGATACATTATATTATTAGTATTCAGACGTTTATATGAAAATATTAAAATGCTTTTTCCCTTGGAATTCAACCTTGCCCCTGATGGCGCGGATTTGTACTCCGTGCCGCACTATTGTATTATTTTCATAAAAAAACCGATAAACGCTCCCAACGTCGCGCATTCAAAGGCTTAAATCGAAGTGTTACGCTGTCGGACAAGGTTAGTTCTATCGGGAGTTCGAGTCCCTTCTTCTCTGCAGTTGGACATGGCTCGCACACGTCGTCCACAGTAAAATGTCACCCTGATCCTCCGCGCACTCCTTAACCAGCTGCGCAAAGTGTCCTCACTTTGAGCTTGTACTCATCACCACTCTCCACATTTTCATATTTATGCCAGATGCCTTCATCACCGTAATCCAAAACCAGCAGCTGCACCTGTTCCACATAGAAATACGCAACCAGCTGCGCAAAGTGTCCTCACTTTGAGCTTGTACTCATCACCACTCTCCACATTTTCATATTTATGCCAGATGCCTTCATCACCGTAATCCAAAACCAGCAGCTGCACCTGTTCCACATAGAAATACGCATCCAGCTGCGCAAAGTGTCCTCACTTTGAGCCCGTACTTATCACCACTTTCCACATTTCCATATTCATGTAACATCCTTTCCTCACCCTCATCCAAAACCGGCAGCTGCACCTGTTCCGGATAAAAATACGCACCGTCAATCAGACATCGGCGCAGGTCGCCATCAATCTCCGCCAGACTTTTACCGCCGGAATTGCTTAAAACAACAAAACCAAACGTTTTATAATTTCCGGCGTCGCGGAAGAGGTAGCTGAGTTTAATATTATTGGATGAATTGTTCTTCACAAAAGAAAATTAAAGGAGGATCGTAAATCTACTAATTAATTCAGTTTAACCATAGACGTCACAGTTTAATATGAATATGATTTAGGCAAAAGAATTAATGACTTAGACCAATCCTTTGTGAAGAGGTTGTTTATAAAAAAAAGCAGACTTGGTAGGTGTCATTTTCTATTCCGTTCGGAACTATTCATTTTTTATATGTCCGCACGGTTATTTTGTTTAAATTAAGACCCCCCCTTACATCTAATGTTCTGTAATGAAAAAAAATCAACTCCTCCCTCAAAAAGCATTGAACCCCGCTTATCGCAAATTTGAACCTGCTGCCACTGATGTTAGCCACTTCATTGCTAAGTTGCAGGAATGTATCGCAACAATTAAAATGATTGATGCCAAGAATGAAAGTGAAGAACATTTAAAATCACCGATCAGGAACTTGCTGGCCTGCACCTTTTATGGTGAAAACGAAATCAATACGCGCGAAAGAATTGATTTAGCTGTGTATCTGGGAAAAGATGCATCTTCTGATATAGGAATTCTGATAGAAGCGAAAAAGCCCAGCAATAAAGCTGAATTTCCTACAATTGACAAATTGAACAGCAAAGCCCTGCAGGAAGTACTGCTGTATTATCTTCGCGAAAGGATTGACCACAAGAATAATAACATTAAACATCTGATCGTTACCAACGGGTACGAATGGTTCTTTTTCAAAGCAGAGGATTTCTATAACTTATTTTATAAAAACCGCAAGCTTGTTCAGGAGTACGGCCAGTTCAGAGATGGGCTGAAGGATAGCGCACTTAACGAATTATTTTATAAGGAAATTGCATCGAAGTATATTAAGGAAGTAGAAGATATACTTCCGTTTGTACACCTGAATTTCCGCACCGGTGACTTAGCAAAGCTAAGCCACAAACAAGCTGCAAACATTTATAAGCTGTTTTCTGACGTACATTTACTCGGCAAAAGTTTTGGCAATGACAGCAACCAACTCAACAAAGCGTTCTACAACGAGTTGCTTCATATTATAGGGCTGGAAGAAGCTAAAGAAGCCGGTAAAAAGATCATTCAGCGCAAAAAGGAGGGTTTACGCGATTACGGTTCGTTGTTGGAGAATACCATTTTCACCTTAGAAGACAAAGACTTTCTTGCTAAAGTCAAAAATGTGCCTCATGATGAGAAAAAAGCCTTTACGGTTGGTCTTGAGCTTTGCCTTACCTGGGTAAACCGGATCCTGTTTCTTAAGCTTTTAGAATCACAATTGCTAACCTATAACGAGCGCGCGCCGGAATACAAATTTTTGAATTTTGATTTCCTTGGCGGTTTTGACGCACTCAATGAATTATTCTTTTCCGCATTAGCGAAAGCCAGAGAGGACAGGCACCCGCGGTATGCGGAAAAATTTCGTCATATTCCTTATCTCAACAGCAGCTTGTTCGAAAGGAATGATCTCGAAGATATTACCTTCGGGATTACTGCGTTAATGGATGAAGAAATGCACATCTTCAGCGGGACTGTGCTTCGAGATTCTAACGGCAGGAAGCGCAGCGGGAAACTAAATACGCTCGATTACTTATTCAGATTTCTGGATGCCTATGACTTTTCCACCGAATCAGGTATTGATATGGAAGGAAAGCATGAACATAGATCTTTAATCAATGCCTCAGTACTTGGGCTCATTTTTGAAAAGATAAATGGGTACAAAGATGGCTCATTCTATACGCCTGGGGCAATCACCATGTTCATGTCCCGGGAGGTCCTCCGCCGGGCTGTCACGGATAAATTTCGCGCGCAGGTACCGGGAATTGATAGCTATGAGGACGTACGTGATTATTGTCGGGGGCATTTTAAAAAAGCAGACATACGGCGGCTGAACGAGTTGGTAGATACAATCCGCATTTGTGATCCGGCAGTTGGTTCAGGACATTTTCTGGTGAGCGCGCTCAACGAGATGATCGCCATCAAAAGTGATCTCGATATTCTCGCCGATGAAGAGTACGCCAAGCTACCGTGTGAGATACAGATTGAAAATGACGAACTTTTTATTTCTGATACAGAAGGTGAACTTTTTAAATACAACCGGAAAAGTCCGCAAAGTTTAAGGATACAGCGTTCCATTTTTCACGCAAAAGAGAACCTGATAGAAAATTGTCTTTTCGGTGTGGACCTCAACGCTAATTCGGTAAATATCTGTCGTCTCCGTTTATGGATCGAATTGCTTAAAAACGCATATTATACGGCAGACGGAGAACTGCAGACCTTGCCCAATATTGACATCAACATTAAATGCGGCAACTCACTGATCAGCCGGTATGACTTATCCGACAGTTTAATCGACGCATTTAAAAATAAAGAGATTAGTTATACGATTGAAGACTATAAACAAGCGGTAAAAGACTATAAGAAAACCAATTCAAAAACTAAGAAAAGGGAAGTAGAGGGTATTATTCATACGATCAAGAACAACTTTAAAAGCAGCTATGATAATAATCTTAAAGACAAGGTTTCCAGGGCGCTGGGGCTGGTGCAGAACGAAGAGCAGCGTCAGCAGAACTTAGCCGCGTTTGGTCAGAGTATCAGGAAATCTGAAAAAGACGAGCTGAAGAAACTGCGGCAAAAAGCGGAAAGGGTCATTAGGGAAAAAGATGAGCGCATCAATAATCTGATGTACCGCAATGCCTTTGAATGGCGTTTTGAATTTCCGGAAGTGCTGGATGATGAAGGGGTGTTTTTGGGCTTCGACGTCATCATTGGCAATCCGCCTTACATCCAGCTGCAAAAGCTCGGTTCCGACGCTGTAGATTTGCAGAAAATGAATTATGAAACGTTTGCGAAAACAGGGGATATCTATAGCTTGTTTTATGAAAGAGGAAACCAGATTTTAAAAGAAGATGGTTTGCTGATGTATATCACTTCCAACAAATGGATGCGGGCGGCGTATGGTGAAAGTCTTCGAAAATATTTTGCAGAGCATACCAACCCACTCCAGCTCATTGATTTTGCCGGAAATCAGATCTTTGATACCGCCACGGTCGATACTAACATCCTGCTGTTTGCAAAACAAGAAAATGACGGTAAAACGGAAGCATGTGTCATTAAAGAAAAGCTGTTAAATAATTTGAGCGTTTTTGTTAGACAGCATAGCTCCGTTATGACATTTAGCGACTCAAATTCCTGGGTGATTTTATCGGAAATCGAGAAGAGCATAAAGGAAAAAATTGAACGCGTCGGTACACCGCTGAAGGACTGGGACATTTCCATTAATTACGGTATTAAAACAGGATTCAATGACGCTTTCATTATAACCGGCGAGAAGCGAAACGAACTTATTGAGCACGATGCTAAAAGTGCCGAGATTATTCGACCGATTCTTAGAGGCCGTGACATAAAGCGATATACGTTTGAATTTGCAGATTTATATATCATCACAACTTTTCCGAGTTTGAAGATTGACATTGAAATGTACCCCGCTGTAAAACAACATCTTTTAAGTTTCGGCTATGATAGACTCAAGCAAACGGGAGACATTGGAGCAAGGAAGAAGACTAATAATCAATGGTTTGAAACGCAAGATTCGATAAGTTATTGGGACGATTTTTATAAGCACAAAATTGTTTATCCAGAATTAACAAAATTTCTAAACTTCTACTTTGATAATAAAAGTTTTCTTGTAAATAATAAGTGTTTTATACTCAGTGGTGAAAAAATTTATTATCTAATTGCTTTTTTAAATTCAAGTCTTTTCAAATTTGCTTTTAAGGATGATTTTCCAGAATTATTGGGAGGCACCAGAGAATTACGAAAAGTGTTTCTTGAACAAGTTAAGGTAAAATACGTTTCAGAAGAAGTCAACGTTGAATTCATGAGATTAGTTTTAAAATGTCAAGATTTGCAAGGAGATCAAAAAAAGAAAAAAGAATATGAATTAGAAATTGACAACTTGCTCTTTGAAATATATGATTTAAATAATGATGAGAGAGAAGCTATTGGCTTTACTGAAGTTCAATAAAGCTTATTTCTTCATTACTAAACTCCAAACATTTGTACAAAATGTTGTTGAATTTTTTCTCTAAAAGATCTGTTTTCCTAGTGTGTTTTGCAGCCATAATTATTTCTAGGGCAACATTTTCAAGAGATAATTGTTTTTCCAAACCTAGGTTAGGAATCAATAATTGTTCGATTGTAAATTTTTTCCAGCGAACAGTACCTACGCCGGTAGTCGTACCAAGTTTAGAGAATAAATATTCTGACAATTTAGAATTTAAATAGCCCAACAAGTATATTAGTGGTTTTCCAGTCATTAAAAAGGTTGTGGCTTCATTAGCATAAATACCATCTAAATCAATACTAAATTTTGTTTTATCTGAGATTTCACCCCAAATGATTTTCTGGCTATTTAAATCGTCCATATAAGCGCAGTTCCGCAAATTGTAGGGTGTATCACCTTTATCTGTTCTGTGAGCAAGTGTCGGAAAATAGGAGTCTAAATGTTTTTTAATTGCTGGAAAATCCTCAATGTTTATAGGTTTAACACCTTTTTCTTTAATTCCATTATGTGCATTAATTAACCATAAATCCGCAAATTCATATCCATATTTTTTTATGTCCCTGCCGCGTAAAATCGGTCGAATAATTTCAGCAGATTTCGGATCTTCCGCGATCAACTCATCTTTTTTCTTTCCATCTATGATGAACGCTTCATTGTAGCCGGTTAAGATGCCACGGTAGATATTTATATCCCAATCTTTCAGCGGTACGCCCACCGCCTCAATTTTACGCTTTATACTTTGTTCAATTGAATTTAAGATAACCCAGCTTTCGCTGTTTGTAAAACTACAAGTTTCGGAATGCTGTCTAACAAAAACGCTGGTTTACCTTGTAGAAAAATAAGCTATGTTTTCTATGCGGCATTTTTGGTTTATTTTAATCAGATCTAACCCTTTAAAATAAGCAATTATGATCTACGGCTACATCCGTGTAAGTACAGACAAACAAACAGTAGAAAATCAGCGATACGAAATCAATCAGTTTTGCCAACGGCAGGAAATTATTGTTGACAAATGGATCGAAGAAACCATTTCCGGCGCTAAAAATGTGGAAGACAGGAAACTTGGTAAACTCCTGAAAAAAATGAAAAAAGAAGATGTACTGATTTGCTCAGAACTTTCGCGCCTGGGCCGAAACCTCCTCATGATTATGGGCGTGCTCAATGAATGTATGAACCGCGATATTCAGGTATGGACCATTAAAGATAATTACCGGCTGGGTAGTGACATCAGCTCAAAAGTGCTCGCCTTTGCTTTTGGGCTCTCCGCCGAAATCGAAAGAAATCTGATCTCTCAGCGGACAAAGGAGGCGCTGGCGCGCAAGAAAGCAGAAGGTGTCATTTTGGGACGGCCCAAAGGCAGTAAGTCCGCTAAAACGAAACTGACCGGCCAGGAAAAGAAAATTCAGGAACTGCTCGATAAAAAGGTTTCATATAGTGCCATCGCACGGATTCTCAATGTACACCGTTTAACCGTATCTGCTTTTGTGAAGGAAAGATTATAATTGTTACATTTGAGAAACACAAAAATCTATGCGGCTATTCAGGAACGGGAAAAGCATACTGTCTGAGCTACGGGAAAAACCTTTTAAGCTCGAAAAAGAAATACAGACGCTATTTGAAGAGAACTTAATAGGTGCAACTGGTTTGCTGTACCAAAGCCGGTCGAGCTTTTTAAATTCTTGGTATCTTCAGTGATAAGCAACAATTCGAAATAGCAACCATATGATAACAGATTTACCGCGCGTGGATGCCGTTAAAATTCTGAATCACGTCAATAGCAATAGCGTGCCTTTAGAGCTGATGGCCAACGATGGGGAGATTTATTTCGCTAAAACATTGTTCAGGCAACAGCCTCCTTTAGAAGATTTGATTAATGAGATCCTGTGCCATTATTTATTAAGGGTATGGGATATCTGTGTTCCCGACGCTGCTGTCATCTCCATCAGGAGAGAAGTCCTGACTTCCTATTCGCAATATCATATGATAGACAGCGGATATTTACAGTCAGATATAGAGAAACTGCACTTTTTTGCTGCGAAAAAACTGGAAGCAGTTCATGAATACAATCGGCATAATCTTATTATGAAGAATAAACGCGACTTCAATAAGTTTTCCAAGCCTTTAGATTTTATTAAAATTGCGGTATTCGATAACTGGATTGCCAATAAAGACAGAAGAGTTTCTAATCCAAACCTGTTTTTACAGGAAGTGGCGGGTCGTTTTAGATTTGTTCCCATCGACCATGTCCAGGCGTTTGCCTGTCAGTCTAATTATAAGGCTTTAAATCCTGCTGTCATGAACATCTTTCCTGCGGACACTTTATTGGTTTCAGGCATGTTAAAAAGTATTTGTAATTTTGCAGACCCAACTGAAATAGTTAATTTAGAACATTCAATTTTAGCGGCAATGGACCAATCGGTATCATTGTTAGACGATATTTTTAAACAGATCCCGGCGGAATTCGGATTAAGCAAGGCAGGAAAGGAAAAAGTTAGGGAAGTTCTGGCCGATAAGGTAAGAAATGCCAGGCTTTCAAAAATATATTTAAATTACCGGAAATGAAATCTTTTTACAGCATCGTTCGATATGTAAATAATTCAGTTACTAATGAAAATTTAGCGATTGGGATCATTATGGTTTCCGGCCATCGGCTCATGTATAAATTTTCCAAGGAAAAAATTGCCCTGACTTCAAGATTGAATACTAACAATTCCAGATTGTTAGAGTATGCCATTGAAAATATCAGCTTTGGAATAGAGCAGGATCTGAAAAATGCAAAATCTCTTTTTGAGAATGAACATCATTATAACTTAGAGTTCCTGAAGAATATTTCAGTATATTCTAATAATTTCCTGCAGTTTGATCATCCTGCAGCAATCGATATGGATTTTGATGAGCAGTCTTTTGCACGTTTTTTTGAAAGATTTATCGATATCGCGGCCAAGTCCAGACAGGAAAACAAGGAAGATAAGAGTTTTGTAAGCAAAGTTCATTCGAAGTTCATCGATCCGTTAAAAGATATTATTGATACCAATTACAGGGTCAGGAAAGGAACGCTTCCCAAATTGTTTTTTGATTATACGTTGGATGGTATCGGCGTAAACGGAGTCATATACTCTGTCAAGTCGGTGGATATTAATTCGGATAAAGCCATTGACAGTTTACGCAGAGATATTTCAGAACTGGAGAACCTTACCTTGCGACTGGACAGTTTTGCCGAGGAGCGAGGCATTGACTCAGATAAAAATGAGCATTATCTGGTCGTTGATCCCTATGCTGGTGAGAAGCATACGCATCACGATCTTTATGATCTGTTGACGGAAAATGCCAATTACGACGTACCGTATCAGATAATCAATACTTCAGACCTTCCACAAGTGGTAGAGAAAATAGAACAGGCAAAGGCTCAGAAATTCTCCTCTATGTTTTAAACCGAAGAACTTTTAATGAACTTTAAAAGTTCTTTTGCTCTATAGTAAAATCGTGCAATGTCGTGGCAAAGTTACATGATACAACACGATTGTGTAGCTAATGGGGGATCTTGGCTTTAGTTATTTGGCTCAAAGTGAGAGCACTTGTCGCAGCGGGCGGATGAGGATGAGCAACCTAAGGAGCGTTAATCCACCACACCAAGATCGTGATTCGGACGTGAACACACTACGATATTTATCCTTCGCTATCGCTCCATTCTATCGCGTAGGCAGAAACTCTTATATTTACATAAATTAACTGAAGTGAGCCGGAACTACAAATTTCACAGTCCAGGAGGTCGTTATTTCATAAGCTTCGCAGTAGTAAGTTGGCTAAATGTATTCACCCGAATGAGTATAAAGATCTGTTTTTGGCTAGCCTAAGATTTTGTCAGAAAGTAAAAGGGTTGGAAATCCTTGCGTGGTGCATCGCTTCCAGCCACGTTCATTTGATTTTCAGGAGTATAAAAGCCTGAATTACTAATTGGTGATTTAAAAAAGTTTACGAGCAGAGCAATCGTAAAGGTGATTAAAGAAAACACGATGGAAAAACCGTAAAGATTTTTTATTGGCTGTTTTAGAAGCGAGGCCGAAAAGAGTTTAATGTCAAAAATTATCAGTTTTGGCGTCACGATAATAAACCCATTTAATTATGGGGCAAGTATGTCATTAAGCAGGAGATTGATTATGTGCATCATAATCCTGTTAAAGCAGGATTGTGTTCAGAGAAAATTACCGGTACAGTAGCGCAATTGATTATGCGGATGAAAAGAAGTATTAGATTATGTAGTTATATTTAGAATATTTGATTTGTAGACGGCTTAAATTGTGGCCACACGATGTGAGCCTTGCGGCAGCGGGGAGAGAAAGAACCATCTTTCTTTTTGTAAGAGAATCAAAAACCGATGCAGATGGTTGTGCCCGGGGTTACGTGGTTGTTGGTCCTGTATAGTTCTTGAAATTTGCAGGTTCAAAACCGATGTCTATCACTTGGGAATTTAAATAAATAAGGTGTAAATCAATTTAACACTCAATACTAATATGTATTTTTGTTATTTTGTAAATTAGAGGAAAATAAATTAAATGTCGTTGAATTTACAGTTTTTAGAGAATGAAATTATTGATCAATTTCTATACGATGAGTCAGATAGACCATGGATAATCGGTTTCAGTGGAGGAAAAGATAGCACAATGTTATTGCAAGTTATATGGCGTTCCTTGCTAAAGTTAGAACCTGCTTTAAGACAGAGAAGAAGAATATATGTCGTTTGCAATGATACTTTGGTAGAAAATCCCAGGATTGTTAAGTTTATAAATAAGACATTAGAAAAAATCCAAGAAGCTGCTATACACTATCAATTACCAATAACTGTCCATCAAACCACTCCTCAGCTAGAAGATAGTTTTTGGGTTAAATTAATTGGCCTGGGTTATCCGGCTCCAAACAAATTTTATAGGTGGTGTACTGAAAGATTAAAGATTAATCCTACAACGAGGTTTATCGCTGAAAAAACTCTAGAAAATGGAGAGGCAATAATATTGCTAGGTACAAGAAGCGCGGAAAGCTCTAATAGAGCAGCATCTATTAAGAAACATGAGGTGAAAGGACAAAGATTAAGAAAACACCAGTTACCTAATACTTTTGTCTATGCACCTATAAAAGATGTAACCACAAGTGAGTTATGGCAGTATTTAAATCAAGTTTCACCACCTTGGGGAGGGACTAATAAGGAATTAATAACTCTTTATAGAAATGCTAATGCGGGAGATTGTCCCTTAGTTATAGATGATTCCACTCCAAGTTGTGGTAATAGTCGTTTTGGTTGTTGGACCTGTACTGTTGTAAACAAAGACAAAAGTATGGAAGGATTAATTGAAAATGGTGAGGACTGGATGAGTCCGCTCATGGAGATTAGAAATTTTCTTGTAGAAAGTAGAGATAATCCAGAAAGATACAGACAGAAAGAAAGAAGAAATAAAACGATTTCTGAACATCTTTGGGGGCCATATACATTTAAAACACGTGCTGAAATTTTGACGAAAATATTAATTGCCCAGAAGAAGATACAGGAAGAAGAGGGGATTGAACTGATAACTCACCAGGAACTTGTTCTTATCCAATATTACTGGTATCGAGACTGCTTTTTCAAAACCAGAGTATCTGATATATATAATTCTATATACAAAACAGAAATTGATATGAGCAAACAACAAGAGAAATTCAAACAAGAATCGGATTTATTGAAAAAGTCTTGTAAAGGAAAAGAAAAAGATTTCGAACTTATACAAGATCTTTTAGCGCTTCAAAAAACCAAAACATTAATGATGCGAAAAAGGGGGCTGCAAACTGATATTGAAAATAGATTAGATCAATATTTAGAATTAGAGGGAAAAAACTGATAGCTAATGATTATTAAGGAAGTAGAATTAAATAACTTTAGAATTTATAAAGGTCCTAATGTTATAGATCTCTCGCTTGATGAAAATAAAAATATTTTCATAATAAGCGGTCGAAATGGTTTTGGAAAAACGACTTTTTTAATGTCCCTTGTTTGGTGTCTGTATGGAAGACAAATGCAGGATGTTGATGATATATATAAAAAAGAGATTGAAGATCAAGGAGGTTACAGTAAATACATTGCTAATTCATTAAACCGTTTAGCTAATTCAGAAGGAGAATTTAACTTCCATGTTTCGTTAAAGTTTACTGACGTAAATATTCCTGAAGTCCCTTGCAAAGAAATAGTTATAAGGAGAAGCTACAATATAAAAACAAGCTCATCTGAAGAGGTTGAGGTTTTAATTGACGGTTACCCTAGTGAAGTATCGAAAGAGGTAGGACAAGAAATATTCATTCGTGAATTTATTATGCCTATAGAAATCGCTAAGTTTTTCTTCTTTGATGCTGAGAAAATTGTGAGTTTAGCGGAAGTAAATACACCTGAACAGAAAAGAAGATTGAGTAGAGCTTATTCGGAAGTTTTAGGGATTAAAAAGTATGAAGATCTTAAAGGTGAACTAGAAGGATTACAATTAAAGTTGAGACAAGATTCCGCAACTGGAAATGAAAAATCACAACTGAGGATATTAGAAGCAGAAGTTGAAAACTCTGTAGATAAAATAAAGGACAACGAAAAGTGTATCAGCGAACTAAGGGAGAAGCGAAGCGAGAAAAATAAGGAGTCTCGTGACATTCAAGAAAAGCTAATAAAATCGGGAAGCTTAATAACAGTAGAGGAACTTTATGAACTAAGAGCACAAGAAGAAGAATTAACTAAAAAACAGTTTGATCTTCAAAACCAACTGAAAGATTCTTACGACATAATTCCTTTTGCTATCGCAGGTGAGAAATTTTTAGAAGTTAATAATCAGCTTACTAATGAGAATAATTTTAAGACAGCCAAGTTTAAGGATGAAAATGTTAAAGGTGTAACAAATAAAATTTTAACAGATTTATTAAAGGAGCAGAAACCAGATGAACTGATAATTGATTATCAAGTTGAAAAATTTTATGCTGAAACATTTGAAAAATTGATAAGGAAGCACTTTTTTTCAGATACACCTGATCTTCCAAATGACTTCCAAGTTATACATGATTTTTCAGATTCTGAAAGGAATGAATTACAAGTGCTTTTAAATAATATAAAATTCTCCTTTAAAGAAGCTTTTAAAAGAATTACATCAGATTATAACCAGACTAGAAACGATTTAAATGCAATTAGGAAAAGAATTAGAGATGCTGAGACAAATCAAGAGAGTCCCATAATAGCCGAATTTAGAGATCAAAAAGAACAATTAGATAAGGAAATTATTGGTATTGATTCTACAATTGATTCCCTAAATAGAGAAATAGGCGAATATTCCAACGATAAAATGCAGAAAGGAAAGAAAATCGAAGAGTTATCTAAAAAACTAAGCGTATCTGAAAAGAACAAATCTAAAGATGAACTGATTGCCCGAAACATTACACAACTTAAAGAGTTTATTGAGAATTTTAAACTGGAAAAGAAGCACTCTCTTGAAAAGCAGATATTGGAAGGCTTGGAAACTCTTTTGCATAAAAAAGGTTTCGTTAAAAAAGTTGACGTTGAAATTATTGGGGATACAATCGACATACTTTTAAAAAATGCAAGAGACGAGGAGATAAAAAAAGAATCACTCAGCAAGGGGGAACAACAAATGTATGCAACAGCACTACTACGAGCCTTGGTCGAAGAAAGTGACATTCAGTTTCCAGTATTTATAGATTCTCCAATGCAAAAATTTGACGAACAACATTCTGAGAATATTGTTAAATATTTTTATCCAAATATTTCTGATCAAGTAGTAATTTTCCCGCTAATAAATAAAGAATTAACAAAAAGAGAATACGACATTTTATCTAAAAATATTGCTAAAACATATTTGATCAATAATATCCATGAAGATAAAAGTGAATTTATACCTTTGAAACCTTCAGAATTTATTCTAACCTACGATAAAATGTATAATAATGGTAATTAATTTAAGAACATCCGAAGCTAATAAAATTGTTGTACAAGAGCTAACTCGTAAATTAAATTTAGGAACAGAAAATGTTGTCTCCCGGATTGCATTTTCTTACTCTCTCTCTAGAAATATAAAACTCAGTTTAGATCGAGATCTATTGGATAGCAAAGGGAAAGAATATAAAGATGATATCTTATTTGGCAAATATAGAGAGTATTATATTGCTTTAGTTTGTCAACATTACGGTTTGTATAAAACAGATAAAGATATTGGTAAATATATCAAAATGCATATAGATAATGGATTATCGCTCTTGAATAAAATATTTGAAAATAGTAAGAACTATACAGGATTAGATTTCCTATTGGAAAGCATCGAAGATGGTATCGAAAAGTTAGAAGAAAACCAAATATCAAACGATCCCATAATTTATGATGATCATACAAGAAAAAATAGGTTTACTGATAAGGATTACTTTGCTGAGTGTATAAAGATTTCAGTTGGTACTTCATTTGAGGACGAAGAAATTTACTTCAATTTGAACGATACTTCAATTCATAACAATGCTCATGTTGCCGTAGCAGGAGATTCAGGAACAGGTAAAACATTTTTTGCAAATAATATATTAAAACAGGTAGCTACTGTAAGCAACGGAAAAGTAAATTTCCTTTTTTTAGATTTTAAGGGAATTAGTGAAGAAGACGAGAAAAAGAACAATACTTTTTTCAATACCACTAATTGTACATTAATAAAAGCACCTTATAAACCGTTTCCCATAAATCCTATTTCATTTATTGATAATATAAATGAGAAAAATAAGATTATGGGAATTAATAAGTTTGTTGATATTATAACAAGCTATAGTAATATAGGTAAAAACCAGCAACAAACATTAAAAGATGCAACAAAAGAGGTTTTTGCAGAAATGAAGAATGGGCAATATCCTTCATTTAAAAATATTTATGACAAGGTTATTGATATTGAAGGGGACAAAGCTAGTACATTAAAGGAAATAGTGGAAAGTTTAAGTGAACTTGATCTTTTTGAAACAAATGCTGATTTAAAAAATAACTTCTTAAACAACAATTATTATTTAAGTTTATCTGGAGATCTGCCTAAAAGCGTACGTTTTACTTCTGTTTTTTTAATTATCAATTATATTTATAATACGTTTATGAATATGGATAATGCACCAATCGAAGATGGCTTCCAAGGTATGAGATATGTCTTATTGATTGATGAAGCACATACAATATTTAAAGATAGAAAATCTCAGGATTTACTTGAAAAAATATTACGTGAAATCCGCTCTAAGGGCGTTTCAGTTATGTTATTATCACAAGGAATTGAAGAGTTTAATCAACCTTCTTTTGATTTTAGCAGTATGTGTGAAACTACTTTCTTGTTTAATATAAAAGATAAAACAAATCTTAAAGTAATGCAGAAGTTTTTAGGAATTGGCGATAAAGATGTTCAAAGATTAAAAACAAGTATGGAGAAAATTCAAAAATATCAATTAATATCTAATCTTAAAGAGTATAAGGTTGGAGAATTATTTAAGGCTTAAATCTCCGATGTTATGAACGAAAATTTCACAAAAGAACAGATTGTAAGATTTAAAATGCCATGGAAACATTTTGCATTTAAATCTTATTTCCTTTGGATTATTATTGGTTTTGGAGGTGTTGGAATAATTTTAACAATCTATAATGAATTAAATAATAATGTAGTTAATATAAGTACGATTTCTCAAAGCTTTGCAACAACATTCGTTGGGATCATTGCGGCGAGTTTAGTTGATTTAAATTTATCCTATACTATAAAAAATATTCCCAGTTTAATAATCAATTCGATTGGATTTATTGCAATATCTATATTGTTACTATTTCTTTCATTTAAAATTGATGGAGGTTGGAGCCTTCTACCAGCAGTTACAGGGTATTTTTTGGCTTTATTAATATGGATTTTAGCGAATGCTGATAATGATAAATTATCTGATGAAAGTTATTTAAAAAATATTACTCGAAAAGTTCAAGACTTAAAATCATCAGTTGATGATATGGAATAATATGGAAGGTACAATCATAACAAAAAAAGTAATTCAGAATAATCAAGAATTTTTACTTGGTATATTTAAAATTAGCCAGGTACTTACCTTTACTAAGTATACTGAGCGACTGATCGTTGGTTTTATTGAAGTTGAAGAAAAAGATATTGATGGAGAGCAGATTCAGATTATACCTGATTATAATCCACAAGTTCAAAGAAAAACTAACAATGCAAAAGTGGAGCGTATTGCTGACTTTTTAATATCGGATCCGGCAGCAATGTTTCCTACTAATATCGTTATCGGAATACCTAAAGATGTAATTGATAAACAAGAGGAAGACAGTAGTGGTAATATAAAAATTTATTTAAATCCAATTGTAAAAGAAGAGCTAGATAAAAATGGTGATGTATTTCTAACAATTATAGATGGGCAACATAGAATAAAGGGAATAGAGCGAGCAATAGAGAGAGTACAAGATAATATATCTAGAAACAATGAAGTAGAAAAAAATAAAATTATTCTTAAAAGACTTTTAAACTTTGAATTAATAGTTGCATTTTTTATCGATCCAACCTTAGAATATCAAGCAATGATATTCTCTACAATAAATAAAACACAAACGAAAGTTCCTGAAAACTTAGTTTTTAGTTTATTTGGACTAACGAATAACGATACACCTCAAAAGACAGCACTGGAGGTGGTATTAGCTTTAAATGGGCTGGAGAAGTCACCCTTTTATAATAGAGTAAAACTAGTAGGAGGTAATTATAAAAGAGGGGAAAATATTCCATTATCTCAAGCCACGATGGTTAGGTCGGTTTTATTTTATATCTCAAAAAATCAAAGAGAAGCTGAAATTGATAGATGTTTAGAACGGACAAAGTTAAATGACAATCTAATAAATAATCTGCCCTTTAGGAGATACTATGCAACAAATAATGATAGGATGATAGTTCGAATTATGTACGCCTATTTTTCAGCTATTAGAGATACATTTATTAATGAAAAAAATGGTTTGTCTTATTGGGACTTTTACAGTACCGTTGAAACAAACGTACTTCAAACAAACGTCGGTTATCAAGCGTTTATGAAATTATTAATTGATATATTGAAAATAACTCCTGAAGAACAAAAAGATAAAAAGACATTTTATAAATCTTATTTAGAAAAAGCAAAAGATATTAATTTTATTGATGAGGGTATTGAAAAAAGATATCCGTTTACAAGTAAATCAGTTAAAATTTTATATAATGATCTAAAAGAAAAGATTGGAATCTAATGGTGAAAAAAACTATACATCAAGTGGCTGTAGATGCTTTACAAAGAAACGGTCTTCCAATGCTTTTAAATGAGATATTTGATTTTATAATATTACATGATTTGTATCAGTTTAAAGCTATAAATCCATTTGATGTATTGAGAACAGTTATTCGAAAACATTGTGCTGGAATGGATTTCCCTTCAGCAAATAAAACAAAATATTTTCAGCTAACAAAAGATGGTAGATATTGGATTGCTGGAAAACAAATACCTGGGCAAAGCAAAGAAGAAATAAAACTTGATAATAAAATCAAGAAAGACAATGAAAATCTTAAGGTTATTGTTCAAAAGTTAAGGGATTTAAATGCAAAACAATGCTTAGCTGTTAAAAATCAGATATTAAATCAACTAAAAGAAATTGGTCCTCAGTCGTTTGAAGTTTTTTCAAAAAAACTATTGCATGTGTATGGTTTTAAAAAAATGCAGATTACCAAATATGTAAAGGATGGAGGAATTGATGGACATGGAGAATTAAAAGTTGGTATTACACATTTAAAAGTTGCTTTTCAGTCTAAACGATGGAAAAATACTCCAATCGGTCGAGTCGAGATAGATAGATTTAGAGGAGCTATTCAAGGTGAATATGAACAGGGAATAATTTTCACAACATCAAAATTCACTAAAGATGCACTAACTGTTACCCGTAAAGCTGGTGCCGTTCCAATTATTTTGATTGATGGAGAGGCTCTAGTCGATATTATGATTGAGAAAAAGTTTGGGATAGAAATAGAGGACATGCCAATCTATATTAATTCATTGGATTGTATTTTAGAAGAAATGTAGATTCAGTGTTAATTTGAGCACTATGATAGCATAGACCTCAAATTATTAACAATTGTTTTTAATTCTTCAATTACAATATCAACTTCTTCTAAAGTATTATATTTTCCAAAGGAAAAGCGTATACAACTGAAAGCTTGTATTTCATCTAAGCCTAGAGAAATCAATACGTGTGACGGCGCAATATCTGATGCTGTACAAGCACTTCCATTACTTACAGCAATTAAATGACTTGAATTACTCAATCCCATAATTAATGCTTCACTATCAACATCTTTAAAGTATACATTGCTCGTATTGTTTAGACGGCTTTGTGTGTCTCCATTAATTGAAGTGTTTTCTATTTTAAGAATATTGTTTTCAAAATAATTCCTGATATTCTCTATATGAGAATTGTTTTTTGCAAAATCATTCTCAGCAATTTCACATGCCTTTCCTAAGGCAATGATACCTGGAACATTAAGTGTACCACTTCTAACACCTCTTTCATGACCTCCTCCATGAAGTAATGCAGGAATTTTTATTTTATTATTTCTTTGCCTTACAAATAATGCCCCAACTCCTTTTGGAGCATAGATTTTATGTCCGCTGAAGCATAAAATATCAATATCAATTTTATCAACGTCAACTTTTAATTTACCAATTGCTTGAGTAGCATCTGTCATGAAAATTGCTTCCATTTGATGAGTTATTGCTGCTATTTCTTTGATTGGTTGAATTACTCCTGTTTCGTTGTTTGCAAACATAATACAAACTAAAATAGTATCTTTCCGAATTGCTGTTCTGAGATTATCTAAATTGATTAATCCATTTTTGTCTACTTTTAGATATGTAATTTCAAATCCTTTTGTTTCTAAATACTTACAAGTATCTAAAACTGCTTTATGTTCGGTATTTAAAGTTATAATATGTTTGCCTCTGTGAGAATAGTTTTCTGCAATTCCTTTTATTGCGATATTAATAGCTTCAGTTGCACCACTTGTAAAAATTATCTCATGAGGTTCAGCACCAATAATGGTGGCTGTTTGCTTTCGAGCATTCTTTACTGAACTGTTAACTTCAACACCAAACACATGTGTACTGTTTGCATTGGCAAAATTTGTTGTCAAAAAAGGCATCATAGCCTCCAATACTTTATTATCGACTGTAGTTGTTGCGTTATTGTCAAAATATATAATACCTGATTTCAATTAAATATTTTTAGCAAATTTAATCAAATAAAAGTTGGTCATTGGAAGGGTCTGATTCTCACACTCAAAATCAATAAACAATCTCTTTCAAGAACAGGTGAAGGATTACAAATTGAATCTGATAAGAAAATATTTAAGGAAAACAATAGTCCATTTAAAACTAATGGTTTCAAACTTTTTTCATGACCTATAAGTATTAAAGGATTAGAAAAGCTGCAAGTAATTATTTCTGACTTTTATAGATTTCAATCAATTAATGCAAGAGTTTTTAAAAATAAAGATATGTTCAAAAATATAATGAAGACTAAGGATAAATTTTTTGTCGAGGTTTTCAGAAATTATCTTCGCGCACTGCCTCATTGGGCATAGCCGTCTTATATCCGTAAAAATTTTTTCTTGATATTCCGAGATATTGTGGTGATGGATACCGATATAAAGATGGAAACTTCTTTGCGGTAGATTTGACAGGTAGCATCCTACGAACTGTGTAAGTTGAAAAGTTATTCTGGAAAATTTTGGCCCCTCAAAGGCCTGGAAATTTTACGGAAATAACTTTTTACTATTTTTAAACCTTTATACAGTTATGATCGACAAAGAAGAATTATTAAACAACAAAGAATTCTACAAATCTTTTAAAAGCGGAGAAGATCTCAGAGCTTTTTTCAAGCAGATGCATAAAGCTGCCGTAGAGCATATGCTCAATGCGGAACTTGACGCCCATTTGGACAACGAAAAACATGAAAAGACCAAGGATGGCAATTACCGCAATGGCAATGGAATCAAGAAGATAAAGTCTTCTTTCGGGGAAAGTGAAATCAAAGTTCCTAGAGACCGCAATTGCAGTTTTGAACCCGCGCTGGTCCCCAAAAGGCACAATATTATCGAAGGGCTCGAAAATGTGATTATCTCCTTTTATGCTACCGGGATGAGCGTAAGCGACATCGAAGAACAAATCCGAGAGATATATGATTTTGAGGTTTCCACCTCCACCATATCGCGCATTACCAGCGCTGTAGCCAGTGAAATGGTGAGTTGGCAGAATCGCTCTTTGGAGGATCTCTATCTCATTGTGTGGATGGACGGAATCGTCTTTAAAGTGCGCGAGAACTCCCAGGTCATCAATAAAACCATTTACCTGGCCGTAGGTCTGAACCGTGAAGGCCGCAAGGAAGTTCTTGGCATGTGGATGGGAAAGAATGAGAGTTCAAGCTTTTGGATGAGCGTGCTCACTGACCTGAAAGCCCGTGGCGTGGAGGATATTCTCATTACCGCTACTGATAATTTGGGCGGATTTACCCAGACCATCCGCTCGGTTTTTCCTCAATCCCAAACCCAGATCTGCGTAGTGCATCAGATCAGAAACGCCTGCAAATATGTGGTTTGGAAGGACAGAAAAGCCTTCACCGCAGACATGAAGCACATACCGCGCCCAATAAACAGGCTGCAGAAGCGGCTCTGAAAGATTTTGCAGAATAATGGGAGTCCAAATATTCCTACGCCATTAAATACTGGAGGGATAACTGGGATGAACTGACCGTGTTTTTGGAGTTTCCTTCGGAAATCCGCCAAATCATCTATACCACCAATCTAATTGAAAACCTGAAAGGAAAAATCAGAAAATACACCAAGAACAAAATGTCCTTCCCAACGGATGATGCCGTGTTGAAATCCGTTTATCTGGCCCTGAGAGAAGCCACTAAAAAATGGACCATGCCTATCCGAAACTGGGGCGTTGTTTTAAACCAGTTTATGCTTATTTTTGAAGAAAGGCTCAGATTATAAAATCCAAGCCTCAACTTTTTAACTTACACACTTTAAGGGATAGTGTCGACATCTCCAGACCACCCTATCTATCTTTCTATAAAGTTATTATATTTACGAACTTTTGCGGCATGATTATCATCGAGCCTTTTCCTGCTTTCCTGATCCGCAAAATTGTAAAGTTCCTGACCAGGTCTTGCATGCATGGAACTTTTAAAAACATGTAAATACTCTTGGTAGTCTTTAATACTCTTTTCATTGTGATTTTCTATCAAAACTTCTTCTAAACCCGTGGTTAATTTTTTAACCGAAACCAGTTCGAAGCGTATATCTTTTGTATCATCTTCTGCTTCTAAAACAAAGCCCGGCAACCCAAAAAACTTGAAAGGACCTGCAGGAATCGGAATCTCTGTAGTGTACCAAACTGTATAGTGGCGGCCGGACAGAATGCCAGTGGCTTTCCTTGCAAGATAAGGCCCAATCCTTTTGGTTGTAGGCTCCGATTTCCATTGCACATCTGCTTTAGAGTCAAAACGAAAACTTTTGTCATTTATGCGCGCATGTTGTGCGATGGTTTTATTCTTTAAATCAGCCGTAATATATTCGTTTTGAAACCCTTTCTTTTTCGACACAGACAATACACTAAAATCCATGCTCTTTCTTAATTGTATTCTCAGGGAGTCCGATTGAATTCGCGCATTTGACGCATAAACTGTTTTATCGTTCAGGATAAATAATTTAGCATCGTATGGATTAACAGTATCTTGGGACATCAGTGAATCGATACGGTGATACACACGGTACTGAATTTCTAATTGCGCACTAAGAAACTGAGAAAAAAAGAAAAAAAATAGTATATATCTTCTCATAATAAAAGAAGGTACCTTAACTAAGGTACCTATCGCTTTTGTGATTAAGGACACTCTGATTCTAAAAACTGATCAACGATCTGCATTAAATCATTTAAATTACCACACCAAGTACCACTTATATACAAGCAGTCACTTTGAAAACTAACAGGAAAACAGTTACTCACTACCGTTTCTGCTTTCGGTGCTATTTTAGCCTCAACACCAACTGTAGGTTGCAAAATTAATTCGCTACCTTGATTATCTACTGCTTTAGCCGGTAGAACCGCTGCGAAAGATAAGGAAGACGCAAAGGCCAAAGCAGCTCCCAGAAAAAAAGATTTTCTTTTCATAATAAAGTTTTTTAATTAAACAGTTTTTGTGATATCACTCCGCTAACCTACAATATTAATTCCATATCCACAAATATTTTTTATATCTATTGCTAAAAAGAACTTCAAAATCTGAATTAATTAAAAATTCCGCTATCTACATTCAAGTGTAATACCCTCACTTCACTAGACCAATACTTGGATTTTCTTAATTTCATTTAAGGCGGCTGATTTGTATTTATCTATTGGTTTCTGAAGGTCAATTCCCTGGCGTCTGCGGTAATAGTATTTTGTGAGCCACTGCTGTATGTCCAAGTAGAGCTCCAAACCGCCGCAAGCAGGATTAAGATAGATATACTGGTACTTGAGCGTACGCCAGAATCTCTCGATATAAATATTGTCAAACACCGTCCTTTGCTGTTCATTGAGATGCTGATGTTTTCTTTTTTCAGGTATTCTACATACGCCTTGCAGGTGAATTGGCTGCCCTGATCTGAGTTGAGGATTTTGGGAGCACCATGCTTTTAACCGCCTCGGCCACCACGCTCAGCGATTCAGAGGCATCCAGCGAATTGCTCAGGCCTCATGCGACAATATATCTGCTGTGAACATCAATAATAACCGTAAGGTACATAAAACCACTCTGCATCGGAATATAGGTGATGTCAATTTGCCATACCTCATTGGACCTGGTGATAGCCATCTCACGCAGTAAATAAGGGTAAATATATTCATTTTCTCCTCTTTTGGTAAGGGTCCGGCGGGGATAGATAGGCATGATAGCGGCTTTACGCATCAGGCGCCGTACGCGCTCATAGCTCATCCTAAGGCCTTGTTCTTCCAGCATGCACTGCATGGTGAGCACCCCGGCGGTGGGCTCCTGCATGATATGAGCATCCATCAGTTTCATAGCTTCCAGATTATCGCCGTTTTCTCCTTTACTTTAATAATAGACGCTGGAGCGGTTAATGTCTAAAAGGTCACACTGCTGACGAAGGCTCATCTTACTATCCTTCTCTAAAAGCAAACGAACGTCCATCATAGTCCGAAGCGTTGTAAGTTTTTTTTAAAAAACTCTTTCTCCACCTCGAGTTTACCAATCTTATGGTACAGCTCCGAAACATCTGCCTCAGGCTGGACCTTGGGCTACTTATTTTCGAATACCACCGGGGAATTTTCTATGAACTCCTGTTTCTATTGTGAAATCTGATTCGGGTGAAGCTCAAACTTCAGGGCCAGTTGCTGAAGGGTTTCGCGTTCCTTTTAAGCCTCAAGGACAACCTTGGCCTTAAAACCGGCGTCAAATTTTCTGCGCGTTTGTTTCATTTTTTTTTTCGATTATCTAAAGCTACTGTTTTTTAACTTAAACAATGGTCCAGTTTTAAATGGTATTATTCGTTTTCTTCGATACTCAGCTTATTTTCCGTTTCCCACTTGGCAATACGGTATTGCCTTTTCACACACTAAATGTGTGAAGTAAGCCTTAATACCGGTTTTCGGATCCGTAAAAATTTCGCTTTGCCATTTTATTCAGACGACCCAGCTGTCCCATTTGCGCATTCCTTTGTTGTAAGCATTAAATTCACACTTCACTTGAAAGTGTTGTTTCTTCTTATCGCCTTCGAACTCAACGACTATATTTATGTCTTTCGGCATAATGGATTCTCTAATTGTAGCTCGTAATTTCATAGGTCAAAGTTGATACAAAAATGCGCGAATAAGCAAATTATTGCTGTTACAAATTGTAGCAATTTTTTATGCGGTACAGCTTCAGGAATAATTATGAGGACAATTTTTATCTCTGATAATAGCGAGATGGAATACTTTCAGGTGATCAATTTAGATTAGATTTTCGCAAAATGATAGCTAGACATTTACCAAGAAAATTAGGTTATAGCAGCCAGGTAGGACATTCTTTCTTGGCTAGCTCGCATGAGTATATATAAGTGGGGAATATTTAACTAAAATCTCGACTTACAGGTATAGCATTCGAAAAAACAAATTTGCCTTCCCAACAAGGCGTTATGCTACAACGTGTTATAAATTTATGTAATCTAGCTTCGATTGCAATTTAACCTCGTACAATAATAAAATAGTAGTATGAAGCCATTGAAGTTCTTCTTTTTGTTTATTAGTACATTTGTTTTCTCACAGGAAAGCGGAAAAGTGGTAGCGGTTAAAGACGGCGACACCATTGTGGTGTTAGTAGAGGGGAAAATCAGCAAAACTTTGCGGTTGGCCTCGGTCGACTGTCCCGAAAATGGTCAGCCCTTCGGTAAAAATGCAAAGTCATTTACTTCGTCACAAGTTTACGGAAAGGAAATTGAGTTTTATCAGACCGATGTTGATATGTACGGCCGAACAATAGCAGTCGTTTTATATGATGAGGATAATAAATCTCTCTCTCAAGAAATTATTAAAGCAGGATTAGGTTGGTGGTATTATCAATACTATAATGATCATTCTCTCGGTGTTCTACAGGTAGAAGCAAAAGATCTTAAAAGAGGTCTTTGGGCAGACCCGGATCCTATTGCGCCTTGGGAATATAGAAAGATAGTTAGGAACAATCAGAAATAACTCTGTTATTGTAATTTATGGAACGCTTTACTTTTTACGAATATACTTGTTTATCTGATCATGATCAGTACAATTTACTATTTACTGCAGGCGATTTCGTGGATGTGAAGATGGTGGGTTTTTACAGATATGTGCTTTATAAACTCTATGATTTCTATGTTGAACTGACATACAACATTGAAAGCAATGCCATTTCAGATAAAGTTGTTTTCAAAAATATTCAAAGTGCATCTGGAAATCCAGATGGCAGGAAATAGCTTTACGCCACGCATTATTTTACAAATATTATGATTGTTAAATTAGGAATTACTTCCTGCGAAGATTTCCCTTTACAACATCAAGCAAATCTTTTCTTGCTTGTTCTAATTGTCTTTCAAACATTTCAATTGTTTCCTTGAGCGGATTATGCAAGTTTTCTACGTTTGCCACTATATTCGAGGCAGACACTCCACAGTTTTCATGAAAATTATTAGTATTATATAAAACCTTTTCTTCTGTAAAATCTCTAAGTCCTTCGAATGTCACCCCAAGCGCGGAAGCAATTTCTTTTAGTTTTTCATCTCCTATGTTCTCTGCCTGCTCTAACTTTGAAACTGCTTGCTTGGTTACAGAGAGTCTTTCAGCTAAATCAGATTGCGTCCAACCTCTTAATTTTCTGATACGTTCGATTTTACGTCCGTTATTTGTAGCTGTTTTATTCGTGAAGATTTCTGACATATATATGATTTTAATCGTTCAATTTAGATTTTAGGATTTCTATTTTTTCTTTTTCGCTAGCGAGTAGCCTTTCATAAAGTTCAACAACCTTCTCAACCGGACTAAATACCTGGTGGATGCCATGAGCGTTCTCTGTTATTGTTGTATTCTCCACTTTATTTTCAATGCTGTAAAAGGCTTGATTTTCATTAAACTCCTTTATGATTTCAGGCGTAACATTAATTATTTGAGCAATCTGAAAGATGATTTGATCATCCACAGTATCGGAGTTTTCGATTAGGGAATACTCTGCTTGGCTTATTCCAAGCTCAATTGCTACCGCTTCTTGCTTCAGACCTTTCAGATTTCGGAGAAATTTAATATTAGGACCAATTCTAACTGATTTTTCCATAACAATAATATTTCAGCTAAGATATAATAAAAGTCAACCTAAAACAAATAAAAGTCAACCTAAATATTGATTATTATTTCGCCAAACTTCATTTCTTTGTTAAAAGAAACACATTGTAGCTATAGGAAGGGTTGAGCTACGCCTTTCTTAATTAACAGGCTTTTAGTCTAGGAATTCGTTCCACTCGAAGGTTACGGCGCCTCACCCCGCCGCGGCAGCAATGCCTTTGGAAACATTCATTCTTCATATCACTGTTTAACAGCCGGTACCGGCTGCCTACCAAAAGGCGCTCCCATAGAGCAGTCAAAAGGATCCCTGAGCGGAGCCAAAAGGCGCTCCTACAGAGCAGCCAGAAGGCAGCCCCCGAGCGGAGCCGAAGGGCAGCCACCCACCGGCCAACAAAAAAGCAACGGCATGATAAAACAAGAAACATATCACCGTCCAACAACGGCAACACTCCCGCGAAGACCAGCGTACCCCCGTCACTGCGAGGAGGGCACCAGCGCGACGCAGCAAACCCCTGAGCGGCATCGCTCATTTCGTTCCTGCACCCACGCCCGTCAGTTCGAGTGTTTTTTCGCAGCAACGCGCAGGAAAAATGTATCGAGAATGCTTGTGGTTACTGCATTTTCACCAATCACTTCTCGATAAACGCTCCTCACGTCGCGCACTCGAAGTGACGTACGCAGCTTTCCGGACAAGAAACTTTCGTGAGTTCGAGTGTTTTTTCGCAGCGACGCGCAGAAAAATTGTATCGAGAACGCTTGTGGTTACTGCATTTTCACCAATCACTTCTCGATACACGCTTCTCACGTCGCGCACTCGAAGTGACGTACGCAGTCTTCCGGACAAGAAAGCTTTCGTCAGTTCGAGTGTTTTTTCACAGCAACGCGCAGAAAAATTGTATCGGGAACCGCACCTTGCACCTTGCAACTCGCACCCTCCGCCTAATAACCAATAAACAGATAAACAGATGACTTGTCCTAAAATAGGTTTACACAAAAAAGTGTAAAATGAATGTAGAAAGC
>DAMCFT010000009.1:0-93710 GCA_032057205.1 Kaistella sp.
CAGTAATAATCGGCATTGCAAAGAATATTACCAACTATTTTTGACTATTAAGCCGTTTTTATAATTATCTGAGGAAGACAAATCTCAGATTCAGCTGAAAAACAGAATCAGCAAGCTCGCCACGAATATCCGGCACAGCGTCACCAGCGGATAAACCTGTGCATAACTCTGTATCGGCACATCCGACTCCAGAAAGTTGGTGCTAAAGGAAAGTGCAGCGGGATCAGTATAGCTTCCGCTCATAATTCCCGCCAGTTGCAGAAAATTTATTTTAAGAATAAAATGTCCCACCAGGAGCATTATCATTAATGGAATAAAAGTAATGGCGCAGCCATACAGCAGCCAGAGCCAGCCGTTGTATTGCATGAAATTTTCATAAAACCTGCCACCGGCACTGATGCCGACTGCGGCGAAAAACAGGCAGATTCCAAAATCTTTCATAAAATGGACTGCGCCGTTGTGCACATACGCATGAATAAAAGAAATCCCGCCAAACCGCGAAATAAGCAGCGCAACCAGCAAAGGGCCGGCCGCAAAACCCAGTTTCAGCGGTACCGGCAAAGTCGGGATGAATATCGGCACAGAACCTACGATAACCCCAAGCAGCAACCCGCCGAAGATAGACAGGAAATCCGGCTCCAGCATCTTCTTTTCGGAATTTCCGATGACTTTCTCTGCTTCACCAAGCGCGGTTTCGGTACCGATGGCGCGCAGCTGGTCACCATAAAAGAGTTCCAGAGACGGACGCGGCAGCAATTCGCGGCCGGCACGAACGACTCTGGTTATTTTTAAATCATAGGTATTAAATAAATCCAGTTCCGAAAGCTTTTTATGCACTGCCGAACTTTTCGTCACGAAGAGGTTTCGGCGTTGTATCAATTTATCGGACTCGATAAATAGATCGCTGCTTTCGCGGCCGAAAATGTGCATTAAAATGTCCACATCATCTTCCTGGCCCACCAGCATCAACACATCGCGCATCTGAATGATGCTGTCCATCGCCGGAGATTTTACCGCTGTGCTGCCACTGTGTTTCAATCGGGAAATGACTACGGGTTTTCCGACTTGTTTCAGTACCTCGCCCAACGTTTTTCCTACGACAGCTTCCTGTGTTACCCGCACCTTGCGGTGGATCAGCGGCAACTCGCGGTTGATTTTCGCCAACCGGAATTTTTTCATTTCATTTTCCGGTGATATTTTAAGCCAGATTTTGGCAATAATCAGGGTGAGTATGATTCCAAATACGCCCAGCGGGTAGGTAATGGCATAACCGATCGCAGGGTCGCCAAAAGTTTTCCCGGGTAAAGAGTTTTGTATTTCTTCAATTGTATTCTTGGCAGCACCGAGCCCGGGCGTGTTGGTCACTGTGCCACTCATGATTCCTACCAAATCTTCCATTCGGAGCCCGGTAAGATAAAACAAGCCGATGGTAATCACACCACCTAGTAAAACAGTGGAAACTGCGAGGAGGTTAAAGCGCAGTCCTTCATCCTTAAAGGAAGAAAAAAAAGACGGTCCGACCTGCAAGCCGATCCCATAAACAAAAAGTATAAGGCCAAAATCCCGCACAAAATCCAAAATAGCAGCATCTGCCCGGTAACCAAAATGCCCCAGCAACAAGCCTGCAAACATAACGCCCGCCACACCAAGTGTGATTTTACCCAGACGAATGCGACCCAGAAAAACGCCGAAACCTATGGCCAGCATCAGTGTAACAAGGGATTGTGTAACGGTCGGGATTTGCGCCGGTAAAAGCAATTGCTGCAACCACTCGAACATAAAAGTAATTTTTATGTAAAGCTACGCTTAATCCCTGCTACTCCCGAGTAAAAGCACGCGACAATTGTCAGCTGTTACATCCGCATAATTTTAACACCGATGTCGCATTGCAGGCAGCGTTTCGGCAGGCATTTCTGGCTGTAGTGGTACAGGAGCGACTGGGATTCCAGGGCTGAGGCAACGTGCGCACCGATCTCGGTAAATTGGTTCAAAATTTTATTTTTCTCGGCCGGAATATGCTCATAAAATCGGAGGATTTCATCAGCGGCGTCTTCCTTTGTATTCTTAAAATAAAGATACCGCAGCGGCAGGACTGCATTAATCAACACCAGATGGATCATCTCTTCGGTTAATTTTTTGGCGATACAAACACTGCTGACTTTACCCATATTAAAATGCGTATTCCAGTATTCGCTGGCCTGCACCGGCCGGAAAATATTTCGCAAGTCCTCAGCCGTGCTCGCCGTCATCAGCTTAGAAAATAAATTCTGATGAATATGATACAGGTTGGCCAGTTGCGAAAGTCGGATGGTCGGAAAAGCGGGCGGCCTTAACCGTGAAAATTTGGGATGCACACTGACTTCCGGAAGGTTATATTTCGCTTTCAAAAAATCAAACTCCCGTTTCCAGAGTTTCATCTGGTCATCCGTTGGATTGTGCAGCCAGCCACAGATCCCATAAAACAAAGCTTCGAGCTGCAGTTGGTTTTGCCTGATTTTGTTAATAACGGCAAAGGGTAGGGAGGCAGCCAGCTGCTGGAAAATGGGAGCATTTACTTTTAAACCAAAAGCATAGGCTAATAACTGAAACAAGACAGCTTCGTAATCATTCAGTGAAATGGCCAGCAATTCCTCCGTCTGAACAGCTTTCGAGTCCAGCTTGCGTAACACATTACTTTCATGAAAACCGAACGGCAGAAGGCTCTGATTAAATTGCATTTCGCAGGCAATAAAAGAACGTTCTGTCAGGAGTTCCGTGTAACGCGCAATGTGCTGCGGACTGATGTGATTTTCTAAGACGATGGTTGGGATGCCGCGATCTGTAAATTCGGGAATTTCTGCATCGTGTGTATATACAACATGTGCAATCAGATTATCAAATTCCGGGTTTCCGCTGTGCCGGTGAAAAATCCAGTCCGAGGATTTCACATGCAGTTCAATGTGTCCGGCCGTCGTAATGCCTTGCGTGCGGATCTTTCCAAACAAAAAATCCGGCCCGGAATCGAAATTCCATCGGCCAAAATCCAATACTTCAATGGCGTGACCGTTTATATCTTTAAATTCAAAATTTGTAAAGATTTTAAAATTCCAGAGATATTGCAGTAGTTTTTCGTTCATCGCCGGCTTTCTCTTACAAATATAATAAAGAGCCGGCATGTTTGGTTATTGTTTGGCTCTGAATTCGTCCAGGGTCTGCTGATACATTTCTTCGTACAGCGGGAGGATGTTTTTAAGGTCGAATTTAAGTGCCTGCGCCTTGGCATTCTGCTTCATCCGGGCAAGCAGTTCATCATCGCTAAGCAGCCGGATGGCATAATTGCTCATGGCTTCCACATTTCCGATTTCGGCCAGAAAGCCGGTTTCTCCCTGGATGTTCACTTCCGGGATGCCGCCGGCGTTGGAACTGATGACCGGTGTTTCCGCAGCCATGGCTTCCAGCGCGGCCAGCCCGAAACTTTCCTGTTCAGACGGGAGCAGGAAAACATCGGACAGACGCAGAATGCGATACAGGTCATTGACTTTGCCCAGCAGCCGGACTTTATCTATCAGGTACGGATGGTCCTCCAAAAACTGATTCACCTTTTCCATATCCGGGCCTTCTCCGATGATAATGAGTTTGCACTTAACCCGTTTTTCCACATTCCTGAAAATCTGCAAAACTTCATCCACCCGTTTTACCGGCCGGAGATTGGATACGTGAATCAGAATTTTCTCATCGTCATCGGCAAGTTGCCGGCGCTGGCAGGTAGTATCATTAGTAAAATCACCATTATCGATGAAATTGGTAATTACCTTAATTTCCTTCGTAATCCGGAACAGTTGCAGTGTGTTTTTCTTTAAACTCTCGGAAACCGACGTAATGGTGTCAGATTGGTTGATGCTGAATTCCACGGCGTGTTTGTAACTCGGATGTTGGCCGACCAACGTAATATCGGTTCCGTGGAGCGTGGTCACCAGTGGAATATCACGGTTTTCTTCTTTGAGCATTTGTTTGGCCGTGAAGGCGGCATAGGCATACGGAATGGCGTAATGCGCGTGCAGCAAATCCAGTTTATACAGGTTGGCAACGCGGTAAATCATGGAGGAAAGTGCAATGTCATACGGCTGATACTGAAACAGCGGATAGGTCTGCACATTCACGCGGTGAAAGAATATATTGGGATTGGTAATATCCAGCCGCGCAGGCAGATTGCTGGAGATAAAATGAACTTCATATCCTTTGTTCGCCAGCGACATGCCCAGTTCTGTGGCAACAATTCCGCTGCCTCCGTAGGTCGGATAACACAATATTCCAATTTTCATACAGATGATTTATTTAATGTTTAGCAGGCAACTGAATTCTTGTAGCCGCGTTTTTTTGCATGCCCGTTCCTGCCGGCAAGTCATCGTTTACCAGCACCGGCAATTTTCCGTGAATGGTGGTATTTCCGTGTAGGGCACTGGCGGTGGCTTTCATCGAGTCATCATTGTTTTCATAAGAAACCAAAACTGTGGACACCGGGCTGATGTTCAGATCACGCAATGCATAAGGCGAACCAAAAATGTTCAGCAGAACCGGATGTTTTGCTGATAAGTTGGCGATTGTTTTTTTAGATGCTTCTGAAATCTGATACGGTTTGTAAGCAGTGCTGTTGTCTTTATGAACGCCCACAATCACCGTGGCACCTGCGGGAATAGTTGCAATTTCAGCCGGTTGCTTTTTAATGACGGTAGTTCCCAATTGCAGTGTTTCCACAAATGTTTCATGTGGCGCTTCTTCCAGCGGAACATAATAATATGTTTTGGAACAATCCAGCGGCAGAATTTTCTTTTCGTCTTTAATCAGAGTAAGCGCATCAGCATACAAACTCTGCATCAGCTTCTGATGTTCAGTATTATTTAACTCCTGATTAATATTTTCAGGATTGCGTGGTGTGTACTGGGTAAGTCCCAGAACGTACTTAGTCATTAAAATTTTCTTCACGCTTTCTTCTACGCGCTTTTGTGAAATTTCTCCACGGTCAATTGCCTGCTGAATCAGTTTTTTACCGGTTTCGACGTCCTGCGAAAAGAGCATGATATCGTTTCCTGCTTTAAAGGCCAGTGCATCCAGTTCACCGGCTTTGTATTTATTGGCGACGGCGCCCATGTTCAGCGCGTCCGTAATAATCAACCCCTGATATCCTATTTTTTCCTTTAAGAGTTTGGTGATGATGTTATAAGAAATCGAGGCTGGAATATCTTTTCCTTTTTCGAGTGCGGGAACATATAAGTGTGCGACCATAATTCCGCCAATCCCTTTATCGGCCAATGCCCTAAAGGGTGCCAGTTCAATCGTATTTAATCTGTCCAGTGAATGCGTGACCGCCGGCAAATCAAGGTGCGAATCCTGGTCCGTATCGCCATGACCTGGAAAATGCTTGATGGCTGCCAATACATTATTGCGCTGAAGCCCTTGTGCATAGGCCAAAGCAGAAGCAATCACGTTCTGCGGTTCAGAGCCAAAACTGCGGTTGCCAATAATCGGATTTTTTGGATTGGTGTTCACATCAGCAACCGGCGCAAAATCCCAGTTGATGCCCATGCGTTGGCAGTCCCTGGCGATGCTCGCAGCCATTTCGGTAATCCGGTTTTTATCCTGAATGGCGCCCAGGGTGATCGCCCAGGGATATTTGTGTGCTGCTGCAATCCGCTGGTAAACGCCCCATTCTGCATCCATCCCGATCATAAGCGGAATTGGACTTTTTTGTTGGAATTCGTTAACAAGCTGAATATGCCGTTCCGCATCATCCTGCATCAAGATCAACCCGCCGATATGTTCTTTTTCAACCAGATGGCGAACCTGCTGAATGTGTTC
Source organism: Kaistella sp. (assembly GCA_032057205.1). Classification (GTDB taxonomy): domain Bacteria; phylum Bacteroidota; class Bacteroidia; order Flavobacteriales; family Weeksellaceae; genus Kaistella. Next base: position 5,836 of record DAMCFT010000009.1, read on the forward strand.
TTCACCTTTATTCGTATATAAGGCTACAATAAAAAGCTGCCCCAGCTTATCTTCCTGACTTAGGTTTGCGTATTTCTGATCCACCCATTTCTGGGCATCCTTCATTTCTTTTTCCGAAAAATCTGCGGGAATGTACTGTGCCTTGCCCAGGGCTGAAAACAGCAGTGCAACAGTGGCTAGGATAACTCCTGATAACTTCATTGTATGTCGGTATGTTGAATAACAAAAGTACAATATTTATCAGTTAGCGACCATTGCGTTGGCATGCATGTTGTCTGTTTAGAAAAATTAATCTAAATCAGTAATACAATGAAAAAATATTTTACCATACTGTTGCTTGCTTTCTTTGCAGTAGCAGTGATCAGCTGTAACGACCGCGATGATAATTATGTTGGCGATGGAGATACCTATCCGGTGGCGCTTGATATCATTAATGAAAACTTTACCATCCAAAATGGTTCCTACAGAATAACGAAAGAGTTTACTTCGCCTTTAGTTGCCTCCGATGTGGTCCTGATTTATCGTAAAGCAGGCGAAAGTAATGGCAATCCGGTATGGCAGGCAATTCCAAGAACAATTTATCTTTCGGAGGGAAGGGAGTTTGATTATGACTTTGATTTCACCCGGAACGATATCGCCATTTATGCAGACGGAAATTATGACATCGCCACCACTCCAGAATATTTAAATGGTCAGACTTTCAGAGTGATTTTGGTGCCGGCTTCGACAGGAGGGAAAAACAGTGCAGTCAATTACGATGATTACGAATCTGTTATCAAGTTTTATAACATAGACGAATCGAAAATTAAGCCTTTTTAATATCGGCTTTTAATAAATAGCGAAGCTGCCTTTCTGTAGGGCAGCTTTTTTGTGCGTACCGGTCTGGTCAGGTTTATAGGAATTTTAGTAATTTTAAAACTTATTTTAAATTCAAGAAAATGAGTGTACACATCGCAGCTAAAAAGGGCGAGATTGCAAAAACCGTATTACAGCCGGGAGATCCGCTGCGCGCAAAATATATTGCAGATAACTTTTTGCAGGAGGTGAAACTGGTCAGCCAGACCCGCAATATTTTTTATTTTACCGGGAAATTTAAAGGAGTTGAAGTATCGGTAGGAGCCAGCGGTATGGGAATTCCGAGCATTGGGATTTATTCCTACGAACTCTTCACACAATATGATGTGGAAACCATCATCCGTATTGGAACCTGCGGGGCGTACACTGATGAATTAAAAGTATTTGATATCCTGAACGTGGAATATGCAGCGAGTGAGTCCACGTATGCACAGCACGCCTGGGGTTTTTCCGAAGATAAACTTTCGCACCAGGGGAAAGTATTTGAAACGATTAATGAATGTGCGTCCGACAAAGCGCTGAAAACAATCCCGACTACCGTGCACACGAGCGATATTTTCTACCGCAAAGATCAGTCGCTTCCCGAAATTGCAGCAAAATACAACTGTTCAGCCGTTGAAATGGAAGCGTTTGCGCTTTTTGCCAATGCACAATATCTGGGTAAAAATGCAGCGACCTTGCTGACCGTTTCAGATATCATCCCAACCGGTGATATGATTTCTGCTGATCAGCGTGAACGTGCGCTCACACCGATGATTGAGCTGGCACTGGACACAGCGCTGCGTTTAGACTGAACCCGCCTCTAAACTGTCATTTTCATAATCCAGGAAATGGCCAAAATAATCTTTTTTCACCTGTAAATATCCGGCGCTTTCCGCAGTAGACATCATCTGCAGCGGGATCCGCTGGTTCAGGGTGATATGGCTGTCCTTCACGAACTGCACTTTCTGCGGATTGTTGGTTAGCAGATTAATTTCTTTAATGCCCAGGATATCCAGCATTTCAATTGCAATGTCAAAGTTCCGGTCATCTGCCGGCAAACCCAGTTTCAGGTTCGCTTCTACGGTATCAAATCCCTGCTCCTGCAGCGCATAAGCTTTCAGCTTATTAATGATTCCGATGTTTCTTCCTTCCTGGCGAAGGTAAATAACCATGCCGCCATGTTTCTGCATATAAATCATGGCCGCATCCAGTTGTTGCCCGCACTCACATTTCCGCGAGTGAAATACTTCACCGGTAATACACTCTGAATGAAAACGCACGTTCACCGGCTTTGTGAAATCAGTCCCGTCGGCGATCAGTACCATATGCGGCATCCAATCGGTTTCCGATTCGGAAAAAGCAATCATGCGAAAAAGGCCATACTCCGTTGGCACTTTGGATTCAGCTTGAATTTTAAGCATAAAAAATAAACATATTAGCGGCTGTTGGCACTGTCTTTTTTCACAGTGCTTTCCAGAAAGGCCATGTTGGTTTTGATTCGTACAAGGTATCGGTTCAGGATCTGATCTTCATCCGGCCGCATGTACTTCCGCAGTTTCTGGAGTTTCTTGTAAGATTTTTCAAAATTTCGGTGCGCACGTTCCAGCCCGTTCATATTGTAGGCTTCCATGGCACCGATATAGTCTTTCAGATGATATTTTAAGTTACTTACCTCATCGTTTACCGCGGTATTCCTGAAGCGCGGGAAAGAAGCGATCAAATTGGTAATCTCCGCAGAATAAACAATCGTATTCCGGCGGCTGTCCCACGATTCAATGCGCGGCATCCCGTTGGCAGTCATCACACCAGGCGCTGTGAGATTGGTTTTTTCTGCCGTGCAGGAAACGAAAAGTATGATGATAAGTAAGCACCTAAGCAGTTTACCCATTTTTTACATTTTGATACAGGACCGGGTTAAGACTTTCATCATTGTACATTTTCATTTGTTTGTACACTTTGATCTTAACAGTACCGTTCTCTATATCCTGCAAAAGCGTATTAATCGCCTGCATCAGGTCTTTTTTCTGTTCCAGCAACACCTGCAGTTTCGCACTACAGTTTGCCCGGTGTTCAGCAGTGGCCGTGGCTCTTTCAGCTTCAATCTGCATGTGATATACCTTTAGCGCCAGAATAGACAGCCGATCGACTGCCCAGGCGGGAGTTTCGGTATTAATTCGGGCGTTGGCCGCAGGCTGTATTTCTTTGTATTTGTTCAGAAACCAACTGTCAATAAACTCCACCAAGTCAGTTCTTTTCTGATTAGAGGAGTCTATTCTGCGTTTAAGCTGTAAAGCTTCGGTAGGATTTATATTTTCATCGCGGATTATGTCTTCCAGATGCCACTGTACGGTATCGATCCAGTTTTTGCTATACAAAAGATGTTCCAAACTTCCATTCTGAAAAGGATTTTTTTGTTCCGCATTCACATCGTCCGTCAGGTGATAATCTGCAATAGCCTGATCAAAGACAGACCAGGCTTGTTCAGTAAAATTCATCGGTAAAAGAATTTATAACGTAGTTCCGGTAGAGTCTCGTGGTGCTTCTTCAGGCTTTTTGGGATCTTCTTCTTTCACGGCATCTTTAAATTCCTTGATGCCGGAGCCTAAGCCTCGCATCATTTCCGGAATTTTACGTCCGCCGAAAAGGACCAGAACGATGACGGCGACAATCAGCAGGTGCTGCCAGGAGAGTGCCAGTATGGTTAGCGTTTCCATTATCTAAATATTTTTTACAAAGTTATAGTTTCTTGTTTAATTGACCCAACCCATCGGATCAACCGGTGTGCTGCCGTTCCATATCTGGAAATCAAGAGTATATGTTCCGTCGAAATCCGCGCCCACGACGCCCATGCCGCTTCCTGCAGATACCTGCTGATTGGCAGAAACCATGGTGCTGGCAAGATTCGCGTAGATGGTGAAATAATCACCGTGTTTCACGATTACTGTTTTGGAACCGTCGGAAGAAGCCACAATACGTGAAACTGTTCCCGGCGCAATACATTTGGCAACCGTTCCCTTGCTCACGGCAATCTTAATCCCATTGTTTTCTTCCACAATATTCTTGAAAACCGGGTGCGGCTGGCGCCCGAAGCGGTGGGTAATGGTTCCGTAAGCCGGCATTCCCATTTTCCCGCGATTGGCCGCAAAATTATTGGCGGCTCCGCTGGAAACACCAAAATTGGTCATCGCTTTGCTTTCCGCAGCTTTCTTCTCGTCTTCATTCTTTTTTGCTAAGCTGGCTTCTGCAGCTTTGGCGCTGGCTGCTTTTTCGGCCGCAGCTTTTGCTTTTTCCGCCGCCAAGGCAGCTTCGCGGGCAGCCGCGGCCCGGCGGGCTTCCGCTTTCTCCGCATCAGCGGCGCGGCGTGCATCTGCCGTTCGTTTCGCATCAGCTTCGGCAGCGAGTTTTGCTTTTTCAGCTTCTTCGGCGGCTTTGCGGTCGGCGATATCCTTCAGCCGGCGCGCTTCCTCATCTGCCTTTTTCTTTTCTAAAGCCAGTGCTTCCAGCCTTGCCTTATTCTCAGCCTCAATTCGTGCTTTTTCGCGCTCGGCCGCAATTTTCGCCAGGCGGATTTTTTCAGCCTCTTCTTTTTTACGCTGTTCTTCTTTGGCTTTTGCAATACGGATTTCCTCAGCAATAATAGCCCGGATCTGGCCTTCCAGCTTGCGGGACTCGGTTTGCTTTTGCTTTAACTCCGCGGTCAGCTGTACTTCATTCTTTTTAAATTCTTCCAGCAGCGCCTGTTTTGTTTTGCGTTCAGCTTCAATGGTGAGCAGGTCTTTCTGTTGATTTGCCAGCAGCGCTTCCTTATCCTTAACCGAATTTTTCTTCAGTTCCACATTGCGTTGCAGTGATTTGGCTACATCTGATATTTCAGCCGCTTTCCGGTCCTGATAATCAGCGTAATCTTTCAGGTATTGGACACGGCGTAAGGCTTCACCTAAGTTTTTGGAAGAAAGAATAAAAGTGACTTTGTTCTGTACCCCTTTGTTTTTATACGCTTTAACTAATACCTCGGCGTAGTTTTTCCGCAAAATAGCCAGTTCCCGGTTCTGGCGGTTGATTTCCAACTGACGGAGATAAATCTCATCTTCAATAAATCTTTTTTCCTTTTGAGTGTTGGAATATACTTTCTCGCGCAGCTTGATTTTCTTTTCAACCTCATTGAGGTACGATACCGAAAGTTTCGACTGCTGCTGGGTTTTCGCCAGGTTACTGTTAATCGCGGCAATCTGTTTTTTCAGATCCGCGTTTTGCTTCTGCAGTTGTTCTTTCTTTTGTGCCGGTAAAAGCCCGATGATAAAGATGCCGAGAAAATAGCCTATTTTTCTGATCATTTAATCTCAGTTTTCGTGTAATTTGCTGGTACAGAATACGGCGTATTCATTTTAGAGTTGTCAAATTTCGTATTTTCCAGCGTGATCTTGCTGTCTTTATTTCCTTTTATCACTATTTTAACAGTTCCCGGCACGCGCATCTGCTGGAAATTCTGCCAGTTGCTGTAGGTTACCTCGAGCTGATCTGCTGCTTTCACTTTTTGCAAAGCTACTTTGATCAAATCCATTTGCGCGTCATACTGCAGTTCTGCCTGGTATTCGGAAGTTTTTCCATTGGTATTAAACTGCAGGTTTTTTTTACTCTTCAGGATATAACCGGCTCCGTTCTGTATCAACTGAAAATCGCGTTCATTCACCGGAATAAAAGTTTTTCCTAATAAGAGATTTTGAAAGGAAGCAAAATCAATGAAATTGACATTCAATAAATTATTCAGATACGTGAAGTCAGATTCGATATAGGTTTTATTCCATTTTTCATATCCCTGAATTCCGGCGGGTGTGGCAAGCCCTCGTCCGACGTTCAGGAAAACAGCCACCATATTTACCCATATTTTGCGGTCCTTTTCCAGATATATCGTTGCATCCAGCGGTGGCACAAAACTGCCGGTTTCCGCTGTGAGCCGTGTGTTGATTTTTAGCTGGTCAAATTGCGGTTCGGCTGTTACTTTTTTGAAAAAAGCCGCTGCTGAACTTACCGGAGCCGCGGTGGTTCCGGAATCATCAGTTTTCGTTCTGGTGGTGCAGGCAGTAACTGCAAGCATCAGCAGAACAGGTAAAATATATCTTTTCATTAGAGTCTGTTTTTATAATATCTAACGGAAATTGCAGGAAGATGTTTTATCAGGCCTCCTGGCCTTTAGACAAAAAATCCAGCACGGAATAGTCGCCCAGTGAAATCTCCCTGGCCACGCCATAATATTGTGCAGAATTGCCAATCATGGAATTGCTCAGGTTTCCGTGGTCAATAATGGTGTCCTCCTGAATCAGTGAATGATCAATGTTGGAGTTAATCACCTTTGTATTATTACCGATAGAAACGCAGGGGCCAATTTTGGAATTGGAAATCTCTACATTCTCACCAATGAAGCATGGCGGGATAATCAGGCAGTTTTCAATTTTAGCAGACGCCGGATACACGGAGAGATTTTCTTTTTCGTAGGTAAGAACTTTCCCGTTGGTTTCTACTGTGGCGTTTTTATTACCGCAGTCCATCCAGTCATCTACTTTGCCCAAAGAGAATTTCGCTCCTTTCTGCCGCAGGTTTTCCAGCGCTGTGGTCAATTGGTATTCGCCGCCCTGCTTGATGTCGTTTTCCATAATGTAGTTGATTTCACTCATCAGTTTCTCTGCGGATTTAAAATAATAAATCCCAATAATGGCCAGATCCGAAACAAAGGTTTGCGGCTTTTCCACAAAGTCGGTAATAAAGCCGTAATCATCCAGTTTCACCACACCGAAGGCTGAGGGATCTTCTACTTTCTTGACCCAGATGACACCATCAGAATTGGTTTCAAGCACAAAGTCGGCTTTAAATAAAGTATCTGCAAATGCCACAACGACATTGCCCTGCATTGAAGCTTCGGCACATTTGATAGCGTGCGCCGTTCCCAGAGGTTCATCCTGCGTATAAATACTGCCTTTGCAGCCCAGGTCCTCGGCGATTTTAAGCAAAGAAGCTTCTACTTCGGCACCAAAATCACCGATGATGAAAGCCACTTCATCAATCTGTTCATTCGCGACCTTTGCAATATCTTCTACCAGGCGCTGCACAATGGGTTTGCCGGCAATCGGGATCAGAGGTTTTGGAACGGTTAAAGTATGAGGTCTCAAACGCGAGCCGCGGCCCGCCATAGGAACGATAATTTTCATGTATGTGTAATTTTTTCTGGTGCCTTTCCGCGTATGGGTTGCAGAAGGCGTTCACCATTTATGTTTTAAAAAAAAGATTAAGATTTTGTGCTGCCAAATCCACCGGCGCCGCGCTCCGTTTCACTGAGTTCGGTGGTCTCCTGCCATTCTGCGGTTTCATGTCTGGCAATCACCATTTGCGCAATGCGCATTCCATCGGTAATGGTGAAATTTTCAGCGGACAAATTTACTAAAATAACACCAACCTCGCCGCGGTAGTCCGCATCGATGGTGCCGGGGCTGTTCAGCACGGTAAGTCCGTTTTTAAAAGCCAGTCCACTGCGCGGACGCACCTGTGCTTCATATCCTTGTGGCAGTTCCAGGAAAAGGCCGGTTGGAATAAGGGTACGTTCCAAAGGTTTCAGCACTACTTCGTTTTGGATGTTGGCGTATAAATCCATTCCGGCAGAAGAGGCAGTCTGGTAAGCCGGCAGCGGATGCCGGGACGTATTGATGATGTTGATTTTCATAGTTAGTTTCGTCTGAGTTGTTTCAGCGTGTCTTTTTCAAAATATAAAACAAGGCCTAAAAATAGCAATAAAAATAAATTTCCGGCGAGCAGGGAACCATCCAGTACATAATAGCTCACAGCCGAAAGTCCGATGCTTGCCACGAGGTATAAAGTAATTTTACGCATATGATACGGCACCGGGTAAAAATGCTGGCCCAGAAAGTAGGACACCGTCATCATTACAAAATAACTCAGCAGCGTAGCCCAGGCAGACGCCCAGTACCCATAAAGCGGAATAAAGTAAAAGTTAATGCCAATAGTCACCGCCGCGCCCAGAACGGAAAGGTAGGCGCCGTACACCGTGCGATCCGATAATTTATACCAGACCGACATGTTTAAATAAATACCCAGAAAAACAGCAGCTATCAGTACCAGCGGGACAATCGGCAAACCAACATTATAGGCCGGATTGGCGAGATACAGTTTGCCGAGCCAGTCCAGATTGGCGCACAGCACCAGCAAAATCACGCAGTTTACAATAACGAACATGTCCATCAGCTTTGCATAGGAACGGCCGGAGTTCTCATTCTTCGCGTGTGCAAAGAAAAACGGTTCGATCCCGAGAAGATACGCCTGGCGGAACAGCGTCAGAAAGGTGACGATTCTGCAGACCGCACCATAAATGGCCATCTGTTCGGTACCGATGCTTTCCGGCAAAAGGTATTTCAAAAACTGCCGGTCCATGGTTTCGTTGATCACCCCCGCCAGGCCCGCGATGGTGATCGGCCAGGAATAGCTGATCATGTTGAGCCAGAGTGCCGAATCAAATGCCGCAAAGCTGGTTGTTTTAATTTCGGAAAAAAGCAGCAGGAAAGTGACGGTACTTGCCACAAGGTTAGCGATAAACACATAGCCAATCCCAAAGTCTGGATTGTATTGCAATCCCAGAAAGCCGGTATCACCCAATCGCGGTAATCCGACAATGAAAAACAAAACGAGTAAAAAGTTAACCGCTCCGTTGATGGTTTTTATTAAAGCATATTTTTTCGGCCGTCCTGTTTTCCTTAAAATAACAAAAGGCATGGTGGAAAGTCCGTCTAAGGCCAGGATGAAGAGCATCATGACCAGCAAATCAATATACTCCGGTGTTTTAAAAGCGACTGCAAGTTCCTGCCGGAAAATAAGACCAAGCGTTAGGAATAACAGGGACGCGCCGGCTACACTGAGAGTCGCGGTAGAAATGAGCTTTCGGGTATCCTGGATTTTCTCGGCAAAACGGAAAAAGGTGGTTTCCATTCCGTGTGACAACAGCACAATAATAATTCCGGCAACCGAGTAAAAATCAATATACGGCGCCAGGTCCTTAGGTACGAACGCATTGGTTACAATGGGACTGATGATAAACGGAAACAGCCTGATGATAACAGTACTCAGCCCGTATATGGCCGTTTGCCCGAGTAATTTTTTATACAAGAGGGATCAATTTCTGCAAAGGTAAATATTTACGCTGAGCAGCAAAACGAAGGGTATCAGGGAATGATTCTGCGCCGAAAAGCCTATTTTTGTAAGGAGCCATCAATCTACTTAAATTTTAATTTCACGTATGAAAACCCTGATAAAAAATGCTACGCTGGTCAACGAAAACCAAATCTTCCGGGCGGATGTTCTTATAGAAAATGACATCATCGCAGACATCGCAACATCAATACCCGACACAGACGCAGATATTACCCTGGATGCCACCGGAAAATACCTCTTGCCGGGCGTTATAGATGATCAGGTACATTTTCGGGAACCGGGCTTAACCTGGAAAGGAGATATCACCTCGGAATCGCGCGCGGCTGTGGCCGGCGGAATCACCAGTTTCATCGAGCAGCCCAATACGGTGCCGAACGCCGTGACACAGGAATTGTTGGAAAATAAATATCAGATTGCTGCCACGCGGTCTTTCGCTAATTATTCTTTCATGATGGGCGGAACCAATAGTAATCTGGACGAGTTGCTCCGAACCAATCCGCGCAATGTGGCAGGCATCAAACTTTTCCTGGGTTCGTCCACCGGAAATATGCTGGTAGACGATCCGGCTACGCTGGAAAATATCTTCAGCAATACGCGCATGCTGATCGCCGTGCATTGCGAGGATGAAGCCACTATTCGCCGCAACACCGAGATGCATAAAGAAAAATATGGTGAAGATATTCCGGTGCGGTGCCACCCCGATATCCGGAGCGCAGAAGCGTGCTATCTGTCTTCCTCCAAAGCCATCGAACTGGCACGCAAAACGGGCGCGCGGCTGCATGTTTTCCATGTTTCAACCGCAGCGGAAACGGATCTGTTCGATAACCATCTGCCACTACAAGATAAAAAAATCACCGCAGAAGTTTGTGTGCATCACCTCACTTTTACGGATGCCGATTATGATGATAAAGGCACTTTAATTAAATGGAACCCTGCCGTGAAATCAGCCGAAGATAAGGAAGCATTATGGAAAGCCTTGCTCGATGACCGGATTGATGTGGTGGCAACAGATCACGCGCCGCATACGCTGGAAGAGAAAAGCCAGAAATACCTGCAGGCGCCGTCGGGTGGTCCGCTGGTGCAGCATTCATTAAACCTGATGTGGGAACATTACCGCAACGGACGGATTACCCTGGAAAAACTGGTGGAGAAAATGTGCCACAATCCCGCTATTTTATTCCGGATTGAAAAGCGCGGTTTCCTCAGAAAAGGGTATAAGGCAGATTTGGTTTTGGTTGATCCTGAGCAGAGCTACACCGTGCAGCGGGATCAGCTGCTGTACAAATGCGGCTGGAGTCCGCTGGAAGATGAAACGTTCCATTCCAGGGTGACGCACACCTTCGTGAATGGCCAGCTGGTGTATGAAAATGGGGTGGTGCACGAACAGCCTTGCGGTAAACGCCTGCTGTTTGAGGTAAATTAATTTAATTAAAAACAGTAAAATGCGTTTTGGATCTGCTGAATTAACCAGGCAATTTTAACTCTTTGTAAACTTTTCATCTAAAATTCGTATCGCTGTGTTACATTTAAGGAAACAGAGCGTCTAATCAGGAGTAAATCAAAATATATATGTTTAAGAAAAAGATTTTAATGCTTTTTGCCGCTGCGGTTATTTTCTCTGCCCAAGCGCAGGATTACCAGTGGAAAGAAGCGACGGCGGGTGGCTACACGTACAAGTATGTGACCAACGACCCATCGCAGGCCCGGTTCTACACCTTGAAGAACGGGTTGACAGTTATTCTGAGTCCGACAAAAAAGGACCCGAGAATTCAGGCATATGTTGCCACGAAAGCAGGAAGCAAAACCGATCCGGCTACGAATACCGGGCTGGCGCATTACCTGGAGCATCTCCTCTTCAAAGGAACCGACAAGTATGGTTCGCTGGACTGGGCAAAAGAAAAGCCTGAGCTGGATAAAATTGATGCCCTGTATGAGCAGTACAATAAAACAAAAGACGAAGCAAAGCGCAAGGCGATTTATAAGCAGATCGACTCCGTTTCCGGTGTGGCTTCCAAATATGCAATTGCCAATGAGTACGACAAAATGATGTCGGCCATGGGCGCGCAGGGAACCAATGCCTGGACAAGCTTCGAGGAAACGGTGTACACAGATGATGTGCCGGCCAGCTCACTGGATAAATATCTGGCTGTGCAGGCTGAACGTTTCCGCAATCCGCAGCTGCGTATTTTCCATACCGAATTGGAAGCGGTGTACGAGGAGAAAAACCGCTCGCTGGACAATGATGGCGGAAAAGTCTTTGAAACGTTGTTTTCAACCTTATTCCAAAATCACAACTACGGGAAACAAACCACGATCGGAACTATCGAGCATTTGAAAAACCCGTCGCTGGTAGAAATCCGCAAATATTTCAATACGTACTATGTGCCGAACAACATGGGCGTAATCCTGTCCGGAGATTTCGATCCGGATCAGGCGATTGCCAAGATCGACCGTGCTTTCTCTTATATGCAAAGCAAACCGGTTCCGAAATATACCTTCCAGCAGGAAGTTCCCTTCAATGCGCCTGTGATCAAAGAAATCACAGGACCGGATGCAGAAAGTGTGGCCATCGGTTTCCGTTTGCCGGGGAATAAAGACAAAGATGTCTTGCTGGCAGACCTGGTGGGCGCTATTCTGACCAACGGAAAAGCGGGCTTATTAGATTTAAACCTGGTGAAAAAACAAAGATTGCTGAGAGCGAGTGCCTTTACGTTCACGCTTCAGGATCACGGCGTACTTTGGCTGAACGCCTCGCCAACCTCCGGTCAGACATTGGAAGATGTGCAAAAGCTGGTTCTTAACGAAATTGAAAACCTGAAAAAAGGAAACTTCGATGCTGACCTGCTGCCGTCTATCGTAAATAATATTAAAAAAGATAAGATTGAAGAAACTGAAAAATACAGTGGCCGTGCGTCCAATCTGGTAAATGCCTTTACTTCTGAACTGGACTGGAAAGATCAGGTGGCGTATGTAAACGACCTTTCTAAAATCAAAAAAGAAGATGTGGTTGCTTTTGCCAACAGATATCTGGGTAACAACTACGTGGCTGTTCTGAAAAGAAAAGGCGAAACCAAGAATAACCTTAAAATCGAAAAACCGGCCATTACACCCGTGGAAACAAATGCCGACAAGCAATCTGCGTTCGTGAAGATGGTCAATGATATGCCGAATACGCCTTCTGCACCAGTGTTCCTGGATTTCGAGAAAGACATCCAGAAAGCAAAAATGGGCAAAGCAGAGGTTCTGTATGTTCCGAATACGGAGAACGACTTGTACAGACTCAGATACCGCTACAAGATCGGTGCGATGAATGACCTGAAACAACCGCTGGCAGCGCAGTACATTCAATTCCTGGGCACAGATAAAAAAAGCGCGGAGGATATCTCCAAAGAGTTTTATAAGATTGCGTCCAGCTTCAATGTCGCAACCGGCGAAGAGTATACCACGGTAACCATCGAAGGACTGCAGGAAAACTTTGGAAAAGCAGTGCGGTTGTATGAAGATCTGGTTCTGAATGCCAAGCCAAGCGAAGAAGCACTGGCTGCCCTGAAAGCCAGACTGGCCAAAGCGCGCAAAGATGCGAAATCCAACAAAGGCGCCATCCTGCAGGGATTGACCAGCTATGCGATGTATGGCCCGAAAAACAAATTCAACCATACCCTGACAGATGCTCAGCTTAATGCCGTAACAGCACAGGAACTGGTAGACAGAATCAAGAACCTGAATCAGTACGAGCAAACCGTTATTTATTACGGTCCGGAATCGTTGAAAAACCTGACCGCACAGCTGGGTAAGATGCACAAAGTACCGGTGAAATTCGCAACGGCAGCGCCGATGGCAACATTCAAGCAGCAGCCGCAGACTAAAAATCAGGTATTGTTTACCGATTACGATATGGTGCAGGCGGAAACCCGCTGGATCCGGAATACGGATGTGTATGACCCGGCAAAAACCACATTGGTTAACGTGTTCAATAACTACTTTGGCGGAGGAATGGGCGGCATTGTTTTCCAGACGATTCGCGAGAGTAAAGCTTTGGCCTACAGCACATACGGCGTGTACGTGCAGCCTCAGAAGAAATCGGATCAGTACTACATGATGAGTTATGTGGGGTCTCAGGCAGATAAATTCAATGATGCCGTGGGCGCCATGAATGAACTGCTGACCAAAATGCCGGAGCTGCCGGTAAACCTGGAACTTGCTAAAAACAAGGTGAAGAAAGATATCCAGACGGAGCGCATCATGGAAGATAATATTATTTTCCGCTACCTGGCTGCGAAGGAGCTCGGCCTGAAGGATGATATCCGCAAGCAGATGTACACCAACGTGGACAACGTAACCATGGCGGACCTGAAGAATTTCCACGCGAATAACTTCAGCGGCAAGCCGTACACGTATGCTTTGGTTGCTTCCGAAAAGAACGTGAAAATGGAAGACCTGAAGAAAATCGGTGAAGTGAAGAAAATTTCCCTGGAGGAACTGTTTGGCTTCTAACCGTCACTAATCTTTAATGATAAGACTGTCTGCAAAGGCAGTCTTTTTTATTTGGGCGCATCTCGTCACGGGGTTTGCCAACCCCGTGACGAGACCGGGCTTTTCGTTGCAATTCCTCGGCCTGCCGTTCCGGACAGTCCTGCGGGATTTCCACTGCAATCCCTTGCGCGGGCTACGTTTTTATTGTACTAATGCATATATTTGATAAGTTTCTTCTGTAGACACATACATTTGTTCATCAATCAATACAATAATGAAAAAGATAGCTCGCTCAAGACTTATTGCTCAAAAAGTAATTTTTGCAACATTTAAAATTTTGCAGAATAACGGTGGCCAGATGCGTGGCAAAGACGTAGTTGATAGAATTAGAGAAACTGTGGATTTTGATGAGTATGCAAGTCATGTGTATGAAAAAACAGGCTACGTAAGATGGGAGAGTATCCTTCATTTCTACACTATTGACTGTATGAAAGCCGGCTTTCTTATTAAAAAAACAGGCGTGTGGTATCTGACGGAAGAAGGTGAAGAAGCAATTAAATTAGGCCCTGAAAAGTTGCTCCAGGTAGCTACAAGAAAATATAGAGAATGGAATGCTAGCATAAAAAAGCAAAAAGACAAATTTGCCGGAGATGAAACTGACGATGATATCGAATTACAGGAAGAAGATGTAGCACAAAAACAGTCAGCGCTTCTGGATCAATATGAAACACGTGCTATGGAAGGTATTCGTGAATTCGTAACCTCCAAGAATCCTTATGAGTTTCAAGATTTAGTTGCCATTTTACTTAAATCAATGGGATATCATATCTCTCATATCTCCCCGAAGGGTAGAGATGGGGGAATTGATATTATTGCGTACACCGATCCGCTCGGAGTGAAACCGCCGCGAATTATAGTACAGGTAAAACACCGGCCGGAATCTAAAATTTCTTCTGATGATATTCAAAGGCTGGCCGGAACAATGAAGAGAAGTTCTGATGTTGGCATTTTTGTTACTTCAGGTGAATTCAGTTCTTATTCTATTAATGAAGCCAGAACTACGGATAAACATATTGAACTTATCGATTTTGAAAGGTTTTTGAACCTTTGGCAACATTACTATACTAAAATGACGGACGACGAAAAGAATAAATTGCCATTGCATCCCATTTATTTTCTTGGAAGTAATGAGTAATCAACTGTAGTATCCGATATTTATATTATGTATTAGCAATTTAATATATAGAACCATTAATTTTAGAAATATATGAAATACACCGAAGGAATGTTGCGCGAAGATGCGCTGAAAGATAAAGTAATCATTGTAACCGGTGGCGGCAGCGGACTGGGCAAGGCAATGACCAAATATTTCCTGCAGCTGGGCGCAAAAGTCGTCATCACTTCCCGCAACCTGGAAAAACTGCAGAATACCGCACAGGAACTCGAAAAAGAAACCGGCGGAAAAGTACTGGCCGTTGCCTGCGATGTGCGCAACTGGGAACAGGTGGAAGCCATGAAAGATACCGTTATCAAAGAGTTGGGCCGGATTGATATTCTGGTGAACAATGCAGCGGGTAATTTCATTGCTCCCACGGAGCGTCTTACGCATTCTGCCTTCGACTCGGTGCTGGACATTGTGCTGAAAGGAACCAAAAACTGCACGCTCTCCATTGGAAAGTACTGGATTGACCAGAATGTCGCCGGCACGGTGCTGAATATTGTAACCACCTATTCCTGGACAGGTTCAGCTTATGTGGTTCCGTCTGCCTGTGCGAAAGCCGGTGTACTTGCCATGACGCGCTCGCTGGCAGTAGAATGGGCGAAATACAATATCCGTTTTAATGCAATCGCACCGGGGCCGTTCCCAACCCAGGGTGCCTGGGAAAGATTGCTGCCGGGTGACCTGGCGGAAAAATTTGATATGCGCAAAAAAGTACCTCTGCGGCGTGTGGGCGAACATCAGGAACTGGCCAACCTGGCGGCGTATCTCGTTTCAGAATATTCTGCCTACATGAATGGTGAGGTTGTCACGATCGATGGTGGTGAGTGGCTCCAGGGCGCCGGTGAGTTTAATATGCTGGAGCAGATTCCCCGGGAAATGTGGGATATGCTTGAAGCCATGATTAAAGCTAAAAAATCACAGTAAATAAATTCGGGAGGCATCAAAACTGTAACATTTGATGCCTCTTTTCTACTTATCCGTAAATTCCTTTTTCTATGAAGTTATCGTTCCTCAAACCTGCGCTGGTAGCGGCTGTGGCCATCTCCGTGCAGTTCTCGGCGCAAAATCAAACGCCAGCCTACAGTTATACGGAAGCCTTTAAACCGTATTTCTATCAGAACAATGCCACCGAAACCCGCTCTGCCAGCGGCCAGCCCGGGCATAAATACTGGCAGAACAGTGCAGATTATGTGCTGAATGCCACCTTAAATGAAGCCAATAACGAAATCTCCGGTTCCGCGGAAATTACCTATACCAATAACAGTTTTGATAATCTCGGCTTTTTATGGCTGCAGCTGGACCAGAATCTTTTTAAAGAAGACAGCCGCGGCAATGCCATCATCCCGATGGGTGGAAGCCGCAACGGTGCACGCGGGCAGCAGTTCAATGGCGGTTATACCATTAAATCAGTAGAAATCCGTTCTGCCAACGGCAAAAAGATGACGGTGAAGCCGACCTTCACGATCACCGACACGCGCATGCAAATCGATTTGCCTGAGGATCTAAAAGCACAGGGCGGAACCATCAATTTTGTAGTGAACTATTCCTTTATCTCACCAAATTATGGTTCGGATCGTATGGGAGTTGAAAGTACGAAAAACGGTAAAATATTTACCATCGCACAGTGGTTCCCGAGGATGTGTGTGTACGATGACATCATGGGCTGGAATACCCTGCCATACTTAGGAGCCGGTGAATTCTATTTGGAATACGGAGACATCACCGCAAACCTGACGGTGCCGGCGCATCACTATGTGGTCGCTTCCGGTGAACTGCTGAACGCAAAAGACGTTTACAGCGCTGCTGAAAATTCAAAATGGGCACAGGCGCGCAACAGCGATAAAACCGTGATCATCCGCTCGGCTGCTGATGCCAATGCCGGTGCAAAAACAAGTTCCGGTACCAAAACCTGGAAATATAAAATTAATAATACCCGTGATTTCGCCTGGGCTTCGTCGCCTGCATTTATTCTGGATGCGGCACGTATCAATTTGCCAAGCGGAAGAAAATCACTGGCGGTTTCGGCCTATCCGGTGGAAAGTGACGGGCAGGGCGCCTGGGGACGCTCTACGGAATATACCAAAGCTTCTATTGAAAACTATTCTAAGAGATGGTATGAATACACCTATCCGATGGCCGTGAACGTGGCCGGAAACGAGGGCGGTATGGAATATCCGGGCATTGTATTTTGCCATATGAATTCCAAAGGGGCTGATTTATGGAGCGTAACTGATCATGAATTCGGTCACAACTGGTTCCCGATGATTGTGGGCTCCAACGAACGCCTGTACGCCTGGATGGATGAGGGTTTAAATACATTCATTAACTCGGTCTCGGATAAGGATTTTAATAATGGCGAGTATTATAAGCCACAACCATTACAAATGATGGCACCGGCTTTCTTCAGTGATAAGCTGGAAGCAGTACAAACTGCGCCGGACAATTTGAAGGAAAGAAACCTGGGATATCTTGGTTATTATAAGCCGGCGGCCGGGCTTCAGCTCCTGCGTGAGAAGATTTTGGGTGAAGAGCGTTTTGATAAAGCGCTGCGGGAATACATCAAGCGTTGGGCTTTTAAACATCCCACGCCGGACGATTTCTTCCGCACGATGGAAAATGTAACCGGCGAGGAGCTCAACTGGTTCTGGAGAGGCTGGTTCCTGAACAACTGGAAAATTGACCAGGCCGTAAAAAATATTAAATATGTAAATGGCGACTATAAGCAGGGAGCGGTGGTGACGATTGAAAACATTGGCCAGCTGCCGATGCCGGTGGAACTGGAAGTGATGTATAAAGACGGCACCAAACAAGAAATTAAACTGCCGGTTGAAATCTGGAAACGCAATAATGAGTGGACCTTCGAAGTTCCCGGCAATAAAGAAATTTCCAGTGTGTTGATTGACCCGAAAGGCGCGGTGCCGGATGTGGATGTAACGAATAACAGAATGCGTCCGACCTCCGCCGCAGCTGAAAAGGTGAATTTAAATGAATACACCGGCACGTTCGCGGGTAAAGAAATCCCGGTGAAGGTTACTTTAAAAGTAGAGAATAACAAACTGGTAGCGCAGGTAACCGGACAGCAGTCTTTCCCGGTGGAGTACCAGGGAGATGGACTTTTCAGTTTCGATGCGGCGGGCATTGAACTGCAGTTTGGTAAAGATAAAAAGACGTTTACGCTGAATCAGGGCGGTCAGGCGTTTGAGTTTATAAAAGAGAAATAGAGCAGTAGTAAGAGATTGTGATTGAACCGCGCGGCCGAAGGCCGCGCGGTTTTTTATATAATAAGTTGCCGCCTGTTTTCAGAAAGTTGAGGTCTGCTAATGATTCACAAAAAAAGCAAGCTTACCAAAGCCTGCTTTTTTTAACTTTAAAAGAAATAAAAACCTGTTACAGTGATTTTTTCAGTAACGTTCTCATTCTTTCGATCAGCTCCATATCCTGTTGCTTGGCTTCTTTCCAAAGTTGCGCAATTTCTTCTTCATTTGCTTTCTCCGCATTGGTCACGTACTGATCATAACGCCATACAGCATCCAGGCGCTTGTTTAAATCGTGAATAAGGTCGTGGGCGTGGTTAGACATCGGTTTTGTTTCTCCAAAGTGTTTATCAGCTTGCTGGTCGCTCATCATAAAAGTTTTTAAAAGTTAATAATTAATGTGAGGCATAACACATGCAAAATCGCTTCCATTTTTCTATCCTGGCTTTCCCTGTTGCCGAAGATTAACACAATGGAGTGATGTTTTAACTAAATTAATAAAGATTTAAAATGATATCGTCGTACAGATTTAAAAATTGATTTTCCGGCAGCATGCGTAAACCGAAATTTCACAGCAGTCAAAAACAAAAAACGCTCCGATAAATCGAAGCGTTTGTTGCAAATTAAGTAGACCCACAGGGATTCGAACCCCAGATGACTGAACCAAAATCAGTAGTGTTACCGCTACACCATGGGTCTGTTCTCGTTTTGGTGGTGCAAATCTAAAACAATATTTATAATAAAAAAACTTTTTGCTGAAAAAAATGCTTTTTGCCCTGTTTTTAACGTTTCATTGGCTTTTATTTCAGGTTAAAATTTCGTATTTTTACACAAATAAAATGAACAAATGAGTAGTGTAGAAGACAAGAAAAAAGCACTCGCTTTAGTGCTTGATAAGTTAGATAAAACTTACGGAAAAGGTACCGTGATGACCTTGGGAGATGCCTCTATTGATGATACAATTGAAGTCATTCCCTCCGGTTCACTGGGACTGGACCTGGCCCTGGGAATCGGCGGATATCCGAAAGGACGGGTCATCGAAATTTACGGGCCTGAATCTTCAGGTAAAACAACACTGACGCTGCATGCCATTGCTGAAGCTCAGAAAGCCGGCGGAATCGCTGCGTTTATTGATGCAGAGCACGCGTTTGACCGCCACTATGCGTCCAAATTGGGAATTAATCTGGATGATCTGATTATTTCACAGCCGGACAACGGTGAGCAGGCACTCGAAATTGCTGACAACCTGATCCGTTCAGGAGCAGTAGATATCGTGGTGATCGACTCCGTTGCGGCACTGACGCCAAAGGCAGAGATCGAAGGGGAAATGGGTGATTCCAAAATGGGACTGCATGCCCGTTTGATGTCGCAGGCATTGCGTAAGCTGACCGCCACGATTTCCCGTACCAAGTGTACCGTGATTTTCATTAACCAGCTTCGTGAGAAAATTGGTGTGATGTTCGGAAACCCCGAAACTACCACGGGTGGTAATGCACTGAAGTTTTATGCATCCGTTCGTATTGACATCCGTAAAGCCAGTGCGCCGATCAAGAGTGGCGACGAAGCCATCGGTAGCCGCGTGAAAGTGAAAATTGTGAAAAACAAAGTAGCACCTCCGTTTAAAATGGCAGAATTCGACATTATGTATGGCGAAGGAGTTTCCAAAGTTGGTGAAATCCTTGATACAGCTGTGGACATGGGCATCGTGAAGAAGAGCGGTTCCTGGTTTAGCTATGAAGACACCAAACTGGGACAAGGCCGCGATGCAGTAAAAGAAATGCTGAAGGATAATCCGGAACTTTCTGAAGAACTCGAAGAGAAAATCAAAGAGGAGATTCGTAACAAACAATCGTAAGGTAACTTATCAACTGATACTTTGGACAGCAGCAATGCTGTCTTTTTTTATTTTAAATATACTTTTCATCGCGATCATGTTTTTCTACGCAAAATGGTCATCATGCTTTATGTTCGTTGCATCTAAATTAAATACTTTAAGAACCAGATTAAAATGCCCTGAATTTGCACGAATTGTCCAGCTTGTTGACAATCTGTCAGTTTCGCCGGAATGGTGTTCAATTTGAAAAGCTATCGGCATTAATAAAAAACATTTTTAAAGATGACAAAAGGAAATATTAATGTATCAGTGGAAAATATTTTTCCGCTTATTAAAAAGTTTCTCTACAGTGATCACGAAATCTTCCTGCGCGAACTGATTTCCAACGCCACGGATGCCACACTGAAACTAAAGCACCTCACCACCATCGGTGAAGCAAAAGTGGAGTATGGCAATCCGATGATTGAAGTTAAAATAGATAAGGAAAATAAAACACTCACCATCTCAGATCAGGGAATCGGGATGACCGGTGAAGAGGTTGAAAAATATATCAATCAGGTTGCTTTTTCCGGTGCCGAAGAGTTCCTGGAGAAATATAAAGACTCCGCGAAAGACGCCGGAATTATCGGTCACTTCGGACTTGGCTTTTATTCTGCCTTTATGGTAGCCGAGAAAGTGGAAATCCTAACCAAGTCATACAAAGATGCGCCGGCGGTGCGCTGGACTTGCGATGGCAGCCCGGAATATACGCTGGAGGAGACGACAGATAAGACGGACCGCGGTACGGAAATCATTCTGCACATCGCTGAAGATTCCACTGAATTTTTGGAAGAATCGCGCATTCGTGAACTACTGTTGAAGTACAACAAATTTATGCCGGTGCCCATTAAGTTCGGAACCAAAACAGAAACGCTTCCCCTGCCGGAAGATGCCGCTGAAGACGCGAAACCCGAAACGGTAACCGTGGACAACATCATCAATAATCCGAATCCCGCCTGGACAAAAGCGCCGAGTGAATTAAAAGATGAAGATTACAAAGCCTTCTATCATGAACTGTATCCGATGCAGTTTGAGGAGCCTTTATTTCACATTCACTTAAATGTGGATTATCCCTTCAACCTGACCGGAATTCTATATTTCCCGAAACTCAGCAACAACCTGAACATTGAGAAAGACAAAATTCAGCTTTACCAAAATCAGGTGTTCGTCACCGACGAGGTAAAAGGCATTGTGCCGGATTTCCTGATGCTGCTGCGCGGTGTTATTGATTCGCCGGATATTCCACTCAACGTTTCCCGTTCCTATCTGCAGGCCGACGGTGCCGTGAAGAAGATTTCCTCTTATATCACCAAAAAAGTGGCAGATAAGATGGTATCGCTGATTAATGACAACCGCGAGGAATATGAAAAGAAATGGAATGATATTAAAGTAGTTATCGAATACGGAATGATTTCCGAAGATAAATTCTACGAAAGATCTGATAAGTTTGCCCTGTATCCGACCACCGATGGCCAGTATTTCCTTTGGAATGAATTGGAAGAAAAGTTTAAGGAAAACCAAACCGACAAGAACGGCAATTTCGTACTGTTATACGCGACCAATGCAGATGAGCAGCACGGTTATATCCAGGCTGCAAAAGATAAAGGATATGAGGTCTTGCTGTTCGATTCACCAATTGCACCACACCTAATGCAGAAGCTGGAAACCTCAAAAGAGAAAATTTCTTTCGCGAGAGTGGATGCCGACCATATCAACAATCTGATCAAAAAAGACGATACTGCTATTTCCAAACTGACCGATGATGAAAAAGAATCGCTCAAGAAAAATGTGGAAGAAGCGGTGAAAGATACCAAGTTTACGGTTCAGGTGGAAGATCTGGACAGCACGGAAGCACCGTTCCTGATTACCCAGCCGGAGTTTATGCGTCGTATGAAAGACATGCAGGCAACCGGCGGCGGTGGCGGTATGTTTGGCATGGGTGGCTTTCCGGAAATGTACAATCTGGTGGTGAACTCCAACAGTGACCTGGCCGGCGAAATCCTGAAGGACGAAAACGCTGAAGAGAAAAACAACAAGATCAAATATGCGCTGGATCTGGCAAAACTGTCTCAGAACCTGCTGAAAGGAAAAGATCTTACTGACTTTATCCAAAGAAGCTACGCGCAACTGAGCAAGTAATTCTGCAAGACTAATTATTTTTTTCATGATAGAGCTGCACTGGTGAACGGTGCAGCTTTTTCTTTACATAGCAAGATAGCAAGCTGATATATTATGCGTTAAATATAATTAAAGAAAATGCTTGAATGTGCTTTGATCAGAACCAGACTAAAAGTATCGCAAAAAAAGCAAAGAGCACGCCTCGAAACCTGTTTATTTTTCTTATAATTACAAAAAGTTTCAAAATATGAAAAAAGCAGTACTCTTTCTGTTGGGGTTGAGCCCGTTGCTCACACTGGCTCAGTCACAACAAAAACTTAGTGCCGAATTTGCAGCTCAGCACAGAGCCAATCAACAAAAATATGATCAGCTAATACAAAACGCTGAAAAAAATGTGAAGCCGGACGCAGTTTCTCAAGAGAAGGCTACTCTGGCTGGTTTCGCCGGGAAAATTCCTGTCTTTCTGGAATCATCTGACCGTCGGGCCAACAGCAGTGCGAATGTGATTGCTTTACAAAACGGCACGCTTCCCGGGTTAAACGGCGTTAAACTCGAAGGAGAAGGCATTAACATTCTGGTGATGGATGGCGGCCGCATCTTTGAAAAACATGTGGAATTCGGAGCAGTTGATGGTGTGCCAGTTGTTCAAAGAGTAGAAGATAAAGAGAACGGTGCAGCCTATTATTCAAGTCATGCAACCAATGTAGCCGGGATTATCGGCGCAGAAGGCATCGGTAATTTTGGACCTCCATACGGAGCAAAAGGTGTTATAGGTGTCCTTCCAAAATCCACTTTTGATAGTTATACGTTTTATACTACGCCTTCAGGTAATAACTACGTTAAACTTAATGATGCCACTACAGCAAATATTTCGAATCATTCCTACGGAATCAATTTGGGCTGGACTTATGTTTCCGCGCCCAACAGTATCTATCCCACAGCAGGCTACTACTGGCTCGCGAATTATGAGTTAAATAACCTTGACACCTATTCAGGAAGCTATTTTGATCAGGATGCCGCTTTTGATAAAATTGTATATAACAATCCAAATCATATAGTTGTTAAGTCTGCCGGAAATTATTATGGCATCGGTCCGAAACCTGGCGATAAGGCCTATAAGTTCGATGAAACGCTCGAAAAATATGTTCTTTTTGAACCGGGAGATGTATTGCCGGCAAAGAACTGCAGCAAGGGATATTACTGCATCGGCTGGGGATCCTTGGCTAAAAACATCATTGTTGTTGGCGCCACTGAGCAACTCGGTACCACTGATAATCAATATACAGAGCCAGGAGATGTGTTGAAAGCAAGCTACAGCAGCGCCGGCCCACGCCGTGATGGTGCTATTAAGCCGGATATTAGCGCGGTAGGCTCTATGCATGCTGTTGCCAACTTTACTTCTACTACCATATTTAATGAATATGCGATTAATAGTGGCACCTCTTTCTCCGCTCCTGTGGTCACAGGAATAGCAGGCGCTGTCACTGAACTTACCCGAAATTTGAAAGGTGAGGCGGACTTCATTTACAAAGCGGATGAAATGAAAGCCCTGCTCACGCATACAGCCAATGATGTAGGAAACGAAGGTCCGGATGTCTGGTATGGCTGGGGCTTCGTGGATGCCGGTAAAGCAGCTACGGCCCTTATCGAGAAAGAAGTTGGCAAAACTTTATTTGAAAGAAAAAATCTCACCAGCGGCAGTGCCCAATCGGTGGAAGTCTTTGCAGAAGGCGGGAAGCCACTGAAAGCTTCTATTTCCTGGATAGATCCGGCAGCGGAACCTTTTGAAACAGATGAGCAACTGCAGAATGACTTGTCCTCCCGTTTGGTTAATGATCTGGATTTACGCATCATTGATACGACCACCAATGAAACGTATTTCCCGTGGCGACTCAATCCCAATGCGCCGATGGAACTTGCCACCAAAGGAGATAACACTGTAGACAATGTAGAGCAGGTCTTGCTGGATAATCCGGTGGCAGGCCGAAAATACAGAATCGAAGTGTCCAACAAAGGAACGCTAAAGGATCAGGATGACAACGCTACGACACAAAACTACGCCCTGCTTGTCACCGGTATCGTACCTGAAAGTGCGCTGGCTTCTGTTGAAGTTTCCAAAGAAACCGTAACGGTGTACCCAACCGTGGTGCAATCAGAAGTGAATGTACTGATTCCGGGCAAAGCAGAATCGATTGAAATGTATGATATGGCCGGCAAGCGCGTGCTGAACGTTCGTGCCAAAGCATACCAAACAGTAGATGTCAGCCGACTGCCCGCGGGAATGTATATCGTCAAAGTGGTGGCCGATGGGCAAACCGTTACGAAGAAAATTATTAAGAAATAAGTATGACATTGCAACGAAAATCCCTGCTGCCCGCAGGGATTTTTGCTTTAAAATCAGAAAAAACGCGGTGGCATTCTTTTAGCCGTTACTCCCGATAAATACAACAAATGAAACTCCTGACGCTCATCACCATTATTACTACGACATTTATGGCCTGCAATTCCAATAAAAAACCAAGCCTCGCCGAGGATCTGCAAAAGCAGCACGAGGAGAATTTACGAAAATTTGACAGTCTCCACGGTGGAAACCTCACAGAAGCCGAGAAGCGTCAGCGGGACAGCCTCGCGGGCTTCATTGGCAATCAGCCCGTTTTTCATCAAACGGATGAAGAAACGGGAACGCCGATTGAACCGATAAAAGAATCGCCGGAAAAACCAAAATAAAAGTAAGAATAGTTACCGCTTAAGGAATATCTTGAATCTCTTCCAGCGGGTTCCAGAACATAGCTTCGAAATTCCGGACACGGTAGTTCTCGACTTCTAAACCTTCGCTGCGCAGAATTTCAGCATGCGGCATCACCGCAATCCGGCCACCGGCGCCAATCACACGTTGAACCGGAACGTCTGCCGGCGCATAACCCATGGCCTGTCCCACATGCCGCGCATGGTGCGGATATCCCACGGCGGTAGCAATAGCACCATAGGTCGTGACTTTCCCGCGCGGAATCATCCGGGTAATTTCATAAATATGTTTTCGGAAGAGTGGATCCATAGTTTAAAGATAAGGATTTTATCAAAACACAATTGCTAATCTTGGTCGGAATTTTCTATAAAGTGGCTAGAAAAGGCCAGGCTCTAGTTCCAATATAAACCCGAAGGGCTGACATTATTCTAGAGCTGGCATTATTGTCGAGCTGGCATTATTATGACGTTGAATTTGCAAATGCCAAAGCCCGAAGGGCTGACATTATTCCAAGGCTAATATAATTGTACAATAAAACAATTAAGACATCGCAACCAAGCCCGAAGGGCTGAAATTATTATAGGGTTTTCATTATCATACACATTATTATGAGCACGGTGGGTCCGCCGCTGTATCTTTCGGCGCGGCGCGCAAGCGCCGCGCCGAAAAGGAAGCCTGTTTATCCCGGTCGGAGACGAGGCTTCCATCGCGGCTATTTTGGAAAGATTGTGCGATCTGGCAAAGAGGCAGAGCTCCCGAAATATGCCTTCGCGAGCTGATCCTTTCAGAAAATAAACTTTCCTGCCACCATAGCCCGGATTGAACGGCCTGTCTGAGCTCTGCCGCGCCGGCCAGGGGCCGGCGCGGCAAGCGAGTAGTGAAAGCCGGACCACCCTGCCGCAAAAGCGGATCCTTCCTGCTCCTAAAAAAATCGCCCTTCCGTGTCCGGAAAGGCGAATGTATCGAAGTGGGTAACCCTTACGAGTTCTCCAGAATATACGAGAACATCAGTGGCGCGCAAATCGTCGCATCGCTTTCCACAATATATTTCGGGGTGTTGATGTCCAGTTTTCCCCACGTGATTTTTTCGTTCGGCACGGCACCGGAGTACGAACCGTAAGAGGTGGTAGAATCCGAAATCTGACAGAAATACGACCAGAACGGCGTATCGGTCATTTCAAGGTCCTGGTACAGCATCGGCACTACGCAGATCGGGAAGTCACCAGCGATACCGCCGCCCACCTGGAAGAAACCGATTCCTTTGCCGCTGCAGTTTTTCGGGTACCAGTCGGCCAGGAACATCATATATTCAATACCGGATTTCATGGTGGATGGCTTCAGTTCGCCCTTGATGCAGTAGCTCGAGAAAATGTTCCCCATGGTGGAGTCTTCCCAGCCCGGCACGACGATCGGCAGGTTCTTTTCCGCGGCGGCCAGCATCCAGGAGTTCTCTTTCGGAATTTCGTAATACTGTTCCAGCACGCCGGAAAGTAGCATCTTGTACATATATTCATGCGGGAAATACCGCTCACCTTTTGCCTCTGCATCTTTCCAGATTTCTACGATATGCTTTTGCAATCTGCGGAAAGCTTCCTCCTCGGGAATACAGGTATCCGTCACGCGGTTGAGGCCTTTTTCCAGCAAATCCCATTCTTCCTGTGGTGTCAGATCGCGGTAGTTCGGCACGCGCACGTAATGTGAGTGAGCCACCAGGTTCATCAGATCCTCTTCCAGGTTGGCACCGGTACAGGAAATAATCTGTACTTTATCCTGTCGAATCATCTCGGCGAGAATCTTTCCGATTTCTGCGGTGGACATGGCGCCCGCCAGCGTAATCATCATTTTTCCGCCGTCTTTCAGGTGGGCCACATAGCCTTTGGAAGCATCCACAAGTGCCGCCGAATTAAAATGCAGATAATATTTTTCGATAAAATCGGTGATGGGTTTATTCATAATTTTTCGGTTTAGGCAAAGATAGTCAATTTAGGTAATTTTTCTTTTCAGGAGCGGGCAGTGTGCGCCGGTGCCGGGGAGCGGTCGCGCTTTCACTACTCGCTTGCCGCGCCGGCCCTGGCCGGCGCGGCAGAGCTCAGACAGGCCGTTCAATCGCGGCTATTTCGGACGGGCAGTTTGTTTCGGCAGGAATGCTGAAGCCTGTAAGAGAAGGACAAGTGCACTTTTGCCAAGATGGTGAAAAAACCGCGGCGCCTTCACGCGCCGCGAAAGGTTCTCTCTTCGATGAACACACCGTTATCTTTTCTTCATTTGTATCGGAGTAATCCCGAAAAACTTTTTAAAGGCCGCCGAAAAATTGGTGGCGTCATTATAGCCCATTTTGCGGGCTACTTCATTCACATTCAGCTGATCATTTCGCAACAGTTTGCGGGCATATTCCATCCGCTGCTGTGTTGAGTAGGAATGAACCGTGGTCTGGAAGATATCTTTGAAACCGGTGCGCAGATAATGTTCATTCAGTCCGGCTACCTGTGTAAGTTCTTGCATGGTGTAGGCGTGTTCCGGGTGCGCATCTATCATGTTTTTGATATCCCGGATCTTCCGTTCCGTACAGCAGTCTATGTTCAGGTTGTTATTGCGCACATTGCGGTACTGATCAATCTGCAGGAATAATAATTCATAAATCCTGTTTTCGATGGCCAGCCTTTTTAAGCCGGCTGCAGCTTGATTGTCAACTATTTCTTCCAGCAGCAGGCTCATTTGCGGTGTAATGTCCAGGTTACGGCAGAACAGCACATCGTTTTTGTCCTGTGCCACCGAATTCAAAAAGGACTGAAACAGTTCCTCCGGCAGATAACCGACAACGCGGTCCAGTTCCAGCGTGATCGTAATCACTTTTTGATTGTCACCGGTTTGCCAGGAATTGGTGTAGCCTTTCCCGGAGTAATAAAAGATATTATGCTGATTGCGGTTCAGCTGTAGCGGCCGTATACCGCTTTCAAAATTAAATTCACTGGAAGAAGAGGTCAGAAATACCATTTCGATCACCGGCCGGTCAGCGCGCACGTGAAAATCCACGTCAAGTTCTGCATCAATGGTAATCTCCGAGATGCAGGCGTTAGATAAGGAAAGGATAACGTTTTTATCCTGCACACCATCAGCAACATTGGTGCGCCGGGTCTCGTGAACTTCCAGAAAGTCCTGATTCTCAGCCGGCCCATTGACAACCGAGATTCCAGCCGGCGACGTACTCTCCACATGAATTTTCATAAACGCTGCTTTTTTTTCATCGAAAAGATTTGCTTTTTCATCTTTTCTTTCCCTTTAATAGATTTTACTTTTGCCGCATCAAAGTTATTTAAAATAATTCTAAATAAAAATTATATGCGCCTGGATAAAATTGCTGTTATTTTTCTGATTGCCACCGAATCACAACTGTACGCTCAACGGATTAAGCAGGATACCCTGACCCGCAATATCGAAGAAGTGGTGGTAACCGGCAGTGGATACCAGCAAAATATCAAAGATGCACCCGCTACGATTTCTGTGATTCCGCAGTCTGATATTAAGAAAAGACAATACCGCGATGTAACCGATGTGCTGCAGGATGTCCCCGGTGTTTTTGTAACAGGCGGTGGCGGTTCCAGTGATATTTCTATCCGCGGTGCTGATGCCAAATATACACTGATTTTAGTAGATGGGAAGCGCGTGAATACCCGTGAGCTTCGTCCGAACTCCGATGGGCCGGGAATGGAGCAGGGTTTGCTGCCGCCGGTGGAGTCCATCGAGCGTATTGAAATTGTAAAGGGACCGATGTCCACTTTATATGGTTCTGATGCCATGGGCGGGGTCATTAATATTATCACCAAAAAAGTTTCGCAATCCAGATGGCGCGGCTCCTTGGGAACCGATGCTGTGATTACGGAAGATTCCAACGCCGGAAACACCTACCAGGTGAATGCAAATGCCGCCGGTGCCGTAATCAGGGATATCCTGGGTATTAAAGTTAACGGCTTGTATTCCACGCGGGAAGAAGACCAGATCACCAATGGTTTCCCCGAAAGAAATATTAAAAGTTTTGGCGGTGGGCTGACCTTTACTCCTGATGCGCAAAATACCGTGAACGCTGATTTTAATTTCAACCGTCAGGATCGTTATGCAAGAGTTGGAAGTTCACTGCAGGAAGGCGGGCGCAGCAAGACCAATTATGAAAAACATGAGCGCACCAGCTATAGCCTGGGTCACCTGGGTAGCTACGGGAAATTAAATTTGAATAACATTCTTCAGCACGACCGAAGCGAAAATTACTCCCGGGGTATGGAGTATGAAACAACCATATTTAATTCTCTGGATACGTATGATTTCGGCCGGCATATGCTTTCCTTCGGTGGCGAATTCAGACATGAAAAACTTAATGATCCGGGCAACCAGTTGAAAACGGACGGCGCAACTAAAAGCGAAATCAAAAGATCCCAGTGGGCACTGTTTGCTGAGATGGACTGGCAACTGATCCAGCGGCTGAATCTGGTGACAGGCGTGCGCTATAATAATAATGAGTTTTACGGCTCCAACTTCAGCCCGCGCGGGTACCTGATTTGGAATGTAAATGACCAGTTTACGGTAAAAGGAGGAGTAGCTTCCGGATACAAAGCGCCTACGCTCCGGCAGGCGACTGATGACTGGGGTCAGATTACCGGTGGTGCCAACGCGCCGATCCCGGCCGTGATTGTAGGTGACAGCAGCGTAAAGCCTGAAAAAAGCTTTAACCAGGAACTCACGGTCATGTATCAGGATCCGGGTCAGATTGTTAACATCAGTGTGACGGGTTATAACACGGATTTCACAGACAAAATAACGGAAGTACGGATCTGTGATAACTGCGAGTATAACGGCGAAACCTATTTGTTCGTTTCCCGACAGACAAATGTGGATAAATCAGTAATCAGAGGCGCGGAAGCCAACGTGAATGTGAAAGTAACGCCGGCCCTGAACCTGCGTACAAACTATACCTTTACGGAAAGCAAAGTGAAATCCGGTGATCTGGAAGGAAAATCGCTCTCCAGACTGCCGAAGCACATGGCCAATGCCTTGCTCCAGTGGAGCAGTACCCGCGATCTGGAACTGTGGACCCGGTTCAATTACAGAAGCGAATCGTTGCCGGGCATTTCCCGCGGCCGGGCTTCCGACACGACCATTTCGGGCTATTCTCTGCTGGATGCCGGAACAGTGTATCGCCTGAGCCCGAATGTGCAGCTTAGTGCAGGGGTGTACAATATCTTTGATAAAGAAGTATATAACAGTACCGGCGCGAGTGAATTCAGAATTGACGGCCGCCGGTATCAGGTCGGTGCCACCTTTAAACTGTAACCTGTATCAGGCGGTTTTACTATAAAATTAAACAAACAACATGCTTGTACTTAAGAAGATAAAAATCACTTCTTACGCTTTACTTCGGATTTTCATCATATTAACTGTTTTTTCATCCTTTGCCTCGGTTCTCATTGGGGCAAAAGGCTTTT
This sequence comes from Kaistella sp., assembly GCA_032057205.1. Classification (GTDB taxonomy): domain Bacteria; phylum Bacteroidota; class Bacteroidia; order Flavobacteriales; family Weeksellaceae; genus Kaistella. The sequence goes on from DAMCFT010000009.1 coordinate 36,044, forward strand.
CCCTGCGTGATCTGATCGCCCGCGAACCGATGGAAGTAATGCTGTTCCTGGTCAGCAGGCTGCCGCGCACGCTTACCATTATTTTAACCGGTATTGGACTTAGTGTTTCTGGTCTGGTCATGCAGCAGATTACGCAAAACAAATTTGTATCTCCCACCACGGCAGGTACGCTGGAAGGTTCCAAACTGGGGATTCTGCTCAGCGTTATCCTGATTCCGTCTGCCGGTATGTTCGTAAAATCGCTGTTCGCCTTTGCTTTCACTTTTGCGGTATCGCTTATCTTCTTGAAAATGGTTAATAAGGTGCGCTTCCGCAATGTTATTTTTATTCCGATTGTCGGTTTGCTTTTCGGGGGTATTATCAATTCTGTCTCCACTTTTTTTGCGGTAAATTTTAATATTGTGCAAAGCATGAATACCTGGCTGGTCGGCGATTTTTCGGGGATTCTGCAGGGAAGATATGAACTGATGTACCTGACTATTCCACCGGTGATCGCCACTTACTTTTATGCCAATAGGTTTACGGCTGCCGGTATGGGGAAAGATTTTTCACAGAACATCGGGTTGAACTACAATGCAGTTATCTTCATTGGGATGCTGCTGATCTCGATTACAGTGGCGGTCACTACGTTGACGGCGGGCTCCATTACCTTCGTGGGGCTGGTGGCACCTAATATTATCAGCATGATGTATGGTGACCACACCCGGAAAACGCTTCCGGTAGTGGCGCTATTCGGGGCACTGCTGCTGCTGTTCTGTGATGTGGCCGGGCGACTGATTATCTTCCCGTTTGAGGTGCCGATCGGTGTTACTGTCGGCATTACCGGCGGACTGGTTTTTCTGCTTTTAATTTTACGTAAGAAATGAGTTTAGGTAAAAATAAAATAACATTTATTGTACTGATATCGCTGCTGTGCACAGCCGTGTATCTCTTCTTCGGAATTAAGGGCGGAAACTTGTCCTTCGCGCTGGAGTACAGAGGCATAAAGGCAGTGGCCATCCTGATTGTTTCCTGCTGCGTGGCTTTCTCGGCGGTTTCTTTCCAGACGATCACCGGTAACAAAATTCTCACTCCTTCCATCATGGGCTTTGAAGCGGTTTTTATGTTGCTCCAGAGTATGCTTGTATTCCTGTACAGCGATAAGACCTTTAAGGTCATGAACAGCTTCGAGAATTTCACGGTTTCCGTCTTATGTATGATGGCTTTTTCGATGCTGATGTACCTGCTTACCAAGAATAAAGGCAGAAATAATCTGTACCTGTTGCTGTTGGTCGGCTTGGTTTTCGGTTTGCTGATCGACTCTGTGAATTCTTTTATCCAACTGCTGATTGACCCGAATGACTTCTTTATCATACAAGGGAAAATGTTTGCTTCATTTAATAAAATCAATAAGGATATTTTATGGTACGCCGGGGCTGTTATTGTTCCTCTGCTGGCCATCGGGCTTCGCTACCATAAAAAACTGGATATTCTTTCTCTGGGCCGAGACCAGGCGATTAGTCTTGGGCTGAACTACCGAAAAACAGTGCGGAGCCTGTTTCTGATTATAGCTGTCATGGTTTCGCTTTCCACCGCTTTGGTGGGGCCAGTGGGCTTTCTGGGCCTGCTCACCGCAAACCTGACCTATGAATTGCTGAAAACCTACCGGCACAAAATAATTTTACCAGTTTGCTGCCTGGTTACTTTTATCATTATTATCTCCGGTCAGTTTCTTACGGAACATGTTTTTAATTTAAAAACACCGGTAACCACCATTATCAATTTCTTTGGTGGAATTTACTTTTTATTGCTCATCCTGAATGCTAAAAAAATATGATCGAAATTAAAAACATCAGTAAAAGTTTCGGTGAACGCTCCATTCTGAAAGGGGTAGATCTGAAATTCGAGGAAGGGAAGATTACCGCACTCATTGGCAGTAACGGCGCTGGTAAGAGTACGCTGCTTTCTGTGATCAGCCGTTTGCTGAAACAGGACGAAGGCGTGGTCCTGATCAATGATAAAAACATCACGGAGTATAAAAACAAGGTGCTGGCGCAGCAGCTGTCCATCCTGAAACAGTTTAATAATACAGCGATCCGAATTACAGTGCGCGAGCTGATTTCCTTCGGCCGGTTCCCGTATTCCGAAAATAAACTTACGGAAAAGGATGAACAAAAAATCCGGGAAGCCATTGAGTTTCTGGGTCTGGAAGACCTGCAGGATTCTTTTCTGGATGAACTGAGCGGCGGCCAGAAACAGCGTGCTTACCTCGCGATGGTGGTGGCACAGGATACCCAGTATATTCTGTTGGATGAACCGCTTAATAATCTGGACATGAAGCATTCTGTACACATGATGAAAACGCTGCGCAAACTCTGTGATGAACTCAACAAAACCATCATCATTGTCTTGCACGACATCAATTTTGCGGCTTCTTTTTCTGACTATATCGTGGCGTTAAAGAACGGGAATGTGCAGTATTATGATAAAACTTCGCAGGTAATCCGGGAAGAAGTGCTCGAAGAAATTTTCGAGATCCCGTTTCGCATTACCCTATGCAACAACCGAAAAATTTGTAACTATTATATTTAACTATTATGAAAAAATTAGCATGTATTTTTGGTGCTGTGGCACTGGCTTTCACAACCTCCTGCTCCGACAGTAAAACGGCAGGAGATAATCAGGCAGAAACCGTTCAGATCATTCACGCCCTGGACACCGTTCAGGTGCCGAAGAATCCCCAAAGAATTGTGGTGCTGGATTACAGCGAATTGGAAGATCTGGATCTGATCGGCGCAAACGTGGTGGGTATGCCGAAAACAGGCCTGCCGGCGCATCTCAGCAAATATGGCGATAATAAGGATATCGTTGATCTGGGCAGTTTGGTGGAAGTTAACATGGAAAAAATCAATGAACTGCAGCCGGACCTGATTATCATTGGTGGTCGATTGCAGGAATCTTACCCGGAATTCTCCAAAATCGCACCTACAATGCTCCGGGAATGGAATACCGCCGACCAACTGGGTGCACTGAAAACAAACCTGGATAACCTCGGGAAAATTTTTAATAAGGAAGAAGTGTTCAATGAAGCATACCGCAACATTGTGGCGAAGGCTGAAAGAATTAAAACCAAAGGAGAAGCCTCTGATAAGAAAGCGCTGGTGGTTCTTCATAACAAAGGAAAAATGAGTGCCTACGGAAAAGGTTCGCGTTTTGGGCTCATCCACGATATTCTCGGCGTTAAAGAAGCTGCCACTGGTCTGGATACCCACCTGCACGGAACCCGCGTTTCCAGTGAATTTGTACTTGATAAAAACCCGGATATTCTGTTTGTAGTCGACCGTAGTGACGCCATCGGTGACAAAGCACTTGATAAAACAGAATTTGAGAATCAGCTCGTGAAAAATACCAATGCATACAAGAATAACAAAATCGTATACTTGAATTCGCAGGTTTGGTATCTGGCCGGTGGTGGCGTTGCTTCCATTAATATGATGATGGACGAGGTGGAAAAGGCAATCGATTAAGATGTGGGCAGTGTACGCCCTGCTCTCTGCGCTGTTTGCTTCTTTCACAGCCATTACAGCTAAAACGGGAGTGGCCAACATAAATTCCAACCTGGCGACCGGCATCAGAACCATCGTCGTTTTGGTGATGATCTGGGTGATTATCTGGGCCAGAAGCGAACACCGCGGCCTGGCAGCACTCAGCAGGTACAACTGGTTTTTCCTGGTACTGTCGGGAATTTGTACCGGACTTTCCTGGATATTTTATTTTAAGGCGCTCAAAGAGGGAAACATTTCCCAGGTTGCGCTGCTGGATAAATTAAGTGTGGTATTTACGCTGGTACTGGCCGCCGTTTTTCTTCAGGAAAAACTGGACCTGAAGACGATGCTGGCCGCCAGTTTAATCGTAGGCGGAACTGTATTGCTTTTATATAAATAATTAAAAATATGTCAAATAAAGGTCGAATCATCACAACGCTCGTTCGCAAGGAAAACCTGAGCCCGCACCTGATCCGGTGTTATTTAACGGCTGATCACCTCGAGCAGTTTGCCGCTACCACCGTAGGCGATAACAACAAAATTGCCGTGCCGCCCGCCGGGCTCAATGAAGTTCATTTTCCGGAATATGATATGGAACGGCACGAATGGAAGTATCCACCGGCTGACGTAGCGCCCAAAATCAGAACCTATACCCACAGAGGACTTGATCTGGAAAAGAAGGAACTGATCATTGATTTTGTTAACCACGGGGAAACCGGACCGGCTTCTTCCTGGGCCATCCATGCGCAACCCGGTGCCATGCTGGGAGTAATGATGCGCACGGAAGCCAGTGAACTCTTCGCGCCTGCAGACTGGTATCTTCTGGCCGGTGATGCCACGGCTATTCCGGTGCTGAGTGCCATTTTGGAAGCTTTACCGGAAACGGCTGCCGGTGTCTGCATTATCGAAGTGAGCGAAGCAGCAGATATAATTCCGCTGGCCACGGAGGCGGATATTGAATTCCGGTGGGTGATTAATAATCAGCCCGAACACTACAGTAAACTTTATGATGAAGTACGGATGGTACATCTGCCTTCCGGTTCCAAATTTGGATATGTAGCCGCAGAATTTTCCGCCGTGAAAGCGATCCGGCAGTATCTGCGCAAGGAAAAGAATTGGACTAACAAGGAACTGTATGCCTATTCCTACTGGAAAGCGGGTGCTGCAGAAGATCATTCGCAGGCTGACAGGCAGCGTAAAAAAACGAAGTTGCGGGATAGCGAAACAAAATGTCAACCGGGTGATTTTAGAATAAAAGCCGATGTAAAGAAAGAATAAATCCGCGGCGCCTTCAGGCGCCGCGGATTTTCGTGTAAATACAAACTGTTTTTAGCAATCGTTTAAAACCGGAAAGCGGCACCCAGATTCAGGCCCACACGTGTCAGGCCTTCTTTTTCATCGTCGCCCAGTGTTTTTGGCGAACCATCAATTTTAATAGCAGTAAGTGTTCCGGCCGTAACGTTTAACTGCGGTCCGATCAGAAACGAGGGATTAACTGCATACATGTAACCGATTGTTCCGGACAATCCAAAGTTAGAACCCACAGTCTTTACGCTTCTGTAAGCCTGAGGACTTGAAAGAACATCTTCATAACTGATCAAACCAAGTGCTAATTCATAGAAAAGCTTGTGAGGGGTCTCTTCATTGATGTTTGAATATAACAGAGACGGTCCGATAAAAGTAATTTTATCCTTAGCATCCGCCTGGAATGAAATGAGATTACCGTTTTGATCCAGATCTGTCAATGTTCCGTTTGCGGAAGTCGTGTATAAATTAAATTTTGCGCCAAGGCTTAAGCTGCTGTTTATAGAATAATAAGCCGCCAGATCATAGTTCATTCCGGACTTTAATTGTTTGATGAAATCTTTTGTAGTGCCCGGGATGCCGTCCGGGATTTCGGCGGTGCGCCAGGCGTAACCGATACTTGGCATTAAGGTAATTTTCTTTTGTGCAAAGGACGCCACCGGCAAAGCAGCCAGCAACAGGAAAAGATATTTATTTTTCATGTATAAAATTTTGCCAAATATATAAGTATTTCCTTTCCGGACAAACAATTATTTTCCATAAAATGAAGTTTGCTGAAATATGTTTATATATAAAATGTTGCGCTGATTAAATATATAAAGGCAAGGAATGCAAAGCAATAAAAATGGTGGTTACGCCGAAGTTTATGGTTGAAAGGGTAATAAAGCAAAGCGGCTGATTGTTATGTTTTTTAATAATCAGTATCTGAACCGCCGGTCATCTTTCTTTTGAGACAAACGTTTTTTGGCTTCGAGTCTTTTCTCGATTTTTGCTTTTCCGGGCTTGGTGGGTTTGCGGGCTTTCGGGAGGAAAAGTGCGGAAGCGACTATTTCCCGGATGCGCAGGGCTGACTGTTTCTTGTTAAGAAGTTGCGTGCGGTGTTCCGAAGAAGTAAGTTGCAAAATGCCCTGCTGGCTGATTCTGTTTTTCAGTTTTCGGAAAATCAGGTCTTTTTCTTCATCGGAAAAGAAAGCACTGGCCGCAATATCCCAGAGCACAGTGACTGCCGTTTCCACTTTGTTGACGTTCTGGCCGCCGGCGCCGCTGCTGCGCGAGGTTTTATAGGTCAGTTCACTAGTGAAATCTTTCATTGCTTTTTAATATGTTCAGCAGTTCAAGGCGACTTGCTTTTCCGTTGGGTGTCCGCGGAAACTCCGGTATAAAAATTATTTCTTTCGGAAGGTGATTCCTGGTCGGGAATGTCAAATGTCTGATATCATCTGTGAGCGCAGAAGATTCCCCGCCTTCAATGGCCAAAACGAGTTTTTGTCCCAGCTGTTCATCGGGCAGGCCCAAAAAAGCCAGTTCCCGATCAGTAACAGTATGCACCAAAGTTTCCAGCTGTTCCGGAAAAATTTTAAGGCCACCGGAATTGACGACATTGTCATATCTGCCCTTAAAAATAAAACTGTTGGTTCCGATAAGTTCCACCAGGTCATTGGTCACAATGAGTTCTGCGGAAAGTTGCGGCGCCAAAATTTGCAGGCAACCGCGAGGGTCCAATGATATCTGTACGCCACTCAGCACAGTGAAGTCCGGAGCAGCCTTGGGAAAAATTTCTTTCAGTGCGATATGCGAAAGGGTTTCAGACATGCCATAGGTTTCGTAGATTTTCACTTTCTTTTCATGGCCCTGCAACACGTTCTGAATTTTGGCTTTCAAAGCGGCAGAAACAGCAGCACCGCCAATAATGATGTTTCTGATCAGAGGCAGTTTGTCCAGGGAATGTTCCACCTGCAGCGGAGTTAAAGCACAGAAATCAACGGTTTCTGCCAAGTGTTTCAAAGGACGCACAGATGGCTCGCTGACGATGAGTTTCAGCTGCTGCTCAATGGCGCGGACCACCATCATCTTACCCGAAATATAGGCCACCGGCAAACAAAGCAAAGCGCTATCTCCTGCCTGCAAACCCAGAAACCAACAGGTCATCCTGGCGGAGTGGCGCATTCTGTCTTTTTCGATTTCCAGAATTTTCGGAGTGCCGGTGGAGCCGGAGGTTTGTACCTGAACCGTTTCGGTTTCGCTGAACCATTCTTGAACGAACGCAAGTACCTGCCGGTCGAAATCAGTGGCAGGTTGGGCATCGTGATAGTTTGGGAAAGAAATGTTCATGGTGGCAGCAGTGAATGTTAAAGATAACAGTTTTGCGTGAAAGAAAGAAGCGCTGTGCGGGCGAAAGCCCGCACAGCGCTGTTTGCTGGCTTCCATCTAAGGAACTGGTTTTCCAGCGGCAGCGTTCCCTGCGTGAGGGCGGAGGCGGAAATCCTTTTCCGGTGTAGGGGCGGCAACTGCGTTGCCGCCCCTACACCGGAAAGATTGGGAGCCGGAGACCGACCCGGATCCGGCAGCTGCTGTGCAGCGCCGGCGCCGGGGCACGCCCTGATGCTACATGCGATTTACCGTGGAAATACCCAGTAAGTCAAGCCCTTTCTTAATGGTCTGTGCGGTGAGCGCGGAAAGTTGCAGACGGAAATTCCTGGCCTGCGCGTCTTGCTGATTGAGCACCGGCGTGTTCTGGTAAAAGGTGTTATAAATTTTCACCAGATCGTAGGTGTAATTTGCCACCAATGCCGGTGATAACGCTTCCGCTGCGCGGGAAATAACCTCGCGGAAATTGGCGAGTTGCATCACCAGATTTCGTTCATATTCATTCATTTCATAATCTGCAACATCAGTTTCTGCCGTATCTGCCTTGGCGAGCAAAGACTGGATCCGCGCATAGGTGTATTGAATGAAAGGCCCGGTATTCCCAGCGAAATCGATACTTTCTGCCGGGTTGAACATCATTTTCTTACGGGGATCTACTTTGAGGATAAAATATTTCAGCGCGCCCATCCCAACCGTTTCGTAGGATTGTTCCTTCTCGCTGTCGCTGAGGTTTTCCAGCTTGCCGAGTTCCTGCGCTTTGGCTTTGGCGGTTTCGTACATTTCCTGCATCAGTTCATCAGCATCCACCACGGTGCCTTCGCGGGATTTCATTTTGCCCGCCGGCAGTTCCACCATGCCATACGATAAGTGATAGAGCTGATCCGCCCAGGGATAACCGAGCTTTTTCAGGATTTTAAAGAGTACTTCGAAGTGATAGTCCTGCTCGTTTCCAACGGTATAAATGAGTTTCTGAATATTATTTTCTTCAAAACGCTGCACGGCGGTACCCAAATCCTGGGTCATGTACACGGAAGTGCCGTCGCCTCGCAACAGTAATTTATGGTCCAGGCCTTCCTCCGACAAATCGCACCAGACGGAACCGTCTTCCTTTTTATATAAAACACCGCTGACGAGCCCCTTTTGAATAAGGTCTTTGCCGAGCAGATACGTGTTACTTTCGTATTGAACCTGGTCGAAATCAACGCCCAGTCTTTGATAGGTTTGGGCAAAACCGTCGTACACCCAACTGTTCATTTCCTGCCAGAGCTGTCGCACATTTTCGTCTTCCTTCTCCCAGTCGAGCAGCATTTGCTTTGCCTGTTTGATACTTGCTGCTTCTTTCTTGGCGCTTTCCTCACTGTGTCCCTGAGCTATCAGGTCGGTGATTTCTTCTTTATATTTTTTATCGAAGGCTACATAGTAATTGCCCACGAGTTTGTCGCCTTTCAGCCCTGTGGACGAAGGTGTTTCATTTTGGCCGGCCTGCTGCCAGGCGAGCATGGATTTGCAGATATGGATGCCGCGGTCGTTGATGATCTGTGTTTTGATCACGTTGTAGCCATCTTCCTGCAGGATTTTGGCCACGGAATATCCGAGCAGATTGTTGCGGACATGCCCCAGGTGCAAGGGTTTATTGGTATTCGGTGAAGAATATTCAATCATTACCGTTTGATGGCGGTCGGGACGGCTATTCAGAGTTTCTTTGACTTCCCGGAAGTGATCGAGGAAGAATTTGTTTTTGATTTTCAGGTTCAGGAATCCTTTGACCACGTGATAACTCTCCGTGAAATCGGACATGGTCATAAAGGCATCACCGAGTTCCATGGCGATTACATCAGGACTTTTGCGCAGCATTTTCACCAGTGGAAAAGTAACTACGGTGAAGTCCCCATCAAATCCGGTTTTATTCTGTTGCACTTCAAGCGGAGCCTCTACCAGCTGATAGACCGTGTGCACAATTTCGGCAAGTTTCTGTTGTATTTTATCTTTAATGTCCATGGGTTTATTTAAGAGAGACAAATATACTGAAATTAAAAAACCACCCGGTGAGGGGTGGTCTGAAATTAAATAGTGTTTGGGTGTTAATATTTATCCCAGAAGATTTTTGTTGTTAGTTTATCGCCGCCTATTGAAGCAGATCCTGCAGCGTAATTGGTCGGGTTCGTAGTTTGTTCTGAAACTGGATATTTAAGACGTACGGGTACCTTGTTTTCCGATTCTGTAACTGCACTCACGGCCGGTAATAAGACAGGTTGGTCAAGTCTTCTCCAAAAGTTCCATCCCTGAATGGGTTGATCAAACATAGCTACCCAAGCCTGCTCACCGATAGATTTTTTCCAATTAGCAGCATCATATGGATGGGTGTCCAAATAATCCTCAGCATCTTCTTCTGTCTTATCCCACTGCAGGAAAGAAGCTGTAACTGCATTTGCGTATAATGTAGCCGGATCACCTCCGATACCCCAGCGGGCGGCCGCTTCTGCTAAGTAGAAAGCAACTTCGGTATAGTTCATAATTATTCCTGGTGTTGTTTCTGCATACGCAAATGCTCCGATTCTGGTGTTGGAATTGAAGGAAGAGGCCGCACCTATTGTACCACCTTTATAGTAAAAGCTAAACCCTAAATCGTTCTTAGGTTGAACAGAACCTTCCTTATAATTAGAGATTGTGAATGAATTGCCGGAGATGCTTTGAATTTTTCCTACGAGAGTGTTAGGCATTACATACACATTGTCGCCAACCTGTGGCTGAACTGCTGGTGGTGAGTCTGCTGGTTTAAATGTGATAGTATTGCCGGAAACTGACAGCACAGAACCTGCTAGATAATGTACGTTTTTTTGAAAATAAGAATCCCTGCGCGTATCATTATTTGTATTCATGTAATCAATAATCGTCTTTCCGGCAACAAAGTCATTTCGGTTGCTGGCTACTAAATTTGCATATAACTGGCTGTAATTCGGGGAACCCATGTAAACTAGCAGGCAGTCATCGGCTTTTGATGTAAATACGCCACCGGCGATCGCATCCTGCACTGTGGATTGGGCGAGTGCTGCATCTTCATCTGCTAATGCAATTCCCAGTTTAAGTAGTAGTGAATTTGCAAACTTTTTCCATTTGGCCACATCGCCATCGTAGTATTTTTCGCCGGCAGCAAAACTTTTTGCTGAAGTGTCCAAATTTGCGATGTTTTGCTTGGTACGGTTGATCAGACTGACATAAATTTCTTTGCCTTTATCATATTTAGGTAGTGGATTGGCGTCAATATCGCTTGCTTCAGAATAAGGGATGTCACCATATGTATCCACAAGGATTTGGTAGGCATATACTTGCTGCAGATCAATAATGGCCAGCTGATTTTTTTTAGTTTTTTCCCACGTTGGAGCTTCTGATGGAGTTGGGGAATATTCATTAATCAATTTTCTTGCCTGATCAAGATTTTTGATGACCCGTACATAAAGATAGTTCCATACCTGATCGGAAACGTTTCTGGTGGAAAAATCATATCTACTTTCATCCAGGTACGTAGTCTCCTGCCAGTACTGCATCGTTAATCGCAGGTTGTTTGTATTTACGTTCGGAGTCGAAACATAATCAGACAATTGCTTCTGTGCATAGGTCAATACAGAAGAGGGTACTGTAGTGTAGTAGCTGTTGGGATCTGTATTAATTTCAGACATGGATTCCCTACCGCATGAGTTCAGTACAGAAATCATGATGATAGATGCTAATATTTTTTTCATTTTATTCTTTTTTAAAAATTTAGTCTCACATTTAATGAAACAGTTCGTGTTGTTGGTAGTACACTGGTTTGATAGCCTTGAACGTTACCTGCACTCAGGCCGGATTCGGGATCTGCATATGGAATGTTTTTGCTTATAATCCAGAGGTTATTGCCAACCACGCTGAAGGAGGCCCCTTGTACAAAAGTGGAGGCTAAGTATTTTTTAGGCAGGTCATAAGTAAGCGCCACTTCTCTTAATTTAACATAGGAAGCATCATAAACAAATGCCGAGGCCGGATTTGACTGATAACCGAAGGCATTAAAACTGGACGCATCAATTCTGATATTATTTTCTGTATAATTTGGATTTTCTGCTGTGCCGGTGTTAATTACGCCTGGCAAAATGACACCTCCGCCATTAGCAAGTGTGTTACGTACAGGGTTGCCTAGATCATTTATGTAAGCAGTTTCAGGATACAATCCTGTTGCAAGCCCATAATACTGGTCCAAAGAAAATATATCGCCGCCCTGACGTACATCTACTTGGAACGACAGGCTAACGTCTTTGTATGATAATCTATTAATAACGCTTCCAAACCAATCAGCCTGCATATTACCAATTACTGCATTGGTATTGGTTTTTAAATATTTACCTTTAGAAGCGCCACTTGCAGCAATTACTTTATTACCGTTCGCATCATATACATAGTCTGAACCTTTAATGGTTCCAAATTTTTCATTTAGCGAAGCATTAATGGTCACCCCGCCCTGAAAAGAACCTAAAGTGATGTTCTCGACACCTGAAGCAAGTGAAGTTACTTCGGAAACAGGGTTAGACCAGTTTACATCCAGACCCCAAGTGAAGTCTGTAGTTTTTACAGGAATCAGATTAACCGCTACTTCGAAACCCTTAGATCTCATGTTGCCAACGTTCTGAAACTTAGCAGTGTTTCCTGAAGCCAATGTAACAGGTAAAGCTAAAATTTGGTCAGAAGTGTCATTTTGGAAATAGCCAACATCCAGTCCAATTCTGTTTCGGAAGAATTGCAGGTTGATGCCTGCTTCTAAAGACTTGGTTTTTTCCGGTCTCAGTTTGGAGTTTTTAGCAGTGGTATTGTATACCAAGGTCGGAGTTCCGAAGGTAGTTGTAACACTATAAGTGTTTAGTAACTGGTTCGGGTCCGTATCATTTCCCACCACTGCATATGAAGCTCTGATTTTACCAAAGTTTAACGCTGAATCTTTAAGGAAAGACCAGTTTGAAATAACAGCGCTTGCTGATACAGAAGGATACCAGTAGGTATTGTTATCAATTGGTAATGCGGTGGATACATCTCGTCTTATGGAGCCTTCTACGAAATAGGTATCCATAAATCCTAAGCTTGCCTGACCGAAGACTCCATATATTCTTTTTTCTGTATCACGAATAATAGGTGCATTAGGTGTTGCGGCACTGTTTGAAACAGCATAAACACCTGGAATATAGAGGCCTCCCTGTGTGCCTTGTGAATTAGAATAAAATGTCTGCACATTAATATTGGTTCCCAGCAACGCGTTCAATGTGATGTTATCACCAAACCTATCTTTATAGCTACCAATGAAATCGTAATTCTCCTCATTTCTTCTTTGGTTTACCACTGCATATCCTGAAGGTTGGTTGCCAGTAGCAGGACCGATGGACATGGCATCGGGAAGTGATCCCACTGCGCGCCGCTCGTCGATCATATAGGTAAATCCATCATGTGAAACCCTGGCTAATAGGTTGAATTTTTCGTTGATATCATAGTTTAAACTAAAGTTACCTGCAAAACGCTGTCTGGAATCAGAAATGTAGTTTTCATATAATCTGAAATAAGGGTTGTCCCAATATAAGGGTGCGGTATTATCTGGCCCTTTCATATTCCATGAATTGTTTTTGCGGTTCATGAAATACAAGTCTCTTTGGTCATACATATCTACATTGGTAGCCCACCATTGTCGGAAGTTCCCGGTGATTCCGTGATATCCCGTAGGGTTTTTACCGACAGTTTCCTGATTTACAAAAGTTCCGTATAAAGTAGCAGTTAGGTTATCTGCAATTTTATAGGAAGCATTTCCGGTAAAACTATTTTTATCTAATCTCGTGTTTGGCAGGATATCATTACCTTGAACATTTTGGTAAGATAAGCGGAAAGAGGATACATCATTGGCTTTGGAAACTGAAACTGTATTATTAAAATTCAGCGCTTTTTCAAACAAATACGAAGGATCGTGCTTTGCGCTTACCCAAGGTGTCGCTTTTCCAAAGTCCTTCGATCCCGGAATAAAAGCTGTATACTGCCAAACCATTAAGTTCGGATCGAAAGCGCCACCGTATGATGCGTCTTCATAAGTCGGGCTTTGAGGTTGGCCATTGTATACCTCAAAGTATGAGTTTCCATTAGGGCCATATTGAGGTCCATAACCTTGCCCGTACTGATTTTGATAGGTAGGAAATGTTTCCTTATTAATAGATGAAACGGAAATAGAAGTTGAGAAATCAATACCCAGTTTATCGGATCGTCTACCTTTTTTAGTGGTAATGATAATCGCGCCGTTGGCAGCACGTGAACCATAAAGTGCGGTCGCAGCGGCTCCCTTCAGAACGTTAATTTCAGCAATGTCTTCAGGATTGATATCTGAAATGGTATTGCCGGTATCCACGGAGAGGCCGGAGGAATTAATGCTGCTGAAAGAGTTTATAAGCGGCGCACCATCCACAACAAATAATACAGAGTTATTACCAGACATCGATCGGTATCCTCGTAATGTTACGTCGACCGATCCTCCAACGTTTCCACTATTCTTGATGCTAAGTCCGGCTACTTTACCGGATAGGTTGCTGGTGAAATTGGATGTCGGCGTTTTAGTAACATCTTCCGATTTCACACTTTGCGTTGCATAGCCCAGTGATTTTTTTTCTCGTTTAATACCGAGGGCGGTAACGACGACACCCTCGATGTCTTGTGTTTTTACAGTGTCCTTCTTTTGCGCATTCACTAAGTTAAGTGACGCAGTAAGGGCAACTGTTAAAACGGTTGCAGTTATCTTCTTCATATCAATAATTTTTAACGAAAACAAATGTGCGAACAAATCCTGATAAATGCAAATGTTTTGTTAATATTAACTTAAAAAAATTATAAAAAAAATAAGGTTATCGCATTTTGGTAATGGGGTAGGGAAATATTATCTTATCCTTTACAAAACGATGTTAGCAATGATGGTGCTTCACCGAAAGGGATATTTGCCAAGCGACATATCAACTCATATAACTAAATGGATGACACATTATTTATTTTCTAGGATTGCCTGCTAAAAATTATGCATTATTGTGTAGAAATGGTAGGCGCGAAAGTAGTGATATCCTGTTTTTGTGAATTTTTAGGTGAATGAAAGATGACTATAAGTTTTCCCGCCTTGACCATGTGCTGAACGGCCAGCTTAAGCCAGCTTATAATGTGCAGGTAAGTTCCGAGTCGCAGTTCGTGATCCATTACAGCCTGCACCAGACGACCAATGATTTAAACACCTTAAGACCCCACCTAGAAACCTTTGAGAAATTATATGAGTTTTTACCAGCGGAGCTTACGGCAGATGCGGGCTACGGCAGCGAAGAAAACTACGATCTGCTGGAAGAAAAGAACATTGAAACCTTCGTAAAATACAATACCTTTGATAAAGAGCATGGCATCTTAAAATCGAAAAGAAAGAAAATCAATGAAGACTTCCACCGCGACAAGCTTTACTATAACGAGGAGAAAGACCGATACATCTGTCCGATGGGACAGCCCATGGAAAAGATAAGCACCCGGCGAAGAAAAACCAAAAGCGGCCACCATCAAACCAGCAGTGTCTACCAGGCCAAAAACTGCAGTGGCTGTCCTGTGCGCGGCACCTGTTTTAAAGCCCAGGGCAACAGAACCCTGGAGCGCAACGCTAATCTGGAGCGCCACAAAGAAAAAATAAGAGAAAATTTACTGAGCGAAATCGGAGAACAAAAACGCAGACAGCGCACCGCTGATGTAGAGCCTGTGTTTGCCCACATCAAATCCAACCGCCACTTTAAGCGATTTACCCATTACGAACTACAAAAATGTGAATTGGAGTTCGACTTACACGCCCTGGCGCACAATCTAAGAAAGAAAAGTGCCTGAAAAGGTGGCACTTTTACCTTTTCTTGCGAAAAAACCACCCTGCCTAAAAAATAAGATCCTAAAAGCAAGAAATAAAAAACCGCCTCGAAAGTTGTATCGAGACGGTTTGAAATTAAATAGTGTTTGGCATTCAGATTCTTGTGCTGAAATAATATGTGATTTATGTTGCTTCAAGTTCTCTAAATAATTTAATATAATCTTCATCGGTGCGTAAATTATCTTTTGAATTGTTATTCGATTTTGTTTCTAGTTTTAGCAATGTTATTATATTCTTTCTCTTTCGTGGTAACAAATGATATTGATCATTATAAAAGAGTATGTATTCGGGATTTTGCTTATTAAACCTGATTTTGCTGTGATCCACATAACTGTTGTTTGCGCCTTCGTCATATTTTAATAATACTCTTTCTCTTTTATAAAGTATGTAGTTTTTCCCCTTATCCAATCTATATAGATATCCATCGTAAATCTTCCCATCCAAAGCATACTTAAGTTTTTGTAAATAGAATTTTGAAGCTGAGAAATAATACACAAGACTGTCAGGAGAATTTAAGTCAAATATTTTACTGTCTTGCATAAACTCTATCTTATCAGAGTGGTTGTTATATCTGATGTTGAAAGGAAGATCCTGTCCTTCAACGGACGCTTTTAAAAATGCATCATCGATGTAGGGAGAACCTATAACGTTAGCATTCGTAGCTGCAGCAGTTGAATAATTAAGTACATTATTTCTCAGATTGTCAATATACCCCTTAATCACCTCAGGATTTAAGGGCATCTGTGGAGTGCTGATCCGTAATTCAGCTTGTGCTGCAATCTGTATTGTTGCAAAGCAGGCGATCAGCTTAAAGTATTTAAGTCTAAGCATTTTGTAGGTCATTAAAAGAGGCCAGCTATAAAAGGCTGGCCTCCAAATATTAAATGAGTGTTAGTTTCTATTCCAGAATGGTGTATAAGCATTCTTAACAAATATATCGTTTGTAGTAACGTTTGGAACATTTGCTGAATTTCCAACGTATTCGCTTTGTGGATATACTAATCGATATGGCTTATTTGGCTTCGTAGCAGAAAGAGCTAGCGGGGTTTCTGGGTATCCTGTTTTCAGATAATTGATATACGTTTCGAATGGCTTCACTTCGTTAAGCGCGACCAGCCTTTGGTACTGGATTGCCGCAATTTTGCTTGGTGCACCAGTCCACCCTACTGGCTTGGAATCCAGCGCTGCCAAATAGGCTGTAGCATCAGCGTCTGTTAACCCGTAGAAAGCGAAAGATGACCTAACAGCATTGTCATAATGCCCTTTTGCATTGGTAAAATATTGTGGGTATTCTACTGCAGCTTGGGCCAACTGTAATTCGGATTCTGCATATGTAAAGATATAGCCATCTCGTCGTGGGCCAACCTCTAAACCTGTATTGAAGAGCCAGCCTAATCTAGAATACTGTCCTTCAGATGTACCTTCTGGTTTCACAGAACCTTGTACAATACCATTTACGGTACCACCGATAGCTCTATACATTTTGGTTGCACGTTTATCATTTACGCCGGCCGTAGGTTTACTAGCATCTCCTTTCAGCAGTTTAGCAAAATGGTCAGAAATCATGATATATCTGTTTCCTGAATTGTTTCTAGTTTGATCATATAAATAGAAACCGTAATTGCTATATAATGGGTTCATTCCTTCTTGGGTGCCTGCATTATATCCGGGCTGGATAGTAATGTCCTCCGTGATGAATGAAGCATTTGCGAGAGAGGCTAGTTGCTGATTAACAAAACTTGCAATAGTTCCATCAGTTACTTTAGATTGCCTTAACAAAAGGCGAAGCTTAATAGTATTTGCTACCTTTTTCCATGCTGCCATATCACCGTTCAAGATAACATCTTCCCCAGCTGTAACTGCGTTAGCATCAGTTTCCTCGGTATTATCGATAGCTTCAATTGCTTCGTTAATTTTAACAACCAGGTCATGATAAATATCTTCACCTTTGTCATATCTCGGTGTGAGCATTTCCTGGAGTTTAAAAGCCTCGGTATAAGGGGCATCTCCGTAAAAATCCACGATGTATTGCATTGAGTTTGCCATTAAAATCTTAGCAATAGCGGAATGCAACGGATATTTATCTGCCTGTTTGTTATTGTAAATCTGGGCCAAGTTAGCCATTGCCAGATAATTGCTGTTCCAAATGCCGTTATAAAAAGTGGATGTTACATCCATTTGATATTCTCTTGTCATCGGTGCAGCGTAATAATAATAGTTTCCTGCCCAAGTATTAGTCCAGATATTGGCTAACTGATACATTGAACCCATTTGTGCGGCATAGCTAGTCGTTTCAGCTGCTGCAAGAAGATTACGTGGTGACAGATCTTCTGTTTGCGGAATATTGGGATCAATGTTGTCTTCCATTCTGCATGCGACCATAGTCATAGCCGATATTGCAATTAAAAATATTTTTTTCATTAGTTAGTTAATTAGAATGTTACTGAAACGTTTCCTCCAAATGTCTTAAGATTTGGATATTGTTGCGGGTTTGCAAGTCCACGATACCGCGGATCGAAAGCTGTTTCTGGGTCGCCGTATCCTTTGTTTTCATCAGCAAATTTGTAGAACGGATTTCGGGCGTGCAGACCAATTGTTAAGTCATTTATCCTTTCACCGATAATTTCTCGTGGGAAACTATAGCTTATTGAGATCTCTCTTACTTTAAACGCAGTAGCATCCAAAACAAAGTTGTCAGCTACCTGATTGTAACGAGATCCTCCAAAGTAGTTTTGCAAAGCAGTTTGTGGATCGGTAGTCCCTGCGGTAAGGTTATTTTGATAAATAGCAATACTAGTATTCGCGACATAGTTTCCATTTGCATCCATGTAGGAAGAATTAGGTACAATGTATGGCTGGGTTCGATCAAAACCGGCTGATGCCATGTTTAACCCATTAAATGTGAACCCCTGTAAAGTTCCTGAATAGAATTTGTGACCGGTTCTGTAATCCATAACAACGCCTAATTTGATTCCTTTATAGGAAAAATTGCTGGTTAGACCCAAGATGTATTTAGGTGTCGTTCTCCCTAGAATTTCTTGTGTTGAGGTAATGTTTGGCAAACCAGTTACACGGTCTACGATTATACGACCTTCAGAATCTCTTTCATAAACAATACCCTTAATAACTGAAAGTTCTTCACCTTCATCAGCATAAATACCGACGAAATTGTTTCCCGCCAATCTAACTGATTTTGCATCTTCGGTAAGTTTTTCTACAATTGTTTTGTTGGTTGTATAATTCAATCCAATATCCCATTTTAGGTCGCGGGTTTTTACCGGCACAACATTTACATTAAGTTCAACTCCCGTATTTTTTAGCTTACCAATGTTAATGAGGTTGGAAGTGATTCCGCTAGCATTACTAGTGGTTGCCCTGGTAATTAGGTCATCGGTATCTTCTTGGTAAACTGCACCATCAAAAGTAACTCGGTTATTAAATAATGCGAAAACAAGGTCGAGTTCCTTTTTTGTGGTAAATTCTGGTTTGATATTTTTATCAGTTGGCGCCGTATCAATCACAAAACTCAGGTCACCATTATCGTATGGGAAACCAGAGCCGAGCCTTCCTCTGCTGTAAACATCATAGTAGCTGATAGCACTTGAGTTTCCGGTTCTGCTGATTGATGCCGCAAGCTTAAGATAGTTTAATATGTTATTGTCGCTCAGCGCGTCAAATGCTTTCGTGGGTATAAAAGATACACCTACAGATGGGTAAAAATAGTTTCGATTGTCAAGCGGAAGAACAGAAGACATTTCGTATCGGGCGCTTGCATTTAAGTAAAGGTAGTTATCGTACGCTAGGTCAAGACTCCCCAGTAGCGAGTGCATGTTTCTACGATAAGTTCTGTTATTTAAATTATAAGGTAATGTTGGATTGGACAAGTTCCACGGTTGATAGATTCCCGGAATCTTGATGCCTGTTCCTCCTGCCTCAGAGTTATCTAATTGTGTTTCCTGATAATTGTGCCCCACTGTTAATTTTGAATTAAGCTTGTCTGTTAGGTCATAATCAAAATTAGCCAGGAAATCTCCGTAATATGTAAAGTTATTTTGTTTAAACTTATTGTAGTAAGAGGCTACTTCAGTAGCATCCAGTTCAACCGACGACCAACCGTTTCCGTAATTTTCTTGCGCTAAACCGGTGTATTGGATGTTTCCGCGGTAAACTAAATTAATATTCTTGTTAACATCATAATTAACGGTTCCGATGAAGTTAAAGTAATTACTTAACGATTTTCTTCTGTCGTTTTTAATTGACCAGTACGGATTTTGGTAATATACATTCCAGGCATATGCATTGTCAGGATAATCTTTCCATTTTGTAATTGGAATATCGGTTGAACTCTGCAAAAGCTGGTAGTAAATATCCGGGTCAGTCTGGTTAGTATTTTGTCTAATATAATTAAAATTGCCTTCAAATCTCCACTTATTATATTTCATTCCAGCTTTAAACAAAACAGAACTTCTGTCTAATTTGTCGTCCTGAACCATAAATTCGCGTTGCACGTTGCCCAATGACATCAGCACATAACCGTCGGAGTCGCCTGTATTAACAGTAAGTGTATTTTGGAAAATACTTCCAGTTTGGAAAAAGTTTTTCACCTCCTTTTGGCCGAAAGACTGGAACGGCGAGTAAATAGATGCCTCTTCATCTCCAGCAGGAGTAAAATCGTTTGGATTATAGTCAATAATACCGTTACCATTGTAGTCGTACAGCGGAATGCCATATGGTTGTAAGCCAGCATAAGCAGGATCTCCGAATTTTGGTCCCCATGCTCCGTTTTCCACATTTACTTTATTTCCGTCCCATCCTTGACCGTATTCAGTTTGTCGCTCCGGCAAGAATGCAACTGTTTCAAAATCCACAGCGCCATTATATGTAACTGACATTTTTTTTGATCTGGTGCCTCGCTTGGTAGTTACTACTACTACGCCATTGATACCCTGCGAACCGTATAAAGCTGCTCCGGCACCACCTTTGATAATATTTACAGATTCAATTGCTTCCGGCGGTAGTTGCTGCAAGACGCGCGCGCTCGAGATAACCCCATCGATTACGACAAGCGCTTCATTTGAACCTGTAATAGTACGTGTACCTCTAATGAGAATACTATAAGTATCATTAACGCTGGTGTTAGTTTGAGTAATCTGAATTCCAGAAACTTTTCCGGTAAGCGCTCCAAGCGCATTTGGATTTGAAGCTTGTGTTAGCTCTTCAGAATTAATTTTTTGCGTTGCTGAGGTTTCTGCATCTACTTTCTTTGTGATTCCCAAAGCACCGGTGATAATTACTTCACCAATGTTCTGCGTTTTTAGCGTATCTCTTGTCTGCGCATTTACCAAAGCAAATGACGACGTGAGAACTACAGCCAAAACACTTGTTGTAAGTTTCTTCATATCAAATTAATTTTTTTCATTAAAACAAATGTGCAAACAATTCCTGAAACAGCCAAATGTTTTCTTAAAAAAATCTTAATTAAATTGTAACTTTGCTACTCGGAAGTATGAATAGGTATAAATAGAAGAATTGATGAAGTTGAAGAAAAAATGGACGAAATACGCCCTTGAAGCCGGATGCGATGAAGTGGGGCGCGGCTGCCTTGCCGGGCCGGTCGTAGCCGCAGCAGTAATTCTGAAAAAAAATTTTAAGCAAAATTTAGTTAACGATTCTAAAAAGTTAACAGCACTGAGAAGGCTGGAACTGGATGAGGTTATTAAAGAAGGCTGCGTGGCCTGGGCTGTTGCCGAACTGCCGCCGGCGTATATCGACGAGCATAATATTCTCAATGCGAGCATTCACGCCATGCATCACGCTTTGGGCAATTTAGAGGTACAGCCAGAAGTCATCTTAGTGGACGGCAACCGCTTTCATCCCTACCGTGATCTACCGCATGAATGCATTGTGAAGGGTGATGCCAAATTGCTGTCGATCGCCTGCGCTTCTATTCTGGCGAAGAATTACCGTGATGCGCTGATGATCAAGTTACACGACGAATTTCCGCATTACGGCTGGAACCGCAATATGGGTTATGCGACGAAGGCGCATCAGAAGGGTCTGATTGATTTTGGACCGACGATTTACCACCGGCGGTCTTTCAGGCTGGATTATTCAGTGGAAGAAGAAGTTGTTGTAGAAATGGAAATGTAGTTGGAGATTATAACTAAAATATAAATAAAACGCGGCGCCGGAATATTCCGGCGCCGCGTTTTTATCTTAGTCGTTACAATTATTTCTTGCGTTTTTGCTGCTGTTGCTGCATCTTCTGCTGTTCCTGTGCCTGCTCCATCATCTCGCGCATGCGCTTCTGGAAACGGCCTTCTTTCTTCGGCTCTTTCTGCTTGTTGGCCTGAATCTGTGCATGGATTTTCTTCTCATCCAGAATCCAGTACTTAATCACCAGAATGATCAGAATGTTAATTCCATTGGACACAAAGTAGTACCAGGATAACCCGGAAGCGGCCGTGTTCAGGAAGAACATAAAGAAGATCGGGAAGATATACATCAGTACCTTCATGTTCGGCATTCCCTCCTGCGTGGGCTGCTGCATATTTCCTGCGGTCATCATGGTATAAATTAAGACCACGATGGTACACATAATTGCGAACAAACTCAAATGATCTCCCAATAACGGGATGGTAAACGGAAGTTTGATCACATCATCATAAGCCGTCAGATCTTTGGCGAACCAGAAACTCTTGCCGCGCAGGTCAATCATATTCGGGAAGAAACGGAAGAGTGCGTAGAAAATCGGCACCTGCAGTAAACCCGGTAAGCAACCTGCCATCTGGTTCACACCGGCCTTTCGGTACACGGCCATTGTTTCCTGCTGCTTGCGCATCGGATCCGCATCTTTGAATTTAGCGTTCACTTCGTCGATTTCCGGACGAATCACCCGCATCATCGCGCTCAGTTTGTGCTGCTTAAACATCACCGGCGACAGGATAATTTTCACAATAATCGTCATCAGGAAAATAACCCAACCGGCGGTAAGTCCCCAGCTGCTGATGATATTGTACATCGGAATAAAGAACCAGCGGTTCAGCGATCCAATGAACGACCAGCCCAGTGGCAATAATTCATCGAAGTTTTTATCGTATTGTTTCAGTAATGGCAAATCCAGCGGTACAAAATACCATTTGAAATTCTGGTTCAGTTCGTTTCCGGCTAAATCCACAGAGCCGTTGAAATTAAATTTCTTCAGATATTCTCCTTCCTCGATTACATCCTGATATCCGTTTGAATTTTTAAAACCGGTTTGCGGTTCAATGACCATGGCGAAGAACTGCTGCTTAATGGCAAGCCAGTTCAGCGTTTCCTTTGCTTCCTCCATGGAGGTCCGCCCGTCGTAATCGAAGCTTTTATAGTTGTCAAAAGCATAGTTAAACTCTGTGTGAGATTGCTCCTGGCTGCGGCCTTTTTCCTGCTGGCGTGCCGTGAAATCCCAAATGAAGTTAGCCTTAGAATCGGAAACCAGTTGGCCGAGCCCCTGTGTTTTTACATTAAAATCGACGGTGTATTTATCCAGTAGCGTATAGATAAACTGAATAACAGCACCATTGGCATTCGCCTGCAGTGTCACGGTATTGCCGTTTTGACTCGGTGTAAAAACAAGGTCCTTGGTATTAAAGGCTTTCCCTGTCTTGTCGCGGAACTGGAAACCATAAGACGAATTGTTTTTCTGGAAAAGCAACAGGTCTTTATCATTGGTATCGCTTTTAGGATTGTACGCGTGATATTCATTTAGTTTCACGAACGAAAGCTGGCCACCCAGCGTTGAAATCGAAAGCGTAAGCTCTTTATTTTTAAGCTCAACTTGCTGAATGGAAGTGGTTTGCACACTGTCATTCAGGTTAGTAATCGTCGCAGGTTTGGTCGCTTCGTTCGGCGTCTGGGTTACTGTTTTGTTAACTGGTGGTTGCTCGGGCTGCTCTTTGGACTGGAAATACATCATGGCACCCATGACGATCAAAGTAAAAAGCATAAAGAACATCAGCTGTTTCTTATCTACACCGTTGTTTTGCTGCATTATAAATTTAATTTTAAGATAAAAGGAAACGGCTGTTCAATGCCCGTTTTTCCCCTAAAATTTCGGCTGACAAAATTACTGAAATTTTTGGCAATCACGAATTATGTGGCTGGTAATTAAAAAAGAAGGTGATAAAAGTTCTGGAACCTTTATCACCCTTGTTATTATTCATTGGCTGCGGCAGTAATCAGCGCTTTGAAGAGCGGGTGCGGTTGCGCCACCGTACTTTTGTATTCCGGGTGGTATTGCACACCGATATAAAACGGATGGTCTTTCAGTTCAAGGGTTTCCACCAGATTGGTTTCCGGGTTGAAACCGGTAGGAACCAAACCATTCTTTTCGAAATCTTCGCGGAATTCGGAATTAAATTCATAGCGGTGGCGGTGGCGTTCCGAAATGTTTTTGCTGCCATAAATTTCCTGGAGTCTGGAACCGTTTTTCAGTGAGCATTTCCAGGCGCCCAGACGCATGGTGCCTCCCTTGTCTACCACGTTTTTTTGTTCTTCCATCAAAGAAATAACCGGTTCCGGCGTAGAAGTATCGAATTCCATGGAATTGGCTTTTGCCATTCCGAGTACATTGCGCGCAAATTCAATGGTCATAATCTGCATCCCCAGGCAAATGCCGAGCAATGGGATTTTATGTAAACGCGCATATTCTGCGGCAGCGATTTTTCCTTCGATCCCGCGGTCACCGAAGCCCGGCGCGATCAGCATGCCGTCCACACCGTTTAAGGCTTCGGCTATATTTTCCTTCGTGAGTTCACCGCTGTACACCCAACGGATTTTCACTTCTGTATCAAGTTCTGCACCTGCATGAATAAAAGCTTCGGCAATGGATTTATAAGAATCCTGCAGTGAAACATATTTCCCCACCAAAGCAATTTCCACTTTGCGTTTGGGACTTTTGTATTTTTTCAGGAAGTTTTTCCAGTCCGTCAGATTGGCTTCACCTTCTGATTTCAGATTCAGCTCTTTCAGAACCACATCATCAAAGTGTTGTTTCTGCAGCGCAAGCGGAACTTCATAAATCGTTTCCATATCCTTGCACTCAATCACGTTCTCCAAGGGCACGTTGCAAAACTGGGCCAATTTGGCGCGCTGTTCTTTCGGAATTTTATGCTCGGTACGGCAAACCAGAACATCTGCCTGGATTCCTGATTCCATCAGCTGGCGCACGGAGTGCTGAGAGGGTTTTGTTTTGAGTTCTCCGCTGGCGGCCAGATAGGGCAGCAGCGTGAGGTGAATCACCATTGAATTGTGTTCGCCCAATTCCCAACGCAATTGTCGCACGCTTTCTATATATGGCAGCGACTCAATATCGCCAACGGTTCCGCCAATTTCGGTGATGATGATATCGTAATTCTGCTTGGCTAATATTTTAATGCGGCGCTTGATCTCATTGGTAATATGCGGAATTACCTGCACTGTTTTGCCTAAAAAATCACCTTTTCTTTCTTTTTCAATAACAGTCTGGTAAATTTTACCGGTCGTTACATTATTATTCTGTGATGTTTTGGAGTTGAGAAAGCGCTCGTAATGTCCCAGATCCAAGTCGGTTTCGGCACCGTCTTCGGTTACATAGCATTCCCCATGTTCATAAGGATTCAGGGTGCCCGGGTCGATATTGATGTAGGGGTCGAGTTTTTGGATTGTAACGTTGAAGCCGCGTGATTTAAGAAGTAAACCCAGTGATGCTGCTACAATTCCCTTACCCAGTGAGGACGTAACACCGCCCGTAACGAAAATATATTTCGTGTTCTTTTTACTCATTAGATTTGGTTTGCGCAAAGTTAGGGGATTTTGAAAGACAGGGCAAATAATGACTCTGTTAATCGGTTTTTAATTTCTTCGGCCTTCGCTTGAAAAATTACAGACAAGTAGAAGCTGGCGGCTTTTTTGCTGTGATGGCGAAGACTCACCTGTTTTTCAGAACGAAAACTGCGGCGTGCCGCTTCCTGATATATTCTTACTTCATGCATGAAAAAAAATAAGATTTCAATTAATGTCTGGGCGCTTTTGCTGTTCTCCATTATTTTTGGGGTGGTGTACATGGGGTCGTTATGGTATGCCTCCTCCCTGCAGCGGGTGCCTTCCTTTGCATTTTCTTTTGAGAATTATATTCCCTTTCTGCCGTGGACAATTATACCCTACCTCTCCAGTGGTTTTTTTTTCTGTTTTGTGTTCCTTCAAATAAAAACAAGAGAGGAACTGTTTCTTTATCTAAAGCGCCTTATTTTCATAACGCTGGTGGCGGGATTATGTTTTCTACTCTTCCCGCTGCAATACTCTGTATCAAGACCCGAAGTACCCGAACCGGCATTCCGCTTATTCTTCTGGTTATTGCAGGCGGTAGACGATCCGTACAACCAAGCGCCTTCGCTCCACGTGGCGCTAGCTTTTGCATTCTGGACGGTGCTGGGATATCAGCATTCCAAATGGAGGTATGCGATTGCCGGCTGGCTGATTTTAGTGGGATTGTCCACGCTCACTACCTTCCAGCATCATATTATTGATTTGCTGGCCGGAAGCGTGCTTGCGCAGCTGAGCTTTGTAATTTTTCCGACGCCGGAAGTGGGTTTTCGGAACAGGCACGTGGCAAATTTTATATTTCTGAGCGCGTGGCTTACGGTTTCTGCGGCGTTTCTGCTGGCAGAGTTTTATGATGTGTCGTGGCTGAATTTGTTCTGGCTGGCCGGTTTTATGTTTGCGGCGGGTTATCAACTGCAGCGAAATTCGGTGTACTTGTTGAAATTACTGCCGGTGAATCTGGCAGGCGAAAAATCCAAATAGCCGAATCTTCGGCATTTCCACTGAAGAACGGCTTTGCAAAAATAGCCGGGATGGAAGTGGCATCCTCGCGGCAGCGTGTCAGCGCTGCCGGGAGATACAGCGGATAGCCCGACGTTGTGTGAAAGAAAGAACCGCTTTTCCTGCTCCTTATTATTTACCTGTTTCATTTCAAAAAAAATCAGGAAATTCGCAGTATGGCAAAATTGAAAACGGCATATTTCTGCCAGAACTGTGGTGCGCAGTATCCGCAGTGGCTGGGACAGTGTAAAAATTGTGGCGCGTGGAATACCCTGGTGGAGGAAATCGTGGAAAAAGCACCGGCCCGCAGTATGGCGGAGCGCTCGCGGCAGCATATCATTAATATCATCGAGGTGGAAACGCAGGAAGAGCCGCGCATTGCAACGCCTTCGGAGGAGCTCAACCGTGTGCTGGGCGGCGGTATTGTGCTCGGTTCCGTGACGCTGATCGGTGGGGAGCCCGGCATCGGAAAATCAACGCTATTGCTGCAGCTGGCGCTGAAGATGAAAAAGAAAATCCTGTATGTTTCGGGAGAGGAAAGCGCGTCGCAAATTAAAATGCGGGCAGACCGCCTGACCGATTTGCAGAACCCGAATTGTTTTCTTTTTACGGAAACATCGGTGGATAAAATTCTGCATGAAGCACGAAAATTAAAGCCTGATTTCGTGATTATAGATTCGATCCAAACCCTGCAGTCGCATCAGATTGAAAGTTCGCCGGGAACGGTTTCCCAGATTCGGGAATGCTCCAATGAAATCATCAAGTTTGCCAAAGATACCAACACGCCGGTGTTCCTGGTAGGACACATTACAAAAGACGGGCAGATTGCCGGACCCAAAGTGCTGGAGCACATGGTGGATGTGGTGCTCAACTTCGATGGTGACCGGAACCATCTGTTCCGCTTACTGCGCTCGTCCAAGAACCGTTTTGGTTCCACGGCCGAAATTGGTATCTATGAAATGGTATCGCAGGGTCTGAAGGAGATTAAAAATCCGTCAGAAATTTTAATTACAAAGAAATTCGAAGAACTGAGTGGAAACTCCGTGGCCGTTACGCTGGAAGGAAACCGCCCCATGCTGATTGAAATTCAGGCACTGGTGAGTACGGCCGTGTACGGAACGCCGCAGCGAAGCTGTACCGGTTTCGATGCCAAGCGACTGAATATGCTGCTGGCCGTACTGGAAAAGCGCGCGGGTTTTCAGCTGGGCGCAAAAGACGTCTTCCTGAATATTACCGGCGGAATCAAAACCGGCGATCCTGCACTGGATCTGGCGGTGGTGGCTTCTATTTTATCTTCCAATGAAGATATAGCCATTTCGGAACATTACTGTTTTGCCGGCGAAATAGGCCTGAGCGGGGAAATCCGTCCGGTGCCACAAATTGAACAACGCATCTCGGAGGCGGAGAAACTGGGTTATGAGCGGATTTTCCTTTCAAATCTGAATAAGATTCCGAAGAAGAAATACGGAATTCAGCTGGTGGAAGTGAGCAAGATCGAGGATTTTCATGAGTTGTTGTTTTAATTGACCCCTGTTAGAGCTCATAGCTCTAACAGGGGTTCAAGCGTTGAAAATATGTTGCTGCAATGCAATTCTTTCAACGGAAAAGACAGGAGGGAATTAAAACTTTACGGATTCTACCTCTGTTAGAGCTCAAAGCTCTAACAGAGGTGCGAGTGTTGAAAATATGTTGCTGAAATGCAATTCTTTCAACGGAGAAGACAGGAGGGAATTAATACTTTACGGATTCTACCTCTGTTAGAGCTCAAAGCTCTAATAGGGGTGCGAGTGTTGAAAA
Organism: Kaistella sp.; assembly: GCA_032057205.1. Lineage (GTDB taxonomy): Bacteria > Bacteroidota > Bacteroidia > Flavobacteriales > Weeksellaceae > Kaistella. The sequence goes on from DAMCFT010000009.1 coordinate 63,806, forward strand.
TATGTTCCTGCAATGCAATTCTTTCAACGGAAAGACAGGAGGGAATTAAAACTTTACGGATTCTACCTCTGTTAGAGCTCAAAGCTCTAACAGAGGTCCAAGCTCTAACAGCAGTAACAAATCTAATAATCAAATAAAAAAAATGAGTTCTGCCATTTTTTTGCAGCCTGAACGTTACTACCACGTGTACAATCGCGGTATCAACGGCGGCACCTTATTTTTTGAAGACAGGAACTATTTTTATTTCCTGAAATTACTTGAAGAGAAAATAAAGCCTGTTGCCAAATTCTACAGCTACTGTTTAATGCAGAATCATTTCCATTTATTGGTTGAAATAAAAACCGAAAAAGAAATTCGGGCGGCATTTCCCAATAAGCAGCAATATGCGGTTGAGGCAATCGTAAGTAAGCAATTTTCTAATGTATTTAACAGCTATACACAGGCAATAAATAAAAACTATGGGAGAACAGGGAAATTATTTGAGCTTGCTTTTAGACGAAAAGAAGTTATGACAGAAATATATTTGCTGAATTCTATATTGTATATTAATAAAAATCCTGTGAAGCACTCCATTAAAACTGATCTTCTTTCTTATAAGTATTGTTCTCTGAAAGACATCTTAAATGATAATAATTCTTTGGTAGAAAGTGCCAAAGTGTGTGAACTGTTTGATGATTGCGAAAACTTTCTTGAATGTTTGCGCAATTATCAGGTGTAAATGAAATAGCCTGTTAGCGCTTAAAGCGCTAACAGGGGTGAAAATGAAACTATGAATTACCTGGCGCACTCTTATCTTTCCTACAGCGATCCGCAGATTGTGGGTCAGTTCCTGCAGGATTTTATCCGAAATAAAGACCGGTTCTTATATCCCGCCGAAATTCAACAGGGAATCCGGCTGCACCGCGCGATTGACACATTCACGGATGCGCACCCGGTCATTCATGAAGCGAAGAAACTCTTTAGCCCGCTTGTTCGTTTGTACGCCGGCGCTTTTGTGGATGTGGCCATGGATTATTTTTTAGCCAATGGATTACAGGAGCATGAACTGCGGGAACATACGGCGCGGGTTTGTCAGGCGTTACGAAATCATCAGTCTTTACTACCGCCCGGCCTGCTGCGCATGCTGGAAAGCATGGAACGCGACCAATGGCTCAACCAATACCGGACAGAACTCGGAATTAAGTACGCGATGCAGAATGTCTTGAACAAAGCCATGTATCTGGAAAAAAACCTGGCGGTGCATGATTTATTTCTGTATTACAAAGACGAACTCGAGGTTTATTTTCATGATTTCTTTCCGGAATTGCTAACGCATGTCGCGGAAGTGAATGACAGCTTTCAGGAAACTGATGATGCTGCAAAAAAGTAAGGCTGCCCATGTGAGGCAGCCTTTTTAGAAGTTAGGTAATAGATGTTATTGCTTTATAATCTTAACCGAAGTTTTTTGATTTTGATGATCAGTTAGTTCTACGGTATATACTCCTTTTGGAAGTTGTGAAACATTGAAAGATTTTTGGTCCTTGCTGATTTCCTGATACACCCGTTTTCCACTCATATCAAAAACACGAACTGTAATTTGTTTAGAAGGATGGTTAATATTGAGCATATCTTTCACAGGGTTAGGGTACACAGAAATCAGCGCTTTGTCGATTTGTGCAACTCCCAGTGATGAGGAGGTACGAACAAACAGACCGGCCTCTCCTGTTATAGTAACATCAACCTCCCAATAGCCATAAGTAGGGTTCCATCTGATATGGTCTGCACCTGGAGCAACTGTTGAAAAGCCATTCGTGAAACTGGCAACTTGGCCGGAATTGTCATTGCTGGTTCCTGCATAAACATCCACTAACATATTGTTCATCCCTTCAGTATCGTTGGGGGACGCCGGCAACTTTTTCGTGTTGTTCACATTATAGGCATCAAACTCTGCTTGTGTAAAATAGAGGGTGACTTTGCCGGCTGCGGTACTTCCGGCAACACCAGATATTCCGTACCGTCGTGCAACGTGTGTAATATCGGGATTGCTGAGCCATACTGCTGCTTTTAGTTGGGTAGCCGCGATGTTTTCTGTTTCAATTCTTGCAATTAGATCGCAGGCGCTAACCATATAGTTTTTCCCTGCAGAAATCTGCTGAGATACCTCAGCATCATTAATTGCCAGCGCTTTTACCTGCGGAAGATGCTCGTACACAACCGCCCGGATTCTGTAATCTGATTCTGAAAGCTGCCAGGTAGCTCCTTGATCAGTAGAATAAAAACTGCGGTTATCCGGTTCCACTTTTTCGCGTCTGAGCGGCATCGAGCCGGCTGAAGCGTCTAATGTAATGAAGAAATCTTCTCCTGTGGTCACGTCGAGATTAAATTCAGAAAGATCGATCGCATTCCAGGCACTTCTTTGGATATTGTTAACCAGGGAATTAATGACTTTCGTAGCCAATACGGTTCCGGGTTTGCCCGCTTCCACCTTTCGAACCTGGAAGGTGAGCGGGATATCAGAAGGGTTGCCGGATCCTGTGTACACCAAAACCGATCCTAGTTTTCCGGTACGTGCCGGCGTAAAGCGAACGGCGAATATTTGCCCGGTGCTTGTACTGTTTTGATCATCACTGTTGACGTAAAACTGTTTATCATAGATAATGGTTTCCATTTCCGAAGTTTTGCAGCCTGTTTCGTCTGCAACTGCTTTATAAATATCCAGTTTGCCATATCCCCAGCGGGTATTCGGAACCTCTCCTGTAATTTCTTCCTGACGTGCATTTTGCTGCAGTCTTTCTTTTACCTGCGCAGCCGTAAGTTGTGGGTTCGCCTGCAGTAGCAGCGCAACCGCTCCTGCGACGCCCGGCGCCGACATGCTGGTCCCCTGGTTTTTGCGGTAATATTGTCCATCTACATTATCACTGGAGCTGGAAGAAAGCAATGCATCACCAGACATGGCCGAAATAACATTCTGCCCGGAAGCAGCCAGATCCGGTTTTAGGAAGCCGTCCGTGCGCGGTCCTTGCGCACTGAAAGAGGAAATGCCTTCCGCAATAGTGTTATTTGTAACATATCCACCCGGAGGAGTGGCAGTTTTGTACCATGTTAAACGGCCAATGTAAGAGGCTACTGTTATGGCCGACGTAGCATTTCCGGGCGAACCTACAATATATTCATTGTCAGCATCCGTTAACGTCGTGGCAGCGCCTTCACTTACTTTGTAACCATGCACGGTTACAGTTTCAGTACTGCTATTTTCAAGTTTAATCGTATATGTTCCTGCTGCATTAGCTGTGTTGCTGCCATTGCGCGCAATAACTACCTGAATGTACCGTTTATTATTAGCGGCGGAAACATAGTTGTAAATAGTAGCTTTAAAGTTGTTCTGCATCAGATCTGTCGTGGTGGTATTGGATACAGGTGCAGCGTATTCCAGCCCGTCCGGCGCTATCAGTTTGGCGGTTAGGTCTGTATCTTTGTCAGCATACATATAAAAACTAAATACATTCGCTGTGGTATTGTTTGCTGAGGTGAGCTCAAAAGAAGCTGTTTGGGAACCGGCTATTTCCATTTTTCGATGAATGTTTTTCCCATAGTCATTTCCTGCTGAAATAACACTTACTCTCCCTGGTCCGGATGCGGTAAAATTATCAATAGCAAGTTCATGCGGCGAGGTTCCGTCATGAGCAGAACCTTGTCCACCAATACTCATATTAATAACAATAGGTTTGTTTAATGCTGTGGCAACCTGCTGGAAATAGGTAATGGCATCGATCGTATTTGTTTGCGGGAAGGAACCATCACCGCCTTTCACGAAAACAATATCAGCTTTCGAAGCGAAGCCCGCATGACGGTAATCTGCCAGGCCGCCCCCGTTTCCTGCGGCAGTACCTGCCACGTGAGTGCCGTGCCCATTGATGTCTTTCTGACGGACAAACCCTGTTTTTGTTCCTTTTAATTCTGCTTCAATATCTGCACGGGTATACTCAACGCCGCGGTTAAAACCGGCGGGACTGTTCTCCCCGGTAATCGGTGTGAGCGTTTGGTCCCAAATGCTTACAATACGACTCTTTGTTGGGTCCGCCAGATCTCTGAAGGTAGGGTGTTTCCAGTCGATCCCGGAATCGTATACCCCTACCAATACTCCTTGGCCTGTGTAGCTTGTATTGTTTAAAACGCCTTGTTGTAATAGTTGTGCACCCGACTGGATTCGGCTCACATCATTATGAAGTTCATCAAAAGCAGGCGCAACAATGGCGGTTACCTCAGGCATCTTGCTCATTTGTTCAATATCTGCAAGCGTAGCCATGGCGGTTACAAATTTTGGCAGTACAGATTGTACCAAAACTCCCTTTGTCCGCAAATGCTCCGGCGCATTTGTATATACAATACAGGAATACATTTTTTGCGCTCCCTTTCCGGTTACCACAAGATGCGTATCAAGTTGTAACTCCTTTTCTAACTCTTGCTGTTTTTGAGCTGCATCTCCGCGCTGTGCCCAGTTTTTAGATTCGTTAATTAAAGTTTCAAAACGCGGGTCCAGTTTTTTAATTTGCGCAGATACATAGCCAAAAATAAAAATAAGCAGTGCGGCTAACACTTTGGAATACCACGAACGTCCGGAAAGTAAACTTTTGTTTTCTGCCTTTCTGAACAAATGTAAATTTCGATTCATATAATTGATGGTTTTAAGTAAATCTATAGAATAAGTATGACATTCCCAAATAAGAAGTTTCTACTTAGATTGATAATCCTGCGACGTGATCTGTTTACTTTCGCTTTAAATGTAAACAGAAGAGTCCAGTATTACACTGAACTCAATCTGTTAATAATAAATTTATTTCCAAAAAATTCCGGTATTAATTAGTTTGGTGTGTTTGGATATTTCCTTTAATTCCAGAAATACCATTTTTGGCCATCATATACCATCATCATTTTCTTTCCGGGATCATAGCAAATCATTCCGGCGACTGGAGATTTCACGTTGGTTACCGGATTTATAATATGAGGTAAGACCAGTGCCTTCGTGTTTGATTCGAGAATTAAAACACCGTCTGCCGCAGAAGTATCACTGCCCAATACTACTTTAGCATCTGCCTGATCGGGGCTTGCAACATACGGCGGATTTACACCGGTACCGTCTGTCAGGTCCCGCCAAAAACCGTTGTTGTAGCGAACTTTCAAACTAGCGCGATCAAAAACCAGGGTGCCCGGTACAGCAGAAACAACATTGGTGGTGTTGACTATCGCAGGCAAAATAATTCCCTTGGTAGTTCCGGCCGGAAAGTCCAGCAGGGCAGCCGGGTTATTATTTTCTTTCCCAATTGCAATCTGCGCAGTGGCAAACGAGCTTATAAAAAAGCAGATGATTATTTTTTTCATGATTTAGTCGTTACAGGTTTGTTTGATACATTTCCAGCTGGTGCCATTATACAGTTTCAGGCAATCATCTGTAGTGTCATACACTAGCATACCTTCAACCGGATTTGAAATTGCGGTTTCCGGTTCTGCCATACGGGTAATCACGAAACCTTTATTTTCCGCTTCCAGCGCTATAAACCCATTGGGTACATCTTTTGGCCAGTTAGCTGTATTTCTCTGCGCACGGGAACTGATGCCGAAATCTGTGGCAACTGGGGTCCCGGTTGCACCTGGTTTCGGACAAGGGCAAACCTGGCTGATCACTTCATTGGACCGGATGGTGCACCCGCCGGGTACCGTTGCGATTACATAATAACTTGCCGGATTGGCATCGTTCGCTGGCGTAAAAGTGTAGGTGTTACCCGTGGCTCCCGGGATAGCAACATTGTTGCGATACCATTGATAAGTATAGCCGGCACCAGATTGAGTGGTGAGCGTGCTGGTTTTGACACAGGGGTAACCGTACGAGTTATTAATGGTAATAGCAGCAACAGGTGATTTTCCGAAACCGGAATAGTAGCCGCCAAATCCGGCAGCACCATCGGCTCCGAAAAGTTCTGCCTGTATGGCACCGGCTGAGGTAATCTTAATGTTGCCATTGTTCGTACCCAGATCATAGCGGTACGTCACCCAATTGCTAAGACCTGACACTGTTCCGGCAGCCGGCGTGGCCAAAGGGGTTCCGCTCTGCAGTACTTGCGGTGTATTTGCAGCTCCAGCCGCAGCCAAAATTACCAGTTTAGTTCCTGCATATGCAGTAGCACCAATTCTTCTGGGGTCCGGAATCAGATCTACCGTCTTTTGCCCGAAGCAATCGATGGGTGGAATAAACATGAGATTGTTTGTATTTGTTGCAGTGCCTCCAAATATTTTCTGAAAAATATAGGCAGGCTGCGTTGTTCTTACAAACATATTATTATTAACAAAAGAGGATGCCGGTATGACAGTCCAGTTTCCTGCTGTGGCTAAAGTGGCAACGGCAGAGGTTCCGCCATTCACAAATACCTGCGTGTTATCATAAGCAGCCACTACCACCACCAGCTCAGCAATGTCCCCATTTCCCTGCATCACTACATGCTCCAGGCCTAACTGCGTTTTTGGCACTAATTGATCGATGCCTATATCGCGATTGTCGCCGGCTCCGCCTTGCTGCATAATGCCTCCTACCACCACGCTAATGTTTTTGTCAGCCAGCACTTTGGCGCCGAGCCAACCGTCATCCTGTTTTGTGCGGCTTCCTGTTTTAACCGGCGCATAGAGTATAAATGATTGTCCTTTATTTAAAATCTTGCTGATACTTGGTCCCGTAAGCGGGGAAGCGGGTGCTGCCCCGTTATAAAAGCTGACCCCGGGGTCCATATTGGAGATAAAAACAGTGGTATTGTCCTCGGTAGCCATTACAGACAGCATTGTTCCGATTTCAGGTACAGTCGTTTGAAATTGGATCGGTGTGCCGCCCCAGCGGAATTCTTTGCCCAGCGCGGCGTTGCCTTTTGTCATTACAGTGCCTGCTTGGTTATTGGATCGCGCACGATAATTCACGTAAAAGTTTTCAGTGGAGGTGAAAATGAGGCCTTCAACGGTTCCGCTAATGATGGTCCCTGCTTGTGCATAAGGAACGGTCACAGGAGTTTGGCCCGGTGGAAGTATGGTATTGTCTGTTTTTAAAAATCTGATCCGGACCGGATTAGCGTTGCTCAAAGGAATATTTCCGTCTGTGATAATGGCTTCTGTTGAAGTTGTTAAATTGGTAACGCCTATTCTTGGAAAGCCTACACCGGAACCAAAGGCCATTTTAATTGTTATCGTTGAAACAGACGGCGTCGATAAATAAATAAATTCTTCCGAAATGGTAGAATTATCATATTTGCTGACCGTCATCGGATTCAGGTAATGTACTTTATCCAGCTGGAGATTTCCTTTGAACTCAACAGGAATTAGAACATGTTCATTACTGCCTGTTTCCATCTTCCAATCTCCGTCTTCACCGGTAATATTGGCAGAAGCTGAAACCTTCACCGACAAAAGTTTTTCAAGGGCAGCCACCGCCTGTGCGCCCTCTTTTCCCTGAGCGAAGTTGCAACCGTAGATGTACAGTTCGCTTGAATCCTTTAATCTGTTCTTAAATAATGCTGCGATTTGCTCAGCATTTCGCCATTGGTTATCTATATAAAGAGCGCCCGGTTTGCCATGACTGTATATATGGAATGATTTTGCGGAAGGCGCATCTCCGAAACGGATAGAAGATATGGCCGGATCAACAAAAATCTTATCTTTTATACTGCCAAAAGATAAACCGGCAATCAGTATCGCAATGAACAGGTAGAGTCTTTTCATTATATATAATTTTAGTCGGCTTAAAGATATTAATTTTTCACTGCCAAATTTACAGGTGAAATCACCTAAAGGGTGTCATATTTTCCACTGACTGTCACTGGCATATATTTAGTGCAGAGCAAGGTCGAACTAACTAAAAATTAAGAGATATGTCAGTAAATTTCAAACCTTTGGCAGACCGCGTGCTTGTGGAGCCTACTGCCGCTGAAACCACGACCGCTTCAGGTATTATCATCCCCGATACAGCTAAAGAAAAACCACAGGAAGGAACCGTGGTGGCTGTGGGACCAGGTAAAAAAGATGAGCCGACCACTGTACAGGTAGGAGACAAAGTGTTGTATGGCAAGTATTCTGGCTCTGAGCTTAAACTGGACGGAAAAGATTATCTGATCGTAAAAGAGGGAGATCTGCTGGGAATTATTGGCTAGTAGAAATAGCAGTAGGCAGTAAGCTATATGCCGTACGCGACATACCGCGTAATGAGGCGTTTAAACCTGGAGCATGAGAGATTTTAAAAATTATGAAGTTTGGCAGTTAAGTCACAACTTTGTTTTGCATATTTATAAAATATCTCGTCTATTTCCACGGGAGGAGCAGTTTAACTTAACCTTACAATTGCGCCGTGCAGCGGCTTCTGTCCCTACCAACATTAGTGAAGGTTGTGGCCGAAATTCTGATAAAGAGTTTGGTCATTTTCTAAATATTGCGTTAGGTTCCTGCTGTGAGGCAGAATATCTGCTAATACTGGGGACAGATTTGGGATATATTGACCAAACTGAATCTTCAGATTCTGTTGAAAAAATCAACCATATTAAAAGAAAAATTAAACCAGCATTGAGCAAGCGTATAGCATAAAGCTTAATGCATAAAGCATATAAAAGATATGGCAAAAGAAATAAAATTTGACGTGGAGTCAAGAGATGCATTGAAGCGCGGAGTGGATGCTTTGGCTAATGCCGTGAAAGTAACCCTCGGACCGAAAGGCCGCAACGTAGTGATCGAAAAATCCTTCGGTGTACCGCACGTAACAAAAGACGGGGTTTCCGTAGCAAAAGAAATCGAGCTCGAGGATAAAGTAGAAAACATGGGTGCTCAGATGGTGAAGGAAGTAGCTTCCAAAACCAACGACATCGCCGGTGATGGTACGACAACTGCAACTGTACTTGCGCAGGCAATCGTTCGCGAAGGTCTGAAAAACGTAGCTGCAGGCGCTAACCCAATGGATCTGAAAAGAGGAATCGACAAAGCTGTTTCTGCTGTGGTGGAAAACCTGAAGTCTCAGTCTCAGGAAGTTGGCGATACTTCAGATAAAATCAAGCAGGTAGCTGCTATTTCAGCCAATAACGATGACACCATAGGTACGCTGATCGCAGAAGCATTTGGTAAAGTTGGAAAAGAAGGCGTTATCACCGTGGAAGAAGCAAAAGGAACGGATACTACTGTGGATGTAGTAGAAGGAATGCAGTTCGACCGCGGATACCAGTCTCCTTATTTTGTAACCAACCCGGAGAAAATGGTAACCGAACTGGAAAACCCTTACATCCTTTTGGTTGAAAAGAAAATTTCTTCCATGAAGGAATTGCTGACCGTATTGGAACCGGTAGCACAGGCTGGAAAATCACTGTTGATTATTTCTGAAGAAGTTGAAGGTGAAGCACTGGCCACGTTGGTAGTAAATAAACTGCGTGGTTCCTTGAAGATCGCTGCTGTGAAAGCGCCAGGTTTCGGAGACCGCAGAAAAGCAATGCTGGAAGATATCGCCATCCTGACTGGTGGGCAGGTAATTTCCGAGGAGCGTGGCTTCACTATGGAAAATGCAACACTGGAAATGTTGGGTACTGCTGAAAAAGTAGTAATCGATAAGGACAATACAACCATCGTTAACGGTGGTGGCGACGAAGCGCAGATCAAAGGCCGTGTAAACCAGATCAAAGCGCAGATGGAAACCACAACTTCTGACTACGATAGAGAAAAACTTCAGGAAAGACTGGCTAAGCTGGCTGGTGGTGTTGCCGTACTGTACGTGGGTGCTGCTTCTGAAGTAGAAATGAAGGAGAAAAAAGACCGTGTAGATGATGCCCTTCATGCAACGCGTGCAGCGGTGGAAGAAGGAATCGTGCCTGGCGGTGGAGTAGCGCTGGTAAGAAGCATTGCGGCGCTGAACGTAGAGGGTGCAAATATGGACGAGAACACCGGAATCAAAATCGTGAAGCGTGCGATTGAGGAACCGCTTCGTCAGATTGTAGCCAACGCCGGTGGAGAAGGTTCCGTAATCGTTGCCAAAGTGGCAGAAGGAAACGGTGACTTCGGTTTCAACGCGAAAAATGAAGAATTCGTAAACATGTTCGAAGCGGGAATCATTGACCCGACAAAAGTAGTACGTGTCGCGCTGGAAAACGCAGCTTCTGTTGCCGGAATGTTGCTGACCACCGAATGTGTGATCACTGAAGTAGCCAAGGATGAACCTGCCATGCCAATGGGTGGCGGCGGAATGCCGGGCATGATGTAAGAAACATTCTTTTCATAATAAATAGGAAATCCGTTCGGCTTTTGCCGGGCGGATTTTTTGTGTTGGCGGAATTTTTTGGCGCCGCCTCGTTAGCATGACGAGATACGCTCCACTGTATCTTTTGATTCCTGATGTTCCGCAAAAGAGTGCCAGCTCGTCTCGTTTAAATACGAGATTCCGATCAGGGTTAATTGCACGCTTCGTCCTATCACATTATTAAACCGAAAACAAGTTTTTCGCTCATCAATAAAATTCTCTGCGGAGAATAAGTGCTATATTCTCTGCAAAATTTGCGAAGAAGAAATATTTCTGTTTTCACGTGTAACGGCAACCTCAAGCAGATGAAAAAGGAATTTCGTTATCACAAAAAAACCAGGCATCAAGCCTGGCTCTATTTAATTCATTGCAAGTTTTATTATTTGCTCTTGTTAAAATGTCCGATACCACATTCTAAGAAGGCTTTAAAGTCCTCTTTCGGCATATATCCGGAAACCGGCGTATTGATTACTTTGCCTTGCGGTGAGACCAGCACATAATGCGGCTGAGAATTATTATTAAAGTTAATCTGCTGGAACAGACTCCATTTATCGCCGATGGTTTTAATCTTTTTCTTCTGTCCGTTGCCCATGTCTACCGAGGTTTGCTGATCTTCGGGCAGCATCTCCTTATCATCCACGTACAGCGAGGCCAGAATTACTTCATTTTGCAGGATTGGCAGAATGTCCGGCTCGCTCCACACAAATTCTTCCATCTTTCGGCAGTTCTCACAACCGTAACCGGTAAAGTCAATAAGCAACGGTTTGTTCTCTTTCTTCGCCAGTTCAATCGCCTCATAATAATCGTGCGACGGATGCATTCCCAGAATACCATCACCTTCTTTGTGGAAATAACTCACGTTGATCGGCGGCAGGATTCCGCTCAGGTACTGGAGTTTTGGGCGCTCGGACGGAATTAAACCCTGGATCAGATATATCACGAAACCAATTCCCAGCACACCAATTACTTTGCGGCCCAGACCAATCTTTGCTTTTTTGTCGTCATGCGGGAAACGGATCAGCCCGAACAGATACAGAACCAATCCTACGGAGATCACGATCCAAAGAACAATAAACAATTCACGCTTCAGCAGGAATGTTTTGGAAACCAAATCCGCTTTGGAGAGAAATTTCAGAGCCAGCCCAAGTTCGATAAAACCTAAAACAACCTTCACCGTATTCATCCAGCCGCCGGATTTTGGCAGGCTTTGCAGCGCTTGCGGGAACAGGGCCAGCAATCCGAACACCAGTGCCCAGCTCAGCCCGAAACCGGCCAGTGCAAAGGTGAGCAACATCGGTACATCCGCGGAACCGGTCACCGCACTGCCCAATAAACTACCCAGAATTGGTCCGGTGCAGGAGAAAGATACGATGACCAACGTGAGTGCCATGAAGAAAATACCGATAATGCCGCCGGCATCTTCCGCGCGCGACGATTTATTCGCGATGGAACTTGGCAGCGTAATATCATAATATCCGAAGAAGCTTCCTGCAAAAAACAGGAATATAATGAAGAAAGCGATATTCAGCCACACGCTGGTGGAAATCTGATTGAAAATGTTTCCGGCAATTCCGTCAATAATATGGAACGGCACGCTCAGCAATACAAAAATCAGCAGGATGAAAAAGCCGTAAATAAAGGCATCGCGTTTTCCTTTGTCTTTATCCGCAGCGCTTTTCGTGAAGAAGGAAACCGTCAGCGGGATCATCGGGAATACGCAGGGAGTAAGCAGCGCAATCAGTCCTCCAAAGAAACCTAATAACAAATAGGTCCAGAAGTTTTCGGAGTTCTGCGGAGCTTCCACGCCACAGTCGGTTTCGGGATTTTCAAAATCCAGACTGGATACTTTCAGTCCTTCATCTGCTTTCGGCGCTGCCGATACTGCTGCCAGAGTGTCTGTGCTAGTAGTTTCGGATACCGTAACCGAATCTTCAGCAAGTGTAGCGGTTTGTTCAGCTTCATCTGCCACAACCGTTTCTTCCTGTGCGGTAGCTGCAGCCGGACTCACTTTTTGTTCAAACTCCAGCGTATTGGGCGCCAGGCAGACACGGTCATCACAGGTTTGATAGGTGATCTCCGCAACAACGGTCGCTGGTGCGGCAGGGTTTTTAAGTTTAAATTTCTGCTTGAAAAGAACTTTATTGGAATAATACACGATCTGCGCTCCGAAGGCTTCCGAAAACTCATCGTGCTTTTTCCCTACCTCCACGACTTTGCCAATAAGAGTAACTCCTTGCGGAGAGGTCACTTTCATTTCAGTAGGAATTCCGGAATCTTCCGGCAGGTCCTGGGAGTAAATGTGCCAGTTCTTATCAATCGTGGCCGTCAGAATGGCTTCGTATTCTGCATTCGGCAGGGATTTGATTTCGTATTTAAATTTAACGGGATCTTTGATCTGGGCGAAGATGCCCTGAAAAATAAACAGTGCTGCCAAAAGCAGCCATTTCTGTAATTTCATAAGGATGGTTGGGTTTGTAGCCGTTGCGGTGTCAGATCTTCACCTCGTAAACCCGTGTGGTTTTCTTGTGGGTTTGGTGTCGCCGGTCCTGGCGGTAGGGAAGGATTCCCAGCAGGGAATCTGTGGCATCGCAGAGCAGCCAAATTTTTTGCTGGGCTAAAATAGGGATTTTTTCATCCTTAAAAAATTTTGAAATTTTCTTTTTGCCGGTCATTCCGGTGGGATAAAGGACGTCGCCTGCGCTTGGTTTCCGCAGTTTGAGCGGAAATGTAAGCATATCTGCATCGAAAGTCCAGGAAACATTTCCGAGTGTTTTTATTTCTTCAGTAATTTCTGCCGGCAAGCTAAAGCTGTCATTTAAAATTAAAATCTCTTCCGGCTGTTCCGTTTTTTCCTGGGTCCGCTCTTTAATAATAAATTGTTTCCGGTCGATTTGCAGCCAATGCGTTGCGGAATAAAATACTTTTCCGGTTTCTGCTTCGCATATTTTCTTTATTTCCTTCGCGCTGTGAAAGTTGTAAGTCTGGAGCAGTTCATATTGCATCAATGAAGAAAGCGCCAGAAAATCTTTTCTGTTTAAAAGTACGCTTTCATTATTTTTGGTGATAAGCTCCTGTGCTTTCGCTGCTGTTTCCGTTCTAATGAAATCCCGCGCCTGCACCAGCAAGTCCAGGCTTTTACTAAAGTTTTCCATGAAAACCGGACTGAGGGTATTCAATTCCGGGACAATCTTATTTCTGATTTTATTCCTTAGATAATAATTTTCCTGATTCGTATGATCTTCTCTGAACGGAACCTGATATTGTGCGGCATACTGATATAATGCTTCTTTCGTGAAATGCAATAACGGACGAATCACCTTTCCGTTCTGCGCCGGAATTCCGCACAGGCCGGTAATTCCGCTCGCCTTGGACAAATTAATGAGAAAACTTTCCAGCTGATCATTTAAGTGATGTGCTGTCAGAATATAATCCAGTTCCGCTTTTTCTCTTTTCTCCTTAAAGAAAGAATACCTGAGGTCCCGCGCCCATTCCTGAATGGAACCTTCCGGCCGGTTATCTTTTTCCGATACCTTATATATATGAAGCGGAATCTGATATTTTGCCGCGAAAGCCTGCACCAGCTTTTCGTCAAGCTCAGAGTGTTCACCGCGCAGGCCGTAATTCACGTGCGCAATTTCCATGTCGAGAGCAGTTTCTTTACACAAATGAGCGAGAACCATTGAATCCACACCGCCGCTCACGGCAATTAAAAATTTCTTTGCGCGAAAATCCGGTAAAATTTGTGACAAAGCGTCCTGAAAACGAGCTGAATTAAGCAATTTAAGGTTATTTTAATCAGATTTCACAAAGATACTCGTTCCGTTTAAAACGATTTCTTTATTTTTGGATGACTAAATAAAATCAATATGAAATTAGCAAAATTAGGAGCTGTACTGGGCCTGGCCATTTTCACCACGTCCTGCGTCAGCAAGAAACAGTTTGATGCATTGAATGAGAATTACAACCAATGTATCACCAATGTAGGAGAAAGACAACGCGAAATTCAGGATCTTAAAGCTGCCAATTCCGGCCTCGCCAGTGAAAATTCATTATTAAAAGGACAAAACGATGCCCTTAAAACCTCACTGGATGCCTGCCTTTCCAACCAGGGTGCAGGTTCGGCCAATATTGATAAGCTGATTGGCGAGATTAACTCTTCCAACAAATATATCAAGCAACTGATTTCCACCAACGCGAAAAATGACAGCCTGAACCTGGCTTTGTCTAATAAACTGAAGCGTTCCCTGGATAACATCGCAGATAATGATGTACAGGTGAAAGTACTGAAAGGGGTGGTAATGATTTCCCTGTCCGACAAAATGCTGTATAAGACAGGTGATTACAACGTGCTGCCGGCGGCTCAGGAAGTTCTGGGGAAAGTAGCTCAGGTAATTAATGATTATGACACCTATTCCGTACTGATCGAGGGTAACACTGATAACGTGCCGCTGAACTCTGCGAACCTGCCAAAAGACAACTGGGATCTTTCTGCCCTGCGTGCAACTTCCATGGCTAAAATCCTGCAGACCAAATTTGGCGTAAATCCATCCAGGATTACGGCAGGTGGACGTAGTGAGTACAACCCAAAAACTACCAACGCTTCTGTTTCAGGCCGTGCCGAAAACCGAAGAACTGAAATCATCATTATGCCTAAGCTGGATGAATTCATGAAACTGATGGATATTGCACCGGTGAAAAACTAATTCGCCTGTGTTTTAGATACAAGCAGCAATGCCCGGCCACCGCGCCGGGCATTCTTGTTTTATTTGTGTATTTTTGAGTTTAAATACCAATGCTGAATGAGCTTTTTCGAAGAACAATGCCCGGAAATGGATCGATATCTGGAGGAACATGCCTCTGCAGAACCGCTCCTCCTGAAGCAACTTCGCCGCGAAACCTACCAGAAGACCACCCAGCCGCACATGATCTCCGGTTATCAGCAAGGCCGCCTGCTGAGTATTCTTTCGCAGATGATGCAACCTGCGCGCATTCTGGAGATTGGTACCTTTACCGGCTATGCTACTTTGTGCCTGGCTGAAGGACTTCCGCCCAGCGGAATAATTACTACGCTGGATATTAATGAAGATCTCGCCTATTTACCAAGAAAGTTTTTTGAACAGAGCCCGCACGCCGCGCAAATAGATTTCCGGTTAATGGACGCAGTCACCTATCTGCAGGAAACGGACGAGATTTTTGATCTTGTTTTCGTAGATGCCGATAAAGAGCGCTATCCTGATTATTTCAACCTGCTTAAGAATCACCTTCGCAGCGGTTCGCTGCTTCTTTTCGATAATGTTTTATGGTACGGCAAAGTCCTGCAGGAAAATGCAGACAAGAAAGCGACCAAAGCCATCCAGGCACTCAATGATATGATTGCAGCCGATGCTGATTTTGAAAATGTAATTTTGCCGCTCCGGGACGGGCTGCACATGGCACGGAAAAAATAATAAAATGAAAAAAGGATTTTGCTGCGTTTCCGTTGCTGCCGTACGTTCCGCGCCGGACCACCGGTCAGAAATGACCACCCAGTTGCTCTATGGCGAAACCTTCGAAGTGCTGGATGCCGAACAAAAATTTCTGTACATCCGGATGGATTTTGACGGTTATGAAGGCTGGCTGCACTACCGGCAGGCCGATTTAGAAAGCGAAATTTCTTCGGGTCGTACGCTCGTTACAGAGCCTTTTCTTTTAACAGAAATTGCCGGACAAAAGATGTTGTTATCCCAAGGCAGCGAGCAGCCGGCAACTGAACCTTTCGGTCCTTTATCTGAAACGGGAATTATCGATACTGCAAAGCAATGGCTGAATGTTCCTTACCTCTGGAGCGGCCGCAGTTTTTTTGGGGTAGACTGCAGCGGTTTTGTGCAGATGGTGTATAAACTGCACGGAATTGCTTTGCCGAGGGAAGCCGCCGCACAGGCAGCCGTCGGGGAGGTTTTGTCTTTTGTGGAAGAAAGCCAGCCGGGCGATCTGGCTTTTTTTGACAATGAGGAGGGAACCATCGTGCATGTGGGCATCATGCTGAGCCCGCACCAGATAATCCACGCATTTGGCGCCGTCCGGATTGATGAAATTGATTCTTCCGGTATATTTAATAAAGAATTGAATACACATACCCACCGGCTCAGGATGGTGCGCAGTTTATTTTAAAAAGAAACGATTCGCGATATGAAGTCTACAACCTATATTAAAATTGCTGCTTTTTGTTTGCTGATTTTCATCTGGGATATTGTGTTAATCCATTTTCGTGAGCTGCCGGCACAGATTCCCGTTCACTTCAATCTGAACGGTACACCGGATGGTTTCGGGCCGAAAAATGTAATTTGGATTTTCGCGGGGATTTCTACTGCTGTCCATCTTTTCCTGTTGTATATTTCCAGTGTAAGAGAAGATCTGATTGAAAAATCTGCACGACCTTTGTCGGCTCTGCAGCGATCTGTATCGTTCTTAAATTACACCAACCTGCTCGTCATGCTTGTGTTTGCCGGAATTACTTATGAAGTGATTTCCGTTGCGCTGGAAAGAAAACCGGTCCTGCAGCCGTATACCATTTATGCTTTCATCGTTTTGTCTTCCTTGAGCATAGGTGCTTTTCTGCTGTGGCAATTAAAATATAAGAAAAGATAAAAGTCTGCCTTATGATGTTTTTCTATAACCTGTTTATCCGCCTGCTGATTGCCGGTATGAAAATAGGCTCTGCTTTTAATTATAAGTTAAAAAAAGGCCTGGCCGGGCGGCGCCAAAGTTGCGAAACGGTGCAGGCCGTATTCACGCCTGAAGACCGGGTGATCTGGATGCATGCCGCCAGTTTGGGCGAATACGAACAAGGATTACCGGTCTTGGAAGAATTGAAAAGACTCCATCCGCACCATAAAATTTTAGTGACCTTTTTTTCACCATCCGGTTATGACCATGTCGTTACCAAAAATAAAATAGCTGATGTTGTTTGCTACCTTCCGTTTGATACCGAGAAATGGGTGCAGGAATTTACGGCCTCTTTTAAAACCGATATTTTCTTTACGGTTAAATACGATTACTGGTATCATTTGCTGCGCCGGCTGAAACAGCAAGGCGCGCAGGTGTTTGTGGTTTCTGCCTTGTTTTATGAAACACAGGTTTTCTTTAAAGCTTATGGAAAATGGTTTGTGAAACAGCTGCGCCGGAACGTAGACTTCTTTTTTCATCAGACGCAGCATTCTACCGCGCTTGCCAAAAGCCTGGGCTTGCAGAATTCAATGACGACCGGTGACACACGGTATGACAGGGTGAAGGCGCTGCGGGACAGCCAACAGGAAATCCCATATATTTCTCAGTTTAAGAATAAGCAGCGCATTGTAATTTTTGGAAGTTCGTGGGAAACAGAAGAACGTATCGCCGAGATTATTTCCATTAAAAATAAAGACACGAAAATCATCATAGCACCGCACGATTTGAAGCGCGTACCACAAATAAGGGAACTTTTCCCGCAGGCCATTTTGTATTCAGGCCTGAATGAAACAACGCCTTCCCATGTGTATAAAGCACAAGTGCTGATTGTGGACTGTATCGGATTGCTGTCCTGCTTATACCGTTACGGCGATATTGCGGTAGTGGGTGGAGGTTTCCACAGCAAAGGGTTACACAATATTCTGGAGGCCGCTGCTTTTGGGGTACCGGTCTTTTTCGGAAATCAGTACTATAAAAACCCCGAAGCAGATGAGTTGGTAAAGCAGGAAGGTGGGAAGTGCTTCGAAGATGAGTTTTTTGCCGCGACGTATATTTTGAGTTTACTGGATAACCGCGAGCAACTGAAAAAGATGAGTCAGCAGGCGTATAAGTTTATTGCCTCGCAACCGAACGCAACCGCCACCATCGTCCGGAAGATGCTAACGAAGTAAGCCCTGAGCGCGCAGGTCTTTAAGTAAGAGATCCATGTGCTCCGGGATTTCATCCGGATCCAGCCAGCGCATATCGAGTCCCTGGTCCCAGGCGAGCTCTTTAAAGTCTTCGTTCCCTGTAATGCTTTTCTTCAGCGATGCGTAAGGCTCACGTAATTCCAGCAAGTAATCGGGATCCAGTTTTTGTGTAAGCACCAGCGTACGGAAAATTTTATTCAGCAGATATACATGGAGTTTATACGTGTTGCCATAGTTCGGTGCCGCCTCAAGTACCAGCGTTACCAGCAGCAGATTTAAGCTGACTTCACCAAATTTATCGGTTGTAATTTTCACATGTTCCGTGATGCTGCCACTGAGCTTTCGGATCTGGGTCAGCAGGTATTTGGTTTTTCCGTAGCGCCGGCAGACTTCCGGAACCAGGTCACGGATTTTGGCTTCCATCTGGCTGCGTTTTTCATCAGTAGTTTCCGGATCGATCAGTTCGAAATATAGGCGATGGGACAAAATGCGGTCCTTTTTCAGTAAACGGAAAATCAGTTTATCCTTCTCTTTGGAACTGAAGGCCGAAAGTGCCTGTTTAAATTCTTTGGAAAACTCCATTAATTAAAAATTTTAGCATATTTCTTAAAACCGTTCATAGCCCAGTTTGCCGTGTAAAAACATGATTTTGCGAGCGAAAAATTCATGTGCTCGCGATAGACGAGATACTGATCATATACAATATCCTTTTTCCGGCGCGAAACACTTTGTTCGTGCATCCGGTAGCGTGCGAGTGTTTTGGGCAGCGCTCTGCCAAGCGGCACTTTTTTTAATAATTCCAGCCACATGACATGATCTTCACGCTTACTGCCGAGGGGGAAATACATTTTGCCGATGCGCTGCGAATCGTACATGGAGCTCAGCAAAGAAAGCCGGCAGGTTTTGAGTAAATTTTGGAAAGTAACATCTGTATCTGCGACAAAATCAGCCAGCACCGGATGCAGGCTTTCATTACAGCGGGCATAACTGCAATAAGCAAGTTCCGCGTTTTCCTGTTTCATAAATTGCATCATTTCCTGCAGAAAGCCCGGTTCCCAATAATCATCCGCGTCCAGAAAAGTAATATACCGTCCGTTTGCTTTTTCGAGCGATACGTTTCTGGCGCCGCCTGCACCCATATTTTTTGTATTAAGGCTCACCTGAATCCGCGGGTCTTGTATCGCGTGTAAAATTTCAACAGAATTGTCGGTAGAGCCGTCATCCGTAATCAGCCACTCCCAGTCACCGAAAGTCTGTGCCTGAACGGACGAAATGGTTTCGGCGAGAAAACGGGCAGAATTATAACAAGGCGTGATAATGGAAATTTCCGGCATGAGAGGCTTTATATTGCAAAGATAACCAGATTACAAAAAAGAGTTGTTATTCTTGGCATACAATTAGTTAAAGTTGAAAATATAAATAATAAAATTATGAAATCAACAGTAATTTATCGTTATGCATTGTTATTATTCTGCGGGGTCTTCTTTGTATTAGCTTCCTGCCGAAGTAATGATGAAGATACCGAAAGCATGAATGATGCCCAGCTCAACGGCATCTGGCAACCGTACAAAATGACGCAGGCTGCTGTAATTAACGGCAGTAATTATAATCAAACCGTGGAATACAGCATTTGTGAACAGAAAACAAGGGTTGTATTTAATAATGGCGCGGGTAGTATTAAGGCATTTGCAGATAACAATGGCACATGCGAACAGCAGCCGCTGCAGGAGTTTACCTACGATTACAATGCTGACACAAAAATGCTGACCGTCACATATGCCGGTGGCGACACGCAATCCGGAACCGTAAAAACCATCACGGAGAGCGATTTAATTTATGAATTAAAAGGAACTTTTGATGTACCGGGCCAGGGAAATGTTTCCGGCACAACGACCATTTACGCACGCCGTACAAAAGATTAATTTCCAAAAAAATGACCTGACAACCTGAACCCGTTCCTGCAGCGGGTTTTTTTATGTGTAAAAAAAACTAAATTTGTGACTTTTATGAAACCTGCGGAATCGGCAGGAATTTTATTTTATATCAACAGGAAACGAATTTACGCATGTTTTACGATCATCAGGCGATTGAAAAGAAATGGCAGCAATACTGGAAAGAGAACCAGACCTTCCGCACGGAAACAACCAGCGATAAACCTAAATTTTATGCGCTGGATATGTTCCCTTATCCGTCGGGTGCAGGCTTGCACGTGGGTCATCCGCTGGGGTATATTGCTTCAGATATTTATGCGCGCTACAAAAGACATCAGGGTTTTAATGTATTGCATCCCATTGGTTATGATAGCTTTGGGTTGCCGGCGGAACAATATGCTATTCAGACCGGGCAGCATCCTGCCGTAACGACCGAAAATAACATTAACCGGTATGAAGAGCAGATGCGCAAAATCGGTTTCTCCTTTGACTGGAGCCGCGAGCTGCGCACCTCAGATTCTTCTTATTATAAATGGACACAGTGGATCTTCATTCGTTTTTTTAACAGCTGGTACAACAAAGCGGCAGACCGCGCAGAAGATATCTCAACCCTGATCACGCATTTTGAAAAATACGGTACCGAAGGCCTGAACGCCAGCCAAAATGAAAATTTGGATTTCACGGCCGAAGAATGGCAGCAGGCTGCCGAGATGGACCGCCAGGATATTCTTTTGAACTATCGCTTGGCGTACCGCGCAGAAACCACGGTGAACTGGTGTCCTGCTTTGGGAACGGTGCTTGCCAATGATGAGGTGAAAGACGGAAAGTCGGAGCGCGGCGGTCACCCGGTATTTCAGAAAAAAATGATGCAGTGGAGCATGCGGATTTCAGCCTATTCCGAAAGATTGTTGCAGGGATTGAAAAATCTGGATTGGCCACAGCCGCTGAAAGACGCACAGGAATACTGGATCGGGAAATCGCAGGGTGCAGAAGTAACTTTCAGCTTAGCTGATAGCGAGGAGACCATCCGCGTTTTCACCACACGGCCGGATACGATTTTCGGTGCTACCTTCATGGTGCTGGCACCGGAACACCCACTGGTGGAGAAAATTACGACAGAAGAGCAAAAGTCTGCTGTGCAGCAATACGTGGAAGAAACTTCGCTGAAAACGGAGCGCGATCGCATGGCTGATGTGAAAAATGTCTCTGGTGCCTTTACCGGCGCGCATGCTATAAATCCATTTACGGGAGAACAAATGCCAGTTTATATTTCCGATTATGTTCTGATGGGCTACGGAACAGGTGCCGTGATGGCGGTTCCGGCACATGATGAGCGCGACCACCGTTTTGCAAAAAAGTTTGGTTTGCTCATTCGCAAAGTTGTGAAAACAGAAGAAGATATTAATGAGAATTCTTTTGACTCGAAAGATTCTGTTTGTGTGAACTCGGATTTCCTTGATGGCCTTTCTTATGAAGACGCCAAAACAAAAATTATCAGCGAAATCGAAAACCGCGGTATAGGCCATGGAACTACGCAATACCGGCAGCGGGATGCGATTTTCTCGCGCCAGCGGTATTGGGGTGAGCCTGTTCCGGTATATTATAAGGACAGCATGCCGTATGTGTTGCCGGATCGTGCTTTGCCGCTGGAATTGCCGGAGGTTGAAAAGTATCTGCCTACCGAAGATGGTGATCCACCATTGGGAAATGCGAAAAACTTTGCCTGGGACGAAGCTAATCAAAAAGTAGTAAGCACCGATTTAATTGACAACAAAACGGTGTTCCCGCTGGAATTGTCCACCATGCCGGGCTGGGCGGGGAGCTCCTGGTATTTCCTGCGTTATATGGATCCGCACGACACAGAGGAATTTGTAAACCCGGAACTGGCTAAATACTGGGGACAGGTGGATTTATATATTGGCGGCAGCGAACACGCCACAGGACATTTATTGTACGCCCGCTTCTGGAATATGTTCCTGAAAGACCGTGGCTGGATTTCCGCGGAAGAACCGTTCCGAAAGCTTATTAATCAAGGGATGATTCTGGGGATGAGTGCTTTTGTTTACCGCGTAGTCGGCACAAATCAGTTTGTCTCCAAAGGACTATCATCCGGGTATAGTACTCAAAAAATACATGTCGATGTATCTTTGCTTAAAGGTGCTACTGATGAACTCGATACCGAAGCCTTCAGAAAATGGCGACCGGAATTTGCGGAGGCCGAGTTTATTCTGGAAGACGGGAAATACATGACCGACCGCGAAGTGGAGAAAATGTCGAAGTCCAAATACAATGTCGTCAATCCGGACGATATTTGCGAAGAATACGGTGCCGACTGTCTGAGGTTGTATGAAATGTTCTTGGGTCCGCTGGAGCAATCCAAGCCTTGGAATACCCAGGGATTAAGTGGCGTATATGGTTTCCTCAAAAAGTTTTATAATCTGTATTTTAGCGGCGATGATTTCAGCGTAACTGATGAAGAGCCCACTAAAGCCGAATGGAAGATCCTGCACACCTTGCTCAAAAAAGTAGTGTATGATATCGAGCATTTTTCTTTTAATACCTCTGTGTCGCAGTTTATGATTGCGGTGAATGAGCTGAGTAAACTCAAGACCAATAAAAGAGAAATTCTGGAGCCGTTGGCGGTTATTCTTTCGCCGTATGCGCCTCATATTGCGGAAGAACTGTGGCAGAAACTCGGACATCAGCAGTCCATTGCCACAGTCTCCTTCCCGGAACTGAAAGAGGAGTATCTTGTGGAAGATGAAATTGACTATCCGGTAAGCTTCAATGGTAAGATGCGGTTCAAAATTTCACTGCCTGCCACGCTCACGGTGCCGGAAATTCAGGAGCAGATTATGGCTGATGAAAGAACAGAGGCGCAGCTTCAGGGAACAACGCCGAAGAAAGTGATCATTGTTCCGAAAAAAATAATTAACATTGTGCATTAGCTTTAACCAAGACAAAAAAGGGCAGTGTTCTATTAAAAAAAAGAACGGTTGATTTTTGCCAAGTTTTTAAGTCTTTTTTCAGATGAAAACATTATCGTCAGTTTATTTTCTTAATTTTAAAAATTCTTTAATTGTAATGAAAGAATATCGGGAAAAAAATATTTCCTTTGAGGTCAATAACTTGCACGATTAAATATTTTAACTTTATTTTACACCGCGAAAAATTTAAAAAATAACAATTTATAATTTAGTTTAGTATGGAAATGAATGTTTCAAACAACGAGGAGCAAGTAACTGCTAAAAAAGTAGGGGGGTTGAATCCTGCGTTAATTATTCCGATTCTGATCGCGATCGGGGTAGCTATTTATGTATTTGTGTTGGGGAATCCAGGTAACTTTAAGGCAGACCCGCGTCTGGAAGGTTTATCTTCCGTAGCGATGTCTGATCTTGAAACCAAGGAGTTGCATCCTGATGGATTTATGGGGATTATTTACATGGGTGGACCAATCGTTCCCATACTGATTTCCTTTATGATCATCGTGATCGTGTTCTCTATCGAGCGTGCTTTGGTACTTTCAAAAGCTGCCGGTAAAGGGAATGTGGACAACTTCGTTTTAACTGTAAGAAGATTGCTTAATCAAAACAAAGTAGACGAAGCGATCGAAGAGTGCGATCGTCAGGAAGGATCTGTAGGTAATGTAGTAAAAGAAGGTCTTACAACATACAAAGCGCTTTCTCATGACACTACCATGAACAAAGAGCAAAAAATGGTAGCACTGAACAAGTCTATCGAAGAAGCAACGACACTGGAAATGCCAATGCTGGAAAAGAACATGATGATTCTTTCTACGCTGGGTACAGTAGCAACGCTGGTAGCACTGTTGGGTACGGTAATCGGGATGATTAAAGCGTTTAACGCACTGGGTTCCGGTGGTGGTACACCAGACTCTGCGGCACTTTCTATCGGTATTTCCGAGGCACTTGTAAACACCGCATTGGGTATTGGTACTTCTGCAGTAGCGATTATCCTTTACAACTATTTTACTTCTAAGATTGACGGCCTGACCTTCAAGATCGATGAGATCGCGATGTCTATTCAGCAGTCTTTTGCAGAGTTCCACTAAGAACTGATTGCAATACAAGGAAAAGCCGGTCACTGTGCCGGCCTTCCACCAAAAGAAGTTTAAATAAAAAAAGTAATTTATAATGGCGAGAGTCAAACCAAAAAGACATAATATAAGGGTGGACATGACGGCGATGACCGACGTTTCGTTCCTGCTCCTTACATTCTTTATCCTCACGGCTCAGTTTGCAAAACCAGACGTTGAGACGATCACCACGCCATCTTCTATCTCCGAAAAGCTTCTTCCTGACGGCAGCACGATGACCATTCTGAGCACCACCGACGGAAGATTCTATTTCACTCCCGTGGAAAACGGTACCGAGCGTATTGCGCTGCTGGACAAAATGGGAGAGAAGTATGGTATGAAATTTACGAATGAAGAGAAGGTTGCTTTCTCTAATGTTCAGTCCGTGGGAGTTCCGATGAACCAGTTGAAAGGGTTCCTGGATCTTTCTGATGAAGACCGCAAAGCTTTCAAAAGCACCACCGGTATTCCAATGGACAGCACAAACAAGCAACTTGTTGATTGGGTACAATCCAGCCTTGCCGTGAACCCGGATTATAAACTGGCGATCAAAGGCGATGTGGAAACGAAATACCCAAAGGTGAAAGCATTATTTGAAGGACTTAGAGATATTGAATTTTATAAGTTCTGGTTAATCACAAGCCAGGAAGTGGCTAAATAAGGAAGAAATGGCAGAAGTACAAGTAAAAGATAACGGCGGAGGCGGCAAAGTGCGCTCGAAAAAAGCCGTACCACACGTGGACTTAACTCCCATGGTAGATTTGGCGTTCCTTTTGATCACTTTCTTCATGTTGGTAACCACCTTTAACAAACCGAACGTAATGGATTTGGGCCTTCCGGCAAAACCAAAAGACAAGCAGGAATCACCTAGAACCGAAATTGACCTTTCAAACTCGATTTCATTGATTATCGGGAAAGACGACCGGATTTTCTATCACCAGCAGGATGCTACCAGTTTAACAGAGCAGAACCTGCAGGAAACGAATTTCGACAGAGAGGGGATTACAAAAGTAATCGAGCAGGCAAAAGCCCGGGCAAAAGATCAAAGTAAATTTACGGTGATCATCAAACCCACGGACGATGCCGTATATAAGAACTTTGTGGATATTCTGGATGAGATGGCCATCACGAAAAACGAGCAGTACGGGGTTACTGATCTGAAATCGTATGAGCAGGCCATTTATGACAAGAAGGTAGGCAATGCACCTTCTGCTAACTAGAATACTGCAATATAAATTTTAAAGAAAGAACAATGGCAGATGAAAATATGTACGATACCACTCCTACTTTGGATGAGATTGTATTTGAAAACAGGAATAAAGCCTACGGAGCCTATGATCTGAGAACAAGATACAGATCAGTGCTTACCAAAGCTTTTATCTTCGGAACCATTCTTTTCTGCGTAATAGCGATCACTCCTTTCGTAGTCATGAAGATCAAACAAATGACCGCAAAGGATGCCACGGAAGTTAATGCCAATCTGATTGAGATTATTCCGGAGGAAGATATCATTATTGAAGAGAAGAAAGAAGAAGAACCGCCACCACCACCGCCACCACCAAAGGAAGAGCCTAAGCAGGAAGTAATCCAGAACGTAGTGCCGGAGCCGGTGAAAGCGCCGAAGGTGGAAACACCGCCGCCGCCAATCTCCAAGCAGATTGAAACCACAACAGGCTTACAGAACCAGGAAGGGATTAAGACACCTTCTTATACACCACCACCGCCACCACCGTCTACCGGTAATAAAGGGCAGACCGTGGAAGTAAAACCTCAGGTTTCTGAAACCCAGGTATACACAGAAGTAGAACAGCTTGCTGAATTCCCGGGTGGTATTAACTCCTTCCGAAGCAAAGTGCAGAACAGTTTTGATACGTCTGCCATGTCAGGGGACGAAGGGGTTGTGAAGACGGAGATTACTTTCGTTGTGGAGCGTGATGGTACTATTACCGACGTGAAAGCAAATGGTTCTAACCGTGACTTTAATGCAGAAGCAATCCGCACCGTGAAGTCCATTCGTAACAAATGGACACCGGCAAAAATCAACGGGCAAACGGTACGTTACCGTTTCCGACTGCCGCTCACTATGCAGTTTGAATAAGCAAAACGTTTATAATTCAAGAAAGAGAAGCCCAGGCTTCTCTTTTTTATTTTTTTTGTAGATTTGTAAGGTATGATTTTTAACTGGCTTTCGCTGATTACCGGCTTTTTCTATATTGCATTGGGGATCGTCGTTATTATTTATAAATTTTTTGTCATATTTTTAGAGCCGGGCGTGGCGTACGCACTGGGGGGATTGCTCATCTTGTATGGGATTTTCCGCATTGTGCGCGCTGTGTACAGATTACGCCAGCAGCGTTATGAAGACTAAACTTTTCACCCTTCTTTCCCTTTGCTTTATCTTATTTTCGGTTTCCTGTAAAAAGAAATCGACTCGTGTGGTGGATACGCCGCAGCAGGGAACTATTACAATTCAGGCCGATGAATCTTTCAAAAGTGTTGCGGAAGCGCTCACGGATCGGTACATGGCTTTATATCCGGAAACTAAGCTGGAACTTGAAATAAAAAAGGAAGACCTGGCATTTCTGGATCTGCTCGAAAGGAAGACAAGGGTCATTATCATGTCCCGTGATCTAACGGACGAAGAAAAGGATGCTTATAAAGCTAAAATCGATCTGGATCTACAACCTGCGCCGTTTGCGGCAGATGCGGCAGTTTTTGTGGTAACGCAGGATAACAGTAGAGAAAGTATATCTGTAGACGAAATTAAAAGAATGCTCACCGACGGAAGCAAGAAGATGATTTTTGATGGTACGAACTCCAGCAATCTCAACTTTGTGGCCCAGAAATTAAACACAAAGACAAATCAGCTCCAGTTCTCAATTGTAAGCGGTAACAAAAATGTAATCGAACAATTAAATCAGTTTCCCGGGTATATTGGCGTGGTAAGTTTAAATACATTAAGCCGTCCCTATGATCCGGATTCGGAATCATTAAGAAATAATGTGAAACTTTTGAAAGTGGAAGATCAGGGAAAAACGTACGAGCCAACGCTGGGGAATTTAGCCGAGATGTCTTATCCCTTCACGAGAGTTTTATATTTTCTGACGAATGAACCGTATTTCGGCTTAGGAAATGGCTTTATAAGATTTTCCTGTACACAGTTAGGTCAGATTGTAGTGGGAAAGGAAGGCTTGCAACCTTACAATATTTTCCGCCGTGAAGTACAGATGCGTTAAAATATATTAAAAAATATACAGTCTGTCACATTTCCGCGTTTTGGTATAAAAATTGGGAAATTCATGATGGATTTACTAATCAATAAACAATTTAAAATGAGAGATATAATGAATGTAACAAAGAAAATTGCCCTTACCGCAGCTGTAGGCTTCTTTACCACTTTCGCGTTTGGACAAACGCTGCAGGAAGGAGTGAATGCCGCGGATAGTCACAAATATGCGCAGGCCCGTCAGGTTTATACTGACATGGTTTCGAAAGCAGCTACTGGTGAGAACTATTTTTACCTGGGTAATTCCTATTTAACACAATTTGAACCTAATTTCGATAAAGCCGAAGAGAACTTTAAAAAAGGGCTGGAGGCTGATAAAAAGAGTTATATAAATAAAATCGGTCTTGCTTCCGTGAAGTTGGGACGTGGAAACAGAGCTGCAATCAGTGAGATCCAGTCCATCGTAAAAGATTCCCGTGAACGCGATCCGGAAGTTCTGTACCGCGCAGCGCAGGCATTAACTATGTTTGGAACTGCGGCTGATGCAGACCTGGCTGTAGATTATCTTAATAAAGCAGTAGAAAAATCAGCGAAGAAGGGAACACCTGCTTATTACTATTATGCATTGGGTGATGCCTACCGTTTGAAACTGACCAATGATCCGCAGGTAGCAGGTGCTGCGTTGACAGCGTATGAAAAAGCGTTGCCTACGGCAAAGAACAAAGCATCCGTTTTCACCAGAATGGGAACTCTTTGGATGCAGGCTCAGCAATGGCAGTCCGCAAAACAGAATATTGATAAAGCAATTGCTGCCGATCCGACCTATGCGCCGGCTTATAAGGCAAAAGCGGCGTACGATATTAAATACCAGCAAAATGCTCTGGCTACACAAGATCTGATCAGCTATGCAAAATATGCCGATGAAGATCCGGATACACAATTAGAAATTTCTAAGCTATTCTTCACCAACGAAGATTATGAGAATTCTAAAAAATATCTGGATAAGGTATTCGACAAAGTAGAAGATCCGATCAAGTACAAGCTGCGCGCTTACTTGCAATATGCGGATGGGGATTATATGGCTGCCAAAACCAGCATGGATATGTTCATGTCCAAAGCTGAAAAGAGCAGAGTGCTGCCGGCTGACCAAGGCCTTTTGGGTCTGATCAGTGCAGGTCTTGCTACCAAAGAAACAGATGCTGCCAAGAAGCAGGCTTTAAATAATGAAGCTCAGCAGAAAATTGCTATCGCAAAAGCAGCGAAAGATGAAACCATGAAATGGGATGAGGAACTTGTGAAAGTGAAAGGCGGTGGTGGCGTTAACCAGGCAGCTGTAGATGCCGGTCCAACCAATCCGCAGATTGAAGCTCTGAAAAAGAAAGTGGCAGAAAATCCTCAGGACACTGACGCACTTTTCCAACTGGCGAATGCATATCAGGAAGCAAAAAACTGGAACGGAGCAATTCAGTCCTGGCAGAAAATGAGCGGTATGTTGCCGGATTGGGCACCTGCTTATTACAGTACAGGTTATTCTTACCAGCAGGCAGGAAACAATGATCTTGCTAAAATTGCCTACGAACGCTATATTAAAACAGTAAAACCAGCGGAAGTGGAAGCCAATAAGGAAACCCTTTCTTATGCTTATTTTGCAGTTGCGTATCTGAGTCAGGAAGAAAATCCTGCGAAAGCAAAAGAATATGCTGCCAAATCAGTCCAGCTGAACCCTGGTTATAAGGATGCAGTTAACCTGAACAATGCTTTAAATAAAGCAACAACACAGGAAACGGCTACTGAAGAATAATACTTAATGCATATATATAATGAGAACCCGCTTTTGAGGCGGGTTCTTTTTTTTGCACATGATAACACAGCTATTTGTTCTTAACCGAAGGATATATTATGCACATGATTACAGCTTAATAGATAATAATAGAGAAGTAAAACAAAATAACCGTGACATAAATGCTCCGGTCAATAGCCAATCCAGGTAAATTAAAACGTAATATCGCTCCTGCAGCAGCAATCTTCTCCTGCAGAAGCGGTATTGCTTAAAATTCTTCTCTCAGCATATCAGTCAGTTAAGCGTTGGGTGCGTATTTATTTAAGTAAACCCCTTGCCTATTCAAATAATGTGCCTATTTTTGCAGAGTCAAAAGGAAACGAGTAGACAGCGAAGGGGCAGTATTGAGGATAGAGTGGAGAAGAGTGGTGTTTCAGAGCTTTCAGGAGCTTTGGAGGCCGAAAAAAATTCTCACTTTTTTCTTTGTGTAATTAAAAATTGTTTTTATCTTTGCAGTCCCGATTCGGGAAGAGCGAAAGAGCGGTTTTTAAGGTAAAGGTTTTGGGAAAGAAAGTTGAGAGAAGCTTTTAAGTTTTACAAAAAAAACTTTTTTCAAATATTTTTCAGAAACATTTGCACAAGGCAAAAACATTTACTACTTTTGCACTCGCAATTCAGGACAACAACGACAGAAGTTT
>DAMCFT010000010.1:0-54002 GCA_032057205.1 Kaistella sp.
GCTTTCTACATTCATTTTACACTTTTTTGTGTAAACCTATTTTAGGACAAGTCATTAAGCTGTTTATTTGTTGATTTGTGTATCTGTTGATTTGTATATCTGTGTATTTGTGTGTTCGTTTATTTGTGTATTTGTTAACTGACGAGACATTGAGGCTTAGCGCGTTACTTAGCGCAAAACATTGTTTTTTTTATCTTCTGTCCACATTAACTTCATAACTTCTTTTTTGGCTACCGCATACAATACCAAACACTCTAAATAATTATTGCTAATAAAATTAGGGTATTATTTTTAATTACATAGCATAATTCCAGATTCACCAGCTTTCGGGATACTGCCGCGCATGAATTGCACTTTTAATATGCAACTGGTCTTATGAAGATATTATGACAGTAAACAAAATTTTGTCTTTTTCTTATTTTTATAAAAGTTCAGGCGACAGCGGAGTTGCCGTACTATATATTTAATACAAAATAATTAACGCTTTATCGCGCGAAAAAAACTTCCCGACCGGATGACTACCAAAGCAGCCGGACCGTATCGGGAAGCGGTTAACACAAATGATGAATATTGTATGGCTGTAGGCTTTAGGCTTTTAGCTTATAGCTTATAGCCTATGGCCCATGGCTTATAGCTTACAGTTGCCTGCGGCTTACTTCTGTGGCCAGATTCCATCGTAGGAAGAGTTGCCGTAATCGATCTTCTCGGCGCTTACCACAAAGGATACCTGCATGTTGTCTTCGTTCAGGGCATCGTAATCTACTTCGTGCTGAATCACGTAGCCGTTTTCCCACTTCAGGGTGGTCAGCGCGCCTTCTTCGTGCGCCTTGTTGAAAGTCACCTCGCCGCTGGTAGGTTTGTACTTGCCGTTTAAAAGGCTTTCCAGGATGCCGCTGTCTTCGGTAGCTTCCACGGTGATTTTAATCAGTGCGTTGTTAGGATCCGAAGCCACGCGTCCGGAAACATCCGTAGATCTCGATACGCCATAATTTAGTTTTAATACTTTCTGCTCGTTGCCGCCGTTGAATTTTAATACGGCTCTTGAATTGTTTGCCATGATGGTAGGTTTTTAAGTGTTATATGAATTGATTTGGTTTTCTTTTTTGAGAAATTAGAGGTTAGAGGTTAGAGGAAACTTGGAGTTGTTGAGTTGTTTAGTCGTCTATTTGTTTATTCGTTTATTCGTTTATTCGTTTATTCGTTTATCTGTTGATTTGTTTGTCGCTCTGTCTTTCCTCTTTCTTCTTTCTTCGCTTCCTCTTTTTTCTTTTTTCTTTCTTCTTTTCTCTTTCTTCGCTTCCTGCTTTCTACATATCAAACTTACGCGCATCTTTTACACAAATCAACCAAACCGAACTAAACTTTGCAAAGTGTAGTAGTTTTACGACTTTTTATCGGGGATTCGGGCGTTTGCTGTATAATGTATAACGTACAATGTATAATGATAGGCAATGGAAAATTGTATGCTGCATAATGTATAACGTACAATGTATAATGATAGGCGATGGAAAATTGTATGCAGCATGCTATTAGTTGTAAGCAACAGGCTAAACACAAGGATTTTATATGCACATATTTAATAGGTAATTGCTCGCACACCGTGCACCCTGCAACTTGCACCGATTAACTTCAATAATTCGTAACCTTATAACTTCGTAACCTCATAACCTTGCATTGCAATCTGCAAATTGCACCCACTAACTTCAATAATTCATAACCTCATAACTTTGTAACCTAAAAATCTGAGGATTACACGCCACAACCTACTATCACGCACATTAAACACGCACGGATTTCACAGATCTACACGGATTAATGCCACATTTTTAAAACTGCAACACGTACCTTATATAATAAAGAGAGCTCTTTGAATAATGGCACCGACATATAAACACACGGATTTCACAGATGATTGCGCATAGACCTCGCAACCTGCAATCTGCATCTTGCATCTCGCATCTACTAATCTCATTCACCCGTAACCTTATAACTTTGTAACCTGCGTAACCTGAGCATTACACCTTGCATCTCGCACCAAAAAAAACACTGCTCTGCCCGTTCCTGCTGCCCTTGAAAATAAGTTCCCGCTGCGGCCGCGATGGAAACGACATCCCCGAAGGAGCGCGTAAGCGCGACGAAGGGATACAGTGGACAGCGCGAATTGTCCGCCAAAAAAAAGCCTGCATACATTTCTATATACAGGCTTTCCTCTTGCTTATTATAATTCTATTGCAGAATATAACTGAGTCCGACGCTGATTACATGTTCAGACTTTCTTTTGTTAATATTAGAATCGGTTCCCGGCTCATTCATCAGTCCTTTATAGGTGTTGGATAACCCCAGGTCATAGCGCGCCGTGAGTTCCAGCTGACGCATATACGAGAAGCCCAGCCCTATTCCGGCCGCAATATTCAGGCTGTTGGCCTTGCCGTTCACACCCGGATATTCGGGTAATTCTTCGATGCCGTAATAAGGACGGTCCGGGCGGATGTTCTTTACTTCCTGCGAAACCAGAATATTAAACTTCGGGCCGGCCACGGCGAAAAACTCAGACTCTGCTTCGGAGAAATAAGCTTTGAAATACAAAGGAACGCTGATATAATTGTTGGCATACACCGCATCATATCCCGGTTTTCCTTTCGCTTCCTTATCTTTTCCTGATTCACCCGCACCCAGATATTCGATGCCCGGCTGCAGATAAAACTGATCGTTGGCATCAATCGGAATCAGTGCCAACACGCCGCCATATCCGCTGAAGAGCGCTCCCGAAGGATTGTGCGCATTACTGATCTGGGAGTACGTGGCGCCGGCTGTGAAACCAAACCGCGTGGAACTGAAATCAATCTGTGCTGAGGCAAAACCAGCTACTGCCAGTGCGAGTGCTAAGCTGAGCTTTTTCATATTCTGTGTTTTTTTAAGAAATATCTCTGCTGATTATCCCAGCACTTTGGCCACAGTAGCCCCGATTTCTGCCGGGGAATCTACCACGTGGATTCCGTTTTCGCGCATGATGGCCATTTTTGCCTGCGCTGTATCATCAGCACCACCTACGATCGCACCTGCGTGGCCCATGGTTCTTCCCTTAGGAGCTGTTTGTCCTGCGATAAAACCAACCACCGGCTTGGTAGAACCGGATGCTTTGTACCAGCGGGCTGCTTCTGCTTCCAGGTTTCCGCCGATTTCGCCGATCATCACGACTGCTTCCGTTTCATCATCATTAATGAACAGTTCCAGTGCTTCTTTGGTCGTTGTCCCGATAATCGGGTCACCGCCGATACCGATCGCCGTGGATACGCCATAACCGGCTTTCACTACCTGATCTGCCGCTTCATAGGTTAAGGTCCCTGATTTGGACACAATACCGATTTTTCCTTTCTTGAAAACGAAGCCCGGCATAATACCGATTTTTGCTTCATCAGAAGTAATGATTCCCGGGCAGTTAGGCCCGATCAGTCGGCATTCTTTATCAGCGATATATGCTTTTACTTTTACCATGTCTTCCACCGGAATTCCTTCGGTGATGCACACGATTACTTTAATTCCAGCTTCTGCAGCTTCCATGATCGCATCTGCCGCAAACGCCGGCGGTACGAAAATAATGCTCACATTAGCGCCGGCTTTTTCTACCGCGTCAGCAACGGTGTTGAATACTGGTTTGCCCAGGTGCTCAGAACCTCCTTTGCCCGGTGTTACTCCACCTACCACGTTGGTTCCGTATTCAATCATTTGTCCGGCGTGGAAAGTTCCCTCGTTTCCGGTGAAACCCTGCACGATTACTTTAGAATCTTTGTTTACTAATACTGACATTTTTTATGCTTTTAGTTTATATAAAATTTTAATGCTTACAAAATTACTTAATAATATTGAAATCAAACGGACCGCTGCCGCTTATTTCAGGTTTTTAAGCTTTACCTCCTTGCGAAGATATTGCTTGAACTCTTCGGCAATCGGGCCGAAATAGGTTCCTTTTTTCAGGTCGCGGTTCACGCCACATTTCGCCAGCAGAACGGTTCCGCTTTCAATCCGCACGCCCGAAGCCATGCCGACCTGCCCCCAGATGGTTACCTCGTCCTCGATGATGCAGCAGCCGGCAATTCCGGTTTGTGCCGCGATCAAGCATTTTTTACCGATGATGGTATCGTGACCAATCTGAATCTGATTGTCCAGCACGCTGCCTTCCCCAATAATAGTGGAATCCGTTACGCCGCGGTCAATGGTGCAGCCGTTGCCGATCTCAACAAAATCTTCGATAATGACATCGCCCACCGAAAGCAACCGGTCGAACATTCCGTCTTTCTTACGATAATAAAAAGCGTCGCCGCCAATCACTGTGTTGGACTGAATGATCACGTTATCGCCGATGACTGTTCGGTCCCCAATCACCACATTCGGATAAATGATGCAGTTGGACCCGATTTTTACATTGGCGCCGATGACCGCACTCGGGTGAATATGCGTGTTTTCCCCTACCTGCAAATCATGCAGCATTTCTGCAAACGGCTGCAGTCTCGTAAAGTGGCTGTTGATTTTATTAAAATCGCCAAACGGATCAGCGGAAACCAGCAAGGCTTTTCCGGCGGGGCACGGCACCTCTTTATCAATCAGGATCACTGTCGCAGCGGACTGCAATGCTTTGTCGTAATATTTTGGGTGGTTCACAAAAACAATATCACCGCTTTTTACGCGGTGTATTTCATTGGTTCCCAATACAGGAAAGTCAGCAGGCCCCACCATTTGTGCGCCGATCAGTTCGGCGATGGACAGCAGGGTCTGCGGTTGTTCAAATATCATAAAGCTTTTTACTTAACGCGTTCCAGGTACGAGCCGTCCTCGGTATTTACTTTAATTTTGTCTCCCGGTTCAATGAACAGGGGAACCATCACGCGGGCACCGGTTTCCACCGTTGCATTTTTCAGCGCGTTGGTCGCTGTGTTACCTTTCACGCCGGGATCTGCTTCCACGACATCCAGATATACCGTTGGTGGAAGGTCTGCCGACAGCGGCGTTTCATCTGAATCCTTCAGGATAATAGTTACTTCCTCACCGGCTTTCATGAACTGCGAGTTTTCAATCATTTCCTTGTTCAGGTAGATTTGGGAGTAATCCTCATTATTCATAAAGTGGAAACCGTTGTCATCATCGTACAGATACTGAAACTTGCGGGTAATTACCTTTACCTCATCAATTTTGTGCCCGGCAGAAAATGTATTTTCCAATACTTTTCCGTTGGTTACCGATTTCATTTTGGTACGCACGAAAGCCGGTCCTTTGCCGGGTTTCACGTGAAGGAATTCAATAATCTTATAGATGTCATTGCTGTATTCAATGCACATCCCTTTTTTAATATCGTTGCTTGTCGCCATTGGGTATGTATGTCTTTTTTAATAGTATATAATCGGGAACAAAATTATTCTTTGCCGGTGCCGTAGCCTTTCACGATTCCGCGCGGTGAATTGCGGATGAATTCCAGAATTTCATCGCGCTCAGCGGTGGGCAGCATTTCTTTTTCAATATAACCGGCTGCCTGGGAAACGTTCATTTTCATCTGGAAAATGGCACGGTAAATCTTCTGAATCTCAAAAATTTTATCATTGCTGAAACCTCTGCGACGAAGTCCGATACTGTTGATACCGGCGTAGGCCATCGGTTCACGCGCTACTTTAATATAAGGAGGAATATCTTTCCGCACCAGGGTACCGCCGGAAATCATCACATGCTTGCCGATTTTTCCGAACTGGTGTACCGCAGATAATCCGCCCATCACGGTATGGTCGCCGATTTCCACATGTCCGGCAATTCCGCAGCCATTTACGATGATCACGTGGTCGCCGATAACGCAGTCATGCGCTATGTGGGAAGTCGCCATAATCAGACAGTCATCGCCAATTTTGGTATAGCCCAGCGCTTTAGTTCCCCGGTTGATGGTCACACACTCGCGGATGGTGGTCCCATCACCGATGATGACCTGGGTATCTTCACCGTCAAATTTAAGGTCCTGCGGGATAGCAGATATTACGGTTCCCGGAAAAATGCGGCAGTTCCGGCCGATGCGCGCGCCGTCCATAATGGTAACATTCGGCCCGATCCACGTACCTTCTCCGATCTCCACATCCCCCGCGATGGTGGTGAATGCTTCGATCGTCACATTTTTGCTGATATAGGCACGTTTGTCAACGGCTGCTAGCTGATGAATCATTTATTCTGCTTTGTTTTTAGCTACCTGCGCCATCAGTTCGGCTTCCACCACAACACTGTCGCCTACGTAGCCAAAGCCCTGCATGTGTACAATTCCTCTTCGGATGGGTGAGATGAGTTCAATTTTGAAAACGAGCGTATCACCGGGAACTACTTTTTTCTTAAACTTAACTTTATCTATTTTAATAAAATAAGTGGAATAGTTTTCCGGATCCGGCACGCTTGCCAGCACCAGGATACCACCCGTCTGCGCCAGCGCTTCGACCTGAAGTACACCCGGCATCACCGGTTCTTTCGGGAAATGGCCCACGAAGAACGGCTCGTTCATGGTCACGTTCTTTAAACCTACCACATGCGAATCCGACAGTTCCAGCACTTTATCGATGAGCAGGAAAGGCGGACGGTGTGGCATCAGTTTCATAATGCCGTTGATATCGAAGACCGGTTCTTTGTTGATATCAATATCCGGTACGTTTTTCTTTTTCTGAAGTTTCCACTGGCGGTTCAGTTTCTTCGCAAACTGGGTATTTACAAAATGCCCTGGTTTATTTGCGATGACTTTCCCTTTAATTTTAACGCCTACCAGCGCCAGATCGCCCACCACATCCAGCAGTTTATGCCGTGCAGCTTCGTTCGGGAAGTTAAGCGTCAGGTTATCCAGAATACCGTTCGGACGAATGGATACCTGATCTTTACCAAAAGCATCTTTTAGTTTCTCCGCGGTTTCCGGCGTCAGTTCTTTATCTACATAAACAATTGCATTGGAGATGTCACCTCCTTTAATCAGGCCGGCATCCAGCAGCATTTCCAGTTCGTGTAGGAAGGAGAATGTGCGCGCCGGCGCAATCTCATCCTTGAATTCTGAAATATCTTTAAGTGTTGCGTTTTGCGTGCCCAGCACTTTGGTGCCGAAATCCACCATGGTGGTGACTTCATAATTCTCTGACGGGATAATGGTGATTTCAGAACCTGTATTGCTGTCGGTGTAGGTCATCACCTCTTTTACCACCAGATATTCGCGGGCCGCGCTTTGTTCTTCCACGCCCGCTTTTTCGATCGCCTCAACGAACAAGCGTGCTGAGCCGTCGAGGATCGGAGGTTCCGCACTGTTCATTTCCAGTACGGCATTATCAATATCGCAGCCGACCAAAGCGGCCAGCAGATGCTCACAAGTGTGGATGCGCACACCCAGTTTCTCCAGGGTGGTGCCACGCTCTGTGGTCGTTACATAATTCACGTCGGCTTCCACATGCGGATGGCCTTCCAGATCGGTACGCACGAACACAAAACCGGTATTTTCTTTCCCTGGTTTCATGGTCAGCAGGACCTCGCGCCCTGTATGCAGCCCGATGCCGGACAGGGAAATTTCTTCCCTCAGGGTTTTTTGTTTATCACTCATTAGGTTGCTCTTTTGAGTTTTGCTCAAGATTATTTAGTCTTTTGACGATATTGGTAAAATTTCGGAAATGCACATAGTTTCGGCGGTATTCGCTGGCACTGATGGCCGGAGATCCGTAGAGGATTTCGCCGTCTTTAGCTGAAGAGTTCACTCCGCTTTGTGCCTGTATTTTTACCTGATTTCCTATATTAATATGGCCTACGATGCCTGCCTGGCCGCCAATCTGGTTCCAGTCGCCGATGACCGTGGAGCCTGCAATTCCCGCCTGCGCGGCAATCACATTATGCTGCCCGATCTGTACATTGTGGGCGATCTGGATCAGGTTATCGATCTTGGTTCCTTTCCCGATGCGGGTAGATCCGATGGTGCCGCGGTCAATACTGCAGTTGCTGCCAATTTCCACGTCATCCTCCAGGACTACATTGCCCAGTTGCGGAATCTTCTTAAAACCATCTTTTGTCGGCTGGAAACCAAAGCCATCGGCGCCAATTACAGTGTTGCTGTGTACGATGCAGTTATCACCAATCACACAGTAGTCATAGATCCGGACCCCGCTGTACAAAACGCAGTTTTTACCGATCTTCACATTTTTACCGATATACACATGCGGATACACCTGCGTGCCATCACCGATTTTTACTTTCTCGGACACACAGGAGAACGCGCCCACATACACATCCTCACCAACGGTGGAAGTTTCATGGAACACCGCACCCTGCTCAATTCCGGTACGGCGCTCCTGCATCTGCTGATACAGGTTCATCAGCACCTGAAAAGAAAGGTACGCGTCTTCAACGACAATTACAGTGGGAGCATAAGGCTGGTCTTTCAGCAGTTTTTCCGATACGATGAGTACGGAACATTCTGAATGGGGAATCAGGTCTGCAAACCGCTCCTGCGCCACGAAAGAAAGATGCCCTTTGGCACCGCTTTCAATGGGGGAAACGCCTGTTATCAGCGCTTCGGGGTTTCCGATAATTTTTCCGTCAATAAATTCAGCAATCTGCGAAGCGGTAAATTCCATATCGTGCAAAGATAGCAATTTCCCAAATATTGCCAACGCGCGATCTTGTTATTTACCAAGCTTTACTGCCGTGGAAATGAGAGTATATATTTGGTAGTCAGCGCATCCATACAGCCGGAGAGAATCTGGTTTTCCGATTGCTCCAGTTTGACTGTGGCGCCATCTTTCTGGAGCAGGCAGATCGGCTGCCGTGCCGGGTCATACGGCAGCAGGGAACGCTTCAGTTCCACGACCAGATCGCTGCCGGTGCCGGGGCCGTACATCTCTTCTACCTTCGCCTGCTTTTCAGCAATCAGTTCAGCCTCAAACGGTTTCGATGAAATAATGGTGCGCGGAAAACTTCGCTGTACCACGCAGTTACATAAATAAGATAAAATAACATCATCGCTTTTCGCCCAAAGCTTCATTGCCTGCAGAATATCATTGTCATCCAGCTGTGTAAACCGACCGATATCTTCCTGGGTGGCTTTTCCTTCGCGGTCGCGTTTTAAAAAGTGCAGGAGATTTTCCGAGGCCTGCAGTTCCACACCTGCGGCAGTGAGCTGCTTGGCCCGTGCCAGAATACGAACCAGCAGATATTCCGCAATGGCCGCGGTCTTGTGATAATACACCTGCCAGTACATAAACATGCGCGCCGTCAGAAAGTTTTCAATACTGTAAATTCCCTTCGCATCAATCACCAGCTCTTCACCGCAAACATTCATCATGGATATAATACGCTGGGTATTGACATTCCCTTCGGCGACACCGGTATAAAAACTGTCGCGTTTCAGGTAATCCAACCGGTCCACATCCAGCTGCGAGGAAATAAGCTGATTGAAAAAAGCGCGGTGATACTGGCCCCGGAACATTTGAATTGCCACTGATAGTTGCCCGTCGAATTCCGCATTGAGCTCCTCCATTAATAATAAAGATAAATGCTCATGATGCCA
The DNA here is from genome assembly GCA_032057205.1 of Kaistella sp. Lineage (GTDB taxonomy): Bacteria > Bacteroidota > Bacteroidia > Flavobacteriales > Weeksellaceae > Kaistella. The sequence goes on from DAMCFT010000010.1 coordinate 9,551, forward strand.
GTCATTCATGATCATATTTTCCAGCGCGTGGGAAAACGGGCCGTGGCCCACATCGTGCAGCAGAATAGCCAGCATGGCTGCTTTCTCTTCTTCTTTGCTGATTTTCACGCCTTTCATCCGCAGGGTATCGAGCGCAGTGTACATCAGATGCATGGCACCCAGCGCGTGGTGAAAACGGGTATGGGTGGCGCCCGGAAAGATCAGACTCAGTAAGCCCGTTTGCGATATACGGCGCAGCCGCTGAAAGTAGGGATGCTCAATAACATCAAATACAATTTCAAGCGGAATGTGAATAAATCCGTGCACCGGATCATTAATGATTTTAAACTTGTTGGTCATATCCTTTCTTAAAACGGGCCTGAGAGAACAAAAGTACGGTTTTGCTGCTGACCGCTCCGTATCTGGACACCCTCTGGCTTTAATTTATGTGTCCCGGCCGTACTTTAACGGAACTTTAACGACCTTTTACCAAAAACTTAGCAGCAAGTGGTCGTATTTTTGAACGAAGATGAAGCAGCTCAACCGGGCTGCATTGAGAAGAAGAACAAATCCCCCTAATTTTAAACTATGCCAAAACTGATCTGGATTGATGATGAAGTAGATTTACTTAAACCTCATATTGTATTTTTAGAAAGCAAAGGCTACGAGGTAGCGCCGGTGAACAATGTGAATGAAGCACTGGAAATGATGGAGAACGATAAATATGAACTGGCCCTCCTGGATGAAAACATGCCGGGCATCTCTGGTCTGGAAGCCATTCCGATGATTAAGGAACTGGACTCCGCTATTAAAATAGTGATGGTGACCAAGAATGAGGAAGAGCAGATCATGGAGCAGGCCATCGGCAGCCAGATTGCCGATTATATCCTGAAACCGGTCAATCCGCACCAGGTGCTTTTGTCTTTAAAGAAAAACCTGCAGGAAGATTCCCTGGTCGAGCAGAAAACCATTTTGGAATATCAGCAGGAATTCCGCAACCTTTCGATGGAACTCTCCTACCTGAAGACGTATCAGGAATGGGCAGAGTATTACAAGAAAATCCTGAACTGGGAGATTAAATTTGATAAGGTTTTCGACAGTGAATTTGCAGATCTTCTGCAGTCTCAGAAGGAAGAAGCCAATATTCAGTTTGCCAAATTCATCGAGAAAAATTACGAAGACTGGCTGACCTCTTCCGACAAACCGATGATGAGCCACACTTTATTTAAAGACAAAGTCAAACCGGAACTGGAAAAGGACAAGGTGTTATTATTAATGATTGATAATCTGCGCTATGATCAGTGGAAGGTGATTGAACCGCTGTTCACGCGTTTCTATAACAAAACATCTGAGGATTATTACTACAGCATTCTGCCGACAGCGACACAGTATGCCCGGAATTCCTTTTTTGCCGGCCTGATGCCTTCGGAAATCGAGAAACGTTTCCCGCAGTATTGGTTTAATGATAATGAAGAAGGTAACAAAAACGAACACGAGCGCGATTTCCTGGAAGACCAGCTGAAGCGCCTGGGGCTGTCAAACAAAAACATGAAATACCTCAAAATTCTGAATGCCGATTTTGAACGTAAGATTTTCGATGATTTCAATCAGCATAAAAATAATGACCTGCTGGCGATCGTGTATAACTTCATCGATATATTAAGCCACGCCAAGACGGATAACGTGATCGTGAACCAACTGATTCGCGATGATAAAACGTTCCGGTCGCTGACCTACAACTGGTTTGAAAATTCCTCACTGATGAAGATCATCAAGGCGGCAGCGGAGAACGGTTTTAAACTGGTGATTACCACTGATCACGGTACGATTTACGTGAAGAAACCGAGCAAGGTGGTAGGTGACCGCGAGACATCGACCAACATCCGCTATAAAACCGGGCGCAGCTTAACCTACGAAGACAGCGATGTCTGGGCGATTTCCAACCCTGAAAAGCTGTTTCTGCCCAAAGGAAATTTAAGTTCAAAATACATATTCGCCAAAAACAACACTTTCCTGGCATATCCTAAAAACTACAATCACTTTGTGAATTATTATAAGGATACTTATCAACACGGTGGCATTTCGCTGGAGGAATGCATCATCCCGATTGCGATACTGGAGCCTAAATAGTTTTTTTTCATAGTTTATTTCTATAAGGCTTCTGGGGCGGAAGAGATCAGTGATCTTTCCCGCCTTTTTTATTTATTTTTGCCAAAAGGCAGGACGCACGGTTCCTGTACTGTTCCATTAATATAAATCCAATTTTTTGTGAGAGTTATTTCTTATAACGTAAACGGCATCCGGGCTGCGTTTACCAAAGATTTTCTGGGCTGGCTGCAAACTGCCGCACCGGATGTTATCTGCATTCAGGAAAGCAAAGCCGGCCAGGACCAGATCGACATCAACAGCCTGCAGGAGCTTGGCTACCACAGCTACTGGCATTGCGCCGAAAGAAAAGGGTATTCCGGGGTGGGAATCGCCTCCAAGCAGAAACCGCTGCATGTGGAGTACGGCTGCGGCATCGATTGTTATGATGTGGAAGGCCGCATCATCCGCGCGGATTTTGAGAACTGCTCGGTATTGTCTGTGTATGTTCCGTCGGCCTCGAATATCGAACGGCTGGAATTTAAAATGCAGTTCTGCGAAGATTTCCTCAAATATATTAAAGAGTTAAAGCGAACGATTCCCAACCTCATCATTTGCGGCGATTTTAATATTTGTCATCAGGAGATCGACATTCATAATCCGGTCGGGCTGAAAAACACCTCGGGCTTCCTCCCGATGGAGCGCGACTGGCTGACCCGCTTCCTCAGCGAGTGTGAAATGATCGACAGTTTCCGCCACTTCAACTCTGAACCGGATCATTATTCCTGGTGGAGTTACCGCCAGAATTCGCGGGCCCGAAATAAAGGCTGGCGCCTGGATTATAATTTTGTGTCTCATGCGATGAAAGGAAAACTGGCACGCGCCGTGATTCTGAAAGAGGCGGTGCATTCAGACCATTGCCCGGTACTGGTGGAGTTGCATTAAAAAACCTTTAAAGTTTACAATTAACACAAAAAAAGCTGTCCTGCAATTATTGCAGGACAGCTTTTGTATAGAGCAGAAAAGAAAGTTTATCCTTCGTCTTCCACTATTTCGTATTCTACAGGCATGGTGCCTCTGGCCGGGTTGCCGATGGCCTCATACGCAGCGCGCGAAAGATCCAGGGCGCGGGAAGCGTGGAAAGGTCCGCGGTCGTTGATTTCTACGATAACGCTTTTTCCGGAACGAAGATTGGTTACTTTAACTTTAGTTCCGAAAGGCAAAGACCGGTTGGCGGCGGTGAGTTTCGAGTTATCGAAGATATCTCCGCTGGCAGTTCGTCTGCCGTTGAACTTGTCGTGATAATATGAAGCAAAACTGGTTCGCTTCCCTTCTTCGTTATTATTGTTCTTAAACGAAGATAAACCAAGACTTGAAATCATCATTATGATTACGAGAATACCTCTTTTCATCATGTTGAATATATTTATGGGTTTTGACGGGGCAAATGTATTTCTAAATCGAAATGTGCCCTATTCCATCTGTTAAAGTCCGTTAACAGTTTCTTAAATATATCTTAAAGACCGCCTGAAACTCCCTGTTTACGCAGGTTTACAAAGTTTCTTAAAAAGTGTTAAAATTAAAGACCTGATGTTAATACTTTTAACTGTTTACGGCATATTACCCGTATAATATTCGTCATTACACTTTGATAATCATCTGTTTACAAATAAAAAACTCCCTCATAAAAGGGAGTTTGTTTTTCTTCTTGAAAATTACTATTTTATACCAGTTCACCGTATAAATCGAACTCTTCTGCACTGGTGATTCTCACATTGGCGAAGTCACCGATGGAAATATAGGTATCAGTTGCCTCCACCAAAACAGTGTTATCCACATCCGGAGAATCATACTCGGTACGGCCAATGAAATAATTACCCTCCTTGCGGTCGAAAATGCAACGGTAAGTTTTGCCGATTCTCTCCTGGTTCTTTTCCCAGGAAATCTGTGACTGCAACTCCATGATTTCTTCTACCCGGGCTTCCTTTATTTCTTGTGGAACATCATCTTCCAGGATATACGCGGTGGTATTTTCTTCGTGTGAATAGGTAAAGCAGCCCAGCCGGTCAAATCGCTGGGTTCGCACCCACTCTTTTAATTCCTGAAAACGCTCTTCGGTTTCACCCGGGAACCCCACGATCAAAGTAGTACGGATGGCCATATCGGGTACCTGTGTACGGAATTTGTCCAGCAGCGCGTTGGTCTTCTCAAACGTTGTTCCGCGCTTCATGGCTTTCAGAATGTCGGTGTTAATATGCTGCAAAGGAATATCCAGGTAATTGCACACCTTAGGCTCCGAACGGATAATTTCCAGTACATCTTCCGGAAAGCCGCTGGGAAACGCATAATGCAGACGGATCCACTCGATCCCGTCGATTTTGACCAATTCTTTGAGCAAGTCAGCCAGTGCGCGCTTTTTATAAAGATCCAGGCCGTAATACGTTAAGTCCTGCGCAATCAGGATGAGTTCCTTCACCCCTTTTCGGGCCAGTTTCTGCGCTTCGGTCACCAGGTTCTCAATGGGTGTGGAAACATTTTTACCACGCATCAGCGGAATCGCACAAAATGCACAGGGACGATCGCAGCCTTCGGCGATCTTCAGGTAGGCATAATGGCGCGGCGTGGTGGTTAACCGCTCCCCTACCAGTTCGTGTTTATAATCTGCACCCAGGTGCTTCAGCAGTACCGGTAAATCACGGGTTCCGAAATACTGATCCACGTCGGGAATCTCACGCACCAGATCCGGTTTGTAACGCTCGGAAAGGCAACCGGTCACAAAAACCTGCTCGACTTCACCGCGCTTTTTTGCCTCCACAAAATCCAGGATGGTGTTGATGGATTCTTCCTTGGCATTGTCGATAAAGCCGCAGGTATTGATCACGACGATATCACCACGGTCTTCGTGGACGACCTCTTTGCCATTGGCTTCGAGCTGGCCCATCAGGACTTCGGAGTCATAGACATTCTTGGAACAACCGAGGGTTACAATATTTATTTTCTTTTTTCCGGTGGATTTTGTACGCATAAGTAACTGATTATGAAACTACCGGGCGGCAGTTTTTTGTGGCTGCAAATTTAGTGAATTATTTGCAGGGAGCAGTGACTGAATTAAAGGTCATTTAAAAGAACCTTCGACCAATAGATCATCTTTCATGATATCAACTGGAACGCTTCTTTATTTCATATCAGTATATCTGTGCAATCGGTTTCAGCGAAATGCTATGTGTGTAAGGTTGATCGCAGGTCCGTGTATGTCTGTGAGATCTGTGCGCGATTCGCAATGTAGTTTCTGCGTTGCGGAGGAACATCATCTGTGTGACAATACAGCCAAGAAATCTGTGTTTATCTGTGAGATCTCTGCGCGATTCACAATGCAGCCTCCATTTCAGGAGGAACACCATCTATAGAGTAAAGATCTATAAAATAAAGATTTATAGTAAAGACGCATTCCAGCGGAATGCTACCTATATAAGTTTGACCACAGAACCGTGAGATCTATGCGCGATCCATAATGCAGTCTCCTTGTTTCGGAGGAATACCACCTGTGTGACAATACAGCCAAAAAATCTGTGTTTATCTGTGAGATCTGTGCGCGATTCACAATGCAGTTTCCGTGTTCCGGAGGAACACCATCTGTGTAGAATAAAGATTTTCAGTGGAGCCGCGATCCGGCGGAACGCTATCTGTGTGGGGTTGAACGCAGAACCGTGTGATCTGTGAGATCTGTACGCCAAAATAATTCAACCTGCGCTACAGCGCTTGCAACTTGTTGATCACTTCTTTGCTGCGACAGCCATCTACGCAAATCTCTGCACATCCGATTTCTTATAACCAACTCTTTGCACAAAAAATCCTCTCCGCAAAAGGAAAGGATTCTGTAAACTTATATGATAACCTTAAATTAGATTCTTAAGATAGGAACCATAGCCACTTTTACCATATTTTTCAGCGGCCTGCAGCAGCTGCTCCTCGTTAATAAAGCCTTTGTGATAGGCGATCTCTTCAATACAGGAAATCTTAAAACCCTGCCGCTTCTCCAAAACTTTCACAAATTCAGAGGCTTCGTGCAGCGAATCGAAGGTGCCCGTATCCAGCCAGGCCGTACCGCGCGACATGACACCAACTTCCAGTTTGCCCTGCTCGAGGTAAATTTTATTGACATCCGTAATTTCCAGTTCTCCGCGCGGAGAAGGCTCCAGATTCTTTGCGATGTCCACCACCGAGTTATCATAGAAATATAAGCCCGGCACGGCATAATGCGATTTGGGATTTTCCGGCTTTTCTTCAATGGAAACGGCTTTCAGATTGTCATCAAATTCCACCACGCCATAGCGCTCCGGGTCTGCCACCTGATACGCAAAGACGCAACCGCCCTGCACTTGGGTTTTACTGGCCAGCAGTTCCGCCAGGCCGGTGCCGTAAAAAATGTTGTCACCCAGCACCAGCGCGACCGAATCATCGCCGATAAACTCTTCACCCAGAATAAAGGCCTGCGCCAGACCATCGGGACTGGGCTGCACTTTGTATTGAATACTACAGCCAATGGCAGAGCCATCGCCCAGCAGTTTTTTAAATCCTTCCTGATCGTGCGGTGTGGTGATTATGAGAATATCGCGAATCCCGGCCAACAGTAAAGTGGACAACGGATAGTAAATCATCGGTTTATCATACACCGGCATCAGTTGCTTACTGACCGCGATGGTTAACGGATAGAGTCTGGTGCCGGAACCGCCGGCGAGGATAATGCCTTTCATATTTTGTGCTTTAAGCTTTAGGCTATATGCTGTATGCGTTCAACAAATAACCTATTTATTTCCTTATTGTAGTAGTCTCTGGCTTAACGAAAAAATTTTCATTTTAATTTCGTTTATCTTACGTATTAAATCTTGCGATCGATCTTGTGAAATATAATCTAAATCATGCAGCAAGATCATAAAGTACTCTAATTCATGAGCAGACCCCAAAGCAATCTGCAAGAATCTGTTAAACTCCTTATCGGACTGGCGTCCGCAACCCTCTGCAATATTGGTGGGAACAGAAACTGCCGCCCGCTGCATTTGAGAAACCAGATGGTATTTTTCCTGGGCAGGCAGATCTTGTGAACACTTATATATTTCCAGTGCAAAATTATGACTTAGTTGCCAGATTTCATATTTCTTAAAATCTCTCATAAAATATTTCCGTTAAATAGCATGTTATTTAATCTTTCACTTTGCTATTCGATTTGCATTTTGCTATATCGGCTATTGATAAGCTGCGGCTTGTTGCTTGCAGCTTACAGCCTAAAGCTTAGAGATACTGCTCTTGATAGTACTTCTGGTACGCTCCAGTTGTGACGCTTTCCAGCCATTCCTTGTTTTCCAGGAACCAGTCGATGGTTTTACTGAGGCCCTGTTCGAAGGTGACCGAAGGTTTCCAGCCCAGGTCGTTAGCCAGTTTGGTCGCGTCGATGGCGTAGCGTTTGTCGTGGCCGGGCCTGTCTTTTACGTAGGTGATCAGTTTTTCGGAATACCCGGCCGGCTTGCCGGTTTTCTCATCAACCTGCCTGATGAGTTCTTTCACTAAATCAATGTTCTGCCACTCGTTCCAGCCACCAATGTTGTACGTTTCGCCCGTTTTGGCTTCATGGAAAATCTGGAAAATGGCTTTGGCGTGGTCGATTACATAGAGCCAGTCACGCGTATATTTTCCGTCGCCGTAAATTGGCAGCGGTTTTTCATTCAGAATATTGTGAATACACAGGGGAATCAATTTCTCCGGGAAATGGTTGGGCCCATAGTTATTGGAGCAGTTCGACACAATAAAAGGAAGGCCATACGTATTTCCATAGGCACGCACCAAGTGATCCGAGGCGGCTTTGGAAGCTGAATACGGAGATTTTGGATCATAAGATGTTTCTTCGGTGAAGAAGCCGGTGTCGCCCAGCGCACCATAGACTTCGTCCGTGGATACGTGATAAAACAAGTGCTCTCTTTTTCCTGCCGGGAAATTCCCGTGCTGATGATCCGGGTTTAAAGTCCAGAATTCCCGTGCCGTGTTGAGCAGGTTCGCGGTGCCGATGACATTGGTATTGATGAATGCATTCGGATCGGTAATGCTGCGGTCCACGTGGCTCTCTGCGGCGAGATGAATAACCGCGTCCGGGCGGTGTTTTTCGAATACGGTGCGCATGGCGTTTGCATCGGTAATATCAGCTTTTTCAAAGATATAGTTAGGTTCGTTTTCAATATCTTTCAGGTTCTCCAGATTGCCGGCATACGTAAGTGCATCAAGATTAATAATCGTGGTGTTCGGCAAATTCTTTACAAATTCACGCACGACGTGAGAACCGATGAAGCCGGCGCCGCCGGTGATGAGTATGGATTTCATTTTTGAGTAGTTAGCAAGTGATTAGGTTAAGGAGGTTACGAAGTGAAGCAGACTTTATAATCGTAGACTTTCAGATGATAGACTTTAAGAGAATAGACTTTTAGATCATAGACTCTTCAACAACAAATAAATATAAAACGCGTATCATCTAAACATGCAGGCTGTTCTTAAAAATTCCCGCCTGCAAAGGTTGGCTGAATTCTGTCTTTTTCTGACAATATAATAGCTTCTTCCGGTAGTTTCCAGTCAATATTTAACTCTGAATCGTTCCAGAGGACGCCGCCTTCGGATTCTTTATGATAATAATTATCACATTTATAGGAGAATACAGCAGTCTCCGATAAGACGGAAAAACCATGGCCAAAACCGCGCGGCACATAGAACTGGCGTTTGTTTTCCGCCGTTAATTCCACACCGTACCATTGTCCAAAGGTCTCGGAATCACGCCGTAAGTCCACGGCCACATCAAACACGCGGCCTTCCAGACAGGAAACCAGTTTGGCCTGCGCGTGATCGCCTTTCTGCAAATGCAGCCCCCGCAAAACACCATAGGAAGAGCGGGAAATATTATCCTGAACGAAATGGCCGTTCTGCCCCGTCAGTTCTTCAAATTTTTGTTCATTAAACTTTTCATAGAAATACCCGCGCTCATCTTCAAAGACGGTCGGATCTATGATATAACAGTCGCGCAAAGGCGTTGGGTGTATAATCATTCTGAGACTTTATATAAAGGATGGCTGTCGTACACAGCTTCAATTAATTCAATCAGGCGTTGGCCATCAGCTGCTGCCACTTCCGGTGCCGCTGTTCCCTGGAGGACCTGCACCACATTTTCATAATGATGGTGGTGATTCTGGGCAGAACCTTTATAAGTTCCATAGTCATTGCAGGCATTGGTCGCAGCCAGTTCCGGCAGTTCGTAATCCCGGATATGGCATTTCTCCACCTGGTCCATGTACTGGCCGCCAACTTTCACAGATCCGTTTTCAGCAATGATGGTCAGCGAACTCTCCAGATTTTCCTGCCAGACGGAAGTGGAAAAACTAAAGCTGCCGATCCCGCCATTGGCCATATCAAAGGTAATAATACCGCTGTCTTCCGTTTCGGTGAGATGGCTGTGGTTAAAGTTCTCCAGTTTCGTGACCAGATTGGTCAGGTCACCAAACAGCCACAGCAGGATATCCAGAAAATGGGAAAACTGCGTATACAAAGTGCCGCCATCCAAATCCTTCGTTCCGCGCCAGGAATTACCGGTATAATACCGTTCGTCCCGGTTCCAGTAGCAGGAAACCTGCACCATGTAGATGTTGCCCAAACGGCCCGAGTCCAGCAATTCCTTCAGCCACTGTGACGGGGGTGAAAAGCGGTTTTGCATCACCGGGAAAATGTGGAGGTTCTGTTCGTCTGCGATTGCGCTGAGTTCTGCAGCCTGCGCAGCGGTCAGCGTAAGCGGCTTTTCTATAATGACATGCATGCCGTGTTCCAATACAGCGCGTGATTGCTCGTAATGATGGCCGTTTGGCGTACACACGGCAACAAGGTTCGCGGTGGTTGGTGTCTCAAGAAATGTCTGCAGCGAGTTATAAACAGCAGCGCCGGTGCGCGCAGCTTCTGCTCTTTTATCTGCATCTGTTTCAATAACGGCCGTCAGTTCGAGGTGCGGATGCTGCAAAACAAGGGCGGCATGCCGGCGGCCGATATGGCCGTAACCGAGAACTGCAATTTGAATGGGCGTGTGCATTAATTTTACTATAATATAAGTTCAAATATACTATATTTTCAACCTAACAAAAAGATGTGGAGACAGGCGACTATACAGACTTACTGCATCACTTCTTTACCCGTCTTTTTTAAAATTAAAATTTTGGAAAGGAGGTAAACCAGAATTACCGGGCTCAGGACGAGCAGAAAAATTAACGAATCAGCGCCGTTAAATGAGATAACAACAGCATTCATGACCAGCTGCAGCGCGGCATACAGAAAGCTGATCAGCCGGTGATCCTGCGCTTTTTCATTAACAAACAGCTGATACAAATGCCGGCGATGGGCTTCAAATATATTTTCGCGCCGCCAGATTCTTTCAACTAAAGTAAGAATGGTTTCCACGCCATAAACCCCTAAAAGCAGGAACCATTTGTAGGATCCGCTTTCGATAATAAGCATCGATAAGAGCGCCAAAATCCAGAAGGCAACCGACATACTGCCGACATCGCCCATGAAGCACCTGGCTTTTTTTCTGAAATTAAAAAAGAGAAATACAAAACTCGCCACGAGCGGATACACGATAAAATCCGGATTTGTAAAAGGGATGAGGTAGGCATTTACATACCATAAAGTGCCGAGCAGCACGAAACTATAAAGACCGGACATTCCATTGATGCCGTCCATAAAATTATAAGCATTTAAGATGCCGATGGCCAGAATGTACACCAGCACAACCGCCCAAACCGGAAGCAGACTAAAAACGCCCACAGAATACAGCAGCAGCGAAACCGCCAGAAAGTGAAAAATAACGCGTACGCGCGAAGGCAGATCGACGAGATCATCCACAAAACTAAGCACCGAAATAAGAAGCAATCCTGCGCCAAACAGCAGAAAATGAATGTGCTCAAATCTCCCCAAAAAGCCGTCCGGATCTGCGAACATCGTTATCGCCAGCAAAATAAAAGCGATCGGATAAATTACGCCGCCACCACGCAGGGTAATCTCCGAATGGGCACTGCGGTGATTGGGTTTATCGATGATATTATAACGGTCAGCAATCTTAAAATACACCAGGAGTGCTACAAATAAAATCGCTGCAATTAGCGCATACTGCATTATTCACTAAAACTTTTAATGGTTTTGGCCAGCCCTTCCTTCGCGGTAAGCGGCAGGCGCGTGATGTTCAGGGCTTGCTTGATTTTGTGGTTGGAGACCACATACCGTTCAGTTAGCTTTTGCAACCGTTCTGAATTAATCGGAAGTTTTAATACATCTCCCACGCGCGCGAGTGCCGAGACCAAACCTGGTTTCAACCGCCAAAGATGCGTATTTTTACCTGAAATATCAGCGATTATTTCGATTATTTGATTGGTCGATAAGGTTTCATCATCGGCCAGCTGATAGACGCCCGACGGAAGATCCGGAGCTTGCAGCATTTGATGCAGAAAAAAGGCCAGATTGTCGATACTCAGAAAAGAACGCTCGTTTTCAAAAGCAGCAAGTGGCCAGGGCAGTCCTTTTTTGGCAAACTGGTAGAGCAGGTTAAGATTTCCTTTATTACCGGGCCCATGCACCATGCATGGCCGGATAATAAACAGACGTTTGCCGGCTGGCAAAGATTTGCTCAATAGATACTTTTCCGCCGCAAGTTTGGACTTACCGTAAGGCGTGGCAGGCTTCGCAGCCTGATCCTCCGTTAACACATCGTCTACGGTATCTGCAACTGCTTTTACGGAACTAAAATAAAAAAAGTCGCGCGTCCCGCTGGCAAGAAAAGCATCAAAGAGTTTTTCTGTCAGTTCGGTATTTACTTTAAAATATTCTTCTTCTGCAGAAGTGTTGGCGGTATCATGTGCTTTTCCAGCGAGATGAAGGAAAGCCTCCGACTGCTCAGCAAACATCCAGTCGCCACGCAGCGACAGCGGTTGCACCACTAGTCCCTGATCTGTGAAATATTTAATGAGATTCTGGCCGATGAAGCCGGAGGCACCGGTTACTGTTAATTTCATTTTTGAAGTTTCAGTATAGTAATAAGCTTGTTTAAAAGCATCTCCCTCTCAAATTCTTTTTGAAAATATAACAATCCGTTCTTACCCATTAATGCTCTCGCTTCACTTGACTCCTGAAATAGTTTTATTGCATTCATTGCAAGCTTTTTCGCGTCTTCAGCAGCCGAGGAGTATCCTGCTTTTGCGTCTTCTATTATTTTTGCCCCTTCCCCATCCATCGAAGCGAGAATGGGCTTTCCGCATGCCAAGTACGACTGTATCTTCGAAGGGATTGTCAAAGAGAAAATTTTGTTTTTCTTTAAAGAAGAAATTAGTGCATCGCTGCAGGCAAAGAATTTGGGCATATCAGTTCCGGGATACGAGCCCAAGAAAAACACATTGTCCTGCAACCCTTTTGATCCTGTATATTCCTGCAGTTGAACGCGTTGTCGCCCATCTCCTAAAAACACCCATTTTATATTTGTAAAACCCCGTTCCTTTACCAGCGACGCTGCGTCAATAATAGTAGATAAACTTTGCGCTTCACCTAAATTGCCGGCAAACGTGATACAGAAACCTTTCGGCATTTTATCTTTAAATTTTTGTTCGATAGGAAGAGGCATATAATACTCTTCAGTTGAATTAGGGTAGAATATTATTTTGTTTGAGTTAACTCCCTGCTGAACAATATAATCTTTAAAGCCGTGAGACTGGACCAGGACTTTTTCAGCGCGTTTGTATATAAGCTTCGTTAAATAGTCAAAAAAACCAATTATAAGTTTATTTTTGATGCCACCGGCAGCAGTAAGGCTTTCCGGCCACAAATCCTGTACCCAAAAATAGTAAGGTATTTTAAATTTTCGGGAGGCGGCCATTGCCGGAATACCCACAGTAATGGGTGATGGTTCATATACCAGGATGGTATCAAAATCCCGCGGAACCGATGAAAGTTTACGTACAGCTGAGAAGGCAAAAGAAAAGTAATTCAAAAACAGCTGTACACTGCTTTTGCCTCTGGGTATGATTTGAGTACGGTAAATTTTAATACCCTTCCATTCCTCATCTCCACTTTTTCCATTGTAGCCCTTGAAAAATGAGCCGGCAGGATAATTAGGAATACCGGTGAGCACAGAAACTTCATGCCCACGTTCTTTTAACCCCAGCGCTATATCATTAATCTTAAAATTCTCAGGGTGAAAATACTGCGAAATGATCAAAATTCTCATTAGTAAACGTAACCTTCTTCAGTTTCGACCCACTCTTTCATTTCCAGCAGCATACTTTCGTAATCGGGCACCTGATATTCAAAGTCTGTACGCACGCTTTTAAGACTCTTGTCAACATAATAGGATTTATCTGGCTTGATTATCATAGCGTTGTTTCGGTATATGCTATTAAAAAGCTTAAGCAAGGAATATTTATCTATTTTATTTTCTGGAGCAACCTGTAAGAGCCCAGTAAGATGTTGATTATCCACTATTTCGTCTATTACTTTTGCGAGTTCTACAGTAGTGATTCCGGACCAATATGCTTCTGAAAACCCCTTCAGCGAATTCGCTTCAGGTTGGGACATAAACCAGTGAAAAAGTCCGATACCATTTCTGTTCAGTTCGGGACCAATGATAGATGTTCTGAGTGTTAAATCTTTTGCGTTATCTATTTCACCGAGCGCCTTGGACTGTGCATAAAATCCTTTTCCATCTTTGGGATCGGTTTCTGTATATGCTCCTTTTTTGCCGCTGAATACGCAATCTGTACTGATGTGAATTACTTTAGTTTTCGTATCTCTTGTTATTTCTTCTAAAAAGTGAGGAAAGTAACTGTTGAACCAGATTGCCTTTGCCGGATGATCTTCAGCATCCTTATTTAGAATACCGATACAATTAATCACCACATCGAAACGATTCTCTTCCACAAGTTCTCGAAGACGTCCCGTATCGGACACGTCCAAATCGAAGACATTTTCTGCAGGCTGGATGTTTCTCGCAATGCCATATACTGTATATTTACCTGCGTTTAACAAGTATTTAAAAATGACGTGCCCTGCCATTCCTTTTATACCAATTACCAATACCTTCTTCATCATTTGTCCCAAACTACTTTATTTATAATCGGTGTATAACTTTGAATAACACGAATGACCCGCGCAGCTGTATTTTTTATAGTGTACTCGAAGGGCAATTGTGCTTCTGAGTCCAATAAATTCCTCGCAATTTCAATAGAATTGAGCATACTATCGGCAGTGATCCCGCCGAGCACAATGGTGCCCCAGTCAATAGCTTCCGGCCGTTCAGTGCTTGTACGAATGCTTACTGCTGGAAAATTCATCATAGCAGATTCTTCAGATATGGTACCGCTGTCGGATAACACGATACAGGAATTTTGTTGGAGGTTCACATAATCAAAGAAACCTAGAGGCGCTACATTTTTCACTAAGTTGTGAAACCGTACTTCATTCTTTTCGATACGATTCTTCGTTCTGGGGTGTGTAGAAAAAATGATGGGCAGCTGATATTTTTCGGCAACTGCATTTATAGAAGCAACAAGTATTTCAAAATGATCCTTCAAATCTATATTCTCTTCGCGATGCGCACTAACGACTATGTACTGCCCTTTTTTCAAATTTAACTTTTCAAGCACTGTACTGCTTTCTATTTGGGTTTTATATTTTGCCAATACCTCAAATAATGGTGAGCCTGTAACGAACACATGATCTTTTCGGAAACCTTCACTCAGCAGATATCTGCGGCTGTTCTCAGTATAAGTAAGATTGATATCTGATATATGATCAGAAATTTTCCGGTTTATTTCTTCGGGGACGTTCTGATCAAAACAGCGGTTGCCAGCCTCCATATGAAAGATTGGAATTTTCAGTCGTTTGGCAGCAATAGTACATAAAACACTGTTAGTATCGCCTAACACCAACAAAGCGTCGGGTAATTCGCGAGCGAACACTTCATACGATTTTGCGATCACATTACCGATGGTTTCCCCCAAGTGCCGACCAGCCACGCCTAAAAAGACATCTGGCTTTCGTATCTCGAGATCTTCAAAAAAGATTTCATTGAGTTCGTAATCATAGTTTTGACCGGTATGTATCAATAAATGATCGAAAAAGATATCGCACTGTTTAATACATTCAGCCAGTCTGATTATTTCGGGTCGCGTTCCAACTACTGTTGCGACTTTCAGTTTTTTCATAAATTTTAAAGTATAGTGATATAGGGTAACTGCCAATAATAGCCTTCAACAGGTTGACCAACTTCTCCAGATAGCAGAACACTGTTAACCAACATTAATAGTCGGAGTATCTTCTTTTTTCACGCCCATAAATTTCCTGTTGCAGCAAAGGTAATTGCAATAAAAGTTCTTTTAGTTCTTCCACATTTTTCTGTACTGTATTATGGGAATGATAATCGTGTACTGTGTTAATTTCGGAGTTTCCTTCCGAAAAGTACTTGGCATAATTAAGGTCACGGTTATCTGCAGGAATGCGATAGAAATCGCCCATATCTTCCGCTTTCAGCATTTCTTCTCTGGTACACAGTGTCTCATACAATTTCTCACCGTGACGCGTGCCGATGATTTTGACAGGCACTTCTTTGCCGGTCAGTTCCATAAGTGCGCGCGCCAGATCACCTATTTTCCCGGCCGGTGCCTTGTTCACAAATAAGTCACCGGGGTTCGCATTTTCAAAGGCAAACAAAACCAGATCCACGGCATCATCAAGTGACATGAAAAAGCGTGACATTTGCGGATCGGTCACGGTTATTTTTTCACCCTTTTTTATTTGATTTAAAAACAGGGGAATTACTGAACCTCTGGAAGCCATGACGTTTCCGTAGCGTGTAAGGCAAACCACCGTATCGGTAAGACTTCGGGACTCTGCCACAGCGACCTTCTCCATCATCGCTTTGGAAATCCCCATAGCATTGATAGGATAAGCAGCCTTATCTGTAGATAAGCAAATCACTTTCTGAACTTTATGCTCGGCGGCAGCGCGGATGACATTCTGGGTGCCCTCCACGTTGGTTTTCACGGCCTGCATAGGGAAGAATTCGCACGATGGCACCTGCTTGAGGGCTGCGGCGTGAAAAACATAATCCACGCCTGACATTGCAGCCACGACGCTGCTGAAATCCCGCACATCCCCTATATAATATTTTATTTTATCATTTTTATAAAAAACGCGCATATCATCCTGCTTTTTTTCATCCCGGGAAAAGATGCGAATTTCTTTGAAGTGATCGGTATCTAAAAAGCGGTTCAGTACGGCAGTTCCGAAAGATCCTGTGCCGCCGGTGATAAGGAGGGTTTTATTTTGTATTTTCATTAGGTTGTATTAAAATGTTGACTAACCGCTCTATTTCATTTCCTGTCTTTGCCTGGGACACAGGCAACGTATTTTTTAGATTTGAAGTTCTGAAAGCACTATAGATGCTTTCAACGCTCTGAGGGTTAAAGGTAACACTTGGTGTGCAGATTTCATGCATATAAGGAAGATCTGCCCCCAAAACTTTACACCCATTTTCTATAGATTCAACAATACCTAGACCGTAACTCTCTGCCATAGAAGGGAATATAAAAAACTCAGAGGATTTGTAATAACTGCTAAGTTCTTCACGATCAATAAATCCAACATTTATAATAGGATATCCTTGGCTCTGTTTACGTTTAATATGCTCATATAACTGTGAATATTCGGGTCCGACAGTAAGTGTTAATTTTCCAACGTTAAATTCATCATAAAATTGGCAAAAGGCCGCTATAAGGCGTAAATGATTTTTATGCGGTTCTCCCGTACTGATATAAAGGTAGGAATTTTTTTGTCGTTTATATGTAGTTTTATCTTGAAAAGGAGGGTAAAATGGAATTTTTAAAATCTTTTCAGAAGGTATTTTAAAATGATCCTCCAGTCCTTTTTTAATATGATTACTTTGCACAATCCAAAAATTGGTGTTTTTGCGGTACCTGCGCAAAACCATGATTTTTAATTTGAACTTCAGCCGATCAACCCATATAAATTCCTGAGGGATTTGCAGATAAATACGCTGATGGAAATACGTAAAAACTGTTCCATGACACTTTACATTGGGAGGTAAATTCGCAAAGCACAATATACTGGAAAAATAATGTTGATGTCTTTTATAGAACAGGTTTCTGGCATGCAGCCCCTGTATGAATATAATTTTTATATGGGTAGTTTTCTCAGCATATTCATGTTCCAGTCTTTTATCTGCAAGCAAGGTTACTGTATATACAGAGGTTTTTTCAAGGGTTTCAAAAAGGTAATTTAGTAAGATACGCCCTCCTCCGTTATTGATAAAAACTGCATCAATAAGAATTTCTTTTATTTTAGAAGTAAGGCCAGCCATTTTTGTACTATGATTTCCTCTGAATATTGTTTGATATTTCGCAGTGATGCTTCAGCCATCCTTTGCCTGATATTTATCTCTTTTATTATGATTGCTATCTTTTGTAAAAGCGCTTCTTCTGTTTCCACAATAAAGCCGTCTTCATTATCTTTCACAAGCGCGTTTACTCCTTGGTTGGCATATCCTATAACGGGTAACCCAGCACTTTTAGCTTCGAGCAGTGCCAACGGCATTGCTTCATTTTGTGAGGTTATTAAATATATACTGGATGCAAGGTACTCCTTGTAAATATTCTGTACCGGCATTTCTACCCTTATATTAGTTAAGTTATTATCTGAAAATAACTGAAGAACATTTTTCCGATAAACGCTTTCTCCCCCTCCAAAAATAGTAATACTCCAGTCAGGATGCCGCTTTTGTAAAAACTGAGCAACCGGTACAACCCGGTCATAGGCTTTTTCAGCACTAAACCGGCCGACCATGATAATATTCTTTGCCTCAAGTTTACTCTTGTTGGGAAAAGTTTCTATCTGATTAGGAATTATGCTAATATTTTTATTTAAACCGGCAAGGTTGCGGGCAGCAGCATCTGACAAAGCTATAACGCCGCTAAGTAAGGGGTAAGTAAGTGCCATTAGCTTACGGGACAGACTAGGAATAGAGGCAGTATCAATATGTTCAATAGCAAAAATTCGGGCTGTTCTATTTCGAACCATCGGAAGAAAAAAACTGATATTGTGACCAGTGCCAAAAATAAAGTCTGCGGGATGTTGTTTAAAATAACTTCGCAAAACTTTCAACTTTTTCAGGTAATTGCCTTTAATATCTTGGTGTATAACGGTGCATTCTTTTTCCAAAGAAAAAAAAGGTTTTGAACCTGGAGCAGATTCTAAACTAATAATCGAAATTGAGAAACCTGCCCTAGCAAGTGAATTGCTAAGTGAAACCGTAGCTTTCTCCGTACCTGCTGCATTATTTATATTTTGGATAATGAAAGCAATACTTTTCATGAATAGATGAATTTCTTTTTAGAAATGTACAAAATCAGCATCGTCCAGATTAAATTCCTCATATAAAAGAAAAACTCTGCGCGCACTAGATAAACAGCATAAGAAATAAGAATTGCATAGAGGGCTAAGTAGAAAATATTGGTTTCTGCTAATACTCTGCTTTGATTAACAGTATAGCCCAGTAAACACATTAAAATCACAATTCCCACCGGACCCACAGAAATGTATAAATCTGCCACGACGTTCGTTCCTACGCCGTAATATTGAAAATTTTCCCCATAAGTAAGGAAAGTAAATAACTTCGCGCTGGACATCATCTCTTCAGGAATGCCACTTTCCAGAAAAAGATTTTGCAGAAACGGAATTGGAGCTGCCAAACCAGTAATCATGGTACTCCCAAAAGTATATCCTTCTTTCTGCACGTATTCAACAGCAAGAAAAGTGTTACGGTTATTGATAACTAAATCCATTACTGTGTCGGCAATACTTAAATTATTTCCTCCAAAACCACGCGCTACAACAATAAGAAACATTAAACTTAACCCTGATAATAGGGCAATACTGAATTTTGTGAAAGAAATGTTTTTATACAACAATGCGTATAAGCCAAAAATCATTAAAAGTAACTGCAATGGAATGGTACGGCTTCCCGCTATAATTAAGGCAAACATAATAATCCCTGTACTAATAAAAGATATGGCGCTGAAACTACGCCAAGCGATTTTATTAGGATGTAGGATTCTGGAATTGTAAAAATCACTAATAATCCCGGCAAACAGAAAGCTGGGGCAGAAAAGAAATAAGTATTTTGAAACTGGATTTGCTTGCTCATTCCCTCCGAAATAAACTGCACGCAACTCCGCATATCCTCCCGTGGCAAAATATGCTAAAAAGAGAATAAGAGCTACCCAATAAAATTTTCTATTACTGATAAGCGTATTACTAGACTGGTGGCTAATCGCCACCCTTTTAGTCCCTGCGAATAAAAGGCTGCCAAATAAATAAGAGCAGATAGCTAGCAACGCCGCAGCCGACGATAGTGGCAATACATCTTTATCGAAAGAGAAGAGAAAAAAAACATATCGTGTAGGATCTGTTTCAAACAGAAAAACAGGATAATACAGCGTTACAAAGAAAAAAGTAAAGAAGAAAATAGAATCAAAATCGAAATAATTCTTTTTTCTACGAATCAAGTAATACGCTACTATTACAATTCCGTACAATACTGCGCACAGTACACTAAAATTATAGTTATATTTTATCGGCGCATAGCTGTATGTAACTAACCCGATAATCAAAATAAGAAAAGCTATAATTTTATGCATAATATTATTATGTAGACAATTGTAAATGTCTATTAAATATATTGGTGTAAATGTACAAAATTGCATATACCAAACATATGACAATATTCATAATTAGGTAAGCTCCAGATAAATACATGGCCCCTTTAGAAATATGAAATGTGAAAATAGCCAATACGAATAAAAGGAAGGTCAGCGCATCTTTTACTAGGCATAAGATGAAAACTAACCAATTTTTAGCTATGGAAAAAAGGTATTGCTCCATAACATTAATGACACTTGAAAAGACGGGAATAAATGCTATGATGCGCAGCACATTGCTTAAAGGAGCAAATGTTTCCCCATACAACCTTACAATATAAGGGGCAGTAAAAAAAATTATAGTGGCAGGTAGCACAGTTGTAACTACACATATAGAAAGAGCATTTTTCAGTACAGCAGCTTTGCTGGCATTAACTTCTTTTGAAAAGTGAGATAAAATTACATTTCGCAAAACACTAGGAATAAAAAGAAGAACAATATACCATTGCATTGCTGCCGAATACAAGGCCACTTCATCATAGTTCTGATAATTTTGCAGCATATAATAATTAAGCCATAAGAATATAGAAAAAATAGCCTCTATTAGCGTAAGCGGCAGGGAAAATGTAATAATTGTTAAAACACTTATATTACTTACAGTATCATTTCGAGTTACCGACAGAATTCTAAGTTCTCGGGATACTAATAGTGCATTAAGCGCACAATTTAAAGTCTGAATTATCAACAAAGCAATACAAGCCCCGAGCAATCCATACAGATATGCTAATAGCGGCAAAAAAACTAAGGTAGCTGCCCCCATCACAACATTCACTGCTGAAAGTTTTTTAAATATACCCAGACCTGCAATAATCCCATTCTGCGCCGTAGAAACTGCTGTAATAATTATCCAAAATGATAAAAGCCGAATTTCTAAAATAAATTCAGTGTTTTTATAGTAACCTTGTGAAATCTCAGGAGCAAATACAAAGAGCAAACTTGCTATTGTTGCACTGAATAAGAAAGTAATCAGGTAAATATGCCGAACTAAATTTGCTGGGTGTTTTAATTCCTTCTGTATATAATCAGCCACAAACTTAGTGGAAGTGTATCCTAACCCGAATGTGGTAAAAATGGCCAGAGTAGTTAATGTATTTTTTAATGAATTAAATTCTCCGAATGTGGTTTTTTGCAACACATGTGCAAGTATCACTGAACTTACTAGTGTAGCACCACGAAGAACCACACTTCCTAACAAAGCCCACAAACTGTCCTTAAAAAATTCACTTCGCAGTATCTGGGAAACTTTTATTTGCATTAGAACCTATCCTTCACTTTTTCAAACCAGTTCCAGTTTCGCTCATCTGCTGTGTATCCATAGCCATATTTATTCCCATATCCATAATGCTCCTTAGGGACATCATTTATCACGAATGCCGCATTTCTTATTTTATCTTCAGAAGCAAGGCTGTTAGCAAAGGCAATGACGCGCTTTTCTGTATATCCGGATCTTGTCACATAAACTGTAACATCCGCAAGATTTGCAAACAAAAGAGAATCTGTTACCAACATTAGTGGCGCAGTATCTACAATAATATAATCATACAAGTTCTTAAGCTCTGAAAGCAGTTCCGAAATTCTTCCGTTACTTAAAAGTTCGGTAGGATTTGGAGGAATGCTACCCGAATAAATGATATCGCAGTTTTCATTAAAGGTTGATTTGAAGATGATGTCCTCTGCATGTTTGGTTTCATCATAAAGATATTCTGTTAAGCCTTCTGCTCCTTTTTTATCTCTATCGTAGCGTTGCAGCTGCGGGTT
This sequence comes from Kaistella sp., assembly GCA_032057205.1. Taxonomy (GTDB): domain Bacteria; phylum Bacteroidota; class Bacteroidia; order Flavobacteriales; family Weeksellaceae; genus Kaistella. The sequence goes on from DAMCFT010000010.1 coordinate 31,204, forward strand.
TCTTATATCCGCCCCAATAATGATAACCTGTGCCGCAGGTGTAGCCAAGGTAAGAGCTAGGTTTAAAGAAGTAAAAGTTTTACCTTCACCTTTGATAGAGGAGGTTACAAAAATCGTTTTGCCTTTGCGCTTGCCAGGAATCATAAAGTTAATATTCGTAATCAAAATCCTAAAAGCTTCAGCCAAAGGCGAAAGATCATTTTTCTGTACCGTATGGGTATCTGCTGCACGAAGGCGTGGGATTTCTCCAATGATTTTAACATTTGAAAGACGTTCCAGATCATGTTTAGAATGAATTCGGTTATTCAATAGCCCTTTCAAATAAATATACACCACGGGTAAAGCAAGCCCAGCTACAATAGCCAAAAGGAGGGTAAGCATTTTTTTAGGTGAAATAGGCTTCTCCGAGGGGTATGCATCATCTACAATCTTGGCTTTTGGTGTGGTATTGGCTAACATTATAGCGGTTTCTTCACGCTTTTGCAGCAGCACTAAATACAGGTTTTCTTTAATAGCCTGTTGTCTCTCAATAGTACGGAAAAGTTTTTCCTGGGCCGGTACTTTGGTTATTTTTCCCGAGAGCATGTTTTGCTCGTTTTGCATTTGCTGCACAATAGCTGCGAGAGAGTTCTTGCTACTCACTAAGTTTTGCCGAACTGAAGATTTTAAAACATCAATCTGCTTAGCCAGTTCCTGAACTACAGGATTTTGGGGAGTAGCATTTTCTAAAAGGCGATTACGCTCCAAAACCAGAGCATTATAAGAAGTGATGTTGGCCGAGGCAGTAGGATTACTTAGTCCTACGCTGGCAGGTAAAGTCTGGGTATTATTTTGGGTATTTAGGTAACCAATAATATCGTTTGTAAGCATGAGTTGGGTTTCCGCATCTAGCAATCTGGCCCGCACCTCCACCGAAGTACTTAAATTAAGTTTTGCTTCTTCAGCAAGATCGGTAATTTTATTAGCCGTTTTAAACTGCTCTTTCTCATTTTCAACGTCGCCAAGTTCCTTAGCAATAAGTGCAACACGCTCATCTATAAATTCCTTAGTTTTCTGGGACTCGGAGTTTTTTTCATCAATTGCATCTGCGTTGAAGGAACTCACCAGGGTATTTACAATAGCCTTACCCTTATCTATATTCTCCTGCTTAATAGTAAGCCCAATAACCGTAGCATCTTTATCTACCAAGCTTACATCCAACTTCTTTTGTAATTTAGTGATCGTTTTATCTAAAAAATTATACTGAAAGAACAAATCTCCTAAATCATTATATTTGTTTTTATCAAATGAAGCATTCTTAATCATCATCACATTAGCATAAGGTAAGCTGATAGTTTTGCCATATGTGGTCACAATAGGTTTTACAAGATCTTCGCTTTGCAGAGTAAGCCGATCTCCTTCAATTATTACTCGAATGGGTGCTGCTTTTCTCTTTTTATAATATTTTTCACCGATGACTTTTACCAGAAAAGGTGCGCTTTCCTGATATAGTTCCTCTTCAGTAAAGTTTTTCTTAGAGATAGTAGTGATTTGGAGGTTAAGTCTATTAACTACCTCATTCATCAACTTTTTGGATTTAAAAATCTCAATTTCGTTGTTTACGCTGCTGGGCGCACGACCGCCAAAACTTGATAAGTCCGATAGTGCTCCAAAATCCAAGGGAGATTTCTTTACATCTCTGATGACCACTGTCGAGCGCATCGCATAAGTAGGAGTAGTGGTTTGCAAGTAAAATACCGCCAAAGCACCAAATATAAGAACAGAGATTATAAACCACCACCATCGTCGTAAATAAGGCTGTAATACTTCCTTGATATTTACTTCATCCGACAATTCTTGACCGTTGTTATCTTGAACCATTAAAAGGAGAAAATGTTAATTTTTAAATATAGTAATAAAGATCCCTGCTAACCCTATAATGGTTCCTGCTACTGCTATATAGACTCCTGTATTAGGATCTTGCCGCGATATCTTTTCTTTGGTTTGATTAGCAGAAACGTAAATAACGTCTCCCTGCTTTAGCTGAAAAAAAGGCGAGTTAATGAAATTAGAATCCATTAAATTAATACGTTGCTGAATAACCTCGTCATTCTGCGTTCGTACCATAAGTACATTATTACGCTCGCCATAAATGGTTAAATCACCTGCCAAGCCTATCGCGTTAAGTATGGTTGAATTTGCTTCAGAAATAGTATATTGCCCCGGCCTGTTTACCTCGCCCAGAACTGTAATTTTAAAATTAATAAGCCGCACGGTTACCGTTGGGTTTTTCACATAGCTGCTAATACGATCTGTAAGTTCTTGCTTAAGTTGCTCAACTGTTTTTTGTAAAGTCATTATTTTTCCAACGATAGGAAAATCAATATATCCATTGGAATCTACCAAGTATCTCTTCTCCGTATTAGGCGCTGAAACTGAAGTGGGCAGTTGATTATCGTATAAGTTCTGATTAAAGGGTCGAACCACTTCCATATTTTGTGCGCTGACAAAAATTAAAAGTTCATCTCCTTTTTGAATGGTGGAGCTGGTGTTTTTTAAGGCTTCTTCAACCCTATGCTCTTGCAGATTTTGCATATAATTAATATCACTCACTTTAGATGAGGGTTTACAAGACACTACAAAAGCAAGCACGCTAATAATGTATAGAAAAGACAATCTGTTCATTAGGCCGTAAAAATTCAGGATTTGCAAATATACAATTCTCTGTCACTTGTCCAAGACTTCGTAGATGGAATTGTTGCTTTTAAACTCAGGCACTATTTCTTTAAGGATCTGTACTACTTCTGTTTTCTCGCGGCGAAGGGCTGCCTTGATGATACGGGTACAGAAAACATCAATGCTTTCAAAAGCCATATCGGGATCTTTAGAAATCAGGATTTTTTCGTGGTGGGTGGGTAGCGTCGTCGCATCATCACTAAGCAGTTCTTCATACAGTTTTTCGCCGGGCCTCAGACCGGTGTACACAATCTTAATATCAATATCAGGATCCAGGCCTGAAAGTTTAATCATACGCGTCGCCAGGTCCAGAATTTTAACCGGCTGGCCCATATCGAAGACGAAAATCTCACCACCTTTCCCCATGGATCCTGCCTGAAGCACCAGGTCACAGGCTTCCGGAATGGTCATAAAATACCGGACGATATCCGGATGGGTAATGGTGACGGGGCCGCCCCTTTCAATCTGTTTGCGGAAGTGCGGAATCACGGAGCCATTGGAACCTAACACATTTCCAAACCGCGTCGTAATAAATTTGGTACGGTTGTGAGGATCATTCTGCAGCGCCTGAACGTATAACTCAGCGGCACGCTTGGAGGCGCCCATCACATTCGTGGGTTTCACAGCCTTATCGGTGGAAACCATCACAAAACGATCGACGCGGAACTGAGATGCTAACAATGCCAGGTTCCGGCTGCCCAGGATATTCACTAATATCGCTTCATGCGGATTTTGCTCAATTAATGGTACATGTTTGTACGCGGCCGCATGATACACAACTGAAAACTCATATTTACGGAAGAGAGGCTCTATCCGGTGACGATTGGAAATATCGCCCAGTACAAACTTAAAGTTCAAATGAGGAAACAAGGCGCGCACTTCCATTTCAATTTCATACAGAGGTGTTTCTGCCTGATCCAAAACAACGATTAAAGCCGGATCAAACTGCGCCACCTGCCGCACAATTTCGCTGCCGATCGAACCGGCACCACCTGTGATCAGGATGTTTTTTTGATGCAGATTATTGCGGACCTCGTGATTATCAACCACAATGGGCTTCCGGTTCAACAGGTCTTCAATCTGCAGTTTCTTCAGCCTCCCGTCCTGATCATTGCTGCGGAGCTTTTGCACAGAGGGTGCTTTAAACACCTGCAAATCCTTTTCCAGAAAAAGCGTAACCCAATAGTTAATTTCCTCGCGGGTCATCTGGTCTTTCAGAATTAAGACCCCGTCTATAAGCAAGCTTTCTTTTGAATGTTTTTCAATCCGTTCGCGGGAATAAATAGGCTTGCCGAGTAAACTGGCCCGTTTTGAATCAGGTCTCCTGGTCAAAAAACCGGCAATATGATACGGCAGGCTCGGATTGTCCAGCACCGCGCGCGCAATGGCTACGGACTGTTCATCAATTCCTAAAACCAGAATACGTTTTTTCTGACTGCTGCGTCGGAATTCGCGGACAATATGAAAAAACTCTTTGACCGAGAGACGGAACATGAAGAGCATCATAAAACTACTGGCGAAAAATAGGACCAGGAAGGGAACCGACATATTGATCAGCCTGACCCCCGTAATGACGAGGTATAGGAAATTAAAAGCGCCGACTGTGACCGTGGTCGAAAATACAGCCAGAAACAACTTAAAAAGGTCAATAAAAGTAGAATGCCTGATAATGCCGGCGTACGTACGGAAAACATACATAAAAACAATGCCGGTTAACATGATCAGCAAATGCATCTGCGCATTGTTCTCAAAAACGCGGTGCGCATTAAAGGTAAGTTTTTCGATGAGATACCGGGATAACGAGATGGACAGCGCCAGAAATAAAATATCGATAATCAGGATTACCCAGCGAGGTAGATAACGGATATCGGAAAGGCTTACCAGGTTATCACCACTGTATATTTTTCTGTGCAGCTGTTTGTGCAGTCTCATCTTTGTGTCAGGAAATTTATAAATAATTGCGAGCGTCAGCGTAAAACTAGGTCCCGAGCCTCCCCTGGCAATTAGCGAGGGTAAGTTAACATTTTTTTAAGAAAAAAGCGAAAGAATTTTTGTCGCGACGCGTTCACGATCTTCATTACTAAGGTTTGAACCTGAAGGCAGACATAGTCCTGTATCAAATAATTTCTCTGCAACAGTTCCTCCAAAATAAGCATCTTTTCGGAAGATAGGCTGCAGATGCATGGGCTTCCACAGCGGACGAGATTCAATGTTTTCCTCTCGCAATGCGTACATCAGTTTCGCATTGGTAACCGGTGCGTCTTCCGTCAGCGTAATGACACTTAACCAGTGATTGGAAAAGTAATCATCATTAGGTTCCGTATGCAGATGGACAAATGAAAATTCGGCAAACAATTCCTTATAAAACCGGTGGTTGGCCCGGCGCTGAGCGATCCGTTCCGGCAAAACCTCCATTTGGCCGCGCCCGATACCGGCGCAAATATTACTCATGCGGTAATTATATCCGATCGAGGTATGTTCGTAATGCGGCGCATCATCTTTTGCCTGTGTCGACAGAAAGACCGCTTTCTTCTTAAATTCTTCGTGTTTCAGAGTCAGGGCACCGCCCCCGGAAGTCGTAATGATTTTATTACCATTAAAACTAATAACGCCCAGATCTCCGAATGTCCCGCACTTGTGGCCTTTATAGGTACTGCCCAATGCTTCCGCACTGTCTTCGATCACCGGAATTTTGTAACGAACGGAAAGTTCGGTGATAGCTTCTACCTGATAGGCCATGCCGTATAAATCCACCGCAATAATCGCTTTTGGCTTTTTGCCTTTGGAGATCCCGTACAGTATGGCCTCCTCTACTGCCTGTGGACAGAGGTTCCATGTTTCTTTTTCGCTGTCCACAAAAATGGGATGTGCACCGATATAGGCAATCGGATTGGCCGAAGCAGAAAACGTCAGGCTTTGGCAAATTACATAATCGCCGGGTTTCACGCCTAAAAGAATGAGCGACAAATGCAGCGCGGCCGTGCCTGAACTGAGCGCCGCTACAAACACCTCTTCATCAAAAAAATGCTCCAGATCACGCTCCAGACCATTCACATTCGGGCCCAAAGGTGCAATCCAGTTTTCTTCAAAGGCCTGCGAAATATATTTCATTTCGCCGCCGCCCATATGAGGGGAAGAAAGCCACACTTTTTTTTTCATCGTTTCGGTCAGGTCATACATTATCGTAAACTCATAAATACCAATAGGGAAAGGGCATTTTTAACAGACCAAAACCTGTCTTGCACTTTAGCTGTTTTGCAGCATAATCAGCATGTCCCTCTTCAGATTGCAAAAATACTCATATATTTTTATAAAACGCCCGTTTAAAATGTTAATTTGCACAAGTGCATTGTTAATCGGCCTTTGTCACATAATCGTCGGGATAACTGAATTATTAAAACAACGCCCTTATATTTTTATTTAATTGTAGTCCTTCAGGCCAGGTGCTCCATTTCAAAAAAGCGGAGAAATAATGAATATGGATAAACTAAAAAGACCACAGTTTATTGTTCTGTGCAAGACATTTCCCGCGCAGTGTATCCGATGATAAAAACAGCAGCGATCATCAACAGCCATAGCGATTCATCCACAGGCGTAGGCGGTGCATCGTACTCATCGCCTGGATTTCCAGGAGTTTCCTGCGGTTCTGCCTGGGACTCAAAAATATTTTCCGAAAAGACTCCCTGCTCAGATTCCGGGAATTGTGCCTGCGCGGAAACGCTGCGCAGACCGAGTATAAAAAGCAGCAGGAGGAGCGTTTTTTTTGCCGTATGTGATACAAATAACAGTGAAAAATCTAAATTCATAATCTTATTTTAAAAGTCTTTTGTGTCTGAACACCTGCCACAGTTACAATATAAACGCCGTCCGCGATTCCCGATAAATCTAAGGCCGCCGACACACCCTTCTCCTTTTGATGATGAACCATTCTGCCGCTGAGATCATATATTGTTATATCCTGCATTTCAGTTTCCGCGAATACATACAGAAGCTTTCCTGCAATATACCAACTGAACTGGTTTTTTCCTGAAAGTGCTGTCGAAAGGTCAGGATCCTTTTTGTAACGTATCACGAAACGGTTCTCCGTAATTCCCGCATTTGCGTCAAAAGTGTATTCATTTTCTGTTAAATCGGTTACTATACCCATGTGGCGGTCTTCCAAATAGACAGATTGCAAATTTGCAAACACACCTTCTGCCTCCGCCAGAGAAATAGTATAATCACCAGGCTGGTAGGCCGAGAATCCGAGTGCAACCTGATCCTGAGGATCCAAGGGAAATTGCCGGCCTTGTATTTTAAGTTTTTTACCATCTGGCAACAGTGAGTAGAAAGCATCTGAGCTCGTCCCAAGTTGCTCAGCATCGGAATCAATATCAAAATCGTTTGTCGCACCGGGCGGATACGCGACAAGCATGGTATTAAAGTTTCCGGACGGTGTTTTTAGTTGCAACCAAAAGCGGTCTTTCGCAGAGCGCGCGCCTTTATGGATCATTGGATTGCCAGCACCCGCCGCAACCCGCATGGCATTGGAAAAAACCAGAGATTGTGCAGGCTTTGCAGCTTTTACCATAAAACCCTGACCCGGCGCAATAATTCCCGTTGGGCGATTGGCAACTGAATCATTCTGGGCCGGAGCACCGCCTGAATTAACAACGTAGGAAGCATAATTATCGCCGCTGTAAGCCGAACCCTGCTGCTCGACCGGTTGCAGATTTACATTGGTCCAGAAATGAGCCACCGGCATAATCGTACCATTTTCAGCTAAGAGATCAAAATTCAATCCTGAGGGATACGGATTTCCGACCAGATTGAAACCTCGCCCATTGGCCACCAGTGGGAACGTAATGTCGCCATTGTTGGGAGCACCGCTAAATATACCCTCAAACAAAACGTACGTGGCAGTGGCAGCATCGGACCAAACCGGATAATGATTGCTGGCACGTATGGCATATCCCTTTGCCGTTGCAAAAGTGGTAGCAGCCGGACCGGGAACTGCAGAAAAGGTATCTGTAGCTTCATTATATGTCATAAAACGGTTATCGAGCGTACCGGGAGAAAAAGTTTTGAGCGTTTGACCGGCAACAGGACTGCCCCAGTACGCATAATCGAGCCTTTTGAGGAGCGCCTGCTGCTTTACGATAAACTGACCGGCGTACCCGTTTTGCCCGCCCTCATGCTGTATAAAATCAGCACCTGCTTCTACCGTAACGCTTCCCTGCGCGCTGCCCGTCAGGACTGTCTGTACAGTAACGTTTTCGTTGGAGCGGATAACGAGTGGTGCGGCAACATCCAGGCTGTAAGAATTAAAACCAGGTAAGCCACTTTGTTTCATATCGTAGGGGCCGGCAATAAGTGCTGCTGTTTCAGGATCAGGAACTCCGGCCGACCATCCCGTACCGTTCCATACCGTTGATTTCCGGGAAGTGGTGGCAGAAATGACATTGGAAACTGCTCCTCCGCAATCAGGACCTGCCACGGCTACACGGTAATAATAAGCGGTGAGCGGCTGCAGTCCCGTTACCTGGTATAAACTTTCACCTGATACAGGATAACTCTCAAATTCTGAATTCCCGTACTTGATCTCAACATCGTCAAAAGCCACATTTCCGGTGACCTTTTCATATCTCCAGCGTATTTGCTTTAAATCATCAGGTAATGCAGGAGTAGAGATTTTATTAAATGTGAAAATCTGGCCGCTTGTAGGCAGCGCAGCGATATCATCAATCATAATCCAGTCAATCCCATTGAACCCCTCAATGATCAGGTGCGAGCCGTCTTTCGCTCCTTCTCCTTTAATCCAAAACTGTACACTTGTTATTACGCCAGTCAACAATGGCGAAGTGACACCTGCGTTTTTTTCCAGTTTTAATGAAGGAGCTGAAGTTCCGTAATTCCCGGCCGTTGCATAGGTGCTTGCAATATTGGCAAAAGTCCAGCCCGGCGGCGCCTGCGTGCCACCCTCGAAACCTTCTTGTAGTATTTCTTTAGTTTCGAACGCCGGACTGGTAGAAACGTCAAGTTGGTAATTTGCTGCTCCCGCTACCGGCTGCCAGTTCGCGGTAAATCCCGTGCTGCTGATTTCCGTGGCAGGCATCGCGACGGGCGCAGCGCTGATGACCCTGCTGCTAATAGGAACCGTCAATTTTTTTACGGCTCCGACATAAGCAATGATGTTCCCGGTGACAGGACCACATGAAACTCCGGCCACATGCCGAACCTCAATAGTTTTCGACTTGCTTCCGGCATCATACGAAATTTCCAGCGCTGAGGACCAGGTGTTACCGGCATCTGTTGACAATTCAAAATCGGCCGGTGCCTGCAGATTAAGTGTTGCTATGGCGGAAGTGTTGGTCCTGGCTATGGTCACGGCCTGCGCCGCACTGGCTTGCCCCGCTGTTACTTCCGGAAAATCGATGAATGACGGCGTCGCAGTCCATTCGCTGGGCTTTTCGGAAAGGTGGAGATCGCCGAGCAGTAGCTTAGAATCTTCATTCTGTGACGCACTGTAAGCTTGAAATCCGATATGGTAAATACCGTTTGTTTCTACTGAGAATTCTACTATAGCCGTTGCTGCGCTGACCTGATTATAAATCTCATGACTGTTTAAATCCTGAACCATTCCGTTAACAGCTTGTTCTGCGCCCAGTTTTATCCGTAAAGAACTCTTAGCTTTTTCCTTTGGATCCATATACTTGTAGCTCAACACATACACGCGGCCGGTTTCAAGTGAAAAACCCGGCGTGAAAAACCATGTATCGCCAACAGTCTTATTTGAAAGTTCACGACGTAAAGCATTGCCCGGAATACCACTATGGTCGTTGCCCGTATCAACTTTCCAGGGATTTCCGCTCCCGGTGTCTACTTTGCTGCAGGCCGGCAGCTGATTTTTGGGCACATTAAATTGCTCCGCGTAAGGCAAAGTGACCGGTTCACAAAGAGAGGCACCCTGTCCCAGAAGCAAATTCTGGGTTGGAAATAAAAAGTTAAAGAATAAGGTAAAAAGAAATAAAGTTTTCTTCATAATAAATTATTAATGCAAAGGTGGCAAAAATAATCTATCTTCCTCAATGAAACTATTTAGCTATAATTTATTACTCGATATACAATATTGTTTTCGTCTATTGAAAAACTGGTAGTAAGAAACAGCTTTTTAGATTTAAAAAAAGTGCAAATAATCTTTTTTTTCATAAGTTATAACTTAATATGGTAAGCCAATTACAAATAAAATCACTATAGATTTTAAAAGCGCATTATAAAATTTACACGTATATCTGATGATTAGATTTACTGTCGTTATCTTACTATATAAACAACAATACCAAATTATATAATCTGACAAACTATCTTTTGGTTGCCCCCATAAAAAACTCCCGGTCTGCAGCCTTCATCTGCAGAACCGGGAGTTGTTTGTATTGCGTATATGTTTTTATTTTTTGCTCTGAACTGAAGTAAGCTTTCGCCCGTAGTAATAAGTAGCGGCCAGTGCAACGACTAAAAGAAATCCGAGGTGCGAATTGATCGGAACAGCGTCTTCGTCTTTTGTTCCTCCTGGTGGATTACTCACATCATTACCTCCGTCAGAACTATACGAGGCTTCACTGGATGTAGCAGAATTATTATTTTCCCCATAAAAAGGATTATCCTGCTGTCCGGCCATTAAGCCGAAACAAAACACGAAAAAAAAGAGGTATTTTTTCATCGCCGCGAAGATAAGTTTTAATTCGCATTCGTACCCGGTAACCGCTTTGTTTTTAGTGAACTAATATATTATGTTAAGACGAACCAAGACTTTAGTATTTAATCTTTCTGTTGCCCGATATACCTTGATATCCATAACGCACGATATAAATCCCCGATGCCTCATTTTCCAGTCTAAGAGATTTACCGGGTTGACTATATTTCCGTACTAATTTGCCGCTGCTGTCATATATTTCCACAAAACCCAGCGGTTCCGGCGCACGAAGAATCCACACCGAACCGTCACGATACACCTGCACATCTTTCCGGATCGCATCGTCAATTGTTCCGAGAACCGCCGGCTTTTCAAACAAAAGCTCAAACCGACCCTCCGATAAGCCTTTCGCAGCGGTGAATTCATACGGCATTTCACTAAGATTGGCAATCTCCCCACTGTTTTTGTCTCTCAGATAAATCTGCTGTCCGCTGGCGAATACACCTTCCGCAGCACCGATCCGCAACTTATATGTTCCGTCCTCAAAGTGGTGCGTACCCAAAGGGATGATATCATTCTTTCGCAGCGGATACTGCCTTCCCTGAATGCCCAGTTTATGATCCGCCAGATTCATAAATAAAGCATCCACACCCACGCCCATTAAATCAGCATCATAATCTTCGTCATATCCGTCTGTGGCGCCCGGCACATATCCCAATAACGTAGTCACTACCACCTGCAGCGGCGTTACCAGCTGAAGCCAGAACCGGTCTTTCGGCGAAGAAAGATTTCCCTTACTGAAGAAGATCCCGTCGGATTCTGACGTTCGTATTGAATTGCTGAACTGCAGCATGCCTTCTTTTTTAGCTTTGACGATAAATCCCTGACCCACCTTTACTGTTTCCTGACTGGTAATCGTTTCCGTTGGCGTGCTGCCGGTTCCCTGCAACAGGACACTGCCGGTTCCGTTCATAATTACATAATTGCTGGTGTATCCTTCTCCGGGGTAATTGCTTCCCTGCATTTCGGGCGTCAGGTGCGCATTTGTCCAGAAATACGCTTTCTTATGAATAACCTCGGCATTTGTATCTGCCAGCTGGTAAAAATCAATATTGCTCGCATAAGGATTGCCTACCAGGTTATACCCTCCTCCTGCTCCACCTGCACCTGACTGGTATTTCAACGGAAAGTTCAGTAGTCCATTATTAAGCCTGCCTTTAAAAACACCGATAAAGGTTTGCACCGGTGCCTGCATTGGTGTGGCAGCCGACGGATAATTATTTGGCGCACGGATGGCGTAACCTTTGGCAGGGCTTTCCGCACCGGTCGCCGCATCTCCAAAATAATGCGTCAGCGGATCGATCGTCTCAAACAAATCCGTTCCCTCATGATACGTATAAAAACGGGTGTTTAAAGTAGCAGGTGAAAAATCCTTCAGCTTTTGCCCCGCTACCGGAGAGGCCCAGTACACATAATCAAGTCTCCGCATCGTAGCCTCTCGCTTCACTGTGGCAGATCCAGTCCCGCTGTTCGCGGATATTTCATTTTTCTGAATGAAATTCCCATCGCTTTCTACAATGAGTTGGCTGTTGTTAATAAGCTGATCCGTTACCGTCATCGTGCTGCCTGTGGTAACTGTAACCTCTGCCTCCATAATACACCTGCAAACCTGCAGATGTTCCGCTGCACCGTTCGTATAGGGCGCCGCAAACCGGACCAGATCATCTGCCTGTGGCGCGCCTTTGCTCCAGCTGCTGCCGTCCCAGGTATTTTCCTGTCGGGTTAAACCACTGAGCTGCACTTCGTCCACCAACCAGGATTCAGATTCATGATCAGCGCTGAGCAAAATCCGCACACTAAGGTTCTCAGTTGCGGGCAGGTCGGTAACCACCAGATGTTTATAGCGGTTCTCACCGGTCGCTTTAATAATCACCGGTACCCCGCTGGTTTGATAAGCTACAGAACCGGTCTGTGCTGCAGCGGTTCTAAAACCCCAGACCAGATTATCCTCTTCTGAAACCAGCCGGAACTGGGGATACCAGGTTGTGCCGCCATCCGGACTTACCTCCACTGCGAAGTAGTCTGCCTTGCTCATATCATCCGTCGTCGGCACTCCGTTAAGATCCATAGCATCCATCCCGTTGTCAGTGGCGCCGATGGAATAAGCCGCTACCCGCATACTGAGTCTGAGCTCTTCACCTTTTGTTACGTTAACCGGCGCGAATAATAAAGTAGCTGGCCCACCCGCGGCACCGGCGGCATTCCCCTGCAGGCGCCAGCTGCGCTTATCTTTATAAAATAAATTATTGTTGGACGGATTGTCCGTGGCAGCGCTTTTTCCGCTCGCGAAGCCACTAGCGTTGCCGTAAGCTAAAGCATTTGAAATGCTGTAAGCCCAGCCCGGCGCCTCAGCTTCAAATCCCTGGACCGCAAACAGGGTATCTGTGGTCATTCCGCATAACTCCGCCTTCCCACCGATCACAAAGGTAAACGGGTTTTTCTCAGCATCATTATTTTGGATATGTACCGTGGCTCGCTTAACGCCTTCTACCGTCGGGGCGAAACGAAGCGTGACGAATTGTTCGGCATTTGGTGGGATTGTCAGCGGCAGCACAGGCAGTCCGGGCACGGAGAATTGGGTAGCGTCTGCACCCTGAATGCTGATGTTTTGAATGAGTAAGGGAGCACCGCCTTTATTGGAAATAACAATTTGCTTATCCTCGAAGGTACCGATTTTACGCATTTTAAAGAGGGTATTGTTTAATGCATTAGGTTTCGTCTGCCCGTTTTTGATACTGATACTGTCTCCACTTACAGAAATTCGGGGTCTTGCCACTGCGACGGTGCCGGTGACCTGAACGGTTTTATCCGTACTTCCGGAACTGCCAATTGTTATAAGACCTGAATAACTTCCGGCCGGTAAATCCTTGCGCAATCTGACATGAATATTCTTTTTAGGAACCGCGTTGCTCTTATTTATTTTAAAAGGCACTCGGTTAAAGGGATATTTATTAGAACCATCAAAAGTTGCATTGCTGGAAATTTCGTAATGAGCCGGTGCTGTCACGACAAGACTGTCTGTTAGTCCCGTTGCTTCGACAGTAAATTTCTGCCGCGCAGAAGGCCCCTCTCCCTGATTATAATTAAAATCTGTTAGTGAGAGATTCTGTACATTTCCGTTAATAAGGATATTGCCTGCCTTCCGTGGAGTGCCCGTCTCAGAGTTACTGCTTCGTACCTTCTGTAACAACGGTGCCAAGTTAATGCTGTTCCCGGATTCCTGTGCGGTGAGTAAGGCTGAACAGGTGAAGTAAAAGAGCGAGAACATATAGCGGCAGCTGCGCTGCAAAATGAGGAAATGTTTCGTCATGGTCATTGTGTTTTAACCAAAAATAGCGAAATCCACTCCCTGAAATGAGACAGTACAGAAAGTCAGGTGTAAACACTTGCCTGCTCTAATTATTTAAGGCTACCGGTAAAGAATTAAACAAAAGCAGCCGCTCTCGGGTGAGAACAGCTGTTTGTTTTTTTATTGAATTAATGTTTACTAACGGGCCAACCCATGTAATTGACGCCAATCTCAACCAACTTATTTCACGATTTTCCTGGTCTGCACTGTTTCACCTTGCCGGATCGTGACGATGTATATGCCGTCGGCCAGCATACTGGCGGGAATGTAAACTTTTACCGCCTGAGGCTGCTGACTCATAATCAACCTACCGGCGGTATCATATACTTTCACCTCGGTGATCTTTTTACTCACTGCTGCAATGGTAAATTGCTCGCCATTACGATACAGCTTCAGCGTTTCTTTTGTTTCACTGCCCGCTCCCAGAATCTGCTCCGGCTGATACTGAAGTTCAAACCGGCCTGAGGTTGGGCCTGCTTCGGCCATAAAGGAATAGTTTTCTTCCCGCAGATTGACCTGTTTGCCGGTTAGGTAATCTTTAAGGTACACCGGTTGGTCTGTTTCAAAAATGCCTTCTGCGATCGTCATGCTGATGGTATGTAGCCCGGTCGCATCGTGATTTGTTTCCAGTGCAACCACATCCGAAGTTTCCAAAGGATATTGCCGCCCCTGAATCTGCAGATTTCTGTCATGAAGCTTTGTGTAAATCGCATCACTACCCACACCCATCAGCGGCGCGTCGTAATCGATTTCATAGTCATTCGTTGCTTCGGGAACATAGCCTACCAGCGTGGTGGTTACAACGCCCATCGGTGTCGTCAGCTGCAGCCAAAACCGGTCCTTTTTGGCCTGAGCGCGTCCGCTTTGATTATTAAAAAAGTTCGATTCCTGATTGGTCGTACGGATACTGTTATTAAAAATCAAGGGTTCATTGCCATTGCGCGCTTTCACAATAAAGCCCTGACCCACCTTAATGTACTGTGTAGGGGAATGCGACTCCAAAATAGCACCATTATTGGTATTTATCTCATTTTCCACATAAGTTGCCGGCGTACCGCCAACCCCGTTCAGTACCGCATAGTTATTGACATACCCGCCATTAGGATAATTACTTCCCTGCATTTCGGGATTTTGGTTGATATTGGTCCAGAAATAGGCTGCGGCAGTAATTTTACCCGGATTGAGTTCACGTAATTTAACAATATCTATATTAGAAGGATAGGGATTAGCAATAAGATTATTACCATTACCATACTTTTCAAGGGGGAGCGCAATTATATTTCCGTTGTTAGGAATTCCTGTAAAAACACCATTGAATGTCTGATACGTCAGGTTATCCGTTGGGAAATTATTGGGCGAACGGATAGCATATCCTTTTCCACCCGCAAATGTATTGGTCGGAACTACTGTTTCAAAAGAATCATCAGATTCTTTGTACGTATAAAACCGCGTATTCAATGTTCCGGGCGAAAACGCCTTCAGCTGCTGCCCTTCTACCGGACTGCCCCAATAGGTGTAGTCCAAACGTTTCATATAGGCGTCGCGTTTTACAGTGATCGGCCCCGTGTTTTTTGCCAGGTCATTAATCTGTACCAGGTTGGCATCACTTTCCACCACAAAGGCAGCCGCCGTGCGGGTGTTAATAATGGCATCAGCAACGGTAAGGGCGCGTTTGGCAGGTATCACGATGCTACCGGCTGGACCGATGGTAATCGTCCGCGCTTCGCTGTCCTGATCAGCCACCACAAGCGGTGTTTCCACACGGGCACAATGCTCCAGTGTGGGCGCCGTACCCAATGGCTGCCAAAGCGCCTCCGACCAGTTGCCGGCTCCGGCCTCACGGCGCACTTTATTATTGTTCTTTAATTCAAATGTTCCCGAGGCTGCACAGCTGCTCGCCAGGCTGGCCGTAACGGAAACAGTAAAATCAGTTTGGGTGAGCAATTCCTCCTCCGTCGGTCTCAGGCACACACGGGTGGCTGTCGCCAGATCGGCCGGATTTTCGCAGTTTTCATCCAGGATAATACCGGTCATGCCCGTCCAGCTGTAATTCGCTGCTACTTCTTTATTTCCGTAGAGCCGCAGGTTATCCAAAGCCGTGATAGAAGCCATCCATTCGCCTTCGGTACCATACGCATACTGCGCGAAACGAATCAGCAATTGCTCCTGGTTTTGTGCAGATTCCGGCAGGAGGACCGACTCGCGCGCAAAACGGCCCGGTGTGCCGGTATCATTCACATACGTTTTCAAAGTATTCCAGCTGGCACCGCCATCTGCAGAATACTGAACACGCAGGTAATTGCGCTCCTCGCGATGATCTTCCGCAAAAAAGTAAAGATCAAAATCCAGTTTCAGCCCGGTGACTCCTTCGGTATTAATAGGGTTGGTCAGCGTAAAGTAATTGAGGATGTCCGAAGTATGCGCCACGTCCGTAATAATATTCGCAAATCTACCGCCACTGTACCCGCTGGAAATAGCCGGCCGCACACTGTAATACAGCGTCTTCTCAGGAATATAGGGGCTTTGTCGCAATTGCCAGAAAGCGGCGGGTTCTGCATTCCCGGCGGTGCTGTGCGAAAATCCAACCGTGGCTTCCTCAAATTTTTCATCGATTAAGGTAACTTCTTCTTTTTCTGCACTGATATCTAATATAACGGAACTGACGCTTCCGCAGATGTCCGGTGCACTCGGCGTAAACGTAATCGCCGGAATCGGATTAATTCTGAAAGTAACCGGGAAACGGAACAGAGAATTACAGCTGCCGTTACTCGCCGCCACGTAATAGGTATGCAATCCTGCGTTCAGATCCGGCGTGGTAAACGTGTTAGAAGCACTTGTATATACTGGCGCACCGAAGGCAGAATCATACCAGTAATACATCGTGGTACCTTGGGTTGCTTCCGCTGTCAGCGTCACTGTTCCGGGTCCGCACTGCTGCTTTTCGACTGACGCCGATATAATCCGCGCACTGCAGTCGGCCACCACTTCAATCACATAGTCTTCGGTTTCACCATTCTCCAGCATGCCGCACGCACCCCACGCATTACCGCTGCTGCTGGCCCGGACACGAACCGTGTACAAACCGGGCGCCGTATTGGCCGGTACTACAAATCCAAAAATAACGTTGGATACCAGTACACTCATAGGATTGGTATCATATACCTTCTCAATTTCAGAACTGGAGAAAACACCGTCACCATTCCAGTCCACCCAGGCCTTCAGCGTGCTTAGCGGCTGGCCGGCCGGTGCCTGGATACGTACGTTCATATTCACTACACCTCCCGGCACCTGTATTGCCCGCTGAGGCAATCCCGTGTAATTATGATAACCGTTCGGACTGTAACCACTTGTGTTAATAAAGTCCGGCGCCAGGCTGCCCACAAAACCGACTTCCGAAATATAACGTTCGGCGGTCTGTGAAAAAGGTGCACAAATAGTCAGATCTTTAACCAGTGCCGCACTGTACACCGGGCCGCCACTACAGTTGTTATTATATGCAAACACATAATAGTATAAATCACCGCTCTCAATAACATCTGTAAATGAAGTGGCTGTATAAGGGCTTTCATTACCATGCAGCACGAAATAATCACCCGTTTTCGTTCCGCTTATATAATGCTTACCGGCCTCAGGAACCGGTGCCGTGGCAGAGCGGCTGCGCATAATCACATAGCCTGAGGGTTGAGTAACAGAGGCAGTGAACATCCCTGATACCTGAACACCATTGTACGAAAGTTGTAAATTGGAAGGTGCTGCCGGCGTAACACAAGGCTGTGCAACACCAACCGATACCCAGTAATCTTCAGTTTGCCCTCCTTCTTTCGAACCGTTACCACAAAAGCTAGCATCCTTATCATTGGATTTAATAACCCGCATTTTCACAATGCCTGCCGGTGCCGAGGCCGGCACGGAAATACTTCCGTACAGGACCACCGCATCAGTTCCGGTAGAATTGGTGATGGCACCCAGGCGATACACCTCATCCGGCTGGTCTTCGGAAGTGCCGTTATTATCCCAGTCAATAAAAACACTGATATAATCCGACCGGTTTCCGTTCGTATTCCCCCGGACCGTCATCAGATAATTCCCGCCGGCCTTTACCTGCGCGGTCTGGCAAAATTCCTCGTAAGGTTGAGTTGAATCTGCAGCCGTGGTATTCTGGATTCCTGCAAAACGCACAAAGGTGATAGGCCTCACAAGGTTTTTAGGAAATGTTTTTTCACAATACCAGCGGGGAGTATAGGTAATAACAACAGCTCCATTCGCTCCGGCACCGCCATTCACAGCGCTAGAGCCACTGTTTTTCCAGCTACCGCCACCACCGCCGCCGAAACTAAGACCCGGCAAGCCAACATTGTTTGCACCACCGGAAACCCCGTTTCCACCTTTTCCGCCGGGCGCCTGCGAAGTTCCTCCCGTGCCGGTCATACCATCGCCTCCGACTCCACTCGCATAGCCTGCGCCGCCTCCGCCGCCACTTTGAGCTCCCGCTGTACCGCCGTTACCTCCCTTAAAAGAAATAATGCCACTAACACCATTATCTGTTTGTGCCCCACCTGCACCAAAAATGCCATCATTTTTGGTTGTGTCATCGAGGGCTCCATTACCACCATTTGCCTGTAGCAACGTTACATTTGCAGCGTTTTTGAATACGCTTCGCTGCCCACTTTTCTCAGGTTTAAACGAATTTTGACTTCCACTTGGTCCTGCAATACCACCTTTACCCACAGTATAAGAATATACTTGGCCGGCCTGAACAGCAATAGTGCGTCTCGAATAAGCACCGCCGCCACCGCCGGGTCCACCTGATGGATTTTTATTGGCACGCACACCGCCACCACCTCCGCCGCCCCAGGCTTCCACCGTGATGGAGGTGACACCACAGGGCACTGTCCAGGTACCATCACCCGGTGTGGTAAATTGCACCTGTTGCGAAGCTTGACCGTAAAATTCTAATGAATAAGATATCAATACCAGAAAGACTAATTTCGATATTGATAATTTTTTAATAAGTCGATTACACTGAATAAACGGAAACAGTAAATTTTTATTCATACGTTGTGTTAATTTTGCGTTTTTTAATGCCATTATGATATGGCGCCGCAAAGATAACTTTTAGAAAATGAGCGGCAAAATGACACTTGAAAGTCAGGCGCTTACCCTCGCTATCCGCGGATCTGCCTAATGACTTACCAGGAGCCTGCAAAGGATGATCACTGCGGCAATCTGCGATTCTTATATACGTGTTTTCACCCATATAAATAATTAATATGAGGCAAATACTTTTTTTTAAATAAAAAAAAAGCGGCCTCCCAACCGGAAAGCCGCCGCTGCACAAAGTGCATAACAACAATTATAAAATAAATTTCTTCGACACCTGTTTTCCGTCCGCCTCGGTAAGCACCAAAATATAAACACCGGGCAGCAGGCCTGCTGTAGACAGGAAAGAACTCTTGTCGGTTTTCTTTACCTGGATTCCGTTCATATTGTACAATACTGCATTTTGGGACTTCGTAAACCAGCGCAGCTCTCTCGCCTTGGCGTCATGATACGCTTTCAGTTCCTGCTGAGGTCCTGCTTCGCTAGTTCCCAGAACCGCAAAAGGCAAATCATAAAAGTCTACTGTATAAAAATAATTTCCGGTGGTGTACAGCAGCGCTAGCTGGTTTACCTGGCCCGCCTCATCGCTCAGGTGATTACTGCCCACCAGATTTCCTTTGTCGCCGTCCCCCTGAATTTCAAACAGAATATCGTCTGCATTGCGTGCAATCCGGAACTTATTAAAGGTCGCCCCTTTGCTGGCATGCCGTGTGGCATAAGAAAACTCCCGCGCGGCGTCCGCCTGATACAGGTGCGGATCAATGGCTTCCGTAAACAGCTGCGGTGTGAAACTGATGGCATCCGCACCCAGTCTTAACGCTGTCTGGTCCAGATAAGCTCCCTGCGCTGAATAGCGGTTGATATGGCCAAACATGTCGCCGTTGTTTTCTTCAATATCCGGCAGCGCTATCAGATAATCATACCCCTGCGCAGCCGGAATACGGTTAAGGTTCAGAGTGAGCAACTGATCCTGATGAACCGCGTTAAAGGTATACGCCGTTTTCCACTCGGGAATATTGAACATACGCAAAGCGTTCACATAATCCCCGTCGCCAATATACAGCGCCACCTGATCCTGCTGGCCGGAAAGTTCCTGCAACGGAGCACTGCCGACAATATCATCTTCCAATGAAAGAATACGCTCCCCGGCTTCATTTCCTACAAAATAATGATTCCAGGTTTTGTCACCCATCAGGTCGAAATAGGAAATGCTGTACATAAATTCCAGCGCGTCATCTGTATTAAAGGTATGGTCGGTTACTTCATATTTGCCGTAATTATAGAACATCCCGAATTCCGCCATTGGCAGTGTATAAGGCTCTTCCGGATAGGCACTTGTAATATCAAGCAGTACTTTTTTCTGCAGATTCAGCTGCATATCATAAATACCCACCACCAGATGGTTGCCCGGATACACTTCAAACGTATCATTGTCCATGAAGACTTTTTCGTAATGCGCCAGAACCAGCGACGGCTGTCCCTTAACCGTGAGGAAATTGACCGGATTTCCTGCCATATAGTTGAGTAACTCGGCCGGTACCGTCATCGTTTCTTCAGTTTCGAAAGTTACCGTATCATAATTCGTTACGATCATGTCGGTGTCGGTATCGCTGAACACCATTAGTTTCGCAGTGTCACCGCCTACAACCACTTTGGCACTGGAACCATCGAGCATTCTGATGATTTCTCCGTTCTCATTAACCACAAAAATGCTGTGTACCTGATCTTCCGGTCCGCCGTTCCCCGTAAAGTGGTGTACATAAAACAGGAAATTCCGTACACCGTCGGTGCCGGTATAATATTCATTTAAAAGAGAAAAACCATTGGCCGATTCCGGCAACGCAAAAGTAAAGGCTTTGGTGACCTGTGCATGGGCATCGAGCAGTTTGATGTCCGCTTTGGCACCTGCGCCGTACTGGTAATTGAGCTGGTAGCGGATTTTGCCGCCAACTTCTGCAGTGCCGGTTTCCCCCCAAAGCTGTGCATACAGACTGCCTGATGGTGCTACGGCACTTTTACCCGCCGCCGGCACATAGCCGTTTTTGGACTCCGATGCGCCATATACTATCGCACGGTTAAATTCCAGACTAGGTTTTGCGTTTTTAAGAGTAACCTTCTTTTTCGCAGTCAATGCCGAAGAAAGTGGAATGGTGTTTTGCGCGGTGGCCGTAAAAAATAAAGCGGCTGTTAAAATCGTTGATAAAACTTTTTTCATAACTACGTAATAAATTGAGTTGCCCTAAAACTACAGGTTATTACCGACCGCCACCAGAAAAGGTCTTGCAAAATTCATGAATTTAATAAATCTTTAAATTATAATTAAATGATTATCTGATACATATAAATTCCGTCCTGCTTCTGACCTAAAGACCGGAATTAACGGTTATGGTGGTATGCTACACCAAAAATCGCCCGCTGAATTTTGCAGCGACAGGCAGATCTTCCTTACCTTTGTTCAAAATTAAACTGCTGATGCTGCTGATCGATTCACCCTCGCAGGATGCTTATTTTAATATTGCTTCCGAAGAATATTTGCTGAAACAATTCCCGACCGAAGATATTTTTCTGCTGTATGTGAATGCACCTTCTATTATTGTCGGGAAGTTTCAGAATACGCTGGCAGAAATCAATCTGGAGTATGTGGAAGCAAACGGGATTAAAGTCGTCCGCCGCATGTCGGGCGGCGGCACGGTTTATCATGACCTGGGTAACCTGAACTTCTCTTTTCACACCCTGCTGGGGCAGCACGACTTTATGGACTTCTCGGTCTTCACAGAACCGGTGCTGACCCTTCTGAACCGCCTGGGCGTTCCTGCCATATTGGAAGGGCGAAATGACCTGCTCGTGGAAGGCAAAAAATTCAGTGGCAATGCCAAGCTCGCACGCCATGGCAAGATGATTCAGCATGGGACCATCCTGCTGGATTCCGAAATGCAGATTCTGGGCGAGGCGCTGAAAGTAAATCCCTTAAAATATACTGATAAGGCCATTAAATCCAATCGGGGACGCGTTACCAACCTCAAGCCCTACCTTCCCGAAGGAACGACCACCGAAACGCTGAAACGTTTGCTGACTGAAGAAATCCTGCGTACCAATCCGACCGCCAAGCGGTACGAATTTACGGCAGACGATCTGGCCGGCATTAAAGCTTTGCAGAAGGAGAAATACGAAACCTGGGACTGGAACTTCGGTTTTTCACCGCAGTATAATTTTAAGAAAGCCATTAAAATTCCGGCAGGGTTTATCGAAGTGCATCTGGACGTGGTGCACGGCCTCATCGACAAAGCGCGGATCTTCGGTGACTTTTTCGCCTCGGAACCGATTGAAGATCTGGAAGCAAAACTGATCGGTGAGAAACATGAGGCTGGGGCGTTGCGTGATTTATTTGCCACCGTGGACCTGACGAAATATTTCGGAAAAGTACAGGCGGAGGAAGTACTGGAAGTGTTTAGGTAGCTGTGACACGGATTCCACGAATGTACGAGAATTGCGCAAATTTAGGTGGAGTACTCTGTATCGTCTGATCACACAGGCTGAAAGTTTTTAGTCAGGCTTCTTGCATTTACGCCTCGAAAGGTAGCGCACAGATTCCACAGATGTACACGGATCTGCGGTTAACCTTACGCAGATAGCGTTCCGCCGGAACGCGTCTTCGTTAAAAAAATATTAGTGCTACGCAGATGGTGTTCCTCCGGAACACAGATGTTGTCTTATATAACGCACACAGATTTCACAGATATACACAGATTATCTGCATCCCGCATCTTGTATCTTGCACCTCGCACCTACACCTCGCATCGCAGCGCACAGATTCCACAGATGTACACGGATCAGGCTGTATTAGATATCGCACACAGATTTCACAGATATACACAGATTATCTGCATCCCGCATCTTGTATCT
>DAMCFT010000010.1:54102-54233 GCA_032057205.1 Kaistella sp.
ATGTACACGGATCAGGCTGTATTAGATATCGCACACAGATTTCACAGATATACACCGGGTTACCTGCATTCCGCATCTTGACTTGTCCTAAAATAGGTTTACACAAAAAAGTGTAAAATGAATGTAGAAAG
>DAMCFT010000011.1:0-53709 GCA_032057205.1 Kaistella sp.
CAGGACTATCTATAAATAAAAGTTAAATCTGTAAACTTTTTTTAGGACGGGTCATAACAACTCAACAACTGAACAACACCTCAACCTCAACCTCAACCTCAAACCTCAAACCTCCTCCCTATGTCTTCCCTCAACCTAAAATCCTCCCACACGGCGCGCGCTGTTTCTGAGCATCAGCTGCGGGGCATCAACCGCCAGGTAAAACTCTCGGTGATCATCGAGGGTAAAGTCATCTCGCACTACCGGCACTTAAGTCTGGAGCAGTACAGCCATACCCATCATCATTTTGAGCTTGAGCTCTCGCATGATACCCTGGGCGCTGAGGAAAACCATCAGCTGCAGAGCGCCAACCGCTTTTTAGGCAAACGCATCACTCTGATTCAAAAATACCGCGAGGTGGAAGACAGCCCCGAGCGCACCTTTGTGGGGGTGATTACCAAAGTAAGCTACCGCCAACAGAAAGGAGGCCTGGGAACGGTGATTCTCTCCGGCGGCAGCCCTACGCTTTTGATGGACGCCGCGCCCCATACCCAGAGTTTTGGCGGTGACCAGAGCGTGAATATGAGCATTATTGCCCGGGAAGTCATCTCTCAGGCGCTGAGCCGTGAGAAGTTTGACATCCGTATCGAGGCAAATGACCACTGCCAGATCCCTTATTCAGCGCAGTATGAGGAAACCCATTACAATTATCTCTGCCGTATGGCCGTGGCCTATGGTGAGCAGTTTTTCTATGACGGAGAAGTACTGCATTTAGGAAAACTCCCCGCGCCTGAAGCGCCGCTGACCCTGCACTATGGCAGTAATGTGAGCAACATTCAGGTGGACCTGAATGCCGTGCACATAAAGCCCGAGTTCTACGGCTATAATTCCTCTCAGCATACAAAACTTACCTCGGGAGAAACACCGGCCAGCCATAAATCAGATCTGGCCCGAACGGCTTATAGAAACAACAACGATATTTTCAAGACCCGCTCGCTGCGTATAGCGCCCATAAGAGCGCAGACCGATCAGGATGTGGTCAGCTCCCAGCAGAGCGCCTGGGGGCACCGCGCGGTGGATGTCTTTACGGTGAGCGGAGATACTTCGATTCCTTTTCTGTATCCGGGTTGTGTCTGTGATCTGGAGATGCGCAAAACCGACAGCACTGAAACCTCTTACTTCACGCGCATTATGATTACCGAAGTAACCCACGATCTGGATGCCACGGGAAGATACAAAGGCAGCTTTAAAGCCATTGCCAGCGACACGGGTTATCTGCCCCAGCCCGAGTTCACCACCCCAACCGCTCAGCCGCAGATCGCCACAGTTGTCAGCAATGCTGACCCGCAGGGACAGGGCCGGGTTACGGTGCGCTTTGACTGGCAACTGCACGACACCACCAGTTTTATCCGCATGATGTCTCCCGATGCCGGCGGCACTGATCAGGTCACCCAAAACAGAGGCTACGTTGCCATTCCGGAAGTTGGTGATCAGGTGATGGTGGGTTTTGTACACAACCACCCGGACAGGCCGTTTGTGATGGGTGGCATGTTCAACGGGCAGGTGGGATTGGGTGGCGGCGTAAACAATCACATGCGCTCCATTCAAACCAAGAGTGGAATAAAAGTCTTGATGAACGACGATGAGAAAAGCGTGACCATTTTGGATCCGAGCGGCAACACCTGGTTTATGGATGGAGAGGGAAGTATTACGGTGACGGCGCCGAAGAATTTTACAGTCAATGCCGGCGAGAATATTACGATAACAGCAGGTAAAGAGGTATCTGTTGATGCCGGAAACAGCATCACCAGCTCTGCCAATGAAAATATTATTTCCACTGCAGGTGAAGATATCATTCAAACAGCCGCAGGTGATATCACCGAGTCTTCTGATACAAGAACAGAACTCGTTGAAAAAGATTTTAGAAGAGAATCTGAAACTATGAACGAAATTGCAGGTGAAATCTCTATGTTTAGCGAAAAAGAAAACATGACCATGCAAAGCGGAAAAATAGTGGAATTCAACAGCGCTGAAAAATCTAAACTTTTTTAAGAATGGCTATCAGGAAAACAGCAAAAAATATAACGGTCAGTGTTACTGACACTTATAATTTGGTAGCCGGGCAAAAAGTTCTTAAGATTGCTCAGAAACTTAATGTAGAAGCTATTAGAGACAACTTGGTTCTCATTAGCAATAAAAAAATAGTTAGCCATGGGAATAAGTAGGTTCAGAATTTCATTACTCCTTATTTTCTGTTTCATCTCATTCATAAGTTGTCAAAACAAAAAAATGGAAGAAAAATTTGATTGTTTCCGACATTATTAAATCCCTTATTAGTTTAATGGCAAATATTAAATTTAACAATTATACACCAAAAGCGCAAGAAGACAAAGGCATTAAAAAGATTGTCTTAGGGATATTCTTTGACGGAACTCTGAATAACGAAGGCAAATCCTATATAAGGAAAGAGTATGAAAAGAAGAAAAAAGGGCTTGCTTATGATAAAATGGCAGCGAGTAAATATCCTTTTATAAAAATTGATGCTGACAGCTTTGATAACGATTATTCAAATGTGGCAAGGATGTACAGATTTTATAATAGTGCCAACCAGCAATCGATATACATAGAAGGAATAGGAACGATGAATGGGCAGGATAGTGATATACCACAAAGCTATATAACCGGGACAGGTATTGCAGGTGTGGATGCAAAAGTGAAAAAGGGATGTAAAACTGCTGTTGAAAAAATGCCCAAAGACCAAAAAGTTGAGTTAGTCTTTGATGTTTTCGGCTTTAGCAGGGGTGCAGCCGCTGCGCGATATTTTATCCACCAAATTACAAAACCAAAATATAAAACTAAATTGGGGAAAGCAATGCCGGCGAGAGGGTACCTCGGCGAAGAGTTAAAAGAAAAAAATATTGAAGTAACATCCTTTAAAATCAGATTTGTGGGGCTTTATGATACGGTTTCTTCTTACGGATATAATTTTGACGACGATGTCGATGATCTTAGATTGGATTCTATCAGTCACAGTAGCGTAAAAAATGTCGTGCAATTTTCTGCCGCTCACGAGTGGAGAGATAATTTTAATTTAACAAACATTGCAAGTGCAGGATACAAGGGTATGGAATTCCTTATACCTGGAGCACATGCAGATGTAGGAGGTTGTTATGAGAGCGGTCAGTTTACGCAGATTCACCGCCTAGCGGTAACACCAGCAAGAGTAATAAACGACCGAAACGAATATAACCGGCTCGCTAATAAAAAAAGACAGACATTAATTGAAGCAGGATGGTATTTAGATAATAAACAGTTGGCTGTTGGACCTCGTAGCAATAAATATGTCAGCAGTATCCGTTTGGATGGCAATAGGTATATAGACAATACATACTCGTTTATCCCGCTGCAGTTGATGTGCGAATTAGCAAATGAAAAGCAACTTAATTTTAAAGTGGATCAACTAAAACGAGAGAAAAATTTCGGAATCCCGGGCCGAACTGAATCCGGCAAACAGCATATATTGTCTTATGTACATGCGAAACTTAAACAATATGTCAATCACACAAAAACACTAAGCCCTACGAAGAGAAACCAGATTTCGTATAAAAAGTTTCTTGATTTTGCAAATGAAAAGATTTTAATAAACGGGTATGTGCATTGGTCTGCAACAGAGAAAGTGGGACATGCACCCAGAAAAGATAACAAAAGAAAAATCATAAACGGATGAGAACATTTTCAACCCTTGTCACGACAGTGCTTTTCATCTTCCATTTTGCGGTGATTTCTTGTCAACAGAAAAGTAGTATGAAAAGATTTAATTATGAAACCGGCAACTCATGTCCTACATATTACGACATCGAAACGTATCGACAAGTAATGTATGCTGAAAATGATGAGTTGATAATGATCGACGGAGTAGGT
Organism: Kaistella sp.; assembly: GCA_032057205.1. Classification (GTDB taxonomy): domain Bacteria; phylum Bacteroidota; class Bacteroidia; order Flavobacteriales; family Weeksellaceae; genus Kaistella. The sequence continues at coordinate 3,901 of DAMCFT010000011.1, forward strand.
CCCCTGCGCTCTCCGTGGGGAGACGGGGGCGTTACTTATGTTAAAAGTTCGGAATCGGGGTATCCTGTTCCGAAAATTCTGAAAGTTGGTTACTATTCAGAAACAGAGGATTTGTTTTACGAGGGAGAGTTCGTACTTCCAAGTGCTGAAATCAGAAATTTATTAGAAGAAAGTTCTGAAGATCCTTTCTATAGAAAAGAAAAAAATATCCCTTCTAAATATAACAGGATAGAACTCGGTATTGCACTTGGCGGGCTGGTCGTCATGTGGGTAAAAGGCCCGGGAGAGCAAAAAGAAGTGGCAAAATTTAAGACTAAAAAAGTGGATTATGAATGGAACGATATCTTCGAACGCGGAACTAGAGAAGCCGCAGTAAAATATAACCTGAAAAATATTTTTACGGAAAAGGTAAGAAATGAAGTGCTGAATAAAACGTTGCCAATCGACTTGTGGGAGCGATATCGCGAGAAATTTAGCTGGAATTATACTATAAATATCCCTGACGGTGCTGTTGTAAGTTCGGTTTATATGAAAATGATCAATGCCGAAGCAGAAACAAACTATACCAGTAATCCATCGAACCAGCCTGCAAAAAGAGCAGTACCTTATCACGCTGAAATTAATTGGCAACTGCACGGTAAGAAATATCAGTCAAGAGTTGTTTTCGCTGAGGATCCCAATTATTATGATATCATATATTTAGGGGATACGGCAGATGCTGAAAATTCCTTCCCCGAGGACTTAACAGCAGAAGAAGCCTATCAGAAATTCAAAAAGCTTAACTCTGCCATTCCTGCCCATTTGGTTTTTAACATTTCCACCGTACGCGACCTGAATGTTGTTTTAAAACAGGGTAATGAGAATTACCCTATTCAGAAAATTATCGGAAAAACTTTTGAACAGTAAGTGAAGCTTTTTAATACGCATATTGTCAAGGACAAAGAGAGTCTAAACACCATTGCAGCATTGTATTCAATTTCTGCGGATGAATTAAAGTATTTCCACAATAACCATTGTCCAAGCTCGGATATAATATTAATAGATATCACCTGCCAAAAAGAACTCTTTATTCCCCGAACGGCTGTTCGTGAAAAAAACCGATTGTTAAAATTTGGCAGTGGAAATTGGTTGCAGTTTACGCCGGAAAACTCGTTTCATCAATATGGAGTTATTATCACCATTGAATGCGGAGAAAACAAAAATGAAATAAAATATGAGACGTCGGTCCGCTGGTTAAGAGCTGAGAATGGATTGCATTTTTTTGAAATTGACAGAACTTCGAAAATTTTCATTAATGAAGAAGAAGCTAATGATATTGCAGATCTGCTCGCTTACAAAGTATCGCAGGTACTATATCCTTTGCAGATCAGCGTGGACGGATATGGGAAGTTTAATGCAGTTGAGAATGTAAGCATCTTTAAACAGAGATGGCCAGAGGTAAAAGACGATGTTTATAAAGAATTTGAGGGAGAAGTTGTGGATGAGTATTTGCATAAAATGGAGAAAGCCATCGATCAGCCTCACGTGATCCAACTCATGATGAGAAATGACTATTTTATTCGTACGCTTTTCTCTGGTATACATCAAAAATTTGGGAAAGAGTTTACAGCGACGGAATTACAAAACTTTCCAACTGTTGATAATCCAATAGAACCGTTGTATAAAACAAAACTGGAAGTTGATCCGGTAAAAGATGAATATGGTTTGGTGAATATACATGCAAACGGAATCCTGAATGAAGAGCGATCGCGGCAGGATTTAATCAATAATGCACCTTTTCCTTATTTACCCGCACAAGAAAATAATATAAATACAGAGGGAAACTTTAAGGCTCGTTACTTTATGAATGGAGAAACAAACATGCCTGAAACCATTGCTTTGGAATGTGATATTCAGTTGGAAGAGTTAAAAAAAGTAACGGTGGTCATTTCCGGCATAGAACCATAAAAAAACCAATTATGAAAAATCGTTTTTTATGTATTATAGGTGTCTTAATTCTTTGTCTTAGCTTTTGTGGCGTGTACGGACAAAAAACTGAGTTCATTATACCTCAACAGCTGCAGGATCTGGAAAGTAAAATTTTTGATTTTGCCAATCGGTACTTAGATTCTGATGCGCCGCGTGCTGCCACTGCATCCGTAGACGGAAGCGAATTTTCCACCAGTCTCGATCTGGAAAAGATGGAATTCTATGGAAAATCAAACGCGTATTTGACATTAGGCTTACATAAAAATGCAAAAGACCAACAATTTATCCGGCGGGCCAGTTGGCTGATTACCCTGCAGAAAGAGTCGAAAAATTCTACCAGGGTCATTATGAAATTGACGGACATTGTGCCGGACCAGTGGTCAAAAAAAGAAGTCAACACAAAAACCACTACGTCTACCGGCAAGCTGGAAGAAGAAGTGAGAGCATTTCTCTTAAATAAAGCTAAACGATCAACTGCCAGAAAAGAGAACGATGATGAAAACCCAATAGACAGCACAGCCGTGCCGATCGAGGAAGCTGCTACCACGGTCGCGTACCCGGAAACTGAAATGTCAGTACGAGACAATTTAAAAATAAGAACTTCAAAAAGTTTACAAAAACTGTTTGGAAAACAATTTCTTTCTCTGCCCACAGCACCGGCTCAAATCACGCAGTTATTAAATACAAAACCAACCTTAAAATCTTGTGACGGTTGCATAAACAATTCATACAACAATTGGGATTTTGATGACGTTAACCTCATCCATGCGAAAATGGCCGATGGCACAGAATACTATGCCCTGCAGTACTATGGAGACGGAAAACTGAAAGGGCTGCCTTTCGATCTCGTTTTTAATGACAGTTCACCAGGCGAATGCAAAGGAAAATTCGCAAGATATAATCCGCAGCTATATCAGACAACCGTTGCTGTTGATGAAATGACTTCAGCCGCTGTAACAGTGGTCGACTTCAAGCAAGAAAAGAAGTTCGTAAGACTTGAGTTTGCCAATGATTATCTTTCTCGAGTAATAGTATCTAATAAAGAAATCGACTAATCATGGCAGAAAAACATATTGTAGTTCAGGGGGCAGTTTGCAAATGCCAGTTCGGGCAGATACCTGATAAAATAAAAGTGCTTTCGCATCAGAAGGATTATGCTAACGATAAAGAGGCGTCCAAAAAACTGATCGTTACGACCAAAGAAATTGGTGGTGCGACTTTGGAAAAAAACACCTTTGGAAACTGTACCAAGCTTCCCGGGTCACCTCCGCAGCCATGTAAACCGATGATTACCGAATGGAAAGATTTCTACCAGGAAGTGATACTCAGCAACGGGGGAAACATTCTTGTGGAAGACAGTAAAGCGGTCTGCGCGATTGCAGGCACTCCGTGCATAGAGATCATAGATCATGGACAAAGAACAGAAGCGAGCAAACAGAATTTTAAAAACGCTGACAAAGATGTGCAGCGGCAAATAAATCCCTTGGTGGATTCTGACGAGATGCACAATCAACCTGTAAACAACATCGGCGGAATGGACGCCGTGAATTAAAATGCAAGTAATGGCAAAGGGAGTAAAAAAAATAAAGTTCGTTCACGGCAGGCATTATCCCAACATGACTGTGGCGGGGAAACGCATTGCAATTGCAGCAGATTCCTGGGCAACCTTTGCTGTAGATCAGTGGTTGCCAAACACAACGGAAGAAGATAAAAAAAAGCCGTTGACCTGGATGCGCCAAACTACTGATAGAAAAACGATTATAAATCAGATTCCTTCCAGAACCGGATATAAATTCATGATTCCTAAAAAACTCTGCGGCGTATATTATTATTACATCGAGGCGAGCTTATCTGGCATCAGAGACACAAAGAATAATGTGGGTTTATATGTAAAAGGTCACTGCGATCCAAAGATTATCAGCAGCAAATGGACAACACAGAGAGGTGCTAAAAGCATCAAGAATAAAAATAAATCCCAGTATATTTCTTATGGCCACGTTGTGTATCTGAATCTAATGACAGAGGGATTAAATGGCCGGAAAGTAATTGTTGAAGTTCACAATCAGCAATATGCCAGAAAAGATAAGCTGATACACGTTTATACGCAAGTTGCCGTTATCGATGGAGAAGTCAATTTAAAGATAGAAAACACCTATTCCTGGATGGCGCATGTCAATAATATCCAAGAAGTCGAACAATTTTATGTAAAGGTTAAAGATCCTGTTTCCAATAAGTATCTGGTAGATAATGACAACGATGATCTGCATGCAATTTATTTAAATATAAAGAATAAAGTAGTTACTACCAATACGAAGATCAGCCAAAACCAAACTCCGACCAAAGTTTATACACCAGATATTAACGCTGCGAGAATCGAACCCTGCAAGTTTGAAATAATCAAAATCACAGAGAGCCAAGTGAAAGATGGCAAGGCCAGCAATACAACCGTAAAAGTTTTTGACAATGGCAAAGGGCTTCAGCAGTTAAAGGGAGCACAGGAAAAAATAAATAGAACAATATACTTTAAGTTCGACAGCACCGTCATCGACAAAGATGGTGAGGCCGTGCTCAACAACATCCTTAAATTCCTTCTTGAACATAGAGGTTCGACAATGACCTTAAGCGGCCATGCCTGTGTCATTGGTAAACAAAATTATAACAAAGGTTTATCACAAAGAAGGGCAGATGTAGTTAAAAAGTTCTTCGCAGATGGCGGTTTGGATTCCAGACGAATAGTCTCCGTAGGAAAGGGAGAAGTAGACCCAAGTGACGATAAGTTAGGCAGAGATAATCTAAAATACCGAAACGAAAAAAATTATGAAGCAAATCGAAGGGTAGATATATCGTTTGTCTTTAATGGCCATGATGCGCAGACCATTATTTATGAAGTAGTGGCTCCGAGCTCATCTACTAAAAAGCCATTAACGATAGATATTGTTGGTGGCGAAAACAAAGCTTGTTTTAGGAATGAAAATAAGCATACGAAAGAAAGTTATATCGTTGATGTAGGACAGGCGATAGATGCTGGCGATACGAAACAAGTATTTTCAATGCCTTCATTTAATTACAAAGTCTATTCGGATTTATCAAGATTTAATGCTTTTCCGATTCAATATATCTGGCCAATTTCTACCACACCCAATCAATTTCATTTTCATGCACACAGCTGCAGATATTACAGTAATGAAAAGAGAACTACGGTGCTTATAAAAGCTTATCCTGATGTTAAGTGGGATTTAAAATTCTTTCTAAATCTAACGAATGATTTAAGCGTGAAATGGATGGACCAACCTGCCCCCAAAATCAAAGAATTACAACGTAAAGCAGGTAAAGTGGGAGCAGAAAGAAGATGGAAACAAAAAGATGCATCTTTTGGTTTTAGTTTAAAAAGTAAATGGGACGGTACTAAAAGTGGAACTTACCAACGAAGTAAGGAACTTAAAGCCGAATACGAAAGTAAATTTAAAAAACTATATGACCTTTTCGCCTCGATTGGTGCAATGTCAGATGGAATTACTAATAAAACAAAAGGACAAATTAGGAATGTTGGATTTAAGGGATTGCCGATGACTTTCGCTGTGAAACCTCCTAACCTCAATTTAAAAGCAGAGTGGAGTCTTGAGCGAGCGAAGAAAAAAAATGTAGAAATAGAAAGGGTAGGGACTAAGATCGATATTACCTTAAATGCTGATCCACTTATTGGTCTAGAAATCACCATAGATTTACTTTGTACTGCAGTTGGTTTAGTTGCTGGAGCGGTAAGTGGTGGAACAGCGGCTCCAGGTGCCGTTAGATTATATGGTATTATTAAAGACAAAATGAATACTGGGGCAGAATTCGGAAGTGATGATTTCGGGGCAAATCTCAGTGCAGATGTTTTTATTGATCTAATTATTACAAGCGAAATTAAAACGAATATTGGTTTCTCTTTTAATACAGTAAGTGTTGGAACTGATACTCAAGGTAAATTAGAAATGATTAACACTCTTAAAGTTGAACTAAAAGCTGGAGTGTGGGCAAAAGCAGAGGCAAATCTTGTTATTGTAAAAGTAGAAGGATATTTTGAGATGCGTGGGAAAGGACATGCTGCAGTAACTTTTGGACATGAAGTGAAATGTGATACCAACGGTCTTAATTATCGGCCAAAATTAGGATTTGACGGTCTGAATGTTGAGTACGTCATCAAGGGAAAAGTGGGAATGTCTATAAAGAAGAAAATTCCGCGAGGTGAAAATAAAAAGCCGGCTGGATTAAAAGGCAGTTCTGAGGATGAGGGAGTTATTTCAACAGGAAAATATAGTGAAGTTGTCCCAAAATTTGATGTGATCAAAAGTTTAGAAGAGGTTTTTGGTATGAGCGCCGATATTCCGTTAATACGAAATTAAATTTTTATGTATGAAAAAGATAGTTTTAATGATCCTTTGTACTGTAACATGTTTATCCTGTCAATCTCAGGAAAAAACTGAACTTGAAAAAGTTGATTTTACAACAAATTATAAGGAAATTTTAAAGGGCACAAAGATTAAGACAGAGGCACGGGAAATTGTTACAACTTTGCCCGTTGCAAGCACAAATGAAGTGGACAAATTCAATTTCGGCACGGTTAATTTCAGTAATAGTAATGAAAATGATATTAAAAGTGCAACTGTTGGAATACTTATTAACAACACGACAGAACGTTCCTCAAAGGGTATTAAAATTGAAGTTGAGGACACCGATACAAGTAATAGATTGTTTACTTATTTGAAATCTCAGTATAAAACACCGAAAACACTTTCTCCTATTCCACAAAAAAATAATGATGGTTACATACTGGGAAATTCAGCCTATTCATGGAGTTTAAGGGATAAAACAATTGTCTTAGTACAATATTATGAGTACACAGATAAGAAGCCAACTGTTTCTTCCACTCTGTATGTATTAGATAATAAAGTGTTGATGCCGGATGCTCAAGGATCAGTTGCCTCACATGTTATTAAAACATTTACGCCATAATTTACAAAACTGCAAAAGGCTTCCTTCTAAAATTGTATTTTCCAATTTTTTTAAATAAAATAGTTTGCAAACCGTACATTCATAGTAGTCTTTATAAATTTTAATTATGAAAAAACAACCCTATTATATGATCGATTTCACTGCTTCTGCATGTTTATTCGAGATAAGGGTAAATGATTATCCTGTCATACATATGAATATAGAAGGTCAACTCGCCAGCATTATTCCAATTAATTTTGCTATTTTAGAAAGCGGTGTACAATCTATATCAGTAACTGTTTTACCAAATGTTGGAGATTTTGAATTACATAAAAAATCCGAAGTTAAATTTAACATAAAGCTTTTTGACACCGCAAATGATTTTGTTTTTGAAGAACAATTTGGAGAATATCATTCTAAAGCTGTGGGAAGCAGAAAGGTTCATATAATAAAGTACTCAAATTTCTTTACTGCCAATGTTCCGTATTCTTTGGAAGCATGGCAAAAAGGAATTGATCTCAAAGATGTTGATGACTGCAGAAAAAAGTTGGACTCAGCTTATGAAAAAACTGAAAATATTATCAAAAATAATGATTTTAATGCTTATAAAAAGTTGATTGACAGGAGAGAAAAAAATATGGCCGCATCTATGTATTTGTCAAAAGAAGAACTTGAAAATAGGATTACTGAACTTTTTGATGATTTTAAATCTGGATTCAAATTGCAACCTGTTTCAAAAGATTCTGTAATGTTTCTTTGCGCAAATAACAAAGTTGCCATGCTCAAAAAGATCACTGGCGAACCTGCATTATTATTGGAAAATAGCGAAGTGCAGGAAGAACTAATGTTAGACCTTGCATTTTATATTCCGGAAGGCAAAAGCGATTTCGAGGTTATTTAAACCACAAAAAGATTTTCACCATTACTTAAATCTCCGGCAAAAATAAAATTTCTACAGTTGGTTATATCACCATAGGTGTTCCTGCATTTTGCTTTCCGTATTTTGTTTTACATTTCCTGATATGAACAATGATCATACGCTAGGTCATGAAGTACTTCACGGACTTGGTTTGTATCATTCACACAGAAATAATGCTGTTCTTGGAAATAAGAATGCAAAATTTATATTCCCGTGTGCTATTGAAAACCCGCCCTTTCAAATCAAACCTGATAACGATGCTTCTACAGATAATTTTATGTCATATCGGAGCGTTTTACGATCCACCTGGCGCTGGCAGTGGCATATTATTAATCCCAAAATATCAGAACGATGAACTTAAGAATTCTCCTTATTTTTTTTGCCGTACTGTCATGTCAGCATCAAAATAAAACAGCTAAGTATTTGCCAGAAAGTGTACAGTTAACCAATCAACCGAAAAATTTAGAAGATACAATGCATACCTTTAATATTAATAAATATAATAGTTGGACAGTTGATACTAGGTATCTGCCCGGGGATGAAGACAAGTTTTTTATTAAAGACGAACTTGCAGTTAAAATTTTACAATTTAAGCACACAATTCAGGTCGAAGAAGGGAAAATCTATTCACCCTATCTTTACACAAAAGTATATGATCTAAAGACGAAAAAATTGATTTCAGATTTTTATCAGTTTTACAATATTCCTGTTTTTACAAGTAAAAACTACGATGCAAATGGAAATCTAACCGAAGAAGTTAATTACGATCAGCGGTGCAGGTTTACCCTGCCGCAGCTTGTGAAAAAAATAAAAAAAGAATATAATGTTGATCTGGAAGACAGACGGCAAAATGGCAGTGTGGAACTACTTGAAGATACTGAAGCCGGCTCTCTTTATGAAGTAGCGCTTTCAAAGGAGGAGATGAAAATACTCTATATCTTAGTAGACTGCGAAACCGGAAAAACGTTGTTTACCATGGACTCCTATTGGCGGGGCGGTATTGATCCGGTGCAGAAATATATTGATAGTTTAAAAAAATAAAAAACTTTTTGAAACATCTCCTGATCCTCCTACGTTTTTCCATGGGATGCATTGCACAACCGCCAGCTTATAAAGTAATACATTCCGGTGATCACACTACAGGTTCTGTGCATTATTTCAATACCGGTGATATTGAGTACGCCAGGGTGTACGGAAATGATACGAAAGGAGATTCTTTAACGTTCGCCAGAAAAAATAATGACCTGATTGTCCGCGAATTTAAGTACATGCCACAACCACAAAAAAGAGTGGCCAATGGAACTATTCGATATGTAAATTATTACGCGGAACTGTCTGATATCGTTACCACCGGAAATCCGCAGTATGTGGACGAGATTCCAATTCAGAATTTTAATTTTCTGACAAAGGAAAGAGAATTGGAACAACTGATCCGGGAAAATTGCACGCTGACACAAGAACAATATCAAAATTGCGACTTTTCATTGCCTAAAAGTATAGTGCCTGATTATTTTCCTGAAACTGCCCGTATTACATCTGCTGTCATTAAAAAAGATAAGAACCAATTCGTCAGAATTGAACTAATAGGTCAATATTTTGACCAGCATTTTAGATACAAGAGGGATTTTCACTACAACAATAACAAACTTGCCGGCATAACCACCGTTATCACAGATGATGATTCTACCAGTGTCTATGAAGATACTTTTACTGTAGTCACAGTGCGGTCAAAATAAATATTGTTATTCATAAAGACTTAGCGCTCAAACAAATCACGCTGCCAATCGCATTCAAATCTCGTTTCCGATCTGCATCTCCTTAACTCCTGATCCACTTCCACAACTCCTTCACCGTTGCCTTATTACCGTACATCAGAATACCAATGCGGTACACTTTTCCGGCTAAGAAGACCATGAAAAGGGTAGAAGCCAGCAGTAAGCCCGCCGAGAGTAGGAGCTGCGACATCGGGACACCAAACGGAATGCGGGCAATCATCGCCACCGGTGAGGTAAACGGAATCATAGACAGCCAGAAACCCAGCGGCCCTTCCGGATTGTTCATAATAGTTATGCTGCCATACATGCCCAGCATCAGCGGGATAATGGCAAACAAAGTAAACTGCTGCGTTTCAGTTTCGTTGTCCACCGCGGAACCAATCGCCGCATACATCGAACTGTAAAATACATAGCCGAGCAGAAAGAAGACGATGAATACGCCAATGACCACCGGCACATTCATATCCAGCAGGATGCCCGAAATTTCGCCCGCCATCTGCCGGAAATCCAGTTGTGCCACGGCTTGCTCACCGGCGCCCGGCAGCTGTTGTTGTAAACTCCCTAAGCCTGTATTCAGAAACAGCGCACCGAGCACGGCCATGGTAATCCAGACCAAAAACTGTGTCAGCGCCACAAAGGTCACGCCCAGAATTTTTCCCATCATCAGCTCAAAAGGCTTGACCGACGAAATGATAATTTCCACCACGCGGTTGTTCTTTTCCTCCAGCACACTGCGCATCACGCGCACGCCATAGATGATAATAAACATAAATACCGCATACATCATCACCAGCGCAAATCCGGATTTCACACTGAAGGCAAGACTGTTATCACCGTCTTTTTCGTCCACGATATTCTGGGTACGCAGTTCAAATCCTTCGTCCAGGCTCTTTAACTCAGCTTCGTCCAGATCCAGGTCACGGATTTTTTCCTGACGGATTACTTTTCCTAAATCAGAGGCTACCGCAGTTTTTGTATCAAATCCAATCTTTTTGTTGACCAGCAAGGTCGTGTTTTTCTGCAACTGCTCGTAATTGTGGTCCTGCAACCTTGGAATAATCAGCAGGCCTTCAATATCGGTCATATCTTTCAGCGTGCTGCGCAGTGCCTGTTCATTGTTTTCCGGCACAAAAACATAGGTAACCGATTTGCGGTTTTCCAGCTTGCCTTCAAACAGGCCGCTCTTATCGATAACGTGAAAGGTGCTCGAGGAGGAATTTGCCTTCAGCATAAAAGCAATCAGAAAGCCGAAGCCAATCATCAGCACCGGCGCCAGAATGGTCAGCAGCACAAAGGATTTTTTCTTCACCTGCGTGAGATATTCACGTTGCGTAATCAGCAGAATATTTTTCATGGAAAAGTTCTAAAGTTTAGTTTACAGAAGTTCAGCCGCTACCGGTTCATGGCCGCGCACCGCATTGATGAACACTTCATTCATGCCCGGAATTTTCTCGTCAAAGGAGCGAATGGTGCCGATGTCGAGCAGTGCCTGCAGCAGCGCACGCTGATCACTGTCATTGCGGATGGTGAAGCTCAGCAGTTCGTTGCGCTCAGAAATATCAGCAATATCAAAATGTTCGCGGAACGTTCGGAACCGCTCCATATCAGCGTCCGCCAGCGTGATATTAAAAATGTTTTTCTTAAACTGTTCGCGCACCTGGAACACTTCGCCGTCCAGCACCTTGCGGGAATGGTTGATCAGTGCAACCGAGTCGCACATTTCTTCCACACTTTCCATGCGGTGGGTGGAGAGGATGATGGTTGTGCCGTTATTGCGCAGCGCCAGAATCTGATCTTTGATCAGGTTCGCGTTCACCGGATCGAAACCGGAGAAAGGTTCATCCAGAATCAGCAGTTTCGGGCGGTGCAGCACTGTGACCACAAACTGGATTTTCTGTGCCATTCCTTTGGAGAGTTCGCTGAGTTTCTTTTTCCACCACTGGTCAATCTGCAGTTGCTCAAACCAGTACTGCGCTTCCTTACGCGCGTCGTGTTTGGTCATCCCTTTCAGCGCCCCGAAATAAATTAGCTGGTCACCCACGGTCATATTTTTGTAGAGGCCGCGCTCTTCGGGCATGTAGCCGATCTGGCGAATGTGGTCCGGATTCAGCGGTTCACCGTTCAGACGAATCGTTCCGGAATCCGCCTGTGTAATCTGGTTAATAATGCGGATGAAAGTGGTTTTTCCCGCGCCGTTAGGGCCCAGCAGGCCGTAGATACTGCCGGTCGGCACGTGGATGGAAAAGTCAGACAGCGCCAGTTTTTTACCAGCGTTATAAGTTTTGGTTACGTGTTCTGCAGTAAGCATAGACTCGTATGTTTCATTGAAAATTAAAGACTAAAAAGGTACGGATTTTTCAGGAGCCGGGAACCCGCTTTCCGCTCATACTCCTCGCGCCCGCGCCGGGGCCTTCGCCTGCTGTGGGGTAACCGCTGCAATCGGGGCTAGGCGAGCCGTACTGTTTCGAAGTTTCTGTGTCGATTGGTAAAGAATCTCAAATGCTCCCGGAACTGTCATCCGCAATGCAATATTTACCTCGGCAAAACGAAATCACTGTAAAAATCAGCCGCCTCCGCAATCACTTCATCCATTTCCTCCAATGTAAATACCTCCAGGAATTTTCTTCTGAACTCCTTGAAGTGCGGAATCCCACGGAAATAATTGCTGTAATGCTGGCGCATTTCAATCAGGCCGAGCCGTTCGCCTTTCCATTCTGCGCTCCATTCGGCGTGCTGGCGCACGGCTTCCAGGCGCTGGTCCACCGTAGGTTCGGGCAGGATTTCGCCTGTTTCGAAGAAATGTTTGATTTCATTGAAAATCCAGGGATAACCAATCGCACCGCGGCCAATCATCACACCGTCGCAGTCGAATTTCCGGCGGTATTCCAAAGCCTTCTGCGGTGAATCGATATCGCCGTTTCCGAAAATTGGAATTTCAATATTGGGATTATTTTTTACGGCAGAGATGTAGTTCCAGTCGGCTTCGCCTTTATACATCTGCGCGCGCGTGCGGGCGTGGATGGTCAGCGCTTTGATGCCGGTTTCCTGCAGCCGCTCCGCTACTTCCATTATATTAATGGTCTCGGTGTCCCAGCCCAGCCGCGTTTTTACCGTCACGGGCAGATGGGTGGAATTTACGACAGCTTTGGTTAGCCGTACCATCAGGTCAATGTCTTTCAGTACACCGGCACCGGCGCCTTTGGACACTACTTTTTTCACCGGGCAGCCGAAGTTAATGTCCACCAGGTCGGGATTCACGGTTTCCACAATTTTGGCCGAGAGTGCCATGGCTTCCTCATCACCGCCGAAAATCTGGATGCCCACCGGTCTTTCATAATCGAAAATATCCAGTTTCTTACGGCTTTTCATCGCATCGCGGATCAGGCCTTCCGAGGAAATAAACTCAGAATACATCAGGTCTGCGCCGTGCATTTTGCACAAACGGCGAAAGGGCGGATCAGAAACATCCTCCATTGGAGCCAGCAGCAGCGGAAATTCGGGCAGGGTGATAGGGCCTATATTAATCATGGTGCAAAGATACGGAAGTGTGCCAAAATCAAAACCACCTTAAAGAAGGCCGACGTATTTATTTATAATGTTCTTGGCCTTATTGAAATTACTTTACTAATCTGGGAAGAAAATAAAGCTTCGCTGAAAGAGAGAAACGAATGTCCTTAATGATAACTCGGATTCTGCTCGCAAACGGTACGCGGCCGCGATTGCAGCGGAAATCCTTTTTGTGGCACGGTAGTGCGACAAAAAGATTGCAGCGGAAAGCACGAAATGTCCGCCCAAATTCTCAAGGGATATTTTTTAGTCGCATTTAATTTCTATGAAGTCCTCTTTTGCTTCATCGTATTCCAGACAGGATCTTTTCAGTAAGATCATTTTGTTATGTACAATTTTGTATTCTGCAGTCATGTGACTTCGCCCTGCACAACACTGATTGTGCTCGTAAACTCTTTTTGCCTTCTGATCAAATTCTAGGGAAGTTCCTGAATATGAACTTTTAAAATAGTTCTGCGTCTTGGGATCGTACAAAAAATAAACTCTTGAAGTGTTTGGCCCCGCATAACTTTGCTCGAAGACAGAAAAGTCGGGAATGCCATCAAAATTGTAATCTTCAACGCTCATGCTATCCAATCCCCAGAGTTGGCCCTCTACAGCAATGTGTTGAATGAGTTTGTCTGTTCCTTTTTCAAAGATTTTCACACCGGTAACATGTGCGGAAAAATCACCTTTTGTTTTCGAAATCACCAGTTTGAAGTATTTATTTTTTAACGAGACCGGCTGAATGATTTCCTTGGTTGTCCATGCTAAATCATATCCGACGTCAACATCAAAGTCTTTTGTTAGGCTGATGTTAAGCTGCTTATTTGAGTGTAAATCCGTCCAGGTTCCTTTTAATTGTTTAGTCTTCGCATCGAAGTCGTCAAACGTCAGGGTTGCTTTATTTTTACCTTCAGTATCTTTCTCGAATAGCGTTAGCTTTCCCTCCTTGATTTCTCCTTCGATCGCAATGGGCTCGTCAAATTTCGAGTAGGCGTATACCGCCCTGACGTCACGGTCAGAATAAATAAGGGTTACCAGCTCTACCGGATATTTATCGATAAAACCTCGGTAACTGCTTTGTCCCAACAAGCTGTTCGAAGCCAAAATAATTATTAATATCTGGAGGAATGGTCTCATGGTATAAGTTGCTTTGGTATTTCTGCTGCTTTGACTTTCTATAGGCCTTTCGAAATGAAGGAATGAACAATTAGTGAAATATTTTATAATGTAAACATCAACGCCAGTGATAGTAACTCGATAGTGGACCTGGTGTCTTAAAGTGGCAGGCCACCAAATTTTTCAATTACTGTATCATTTTTTATTTGGAATTTCACCCATTTTTCGAGGGGCGCACCGTTGGTGTAGTATCCAAAACACTTGATTACTTTCTTTTCGCCTTCGCGCGTAAACGCAAGCAAATAACAGCCGTCACTTCGATTTTCCTGCATAATCAGAAAACCGGAAACTTTTTCCTCTGGCTTTATGATCTGGAATTTCGCTTCATACAGATGTTGGGATAGATGTTCTGACGTCGTCAATCTCACGTTTTTAATGGGAGCTTCACTTTTATTTACAATAAAAAACCTGATTCCTTTTTCTTTGGAAACCGGTTGACAAGAAATCAACGTAAAAAATAATAATGCATACAGTATTTTCAACATCGTTAAGTGTTCTAAATAATTTCAGATATTTTCTCAATAGGTAGACCATTGGTCATTAAACTTTTCAATGAAATCCTTCCATCGGCAATTTCTTTCCGTGAAAACTTCATTCCTAAAACTCAGTTTTTGGTACCATCTTCCTCAGATGCCTCTCTCACATACGTTAAATACGCTTCATACTGCTCCAGTACATCATCAATGACCTGTTGTTTGGTGAGGCCCATTAGATCGTAGCCGCCCGAGCCGGTCCGGGTGGTAACTTCCAGGCGGTAATAGACGTCATAATCAAGGGCCATTTTTCCGCTGAAAGTTGGGGTAGGCGTGGGAATCATGGCAACCTGGTAGTAGAAATCGTGACCGCTCTCTGTGGAAACCCGCAGCAGCGGACCCGACGGCCGGGTGGGGTCAATGGTGGATACGGTTTCATCGTGATCGGCGTTCCGGCGCTCGGCTTCATAGCCCTGACCGCGAAACTCGGCGGCCACTTCGTCCAGCGCCGGGCGAACCACCCGTTCCAGAAACTGCACCGCCTCCCGCTTGGAAGGGTAGGTCAGCATCTTTCCTAAACGCTGTTTCCAGGAGCGTTCCGGCACATGGCCGCCGCTTGGTGCTACCGTGGCGCGGCGCAGCACTTTTCCTTCCTGTTCGGCGCGCTCAATGCGCAGTGCTTTGTAGAATGAAAACATCACTAAATAAGCAATAATGGTTACCGGTAAGGCGAAAATCAAGGTAGCGTACTCCATCGTAATCACGCCGCCCGCCAGCAACATCGCAATGGTTAGTACCGCAGTGAGTATTGCCCAGAAGATCCGCAGCCATTTGGGGCCGTCTTCGCTCGGGTCCGGGATGGTAGCCGAAAAATTGGACATCACCATTGCGCCGGAATTGGCACTTGTGATATAAAACAAAAGTCCCGAAAAGGTAGCCAGCGCAATCAGAATAGTAGCACCCGGAAACATGCCGAGCAGGGCGTACCAGCCGTGTTCAGGGCTTTCCATGGCGAGCTGTGCAAATTCGTTGTTGCCCTGCAATATCTCATACAGCGCTGAATTACCAAAAAAAGATACAATGATAAAGTCACACAAAACCGGAACGGTGATCGCGGCAATCACGAACTCACGCAGCGTGCGGCCCCGCGAAATCCGCGCCAGAAAAACCCCGACAAACGGTCCCCATGCCAGCCAGAAGGCCCAGAAGAATAAAGTCCAGCTGCCCATCCAGTCGCTGCTGCCCGGCACATACACAAAAGTCTTCAGCATTCGCGACGGCAGGGTGACCAGGAAATGACCAATGTTTTCAACCAAACCATTTAATAAAAATGCCGTTTGCCCGGCAAATAAGATGAAGGCCATCATTGCCACCGCGCTCCAGAGATTCAGTTCGGAAATCCAGCGGATGCCGCGGTCCACACCCGATGTGGTGGCGGCAATCGTCAGGATTACAGCGCCAACGACCAAAATAATCTGTAGCGTCAGTCCCTCATCAAGTCCAAATAAGGTCGCAAAGCCGACATTCAGCAGCACAACCCCGATTCCCATCGTCGTCGCTACGCCGAAGACGGTGCCGACCAGCGCAATGGTGCTGATGCCGTGGCCCAATGGCCCTTTGACCCGTTTGCCCAGCAGCGGATAGAGTGCTGCCCGGATGGACAAAGGCAATTTCCAGCGGTAGGCAAAATAGCCCATCGCCATTCCCAGCAAGGCATACACCGACCAACCGGCAATGCCATAATGAAACATGGTCCAGACGACCGCGTCCTGGAGTGCTGCCGCAGATTCTGCCTCACCCGACGGCGGTGTCAGATACTGAACCACCGGGCCTGTCACCGAGAAAAATAATAAATCAATACCAACACCGGCGGCAAAGAGCATTGCAGCCCAGGTACCCAATCCGTACTGCGGCCTGGAATCGTCGGGCCCCAGGCGTACACTGCCACTTTTGGAGCTTGCAATCCAGATGACGAAAAAAATCACCAGTGCCATGGTGAGCACATAGTACCAGCCGAGATTGGCAGCAATCCAGTTGACCACCAGTTCCATGGTTGCGCTGGCCTGAGCTGGTGTTACAATTGCCCAGACTGAAAAAGCGGTAATGACCAGCGAAGAAATAATCAGCACGCTCCAATTCACCTGGGTCGTTTTGTTCTGCGACAGTTCTTCAGCGCCCCTGCCCAAATCGCTTTTGGAGACCGGAACTTCGTCCTCTACTTTTGGGGTACGCACAGTACCGCCAAAACGGCTGCGTTCAAACGGTGTTTTTCCGGAAGGAGTGCTGTTTTCGGAATTCTCGTCAATGGGAGGCTGGTTCATATATTTAGATGTTATAATTACGGGTTAATAGCTGCATGTGCATCGAGCTGTTTTGGTCAATTAAAAATAGGTAAATGAAACAAATTTCAGGTTACCGAAAATTACGACCAAACCTCAAAACAATCATCTAACATTATTTAAAGAATTTAAACAACAGATTAAAATCACCCTGGAGGTTTCGTTGGCACTTAAACAACCGCAAATGCTGCATGGAGAAGCCGGAGCAAAGTTCAGACCGTAACTCAGGTTATGTCGTTCCGTGATGCGGATCGCAAGCGACAGTGTGTAAAACAGAGCAGTTTCTTAAGAGAAGGGAATTACCGCCAATTAACAGATCTTTACCCAAGCTGCACTTCCCGCGGCCGCGATGGCAGTGGTTACCCCACAGCGAGGCGGCGGAGCGCAGCGGAGCCGACCGAGCGAGGAGTATGAGCGTACAGCGCGAAATGTCCGCCCCAATGATTATGCCTATTACTCCGCTTTCGAGGTTGCACAGTTCCCGGACATAATTCTATGCTTATAAAAATATGATTTGGTAGGTAATGCAAAGATTTTTCAAACAAATGCTAAGCATTTTCTTTCCCGATTAAAAATTTAGGCCGATGTCTGTATTTTCAATAAGGCCCGTATACTCAAGATTGCAGATACAACCTTTTATTGTCTGAGGAATGCCTTTGATTTTGATTTCTTTGTTCTGCGGGTCAGTAATTATAATTCCGGCGCTTTTGGTGTCATCTTCTGAAAAATAGGTTCTGTATATCAGATACGTGTACCCATTGTTTGAAAATCGGAGATTATCTATTTCCATCCCTGCATTTTGTTTACCACCGCCTCTGCGATAGGAATTATACTGAAACCTATTCCAGCTTTCCGGGGTGCGATCCTTCGGGAATTCGAGTTCAACTTTTCCTGCACTGCCATACCGGTATTGGATATAGCGGTTGTTTTTGTCTTTTGCTATAACGACCTTTTTCTGATTTTTTGTTGTAAAGGAGTAAACGAGCTCTTCGTTGTCATACATTAATTTATTATTTTGTGGAAAAGTAGCGTCCACTGTCCTTTGCGCGGCTGAGTGCATACCTATAAATGAACAAATGAATGTTAAAAAGAATGTTGTGATCTTCATAAAATCATGTTTTAATGTTCCATACTTAACCTGCGTAAGATTATAAAATTAAATAATAGGCCAGAAGCGGAACGAGTGAAACTGGCGACCCGTGCGGTGGTGGCAGGTGACGGATGTTATGAAGTTACGAGGGTGATGAAGTTGCGGAACTGTTTATTTGTTTATTTGATGCAGGGTGCAAGGTGCAGGTTGCGAAGTGTATTTTTAGCGCCAGATCCGTGTGCACCTGTGAAATCTGTGCGCATTTTACAGCGCATCATCAGTGTTCCAGAGGAACACTATCTGTGTAGATCAAGTTTTCAATGAAAATTCGTTCCAGCGGAACGCTATCTGTGTGAGGTTGACCGCAGATTCGTGTAAATCTGTGTGATCCGTGCGCTGGCGGAAAGTGAAGTGGTTATGAGGTTATGGAGTGCGGAAGTTGTGGAGTTGTTTATTCGTTGATTTGTTTATCTGTTTATCTGTTTATCTGTTTATCTGTTTATCTGTTTATTTGATGCAGGGTGCAAGGTGTATGTTGCGAGGTGTACTTTTAGCGCCAGATTCGTGTACATCTGTGGAATCTTTGCGGTGTTGTAAGGTGAAGGATGTAATGAAGTTATGTTGGTGATGAAGTTGTGGAACTGTTTATTGGTTGATCGGTCTATTTGGTGCAGGGTGCAAGGTGCAGGTTGCGAGGTGTACTTTTAGCGCCAGATCCATGTATCTGTGGGATCCGTGCGCTGGTGGAAGGTGAAAAGTTATGAAGTCACGGAAATTACAAGGTTCAGGATGCGGGGTGCAAGGTAGAAGGTGCCAGGTGCAAGATGCGTCGCGGGCGATGTCAGGCGCAGGATGCAGAGCGGGCGAAAGATCCGTGTTCATTTGCGAAATCTGTGCGATGACGAAAGGTGATGAAGTTATAGAGGTTATGAAGATTATGGAGGTGATGAAGCTGTGGAGTTATTGGTCTCTTTATCTGCGGATGTAATACTAACTCTCTGAAAAAACAGACCCATCGTAGAATGAAGGCAAAAAAAAACCGGAAGCGAAACTTCCGGTCTTGTCTGTTGGCGAGAGACTGTTACTTGATATGTATTTTCACCGTTTGCGTACCGGCTTTTACCACATAGATCCCGGCAGGCAGGGCAGGAAGCTGAATCAACTGATGCTCCGTTACATTTTTAGAAGTATGTACCAGTTTACCGGTCAGATCATAGATTTGCACTGTTTCCGGTTTCAGCAAACCGCGCAGTTGCAACTGTCCGTTTTTGACGGGATTCGGATAGGCGGTCAGTTTCGCCGGCTGTGTAGTCGATGGATCAGCCGTAGCCAAAGGAGTTTCGTAGCAGGTCCAGAAAAGGTTGTCGAAGGACACGCGGTTATTGGTCGCGGTGTCAATAAGTTCAATAACAACCGGTCCGGCTACATTGATATTTTCCACAATGGTAGTTTTGGCGGTCTTGCTGTACGGAATTTCTCCCTTCACGACACCATTGATCTTTAAGATATACGAACCCGCGCTGTCATTAAACGGAAGGTAGGTTTTCACGGAAAGCGTACCGATGCCGCCGGAGATCACAGAGGAAGTCAGGCTTCCTTTTCTCAGGCAGATGGCTTTATCGTTGTCACCGCCAATATAGATCTGCTTGTCCGTGCGGGCGTTGGTGGCCGTCCAGACAATGCTGTTGCTGGTCCAGGTGCGGTCACCGTAGGAAGAGGCAGGCGGGTTTCCGCCGGTAGAAGGGATGTTCTCAAAATCTTCAGTACCGCAGGTAGTGCCGGGTGTCGGTGTACCCGAAGTTTCGGTCGTGGCCGTGACGGTGTTGCTGACCGCCGAGCGGTTGCCGGCAGCGTCGCGCGCACGAACATACAGATCATACTGCGTGGCAGGCGTTAAACCGGAAAGGGTTGTAGTGGTGGCTGCCACTGTTGTTTTCAGTACTCCATTTGCGTACACTTCATAGCCGGTGACGCCCACGTTATCCGTGGCAGCTGTCCAGCTCAGGGAAACAGAGGAAGCGGTGACGCCGGTCACCTCGAGGTTGGCCGGAACAGAAGGTGTTTCGGTGTCGCCTGAAGTACCGCCGCCGAGGGTATCGGGCCAGGTATTCTGCGCCGCCGGGCCGCCCCAGATTGCAGTGGCTAAATAAGGATTGTCGATAAAAGGATTGCGGTTCTTTTGTTTTTGTGCCACGACATTGTTGCGCTGTATCTCAAAGTCAGAGACCGGATCTTCCACGTTCCATTTCAGGAGGATATCCGGGAAATCTGCGGCATACGTAGCGGGATTCAGGGTAATGTTTAAAGGTCGGCACTGGTTTTCATAACGCACATACATATACATCAGAATGCGGGCAACATCGCCTTTCCACTCATCGCCGGGATACCAGCCACCGCGTGGGGTGACATAGGCCATGGGCCCGGCACCATCATCAAAGAGAAGGTTGCCACGGTCACTGTTCAGGGTAACATCAGCCGGACGTAAATGGTGGCCATCCGCGCCGGGGCCGCCCGTACCGAGGTTAGGTGTTCCCCTGGACTTTGCATAAACATGTTCACGGTTCCAGCTGCCACCGATGCTGCGGCTGCGCTGATGCTTGCCGGAAGACTGGGAGCCATAAATCAGCAGCAGGTTAGCGGGGTTTTGCGGATCCACATCACTGGTTTTCATCAGTTCTTGCAGCTCGCTGTAACTGATGGTGTAGGCGTGGGTTGATTTTACCAGAGAAGTAAGTTCTGCTTTCAGATCGTTGCCTGAACGGCTGAAGTCTACCGTGTTGTAATAGGCCGGTGCTGCCTGGCCCATGAGCCAGAGTGCCAGGACACTCAGAAAAAAGGATAGTTTTAGTTTCATCTATAAATTATTGTAAAGTTTGTAATAAGAACATCGTTCCGTCCGGCAGCCGGAACGAAGCGTTGGTTTCGTACAGCGTGATGGATTGTGGCTGTTCAAAAATAATAAGGGTTTCCCCGGCAGATATCTGCAAAAGTACCGGCAGGTTTTGGTCAGCGGAAACCCATTGTCCCCTAATCTCCTTCCCGCTGAATCCGGACACCTGGACATTTTCTGAACCCAGTGCCGCATATCGGAACGCCGCGGCCTGTAAGCCGGGATGATTGTTTCCGGCGCCGACAAACAACCGGTTGTGCTTGTAATCTTTCCCGATAACGTACAGGGGTTGGGTAAAGCCACCGCCGGTAAGTTTTTTCCTTTGTCCCAGACGGAAATGTTCCACGCCGTTATGCTGGCCGATCAGGATGCCATCGAACAGGGAGAAGGTGCGCGGAAACAGATCTGTGGCTGCCGGCGGAGTGCCGGTTGTCTGAAACGGCAGCGCATCGGCGGGGATTTGCACAATTTGTCCTGGAGGCATTTGGTTTTTTAGGGGGTGCTAATGTAGGGAAAATTTGGAAAGGGTACGAGCTGCGGGGTCGGAGAACGGAGAACGGAGAACGAAAGGTGGGAGATGGAGTGGGGAGTGATTGAGTGATTGAGTGATTGAGTGGTTGAGGGGGACGTAATTGAGTGGGGAGTGATTGAATGATTGAGTATTGAGTATTGAGTATTGAGTGGTGAGTGGTGCAGGGTGCGGGATGCAAGGTGCAGGGTACAAAATGCAAGGTGCGTGGTCAGCGGAAGATCTGTGTAAATCTGTGGGATCCGTGCGCTGGTGGAAGGTGAAAGAGTTATGAGGTTATGAGGTGATGAAGTTTACGGAGTGTTTATTCGTTTATCTGTTGATCTGTTGATGAGGCGCAAGGTACAAGGTACAAGGTGCAGGTTCAGCGATAAATCCGTGTGCATCTGTGGGATCCGTGCGCTGCCGGAAGGTGAAGAAGTTATGAGATTGCGGAGTGATGAAGCTGTGGAGCTGTGGAGTCGTTGAGTCATTGAGTCAGTGATTGAGTGATTGAGTGGTGCAGGATGCAGGGTGCAAGAAGCTCCAGATGGCAGATGAATAGGTTATGAGGTTACGGAGTGATGCAGGGTGCGGGCGTCGCTTCGAGTGCTCGACGAGAGGAACGTGTATCGAGAAGTGTTCATGGAAGGTATTTGCACTGTACGCGTTCTCGATACATTTTTCCTTCGCTGTGCTGCGGAAAAACACTCGAACTGACGGGTGCACTTTTTATAAAATTGGGGCAGGCGTCACTTCGAGTGCGCGACGAGAGGAACGTGTATCGAGAAGTGATTGCTGAAAATGCAGTAACCACAGGCGTTCTGGATACATCCGCCTCTGGCGGACACTCGAACTGACGAGGTGCAGGATCTGCGGGAACCACCCCGACCCTTCCGTGACCGGAAGGCCCACCCCTCCGGCGGAGGGGAATGGTGACGTTTTTATGTGGAGGGTGTGTAGTATTTATGAGGGTTAGAAATTAGAATGTAGAGGATTAGGGATTTGAGGTTGTTAAGTTGTTTAGTCGTTAAGTTGTTTATCTGTTTATTTGTTTATTTGTTATTAGGTGTAAGGTACGCTGCTGTTATGATGAGCGAAGCCGCTCAGGGGGTTGCTTCGTCGGCTGGCGCCTCCTCGCAGTGACGGGGGTAGGCTAGTCTACGTGGGAGTGCTGCCGTTGTTGGGCGGCGATATGTTTCTTGTTTTATCATGCCGTTGCTTTTTTGTTGGCCGGTGGGTGGCTGCGGGGTGAGCGCAGCCGGTACCGGCTGTTAAACAGTGAAATGAAAAATGAATGTTTCCCAAAGGCATTGCTGCCGCGGCGGGGTGAGGCGCCGTTACCGTCGTGCGATGTGTATGCTTAGAGAAAAGAAACTACCGGAAATGAAAACGGCATGGAACTCTACAATATCCGAGCAGAGGCACTGGTATACCCATAACAACAGATAGAGAGAGGCCACGCCGCGGACGTGAGCCTTCTGCTTATCCTCTCGTTGTTATTTTGAAAATTACCAGTTTTCTGCTTCGAGATTCTAAGCGAATAGCTTCTAATATTTTTTGAAGTATCGCGAAGTTACTTCTATTGTAACTAATGTCACAAATTTTAAGTAAATAATTAAGGTACGAAATAGCGTACCGGGAAAAATTTCGATATGTAGTTAATTGCAAACATGGGAATGAATATCAGAGAAAATATTGGGCTTAAAACTGCAATTACATTAAGGATTCTACTCAGCCGAAATAAAAATAAAGCCAAGATGGACCCAAGTAAAAAGGATCTAGTTAATAGCTACGAAAAAATATCACTGAACTCTGCTGCTGATATTCGGAAGGCAACTGTAAATAATGCTTTTAATGGTGGTACCAACTCAGAAATGGCCACCATTATATTAATTATCGAATCAATGGGCTACACGCTACGAGACTTTGCAGAAGTATATGACAGAATTACAGACAAAGACATAGAGCACTTTATATTGAATAAATGATTCGGGAAAAGTATTGCGATTACAATAGATGCATAAGGAATGAGGAAATGCTGATTCGATTCTCGGCGTCGGTCACTCCCGTACTTAATAGGAAGAAAAGGACCAGATCTTAATCGTTAGGGATTTTGTACGTAATATAGAAAAGTTAAATTCTTTTGAGAGTGGACAGCAATTTATTCTGTTTGAATTGCAGTTCTATTCGCCGCACGCTGTTGCTATTTCGCCATCCGTATTAGTCCGAAATTTATTTCACGAAGCAGTATGGTACAATTTATAACAGTTCTACAATTTGAAGATATATTCCCGGATGAGGAGAAACTTAAAGCTGCGGAATATTTAAAGAAAATCTCAAAATACACTTATTAAGACTTGTGGGTTTCTGCAATACAACACCCCTGCCCAATTATCACAATTTTTTTTCAAACGCAAAAACCAAATATGAAATTGATCGCAGAGTCAAATTGTTCAAAGCGAGGAGTTCGATTAAAGGTGGCAAAATAGAAACCATTTCGCCATATTCTGTACTTAAAATTGCTGAAATAATATTTTCCGACCCAAAAATTTTAGAGGACAACGAAAATATGTCGGAGGATGAGGAACTGGGCTTATTCAAGGCGTTTTTAGTGCTTAACGGTGAATACAATACATTTAATCACAATTTCAACGAAGATGATATTGAAGGCTTTATAAATTTCCACATTCTACACTCATTTCAGCTTTTTGAACTGTCCTTGTATAATGACGATATTCATGAATTTAGTAAATTGCTGTATGTCACTATTTTCAAGGTAGAAGAGTTGCTTTCATTTTTGAATGCAGATCACCTGCTTCCAATTAAAAATGATTTACTGCAGTCTTTCAATGTTTTAACTGAAGATCAATTGTTATATGAAATGAAATACCTTTTCGGACTGCTGATTTACGGTAAAAGGACTAACCGTTTTATCTATGACCTTAATCTTATTGAGAAATTAGACCTACTTGAGAATTTAACGCTTGAGCAAATTTCAGCTGATGAAGATTTCACGGACTTAAAGAAGTTTCCAATCTACCGTCTTGATGAATCAACGATATCGGTTATTAATTACTATTATACAATTGACCTGTTCTACAGAAGCGCAAAATTCCGCATTAAAGAAATTTATCACGCAGAAGGCTACTCTAAAAATATGGAGACTTTTTCAGCTACTTTAATAAAAGCTTTTCGGAAGAATATCTCATGAAAAATCTGCTGGATGGCATATTTGAAAAAAAATATTATCAGAAAAAGAAAGAATTTAAAAAGGAGATGCCAAATGAACCTGATTATTATGTAAGATACAATAACACCATATACCTCTTTGAAAATAAAGACGTTCTATTTAGCAAAAAATTAAAAGCCTCCAGGAGTATCGAGCCATTAATGGAGTTCCTAAAGAAAAAATTTTTCTTGAGCGAAAAGCAAAAGGTCGGAGTTCAACAACTTATTTTTTCAATACAACAAATAGTAAACAGTGAATTTGAATTTGATGATGCGGTAAATAGTAAACAAAATTTTGAAATCTTTCCTATCCTTATTATTCAGGACAGAATTTCGCAAGCTCCCGGCATCAACTACATCCTCAACAACTGGTTCAAAGACGAACTTCGAACCACTTTGGGATCCAAGTTTGATAAAAACAGAGTTCACAATCTTACTGTGATAGATATTGACACATTGATTATTTGGGAGCCATTTATCAAGAATAAAATCAGCATATTCAAAAAGCTTTTATTAAGTCATACAGAGAAACTTGGCAGAACAAAGTTCAACCACAGAAATGCAGAAGAATTTACTGATAAAATAAACAAGCTGCTTACTCCAATCTCACTGCGGCCAACTCCATTCTTTATTGACAAGATGAAATTTTTGGAAAAATTTGAAACTTTACGAGACAGAGATTGTATTACTTAGCATTGCTGTCTCAATCATTTGGTTGTCACATAGATGACGAGAGTGTTTAACTCATTGACATTCACTAAAGGAATGCAAGCGTCAGTTAATAACGTTTTTACCACCCTGAGTAATCTTGGCAATTCCTGCAGCACCAACCGCATTATTAAATAGCAATTTGCATAGATCCGGGGACAAGACTGAGGGATGATTTGCAACTGGGATAAGGAGTCGATGTCAAAATCAGTGCGAGTTTTGGCATTAAGAAACTTTTTTGGCCATGCGCAAACAAGGTGATGGCTGGTTTTTATCTTAAATTTTTTATATATTTATATCTTTTTTACAGGAATATATTTTATGGCTCTTTCGCTATCCGGACATCACGGCACAAGTCTTGAATCTGCTAAGAAGATTCTTGGCTCCAATTGTGAACTGTCCTTTGGCGACGATGAGTGGTTAGGTGATGGAGTTTATTTTTTTGTTACGGGAATAAGTTCCAGGACTTCAGAGCTGGCTGAAAAGTGGGCTATAGCGCAGGCTTGGGATAATGAAAAGAAATTATTAAAATACAAAGAGTATTGTGTTATGCAATCTCATATAGAGGTTGATGAATCTGAGTTTTTAGATTTAACTGTTGAAGAGGGCGTGGAGATTTTATCCTATCTGGTGGAGAGATACAAGGAAAAGATTGATTCCAGCGGTAGAAAGCTGAAACCGGTAGATGGTCTCTTAATTAATTTAGCACGTGGCGAAGGAGTTTTACCACTGGAGGTTGTGAAAGGGAATTTTTACATTAAATTTGCAAAAGAAAGAATTGTGAGAATTGATCTAAGAACCAGTAATTGTACAATTTGCACAGTGTACAGTCCTTCTAAAAATATTGTCTCAAATTCTATAATTAAAACAGGGTATATCAAATGAAATTGAAAGATGTAAAAGAGCGTATTGATCGTTTTTTCGATCGTATTACTGCGGAAGAGTTATATGAAATTTCTGTTTTAAAATATGGTTTTTCTGAAATCACAGTTGATTTGGAAAATAAAAATTTTGAAACGGGAAAGGTTTCGTACTATACCTCGACCAGCAACACTGTTTATAATAATAAAAATAATAAAGAAGATTGTGATCTTGCTTTAGCAGCGTAAAATGAGAATTCAATTAAAAGACTGGAAAATTTCTAAATTAAATTTATCTCTTTTAGATGAAAATCTGACGAGAGATAAAAATTCATTTGACTTAGCGTCTGCTAATTATTTTTCAGAGGAAAAAGACAGCAGTGTTTTCGGCGTCGGGTTTACGCTTTTGATTAATGATATATCATTTGATTTAACAACTGAAGCTCTGTTTCATTTCGAAGTATTGGACGAACAAATCACAGATGAATTCAAATTGTCATCTTTTCCTAAAATAAATGCACCTGCAATTGCTTTTCCATATCTGCGTGCTTTTATTTCAAATGTAACATTACAAGCAGGATTGGAACCTGTAATTTTACCCTCGATCAACTTTGTTCAGTTAGCAGAAAAAGAATCTGACGAAGAAGAATAAATGTCGAATGGTGGTGCTAACTAACTGCGTATTGCAGAAAACGCTTGAATGTTAAAATAAATTTCGGCAATCAACCTGATCTGAAATTGTGAGCAGAATTATAAATCTGTGCTACAGCAACGCTGCTTTTCACAGACAAATCAGGGCGTCAGATAAGATGCATCTCCAAATTTTTAACAGCGATCTCAACAAACCTCGGATTGGTAAATAAGGTTTTTTTACGCCCGCTCCAGTTTTCCAGTTCCCGTGTAATTGCTGCAGGATTTCGCGTCTTCTTCTCAGAAGTGATGTAGTCGATGGTTGACAGCAGTTCCAGGCCAAATGGAGAATAATAGCCGGCTAAGAATGCTTTTGTTTTTTCTACTGTTTTTTTGTGAACTGCATTTTCGGGTTTATTTAAAAATGCTTCTACCTCCGCTTCAGTATCAGGAATTAAGCTCAGTTCCTCAAATGGTTTTTTGTCTTTGGAAGTGTAGCCCATCAGGTAGCTGCCATTCAGATAATAGAGTACGTGTTTTACTTTGCCTGAATAGGGCCCGTAAAAATTAGGCTGAAATTCCAGCTTAAAGGTTTCCTTTGCACCAAAACGCTGTAGGATATACGCAATTTTTTCGGCTGAAAATTCGGAGACAAACTCGCCGTTTCGAACCAATTCATATAGAACAGAAAGCAGCATGGCCCGGGCAGGCGTGAGCTTCACTCTCTCTTTTTTCAGCACTTCCTGTATAGCCGCATTTGGTTCATAAATGTAAACGTCACTATCTACTGCTGCCAGCTGTTTTTCCAAAATCGGCTTTACCCTGTTCCAATCCAAACCGCCATTGCCTGCACCCAAAGGCGGAATCGCAATTGATTTAATATTTTTCTCCTCAATTACCTTCACTAATGCAGTAAGGCCTGATTCAATATATTGGTATTCGGAAGGCAGGCGCCAGGTAGTTTTTGTGGGAAAATTGATGATGATTTTTTTGCCGGTCAGCAAATCTTCTTCTTCAGATACCAGCAGTTGGCCTACGTTCAGTTCCTTATTCTTACATGCCCTGACATATCGTTTAAAGTTGTTGGGAAACCTGTTCTTAAACTGCAAAGCAATTCCTTTACCCATCACTCCAGCGGTATTCACGGTGTTGACCAACGCCTCTGCTTCGCTGTCCAGCAGGTTTCTGTTTTGTAGTGTATCATTTCCTAAAAATAATAAGTGGGGTCATTATAAACCTTTGCTTCCTGTGCACCAAAGTTAACAACTTTATCCTTTGCTTCTTGATTGTAAGTTATAAAGCCCAAAATAGCTTGCGGTGCAATATCTCCTGCAACTAAAAACTCTGCTTCTTTCCTTCGTTTTTTATCGAGATCGTTTTCATCTTTCCAGTATTTGGCATGGCATCCCTATCAAGAATTGGATCATTATGCTGAAGGTTACCAAGCTCCTGTAATGATTAGTTATTTTTATACGTGGGCATGGTATTTGATCACTGTTCAACACATTTACAATTTGTTAAAGCTCATAGTCAGTCTACTAATAAAAGTTATACTATCAGATATTTAGCATAAAATTTGTACATTTGTAAAAGCAAAAAAACATCCAATGAAAAGGACATTATCCAAAGGCAAAAAATTAAGTTGGAAACCCCTAAAGTCGGTGGCTCCTGTGAAGATTTCTGCGCGCGATATAAAAGGAGTAAAAATTGTTGTCCCTACTCATAAATTAAAAAAGATTTTGATTGACTAGATTTGAATCTTTGGGGCAGTATGATTTGAAATTCATACAAAAAGATAATTGTAAAGATGGTTCCGACCATCTTTTTACATATATCTATAAATTTTGGTGCGAAGAAACGAAACTACACTACATCGTACGTGCAGAATGCCATAAGGAAGACGTGATTGCTTTAAAATTTTACTGCAAGAAAGATAAAAGGAGTAAATATAAATACAACAAAATTATCAATAGAGGCAGTTTTCGTTCTGTAACAAGAATTCTCAACACCTGTACAACCTTAATCCCAATATTTTTGGAGAAATATCCTCATTGCAGTTTTGCATTATGCTCTGCGAGGTCGATCGATTTTTCCAATCCAAGAAAGCTTACTGAATACCTGCAAAATAATCAGAGGTATAGAATATATACGCAATTTATTCAGAACAGAATTGGAAGTAAAACATTTACTCATATCGAATATCCTTCAATAAGTTGCTATCTCCTAATTAATAACAAAAGCCCCGATGTTAATTTGAAAGAAATGAATATCAAAGAAATGTTTGCGCGAACCTATCACTCTATTCCAGACATAACAGTCTGATGAGCTACTGACAGAATAGTGCGGGAAAATTTAAGAAGGAGAAAAAAGCAGGCAGACGAGGCATGGACCGTACAATGAGGTCTGTGATGCCGGAACACAGATTAAAATTCCATAATCGGTGTTTTGCTAAACCTGGCCACTTTGGTTATGGCTACGAAGAGCAGCACGTTTTTGCCCTGGTCCAGGCGGCAGGAAACCCAGTATTTTGAAATGCCGTCAAACTGCTGGTTGGCTTCGGAGCCTTTATAGCAGCCCATCATTCTGGGGTCGTACTCTTTTTTCTGCGCGAAGGCCATAGTGCCGAGGCAGAGCAGGGAAAAAATAAATAGTCGTTTCATACGTGTTGCGTTTATTTTTAATTAATAGTAACGGTGTAGGGTGTACGAAAGTCTTTTCGGTGATCGAAGTGTGAATCAGCGCACGCCATTCGCAAAAACATAGCCAACGGTGCCGGTTGCTAAAACCTCGACTTTATACCAACCCTGGTGAACCTGCAACAGTATTAACTCAGACTGTGCCGTTACTTTTTCAAGGACGGGATACTGCGTGCCGGGACCTTTGCGGACGTTGATGATTTCGTTGACAGGGTAGAGGGTCGTACCTATGTTGAGCGGATGGTCTATCGTTTTAGTCCGAGAGGAGGGTCCAGAGGACCGGAGCGCTGTACTGCGGGAAGAAGTGTAGGCCGTCGCGGAAGAGTTTTTTCGTGACGAAGTATTCATTCCGTAAGAGTAGGCCTGGCGACCGGAGGAACTGCCCCGGCAGACGCCACAGCTGCCGCCTGCGCCGCAGTGGCCGCAGCGGGAACAATTGGTACAGGCTGAGCAGGAAGCAGAACCCGTACAGCGGGCGGCCTCGGCTTTAAGGGCATTTGGTGAAAAGATCGTCAGGTACGAAGCAGCCAGCAGGCCGCTGCCTAAAAGCAGGGATATAAGTGTTTTCATATTTGTATTGTTTTGTTTTTAAGGCTGGCAGCCAGGTATGGTTTTTAGCGTCGCGACCGACTGTTTAGCTGGTGATAAACTTAAGAATTATTTTGAAGCGGCAGCGGAAAAGTGACAGATTTATTTTGCAGAGAGGTTGACTTGTTAGGTTGAGGTGCTAAGGCATAGAGTGGCGGCAAGGTGCAGGGTGCAAGATACAGCGTGGAAAATCAGCAAAAGATTTGCTTAAGGAAAAAGATGCAAGACAGGATTCAGGCAATATGTCTTATGGTTTATCATGCACAGTTCCAGACTTACCGCCAGGCATATTTTCGTTTATGCTGTGGCTTATATGTCAATTCACAGTATAATATCTAATGATTAAGATGATTTATAATTAATGTGTCAAAAAATATTCTTACATTCGAGAAGAATAATATTAATAATGCATTCATCATGGGAATTAAACCTGGACCAAAAAGAACGGCGAAATCAACAGGAGAACCTGACAAGCGTCAGCGTGATAATAAAGAAACGCCAAAAAACAAGCCTGCGCTAAAACCTCATAAACATAAGAAAGGGGATTGACACAGCACCAATAGCAAAAGATTGTTTTTATGACGGAAAAAGAAATAATCAATGCCTTATTAGGTGTGCAAAATGAGGATGGCCGTGAATCTACCTTGTGCATGACGCTGAAAGGTGCGCGGGAACTGACCGACAGAGATATTAGGACCGGTACATTGCTAGGAGTTAGCCACCGGATTGAATCACAGGTTATGAATGGCACCTACGGAAGTAATAAGTTTTTAGGAATTGCGGCCTATCTGATTATTATAGACCTTATCGGAACATTATTTAAGAAAAAAGGATGCGATAATCATGGAAGAAGTATATGGCATGCATTGACCAGTTTCACAAATTTAGGTGAACAGCAACGTCGATCACTGGCAATTCTGCGCCACTCACTCGCGCACACCTTCAGTCTCGGAAATGATACGGAAGTTTTTAGCCTTGATTACCGCAGTGATGCTACAGACATTATTGTTCCCGCAAAAAAACCTTATCATATCGGAGTAAGGTCTTCGGCAAAGGAGGCGGAGCATCTTACCACCGTTTACTATGGAAATGTTTGTCAGCTTGTCGAAGAGATGTATTGTAGACTGATTGAGTTACATCAAAGAGGTGAATTGGAGTTGCTTCCCCAATATAAAGATAGGGGCGAGCCCAAGCTTCATCATATCAGATCAATGTTTTTTGTGAAATGAAAATTACCAAGACACTATCATAATATTGACTGTACAAATATTTTGACAGCAGTGCCATTTTCGAGTGCGGGGACTTACTGATTTAAAAGGTGATTGAGTGATTGAGTGGTGCAGGGTGCAAGGTGGAAGTTGCAAGGTAACCACCCCGACCTTTTTCTGGCGAAAAAGCCCACCCCTCCGGCCGGAGGGGAATAAACGCGGGAATTTTGATAAACGGAAAGATTTACAAACGCGTGGTGGAAGTTGGGACGGTGTTTAAAAGATACAGGATCACCCCATACCACACCGGCATGGCCATTACTTTCGTCCGGGCAATCAGGCCGTAATTGGCGTAGCCGTACACGTACATCAGCGCAAATAAAAACAGGAAAGCGCCGGCGAAAACCGTAAAAGGCTGCAGCGGTCTCCAGCGGCGGTGGCGGAAGAACATAAAGACAGCTACCCCCGAGAGAATTAAGAGCAGCGCATTCTCGAAACTCCAGAGATGATACACCCAGCCCATCTTCTCAAAAGGCAGCGGGCGGAAATAGAAGGTAAACATTTTAGACGGCAGGCTGTATTCATCCAGCGGCACATAGGAACGGGTTTGCTTCAAAACGCGGATATGCACCTCATAATACCGTTGGAGACGGGCCCAAGGATCATTGCCCAGCCGCGCGACTTTTTTTAAAAGCAGGTAACAAATCGCAGTTGCTGCCGGAATGGCGGCCCACAGCCAAAGGCGTTGCCGGTGATGTCTGGCGCTCCAAAGCAGGCTGAGCAGTACAGCGGCCAGCAAGACGGCGGCCACGTGCGGACGGATCCAGGCTACGGCTAGCCATGATAGCCACAACGTAGGCCTGGCAAACTTGCCCTCGTAGACCGCAGCCGTGAAATACACTAGCGCCACGAAGATAAGCGGCTCCTTACCGATCATGGAGGTCCACAAGTGCAAACTGGGCAACAGTAGCAGGCCAAAGGCCAACGTTTTTACTTTTGAATTTTGTGCGGTGATGCGATCTAGCAGCCGGTACAGTCTGATAAAACCTACGCCACCAACTGCGCTGAACAGTACAAAACCCACCCAGAAGGGCAAGTGCAGGTTTCTAACCAGCGGAAAGGTCAACAGGTTGACGGCCTCGGTGCCGGGTACTAAAAAGCGGGTAAAGGAAATATCTGAAAGATCACGTCCCAAAAACCAGTAGTGCCAGCTGTCGGCGGGGCGGTTTTCGGCCAGCTGCCAGGCCGGCAGGGCAAAAAGCAAATGATAAAAAAACAAGAGATACGGAAAATACCGTTGCATCCAGTGGTGAAACATAATGGCCTTACGTTTTTTGCTTCAGG
The DNA here is from genome assembly GCA_032057205.1 of Kaistella sp. GTDB lineage: Bacteria > Bacteroidota > Bacteroidia > Flavobacteriales > Weeksellaceae > Kaistella. Next base: position 36,830 of record DAMCFT010000011.1, read on the forward strand.
GCGCGCTGTTGCTGTAAACGGCGTTGCTGGTCATAAGAGAAGACCCAGAGCAAAAAGATGAGCATACCGGGCAGGAACATATTCCGCATGCGGATCATGATGCCGACGTTGCCAAGTGACTGCGAGAAGGCCAGGGTGCCGAAGATGAGGAAAAACACCAGACCTTTGATGACAAAGGGCGCTTTGCGAAAGGCGCGCAGCGGTTTTAGTTTCATGGCCTTAAAGAATACGATAACGAGGATCAGATTCTCTATGGAAGCAAGAAGTCCATTAATGTTTCGCGCATCGAAAAAGAAGGGCCGGAACCAGAAGGTTAAAACTTTAAGCGGAAAAGGGTAAGAAGAGATATCTACAGCCGAGCCTGATGAAGAGCGGCTTAAAACATCTACTTTCTTTTGCGCAAAGTTGTCAAAACTTTCAACAGACGCTTCTTCTATTTTCGCGAATTCCATGACCGAGGGTAGAATCGCTAAACCAATTCCCATCAATACAACAGAGAAGACGCCTCGCTGCCATAATGGAATCTTACCGCCAAATAAATATGCCAGCCCAAAACCGGCCACCAGAAAAAGAACAATATGCGGGCGAATTGCCATCGCCAATGAAAGTCCAAGAATAATAATGGGCAACCTGGTCACCGGTTTCATAACACCATACGTAAACAGGGCAATACACAAGAATAGTGTGGTATCTTTCCCTACGCCGCCGCTCCAGAAATGCAGGTTGGGTAAAAAGAACAGTAAAGGAAACAAAACGTACTTACCCAGTCTTTTATTAAAAGGAATTGTCCGCAGTGCTACGATAGCAAAAAGGGTCACACCAATTGATCCCAACATGCTGTAGAACATGGTGTTCGACAGGAAGGACATATTCATCAGATTCGCGAACGGATAATTAAAAGCCCGCATAAAAGCCGTTCCTTCACCACTGGTAAAGGAAATTACAAATTCGTCATAGGACATATACTTTGCCAGTCTCCAGTGGCCCCAAGCATCGCCGCCGCCATTGTTGGTCGTAAAGAAGTAAGCCAGTCCAAAAATAAAATGAAAAAGCGCAAGATTTTGGAATGTTCTCAGATAGTTGTGTTCACGCTCATTTAACACCAGACGCGGAAACAGCGTGGCAATAAGCACAAATAAAGGAACATAAACGAAATCCAAAAACATTACAGCAAAAATACGCTTTTAGCGGTCATGGCTCAGAATATCTAGCCACGTCTTGTGGGTTTGCTGGATAGCGTAAACTTTTTCTACCTTTTTTCTCGCATTGGTTCCCAGGCGTAGCCGTTCAGCATGGTTATTTATCAGCATATCAATCGCCTGCAGCCATTCCGCATCCGTATCGGCCAATATGCCAGTTTCACCGGGAACGGTTACTTCACGATTCATCCCGACGTCAGAGGCAATGCCCGGAATACCACAGGCCGCGTATTGAATCAGTTTATAGGCACATTTGCCCTTTTCCCATACAGAATCCTGCAACGGCATCATGCCTGCATCCATTTTCAGAATTTCATCTACTTCGCTTTCCTCAGTCCACGGAATATAGGAAACCCGCGGACCTAAATCCATTTCCTCGGTAACGCCGATAACATGCACGTGCAATTGAGGATGAAGCCTTTGGGCTTCCTTTAACCAGTTCCGGCATGGAAGCAAGTGTTTTTCAAAGGTCGATTTTGTGCCAATCCATCCTAAGACAAAGTAATCCGCCTGGAAGTATGTTTTCACCGGATAGCGGCTAAGATCAATCACCGTGGGAACTATGTGCACCGTTGGTGCGCCTGCCTTTCGTGCCCGGTCAGCCAGATAGCGGTTACCGGCAACTGCCGCAGCACTATATTTCATGACTTGATCAATTTTGCACGGAAGGAACTTTTTGAAGACGGGATGCTGATCGTAGTTGTGAAAAATAGCATCATCATAATCTACAATGTATGAAATGCCAAGACGGTTCAAGATTCTTTCCGCCCAGGCAGGCATGAAAGGAAATAATTCTTTTTCTATTACCAGACGGTCGTACCGCTTCACTGTACAAATTATCAATAGTCGGTTAATATATCCTTTAACCGCTTCGAGAGCAGTTGATTTGCCGGCGTATAATAAAGTAAGGTAGCGCTCACTGAACAGCGGTTGCACGGTTACCTGCCACCCGTTCGCTTCGAGAAAAGGAAAATACTGAAAACTGCGCAGCCGGCTGCTGCCGGCGTTGCGCGAGTATTTAGTGAGATAAAGTATTTTCATTTTATTACTATGTGATATCACCGAGGCAAAAATACATCGATACTTTTATAAAATCCTTTTCAATGCCTGTATATAACTTTCCGCGGCGGCATCCAGCGAGAAAAACTGAGTTGCTTTTTCCCGGATATGATTGTTTTGTGGTTTAATCGCAGCCAGCCAGTTCTGTATTGCTTCTGCCTGTTCGTCAAAGGCCACGGAATGGTCAAACAGATAACATTCGGGAAACTGCGCCAGGATATCTTCTGTGTCGCCAATGCCTTTGGAAGCCAGTACCGGTAAGTCCATCAGCAGGTATTCGCCTAACTTAATCGGGGCCACGCCTTTCATACTAAAAGAAGGCTGGCGCAAAGCCAGCGCAGCATCTGCAGCATTCAGCCAAAAAGGAACTTCTTCAAAAGGAACTTTTTTAATTATAATATCTCCACTTTCAGCAGGCTGTATTTTTTCCTGCGCAAATTCAGTGTTACCAGTCAGAATTAAAAGCCGGGTGGATCTGATTTTTTTCGCGAGCCGGTACACAGAGATCATTTCTTCCCAGCAATACTGTGCGCCGAGTGAACCGCAGTAGACCAGCAACAATTCTTCAGCGTCTACGCCCAGATCCTTTCGTGCCTGAAGGCAATGATTACACACAGGTTCAAAAAAAGAAACATCTCTTCCATTTTGAACAACGGTGAATTTGGTACGATCAACTGAGCCAAGGGTTTTCGTATGGATGTCAATGGACTTCTGCGACCGGGTGATCACGTGATCCGCCTTCTGCAGCATTTCAGTTTCAATGCGCTTCATCCAGCGGTATTGAAGGCTGTTTTTTTTCAGTCCGGCAAAATCAACACGCTCCTCGATCGGCAAGCCGTCGGCGTCAAAGATGATTTTACAGTTAGGCAAGGTAAGCCGGTTCACCAACGCTGCCGGAAAAGTGCTGCGAGGCATGACGATATCGATGTTGTGTCTTTTTATATAATTTTTCACTTTACGTGCGAAAGTGTATAAGGTAAGCAGACTGCCTAGTGCAGGCACCGGTTTTCTCAGGATGGGAAAAGCGGTATACTGAATTCCCAATTTTTCAGCAGCTGCACGAACTTCAGCAATTTTCTGTTGGTTCGCCCAGGTGAACTGAATGACGTGAAACTGCATTCCGGTTTTTTTAGAAACCTCATGAAAGATGGGCATAAAGAGACCTTCCATATAAGAGGTTTGTGGGCCGTCCCAGGTGATGAAGAGAATTGACTTTTTATTTGCTTTTGTAATACTTGGCACTTAAATATTCTGTGTTTTAATGCATTAATTTGTTCAATGCTGTTATGTACGATTCCGCGGCAGACTCAAGCGAAAAACGCGAAACTGCCTGCTGCCGGATGTCTTCAGAATTATAGTGACATGTTTTATCTAAGAACTTTTTTACAGCGACATATTGCTGCTCAAAACTGAGACTATAATTATAAAGAAAACAACCTTCATAGTTTTTTAAGATCGTATCCGTGTCGCCGATGCCCTTATTTGCAATAACAGGCAGGCCCGACAGTAAATATTCTCCTAATTTTGTAGCCGCCGCGGCCTGCATGCTATAGGCAGGAACGATTAAACAAAAAGCTACATTTGCCGCGCGTAAGTAATAGGGCACGTCACGGGCCGACACAGTGCGGGTAATAATTTTTTCTTTTAAAAGTTCAGGACAATTCCTCTGCACAAAATCCGGTTGACCGGTCAAAATTAATAAGCGGGCAGGCCTGTTTTCCTGATACCGGCTAAAAATTTCAAGCATTTCAGTCCAGCCATATTTACTGCCCAGGGAACCACAGTACACGAAAACAAATTCATTATCATCAATTCCCAAGTCATGACGAATTTTTGCTTTGAGACTGAGATCGGGTTTAAAATCGTCAGCAGCCCGGCCATTAATCACGACTGAAAATTTATCTTTATACTCTTTAGCTAAAGTTTTCAGATGAATATCTACCGCTTTGTGCGATCGCGTAATCACATGATCTGCTCTTCGCAGCATAGAAGTCTCAATGTTCTTTAACCACCGGAACATTATGCTGTTTTTTTTAAGTCCTGCAAAATCAATCCGCTCTTCGGCAGGCAAGCCATCTGCGTCAAATAAAATTGGGCAGCCTGGATTTTTTAGATGCAATACCATAAATGCCGGAAAAATACTTCGTGGCATTAGCACATCGACATGATGTTGTGCCATGTATTTTTTAATACGATTTGGCGCTGTAAATAGTGTTATCAGGCTGCCAATAAAAGCGGTTGGTTTTCTTTGGACAGGGAAACATGTGTATAAAATACCCTTGTGTTGTGCCGCTTGTCGTACTTCAGCAATTTTCTTAGTATTTGCCCAAGCAAACTGAATCACATGAAACTGAATTCCGGTTCTTTTAGAAACCTCATAAAAGATGGGCATAAAAAGCCCTTCCATGTAGGAGGTTTGAGGGCCGTCCCAGGATATGAAAAGGACAGATTTCATTTTATACTTTTTCTCGTAACCAAGTAATGTTTTGTTTTACCAGTCGTGCGGGAACACCTGTATATATTGAATTTGCTTTCACATTTCCAGTAACAACTGATGATGCACCTATTATGGAATTATCACAGATATCAGAGCCTTTTAAAATAGTAGAATTTCGCCCGATCCAGACGTGATTTCCAATATTTACATTTGCAGCTTGGTTAAATCTTTCATTAGTGTCATTTAAAATACTGTGAGAATCAGTGGTGGTAAGATATATATTTTCTGATAACATACAATCCTGACCTAAAATGATTTTCTTGTTATTTTCTGCTATTCCAAAGTGAGCACCTTCAATTGTGGTTCCCTTACCAATTTTCAGAGCCGAATTATCATTTTCTATATAGATTACTGTATTTTTAACTAAACATTTGCTTTCAATTGTTATAGAATTCTGATTACCACGAATGTAAATAAGGACATTTACAAGTTTGCCGCCTGATTCAAGGATTATTTTGTTATTGATGCCTGAAATGTTATATCGCAATTTATAGCAAGCAGCTTTATTAGTTAGAATATTATTATGTCCACGTACAGGTCTGATTTTCCTGCTAATATTTGATAGCCAAACTTTAGAAGTTAAAATAAATGAGTCGTAATTCAAACTGTTATTTTAAAGTGGATACTAAATTAAACCATTTTTCCATAATAACATCTTCCGAAAACTTAGTAATTTTCTTTTTCTGGTTATGAACGATTTTTAAACGCTTTTCTTCTGACTGTAATAAACCACTTAGATTTTCCGCAAACTGAACTTTGTCATTTAAAGTAATAAGTAATCCATCAACTTTATCAGAAATGATGTTTTTCGGCCCATTTGGCGAATTGTATGCTATAATAGGTAAACCCGCATTCATCGCTTCTAAAAGTACCATTGGAAAGCATTCTGATGCGGAGGTTTGTACAAAAATGGATGCTTCAGACATTTTCAGATGTAGGTCGTCTACCGCCGAAAAAATTTTAAAGCTGTTACTTACATTATACTTTTCTAATAAACTTTTCAAGCGATTATATTCAGTGCATGATCCATTTCCATATATATGAAATTCCCAATCTCTATGCTTACTAGCAAGAGAAGCCCAAATTTCAATCATGTGATCAAACTGTTTGATTGGATCCAATCTTCCTGCAGAAATAATAATTTTCTGTTTTGTTGCATTACTTTCATGATTATGGGTTAAAGTAAAATTGGGAATAACCGTGATATTTGATAATCCGTAATATTTTATTTCATCCTCATTTAATACAACTACCGTATTATATTTCGCGATGATCTTTTTTTATAATTCCAGGACTTTTTATGCAGATACAATCCTGAATGATGCAATTCAAGTACCTTAGGAACTTTCGGTATTATAAATGGAATAAGAAGAGAATCGATACTTGTTAAAGTTGAAAATAGAACGTCAATTTTCTCATTTTTAATAATTTCCCGAACCTGGCTCCATAAAGAAATATAATATTTTATATTTCTAAAGTATTGTTTGTTCGGTAAACTTTGGATATTAAGATTAATTATTTTACATTTTGGATCCAGTTGATATACATGTTTTTCGGAGCGTTGCATTTTAGTAATAAGAACAACTTCAAACCTGTAAATTCTGATCCATGCATTTATTTTTTGGGCAACAACTTTTTCAATTCCGCCATGTTCGTCGAGATGATTTATTAAATAAGCTATTTTCATTTTTTGCACACCTGTTCGTATAAGTTTTCGAGTCTTTTAATATATTTCTCGACCGTGAAAGAATTAAAGACGCTGCGGTAACCATTGATTCCCATTTGTTTTCGGTCTTGATCGTTCAGCGATAAAATTTTTTCAAGCTTCAAGTGCAAATTGTCGGCATCATTTGGATCAAATAGCCAACCATTAACATTATCTTCAACAAATTCGGGGATGCCCCCAACATTTGAACATAAAACCGGCACTTGCAGAAACATGGCTTCCACCGCGCCAATGCCAAAGCCTTCCGAATATGAAGGCAGAACGAATAAATCCGCTGTACTCAGATATTTTCCGGGATCAGGCTGAAAGCCTTCGAACTTTACTTTTCCTGATAAATTTAAGTTTTTTACCAAATCCTCTAAACTGTTTCTTTCACTTCCATGGCCCACCACAATCAATTGTAAATGGTCGTGTTCCATTTGTGAGAAAGCACAAATCAGACTTTTTACATTTTTTATTTTTTCCAGGCGACCAACATATACGATATTGAATTTCTTTGTGCGTTCCAATTCATAGCGATTTGGAAAACAGACTGGATTATAAATTACCACTCCTTTTTCGTCAGATATTTCGTCAGTTCTCACCAAATGATCTTTTACCGATTGGGAAACACAAATCACCTTATCACACCAGCGATAAACAACAGCAAAAATTTTCTGAGCTAAAGAAGAGTGACTGGGAATTCCGATCTCCTCTGCTATAAGGTATTTCACCCCGGCCAGCCGCGCGGCAATAATTCCATGAAAATTAGCTTCCGCAGCAGCGGTATGCACGACATCTGGTTTTTCCGCTTTAATGAGTTTGTAAAGGGCAAGGATATTACCGAAACTTTTTACTGAAACTTTTCGATTTAAAATATGAACTTTAAAACCGCGATTCACCAAAGCCTTTTCTGCGTGTCCGCCATAACCAATAGCAGCAAAAACATATTCATTTTTAAGCATCTCACGTGCTGATGCGAAACTAATAAATTGTTGTTCCTGTCCGCCGAAATCGAGTGAAGTAGTAATTCTCAGGATTTTCATTGTGTAGCCCTTCTACAATACATTTCCTTATATAAGGTGGAAATGCGTTGCACGTATTTTTTCTCTGTGTAAAGAGTCATTGCTTTCTCATACCCTCTCATTCCCATTTCGATTCCTAGATTTCGATCTTGATATAGCTGTTCAAATTTATCCTCGATTTCAGCTATTTTCTTAGGATGTATTAAAAAACCTGTTCTTTTATCATCCACAATGTACTTCATTCCTCCCACTCTTGTGGCAACCACTGGCAATCTATTTAACATCGCTTCCGCAAGTACCAATCCAAAAGCTTCATATGCAGAAACTAAAGAAAATACATTCATTAATTTATAGTATAAGGTAACATCAGGTTGATAACCTGCAAATATTACTTTATCCAAAACTCCCAGTTCTTTTGCGAGATTTTGATAATTTTCCTGTTCCGGGCCTTCACCTACCAATAATAATTTAACATTGGGTTTCTTACCTGCAAATAATGCGAAAGCCTTAATCAGGTCCGAAAAACGTTTATGTTCATCCTGCAACATTCTTCCAACAGAGCCAATCACAAAATCTTCTTCCGAAATATGATACTTCAGTCGTGCTGCTGTGATTTCATCTTCAGATACGTTTCTTGGTAATACAACTCCGTTATTGATCAGAACTGCTTTTTTTTGTGATAAGCCTAGTTTACCAATCAAATACTCATTTACGACACCCTCAGAAACACCAATAATTTTATGAGCCAATGAAGAAAATAACTTCATTAAAAGATTACCGCGCCAGGAACGGTTCTGCGGATCAGAAGTTTCCTCAATAATAATAACCGGAACTTTTTTAAGCCACCCATTTATTGCTGCCAAAGTTACTCCTTCGAATACAGCACCATGAATAATATCGGGTTTATATTCTTCAATTATTTTCTGTACTTTTTTATGATGCGACCAATGGAACGAAGATTTCATTCGTCCTAACGCAATTACTTCGAAACCTTCAGCGCGAATTTCGTTTGGAATATTTTCCGCTTCATTAGTACAAACAAACTTTTGATCAAATATTTCTTTATCTAAGTGTTTTGCCAAGGACAGCCGTCTGCGTTCGACACCGCCTGAACCGATGGTTTCCTGAATGTGCAGGATTTTTATTTTTCTCATAATTTCTTAAATTGCCAGTATTGATACACCAGTACTTGCTTAAAGAGTTGATAATAATATTTTATGTTGAAATTTTGGGAGCGAATGAGCTGGCCTAATAAGTAAATTCTTGCAAGTTTTTGGTTTTTATAATATCGACTACTTTGACTGGAGCTCATCCGAAGGTTACCACGTCTGATTAACGTAAAAGTCTCGTCCAAGTTATATATTTCAGCAACATTTAACTTTAAAAATGCTTCTCCATGCATTAACCATTCCTGAGAGTTCATTAACCCTTCTTTAAATGGTGGTTTTTTAAAGAATGATTTTCGCCATAAAGTGTCGGACACAGCCCAGCGAATCTCATTAGTAATATGACCTAAAAGATAATTTGAATGCTCTTTGTTTTTTGACCAAAGTTCTTCTAATTTCTTTGTCTCATTATTAAAATATCTACCATAAGACAGACAAACTTTTAAGCCAGAATTGCTTTCTAAAATTGTAATCTGTTTTTGCAGACAATCACTTGTTAACAGATCGTCGCTATCAAGAAACTTAATATATTTCCCTTTTGACTTTATAAAACCAAAATTACGACAAGAATTTGCTCCTTTTAACATGTGCGTCGGACGACTATAGAACGAGAATCTATTGTCTGTATCGACATAATTCTTTACAACCTTTTCTGTATTATCAGTACTGCCATCATCTATGATGATACATTCCCACTCGGTGAATGATTGTCCAAGGACCGACGCAAGGGTTTCTGAAATATATTTTTCACGATTATAAGAAGGAATGATAATTGAAACTATCACGTCAGGAGATTTTTAATTCTAACACAAAAATCGTTTTGAGTATACTGCTTTGCTAATTTTTCGCAAGCGGAAATATTATGCCGCATTTGCATTTCATTTAATTTTACATTGCCTTTTCCCAAATCGTTAGCAAAGTCATTTGTTGAAAAAATTAAGATATTATTAGAAGTTAACCACTTTTTGATTGGATTTAAATCATTTAAATATATTTTAACTCCGTATTTGATGGCAGTGAAAATATTACCTAAGGCCATCTGTCTGTGGCTATTTATCACTAATGCGCTGCTTTTGCGATAAATCTCATTAAATTGTTCTCTTGAAAGAAATTCGGTAATTAGGTCAAAATGCTCTTTGTCGCCAACGCGCTCTATAAGCTCGGTACTATAAGCTCCCGCAGCGCCATAATTTAGAAAAAATACGAACTTATACGATCTAGCAGCTTCGGTCGAGATTTGGTCTATGATATCGAAGTGATTGTTATATATATTTTTACTGTTTCCAATAATTACCTGTTCGACTTTCTTTATAAGTCGAACGCCAGAAAAGGAAACATCAAGATTGAGTTTCACAAATTGCGGAACTGACCAGTATTGTATTAAAAAATCATATTCTTCCTGACAATACAACAAGATAAAGTCGATCTTACTAGTTACTTTAAATTTATTTTCAGCAAGTTTTCTTCTTTTCTTATTCTTCATCCAAAGAATCAATTTATAAAAGAGTGCGGAATTATAAGTTTTTCGACCCTCTACAATGTCTGTCGTTTTCGGTGTAAGCATTAGATCTCTGCGCGTGCTGTAAAGTTCGTGCCCGAAAAACCGCCAAGCAATTTTCGTTTTTTTCGGGATATACTTTAACAGCTTCAGTTTGAACTCGCAGAGATTATATATTACAATCAGGTCAGCTTCTTTGAGAATACTTAGTATTACAGGTATATTATTTTCGGTTTCCGAAAAAAAAAGTGCCGAATTATGATAGTCTATGTTACGTTCATTCTTTTCACCAATAATTATCAAAGTATTGTTAAAAAACTTGCTTTCAAAGCGCTGGGAGTCATACAAGAACTTAAAGTCTGTGTGAATATGGTAAATATTTTTCATTACCTTTTTTGTGAAATAACTTTCGCTGGTACGCCCACAGCAACAGAGCACGGAGGAACATTTGATTTTACTACTGCACCTGCACCGATAACAGCTTGGGAACCTATCTTCATTTTGGGAAAGATGATGCTGCCAGTTGCTAGATGACATTGGCCATCGATTGAAGCTCCGCCTAAAATGTTTACACTTGGGGATATCTCACAAAATTCACCGATTTCGACATCATGTGTTATTACAGTATTGTAATAAATCATAGAGCCGCGGCCTATTGATACTCTAGGAGAAATACGCACTCCTGGCATAATAATACAACCTGCGGCCATTTTAACCTGATGATCTGCAATGGTAGCATCCTCAGAAACTACACTGGTTAGTTTTCCTCCTATTGCTTCAAACTGCTCGGCCATTTTTTTGCGCAGCAAAGGATTTCCCATGCCAACTGTAAAGCGATTATCTCCTTTATTAAAATGTTCTTTTGCAGCGTTCAAACTTTTTATAACACTAAATTGATCAAAAAGATAATCCGGCGTATCAGCATTGATATCATCGTAAAAACATAGGTTTGAAATATCCTCTTGTTTATTGAGAATTTCCATGACTTCTACTGCAAAACCACCAGCTCCAACAATCAACATGATTAATTATTTTGAGTCCTTAGCAGCATCCTGGAAATGTAATCCACCTCTTCCAAAGTCAGATTATGGTACAACGGCAGACACATTACCCGGGAGGCAATGTCTTCCGTCATCGGCATAGGAGCATGTTCTACGTATGGCAATACTTGTGATAAAGAAGGATAGAAGTAACGGCGCACGAAAATTTCATGTGCATTTAACGCAGCAATGCAACGATGCAGCAGTTCTTCTGTTTCCACAACCACTGGATAATAGGCGTAGTTCAGCGTAGCGTCTTCATGCCAGAGGGGTTTCCTTGCTTTGAAATTCGCCAGCTTCTCGTCATACCGTTCAGTAACTCGCTGGCGGCTGTCATGGATCTGCGCAATATGTTCGAGGTTTATCAAGCCCATAGCAGCGTGGAATTCTGAGTTTTTACCGTTCAGGCCTAAGTTGGCAAAGGCTTCCGGCCCGTCAAAACCGAAATTGCGCATGTACGCCAATTCCTTCAGCAAGTCCGGATCTTTGGTAATGACCAGCCCGCCCTCGATGCTGTGGTACAGTTTGGTAGCATGCAGCGAACAGGTCGAAATGTCACCATATTCAAAGATAGATTTTCCATGCACCTGAACGCCAAACGCATGGGCACCGTCGTAAATGACTTTCAGGTTGTGTTTCTGCGCGATCTGTTCAATGGCTTCCACATCGCACGGATTGCCGTAGACGTGGGTGGCGAGAATGGCGGAGGTGTTTTCTGTAATCGCTGCTTCAATCTTGGTCGCATCGATATTGAGCGTATGTTGGTCGATATCCACAAAAACCGGCGTGCAACCTTCCCAAACAATGCTGGAGGTAGTAGCGACAAAAGAAAAGGGTGTGGTGATAATCTCGCCCTTCAGATCCAGCGCTTTAATGGCCATTTGCAGCGCGACGGTACCATTGGTCACAAACAACAAATGGTTGACGCCCAAATGATCTTTCAGTTTCATTTCCAAATCACTGGCGAGCGGCCCCATATTGGTAAGCCACTGCCGCTGCCAGATGCCGGTGAGCATCTGTTCATATTCTGCTTGAGGCGGGAGAAAGGGTTTGGTAACGGGAATCATGAAAAGCGGTTAAATTTTATTGGAATTGAAACAGGTATTTTGCGGCGAACAATTTCGGCTACCGTACGGCCACTTTCAAAGCGAAACAGCCTGGCAAAGATAAGGAAAATTGCCGTGCCGGCTGCGCTGCCTGCAAGGAGCCGAACCAGATCCGCATACGGCATCAGCAGAAAGTTAATGATCAAGACAGCGCCACCCATGCTGCCAGCCAGCAGAAGCGTCGGTGCAATATCACGCAACTGCTCCCGGGAACTGTATTTTAAAAATTTACCTGAGTAATGCGTGTTGATGAAAAAAGCCAGGCAGGAGAAAATCACCTGCCCCCAGATAAGTCCAAGCACCCCAAAGGGAAATGAGATGAGGATGACCAGCGCTAAACATACTTTCTTAATCACCTCTAATTTCAGGAAAAGATCACTTCGGCCCTTCACCGAAAGGATATTGAGATTATAGGAATGCAGGGGATACAACAAGCCGGCAGCGCATAAGATCTGGAAATAGGGAACAGCCGGCAACCATTTTTCGGTAAACAAAAACCGGAAAAGCGGTTCCGCCAGCACGCCCATCATAACGAGTACCGGTGCGATTATAAAAATCACCATCTTCATAATCTGTTTATATACGGATTTAAGACGCACATCATCATCTTTAATTTCAGCAAACAAAGGATAGGTAACTTTGTTCAGAATTCCAGAAAGTGTGGAAACCGGAAATTGCTTTAAGGTATCTGCCCTGGTGTAAAAACCGAGCTGCGCAGCATTGTAAAATTTCCCAATAACTAAGGTATAGGCATTGGTGAATAAGGTGTCTAAAATACCGGAAAGCATCATTCGGCTCCCGAACCCGAAATGGTACTGAAACTTTTTGGTGTCAAAAATGAGTGAAGGTTTCCAGTTGGACTGAACCCACAGCATAATGGTATTTGTCAGGCTGCTGGCCAGGCCCATCCACACCAAGCTCATTACGCCAAAACCGTTATAAGCCAAGGTGACCCCAGCCACAGCGCCGCATACCGTAGAAGTAAGAGATGCCTTTGTTTCTGATTTAAAATCAAGATGCTTATGAAACCGTGTGAGCTGGACAGCAGATAGTGCCCCAATAATGAAAGTCAGGGAGTATAATCGTGTAATTTTCGTAAGTATTGGCTGATGAAAAAAGCCAGCGATAAAAGGCGCTGTAAAATAGAGCATAGTATAAATGAGCAAACTGCCCACCATATTGAAAACGAAAACTGTAGAATAATCTGCCTGGTCCGGCTCTTTTGTCCGGATAATAGAAGAACTGAGGCCACTGCTGATTAATGCTCCGCCGATGCTCATGAATATGCCAATCATCCCTAGCAGGCCGAACTCTGCAGGCAGTAAAAGTCTTGCTAAGATAATTGAAATACCAAAGTTCAGAAATTTATTACCAAATGTCTGAATAGTTGTCCAGAACATTCCTGCTACCGCCTGTTGCTTTAAGGACATCTCGTTATATTGTAGGTTCAGTCATTTCCGAACAAATCTCTGGTATAAATTTTATCCTTTACATCTACCAATTCAGCAGCAATACGATTGGTTATAATCACATCGCACTCCTGTTTAAATATTTCCAGATCCCGCTCTACGTGAGAACCGAAAAACGATTCTTCCTGAAGCACAGGTTCGTAAACAATCACTTCAATGCCTTTTGCTTTAATCCTTTTCATTACGCCTTGCATGGCAGAAGCACGGAAATTATCAGAACCCGCCTTCATGATCAAGCGATACACGCCGACCTTCTTCGGGTTTTTCGCCAAAATAGATTCGGCAACGAAATCTTTGCGTGTACGGTTCGCATCGACGATCGCACGGATGATGTTGTTGGGTACCGTGTCGTAATTGGCAAGCAACTGCTTGGTGTCTTTTGGCAGGCAATAACCGCCGTAGCCAAATGAAGGATTGTTATAATGATTGCCGATCTGTGGATCCAGACTTACGCCCTCTATAATCTGACGACTGTCCAGTTCGTGAATCTGCGCGTAACTGTCAAGTTCATTAAAATAAGCAACGCGCATCGCCAAATACGTATTAGAAAAAAGTTTAATCGCCTCTGCTTCCGTTGCATTCGTGTAAAGAACAGAAATATCTTGTTTAATGGCACCTTGTGTAAGCAAACCGGCAAATATCTCCGCCCTTTCGCTTTGTTCCCCCACAATGATGCGCGATGGGTAGAGATTGTCGTATAAAGCTTTGCCTTCGCGCAGGAATTCCGGCGAGAAGATAATGTTCGGAAAATCCAGACGCTTTTTAAGGTCTTCGGTAAAACCGACCGGCACGGTAGACTTTATCACCACAACGGCTGCCGGATTGATGCGCTTGACGGACTGAATCACCGATTCAACGGTTTTTGTATTGAAATAATTGGTTTGCGGATCGTAATCGGTGGGGGTAGCCACGATGATATAGACTGCATCGGTAAAAGCTTCCACAGGATCAAGTGTAGCCTTAAATTGAAGGTTCTTTTCCGCAAGAAATTCACTGATGTTTTCATCCTCAATGGGAGATGTCTTGCAGTTCAGCTGTTGCACTTTTTCGGGTACAATATCCAGCGCGATCACGTCATTGTGCTGCGCGAGTAATATTGCATTGGACAAGCCAACATATCCGGTTCCTACTACGGCAATTTTCATTATAATCTGTTGTCCGCTTTTTCCAAAATTCCCTTTACATCGTAAACCACCGCACGCTCCTTCTGCAAATCGTTCAGATTTAGTGATAGAAATTCTTTGTGCGCTACGCCCAAAATGATAGCATCATATTGAGTAGGGAGTTGGGAGTCGGGAGTCGGGAGTGAAGAGTCTGACCCTTCGACTACGCTCAGGGCAAGAGTTGGAGAGTCCTTCTCCGCTTGTGGTGGACACTCGGTTCCCGATACATCCACCGTTGGCGGACACTCGGTTCCCGATACATCCGCCGTTGGCGGACACTCGGTTCTCGATACTTTTTCCTTCCGCTCCGCTTCAGGAAAACACTCGAACTGACGGGTTGAGGTTGAGGGTAAGGCTGAGGGTAAGGTTGAGGGTAAGGCTGAGGCTAAGGTTAAGCCATACTCCTGTTTTACTTCTTCCGCATTGGCCCAGGGATCGTAGATATCGACCTGGACGCCGTAATCTTCCAACGCGGCTATGACGTCCACGATTTTGGTATTGCGCACATCGGGGCAGTTTTCCTTGAAGGTGATACCCAGCATGAGCACGCGCGAGCCGTTGATGGAAATGTCCTTGCGGATCATGGCTTTCACCACCTGAGAGGCAATGTAGCTGCCCATGGAATCATTGAGTCTTCGGCCGGCCAAAATGATCTCAGGATGGTAGCCGTATTCCTGGGCTTTCTGCGCCAGATAGTAAGGATCCACGCCAATGCAGTGTCCGCCCACGAGGCCCGGTTTGAAAGGCAAAAAGTTCCATTTGGTGCCCGCCGCTTCGAGCACGGCATGCGTGTCGATGTCCATGAGGTTGAAGATCTTGGCCAGTTCGTTGACGAAGGCAATGTTGATATCGCGCTGCGAATTTTCAATGACCTTGGCGGCTTCAGCCACTTTGATGGTGGGAGCCAGGTGGGTGCCGGCCGTAATGACGGATTTATAGAGGTCGTCCACGACTTTCCCGATGTCGGGCGTAGAGCCGGCGGTGACTTTTAATATTTTTTCGACCGTATGTTCTTTATCACCCGGATTGATGCGTTCGGGCGAGTAGCCAGCAAAGAAGTCCTGATTGAATTTCAGTCCGGATATTTTTTCCAGCACGGGGATGCATTCTTCCTCGGTAGCACCGGGATACACGGTGGATTCGTAAATCACGATATCGCCTTTTTTGAGCACCTGTCCGACAGTTTCGCTGGCTTTGTAAAGCGGCGTAAGGTCGGGCCGGTTGTTTTTGTCCACGGGGGTGGGGACGGTGATGATGTAGATGTTGGCTTTTTTGATGTCTGCGAGATCGGCGGAGCAGTAGAGACCGGGTGCGGGGTGCAAGGTGCAAGGTGCAAGGTGCGGGGTGTGGGGTGCGGGGTGCGGGGTGCGAGATGCAGGGTCAGCAGAAGATCCGTGTGGATCTGTGGGATCTGCGGGAGTTTCGACGTGCACGGTGCTGGATGCAGGGTGCGAGGTGTCGGGTGCCGGGTCTGTGAAGGGGTTTTCGGTGAGGAGGACGCTTTGCAGGAGTTCGTCGCTGACTTCCAGGGTGGTATCGGTGCCGGCGCGGAGTTCGCTGATCCGGTGTTGGTTGATATCAAAGCCGACGACGGGATATTTGGTGGCGAAGAGCCGGGCCAAGGGGAGTCCGACATAGCCGAGCCCGATAATGGCAATCTGGTGATTCATAGGAAGTTTGAAGCTTTTGGGTGCATCGCGGGGCGATTGTTTTGCAGGGGCAAAGGTAAGGATTTTTTTAAATGGGTGTTTGGTTGATTGTTAGACGTTGATTTGTTTATCTGTTTATCTGTTATTGAGGTGCAAGGTGCGGGGTGCAAGGTATAGGGTGTTGAGTTGGGAGGGATTGCGTGATTGAGTGGTGCAAGGTGCAAGGTGGAAGTTGCAAGGTAACCACCCTGACCCGTCCTAAAAAAAGTTTACAGATTTAACTTTTATTTATAGATAGTCCTGG
>DAMCFT010000012.1:0-43124 GCA_032057205.1 Kaistella sp.
ATAAAAAACAGAAATAAAAAAACCGCCTCGAAAGTTGTATCGAGACGGCTTCTTTCAGTTTTATAAAGTAAAAGAATTACAACGTCGCATTTTCCAGAACCACTGCATATCCCTGGCCGACGCCGATACACATGGTAGCCAGTGCATACCGCTTGCCGGTTTCTTTCAGTTCCAGCGCAGCACTGTAAGTAATTCTGGTGCCGCTCATGCCCAGCGGATGGCCCAGCGCAATGGCACCTCCGTTCACATTGACCCGGTCATCGTCCGCCGCAATTCCCAGCTCTTTCAGCACCGCAATACTTTGTGCCGCAAAGGCTTCATTCAACTCAATAATGTCGATATCTTCCAGCTGGAGTCCTGCGCGCTCCAGTGCCAGTTTAGAAGCCGCGACCGGTCCGATTCCCATAATGCCGGGCTCAGTACCGGTTACTGCCGAACTCACAATCCGGGCCATTGGTGTAAGGTCATATTTTTGTACTGCTTCTCCGGATGCAACGATGACCGCTGCTGCGCCGTCATTCAGGCCGCTGGAATTTCCGGCAGTCACGGTGCCGTTTTCTTTTACGAAAGCGGGACGCAATTTCGCAAGTCCTTCCACCGTTGTATTCGGTTTTAAAAATTCATCTTCCTGAACGATAATAGGGTCTCTCTTTCTTTGCGGAATGCTGATCGGGCAAATCTCTTCCTGCAGCCTGCCGCTTTCCTGTGCAGCTCTGGCTTTACGCTGTGACTGCGCAGCAAATTTATCCTGCTCCTCACGACTGATAGTATATTTTTCCGCCAGGTTTTCGGCTGTTTTACCCATCGCCTCGGTTCCGTACATTTTTTCCATTTCCGGGTTGATAAAACGCCAGCCGAACGACGAATCATACATTTTGGAATCGGTGCCAAAAGCAGTATCCGGCTTGGAAATGACATAAGGTGCTCTGGACATTCCCTCGACACCGCCAGCGATAAAGAGGTCGCCTTCACCGGAACGAATGGCGCGCATCGCCTGCACAATGGCACTCATCCCTGAGGCACACAGTCTATTAACGGTTTCGCCCGGCACCGTTACCGGCAAGCCCGCCAGTAGCAAAGCCATTCGGGCCACGTTACGGTTATCTTCACCCGCCTGATTGGCGCAGCCAATAATCACATCATCAATTTGATCAGCCGGCACTTCCGGATTTTTTTCCATCAAATGTTTAATAATGGTGGCCATCAAGTCATCGGGCCGCACGGCTGCCAGCTTTCCTTTAAAATTTCCGATAGGCGAGCGGGTCCCGTCGATAATGTATGCGTTTTTCATTCTTTAAATTTTATCAGCGTAAATTTAGGAAATTAAAAAAAGATTCTTTCCTGTTTGAATGATCGCTGTTTAAAACAAGGAAGTAAAATTTTTGATAAAATTCAGAAAACATATCTTCTTCGATTTAAAATGAAATTAGCGTGAAAGCCCTTCTGTTGGGCAATCCGTAAAATGATTCGGCAGAGATTTTGCTGTGCGTACGGATTTACCGAGAATTATTTTTGAATTCTGCCGTCCAGTAATTGAGACGGCTATTCATAAAAACGTGCTTTTGAAATTTAAATACAGACAACTTATTCATTACGCGCTTATTACCTGTGCGGTCTGCATTCAGGCAATCATCTGTATTTTTATTTACAATGAATACTTTAACGGCAAAAAGCTGGAAGATATCCGCAGGCAGATTCAGCAAACAGAGGTGCTGAAAAAATTAATGCAGGATTCCAGAAAAAATCTGCTCGACGCAAAGGACGAACTGCAGCGCTATGTGTACGGAAATGATAAGGAACATCTGGAAGCTTATTTTCTCTCCTTGCGAAGGTTAAATTCCAACCTGGACAGCATTACGAGTTACAAAAACATCAACCCCGGCCTGCGTACTTTTATTGACAGCAGGAAAGATGAACTTGCAAAATTACCGGATCTGCAAAAATCGATCAATTCGGTGTACAGCGAATTCAAAAAGCCGGCACCGCAGAAGAAAGAATTTAAAATTAAAGATTTCAAAGTCAAAAGCTATCCGAAAATTTATGACACACAAATTGAGTACAAACTCGATAGCGTCGAAAAAAAAAGTTTCCTGTCCCGGCTTAAATCTGCGGTGAAAAATGACGTAGAAATCCAGCGTGAACTGATGGTTATTTCCATCAGATACGGTGATTCGGTTAACACCAAACAATTAAAAAAAGACATTGACAGTATCATCAATGCCGTGAGTTCCCATTACGTCGGTGAGATGAAAAAATATGAGTCCGGCATCAACGCTTCCAAAGCGAAAAATGACAAACTATATCAGATTTATGACCAGCTGATTGCATACAGTAACAACTGGATGGGCATTTATGATATTGCGGTGCATGACTTTAGTAAAAACCTGGAAAAGGAATATTATGAGCAAAATTCGGCCAATAATAAGATCCGGAAATACGCCGTGCTGGGACTGATGGTGCTGATGTTATTCGTGATCCTGATCATTGTGTACTACAACAGGCAATCTGACTTGGATGAAAAACGGCTGGCGCTGGCGTATCAGGAAATCAATAAAAATCTTAGCTTTAAAAACAAGATCCTGGGCATGCTGAGCCATGAGATCCGGTCGCCACTGAAGATTATCAATATTTTTCTGGACAGAATCAGCCGTAAAACACAGGATGAAACGATTTCGGATTACCTGAAAACTATTAAATTTACCAATAATTCATTGCTCATTCAGGCAAACCAAATACTGGACTTCACTCGAAATCAGGAGAAACCGATGGAGCTCCAGCCGGTCGATTTTAATTTAAAAAAAGAAATTGAAGCGATTCTTACGGCCTTTGAACCGTACATTGAATCGAAAAATAATCAGTTTATAATAGAAGATAAAATACCTGCCGGCATCCAGGTTCTTGCAGACAAGATCAGGATTTACCAATTGTTTACCAATATCTTAGGTAATGCCAACAAGTTCACCGAAGGCGGCGAGGTCAGGGTGAATCTTACTTTATCTGATAATAAAAATAATATTCAAAACTTGAAGGTGATTATCAGTGATACAGGAACGGGCATATCCAGATCCGATCTTTCGAAAATATTTCAGCCGTATTTTCAGGGCGCAGGACCTGCCGATATTGAAAACATCGGTGCAGGCCTAGGCTTAAATTTATGCAAAGAGATTATTGATTTATTTGGCGGCACCATCTCTGCTGACAGTATTTTGGGGCAGGGGACAACCGTATCTTTCACCATTCCACTTTAAGTATTACATTCATGAAAACATTTCGGATTTTACTGGGTGATGACCACCACATTGTGCGGCAGGGCCTGCAGTTAATTATTGATGATGTGATTACGGATGCGGAAATTGTCCACGCCTCGAATCTGTCGGAATTGCTTCGTGAAGTCGAAAATTCACCATTTGATCTGGCGGTGGTCGATGCACAGTTTCCCGACGGAAATTCTTTATCTATCCTGCATGAATTGAAACAATTTCAACCGGATTTGAAAATTTTAATCTTCACAAGTTTCGAGGAAGAATTGTATGCATTGAAATTTGTTGAAGCCGGCGCCGATGGCTTTTTAAACAAGCTGAGCACGGAAGAAGAGATTGAATCTTCACTGCGTGAAATAAAAGAAACCGGAAATTCATTTCCGCCGCTCACCAAAAAATTGCTTCAGTTACCTGAGGAACAAGTTGCTTTACTAAATCCGCTGCACCAACTAAGCGAGCGCGAACTGGAAATTGCAGTCTTATACGCTGACGGCTTAGGTAACCTGGAAATTGCCAATCAACTGGCTATCCGGCAAAACACCGTAAGTACGTACAAAAAAAGAATTTTCGAGAAACTTCAGATACACTCGTTGATCGAGCTGACAGACCTCATCCGTTTGCATCATCCGTTTTAAAACCTTTCTTTCGATAAATATCTACAAAGCCTTCGACAAACATCGACAGGCTTTTTTACATATTGCGAAACGGTTCCTTTTACTTTGTGTGTGATTTTAATTCACGATACCAAAGCTAACAGAATGAGTAAAGTAAATATCCAAAGAGTGCCGGCCATGCGGTCGTGGTTTTACCGCAAGTTTTTAAAAAATAAATCTTTAAATCCGAAAGAATTCAGTGTTTTAGTATTTGCGCAGATTCTAATGTTCAGTGCAATTTATTCGTTATTCAGGCTAAGCCCGTATTATGAACAATTGCACCTGGCCAGGATGCAAACTACGGCGGGGCAAGTACTAGTGTATTCTTTGCTGGCGGTATTACTATTTCAAGTGGTGTTCCTGCTGTATATTGCGTATCAGTTTTATAAATATAAACCGATAGAATCGGTTAGCGATGCGGAATTGCCCACGTGCACGGTGATTGTTCCGGCCTACAATGAGGGTAGACTCGTGTATTCCACCTTATTAAGTATAGCTGCCAGTGATTTCCCCGCAGAAAAAATGGAAATTATTGCAGTGGATGATGGCAGCAGCGATGATACCTGGTATTGGATTAATAAAGCCAATGAAGATCTGAACAGACGCATCACCGTGTACAAACAACCCCAAAACCGCGGAAAAAGACATGCACTGCACCTGGGATTTACCACCGGAACTGGCGAGATATTCATATCAATCGACAGTGATTCTGTGGTGGAAAAAGAGACCATTCGTAATCTGGTCAGTCCGTTTGCAGCCAATGACAATTGTGGTGCGGTTGCCGGAAACGTGAAGGTTTTAAATAAAAAGCAGGGTATGATTCCGCGGATGCTGAATGTAAGTTTTGTTTTCAGTTTTGAATTTATGCGGGCCGCGCAAAGCTCACTTGGTTTCGTATTATGTACGCCGGGAGCGCTGTCAGCATATCGTCGCGACGCTGTGAAGCATTCCTTGGAAGACTGGATCAGTCAGAAATTCCTGGGCCGTGAAGCGACCATCGGTGAAGACCGCGCAATGACCAATTTAATTTTAAAACAAGGGTATGACGTGTTGTTCCAGAGAAATGCAAATGTGCTCACCAATACACCGGTTACCTTCAGAACGCTGCATAAAATGTTTACCCGCTGGGGCCGCAGCAACGTCCGAGAAACACTGATGATGAATAAATTTGTCTTTAAAAACTTCAGAAGCAACCATAAAGCAGGTGCACGGTTTGTTTTCTTAAACCAATGGCTGAATCTGCTCTCTGCGGTGCCACTGTTTTTATTGATGTTTTATTTCCTGTTCACACATCCGGTTTTATATATCTGCTCGGCTTTATCCGCAACCTTTATTTTTGCCAGCATTCAGATGTTGTTTTTTGGGAAGAAATATAACTTCGCTGATGGTTTGTGGGCATATCCGTACAGCGTTTTTTACCTTTTTGGCCTTTTCTGGATTTACCCTTTTGCCATCGCCACGGTAAAAAACGGCGGCTGGCTGACAAGGTAAGTATATACGTGTTATCTGAATTGAAAAATCCCTTATTCGCTGTGGAATAAGGGATTTTTGTATGAGCGGTTGGTTAAAAAAACCTGTAATCTCTATAAAATAAATTATTCGCGTACGGCCAGTGCCTGCTTCTTCTGAACACGCTTATAGGTATACGCACACATCATAATACTGAATTCATACAGCAATACCAACGGAAATGCAGCCATCAGCATACTTAAAACGTCTGCGGGTGTAATAATCGCGGCAACCACCATAATGAGAACAATCGCGTGGCGGCGGTACATCCGCATAAACTTAGGTGTAAGAATCCCGATCAGCGTAGTGAAATAAACCAAAACCGGAAAGAGAAAAATCAGTCCCATCCCGAGCACCACCTGCATAAACAAAGTAGTGTAATCCGTCAGGTCAAACAGCTGCGTGATCGTATCTGATACTTTAAATAACAATCCGAAGTTAATCGCAAACGGCAGGATGAGGAAATACCCGCACAAAACGCCGGTCATAAAAAGAATCCAGATAAAATTAATCAGAAAGACAGAATTTTTTTTTTCGTTCGGATGTAAAGCGGGCGAGATAAACCGCCACAGTTCCCAGACCAGATACGGAAAAGCGGCCACCATACCACCAAAGATGGAAACGGCCATCATCACATTAAACTGCTCAAAGAGTTTTTTCTGCTGCACCGCGAAATTATCGGGCAGCATAATACTGTTTTCGCCAATCAGTTCGCGCGAGAAATGATTAACCACGCGGAAGGTAAAAAAGTCATTGCGGGTCGGGCCGAAAAAAATATGGTCCATGATCCAGTTAACGTTAAAACCCACAACAATGGCACACACAATCACAGCAATCAGCGAACGAATTAAATGCCCGCGCAATTCGCCAATGTGGCCCCAGAATGACATATCTTTTGCTTCACTCACAAGATGTTATTTTTATGGTAGGCAGCCAGATATTTTTTCGGACTGCGACTGCGAATTTACTGATTTAGGCTGGTTTCAGGAAATGCCGGAAGCAGCAAATGCTTTAGTATTAATTAATTCCTTCGTCCAGCAACCTGTGCAGATCGATAATTCCTGAATAACTCCCCTGTTCCGTTACAATCAGCTGACCGATATTATTCTGCTTCAGGATTTGCATTGCCTCGCGGGCGAGTGCATCCTTATCAATACTTTTCGGATGGGTACTCATAATATCTTTTGCCTGGATCTGCGAAAAATCCTGCTCGCTCATAAGCATTCGCCGCAAGTCACCATCCGTAATAACACCTGTTATATTTTCTCCGTCCGACACCACTGTGATGCCGTGCTTGGAACTGCTGATAGAAATAATAATATCCCGTAACCCTGCTTCGGGCGTTACCATTGGCTTTTGTTCTGATAAAAACTGACTCACACGAGCGGTCAGATTTTTCCCTAAGCTGCCACCCGGATGAAACTTCGCAAAATCCTTTGGTTGAAACTGGTTAAGTTCCATGAGGGCTACTGCCAGTGCATCGCCCATCGCCATTTGTACTGTGGTGGAGCTGGTGGGCGCCAATTTGATCGGGCAGGCTTCTTTCTGCACTTTCGTATCCAAAACTACATCGGCGCCAAGTGCCAGTTTGCTGTCGCGGTTGCCGGTCATGCCGATCAGCGCAGCAGAATAATCTTTTAGAAAAGGAACCAGCGTCACGATCTCTGGCGAGTTGCCGGAATTGGAAATACACAGCACCACGTCCGATTTTTGAATCACGCCCAGGTCACCGTGAATGGCTTCTGAAGCATGGAGAAACTGCGCCGGAGTTCCCGTAGAATTTAAGGTCGCCACCATTTTATTACCCACGTGCGCTGACTTCCCGATTCCAACGACAATGAGTTTTCCGGCAGCCGCCCGGATCACGTGTACTGCTTTCACAAATTCTTCACCGAGGCGCTGTTCCAGCAGCTGCATTTCTGCAATTTCAGTGCGAAGTGCCTGCTTTCCTGCTTCGATAATTTCCTGGTCGGTCATGGTTTGTCTTTTGTGTGATATTTAACTTTTAATAAAAAATGTATCTAAAAACTGATTACAATAAGCCGCATCTTTTCTATTTAATGATAATTATCAATCAGAATTACCGGTTTCAGTTTAAAGCCATATTGGCATTTGTGATTTTTATTTTTTATCTTTGAATTTAGTGCAAATTTAAAAAAGAATAGCCAGACCACAGGTTGAATTTTTAGGGTTCAGCCTCTTCACGGCTTTAAGCACTTATTTACTTGAACGACAATGAATACATCTTACACCGATTTATCCCAGGAGTTAAAAAAATATTTCGGTTTTTCAACATTTAAAGGTCATCAGGAACGAATTATAGAAACGCTGCTTCAGGGTGACGATGTTTTCGTGCTGATGCCGACCGGTGGCGGAAAATCACTTTGTTATCAGCTGCCCGCACTCATTTCCGAAGGAACTGCGATTGTGGTTTCACCGCTGATCGCCCTAATGAAGAATCAGGTAGACGCCATCAATGGTTTGTCGCCGGTGGAGGGCGTGGCGCATGTTTTAAATTCATCGCTTAATAAATCACAGACAAAACAGGTTTTTGATGACATCCGGTCAGGCGTTACCAAGCTTTTATATGTGGCACCCGAGTCCTTGATAAAAGATGAATATCTTGATTTTCTGAAAGACGTTAAAATTTCTTTCGTGGCAATTGATGAAGCGCACTGTATTTCGGAATGGGGACACGATTTCCGGCCGGAATACCGCAACCTGAAATCCATCATTGATAAAATTGCAGATGTGCCGGTGATTGCGCTTACCGCTACAGCGACGCCGAAAGTACAGGATGATATCCAGAAAACCCTGGGCATGACCAAAGCAGTGGTCTTCAAGGAAAGCTTCAACCGGCCCAATCTTTTTTATGAAGTACGGCCTAAGGTTAATATCGACCGCGAGATTGTAAAATTTATTAACCAGCGCAAAGGCAAGTCTGGCATTGTGTATTGCCTGAGCCGCCGCAAGGTAGAGGAGTTTGCCCAGTTGCTGCAGGTGAATGGGATTAATGCGTTGCCGTATCATGCCGGTTTGGATCAAAAAACAAGGGTGGCCAATCAGGATAAATTCCTGATGGAAGAAGCGGATATTATTGTGGCGACCATTGCCTTCGGGATGGGAATTGACAAACCGGATGTTCGGTTTGTGATACATTATGATATTCCTAAATCGCTGGAAAGTTACTATCAGGAAACAGGGCGTGCCGGCCGCGATGGTGGCGAAGGATATTGCCTGGCTTTCTACGATCCGAAGGACATCGAAAAACTCGAAAAATTTCTGGCGCAAAAACCAGTATCTGAACGTGAAATTGGTTTGCAGCTTTTAAATGAGGTGGTGGGCTACGCGGAAACATGCATGAGCCGCCGACAATATATATTATATTATTTTGGTGAACAGTTTGACCCGGTGAATGGTCTGGGGGCAGACATGTGTGATAACTCTGTCAATCCACCGATGCTTAAAGATGCCGGCAATGCTTTACAGAAAATTCTTAACGTCGTAAAAGATCTGGAAGAGAAGTTCCGCACAAAAGATCTGATTGCGGTTCTGGCCGGGAAAGAAAATCCGGTGGTGAAATCCTATAAACTCAATACCTCAAAACATTTTGGCTCCGGTACGGCTGAAACTGAAAATTACTGGAAATCGGTGATTCGCCAGGCAACGGTGCAGAATTATCTGCAGAAAGATATTGAAACCTACGGCGTACTGAAACTTACAGAAAAAGGCAGAGAAGCGCTGCAGGGAAATCACCAGCCCTTTATGATTGCGGAAGACCGTGAATATAATCTGGAGCAGTCACGCGCTGATTCCGAGCGTGGTGCGGGCAAAGCAGTCAATACGATGGATGAAAAACTGTTCGCGCAGCTGAAAGAGCTTCGCAAGAATATGGCGAAAAAGCTCGGTCAGCCGCCCTATACGATTTTTATGGATGCCAGCCTGGAGGATATGACGTTGCAATATCCGACGACGGTGGAAGAGGTTGCGAACATTTATGGCGTAGGCGATGGTAAAGCGCGTAAGTTTGGGAAAGACTTCGCCGCCTTCATTAAAAATTATGTCGAAGAAAACGGTATTGAGCGCATGCAAGACATGGTGATGAAAACCGTTGCCAAAAAAGGCAGTCATAAGGTTTTTATCATTCAGAGTACCGATAAGAAAATCGATCTTGAAGATATAGCGAAAGCGAAGAATCTCTCAATGGATGATCTGCTGAAGGAAATGGAGCAGATTGTGTACCAGGGAACCAAACTGAACATTGATTATTATATCGATGAAAACTTTGACGAAGACATCGTAAACGATTTCATGGAATTCATGAATGAAAGCGACAGCGACAGTATGAAAGTGTTGCTGGCAGAATTCGGGGATGACCTGAGCGACGAAGAAGTGCGGATGCTGAGGATTAAATTCATCTCGGATGTCGCAAACTAAAAGTGCTGCAGCGGGAAAACCGCTGCAGCTTATTTTTATACTTCCGGATCTGGAGGCTGGTGGTGCAGAGAGAATTGTGACAACCCTCGCAAATAACCTGCCGCGAGAATATTTTCAACCGAATATTATGCTTATGCGCAAAGAAGGCCCATACCTGGCTTTTCTGCGCGATGATGTGGAAGTCATCGATTTGAAAGTGCAGCGTATTCGCTCTTCTTTATTTCCAATCCTGAGGGAAATCAGAAAACGGCAGCCTGATATTGTCTTCTCAGGTTTCGGCGAGGTAAATGCGTATCTTTCTCCCTTCATCAGATTTTTTCCGCAAACAAAATTTATCGCCAGGGAAACCAACGTGGTTTCTGAGCATGTTACGCGCAGAAGTATTCGTTTTTTTTATAAGTTTTATCCGTCATACCATCGCATTATCTGCCAGAGTGATGACATGAAAAATGACCTGGTGCGTAATTTTAAACTTAAGGAAAAAAAGCTGGTAAAAATTAATAATCCGGTTGATTTTGGCTTTATTGAGGAACAATTGAAAGGGCAGGAGCGACCGGTTTTGTACAACGGTGGACAAAAAAACATACTCGCGGTAGGGAATTTATCTGCGCGCAAAGGCTTTGATAATCTGCTGCGCGTATTTTCACATTTGATGGATGAAAATATCCACCTGCATATTCTGGGCAATGGTGCAGATAAAGAAAAGCTGTTGAAATTGCAGAAAGAACTTGGTTTGCAAAAAGTATTTTTTCACGGGCAGCAATCCAATCCATATCCATATTTAAAATTTGCAGATGCGTTTGTGTTATCTTCGCGCTATGAAGGTTTTCCGAATGTTTTGCTAGAAGCAGGCGCCTGCGGAACAATTGCGGTGGCGAATAACTGCCCGGGCGGAATTTCTGAAATTATTGAAGAGGGCATTAATGGCTACACAGGCAATATCGATGACCACACTGCTTTTGCGGAGCTTATAACGAAAGTCCTTGATGAACCGGGAAATTCAGACCGCATTAAAGAAAGCATTCACCGCAGATTTTCCTTACCGGTTATTTTGACCCAGTACGAAAAAGCATTACGAAGCCTTTAATTTTCCGCAACAAAAAGCTGCCAGTTTTCTTCAGGGCTATACTTAAATAACCACGACTGATCGTCTGGCGCCAATAAAATTTCGCCATGCCATTGATTAAATAATTCCGCGGAGTAACGTTCGGCTAATTGCTGCAAACTTATCTGAACCGTGCAGCCATATTTTTTGTATTCAAGCGTAATCGCAGAATCATTTTTGTGCAGGAAAGAATTAATGTAGAGGAGTAACTCCTTGCCTTTTTTTTCTGTGTTATGCTCCTTAAGTTCAGAAAAGCTTAAAGTCGTTATGTCAGTTTCAATAGGTCCGAAACCGTAACGCATAAACAGCGGTTTTTGGAAAAGATTAGCCACTGTCTTTTTATCTGCTGTATCAGGAACCGACAGGCGTACGATCCGGTAGGAAATTTGCTGATGGTGAAGCTCTTCCAGAATATCCAGGCACGGCATTAATTGTTCGCGGATATAGCAATCGGTCGCAAGCCGCAGTTGTCTTGCTCTTTTTTCATCAGAAACAGTTTCCATTTTTTTCATTTGTGTGTTGTCGCAGATACATCCTGTTTTATAAGGTATAAAAATGTGAAGCAGTAAGATTTGCACTTTAGCAAAAAAGCATTAAAATTTATAAAAGTCAATACCTACTATTAGGTATATTTACGATTTTTACTGAACCTTGGTTTTCAAGCTAGCGATATTCAAAAACTATATTTTGCCGAACTTCCATAGGCGTGGCTTAAATATTTTGTAAATTTGCAGCAGTTTTATTTAAATCTTAAACAAAAGAAATATGAGTCAGTTTGATGTTACCGTGATCGGTTCCGGCCCCGGAGGGTATGTGGCAGCCATCCGTTGTGCACAGTTGGGAATGAAAACCGCTATTATCGAAAAATATCCTACCATGGGCGGTACCTGCCTGAACGTGGGGTGTATTCCTTCCAAGGCTTTGCTGGACAGCTCGGAGCATTTTGAAAACGCCTCAAAACATTTTGCGCAACACGGGATTATCATTGATACACCGAAAGCGGATATCCAACAAATGGTCGCGCGCAAAAATGAAGTAGTGGATCAAACGACCAAAGGAATCCAGTTCCTGATGGATAAAAATAAAATTACCGTCTTCGAAGGGGTGGGAAGTTTCGAATCTGCCACGAAAATTAAAGTCACAAAAAATGACGGCAGCTCAGAAGATATTGAAAGTAAATACACCATTATTGCTACCGGTTCCAAGCCGAGCACACTGCCTTTCATTACAATTGACAAAGAAAGAATCATTACTTCTACTGAAGCCTTAGACCTGAAAGAAATTCCAAAGCACCTGATCGTGATCGGTGGCGGCGTGATCGGCCTGGAGCTGGGATCTGTTTATAAAAGATTGGGCTCAGAAGTGACGGTGGTTGAATACATGGACAAAATCATTCCAACCATGGACGGTTCCTTGTCTAAAGAGCTTCAGAAAGTGCTGAAAAAGCAGGGAATGAAATTCAATCTGTCTACCGGTGTGAAAGCAGTGGAGAGAAACGGTGACACCATCAAGGTGTCCGCTACTGATAAAAAAGGAAAAGAACTCGAACTGGAAGGTGATTATGTTTTGGTTTCTGTTGGCAGAAAACCTTATACAGAAGGTCTTGCATTGGATAAAGCCGGTGTGGATATGGATGAAAGAGGCCGCGTGAAAGTGAATGATCATCTGCAGACAAACGTTTCTAATATCTACGCAATCGGAGATGTGGTGCAGGGTGCGATGCTCGCGCACAAAGCTTCCGAAGAAGGCGTGCTGGTGGCTGAAACCATTGCCGGCCAGAAACCGCACATTGATTATAATTTAATTCCGGGCGTGGTGTACACCTGGCCGGAAGTAGCTGCAGTTGGCAAAACCGAAGAGGAATTGAAGGAAGAAGGCAGACCTGTGAAAATCGGAAACTTCCCGATGCGTGCCCTGGGCCGCAGCCGTGCCTCAGGCGATACAGATGGTTTTATTAAAATCATTGCTGATGAAAAAACTGATGAAGTGCTTGGCGTACACATGATTGGTGCCCGCGCGGCTGATATGATTGCTGCGTCCGTTACCGCAATGGAATTCCGCGCAAGTGCGGAAGATATCGCGAGAATGTCGCATGCACACCCGACTTTTGCGGAAGGAATCAAAGAAGCTGCATTGGATGCAACCGCGAAGATCGCTATTCATTTCTAAGAGCAGTGGCCGATAAATTTAAAGAGAAGCAAATCCGCTTCTCTTTTTTTTGTGATAAAACTCAGAACCGCTTTTCAAATCTTGTTTGTAACTTGCTGTTTTAAATTTGTGAAAATGAAAAAAGGCATCATTATTCTTCTGGTCATTTCCGTTCTCATTAATATTTTTTTGCTGTACCGTTTTTTTGCGGGCAGCACGGCTGAACTGAAGGAGGACACGCGCACGGAAATTACCATCAGCAATACCAACCGCGAGTTTGTGATGGCTGAGATGCGTACCTTCTTGGAAGCAGTTCAGCATATTCAGGAAGGACTGCGGACGAACGATTATGCCAGGATTGAAAAGAACGCTGCCAATTCAGGCTTGTCGGTGGCCGAGCATGTGCCGGGTGAACTGTTCCGCACGTTGCCGGTACCTTTCAAAACGCTGGGCGCAGACACGCATACGAGATTTGATAAAATCGCAGAACTTGCCCGCCAAAATGCTAAGAAGGAGCAGATTAATGAGGAACTTTCCGGTGTCTTAAATAACTGTACTTCTTGTCACAGAACATATAAACTGTCCGCGAAAGAATGGCAAACCCAATAATTTAAAACTGAGTAGGTTTGTGATTAATGAGGTTTCGGGTCCTGACAGAGATATCGTAAATCTTTTTCCGTGTTTGCTGCATGCGGCCGACCGGTTGCAATATTTCCGGATTGTAAAAAGGATTAAAATTAATTTGCTCGGTTTCCGGTGCCATCGGGTCCAGCAGATGATTAGCCGGCAGGGTTATTTTTCCTAACACAATTTCGGTTGCATCTTCCCATTCTTTCATTAAGTCATTAATAGGCTGCTTTTCCGGATCGCTGCACATCTTTAAAATCAGGTCACAATCTAAATCATGATGGGTGAGATAATCCAGAACCGCATTCCCGGCGTTCTTATCCTTAATCTCTTTCACCGGATGCGGCCGCAGTTCCAGCTTCATCACATAATCGCCTATGCGATAACAGCCAATGCCTGAATATTTAAAATTAAAGAAAAAGTTTTTTCGTTTGCTTAAGTATCCGGCACTCTTCTTTAGCACATCAAAAGAAAAAATCCCTCCGAAAAGTTTCACGCTTCTGGCAAGCAGTAAAGGAAGGTCGAAGGCGGCGACCACAAAGTTATCCTGTTTCGCGACCAGATAATGATTCACTGCCGTAAAAAATTTCAGAAAGTCACTGACCGAGTTTGTCGGAAATAAAGGAAAATTCACCAGCGGAAAGTTAGCATCTTCTCCCGCAACATCATGTATTTTTAAAGAAAAGCCATACAGCGGAATATCGGTTCCGGCTTTATTGATGACCAGGTTTGCATTGGAAAATCTGGCCGTGAGTTCATATTCTTCCCTGGTAAAAATCTCTTCCACGAAATCCGGCAGGTTTTTACCAAGGTTCAATGTCCCTTTCGCCACCGCGTACGTTTTCGAATGTGCATCGCGGGTTGCATACGGCACTTTACTAATCGCGGCTGAACTTATAATAAACTGTTTCACGGAACGGGCTGCACGAACCAAATCCTTTTTTTCATCGCTGCTCAGCCGGTCCATTTCCGGTGTGTAGGGTACGAATTCTCTCATCATGTTTTTCCCGAAACCGCAGCAACAACTGTTCCCAACGGATTGCGGGTAAATAACGTAACTTTGCAGCATTACCATTAAACTTCTTTTATGATATATCCCGGCAAAACACAATTACTTACTGTTAAAGAAAGAAACAGCTCCGGACTGATTCTCACCGATCTTGACGGAGAACAATGTTTTCTTCCCAAAGTGTTTGCGCCCGCAGAAATTGCGGAAGGAACCGACCTGGAAGTTTTCGTCTATCAGGACGACGACAAACTGAAGGCAACTACCGAAAAGCCGTATGCAGAAGTAGGGGAGTTTGCAGTGGTAACGTGTGTGCAAAGTTTGCCGAGCGGCGCTTTCGTAGACTGGGGAATTATCAAAGATCTGTTTGTACCCTATAAACAGCAGAAAGCAAAGATGGTCGAAGGCAAGAGATATCTGGTTTATATCTATATCGATGAAGCCTTGGGCCTGGTAACAGGGACTACCAAGTTTAAGCGCAATCCGCAATACGATGACTTGCCGTTTAAAAAAGGCGATGCCGTGCAGCTTCTTATGATGGGTGAGGGGGAACTTGGCTGGAACGTGGTAATTAATAAAAAATACATCGGATTGATTTACGCATCTGATGTCTATAAAAAACTGTACCCACTTTCAGAGGAGAAAGGTTATATTAAAACCATCAGGGAAGATGGCAAAATTGATGTTTCGCTGCAGCCGCAGGGATATGAAAACATTGATGAGTTCCAGCAGATTATACTTGATAAGTTGCACGAGAATTATGGACTGTTGTACTTGTCGGATAAATCCACTCCAGAAGAGATTCGTGATGAGTTAGAGATGAGTAAGAAAAACTTTAAGAAAGCAATTGGCGGCCTGTACCGCGATCACAAGATCGAAATTCTGGAAGATAAAATACGCCTCGCTGACGATGGAGAATAAAAAAAGAGCAGTACACACTGCTCTTTTTCAGTCGGGATGACTGGATTCGAACCAGCGACCCCTTGCACCCCATGCAAGTACGCTACCAGGCTGCGCTACATCCCGTTTTTGGTGGAGCAAAAGTAAGGATATTATTCAGATTTTGAAAGGGGTTTTCTGTGTATAATATCATCCATGGTTTTGCGCCGGTGCACGCCAAGATTACAGAACCGGCTTGTGCTTGAATTTCAGTGGAAAAGCAGCATTTACCTGTTTGTTAAATGCAGCCAGCCTGTAAACTGTCTTCCGTCAGAAATTTTGATGCTGTACCAATAACTTGCAGTGGGTAACGGCCTTCCGCCGAAAGTTCCGTCCCATTCGAAATTTTTATTTACAATTTTAAAAAATACTTTATTTCCATAGCGGTCGTAAACATGAACTTCACTACCGGGATAATTTTCGATGCCATCAATCTTCCATGTATCATTAATTCCGTCCGCGTTGGGCGTAAAACTGTTCGAAATATTAAATAAGCTAAAATTAATCTGGCCGATAATACAATCTGCGGAAGTTTTTACGTACGCTGTATAATTTCTGTTACTGAGGCCTGAAAATGTATCGCTGGTCTGCCAGGTACGGTTATCAAGTGAGTACAGGAAACTGCCGGTCTCAGAAAGTACGACTCTTGCTGTATTATTGCTTACATCCACGCGGGTAATTGATGGCTGCGCTGCATAACTGACGACGACATCAGAATTGCTGCTGCATCCAAAAATATTCTTCACCTCGATGGTATATATTCCCGCTTTTGTGACAGTTAAGTACTGAGAGGTGGAGAGTGGAGCAGGCGAGCCTTTTAAAGTCCATATATAAGCATCAAAACCTTCGCCCGCATCCAACTCGGCACTCTGCCCTAAACAAAATTCTTTAGCAGTATCAATGACAAGCTCGGGTTTCGGATTTAAGATTAAGGATAAGGTCTTCTGCACAAAGCACCCGAGCGAATTCGAGATCTTTACATTAAATACAGTTGTACCAACTGGAATCGATGTATTTAATGGGTGTAAGACAGGCTGATTAGAGACATCAAAAAATTCAAAGATTAAACCTGCTGTATTGCTAATTAAATTGTTTTTATATTCATGAAGATTTACTATTTTGTTGCCGCGTAGGTTGTCGTTGCAAAGAGTTACGTCAGCGTTGGTTGCGGGAATTCCTCCATCGGTAACCGCAACCTTTACGGCTAATTTTCCGTTGCTCTCACAGCCATTTACCGTTTGCGTACCGAAATACACCTGACCGTCAACGAGTGGAGTGTCAGGAGAAAAAATTGTTCCGTCAGCATTATACCAGATAAGATTTTGACCAGTTGCCTGCAAATTTGCCACCGTTGGATTTTGCGCAGCACAAAAATCCTGCTCAGCATTTCCTGCCGGAGGAGCAGGGTCACTTACTGTAATCGTTATTTCCGCCTTTGTACTTTCGCAACCATCGACAGTTTGGGTGGCGAAATAGGATGTGCCATCAATAAGGCCTGTATTTTGATCCAATGTATTTCCCGCGGCATCGTACCATTTAATATCTGTGCCGATGATAGCAATATCTTTGATGGTGGGGTTGGTGGATTTGCAAAAAGTAGTATTTCTATCTCGTATAGGTTTGTCTATCTCTTTAACAATAACTTTTTGCTTTTGGCTGAGTGAAGTTCCATCCAAATCAGTATACGTCCACGTGATTAGATAGGTTCCTGGTGTAGTGTAAATCAGAGAATCGTTAGTTACACCGTAAACCTTTATTCCACAACCTGTTGTTGCTGTTGGAGTAGTACTTACTACGACAGTACAAAATGCTTCGATATCCGGAAGCGACAAATTATCCAGTTGTAAAGGTCTGGTGTTTCCCACATGTACCCTGACAGAAAATATCCCTCCACACGACTGTCCTCCGGTCATGCGGACAAAATATTCGCCGGAATCATTTGCCTGGGCATTAATTATGGTTGGATTTTGTTCATAACTTTTAAAACCATTTGGTCCTGTCCATTCATATGTCGAACCACCGGAGGCAAATAACTGCAGATTTTGCCCAATGCAAGTTGGTGATGCCGATATATTTACTACTGACTCACAGTCTGCAAACTTAACTATGAACTGGTCATTGGTACGGTAATCCGTCGTTTGTTGGAAAGCGCCAGGAGTTGCGATGCCCGCTGTGTTTCTCGAGGACATCCCAGTAAGGTATAAATAACCTTCGTTATCCTGTGCCAAAAGACCGATTTGAGTTCCACCGTTTCCGGCGTAAAAGGTCGACCATACCTTGTTGAAGTCCAAGTCGTACTTCGTAAGAAAGATATTAGCTGAGCCATTATGCGCAGGCATGTACGCGTTGGGCGTAGTTACCGTCAGCAGTCTGGGATGATCGGCATCAGCTCTTCCAGTGACGAATATGTTTTTTTGGTCATCGATATAAATTATTCCCGCGGTGTTTATGACATTAACTTCCTTATAGCTTTCAATAGTGCTTGTATTTGTGTTGATTAAGTAATAACAGAATGCGATTCTGTCCTGAATTCTTGCTCCAAGTAGAAGAGTGTCACCGAAACGCCGCCCATGGAGAAAAAGATATTCCGATGTATCATTCCCTACATAGCTGGAACGTAGTAGACTGCCGCTTAGATTAAATTTTGCATAAATTCCGGTTAATTTTTTTCGGGTTTTTAACGGCTGGAAAGGTCTAATTTGTGGGAAATCTGTACTTGAGCTTGTACCAAGCAATTCGATACCAGAATCATTAATGCTGATGATGTTCTGGACCTTCGTACCATGATTGCCGGTGAGATAAGTGAAATACTCTGGCGCTGCAGTAACAGCATCAAATTTGAGAAGAAAACCGGCTGTGTACATCATTTTATTTTCTTGAAATGCTCCAGGCGTTCCTAAATTTTCGACTACCGTATCCCCTACAAAATAAATTTTTCCATTGTAATATTTTACATCTGTTATGTGTGCTTCATCTTGATATGCGCCGTAGGCCTCATTCCCGGCTTCACTCCCATATTCATATATATTTTTAAAGGAGCCATTTTCTGAAAGAATTAAAAGCGTAAACTTTTGATGAAAGTAATATCGATTTCCGGGGTAACGCGGATTTGGTTTTTGCGAGGTAATACCAATATATACATTTGACTCTTCGTCAAAGTCAAGAGAACCAGCGTCATCAAAATAAGGCCTTCCATAATAAGTACCCCAAATCTTTTTTCCGTTTTTGTCAATTTTTATGACAAATGCATCAACAGCCTTCAAGTTATTTTGATATGCACCAGCAGTAGCAATATTATTAGAACTTCCGGTCCACCCATGGAAATAAATGTTGTTGTATTTGTCTGCTTTAATTTTGCCAAATTCCTCACCATTTCCTCCCAGGTAACTACCCCAGATCCTCGTGGGTACCGGATCAATCACAATCTT
This sequence comes from Kaistella sp., assembly GCA_032057205.1. GTDB lineage: Bacteria > Bacteroidota > Bacteroidia > Flavobacteriales > Weeksellaceae > Kaistella. Next base: position 19,113 of record DAMCFT010000012.1, read on the forward strand.
CTGTTCTGATGTATCGATGTCTGATGCAAAGCCATAACGGTTTTTCCCAGTTTCTTTGAAAGTAACATCAAGTGCCTGCTTGCCGGAAATATTCTCTGTCCAAGACTGCGGGATTTCCTCTTCCATTTCGCCAAATAACATTTTCATCGCAATTTTTCCTTTCTTCAGCCGGGTTTTAGCACCTTTAAATTCAAACTGAATATCGGAAATTCTTCCACCCGGATGAATGATAAAATTATATTCTATTGCTTTTAAGCTATCATCCGGCTGAAAAAAAACGAGATCTACCAGTGGGTACAGGTTTTTGTAAGTAAGTTTTTTGTAGCGATAAACCTTTTCAACAGTCCTCACATTATCGGGAAAGTTGTGGTAATTGTCATAATCCGCGGATTTTCCTTCTACTAATATTTTGGGATTTGCGTTTGCATTTATAAAATCAATATCGACCCGATGAAAACGCTTCTTTCCCGCATCTTTAGAGTTTCCGAAAATTACTTCTTTCCCGGCAGTACGGCCATCTTGCCCTGATTTTTTCGCAATGGTTCGTTCATAAACATCGTACGAAAATCCATTTTTCCGAAGCTGTACATTTAATCCGGGAGAAGTAAAAAGATATTTTACCGCCGTATTTTGATTGCCGTTTTGATCAATAATCTGTCCTTTATTTTCTTGAAAAGGGAAATCAGAAGAAGTTGCCTGTTGGCTTAATGTGTAAGAAGAAAATAGAATAAAGAAAGAAATAAGTAAATCTTTTATCATACAATGTATTTGCCGCCAAATATAATTATTCTTTCCGCACTACCAAGATCCAGTCCTCTTCCAGCAGTTTATAACCAATATCATAAACAAAGCGGTACTCAGCGCCATTTTTGTACACTTTGAGCGAAGTGAAGTATTCGAAGTCGAAGCCTTCCGAGGTCAGTTTGTTGCGGGTTGTCTTTGCCTTGCCGTCCACGAAGTTAATATCGGCCAGGATGCGGTGGTTTTTGCGCAGTTTGTTATTGATGTTGCGCATCAGATTCGTTGCATCTTTATTGTGTCGGTTGTTGTAGGAATTGCGGCAGCCATCATTGCAGAACTTTTTATCGCTGCGGCCAAAAATCGGATCATTACATTCAAGGCATTTTTGCATGGCAGTAGTTTGATACTCAAAGATATCAAAATAAATGATGGATATACTCCCAAGAAAAAGGCACACCGCCGCAAAGAAATTTCGGTAAAATTATGCTTTCTTCCAGCGGGCTGCGCGCCATTCCTGCTGTTCTTTTTTATCCAGGAAAGACCAGCAGATGATCCGGCTCACTTTATTGCCGGTTCCCATCGGAATTGTTTTTACAGACATTACTTCGTGATCCGTCAACGTATTATAAATACTTTTAAGGTTCGACTGTTTCGAGACCAGTGTGGAAAACCAGTAGATGTTTTTGCCAAATTCCACACTTTCACTAATCATATTTTTAATGAAACCCAACTCACCACCGGGACAGACCAATTCTTTGCTTATGCCACTGAAATTGAGTGCACACCTTTTAACATGCTTTCCGGAAAGATTATTTGCTTTTCGCCGGGTTCCTTTCGCTGCTTCTTCCGTGCTGGCATGAAAAGGTGGATTACACATGCTGAAATCCACCCGCTGGTCCGCGCTGATAATATTTTTAAAAATTTTCGTCTCATCCGGCTGCAACATGCAACGGACGCGCGCCGCTAACTGTGAATTTGCAGCAACAATCTGCTCTGCTGATTCCACCGATTTTGCGTTAATATCACAGGCGATGAAATTCCAGCCATACTCAGCCACGCCGAGTACCGGATAAATGCAGCTTGCACCGGTACCAATGTCCAGTACAGTTATTTTCTGGGACGGCGGCATAACACCGAAGTTGCTCTGCGCCAGCAGGTCGGCCATATAATGAAGATAGTCCGCGCGGCCCGGCACCGGCGGACATAGGTTCTCATCCGGAAAGTCCCAGTTGTCGATCCCGTAATAATGTTTGAGCAATGCTTTATTCAGCAATTTTACCGCAGCAGGTTGCGTGAAATCAACGGACAGCGCACCATATTTATTTGGTTTAATGTATACTGACAATGCCGGTACGGCCGCCGTCAGCGCTTCTAAATCATAAGGTTCCCGGTTGCGGTTGTGTTCATGCAGGCGTACTTTTTCAGCTGTTTTTCGTGGTTCAGACATAGCAATTATTTGTAGCCGCGAATGTAGAACAATTTGACCGGTTTACTGCAAAAGGTGCTTCACTATACTATTCGTCTGGTAAAGGAATATAATAAATAACCGCTCCAGTTCAGAAGCGGTTTAAAGATAAAGTCTGCACGACGGTGGAGTAGTAATCGGCCAGTATTAATTCTGATGACCGTACATTTTGTTATATAAATCAGTGTATTTTTCTTTCACCGCTTTTCGTTTGAGTTTAAGGGTAGGGGTGAGCAATCCCAGGTCTATCGACCATACATCCGGCGTCAGCTCAAAGCGCTTGATTTGCTCCCAATGTCCCAGCTTGGTATTCAGGTAATCGATTTCTTTTTTGATGCGGTCGTGCAGCACGGTGCTCTTCGCAATTTCTTCAGCAGAAGTTCCGAGGTCATGTCCTTTTCTTTCCGCCCAGTTTTTCGCGAAATTAAAATCCGGCTGGATTAAAGCACACGGCATTTTTTCGCCGTCGCCCACTACCATGATCTGTTCGATAAACTTGGAACCTTTTGCCAGGTTTTCAATCACCTGCGGCGCAATATATTTACCGCCGGAGGTTTTGAACATTTCTTTTTTACGGTCCGTAATGTGCAGGTATCCCTCATCGTCTATATGGCCGATGTCACCGGTTCTGAAATATCCGTCATTGGTGAAGACCTCGCGGGTCATTTCTTCGTTTTTAAAATATCCTTTGAAAACAGAAGGGCCTTTCACTGTAATTTCACCGTCTTCCTGAATTTTAACATCCACATTATCCAGCGGGTGACCCACAGTTCCGATTTTAATTTTCCCGAAACTGTTCACTGCAATTACAGGCGAGGTTTCCGTAAGTCCGTATCCTTCCAGAATAGGAATACCCGCATTCTGGAATAATTTATTCAGTCTAGCAGAGAGCGCAGCGGAACCTGAAACCAGCGTAATAATATTTCCACCCAAGCCTTCGCGCCATTTTGAAAATACCAGTTTGTCTGCGATTATTTCCTTCAGTCCGGATGGTTTGCCGATCCCCTTTTTGTTTTTATTGACGCCCAGTGCCCACAGGAATATTTTGGTTTTCAAACCGCCGGCGCTGGTTCCCTTATCATAGATTTTATCGTACACTTTTTCAATGAGTCGTGGGACCACCGACATGATTTGCGGCTGGACTTCCTTAATGTTTTCGCCCATTTTGTCAATACTTTCAGCAAACCAGATTGCATAGCCGTTATGCTGATAAAGATAAAACAGCATCCGTTCAAATATATGGCAGATCGGCAAAAAGCTTAGAATCCGCATGTCGCTGTACTGCATCCCTTTAACCACCGGAATCCGCGGATTGGAACCCAGCACATTGGAAACAATATTCTGGTGGGTAAGCATTACACCTTTTGGCCGGCCCGTGGTTCCCGAGGTATAAATCAGTGTGGCTACATCTTCCGAATTAATGGAATTGGATAAATCTTCCACTTCTCCCTGTGTAGCGTCATCTGCGCCCAGATCCAGAATTTCCTGCCAGTTCGCTACACCTTCAATTTCATCGAAGCTGAAAACTCCTTGCAACGCAGGCACATTCGGACGTATTTTGGCTACTTTCTCATAAAGCGCTTCATCAGAAAGAAAACAGTATTTTACTTCGGCGTTATTAAAGATGAAATCATAATCTTCCGGCGAAATGCTCGGATAAACCGGAACTGTGATGGCGCCAATTTGTGAAATCCCGAGATCCATAACAGCCCACTCCGTGCGGGTTGCTGTGGTAATGAGTGCAATCTTGTCACCCGGCTGAATGCCTAATTTAAGTAACCCTCTGGAAATAGCATTTCCTCTGGCCAGGAAATCGGCAGTGGACGTTTTATGCCATTTGCCGTTATATTTTGTGACAAACATATCCTCTCGGGGATATTTCTGTAATGCATTATGTGCAAAATCAAAGGTTCTTCTTATAGACATAGCCAAGCGGTGTTGATTAAACTTTCAATATTACCGGTAGGTCCGGTGCAGTTGTAAAAATATCAATTTTATTTAAACCTGCAACATTCCTAAAATTTTTAATAGAATTATATTTTTTCCATTTTTTTATTTATCGTATTTTTACAGCCAAACAATTTATTTTTCTATGAACTTTAATTTATCTGAAGAGCAGCTGATGATTCAGCAGGCTGCCAGAGATTTTGCACAGGCGGAGTTACTTCCGGGCGTGATCGAGCGCGATAACGAACAGAAATTTCCGCACGAGCAGGTTAAAAAAATGGGCGAACTCGGTTTTCTGGGGATGATGGTTGACCCGAAATACGGAGGTGCCGGTATGGACAGTGTTTCATACGTTCTGGCGATGGAAGAGATTGCCAAAGTGGACGCTTCCGCAGCAGTCGTCATGTCCGTTAACAATTCACTGGTGTGCGCCGGCCTCGAAAAATTCTGTAATGAAGAACAGAAACAAAAATATCTGACACCACTGGCAAGCGGTGAAGTGATTGGTGCTTTTGCATTATCAGAGCCGGAAGCAGGTTCCGATGCCACTTCGCAGCAAACTACGGCAATCGATAAAGGCGACCATTACCTGTTAAATGGCACCAAAAACTGGATCACCAACGGTGGAAATGCAACGTATTATATTGTAATTGCGCAAACCGATGCTGAAAAGAAGCATAAAGGAATTAATGCTTTTATCGTAGAGCGCGGCTGGGAAGGTTTCGAAATCGGACCAAAAGAAGATAAGCTGGGGATTCGCGGCAGTGATACGCACTCACTTCTTTTCACTGATGTAAAAGTTCCGAAAGAAAACAGAATTGGTGAGGATGGCTTTGGATTTAATTTTGCGATGGCAGTGCTGAATGGCGGCCGAATCGGAATTGCATCTCAGGCGCTGGGAATTGCATCCGGAGCTTATGAACTTGCGCTGAAGTATGCCAAAACCCGCAAAGCTTTTAAAACGGAAATTATTAACCACCAGGCAATTGCTTTTAAACTGGCTGATATGGCGACGCAAATTACAGCGGCGCGGATGTTATGCTTTAAAGCAGCGGTGGAAAAAGACGAAGGCAAGGACATTAGCGAAAGTGGCGCGATGGCGAAACTGTATGCTTCACAAGTTGCGATGGATACAACCATTGAGGCCGTACAAATCCACGGGGGTTACGGTTATGTGAAGGAATACCACGTGGAGCGTATGATGCGCGACGCGAAGATTACGCAGATCTATGAGGGGACTTCCGAAATTCAGAAGATTGTAATTTCCCGCAGCCTGGCGAAAAACTCTTAATCTTTTCAGGAGATGAAATATCTGTGGATCGTTATTGCAGCACTGCTTCTATTTCTGGGTGGATTCATCTGGTACCGCTACTTTTTTGTATTCGGGGAAGGTGTGAAATCCGGCTATCTGAATTACGCCATGAAAAAAGGATACGTCTGGAAAACCTATGAAGGAAAACTCATTCAGGAAGGATTTGGCCGCGGTAAAACCGGCGGCCTCACCTCATATGAATTTGAATTCTCGGTTGAAAATGAAAGCGTGTTCAAAGAACTGGAAGAAAACAGCGGCAAGCATTTCGATCTGCATTACAAGGAATACAACGGCGTGCTGCCGTGGCGTGGCAACACACGTTATATTGTAGACCGCGTAGTCAACAAAAAATAATTATTACAACAATAAATCCTTTCTTTGCGGAAAGGATTTGTTTTTAAAAAGAACTATGGAAAATACTCCCAATCCACGCCGGCGCGTGTATCACTTTTTATCTCTGGCGGTCATCGCTTCCTCGATTTTTGTGGAAGAAGCAGCTTTCAAAATCGCCTTACTACTGTTGGGGATTGCCGGTTTGCTGTTAATTGCCGTGGCAAATAAGCAAAAAACGCTGATCTATATTTACGCCGGTTTAATGGCAGTTGCTGTTACGGTTTATTTCCTGTTTCTGCGTCGTTAGGATTTTGGTTGCCCGGCATGAAACGGGAATAGTCATCATCTGATTTCGCACGTTTGGCTTCTTCAGCAGCATCGGCGCGGTCAGCGGCCGGTTCTCCGGTTATTTGCTGTACTTCCCGGGCAGCTTCTTTTTTCGCTTCCCGTCGCTCCTCAAATCGTTCTTCGGCCGGTGTTTCCACGTATCCTTTACGTTTATTATTATGGCTTTTCACAATAAGAACCGCGATGACACATAACAAGAGAAGCGGAACGGCCAGCAAAAATTTCGTTAAAGTCCCTTCCGTTTTCTCACCTTGATCTTCCTGAAAATCGGCTAACGGCGCATCCTGTTCCATTGTAGGGGTTTGTTGAAATCCGGTGGAAGCCAGCTGCGCATCGGCAACCAGCATAATTTCCACTTCACTTTCTGTGGCACGGCTGTCCTGCATCATCGTTTTGCTTTTAACGATACCGGGAATTGCTGCCACGGCATTATAAAAGTTTCTGTAATCTTCCGACGGTACGCGCACCTGCACAATTTCCTGTTGCTGGCGTTCGTCATTGCTGTATTTTTCTGCAATAATATCTGCGTTGTAATTAGCAGCGGCCTGCGCAATTTCGCTTTTTGCTTTGCTTAGATCTGCCACCTGGATTTCCAGCGAGGCCTGCTGCCTGATGGTTCCCGGCGCTACCGGTTCGGAACGGAACGGTTTTTTTTCCTGATCAGAGTCAGAGCTGCCACTGGTGTATTCTTTGGTTTGCTGTAAAATCCGGTCAGCGGTTTTACTTAAAACGCTCAGTGCATTTTCACCATTTTTCAGCATGCTGTTCGCCGAGTCCAGCGTGCGTGCGACATCACTTCCGGCTTTCACATTTTTCGCGAATTCACGAACCTGCACACGCATCGAATCAATTTTCCAGCTTTTATTTTTTGCAAGACTATCGACTTTTTTGGCTTGTCTTTCAATTTCCGGCACCACTTCCTTTTTCACTGCGCCGCTTGACTCGGCGATGCGTTTTGTGATCGACTCAATCGTTTTCAGACTTTGGTTTGCTTTGGTGAACAAACTATCGGCTTTGTTAATGGAGTCACGCGTTTCTGTGAATTCCTGCTTACTGCAGGAGAATGCCAGCAACAGTGTGCAGAAGGGTATGATGAGTTTTTTCATTTCTTTATTTTTACGACCCAGAATAATCAAATTCTGTTCCCTTAACATAAAAAAAAATACGCCAGATTTCAGGCGTATGTAAGAGTTCATTTTAAGCGTTGGCAAATTCACTGATGAAGTGCAGTTTCACATTGGGAAACTTTTCCTGTGTCATGTGGATCGTAAAAGCCGAGTCAGCCAGGAAAACCAGCTGGCCATATTTGTCCCTTGCCATGAAGCGCTGTTTCAGCCGTGCGAATTCCTTAAATTCTTCTGATTTCTCGTCGGCTTCCACCCAGCAGGCTTTGTGAATGGATAATGGTTCGTACGAACATTTTGCACCGTATTCATGCTCGAGACGATATTGAATAACTTCGTACTGAAGCGCGCCCACGGTTCCAATTACCTTTCGGTTGTTCATTTCGAGCGTAAAGAGCTGTGCCACCCCTTCATCCATTAACTGATCGATTCCTTTGGCAAGTTGTTTTGCTTTCAGCGGATCATCATTATTAATGTAACGGAAATGTTCCGGCGAAAAGTTGGGAATTCCTTTAAAGCTTAGTTTTTCTCCGGCCGTCAGTGTATCGCCAATCCTGAAATTCCCGGTATCGTGCAGACCGACAATATCACCCGGGAAACTTTCGTCCACCACTTCTTTTTTGTCAGCAAAGAAAGCATTCGGTGAACTGAATTTCATTTTTTTGTTCTCGCGGACCAGCAGATAATTTTCATTTCTTTTAAAAGTTCCGGAAACGATTTTCACAAAAGCCAGCCTGTCGCGGTGCTTCGGATCCATGTTGGCGTGAATTTTAAAGATAAAACCACTGAAGTTCTTTTCCTCCGGTTTTACAATGCGGATATCGCTTTCCTTTGCCTGCGGATTCGGTGCAATTTGGATAAAAGCATCCAGCAGTTCCCGTACGCCAAAGTTATTCAGGGCGGAACCAAAGAATACCGGCTGCAGGTTACCCGCCATATAATCTTCGCGGTTAAATTCCGGATACACTTCCTGAATGAGTTCCAGCTCTTCGCGCAGTGTTTCGGCGGCTTTCTTGCCAATGGCTTCATCTATCGCTTCATCATTAATATCATCAAAGCGGATGGTTTCACTTACTTTCTGTTTCTTTTCTTCCAGGAATAACTGAATATTATGTTCCCAGATATTATAAATTCCCTGGAAATCGCTTCCCATCCCGATAGGCAAGGAGAGTGGCACCACCGAAAGTCCCAGCTTTTGTTCCACTTCATCAAGCAGGTCAAAGGCGTCTTTTCCTTCTCGGTCCAGTTTATTGATGAACACAATCATCGGGATATTGCGCATGCGGCAAACCTGCACCAGTTTTTCGGTCTGTTCCTCAACCCCTTTGGCAACATCTACTACCACAATCACGGAATCTACGGCCGTCAGCGTACGGTAGGTGTCCTCTGCGAAGTCTTTGTGGCCCGGCGTATCGAGAATATTGATTTTGTGCCCTTTATATTCAAAAGCGAGTACGGAAGTGGCTACGGAAATTCCACGCTGTCTTTCAATTTCCATAAAGTCAGACGTTGCACCTTTCTTAATTTTATTGGATTTCACGGCGCCAGCTTCCTGAATTGCACCACCGAATAACAGCAGTTTTTCCGTCAACGTGGTTTTCCCGGCATCGGGGTGCGCAATAATGCCAAATGTTTTTCTTTTCTGTATCTCTTTCAGAAGTTCTGCCATAGCTAAATTTGTGGGTGCAAAAATCGTGTTTTTTTATGAATTCTGAAAATCAGCGTTTTGTCATTCTTTCATTTGAAAAGTTACGGTCCGTTTCCCCGGTGTATGTTTATATTTGTGGAAATTTAAAATTATGAAGGACCGTACACAAAGTGGTTTTACCTTCGGCTGGCTCGGTGGATTGCTGCTGTTTGTGGGAATGATGGCGGGGAGTGTGTTGGCAAGCGTACTGATATCATTATTAATGTCAATGCTGCCGGCGAACAGCTTTTTAGAAAATTTTAATTTACTGATTACGAACGCCTGTGGCTTCCTGGGTGCTATTTTCGCCTTTGATTATTTTATGGTGCGCACTCAAACCGGGAAAAAGCTGAACTTCAATATGTCCACGGCCAATTTTGGCACGTATCTTTTAATTTTTCCGATGATGGCGGGGATGATGCTCATTGCGGAATTTTTCACCAATCTCATCCCGACAACCGGTCCGTTCTTCGGTCCTGCGTTTGACATTTTCCAAAAATTAATGGACAGAATGACGACAGACCCGGCGACCTTGGTGGTGCTGGCCGTCTTCATGGCGCCGCTCTTCGAGGAAATTGTGTTCCGGGGAATTATTCAGAAAGGACTGATTAGAAAAGGAATGAAGCCGATGTACGCAATTTTGCTTTCTGCTGTTCTATTCGGCGTGGTCCATGCCAATCCGTGGCAGTTTGTCGGGGCTGTTTTACTTGGCTGTGTGATGGGTCTGGTGTATTATAAGACCAAAAGTCTGCTGATGCCTATATTGCTGCACGCCTTTAATAATTTGATCAGCAGCTTACTGATATTTTATACTACTTCCGAAAGTATTTCCGAGGCTACCGGGCTGAAGCCTTATGTCTTACTTGCGATTGGAATCATCATATTTGCCTTGTTCACTACTATTTTTCTGCGCAGAAACAGAATTCATTATCGCGAAAACGACTAAAAAAATTATATGAAAGAATTATTGGTTGCCACTCATAACCAGCATAAAAAAGAAGAAATCCAGCAAATCTTGAACAGCCAGTATGTAGTGCGCTCGCTCACGGATTTTAATTTGCACGAAGAAATTGTCGAGGATGGTGCAACCTTCCATGAAAACGCCTGCATTAAAGCAAAGTATTGTTTTGAAAAAACAGGAAAAGCAAGCGTGGGTGATGACTCCGGTCTCGTAGTGGAAGCGCTGGACGGACGGCCCGGGATCTTTTCGGCACGGTATGCCGGTGATCATGATTTTGCAAAAAATATAGAGAAAGTTTTAGAAGAAATGGAAGCTATTGAAAACCGCCGCGCATATTTCGTGACGGTGATGTGCCTGGCAGATGAAACCGGCGAGCGCTATGTTGAAGGCCGCGTGTATGGTCATCTGACCACAGATACAAAGGGCGTTCAGGGATTTGGATATGACCCCATCTTTGTGCCGGACGGCCACCAGATCACTTTTGCCGAAATGCCCGCCGCCGAAAAAAATAAAATAAGTCATCGCAAACATGCGCTGGACGCTTTGCTGATCGAGTTGCAGAAAGATATATGAACATAAAGAATTCTGTGCTACGCGCTTTATACAATGAAAAATTGTATTTTTGCCTCTTCAAATTAAACCTTAGAAATGTTAGAAAAAATACAGGAATTATTGCAGGAAGTTGACGCGTTCACCTCATCGAACGCAGCAGAAATCGAACAGTTCCGCATTCGCTTTAGCGGAAAAAAAGGTATCCTGAATGATATTTTTTCTAAGTTTAAGGAAGTTCCGAACGATCAGAAAAAGGAATTTGGCCAGCGTATCAATCAGCTGAAACAGGCAGTGGAACAAAAACTGGCAACTCTGAAAGAAGGCTTGGTTACCGAAACTGCGGAACAGAAGGAAGACCTGACGAGACCGGGTTTCCCGACTGAGCTCGGTTCCCGCCATCCGATCAGCCTGGTACGAAACCGCATTATTGAAATTTTCCGCTCGATTGGATTTGCTGTGGCCGACGGTCCGGAGATAGAAGACGACTGGCATAATTTTACCGCACTGAATCTGCCGGAATATCATCCGGCGCGCGATATGCAGGACACTTTCTTTATTGAAACCAATCCGGATATTCTGCTTAGGACACACACCTCGTCTGTGCAGATACGTTATATGGAGCAGAACGAGCCGCCAATCCGAATTCTTTCGCCGGGCCGCGTGTTCCGTAATGAAGCTATTTCCTCACGGTCGCATTGTATTTTCCATCAGATAGAGGGATTGTATATTGACCAGAATGTGAGCTTTGCTGACCTGAAACAAACGATTCAGTATTTTACAACCGAACTTTTCGGGAAATCTAAAATCAGGTTAAGACCGTCATATTTCCCGTTCACTGAACCAAGTGCGGAAGTGGATGTGTACTGGGGCCTGAATTCGGAGACCGATTACCGTATTACCAAAGGTACCGGCTGGCTGGAAATTATGGGTTGTGGTATGGTGGACCCGGCCGTTCTGACCAATGTTAACATTGATCCTGAAAAATATTCCGGTTACGCTTTTGGAATGGGAATCGAGCGGATTGTAATGCTATTGTACCAAATGAGCGACATTCGCATGTTCTTCGAAAACGACAAGCGAATGCTTCAGCAGTTTAAAAGTTTATAAAGATCATTTTAGAAAAAACAAAGCCGTTTCATCAGCAGATAAAACGGCTTTTTATGTTTAAGATCTAAAGTTATCTCGTAAATCTCAGCGGATACTTCACATTGCTGTATCCATCCAGATCAGCCTTTAAGCTTCCCACGGCCAGTTCTGCTTTAATAGAAACCGGAATATGGTTGGCATCATTACTCACCCATAGCGTGACGCCCTCCTTGTCTTTAAAAACTCGGCCACTGATCACCTGCGGAACGATCTTTAAGCAATTAATATAACCGTACTTGGTTTTCACATTTTCAGTGCCGGTCACGCGCAGCTGAAACGGAAACATTTCATCGTCAATCCAGACGCTCAACCGGTGGGTACTTCCAGGGCGAAGTTCCTGATTGCTCATCGTGCGCAAAAAGTAGAAAGCCGACAGCATATCCTGCATTCCTTTCACCGAGGGAAGTGTGCGCACGGTATTCTTCTCCTTGTCAGTCAAGGAAAGCGTGTTATTGTTATGATTAAAAGTGGTCTGAAAATGCTGAGTATAAGTCCCTTCCTGCACGTTGCGCACATAATAACTCGGCAGGCCGGTATTGTAATTAATATAGCTTTCGTATAAATCTTCTACTTTAAAAAACGCACGCACGGCACCGGTGGTTCGTCCATATCCTTTCACATATAGATGTGGCTGTCCACGGTAGTTTGTTTTTAAGGTAGTGAGTGTGGCATTTCCGGCCGTTAAAACGCCATAATGAATTCGGTAACGGAGTACTTCTCCGGATTGAATATTAGAGAGCTTCTGCGCCGGTGAGAGTACCATCAACACAAGGCTGCAGAGGAATAAAATCTTTTTCATAGCCGTAAATTTGCAAAATATCTGCCATACTGAAAAATGCACCATTTTGGCAGCAGGACTCAGGTGAGAATAATCATGTTTAGTATAATTTCTTTTAATATTTCGTAAATTTGAAAATCTTAAATCAAAACAAAGAATAGATGATTACAACCGATATATTGATAATAGGTGCCGGGCCTACCGGCCTTTTTGCTGTTTTTGAAGCAGGTTTACTTAAGCTGAAATGCCATCTGATTGATGCTTTGCCACAACCCGGCGGACAGCTGACAGAGCTTTATCCTAAAAAGCCTATTTTCGATATTCCTGGTTTTCCTTCTATCAATGCCGGCGATCTGGTTGACAACCTGATGGAACAGATTAAGCAGTTCCAGCCCGGTTTCACCTTGGGAGAAACCGCCCAGACTTTAACTAAACTGGAAGACGGCACTTTTGAAGTAGTGACCAATAAAGGTACCGTGCATCATGCGAAAGCAGTAGCTATTGCCGGCGGCCTGGGAACCTTCGAACCGAGAAAACCGCAGCTGGAAAATCTGGAAAAATATGAGGAAAACGGTGTAGAATATTTTGTAAAAGATCCTGAACATTTCCGCGGAAAGCGTGTGGTGATAGCCGGCGGGGGAGATTCTGCACTGGACTGGTCTATTTTCCTGGCGAACGTAGCAAGTGAAGTAACGCTGATCCACCGAAGAAATGAGTTCCGGGGCGCACTGGATTCTGTTGAGAAAGTTCAACAACTAAAAGATCAGGGAAAAATTAAATTAATGACCCCGGCCGAAGTAACCGGCCTGAAAGGCGAATCCCATTTGGAAGCGATTACCGTGGAGCGCGAGGGCGCAGTGACCGAACTGGAAACAGATTATCTGATTCCGCTCTTCGGACTGACACCAAAGCTGGGCGATATTGCGAACTGGGGCTTGGAAATTGAAAAAAATGCCATCGTTGTTAATAACGCACTGGATTATCAAACCAATATTCCCGGTGTGTATGCTATCGGTGATGTGAACACTTATCCGGGGAAACTCAAGCTGATTCTGTGTGGTTTCCACGAAGCTACGCTAATGTGCCAGAGCGTGTACAATATGCTGAACCCGGGTAAAAAGTTTGTGCTTAAATACACCACCGTGAGCGGAATTGATGGTTTCGACGGCAGCCGTAAGGAAGCTGAAAAAGCAGTGGTGAAAAAGATTGATTAGGAAATTTAATAAAGAAATACATGCAGGATATTCAGTTAAAAATAACCGACCGCCAGGGCGAAGTTCATGAAGTAATGGCACCAACCGATATGTCGATGAACCTGATGGAAGTGATTCGTTCCTACGAATTAGCTGAGGAAGGAACCATTGGCGTTTGCGGCGGGATGGCTATGTGCGCGTCGTGTCAGGTTTATGTGAAGTCCGGTGCAGAGCTGCTCGAAGAGATGGGTGATGAAGAAGATGCGATGCTGGGCGAAGCACTGTATGTACAGGATAACAGCCGCCTGGGCTGCCAGATCCACATTACTACGGAAATCCACGGCCTGGAAGTAGAGATTGCTCCTTATCCGTGATTTTAATAATTTTCAGTTATGAATCCTTTCTCTTTTTGAGGGAGGATTTTTTTATATCTGATCTGATAGTCTAAAGGCGTGCATTTTGTTGAAGTATTCCGAAATAATATTTCTATGAAAATTGCTACCTACAATGTAAACGGAATCGGCAGCCGCTTGCCGGTGTTGCTGCAATGGCTTGAAAAAAGTCAACCTGATATTGCCTGTCTGCAGGAATTAAAAGCACCGCAGGATAGATTTCCTGAAGAGGAATTGTTCAATGCCGGATACCATGCGCACTGGGTGGGCCAAAAAAGCTGGAATGGGGTCGCAATTTTATCTAAAGAAAAATCAAAGGTCATCCGTACGGCCCTGCCGGGTGATGATACAGATGAGGCCAGCCGATTCCTGGAAGTGGAATATAGCGATATGACAGTTGTCTGTATCTATGTACCTAACGGAAACCCGACACCCGGGCCCAAGTTCGACTATAAACTTAACTGGCTGCAGCGTTTTGCGGCACATACGGAAGTGCTAATTACTTCGGGCAAAAAGGTGGTTATTACAGGAGATTTTAATATCATCCCAACACCGGCTGATGTGTACAAACCGGAGAAATACGAAAAAGACGCTTTGTTTCTTCCTGAGGTGCGGGATGTTTTCCAGGAAATCCTACAACAAGGCTGGACGGATGCGCTTCGAAAACTGTATCCCGATAAGAAAATATATACATTTTATGATTATTTCCGCAAAGCATATGAAAGAGATGCAGGCATGCGGATTGACCATTTCCTGCTAACGGCTGAGTTGGCGCAGAGGCTAACGTCGGGTGGCGTTGATAAGGAAGTGCGCGGCTGGGAAAAAACGAGCGATCATGTGCCCACATGGATTACGTTGAAATAATTACTGATAAACTTTTTGCAGGCCTTCGACGATATACGTCTTCCTTTTAATCTTTGCGGAAACAACCTCCGAGACAGGCTGTCCATTGCATTGCTGTTTCTTGTAAACAGAGGCGGTTGACTTCCATATTTTTTGTTCGATTAATTCTACCGATGCAACAGAAAACTCCTGAATGGTAAGAAGCAATTCTTTCAGCTTTTTAGCCGGGATTTTCGAAACAATACTTTCGGGGTGGATCTTGCTCAGGAATAAGACTTCGTTTCTGATGATGTTCCCCAGACCCGGAAACACAGCTTGTTCCAGCAGAATGTCGCCCACCTGCTTTTCTGCAAATTTCTCAAGCACTATTTTCTTGGTTGCTTTCCAGTCGTACGCGGGAGAAAACGGATCGAGTTTCCAATCAAAATCGAAATCAAGCGGTAACTGTTTTACTTTAACAATGTAAAAATTAATAAAATCTTCTTGAAAGACAAGAAAGAAACTGGCATTTACTTTCTTGCGGTCATTGATCAGGAAACTGCCAAATAAACCAAAATGAACGGTGATGATACAATCTTCAAAATAGAGGAGAAGGTACTTTCCAAAAGTTGTAATACGGTTAAGCTTTTGCCCCGAGATCTGCACGCCATAGTCATTGTTATAACCGCCACTATCTGTGACGATTTTACCCTCGAAGCGTTTTAACTGTTTTTTGATAGCAACCAGTGTGGGACCTTCAGGCATCAGAGCGGTTTTTCGTTTTTCAGGATTTTCATGACAATTTTTTCTTCGGCAGTCAGGCCCGCTTGCCCATCGTTTTCCTCGATTTGGTCCAGTTCTTTCAGGTAGGAGTCAATTGCCTCATTTTCATACAGGTTAATGAGCAGCGGATGGATATAGTATTTCCGGCAAACGGTGCTGGTGTTTCCCAGTTCGCAGGCGACCAGTTCCACCGCCTGTTTAATTTTCTGTTTTAATGTTTTTTTTTCTTCCGGTTCAGCTTCTTCTTCAATATGTTTTATGGCAATCAGCGCGTTCACCGTGCCGGACCAAGTCCGAAAATCTTTGGCCGTGAAATCTTCGCCGCTGATTTCTTTTATGTAATCGTTCACCATCCCGCTTTCTATTGCGTGGTGTTTTCCTTCTTCATCATAAAACTGAAACAATTCCTTTCCCGGGATATCCCGGCAGTTTTTAACGGCTTTTGCCAGTTTCCTGTTTTTCAGATCGATGTCATGATAAATTCCTTTTTTGCCTTTAAAGCTGAATCTTATTTTTTGACCTTTAATTTCGACATGCTTATCCTTTAAAGTAGTTAGTCCGAAGGAGCCGTACATTTTTTCATAAATATTATTACCAATTCGGATATTTGTGCGCTCCATCAAACTAACGACGAGCGCCAGAACTTTTGTTTTGTCCAGTTTTCGGTGTGCCAGATCCTGCTCGAGCCGTAATCTTACTTTCGGTAACACTTCACCGAACTGCAGCATGCGATAAAATTTGGTGTGATTTCGCAACGCGTTCCACACAGGATGATAACGGTACTGTTTGCGGTTCCGCGCATCAATTCCCGTGGCCTGAAGGTGGCCGTTATGTGCGGCGCAAATCCAGACATCCTTCCACGCCGGCGGAATGGCCAGCTGTTTAATTCTGACCAGTTCGTCGGCATCTGTGATTTTCTTGCCATTCAGATAATAAGCAAATCCCTTCCCAAATTTTTTCCTGGTAAAACCTTCGGTTTCGCTGTCGTTACTGTAGATCAGTTTCACAGCACGCGCTGATTTTACCGGATCTTTCATGATTTTCACGATCCGGGAAGCACTAATTTTCGAAACCAGTTCAATGCTTGGTTCTGCGGCCTGCATGGACTTAAGATTTACCGCGGGTAAATAACCAGATAATAAGCGCGATTACGGCGCCAACCAGGAAGAACGCCCACCACATACCGGCTTTAAAAATAGTACCGATGGCATCACAGCCGGTGACGGTAAATAGTGCAAACACAGCTAACGTTAAAAATGTGTACTTTTTCATAATTTTCTTTTTTAATGTTTATAAATGATTTAATGTGTTTATTATCTAGACACGGTGATGGTCCGGCCGCCATTTGGTAATGGCTTTCTTAATGGCATCACCGGTTAAATTTTCCTCCAAGGTGCGCTCCAGCAACTGCAGGAACTCGTCGTCATAGGCAAATCGCAGTGCTGCAATCTGGTCAAATGTTAACTTGTTTTGCACTTGATCAGAACGTTTGCCGGTAAGCTCGAAATAACGTTGCTTAAATTCCAGCCGAACAATTCTGTTCTGGTTTCCAAGGGCATAATGCTGGCGAACCATCAAAGCTAAATACAGGATTAAAAAAACAGCGGTAGCAAAAAGAATCCACATAAGTTGCAAACTTTCATCCGCAAAAGCTTTCCAGATGCCAAAAACGAGTAATACCATCAGCAAAGGCAAAAAAATGAAATGGTGCGGCGCGTAAAATTTTTTGTGGTTACTGTAGTTTTGTTCCATGTTGGATAGCTTGCAAATTATCAACCAAAATTTCAGAACAGATATAAAAAATTCCTTTTCCAAAACGTAAAGTCGAAATACGGATTGTTTTTCAGCTGATTGTTGTGCATAAAAAAAAACGGTACAAGCGCCGCCGCAGCATTGCTTGTACCGTTTATAGGTCCGGAAAAATCCCAGTTTATTCGAAACCTCCTTTTCGGGTAGGCTCTTTCACTTCCGGCCATTTCAGCGGTGAACCGCTGTTGTCCATTGGCATTGCGATTCTCTCGGCAGATGCTTTCTCCGGATCTTCACTGGCCATATAGGCTAAAATAGCAATGGTGGCTACGTTGCTCTTTAAATCATCAAAAACAATTTTATCGTAGGTATCACGGTTGGTATGCCAGGTGTACGTGCCATAGCTCCAGTTCAAAGAACTCAGCATAAACGCCGGCACACCTGCTGCCACAAAAGACGCGTGGTCTGATCCGCCACCACCTGGGAAGCCAGGGAAGGAATACTCGATGTCTTTCGTTAATTCACGTGGTACCGCGCGCAACCATCTGCCCAGGTAATTGTAAGAATGCAGGAATCCCTGGCCGCTGATATTCGCGATGCGTCCTGTTCCGTTGTCCTGATTGAAAACGGCCTGTACATTTGGCATCTCTGCTTTGTGTGCAGAAACGTAGGCGCGGGAGCCATTCAGCCCCTGCTCTTCGCTGCCCCAAAGTCCAACTACAATCGTGCGTTTTGGATTTGGGTAATATTTCTTCAGAATACGCGCTACTTCCATCATCGTGATGCTGCCAGTGCCGTTATCAGTCGCACCGGTGCCGCCATCCCAGGAATCCAGGTGGGCAGAAAGGATTACGTATTCATCTGGCTTTTCGGAACCTTTAATGGTTGCCACCGTATTGAAAGTCGGTGCCGTGCCGCGGTCTTTGCTGTTTGCCTGCAGTTTGAGTTTCGGCGTAGTGCCGTGCTGAATCATGCGGTACAGCTGTCCATAATCTTCCAGTGCAATATCAAATACCGGAATCTTTTTTGTGTTGGCTCCGAATATTTTATTTACACCGAACCCGCGTGACCAGTACGAAGACAAGATGCCCGCCGCGCCAGCAGTTTCCAAAGTTGTATTCAGTGTTCTGGAGTTCTCGCCCGTAGCAGCAATGGATTTACGCCAGTTTTCTGCCTGCTCCTGCGCTTCTTTTTTCATCTTTTCGTAAGACTCCGGCGTGGCAAACTCTTTCCAGTTGTAATCCGGCCGGCCGCTTGGCATGTATTGCGAAACCATCACCAGCTTTCCTTTAACGGAAGGCAGCCACTTTTGAAAATCTTCTTTGGAGGTAAATATCGGCAGCATCACCACATCGGCGGTAATACCGCGCGAAGGTGTGGACGGACTCCAGGCCAGCTGCATCCCTTCGATGGATTTGGCATAAGGCTGTACCATTTCTACGGATGAAGTTCCCCGTTCCCAGGCTTTCCATTCACCCCATTTTTCATTTTGCGCACTGATTCCCCAATTCTGGAAACGCTGTACGGCCCAGTCATGTGCCTGCTGCATTTTAGGACTGCCCACCAGGCGCGGCCCGATGCCGTCCATCAGTTCATAAGCAAGTGTTTCGAGTTGAGAGTTCTGGTACGTTTCATTCATAATGTTTTTCACCACCTGTTCCTGAGTCTGCGCCTGCACGCTGACTGCGAGAACGGTGGAAACCATCCAGAGTTTAGCATAGTTTTTCATTGACTAAAAATTTTGGCGATGAAGATAATAAAATTATCGCTAAACAGAGGGTGGAACCTGCATTATTACTAAGCAAAAGCAGTCCTTCTTCCTGAATATTTATTACTTTTAACAAAAAAATAGAATTATGAATTTAATTATCCGATTGTTGGTTACTGCCGTAGTGGCCTTCGCACTCACCTATATTCTTTCCGGTGTGCATATGGACAGCTTTGGAACGGCCGTTGTTTTTGCGCTTATTCTGGGAATATTGAATCTGATCGTTACACCGATTCTTAAAATATTGGGATTACCGCTGACGATTATTACGTTGGGTCTTTTTTCCTTGGTTATTAATGCGATCGTTGTGCTGCTGGCAGCTAATTTCGTGAGCGGGATGACAATCGATAATTTCGGCTGGGCGTTTATCTTTAGTATCGCGCTGTCCTTCATCAGTTCACTTGTTTCCGGTATTTTCACTCGTTAACTTTATAAATTCTTTTAATTTTCAGCAATGACTTTCTCTTCAGTTTCTTTAAAGGCCTGTGTCGCGGCCGTGTTCTTAGTTTCATCAGTAACTGTTCAGGCGCAGGATTTATGGATGCCGCGCAATATTGCAAAAGCATATAACCAGCAAACCCGTTCCATTGACGGAAAGCCCGGTGCGCGCTATTGGCAAAACGGCGGTGATTATAATATTCATTTTAATGTAGATGTACACACAAAAACGATCTCCGGAAAGGAAACCATTATGTATTCCAACAATTCCCCGGATGACCTGAAGACGCTTGTTATCCGTTTCGTGAACAATCTGCATAAGCCCACCTCGCCCCGAAATGCAAAAGCAGCCACCGATTTTCTGAGTGCCGGACTGAATTTAAAATCACTGAAAATTAACGGTAAAACGTACAAGGTTAATTCGGCCGACTGGGAAACATTTCACGAAGTAAAGCTGGACCAGCCGCTGGCCGCAGGCGCTACCCATAAAATAGAAATGGAATGGTCTTACCCTTTGTCAAAACAGAGCGGCCGCGAAGGACAGATTGATGACACCACATTCTTCTGTGCCTACGCGTATCCGCGCATCTCGGTTTATGATGATTATAACGGCTGGGATAAACTCCCGCATATGGGCAGAGGAGAATTCTATAATAACTTCAATAATTATGAAGTGGCGGTCACCGCGCCAAAAAACTATGTGGTGTATGCGACCGGGATTTTCCAAAATCCGAATGAAGTATTGCAGCCGGCAGTTGCGCAGCGTTTCCAAAAGTCATTAAGTTCAGATGAGGTAATCCATGTGGCAACTGCAGCGGATATGAAAGCGCGGCGCGTTACCAAGCAAAACCCCCGCAATACCTGGAAATTTACGGCCCAAAATGTGCCTGATTTTACCTTTGCGGTCAGCGCTTCCTATATCTGGGATGCTGCCAGTGTACAGTTGGCATCCAAGCGGGTGAGTACGCAGTCCACCTATAAAGCCGGAACGCCCGACTTTGAAAAATATGTGGAATGGGAGCAGTACAGCATTAAATGGTTTTCGGAGAACTGGCCGGGAATTGAATATCCTTATCCGACAATGACGGGTTTCCAGGGCTTTGCAGATATGGAATACCCGATGATGATCAACGATACCTCGGTGCCGGATGATTTTGCCGACGCGCGCCAAACCGTAGATCATGAAATCGCGCATACCTACTTTCCGTTTATGATGGGAACCAATGAAACCCGGTATGCTTTTATGGACGAGGGCTGGGTGACGGCATTTGAATATCTGATCGGTGAAGCGGAGAACGGAAAAGAATTTAACGATAAGGCATTTACTGATTTCCGTGTGAAGAAATATATTTATGACCCTTCTGCCGAGCATGACCAGCCGCTCATTTCCATGAGCAGCCAGCTTACGGGTATGGGTTACAGCAGTAATGCGTATATTAAACCGGCATTCGCATATCTGGCGCTCAAAGACCTGCTAGGCGATCAGAAATTTAAGCAAACCCTGCATTATTACATGAGTACCTGGGCGGGCAAACATCCGACGCCATGGGATTTCTTCTACAGTTTTAATACCGGCAGCGGGCAGAACCTCAACTGGTTCTGGAAAAACTGGTTCTTCAGTACTAATTATATTGATTTAAAATTAACCTCCGCGGTACAGGAAAATAATCTCGTAAAATTCACGGTGCGAAATGCGGGTGGATTTGCTATTCCTTTTACGGTGATTTATGAATATACGGACGGCACGTTTTCACAGCAAAAATTCACGCCTGGTGTCTGGGAAACGCAGCCGTATTTCAGTGGCGAATATTCCACCGATAAAAAGGTAAAAGCGGTGAAGATAGACAACGGAATTTTCTTCGATTACACACCGGAAAATAATTTGTTACAACTATAGATATGGCTAGCTTTCTTCCTGCTGCCGCTGACAAAAGCGTAAAAGTAATTACGCTTGCAATACTGATCCTTTTAGCTTTGGTCATTGTCTCGATTAATCTTTCGGAGGCTTCTCCGTTTTACAAAAGTTTTATTTCTGTCATTTTAATAGGTATTGTTGTAATAGCCTACATTTCGAAGCCATCTGTATTTATTATTAACGACAATACAGTGACAATAAAAAATCTGAGCCGGGAAAAAAGTCTGATGCTTCGCGATATAGAAAATGTTTGTCGCGCGGAGGCTTTACCGCATTTCCGCACACTGGGAGTGGGTGGTTTATTTGGTTATTACGGCCTTTTCAACGGTAATGAAATATGGTGGGTGACCAACCAAAAGAAAAAGCTAGGAATAAAATTAAAAAATGGAAAACTATTCATGATCAGTCCGGAGGAACCGGAACAGTTTATCAAAGAGTTGAAGTCAGCTGTCCAAAGTAAATTAACCGTTTCTTAATAATTATATTTGTAAAAAGTTTTTTTAATGAAAATAAAAAATACCCTCGTGGCTTTGGCCGCACCTTTTTTGATGAACGCGCAAGATGTGATGACGCCCGAGAAATTGTGGACCATGAACCGGTTGAGTGTTTCAGCCGTTTCACCGGATCAGCATGCGTTGCTGTACACCATTGCGCAAACCGATGTAAACACCGAAAAAAACAATAAGAAATCCTATTTTCTTAACCTTAAAAATTCTGTAAGTACAGCGGTGGATTTTGGTAAAAAATCGCTGGTGCAGTGGGACAAAAACGGTTTATATGCCAAAGAGGGCGAGATGCTGTATAAATCCACGGATGCCGGAAAATCCTGGACGGAATTTTATAATATAGGAGACGCTGATAATATTGTGATTTCCCCCGATGGGCAAAAAATAGCGTTCAGCAAAGAAGTCCTGGTTGAAAAAGTGCTGGCAAAAGATAAATACACTGACACGCCAAAATCTACCGGGCATATTTACACAGACCTGAATCACCGCCATTGGGATTATTTCAATGAAGGAAAGTACAATCACGTCTTTGTAGTGAGTGTCGGCCAACCCGTTATTAACGCGAAAGATTTACTGGAAGGCAAACCGTGGGATTCACCGCAGCGTCCGTTTGGCGGCAGCGAAGATTTTGTCTGGTCACCGGATTCGGCGCAATTGCTGTATGTAACAAAGCCTTTGAGCGGTAAGGAGTACGCCACATCTACCAATACCGATATTTTCGCATACGACCTTACCACCGGCAATACCCGCAACCTGACGGAAAGCAATAAAGGGTATGACACCCAGCCGGTGTTTTCTCCGGACGGCAAATATCTTACCTGGACCTCCATGGCGAGAAACGGCTACGAAGCCGATAAGAATGATATTAAAATCATGGATTGGAAAACAGGTACCGTGCGCAACCTGACACAGGGCTGGGATGAAACGGTGGCCGGCGCCGTAAA
The DNA here is from genome assembly GCA_032057205.1 of Kaistella sp. GTDB lineage: Bacteria > Bacteroidota > Bacteroidia > Flavobacteriales > Weeksellaceae > Kaistella. The sequence goes on from DAMCFT010000012.1 coordinate 42,017, forward strand.
ATGGTCGCAGGACAGCAAAATGATCTATTTCACCACGGCCTACCGCGGCACAAAACATCTGTTCTCTGTAGATCCAAAATCAGCTGCCGTAAAGCAGGTCACCGCCGGAAACTTTGATGTCAACGATATTTTTGCTGATACTAAAAATGCCGTATTGGTGTCGCGCACCGATATGAACCATAATGCGGATTTATTTATGGTGAACACACGCAAAGGAAGCATGACGCAGCTAACGGAGGTGAATAAGGATTTTTACGCACAGACGAAACCTTCCAGAACCGAACTTAAAATGGTGAAGACTACGGACGGTAAAGAGATGGGTGTATGGTTTATCTATCCGCCAAATTTCGATCCGGCTAAAAAATATCCAACGTTGCTGTATTGCCAGGGTGGCCCGCAATCAGGATTAACCCAGTTTTTCAGCACGCGCTGGAATTTTTCGCTGATGGCGGCCAACGATTATATTATCGTAGCACCGAACCGTCGCGGCATGCCGGGCTGGGGAACTGCCTGGAATGAGCAAATTTCTAAAGACTGGGGCGGACAGGTAATGAAGGACTACCTTTCAGCTGCAGATTTTGCAGCCACGCTTCCGTATGTGGACGCTAACCGAATGGGCGCTGTGGGTGCAAGCTACGGTGGCTACAGTGTATTTATGCTGGCCGGAATTCATGAAAATCGTTTTAAAACCTTTATTGCGCATGACGGTTTATTCGATATGAAATCCTGGTATCTGACCACAGAAGAATTGTTTTTCGCCAACTGGGATCTGGGCGGGTCGCCGTATGATGAACCACTGCCAAAATCATACACGGAGTTTAATCCGTCAAACTACGTGAAGAACTGGAACACCCCGATTATGGTAATTCAGGGTGGGATCGATTACCGCGTACCTTATGAACAAGGTCAGGAAGCTTTCCAGGCCGCGCAGTTGCGGGGGTTGAAATCTAAATTCCTGTATTTCCCAAATGAAAATCACTGGGTCCTGAATCCGCAAAACGGATTGGTCTGGCAGCGTGAATTCTTCGAATGGCTGAAAGAAACATTATAAATAAAAGAAGCCGTCTCAATACTGAGGCGGTTTTTTTTGCTTTATTGGGAGCTTTTT
>DAMCFT010000013.1:0-40730 GCA_032057205.1 Kaistella sp.
AAAAACCAGAAATAATAAAACCGCCTCGAATGTTGTATCGAGACGGCTTCTTTTTTTGTGCGTTGAAACCAGGTAGAAACCTTTACTTAAAAAATGTATTTTTACAATTCTAAAATTTAATCATAAAACCAATGATACAGCATCTTTCTAATATCAGCCACCGTGACTCCCGTAACTTCTTTTTAATTGCCGGCCCCTGCATTATTGAAGGCGAAGACATGGCACTGAAGATTGCTGAAGAAGTCATCCGCATTACAGACCGTTTTAAAATTCCCTACATCTTCAAAGGAAGTTTTAAAAAAGCCAACCGTTCGCGCGTAGATTCATTTACTACAATCGGAGAAGAAAAATCCCTTCAGATCTTAAGGAAAGTCGCGGAAACTTTTGATATTCCGGTAACCACTGATATTCACGAAAATGAACATGCAGCACTGGCGGCAGAATATGTGGATGTACTGCAGATTCCTGCTTTCCTGGTGCGCCAGACGGACCTGCTGGTGGCCGCTGCAAAAACCGGCAAAGTGGTCACCCTTAAAAAAGGACAGTTTCTCTCGCCCGAAGCTATGCAGTTTGCCGTGCAAAAAGTGGTGGATTCCGGAAACGAAAAAACGGCCATTATCGAGCGTGGCAACAGCTTCGGTTATACCGACTTAATCGTAGACTTCCGCGGGATTCCTACTATGCAGCAGTATGCGCCCGTGATTTTGGATGTGACGCACTCGCTGCAGCAGCCCAACCAAAGTACCGGAGTGACCGGCGGTCGCCCGGAGCTCATTGAAACCATCGCCAAAGCGGGAATCGCAGTGGGAGCGGATGGGCTCTTTATTGAAACACATCCGGATCCGTCCTGCGCACTTTCCGATGGCGCCAATATGCTCAGACTAGATAAGCTGGAAACGTTGCTGGAAAAACTGAGCCGCGTGCGCGAAGCCATTCTTTAATATACTTTTTTTTGAAAGTAAGCGTTTTTGAGCTGAAGCCCGAAAGCGCTTTTTTATTATCTTTAAAAAAAATAAACTGCAGTTTTGAAAAAAGTTTTACTCCTGTTGGCTGCCCTGCCGGCCATGCTCTTTTCCCAGATCAAAATAAAAGTCGTTGATGAAGGCGGCCGTCCTGTTTCCGGGGCGCAAGTTGAATACAATAATCAGAACTTTATAACTGATGATTCAGGTGTACTGCAGGTCCCTTTAGCTGATCAGCAGCAGCTCCTGACCATTCGAAAAGATGCTTTTTCTACGTTTACGAAAACAGTTCCGGTTTCTCCCAAGTCACAGCAGGTAACCATTCTGCTGCGCCGCCAGGAACGCGAAACGGAAATTCAGGAAGTTGTTTTTCAGGGTAAAGGAAAACCAAAAGTAACGGATCTTACCTCAGTAGAAATCTCGGCTAAAGAAGCGCAGCAGGTCGCTGCCTTATCCGGCGGAGTGGAAGGTTTGCTGAAAACTTTACCGTCTGTGAATTCCAATGCAGAACTGTCTTCGCAGTATATGGTGCGTGGCGGCAATTATGATGAAAATTTAATTTACATTAATGATATCGAGATTTACCGGCCGTTCCTCATCCGCAATTCCTTGCAGGAAGGGCTGAGTATCATCAATCCCGATATGGTGCAGGCGGTGAACTTTTCTGCCGGTGGCTTTGAGGCCAAGTATGGAGACAAGATGTCATCTGCGCTGAACGTGTACTACCGCCAGCCCGCAAGAAATGAAATCTCGGGAGAAGCCAGTCTGATTGGCGGACGCCTCACCGGCGGTTTGGCCAGCCGCGACCGAAAATTTACCGCACTCGTCTCCGGCCGCTACCGCAATACCAACCTGGTGCTTAATACCTTAAATGAAGACACCGATTTTAATCCGCAGTATAAAGACCTGCAGTCTTACCTGACCTACAAAATACATCCGAACTGGAAACTGTCTTTCGTAGGTTACTGGAGCGAAAATACCTATGAGATGATTCCGAAAGTGAAGGAAGTGGATTTCGGTTCGCTGCAAACTCCTTTGAAGCTTAGTGTATTTTACGACGGTAAAGAAGACGATCAGTACCGTAACCTGATGGGCACCGGGACGATTCAGTTTACGCCCAATAAAAAATGGAATTTCACGCTGGATGCGTTTGGTTACCAAAACCGTGAGCGGGAATACTACACCATTGCTTCTGCATACATGCTGCAAACCTTTGACCCGGTCACAGGCGCACCGATCACCTCTTACGATGTGGGCGGCCAAATTGATCACGCCAGAAATGATTTAATGGTGAAAACATACGGCGCACAGTTTAAAACCAAATTTGCTCCCAATGTAAATACAGATATAGAAGCAGGTTTTAAAATTGAAAAAGAAAATCTGAAAGATCTTACCAACGAATGGCAGCTGATCGACTCACTCGGCTACAGCACACCGCGCGACTTTGTGTTGCCGGGACAATTGAATGCTGCTGATTTAAAATTAAAATATCAGATCAGCGGACAGAACCATATCCAGCCCACAAGAATGTCGGCATATGCACAGTACTCCCAGAAATTATACTGGGGAACCATCCGCGTGTTTGTGAATGCGGGTGTCCGGGCGTCGCATTGGGATTTTAATGATGAAACGATTGTGTCGCCGCGCGCGCAATTTGCCATTAAACCGGATTGGGAGCAGGATATGCTTTTCCGTTTGTCGGGAGGAATTTATTATCAGGCACCGTTTTATAAAGAAATTAAAGATGTGGATGGCAGTTTTAATTCCGATATTAAATCGCAAAGATCCGCGCAAATTATCTTAGCCAATGATTATGAATTCCAAATGGCAAAGAGGCCATTCAAGCTGACGACCGAGTTGTACTACAAAAAAATGGACCATCTTATTCCCTATTATCTGGATAATGTGCGCATCCGGTACAGCGGACAAAACAATGCGGAGGGATATGCATATGGAATTGATACGCGCCTTTTCGGTGAGTTTGTTCCCGGTGTGGATTCCTGGATTTCCGCTTCATATGCCAGAGTGTATGAAAACATTAACGGTCAGGGCAATATTCCGCGTCCTACTGATCCGCGCCTGCGCCTGAGTATGTTCTATCAGGATTATATGCCGAAGTTCCCGTCGATGCGCGTGAACCTCACCTTGGTGTATGCCAATGGTCTGCCTTCAGGAACGCCGGTTACTTTTCTGGCAGATGGGACACCCGATTTTAATGCCGCCTACCAATACCAGCGCACGCTGCCTTCCTATAAGAGAGTAGACATCGGACTGTCAAAAGTTTTTGTAGACCAGAATGATAACAAGGTTACCTCCGGTTTTTTCAGTAATTTCCGGGAACTGAGTTTAGGGGTTCAGATTTATAACGCCTTTAATATTAATAATACGGTAGCCAACCAGTGGGTAAACGATGTGAGTACCGGCTATAATTATCCGGTGCCGGTGCGACTGACCGGACGCTTCTTTAATGTGAAACTGGACTTTAAACTATAATTAAAATCCCTGCCGTTGAACAGCAGGGATTTCATTTTAATCGTTTTCAGGATCGTTATGAGCAATCACATCGTATAAATCTGTGCGACGGTCCCCAATGGTTCTCACCGCGCCGTAATGATGCAATTCTTTAAGAAGATTAAGATCTACATCTACAATCAAAGTCGTTTCAGTATTCGGGGTAGCTTCTCCTTTTATGGCATTGGACGGAAACGCAAAATCAGACGGTGTGAAAACCGCAGCCTGACCATACTGAATATCCATGTTATTCACACCAGGTAAATTACCAACACAGCCGGCAATCGCAACATAACATTCATTCTCAATAGCGCGCGCCGAGGCACAATTTCGTACTCTTGTGTAGGCGTTCTGAGTATCAGTCAGATATGGAACAAACAGAATTTTCATTCCTTGTTTTGCCAGCAGCCGCGGCAACTCGGGGAATTCCACGTCATAGCAAATAAGTAAACCTACTTTTCCGCAGTCTGTATTGATCACCTTAATATCATTGCCGCCACGCATTCCGTAATATTTCCGCTCGTTCGGCGTAATGTGAATTTTCCGGTGTTCATCAATTTTCCCGTCACGGTGGAGCAGGTAACTGATGTTGTACAGTTCCTCATTTTCCGCCAGCGGCATACTGCCTGCAATGATATTAATATTATAGGCCACTGCAAATTGCGACAGTTTATCGCGGATGGCTTCCGTCATTTCCGCAAGTTTAAACATGCTTTCCCGTTCAGAAAGATCATTGAACGGTGCCAGCAGCGGCGTATTGAACAGTTCCGGGAACAGGATGAAATCCGATTTGTAATCCGCCATGACGTTTACGAAAAATTCCACCTGTTCAAAAAAAGCGTCCAGATCATCGAAATGCCGCATTTGCCATTGCACAAGTCCCAGCCGGATCACGGAGTCCTGCATGGTGTTGGGTTTCTTGCTGTAGTAGATATTGTTCCATTGCAGCAGCACCGCATTTTCACCGGAGTCCTGGTCATCCGGCAGGTAGCCGCGCAGAACTCGCACCGGCAGGAAGTTATTTGCTAACTGGAAACTCAGCACCGGATCATAAATTTCTTTTTTGCGGACCTGCTGAATGTACTGCCGCGGCGTCAACTCATCACGGTACAAATGGTAATTCGGAATACGTCCGCCCACAATAATGGACTTTAAATTCAGTTTTTCGCACAGTTCCTTCCTGGCATCATATAACCGCCGGGCCAGTCGCAGCGCGCGGTATTCCGGATCTACAAAAACTTCGATTCCGTACAAGACGTTGCCGGTATCTGAGTGCGTATTGAACGTATAATTGCCTGTGATTTCTTTATAGGTATGTTCGTCGCCAAACAATTCGTACTGAATAATAAGCGAAAGGCAGACGGCGGCGATTTGCCCGTCCACAGTAATACAAATTTGTCCGTCCGGAAAAATCTTAATGAGTTTGCGGATGCTTTTTTCCGACCAAACGCTTTCTGCCATGTCCGGATAGGCTTTCTTCATCGTTGTGCACAGTTGTGCGTAATCATCAGTTTGTAGATTTCTGATTTCTATATGCATACATTTAATTTTAAAAAATTAATACAGGGAACATCATACCAAAATGCCCGTACAGTGGTCGTGCGCGCTGCCGGTTGCCGAAGACAGCACATTATTTTGTTGATTAAGCCGCAGTACTGCCATAAAACCAAAAATCAGCGCCTCCTTAAAATCAATTAATTCCAATTCTGGCAGTATCAGTTCTGCGGTTGAATGCGCGCGGATTCTTTCGATCAGAAACTGATTTTTTGCACCTCCGCCGGTGATTAAAACATTCTTTATCTGCTCATTGTTCAGAACCGAAGCAATCTGAAAAGCAGCATGTTCCGTAATTGTAGCAATCGCCTCCTGCGGTTTAAGCTCTTTAATCAGAACAGTGATATGTTGCTGTACCCATTCCATCCCCAGAGATTTGGGCGGAGGCACTTTATAAAAAGAAATGGCATTTAGTTTTTCCAGTGCACTGCAATTCACCTCACCATTTCGCGCTATATCGCCGTTCTGGTCAAATGGCTTTTCCAGTTTTCGGCAAAGCGAATTAAGCACAATATTCACAGGACAAATATCGAAGGCAATACGCTGATTGTTTTTTATAAATGAAATATTGGAAAAACCACCCAGATTGAGGCAGGCCTGATAATCACTGAACAGCAACTCATCACCGATGGGAACCAGCGGCGCACCGTTTCCGCCCAGCAGAACATCCTGCATCCTGAAATCATACACAACCGGAGTGCCGGTAACTTGCCTGATCGCGCGGCCGTCGCCAATTTGTACCGTGAATTTTCTTTCCGGCTGATGAAAGACTGTGTGGCCATGCGAACCGATGATTTCCGGACTGCTGAGCTGATGTTTGGTTAAAAACGCCTGAATTTGTTCTCCTAAGTAAAAACCATAGTCAACATTAAATGCTGCCAACTCCGCGGCTGACATAGAAATGCTGTTTCGCAGCTGCTGTTCCAGTTTCTTATCATACTGAATCGTTTCAGCGCAGATAATTTCGAATTGCCAGTTCTTATCGTTTTCGCGGTTAAAAGCAGCATAGCACAAATCCAGGCCGTCCAGGCTCGTGCCCGACATTAAACCGAGTGCTGTTACCGTATCTTTCTTTAATTCCATGTACTAAAGATACGGCTTCACTTTCAACCTTAGCGCGAACTTTCAGGAATTTTGCCGGCATTAATGTCGCCGCTGTTATTAAAGAAAGTGTATTCTGAAAAATCGTCTTTTGCGCGCATGCCATTGGCGCCCACCAGTGTAGAACCATCTTTATCGGTAACGTAAACCGTATCAGTCGTGTAGATCAGTTTTTTATTCTGATCCCAGAAAACGGATTGCATGGCAAACATTTGCTTATCACTGCTCACGATGCGGATATTGCCACGCGCTTCGTAAAACTTTTTTCTCTCATTAAACTTGGCAAAATCTGCCTTAATGCTGCCGGGTGAATCCGGTTTCTTTTTATCGTAAAAAAGGATGTTGATGCCTTTGCGGGCAACGATGTATGGTGAATCAATCAGCTCATATTTCTCAATAAGCGGTGCGGTGGCGCGCAGCTTAATCATGCCTGAATCGCGCTGCAAAATTTCAGAATTGTAAATCACCTGCGAGGGAAAATTTATATTCTTATTTTTATTGATTTCAGCCAGGTCTTCCTCACAGGATATCAGCGCAAAAAATATAGCACATCTCAGAAGAGCGGCTATATTATTTTTAGATATGTTGCGGACTGAAACCATTATTTAATCGTACAGACGCTTGTTAAACCACTTATCGGCAAACGTAAGTCCGACGCGGAGGTTTATGAAATTCTGGCGAACCAGGTTGTTATCCATTGTACCGCGCTGCCCCAGTTCAACACCCACATCAATTCCGCTCATGCGGTTCACATTGCTGTTCTCGAAGGGCAGGGTAACACCCGCGGTCAGCGCGAACTGGTTGATATTGGTGCCGTTCAGCATCAGGCTGCCTTTTTCGTAATAAGCACCGTAGCGGTAGGTCACGCGTGAGAAGTAATTTCTGAAGTTATTGTAGTTCGGCAAATACCAGCCGCCGGCGGCAATACGGTAAGAATTCTGCTGTTCGAAAGGCTGGCCCAAAAACTGAATCGTCTCTCCCTGCCGGTAATCAAACTGCGTTCCCGCAAACCATTTACCATCTTTACCATACCCTGCACCAAGTGAAAATTCCATTGGGATCAGGTTATCATCTTTGCTGTAATCTTCCGCAATAATGCTTACGTTATTCTTTGTTTGCCCTGCGGTATAATAGTACGTACTATTTGTGAAATACGTATCCATCTGGCCCGTATTTCCGAAGGTGTAAGTAGCACCAAGCGTTAATTTATTATCCTGTCGGATTTTCTTCTGATACGCAGTTCCGGCTGTGAAGTTAAACGTCTTGATTTTGTTGCGGGTTTCATAGCCGTTGATCAGTTCCGCATTACTCACAGTCAGTTCGTTAATATCATACAGGTTTCCAAAGTAAAAGTTGCTGCGAAGACCTAACGCAAACTCCGGCGTAACCAGATAGGATACTGCGCCCTGAACAGTACTCAGCGTACCTTCTCCACGGAAAAGGCTGCTCACCGTTGTCTGGGTTTGGGCATCTGTTACGTTATTAATGACCGAATACTTTTTGGAACTGTACGGTTGGTAACCAACTCCAAATTTTATTTTAGACGAAATCGGAAAAGCAATCGTCAGGTTCGACAAATAGGTGGAATGCTTGGTCGCATCCTGCTGATCAGATTTGAAGAAATTATTTTCATTGGCAACTTCCACCTTAAGCGTTGTGAGTTCCACGTTTTTGTTGGCTGCCGGGTTTCTGAAATTAAAATTATTATTAAAGTCTCCGATGTAAGCAGTGGAAATCCCGCCCATCGCGCTGATATCCACGGTGTTGTCGTACTTCACATCGCCAATGCCGAATGCGGCGTACGGAGAATTACCAATCGTTTGCGCATCCATTAGAAAACTGGCAGCGATGAGTGGTAAGACAAATAATTTTTTCATTCCAGGTTGTTAAAAATAATGGGCAAATATCCTAAATAATCCTGAACTGTGAAAGTAAGTTATCTTAAAGTTTGTTAAGCTAAAACAGCCGTACAATGCACTTCCCGGTGATGCAAATGACAATGAAATTGATCGATTCAAATATTTGATTAATATGGCAAATGTGTTATTTAGTAATTATATAATTTAAAACGCAACCTCTGAACAGCTTGACCAAAGGCTGCTAATACAGTATCTTTGAGCCATGAATTGGGACGATATTGCAGGACACGAACAGCTGAAAACACTGCTGAAAGAGAGCATTTCCGGGAATCGCATTAGTCACGCGCAGCTTTTTACCGGCGCGTACGGCTATGGTACACTGCTGCTGGCAATTGCTTTTGCGAAAGAAATCTTATCGCGTGAGAATCCGGCGGCGGCCTCGAAAGTGGATACTTTCAACCATCTGGACCTGCATTTTACTTTCCCTTTTTTTAAACAGGATAAAAACAGTGTTTCAGTTCCTTTTCAAAAAGATTTCCGCGAGCTAATAATCCAGAATCCGTATGCAAATGCAGATGACTGGAGCCGGATCTTGCAATCGGAAAATAAAAAATTGACCATTTATGCGGAAGAGGTAGATGCGCTGACTTCTAAATTTTCTTTAAAGAGCTTCGAAGGCGGCAGTAAAATTCTTATCGTGTGGCAGGCCGACCGGATGAACACCGATGCAGCCAACAAGTTCCTGAAATTCCTGGAAGAACCTCCGGAAAACACTTTCATCATCCTTACCGCTGAACATACGGATGCTATGTTGCAGACGATTTTGTCGCGTACGCAGATCGTGGAAGTTCCACGCATCGATGACGAAGCGCTCAAAAGTTACCTTCAGAAGGAACATAAAATTTCACAGGACCTGCTGCAAAGTATTTTGATTGAAGCCCAGGGGAATGCCAACACAGCGGCACAATTGGCGCGCTCCGAAGATCCAAATACTGAATTTGAAAGTTATTTCATCATGTGGGTACGTGAGGCATTTCAGGTAAAAAAGAAACCTGAGTTTTTGAAAAACATTGTACTTTGGGCCCGCAAAATTGCCGGCTGGAAAAAGGAAACGCAGTTAAATTTCATTCGGTACTGCACTGAAATTTTTCGTCTGGCGCTGTTGCAGAATTACGGGAATACCGAGCTGGTGTACAAAAAGATTTCAGCGGACGGTTTCAAGTGGGATCGTTTTTCCCAGTTTATCAGTGGAGCAAATATTGAAGTAATTCTAACCGAACTTTCGGAAGCGGATTATCATCTGGAGCGAAACGGAAATGCCCGGATCATCTGGACCGATCTGGGCATTAAATTATCGCGCAACCTGCACCGGAATTAAGCGTTAACCAAATCCAGGAACTGCTGTTCATCCAGTATTTCAATAGTACCCAGCTCCTGCGCCTTCTTCAGTTTGCTGCCGGCTTTTTCGCCAACCACCAGGTAATTCAGATTTTTGGAAACTGCCGATATATTCCTGCCGCCGTTCTGTTCTACCATTTCCTCGGCCTGATCTCGGCTGAATAAGGAAAGTTTTCCCGTAAATAAAAAGGTTTTGCCAGCGAGTTTATCACTTACAGCAGCCGGTGTTGCGTTGGGATCTTTTGCGAGCTGAATGCCGTATTGTTTAAGCCTTTCGATCATCAGCACGTTCTCAGGATTGGCGAAATACAGCTGAATACTCTCTGCGATTTTAAGGCCGATATCTTCCACCTGCACAAGTTCTTCCAACGTAGCTCCCTGTAAGGCATCTATTGATTCAAAATTCTTCGCGAGTTTCTTCGCAACTGTTTCGCCGACATGCTTGATCCCGATGCCGAACAGCACACGCTCGAAGGGAACCGTTTTGGACTTCTCAATACCGGCCAGAATATTGTCCACTGATTTTTTAGCCATTCGTTCCAGCGGTAAAAGCTGCGCTGAGGTGAGCGTATAAAAGTCTGCCGGATTTTCAATCAGTTTTGCGTTGTACAGTTGCTCGATGGTTTCGCTGCCCAGGTTTTCAATATTTAAAGCTTTGCGCGAAACATAATGAATCATTTTTCCGATGACCTGCGGCGGGCAATGCAGTTCATTCGGACAGAAATGAATGGCCTGATCTTCTATTTTTACCAGCGGTGTGCCACACTCCGGACAGCTGGTAATATATTGTACCGCCGCGCTGCTATTGTCCCGCAAACTTGTATTGACTCCAACAATTTTTGGGATAATTTCTCCGCCTTTTTCCACCATGACCATGTCGTGCTCATGCAGATCCAGTTTCCGGATAATATCTTCATTGTGCAAACTCGCGCGCTTCACCGTGGTTCCCGCCAGCAGCACCGGCTGCAGATTGGCTACGGGTGTCACCGCACCGGTGCGTCCCACCTGATAGGAAACGGATAATAATTTGGTCTGCACCTGCTCGGCTTTAAATTTATAGGCCATCGCCCAGCGCGGAGATTTGGCCGTGTAACCCAATCTCGCCTGCTGCTGCAGCGAATTTACTTTCAGAACAATGCCGTCAATTTCGAAGGGCAGCTCGTGCCGCGCGGTTTCCCAATGAGTAATATATTCTTTAATCTCCTCCAGGTTCCGGCAGAGTTTTGCATGGCCGGATGTCTTAAATCCCCAGCTGTGCGCTTTTTCCAGCAATTCCCAATGCGTTTCAGCCGGCGCACTATCTGCAATGTATTGATATAAAACTGCCGTCAGCCCACGTTTGCGGACTTCAGCGGAGTCCTGCATTTTAAGCGTTCCTGAGGCAGTATTGCGCGGATTCATAAAGAGATCAAGTCCTTCCTCGGCGCGGCGCGCATTGATTTTATCAAAGTTTTTGCGGGTCAGGAAAATTTCGCCCCGCATAAAAAAAGAAGTAGGGTAATCGCCATGCAACTTAAGTGGAATTTCCGGAATGGTTTTAACATTCGCCGTAATCTCATCGCCGCGAAAACCATCACCGCGGGTAACGCCTTCCTTTAATTTCCCATTTTCGTAATGAACCGAAATGGACGCACCATCATATTTGAGTTCTGCCACAAATTCCACCGGATCGGGAATGGTCCGGATGATGCGGCGCTCCCAGTCTTCCAGATCATTAAAATCATAGGAGTTATCCAGCGAATACATTCTAAACTTATGCTCAACCGTCGGGAAGTTTTTAGTGACTGTACCGCCAACGCGCAGGGTGGGAGAGTTCGGGTCATAAAACTCAGGATGTGCCTGCTCGAGTTCCTGAAGATGTTTGAGTTGCTGATCAAATTCAAGGTCAGAAATTGTTGGCTGGTCCTCGATGTAATAACGGTAATTATGCTGATGAAGTTCGGCGCGCAAATCTTCAATCTGTTGCTGAATATTCTCTGACATAGGTGTCGGTTTTGCACAAATGTACACATTCGCCCCTTGTCATAAAAGTTCCGAATATTATGCGAAAACGCGAGGGAATACATTTTGATGATTTTCAGCAGTTTAATTTCAGACCCAGTACACATGAACAAAAAAGATAAAATACTAAGCGCCATAGCCGTACTGGTTTCCGCCGTGGCAGGAGCAGCTACCTATTTTAATTTGCCGGCTGTACTGCTGTTTGTTTTGGCAGCCGCTGCACTCATCCTGGTTGCTATGATTGTGGGAAAAGCCACGGAACAGTTGGGCAGCCGCATGGGTCCGGCAGCAACCGGGGTTCTGCAGTCTGCCTTGGGAAATCTGCCGGAGCTTTTCGTTTGCATTTTTGCTCTGCGTGCCGGCTTGGATACAGTGGTGAAAGCGGCGCTGGTCGGGTCTATTTTCGGCAATTCTGTTTTTGTGTTGGGAATGGCGATCCTGGTGGGCGGACTTAAAAACGGACGGCAAAAATTCCATTCCGAACCGCCGAAAATGAATGCTATTCTGATGATTCTGGCTTTTGCAGCGATGGCAGTTCCTACGCTTACCTATTATCTTCATACGCCGGCGGAAAGCCATCTGGATATGTTGGATATTGTAGTCGCCGTGGTATTACTGCTTATGTTTTCATCTTACCTTATTTTCTCAATTAAAGGAGATAAAAGTATAACGCCCGAGCATCAGGCAGATCCTTCGGAAAAATCGTGGAGCCTTATTTTAACCTTGATTGTATTAGCTGCTGCGGGTGTAGCAGCCGGTTTTGTCTCGGATTGGTTTGTAGATGCCTTGCAGCCGGCAATGGCTACGCTGGGAATTAATGATGTATTCGCAGGTCTCATTGTGGTCGCGCTGGCTGGAAATGCGATCGAGAATTTGGTCGGGATTCAGCTTGCATTTAAAAATAAAGCAGATTATGCGGTAAGTGTGATCATGAATTCCTCACTTCAGGTCGCGATGGTTTTGTATCCGCTGCTGATCATCCTTTCGTTTTTCATTGGCGGCGCGGTTTTGTCCTTTGTGCTGAGTCCATTGCTGCTGGCCGCACTGGCACTTTCCGTTTTGGTAAGTGCCTTCATTGTTTTCGATGGCGAAAGCATCTGGCTGGAAGGCGTCGCACTGATTGGCTTATACGTTATCATTGCGGCTGCCTTCTGGTGGGGCTGATTTAATACGCCAGCATTTCCTCAATTTTCTGCTGCACTTTTTCTGCGTTCGGAAGCATTGCTTTCTCCAGTTCCAGATTGATAGGAACGGCGGGCAGATTTAAAGAGCCCATCGCTTCAACCGGTGCGTCGAGGTATCTGAAACAGTTTTTTGAAATTCGGTGCGCCACCGCTTCTGCAAAAGAGTTGTTAATCTGTTCTTCTGTTAAAACCAGACATTTACCATGCGCTTTTACTCTTTCAAAAATTAATTCTTCGTCCAGCGGAACCAGGGTTCGCAGATCAACGACCTCCACTTTGCCACTAAAATTTTTGGCTGCAGCTTTTGCCCAGAAGACACCCATTCCATACGTAATGATAACCAGACTGTTTCCTTGTGTAATTGCACGCTCATCTGCTTTCAGCGCAACGGTGGCTTTTCCTAAAGGTAAAATGTAATCTTCTGCAGGCTCCACGGTTTTAGCATCTTCTGTGCCCGGCACTTTGCTCCAGTATAATCCCTTGTGTTCCAGCATAACCACCGGATTGGGATCATAATACGCTGCTTTCAAAAGTCCTTTAAAATCAGCGGCGTTGCTTGGATAAGCTACTTTAATTCCTTTGATATTAGCCAGTAAACTTTCTACGCATCCGCTGTGATAGGGTCCGCCGCCGCCGTACGCACCGGTCGGCACCCGCAAAATGCTGCTCACCGGAAATTTACCGGCGCTCAGATAACAGGACTTAGACAGTTCTGTAATTAATTGATTGATAGCAGGATAAATGTAATCAGCAAACTGTACTTCGACGATAGGCTTTAAACCAACCGCACTCATACCGGCCGTAGAGCCGATGATATATGCTTCCTGAATTGCTGTGTTAAAGACCCGTTTGTTTCCAAATTTTTTACCGAGGGTCACGGTCTCGCGGAACACACCGCCAATGCGTTCACCCACATCCTGGCCGTAGAGCAGTGCTTCAGGATGTTTCCACATCAGTTCCTGAATGGCGTGAATGGCTGCATCTACCATCACAATTTTTTCCTGGCCGGCGGGCTCGCGCGTTCCGGTTTCTTCGGTGATCGGAGTCGGTGCAAATACATGGTCCGCTACAGTAAGCGGAGAAGGATCGTCCGCGGCGACTGCCTGCTGAAAAGCTTCTTCAACTTCGCGGCGCGTTTTTATTTCTATTTCATTTAAAGTCTTTTCCTCTACACCCATTTCCAGCAGATGCTGCCGAAGTTTTACACCGGGATCTTTCGCGCGGTGTTTTTCCAAATCTGCCTCATCACGGTAAAACTCGCGGCGCACGCCGGAAGTATGGTGTCCGATCAGTACCGTACTGGCGCAGACCAACATGGGCTTTCTCTCTTCACGGACGAAGGTAACTGCTTCCTGCATTGCCTGATAACTCGCCACAAAATCAGTTCCATCGACCCGCATTCGGTTTAATCCTACAAATCCTGCCGCAAAATCATAAGCATCGGAACTGCGCGCTTCTTCCTTGGTAACCGAAATGCCCCATTCATTATCCTGCACCAGAAAGATAATCGGCAGTTGGTGGAGTGCTGCAAATTGAAATGCCTCGGAAACTTCACCTTCCGTTACCGAATTATCACCCAGGCTGCAAATGACAACCGGATTGTTTTCAAATTCCTTCAGCTTAAAATGTTCGATGTATTGAATGCCTTGTGCCACACCTGTCGTAGGGATCGACTGCATGCCGGTCGCGGAACTTTGGTGAATCATCTTCGGAAGATCCTCGCGTAAACTGCTGGGATGTGAGTAATAAGAGCGGCCACCGGAAAATGGATCATCTGCTTTTGCCAGTAACTGCAGCATCAGTTCATACGGGCTCCAGCCCATCCCCAGAAGCAAACTTTCATCACGATAATAGGGCGAAACCCAGTCATCCGGAGTCAGTTGGTAGGCGGCAGCCAGCTGAATGGCTTCATGGCCGCGGGAAGTGGAGTGAACGTATTTGGTAATCTGACGGTTTTCCTCGTACACATCTGCGGTTGCCCGGGCAATCATCATTTGTCCGAAAGCCTTCAAAAGTATTTTTTCTGAAACTGCGTTTTCTGTTTTTAAATCCATAGCGAACAAATATAATTATTTTGAAGCAGTATTAAAAATCGGTGATTCCGTAAAGATGTGTTCGTGAAGATGCGAAATGCACACCGCTTTTTTGATTTTAATTTAAAATTATAAACGGTGAAATTAAGTGCAGCAGCAGAAACAAATTTTAAAATTTTCCAACTTTTTTTCCGTTAAAAATTGATGTAATTTTACACAAATTGTGCTTATAGATGTACTTAGTATTTGATACGGAAACAACCGGCTTGCCAAAAAATTTCAACGCACCAGTCTCGGATTCAGACAACTGGCCGAGAATGGTTCAGATCGCCTGGCAGTTACACGATAAAGAGGGAAACCTGCTTGAAAATCAGGATTATATTATTAAACCCGAAGGCTATGACATTCCGTTCTCTTCGCAGAGAATTCACGGAATTTCCACCGAAATGGCACAGCAGGAAGGGCGGCCGCTGGAGGAAGTGCTTCAGGAATTTAAAGATGTTTTGTCGCGCTCGGAAGTGATCGTGGGACACAACATTGAATTTGATTATAATATCGTAGGCGCTGAATTTTACAGAAAGAATATTCAGAATAACCTGACGGACATTCCCTATGCAGACACAATGCAGCTGGGTACTGATTTCTGCCAGCTGGGCGGCGGGAAAAGTGGCAGGTTTAAACCGCCGCGTCTGGAGGAGTTATATGAGAAATTATATAACACCAAATTTGATGAAGCACATAATGCCGCGGCAGACGTAAATGCGACCGCGCAGGTTTTTTTCGAAATGGTGCGCATCAATATTGTTCCCTCGTCGCTGCTGAAAATGACACCGGAAGAGCTCCAGCATTTTCAAAATATCCATCCAAATCCGGTGCAGCCGTTTCCGATTATTATTCGCCGGCAGGTGGCCGCCCGCCGCACCAAAAAGCAGGTGTCTTACGGCAACGCGGAGGATATTGATTTAGGTCAGTACTTTAATTTCCATAATCACAGTATTTATTCATCGCTGCAGGCGACCACGCATATTCAGGACTTAATTAAAAAAGCACTGGACAATAATTTTCCGGCTGTGGGCCTGGTGGATCTGGGAAATATGATGGGCGCTTTCAAGTTTGTTTCGGAAGTGGAAAAGGCGAACAGCCAGATAAAGAAAACATTTGAAGAATATGAGAAACGACGAGCGGAAGCGGAAGAAAATAATCAGCCTTTTACCGAAACTCCGCCGCGCAGTGCACCCTTAATTCCCGTTATCGGTTGTGAGTTTTATATATCTGACCGTCCCGAACAAAAGCAGTTTACGAAAGACGATCCGGACCGCCGTACGCACATGGTCTTACTGGCAAAAAACTTTGAGGGATATAAAAACCTGGCAAAACTTTCGAGCCTGGGATATGTGAACGGTTTTTATTTTGGCGTGCCGCGGATTTCACGCGAAATGGTCGCGCAATACCGCGAAAACCTGATTGCCGTGACAGCCGGCACCATGGGTGATATTCCGAACACCATCTTGGAATACGGAGAAAAAAAAGGAGAGGAAATTTTCGAGTGGTGGAAAAACACCTTCGGAGATGATTTCTATACCCAACTTCAGAATCATGATATTGAAGAAGAAGATTACCTGAATGATATTCTGCTTAAATTCTCGGAGAAACACGAGGTCAGTATAATTGCGCAAAATGAAACTTTCTACACCGAAAAGAAAGATGCGCATATTCAGGACATTTTATATTGTATAAAAGACGGTGAAAAACTGACCAGCCCGGTTGGTAAAGGTTTTGGAAAAAGACGCGGGCTGCCGTCTCAGCAGTTTTATATTAAAGATGCCGATGAATTAAAGCAGACTTTCAGTCCCTATCCGGATGCCTTTGAAGCCTATGAAAAACTGGTTGCTAAATTCGAACCTTATACCCTAAAGCGTGATGTGTTGCTTCCTGAATTTGAAATTCCTGAAGAGTTTATACACGACGAAGACAAGCTGGACGGCGGAAAGAGAGGGGAGAACGCTTACCTGCGACATCTGACTTATGAAGGAGCCAAACAACGGTATGACGAAATTACCGATGAGATAAAAGAGCGACTTGACTTTGAGCTGGAGGTTATTGCCAACACGGGTTATCCGGGCTACTTTCTGATTGTGCAGGATTTCTGTAATGAGGCGCGAAAGATGGGCGTTTGGGTCGGGCCAGGCCGTGGCTCCGCCGCAGGGTCGGCCGTTGCCTATTGCACCGGAATTACCAATGTGGATCCGATTAAATACGATCTCCTTTTTGAGCGTTTCCTGAATCCGGAGCGTATCTCAATGCCCGATATAGATATTGACTTTGATGATGAAGGACGCGATAAAATTATTAAATGGGTTATTGATAAATACGGCAAATCCAACGTAGCGCAGATTATTACATACTCTGTCCTCGGGGGAAAATCTGCGATCAAGGATGCCGGCCGCGTACTGGATCTGCCCATTCCCGATACTAACAATATCGCAAGACTGATTCCGCCGGCACCGGGAATGAACATTGCCAAAGCCCTGGCCAAATTTGACAAGCTGGCACCGGAAGATCAAATGCTTGCACAGGAGATGAAAGATATCCTGGCCAATCCGGATGACGAGCGCTACGAAGTGCTGTCTGCAGCCCAGCGCATGGAAGGATGCATCCGGAATACCGGAATCCACGCCTGCGGGGTAATTATCACGCCCGAAGATATTTCGAACCTGGTTCCGATTACGATTGCCGCCAAAGATGCGGACATTTTAGTGTCGCAGTTTGATAACTCGGTGGCGGAAAATGCCGGCCTGCTCAAAATGGACTTTTTAGGTCTGCGGACTTTAACCATTATTAAGCACGCCATCCGGCTGATCAAAGACAAGCACGGTGTTGATATTAATCCTGATGAGATTCCGCTGGACGATGCCAAAACATATCAACTGTTTAAGGAAGGGCGCACCATTGGGATTTTCCAGTATGAAAGTCCCGGCATGCAGAAGTATATGCGCGAACTGAAGCCTACTGAGTTTGCCGACCTCATTGCGATGAATGCTTTGTACCGCCCGGGGCCCATTAAATACATTCCAAACTTTATTAACCGTAAAAACGGTGCCGAGGAAACTACCTACGATTTAGAGGAAACCAAGGAATATTTGCAGGAAACCTACGGCATTACCGTTTATCAGGAGCAGGTAATGCTTCTGTCGCAAAAGCTCGCCAACTTTACCAAAGGTGAAGCAGATACACTGCGAAAAGCAATGGGTAAAAAACAGCGCGATGTGCTGGATAAAATGTATCCTAAATTTATTGAGGGCGGCAAATCCAATAACCTGGATGAAGAAAAACTGAATAAAATATGGAAGGACTGGGAAGCGTTTGCGGAATATGCCTTTAATAAATCACACTCCACGTGTTATGCACTGATCGCGTATCAGACGGCTTACCTTAAAGCCAATTATCCGGCAGAATATATGGCCAGCGTGATGACCAACAACATTAACAATACCAAGCAGATTACTTTGTTTATGGAGGATTGCAAAAGTATGGGCGTTGATGTTTTGGGGCCTGACGTAAATGAATCTCAGTATGAGTTTGCGGTAAATGATAAAGAACAAATCCGTTTTGGCTTGGGAGCTATCAAGGGAATTGGGGAAGGACCGAGTGAAGCCATTGTGGAGGCAAGAAAAGAGGGCAGGTTTACCGATATTTATGATTTCTTTGAAAGAATTCCGGCTTCACAGATTAATAAAAGAGTAGCTGAAAGTTTGGTCATCGCCGGTGCTTTCGATGAACTCGACCGCTACCACCGGGCGCAGTATTTTGATATCGATATGTCCGGGAAAACCAATCTGGAAAAACTGCTTCGCTACGGACAAAGCTTTCAGGAAAGTAAAAATGAGATCGAAAATTCATTGTTTGCCGACTTTGCCGAAGAAGTGCAGATTGAAAAACCGAAAATTAATCCGGCGCCGGAGTGGCAGAATATGCACAAACTGAACCGTGAAAAGGAAATCATTGGCTTCTATCTTTCTGCGCATCCGCTCGACGAATATCGCTATCAGTACAGTTTCCTGCAAGGTGCGCTGAGCCGGAAAGAGGTTTTGGAAAAGAAGCCGGAAGAAGAAACAGAGATGGAAGCAGTGCTGCTTTCTCCTGATCTCACTGCAGCCGAAGATACGGACGATGATGTGGTGGATTTGTCTGCCGCGGAGGATGGTGAAGATGAGGTACTCGAAGAGCCTACCAAAAAAGCAGAGCCAAAAGGAGCTTTTAATTTCCTGAACCTCGATGAAATTGAAGCTTTTAAAAACACAGCCTTCAGCCCGACGCAACCCGATCTATTTAATAATGACAAACTGACCTGGAAAGAAAAACAAGCTTTAAAAAATAACACGCCGGAATATATGGTCGCCGGACTAGTTACGGAATACACAATCCGCGACGGGCGCAACAGCGGCGAGAAGGTGGCTTTCCTTACCCTGGAAGATTATAGCGGTTCCTACTCTTTCAGGCTGGGTGACCGTGACTACATGAAACTTCGGGATAAAATTGATTTGCAGCGCTTTGTGATTTTTAAAATAAAGTTTGCGCAGGTTTCAGATGGGCGGGTTTTCGTAAATGTGAATGATGTGATCGATTTAAAAGAAGCCTTTGATAAATTTGCCAAGAAAATGACGGTGGTGATTGATGTGAAAGATCTCAGGAAAGAGGATATCAACTTTTTCCGGCAGCAGTTTAATCAGGAAACCGGCGAGCAGAAACTGAATTTCCTGATCCGCAATCCGGAAGACAACAGTATGCTGGAACTGATGAGCATGCAAACGCAGCTGGAACTGACGAACGATTTGCTTACGGTATTTAATGAAACACAGAAGTATCAAATTTACCTCAATTAAAATATTGGTTTATTAATAAAACCATAAAAAATGGGTGAAAACACGGTGTGATATTTTAAAATTATTATATTTTACTAACTATTTTTCGTATATTCGTACAAAACACGATGAACATGAAAACCAAAATTATTTTGTACGAAAGCCAGTTGCTGTATGCCGAAAGTCTGCATTGTCTACTCTCCAAAAGTCGTTTTACGACCAGTTGTGAAGTGATCACGGTAAACACAAAGCAGGAAGCGATGACTCAGGTAACTGATCCGGGAACCATTATCTTTTTTAATATTTCGCCGCTTACCTCGCACGAAGTGGGAAACGAAATTGAACATTTACTGGAGCTGAATCCTTCTCTGAAAATCATTACGTATTCCGCTTTTCCGGAACCGAGAATGATCAAGCGTATTTTTGATAAAGGAGCAAAAGGCTTTCTCGGAAATAATACCACCGGTAAGGAATTTCTGGAAGCGCTCGAGTGTATGCTGGAAGATAAAGTGTACATCAATGAAAATGCAAAAAATGCCTTGCTTAATTACATTTGCAGTGTGGAAGATGCAAAACCAAAACACAGTTCTGTGGAAGAACTCACAGCGCGCGAGAAAGATGTACTGCATTTGATTTGCGAAGGTTTGCGGTCCCGAGAAATTGCCGAGCGTCTTTTTATTTCTACACATACGGTGGAATCTCATCGTCGCAATATGATGCTCAAATTTAATATTAACAGTTCGAACCAGCTGGTAAAGTATGCACTGGAAAACCGCCTGGTAGAATATTAATTGATTCATAATAGTTTGAAAATCCACTTCAGAATTGCTGAAGTGGATTTTTTTAAGCTTTATAAAAAGAAAGTTGAGGAAATATATTCCTCAACCCCCTTGAAAACTTTACTCCCAATCTGGCATTTCTGCGTCGGGGAATAAGTTTGTTCTGTTATAATCCTGTAAGGTGATTTTCATGATGACCCGCTGCGAGATACCGTCGTTGCTGGTGCTCACAAATATGACTTCTGCATCGTTTGGCGAAAACCTCGGATCCAGGTCATTCATTCCGACCGGCTTTTCGCTTTCCACGGAGATATCGGTCGCTGTAGCAGCATTCAGGTCATAGATGAAAAGATGGGTATCCAGTTGCCGGTAATCTGCATCCTGATGGCCGGAAACATCATAACTGTACAGCAATTTGGTTCCGTCAACCGAAAAGCTTAAACCGCCCGCGGCGCCCGGAACATTTTGCAGTACCGTTTGCACCGTATTACCGAGTACATCAATAATGTATATTTTAACATTATAACCATTGGCATCATTGGTTTTCACCGCGATTTTGCTGCCATCGTAGCTCCAATCGCACTCAGTGATAAAACTGCCGTCCGGTGTGGTGTGAACGAGCTGCAGGCCGCTGCCGTCTTTATTGATGCGGTATAATTTTGTGAAGTTAGGATAGAGCAGTTCTTTTCCGTTTTTACTCCAGGCAAAATCCAGTTCGGCATTATTAAATCCTGCAACCGGGACGGTAGTCACCTGCATGACGCCCGAACCATCCGGACGGGCCGTGTGTATCTGTGCATTACCGCCGACCGTTCTCAAAAATGCAATAAGCTTGGCATTCTGGTTCATCCGCGGTCGCCAGCTGTTAAATGAGGCAGAACTAAATCTGAAATTTTCATTAGCTTCATTGCTCGAGTAGATTACGTAATTCCCGTTTTCTTTCTTGACGTAGTGAAAGCGGTTTTCGGGCGTAGCGCTCGTGGTAAATCTGAACGTAGCACTATTAACCGCCGGATGTATCCCATCGGAAACGGCTACCTGCCAGTAATAAGTAATACCGAATTTCAGGTTTTCCAAAGAATAGGTTGGTTCAGTTAAATCCTTCACCGTCAATACTTCATTGTCAAGGCTGTTTCGAACGGTGAGGGTATATTTCAGCACATCCAGAGAATCAGCATCAGTCGCTGACCAAGTTAACTGCACATTCAGTGGTTGATCGACCGCATTATCAACCGGCGAAATAAGTACCGGCACCGAGGGCGGCGTATTGAGGGACTGATCATCCGCCATTTCAAAAACAACGCTGACCGTTTGGTCCTTATTTTTAATGTTTACACCCTGCAGATTGGTGAGGTACCCCTGCAGTTCTGCACGGACTGAATAATCGCCCAGTGGAACATTGGTAATGGAAAATGTTCCGTCTTCTGCAGAAAATACTGTTTCAGAAGTGGGTGCTGTGCTGATTTTTACATTTTTCAGCGGCTGATTGGTGCCTTTCTTAATAACGACTCCTTTTAAAGTGCCGGTTTGTACCTGCTCCACGAGATCTTCACTGCAGGAAAACAGCAGCAGACTAAGAAGGAGCATGGCTATGTAGTGTGTTATCGTTTTCATTTGTTTTGTCTTTGAGGTTTTTTAGCACCGAAGTAATAGATCAAGCCGGCTCCAATCCGTACGCCCATATCTTTCCGGCGGCCGTTTACGAAACCGTCCCAATCATCAGTAAAACCGAGGTCGTATTGTGATTCTGCTCTGATTGCCAAATTGGGCGATACCAGATATTCCAATCCACCGCCGAACTGCGCTTTGTAGGCCGGCTTTTCGGGTAAGAAGAATGTACCGGCGCCTGCATACACAAAAGGGGAGAGCTTATATTTCGGTAAAAACAAATATTCCAGATTTACTTCTGAAACCAAAAGATTCTTCTTCAAAATACCGCTGTTTTCCAGCGTCAGTGCACTCAGATTGATTTCTGCATTCAGGTTATCGGTAATAAAATATTTTACTCCCCCTTTTCCGCCGAGATTCATTTTGGCGTCGGTATAATCTCCTTTTATTTTAAAGCCTTCACCATAAGCGAAAAGTGCCAGCTTTCCGCGCTGCTGCTCGGGAAATTTGTTGCCGATAATACGTTTCTCGTTTATGGTTTGCTCTTGGTTATATTTGTCGATAATAGAATTAAAATCACCGGCATGCATCTGCTTATTATCCCACAGTTGATCCCGGACGCCTTCGATTATAAGTGACATCACTGCTTTTTCAATGGCCTCGGTCACCGCCAGGTGCACCGGTTCATTTTGGGTTATGCCCACATCGGACTCCAGAAGCCGCTCTGCATCAATAAACCGAAAAAAGTTACCATTAATACTCGTCGATAAAATTGTTTTCGATGTATACACTGTTTTTAGGATTTCACCGCTCGAGGTTGAAACCGCGCGGAGATACACCGTGATTCTGTCTTGTCTGTATTGCGCGCCTGCGCCCAATCCAAAGTAGCGCGCACCGATGCCGCCGGTCATTACATTTGTGTCATAGGAAATAATTCCACCTTCCAGCAGCATACCTGCAAATAAGAGTGGAGGGAGCGTTGAGGCTTCCGTGGCGTCTCCGCCGCTGTATTCCTTGCGTGTGCTTCGGATGATTTGCCGTTCATTTAGCAAATTCCCAATATTTTCGCGCTCGATGGCGGTAAACCATTTGCTGTCTTCCAAAGCTTTAAGTAGGATGGAAGTGGTACCTTGTGGCACGGCTGTGCTCCAGTTTGATCCGTTTTCTGCTGCTTTATATTGTCCCGTCTGATCCCTGAATTTATAGACGCCTACTACAATCTTGTCTTTAGGCGGTGGCAGGTTTCTGATGGCCGGAGTATATGAAGTATACTCACCCAGTGTAGATTTTTCACTATCGGTGGGCAGATTAAATAAAGTGCATTGAAACAGAAACAAAAGAGAGAGCAGCGAGCCTATAATCTTAATTATAGTTTTAGCTGTCATAATGTATTGTTTTTTATCCACCGGGGATCACAATCTGCGACTGTTCACCGGTGCTGGTGTTTAAGATGGAAATGAGAAGGCCCTGACCCGTTTGCAGAACTTCCAGGTAAATAGAACCAAAAACATAGGTTCCCGGTTTCAGGTCACCGTCACCGAATTTGTCGCCAAAAAGTTTGCGGGACAATTCGTTGAGAATTTGCCGGTTCAGATTATCGGTAAAACTGTCCAGTGAGTTTTGATCACGAAGGTTAAATCCGGCTCTGCTGGTATCGCTGAACTGATTTTGGGCACTGGCGGAGCTCATCAGCCACTGATAATTAAAAGTGTCGCCACCGAAAGCCGGGTTGATCGGCTTATAGACAAACTGCTGGGCACCGCACCAGAAAACTGCGCACAATGCCAGAGGGATTAATATTGTTTTCATAATATTAATATTTAAATTCTCTGTTGCGCAGTTGGTTTTCCGCTGACCATCTGATAATACCTGCCAGCGCGCGGTCAGCTTCAAATTCCATCGCTTCTTCATCCGGTTTGGTCATGAAGGAATAGATAATCTGGTCATCAATAGTAACGTTCATGCGACTGTTACGGCCAAAGGCAGGTAATTCAGTAACGGTAACGGTACCATCAACCTTTCTTGGGATTTGATTGTACTTTTTAAAAAAAGCCTCGTAAAACATTTGGCCCGGGCGTGTTTTGGTTTCATCGATCGTGATACCCGAAAGTTCGATGGATGCTTCAGGAATAAAACTGACGTTTTTAGAGAAATAATCTCCGTTAATCTCGAGGCTGTCTCGGGCAATTAATTTGTCGGTTTCATCATCCTTGATGAGCAGAAAAATTTTAACAGCGTCCGCTTTAGCGATGCGTAGGGTGGTTTCCGAAAGCGTTTTGCTTTCATGAGGCTTCAGGGAGAATTTGCCGCTTTGTTTGTTACTGGAACTGCCGCTCTTTCCCTGTTTTACGGAAATGAGGATATAATTCAGGCTGTGAAACAGGTCGTCCGTGCTTTCAGAAACAGCACGTATCCTCAGAAGACCTTCACGTGAGTCGGTAACTATTTTCCCCTTCACACCGGATGGCTGCTGTGCAGTAGCCAGTGATGAAGTGCATAGTGCGACCAGAAATGTAATGAGAGTTTTCATTGTTAAGTAGAGTTTTCAAGGGTTGTTTTTCTTAATAATTTCTCATAAAGATGGTCATATCATTCGCATTGATGTTTATTTTCATTCCCTCCGAAATGCTGTTGCTCCCGGCAATATCAATATAATTGTTGTTGCCGTTAATGTGGATCTGCGCGTTGGTAGGATAGGAATTTGCATTATTAAAAAGTGTGAGATTCTGATTTCCGTTTTGGATCAGCATCAGTTTGCCGTTATCGCGGTCGCGGATATCAGCATGGTTCTGGTTGCCCTGTTGTAATGTCAGCATATTATTTTGGTTGCCGGCTGCCTGCATGTATTGTTCATAAAGTTCAACAATATTATGGCTGTTGATGTTTTTTAAATCAATACTTTGTGCGCCAGACCAAACACTCACAATAATCAGCAATAAAAACAGAAATCTTTTCATCACAAAGAATAAAGAAGCAGGAGCAGTTGTGCTGCTCCTGCCGGTTGTTGTTAGTTTGATTGGTTTACAGTAAGGGAATTGTTATTTCCGACCTGAGTTCCGTAGTGGTAATGGCCGTTACCGCTTTGGTTGATATCAGCGAAGTTATTGTTGCCTTGTTGATAATCATCAGCGAAGTTATTGTTACCGGATTGAGTTTGGTACAATACGTTACTGTTTCCATCCTGCCATCCGATCGTTGTATTGTCATTTCCTGATTGGTCAGAGATCGCGTAATTATAATCCCCGCTTTGTGTATGGTCAGCACTGTTGCGGTTTCCGTACTGGTATTGGTACACATCGTTCATGTCGCCCGTTTGGCTGGATGTTGCTTCATTGCGATTTCCTACCTGGTCCTGTAGAGCGATATTCCAGAAGCCGTCTTGGGTAGCTTCTGCACGGTTGCGGTTACCGTCCTGGTACTGGTATGCTTCATTCCATACACCAAGTTGATCTACGGTAGCACGGTTACGGTTACCCACCTGCCACTGCTGTGATTCGTTGCCGGTACCGTCTTGGGTTACTTTCGCTCTGTTTCTGTTACCATCCTGGTACTGTATAGCAAAGTTATAATCACCATCTTGATCCACGTCGATTCTGTTACGGTTTCCAAATTGATATGAAATATTGTCATTCATGTCTCCCATCTGGTCCACTTCGATTCGGTTACGGTTGCCCATGCTTAGTGCATAGTTCGTGTTATTATCACCTGTCTGGTTGATAAATGCTTTGTTTCTGTTCCCATCCTGGGTCAGTACATTGTCATTCATGTAGCCGGTCTGATTAATTACACCTTCATTGTGATTTCCCAACTGAGTAGAAACATCACTGTTCATCTGTCCGTAGGAAAATCCTACTGCAAATAGCGCTAATACGCCAATAGAAAACTTTTTCATGGTTAAAAATTTTTAGGGTTAGTTTGTGATACAAATGTAGAAGGAGCCATGATGTGAAGCATCACTTTTTTTCTGTAATATGCTAAAATGGCTGTATTGCAGGAGATGATTGCGTGTATTAACCCCCGTGTATACAGGTGTTTATCGAAACATACTTGAGGAAGCGTCATTTGCTTGCCTGTTTTCAAGTTTGAAATAAACCAGGAAACTATTTTTGTTTTTAAGTTTTCTTTCATACCTTTGTGCCTGCTTATGGAAAAAAATGAATTTTTAGCGAAAGCCTGCGATTTGTTTCTGGAACATGGCGCCAAAACGCTGACGATGGATGATGTTTCAAAAGCCTTTGGAATTTCCAAAAAAACTTTGTACAAGAAATATCGAAATAAAGAAGAACTGATCGAAGCTGTATTGCATTATAAGCTCGATGAAGTAATCGCAAAGCTGCAACTGCAGAATCAGCAGATTGATTGTGCTGTAGAGCGGATGTTTTGTCGTGATGAGGATATTGATGAACTGGCGAACAGTAATAATTCCCTACTCATTAAACAACTGATCCGATATTACCCGGCGATTTTTTCCCAACATATGATTGAATTTTCGCACAAGTTTGCCGAGGTTCTTATTCATAATATCGAGAAAGGAAGGCAGCAAGGTGTGTATCGCAAGGATTTTGATGCGGAAGTGTATGCCAAGTTATTCTTCCAGCTCGTGATGTCCCTGGAAAGTTCGCCCTTTATGGACAGTGCGGAAATTGATTTGGTGCACTATAAAAAAGAAACTATGCATTTTTATATGAATGCAATCACCACAGAAGAAGGTAAAAAACTATTAAAAAAATATAAATAATACTGATGAAGAAATTAATTTTCAGTCTTGTATTTGCCAGCAGTTTTCTGTTCGCTCAGGAGCGTGTCCTCACCTTGCCTGAAGCGATTGAATATGCGCTGCAGCATAAAGCAGATGCCGAAAAAGCGCGCCTGGACATTCGAAAGGGTGAAGCCGAGATTGCGGAAGTAAAATCCAATGCCTATCCGAATATTACCGTCAACAGCAGCACCACGTATAACCCACTTGTACAGGAAAGTTTGTTGCCGGGCGAAATATTCGGTGCACCCGGCCAGCAGATTAAAGTCGCCTTCGGCCAGAAATGGACCAGCAGCAATATGGTGCAGCTCACCCAGAACATTTTTAATCAGCAGGTATTTGTTGGTTTAAAAGCGGCCAGATCTACGAAGGAGTTTTACTTAATCAATGCGCAACTGACCGAAGAGCAAATTATTGAAAAAGTTGCGAACGCCTATTTTCAGGTGTATCAGGCGGAACAGATGCTAAACAACGCAGAAAGCAACCTTAAAATCACGAACGAAACCCTTAAGATTATTAAAGGTTTATTTGATGCCGGTCTTGCCCGCAAGATTGATTATGATAGGGTAGTGGTGGCCAGAAACAACATCATCTCAAGTCAAAAACAACTGCAAAATGCGGTGGAACTAAGTGAAAATGCGCTGAAGTTTATGATCGGAATGCCCATCGCAGAAGAGATTAGTTTACCGGAGCAAACTTTCGAACCTTCTTTCCTTACTGACCGAAGTGCAGATTTTGCGGCGCGTACCGAGGTGAAATTGCTGAACAAGCAAATCGAATTATTGAACTGGAAAAAAAAGGCGTCGGAAGCTGAGTACTATCCGTCTGTGGCACTGTCCGCAAATTATGGCTTCCTGGGGCAAGGTGAGAAATTTCCTTTATTTTATGGCGAGAAGAACGGCGTTTTCTGGTCTGATCTGGCGTCCATTGGATTGAATATTCGTATTCCGGTTTTCAACGGATTTGCTACCAAAGCCCGCGTAGAACTGAATTCCATTGAGATCGAAAAGGCACAGGCAGACTTGCGCGAAACCACTTTAGGGCTGGATCTCGCATATCATAATGCCATTGCTCAGCTGGAAAATAATGAAACCACCATTGACATGCAGGAGGAGAATGTGAAACTGGCAGAAGAAGTGCTTTCCAATACGCGAAGCAATTATCAGTACGGCCTGGCCACCTTAAATGATATCCTGGATGCGGAGCGCGACCTCACGGAGGCTAAAAATAATTTAACCCGCGCTCAACTTGATTATAAACTGGCAGAAATTGACCTGCTGAAGTCTCAGGGAAAACTGCGAACCTTAAGCGAAATAAACTATTAAAATGAAGAAAAATACATTAATTACCATTCTGGCCGTTGTCGGTATTGCGGTAGCATTCTTTTTTATACTGCAGCGCAACAAAGCCAAGAATGAAGAACACGTAGCTGTTGTAGCAGAAAAAAATACGGATGTGGCCGTGCGTACGGCGATTGTGAAAAAGGAGGATGTTAGCGGGGAATTTTCCGTGAACGGCACCTTTTTACCAAACCGTCAGGCGCAGATCTCCGCAGAAATCAGCGGTCAGCTGGTCGCACTGAATGTGAAAGAGGGAAGTTACGTGCGTGCGGGGCAGAGCATCGGGCGACTGGGCGGTGAAAAGATTTCGGTGAACGTGGCGAACGCTAAAGCCAACCTGGAAAGTGCCCAAATGGCCTTAACCCGTTATGAAAATGCTTATAAGACCGGCGGGGTTACGGCGCTTCAGCTGGATCAGGCCCGCCTGCAGGTGAAAAACGCACGCGCACAATTGCAGTCTACCAATCTGCAATCAGGTGACACGAATATAATTTCCAAAGTTTCCGGAATTATAAATCAGAAATTTGTGGAAGTAGGGAGCGTGGTAGCACCGGGAACGCCGATTATCGAGATTGTGGATATTTCTTCGGTTAAATTAAAGGTAGATGTGGACCAGTCTCTGGTCAGCGATCTGGCTGTTGGTAACACGGTTAAGGTAAAGCCGGACGTTATAGAAGGCACCATCGACGGACGCATAACCTTCATTGCGCCGTCCGCCTCCGGAGCGCTGAAATTCCCGATTGAAATCACGGTTCCGAACAGCTTTAATAAGTTGAAAGCAGGCATGTATGGTACTGCCATCTTTACCCGCAGCGGAGATTCTCAGGCGCTTACCATTCCGCGTGAAGCTTTTGTGGGCAGCGTAAGCGACAATCTTGTTTTTGTGGTTAAAAATAACGTGGCTTACCTTACTAAAATTCAGAGCGGAACCAATTATGGTGATAAGGTACAAGTGGTCAGCGGCCTGAAAGCCGGTGATGAAGTGGTAACCAGTGGCCAGATCAACCTGACTGATAAAACCAAGGTTCGTAAACTATAATCATTTCCATTCAGGAAACAGAAAAAATATTAAATGAAATTAGCAGAAGTATCGATAAAAAGACCCAGTGTGGTCATCGTCATGCTCGCCTTGCTCATCATCGGTGGTTTATTCAGCTATTCACAGCTGAACTATGAACTTATTCCGAAGTTTGAAGTTAAGGTGATCACGGTCGCAACGGTGTATCCCGGAGCCTCGCCCGCCGAAGTGGAAAATACCGTTTCTCGAAAAATAGAGGATGCCGTCTCGGCCTTGGAAGGAGTGAAGAAAATTCAGTCTAAATCCTATGAAAGTCTCTCGGTAGTTGTTGTGCAGTTTAATAATGACGCCGATGTCGACTTTGCCTTAAATGAAGCCCAGCGGAAGATCAATGCCATCCGGTCCGATTTGCCGGAAGATATTGATGAACCGTCGCTCAGTCAATTCTCACTGTCGGACCTGCCGATTGTGCGGATGGGTGTTACGGCGAACCTGACCGAAAACGAGTTATATGATTTGATTGACAATCGTCTTCAGCCGGAGTTTTCCCGTATTCCCGGGGTTTCCAAAGTCGACATCGTCGGTGGGCAGGAACGCGAAATCCGTATTAATCTGAACCAGGAAAAACTGGAAGGGTACGGACTTACCATTCCTCAGGTGCAGCAGGTTATCACCATGAGTAACCTGGATTTCCCAACCGGAAGTCTGCGTACGCGCCAGAACAGTACCCTGATTCGCCTCGCCGGTAAAATTAATTCCGTAGATGAATTGCGCAACCTGACAATCTCCTCGCAGAACGGGCAAAACATCAGACTGTCTGATATTGCTGAAGTACAGGATACCCAGAAACAGGCAGACAAGTTGGCACGTATTAACCAGCAAAATACAATGTTGCTGCAGGTGCAGAAACAAACCGACGCCAACGCGGTAGAAGTGAGCCGCCTCGTACAGGAGAAAATTGTACAACTGGAAGAACAATACAAAGCACAAAATATTAAGATTACAGTAGCGAGTGATACCTCTGTATTTACATTAAAGGCCGCGAATGCTGTTATCAAAGACTTACTGATCGCGGTTGGACTGGTAGCTTTTGTAATGTTGTTTTTCCTGCACAGTTTGCGGAATGCGCTTATCGTAATGGTGGCAATTCCAACCTCTTTAATTGCAACCTTCATCGGGCTTAATTTATTCGGATACAGCCTGAACCTTTTGAGTTTGCTGGGCCTTTCCCTGGTAGTAGGTATTCTGGTGGATGACGCGATCGTGGTCATTGAGAACATTCACCGGCACATGGAGATGGGTAAAAATAAAGTGCGCGCTGCTTATGACGGAGCCGCGGAAATCGGATTTACCGTAACGGCGATCACGCTGGTAATTGTGGTGGTATTCCTGCCGATTGCTTTAAGTACCGGTTTGGTTTCCGATATTATTAAGCAGTTCTGTGTAACGGTAATTATCGCGACACTGTTGTCTTTATTAATATCATTTACCGTGGTGCCATGGTTGTTCTCCAGATATGGTAAACTGGAAATCATCAGTAATAAATCTTTCTTCGGCCGTATTATTTTAAAATTTGAAGAAGGGCTGACCTGGTTTACACACAAAATTGAAAACCTGCTGAAGTGGAGTCTGCATCATAAAATTAAAACATTTGCAGTCACTTTCCTGCTGTTTGCTTCCTCGATAGCATTACTGGTTATGGGGTATATCGGCTCCGACTTTTTCCCGGGCAATGATAAAGGAGAATTCCTGGTGCAGATGGAAATGCCGAAAGATACCTCTTTGGAAGAAACCAACTTCCTGACCCAGCGCGCGGAAAAATATCTGGCAACCAAACCGGAAATCATTAAAATGATTACCTCTGTAGGGTCCGTCAGTGGTGGGATGGGCGCAGTGCAGTCTACTAATTATAAATCAGAAATCTCCGTGGAACTTACCGACAAAAGCGAACGGGACGAGCCTACAAATGTGTATGCGGCAAGACTGAAACGCGATTTGGAGAAAATTCTGGTAGGTGCGAAAGTAACCACCATTCCGGTTGGATTTATGGGTGCTGAACAGGCGCCGCTGCAGATGACGATTACCGGAACCACTTTGGAAGATGCCATGGCTTTCGCGAAACAGGCAGAAGCGCAATTGCTGTCGATCGATGGTGCTTCAGAAGTAAAGTTAAGTGTGGAAGAAGGAAACCCGGAAATTTCCGTCACTGTGAACCGCGATAAAATGACTTCGCTTGGTCTGAATGTAGCCACCGTCGGACAGACGCTTCGTACTGCTTTTAGCGGTAATAATGACAATAAGTTCCGTACCGGTAACAATGAATATGATATCAATATCATTCTGGATGAAGCGAACCGAAGCAACATTGAAGACGTACGTAATATTACTTTCATTAATAATGACGGAAACAAAGTACAGCTGGCGCAGTTTGCGGATATTAACTTTACATCTGGACCGGCCTTACTGGAAAGATATGACCGTAGCCCGTCTGTAACTGTTCAGTCCCAAGTGGTGGGTAAAACGACGGGAACGGTGGCTTCTGAATGGGAAGCAAAACTGGCAAACGTTAAGAAACCTGCCGGCGTAAACTGGGTTTGGGGCGGTAACATGGAAAACCAGAGCGAAGGTTTCGGTACCCTCGGGGTGGCCTTACTTGCTGCGATTATGCTGGTGTATATGATTATGGTGGTACTGTATGATGACTTTGTGAAGCCGTTTATCGTATTGTTCTCCATCCCGCTTTCCTTTATTGGAGCACTGTGGGCACTGGCACTCACCAACCAGAGTTTGAACATCTTCACCATTCTGGGGATCATCATGTTGATCGGTCTGGTAGCAAAGAATGCGATTCTTTTGGTTGACTTTGCCAATCACCGGTTAGAAACCGGGGAAACTATTGAGAATGCACTGGTGCAGGCCAACCACGCCCGTTTGCGTCCGATTCTGATGACAACCATTGCGATGGTGTTCGGGATGCTGCCGATTGCGATGGCTACCGGTGCAGCCGCGGAAATGAACAATGGTCTGGCGATCGTGATCATCGGTGGTTTAATTTCCTCGCTTTTCCTGACGCTGATTATTGTACCGGTGGTGTATTACATCGTGGTTCGCATTGAGAAGCGATTTGAAAAGAATGAGAAAACAGATTATCAGGAGGCGATGACTGCTGACTATGAGCATGTTCATCCCGAAAATGAGATCGGTTTTTAATTTAGTTTAGTTTGATGAAGAAGAGAGCTGCTCGTTTCCGGGCAGCTCTCTTTGATTTTAAATACGTGTAAACTGAATCTCTTTATCTTTCTATAAAGTTCATCTTTAAAATAATACCTTATAAACCGGCAGCTACAATTTTTTTCTGCGCCAGCGTTAAGAATCTTTTAACCAGCAATACTGCCGAAATCGTCAGCCCAAGTCCAAGGGCAATCCACATTCCGAAGGCGCCCATTTTGAAAGTGACGCACAACACATAACCCAGCGGAATGGTAATGACCCAGTAGGCAATAAAGGTGATAATTGAAGGGATTTTCACATCCTGAATACCGCGTAAGCTGCCCAGTGCCACAACCTGCACACCATCAGATAATTGAAACAGCGCCGCAATAATTAAAAGTTTTGAAGCCAGCAAAATAACGGCAACATCCTCCGCCTGGGTGAAGAACGTCGGCAAAATATTGCGCCCCAGAATAAAGAACAGACC
The DNA here is from genome assembly GCA_032057205.1 of Kaistella sp. GTDB lineage: Bacteria > Bacteroidota > Bacteroidia > Flavobacteriales > Weeksellaceae > Kaistella. Next base: position 32,664 of record DAMCFT010000013.1, read on the forward strand.
GCAGAAAAGCATAAAGATAAAGGCAATTTTCAGGTTGTTAACGCCCATCCCTTTTAATCCGACATAATCACCTTCACCGGACTTCCGCCCGATCAATACGGTAGAAGCCACACTGAACCCGATGCATAAATTAAAGGTGAAAGATGCCATCGAAAGTGCGATCTGGTGGGAAGCAATGTCCTTAGCAGAAATTAATCCGCAGATGAAAGCAGCGCCCGCAAAAGCCGTTACTTCAAAGAACATTTGCAAAGCAGTAGGGAACCCGATACGCAGCATTTTGCTGAACATCTGGCGCGAAAAGCCGGTAAACTTAATGTAAAACGCTTTAATATACTGTCTGGTTTTTTTCTCTTTTAATAATACATAATAGAGAAACACCACCATAAAAATCCGCGCGATTAGGCTCGCCAGCGCAGAACCCTGAACGCCCATCGGTGGAAAGCCGAGCAGACCTTTAATGAAAACATAGTTTAAGGCAATATTGATGACATTGGCAATGATCGTTGCTTTAGTTACCCCAACCGTAAATGACAGTCCTTCCGAAACTTCACGCAAGGTCTGAAACGCCATAAACGGAACAATGCTGACCGTCATAATAACCAAAAACTTAATCGTATCGGGAATGACTTCCGGCGGCTGATCCATATGATAGAGCAGGGGCATCGCGACCAGCAGTAATATCATGAGCAGTAAACCAATCGTCATATTAATAATAAAGCCGTGGCGAAAAACGGAATTAATGGTTTCATGATCGCCCCGGGAATGCGCCTCTGAAACCAGCGGCGGAATCGCGAGCGAAAAACCAAGCGCAAAAACAAAAATGGAAAAGAATACTGCGTTTCCCAGTGAAACCGAAGCCAGCGCCTGCGCTCCCAGTAACTTCCCGACAATAATATTGTCAAAAAGATTTACGGAAACCTGGCCTACCTGGGTTACCATAACCGGCAGGGCGAGTGTAAGGAGTGCTTTCGTATACGAACGATTCAGAAAGGCCATAGCTGAAAAAATTTAAGCTGCAAAAATACGGCAAACAATCTGTTTTAGCGTTCGACTTCCGGTTTTAATTATCTTTGAGCACTTCTGTGGGGAAGCCGAGCAGATTCATCATTTCAATAGCATTGATAATTCCCGATGTTCCGAAGGTATTATTAAAAAATAGAAATACTTCCCGGTTGGCATTCTGCGCTTCAGTTGCAATCTTATCTAAAAATAATTTGTCGTATTTGGATTTAAATAACTGCGGTACGCCGTGCATCCGGTAATATGCAACCTCCTTATTATTAATAATAAACGCATCGGGAATATTGCCGGGATACGAAACGCCGCAAAAAATAATTCCATGTTCTTCCAGCGTTTGCAAAACTTCTTCCGTCCACCAGGAAATATGCCGAAACTCCACGACATTCCGATACTGCGGGACCACTGTGTCAAGTACGTGCTTTAAATTATCCGGCGAATAATGAAATGAGGGCGGCAGTTGATACAGAAAGCCGGCCAGCTTGTGCCCAAGATGACCGGCAATATGGTTGCAAAAGTTTTCAACAAGGTCGCCGATGTTTTCAAGACGACGGGTATGCGTGATTTCCTTCGGCATTTTTATAAAAAACTGAAAATCGGCAGGCGTGCTGTCAAACCATTTTTGCAAGGTTTTCGGAGTTGGTGTTCCGTAGAATGTGGTATTAATTTCCACTGCCGGCAGGTGTTTCGCATAAAATGACAGATACTCGCGCGACGGTAAACTTTCCGGATAGAAAATTCCTTTCCAGAAGCCGACCGAAAAGGAAGAGCAGCCTACTTTAATTACACTACTCTTCATTATTAATTAATCCATCAGTTAAGGATTGCCACTGGATCTTGCTGCCGAGGAGCATGCCGCCTAAGCCTACCACATAATCCCGCACTTTCTCCACGATGTTTGTTTCTTCTTTGTTCGGTGTTTCATTGCGGGCGTGCACTTCGGCACTCACGCGGGTCCCTTCACGCCGGATTTCGAGGTTGTTAGTTGCTTCATCATCTAGGAAATGGGCAACTTCAGTATTACTGTCCAGTGGGCTCGGGCTGGGTCGCAGGCGCATATAAACACGTTGCGAACTGCCGAACTGGGTGTCTTCAAACTCTTCGATGCGGACCCAGTCGTAGCCGTCTTTTTCAGTATTGGAGAGGAGTGGCACCTGCACGCTGATATAATCGCCTACTTTGGGAACATTAGGATTTGGATTTCCGTACTGATCACGCAATTCAAATTTAGCTTTTTCGCGTCCGGCAAAGTGATCCCATGAACTCACATTGAGGAAACGGTTTTTCACGCGCCGGAAATATTCTTTCGCGCTGTTCTCGTCGGGCAACACAATGTCTGTGTAGGCATTGCTTTGTGCGCCGTCTTTTTGTGGTGGAATTTTATCATTCATGGCGGTGCTTTTATTTATTAAATTCTTCGATAATTCTTTTATTAAATGCTGGCAAATCTTTTGGTGAGCGGCTGGTGGTTAGGTTTCCGTCTGTTACCACTTCCTCATCAACCCAGTGCGCGCCCGCATTTTTTAAATCTTTGGAAACAGAATGGTAAGAAGTCATTTTCTTTCCGTCTACCACTTCGGCATTAATTAAAGTTTGCGGCCCGTGACAAATGGCTGCTACCGGTTTTTGCTGGTCGAAGAAGTTCTGGACAAATCGGATCGCGTCCGTATCCGTACGAAGGGTATCAGGATTAATCACGCCGCCGGGTAACAGCAACGCCGTATAATCTCCTGCGTTTGCATTTGCCACTGTTTCGTCAACCGGTACACTGTCGCCCCACTGATCATCCTTCATCCCGCGGATGCTACCTTCTTTGAGACTGATAATTTTTACCTCGGCGCCTGCCTCTTTCAAAGCCTGAACCGGCTTTTCCAATTCTGATTGTTCAAATCCATCGGCCGCCAGCACGGCTACTTTTACGTTATTTAATTCTGACATACTATTATTTTTTGCCTTAGAACAGCAAATATGTTGCCGCCAGGAAGAATAGATTCTGCGATGATCTTTTCTTTAAAATAAAAAAAACCGAAGCACTTGGCTCCGGTTATATGTTAAAAGTGAAACTGTGAAGTTATTTTCGCACAAAACTTTCTACGTCAGCAGCGCTTACAGGATTTGATCCCAAAATTATGAGTCGCTCCACCACGTTTCTAAGTTCACGGATGTTCCCAGTCCAGCTGTAGCTTTCCAATGCTTTAATTGCTTCGTCATCAAACTCTTTCAGAGCTGTGCCGTGTTCATTCGAAATAGCCTTCGCGAAGTGCGCCACCAGTAGTTTAATATCTTCCTTACGTTCATCCAACGGCGGTACGTAGATTTCAATAACAGAAAGTCGGTGGTATAAATCCTCGCGGAAGCGGCCTTTCTGAATTTCTTCCTGCATATTCTTATTGGTCGCCGCAAGCACACGCACATCTACTTTAATTTCCTTATCACTGCCGACCGGTGAGACTTTGCTTTCCTGCAGGGCGCGAAGTACCTTCGCCTGAGCAATCAGTGACATATCTCCGATTTCATCCAGGAAAATGGTACCGTTGTTGGCGAGTTCAAATTTGCCTTGTTTATCTTTGATGGCGCCAGTGAAACTGCCTTTCACATGCCCGAATAATTCAGACTCGATCAGTTCAGAAGGTATAGCGGCACAGTTTACCTCAATCATCGGGCCCTTGCTTCTTTCGCTCTGCGCATGGATGGCATGAGCGACCAGTTCCTTACCAGCACCATTCGGACCGGTAATCAGTACCCGCGCGTCGGAGGTGGCCACTTTTGCGATCATATCCTGGATCTTTTGCAAAGCCGGCGACTCACCGATCATTTGGTATTTCTTATTGACCTTCTTTTTTAAAGTAGTGTTTTCGTTTTTCAGATGCTGATTGGTTTTCTGCAGATTGCCCTTAATCAGCGCGTTTCGCACACTTGTGATCAGCCGGTTGATATCGATTGGTTTTGAAATAAAATCATATGCACCGTCTTTCAGGCAGTCCACCGCTGTGTCAATATCTGCGTGACCCGAAATCATGACGAAAGTCGTATCAGGTTTTAACTGCAATCCTTGCTTGAGGAGATCCGTGCCGGACATCTTCGGCATTTTAATATCAGACAGGACCAGATCGAAATCTTCCTTTTCCAGAAATTTATATCCTTCGTGGCCATCTTCAGCTATAGTAAATTCATAATCTGGCAACTCATCGGATAAAATAGAGTGGAGTACACCGGAAATGGCTTTTTCATCCTCGACAATCAAGATTCTTTGCATTAGAAAAATTTTATTTTTTAGTAAGTTTAATTAGTGAAATATCACCATCTAAGTAAGCAATAATCATACCCATCAACCGTTAACCGCGGCTGCCGAAGATCAGCGAACCGATACGCACAGAGTTGCTGCCACAGTTAATGGCCAGTTGGAAGTCGCCACTCATACCCATTGATAGAGTAGTGAACTGATAGCGCGCACTTAGCTGATCGTACAAATGTTTTAACATGGTGAATTCAGCTTCTATTTGCTGTCGGTCTTGCGTAAAGGTAGCCATGCCCATCAGCCCTTTTATTTCCGTACCCGGAAAATGACCCTGCGCGTGCTGCATCAGCAGTTCTTTGGTTTCATTAATCTCCAGGCCATATTTCTGGTCTTCCTGTGCGATTTTCACCTGAAGCAGAACGTTAATAGTTCGCCCGCATTTCTGCGCTTCTTTGCTGATTTCAGCTAAAAGCTTCTCCGAATCCACACTTTCAATCATATGAACAAAAGGCGCGATGTATTTCACCTTGTTGCGCTGCAAATGACCGATCAGATGCCAGCGGATATCGTCTGGCAGTACGGTGGCCTTTTCTATCATCTCCTGAACTTTATTTTCACCGAAAACGCGCTGTCCCAGATGATACACTTCATGAATTTTTTCAACAGGGTGTGTCTTCGATACAGCAACCAACTGCACATTTTGCGGCAGTTGATCACATACAGTTTGATATTGTTTTTGGAGATCAGAAGAGGTTTGAGACATTTTTTTTAATAATGGCGTTAAAAATACGGGTTTTTCGTGGTTCAGGCAAACGGCTGTTCGGCGGCGAAAGTGCGTTTTCTTCCTGTTGATGCATAATAAGGGTGATTTCACTAACTGCTTTCCCGAATCCTACGATTACTTTTGCAGCAGGATTGAAAGGAATCTTTCAATTTAATTTTTTTTAAAGTAGTTTCGGACCACCGAATGCCACCATTATGATGAATCTTATTGAATGGGACCAGACCATAGGTTCTATTATTCAGATTTCGCTGCTGCTGATTTTCCTGGCGGCTTTGCTCTGGAAGCGTAAACAACTGGGGCGCGGCATTATCTGTTTCATCGCCGGTAATATTCTGATCACCACGACTAATATTGTTATTTTTATTATTCATCAGACAGGCATCGTTTTCCATACGAAAGCACTGTACAGCATTTGCGTGAATTTCGGTTCTTTTCTGATTCTTTTTATTTACTTCCATAAAGTACTGCGGCAGCATTGGTCCAAGGTTATCAATGTGATCAGTATGATCTGCCTGGTGGTTGGCTATTCGCTGTTTGTTTATTTTGAAACGGACTTCTTCAACAGATTGCCGGTGGGATTTTTTCTGTTTGAAGTTGTCTTGCTGATGACCAACATATTTTTGGTACTGCGGGAAACATTTAATTCAGATAAGATACTATATATAAGGGCATACTACCCGTTTTGGGCATGTATTGGCCTGATGGCTATCTACCTTGGGATTACACCGCTGATGGTAATTGGTGATTCTTCCACCAGAATTATTAATGTCAATATATTTTTCCTACTTTTATTTATTGTAAATATGTTGGGATATGCGATATTGTTAATTGGCATATTCTACGCAAAAGGAAAAAACAGTCAGCGACGTGGATCTTACGGAAATTGATTTTGTACTGGGCATCAGCACTTTTATTATCATGATTGTTATTTTGGTTATGGTGCTGGTATATGGAGTTTTTATAAAGAAAAAGTCGGAACTGCTGCTGTCACAACAAAAGAAAGAAGCAAGGTTCGAACAGGAACTGGCAACATCACAGGTTGAAATCAAAGAACAGACGCTTAATTATATCGGACAGGAACTGCATGATGACTTGGGACAAAAATTATCGGTGGCGCGGCTGATGACCAATAAGATTAATACGGCGGAGGACGGAGAACGTGAAGATATCGTTCAGGAAATTAATATGCTGCTGGGCGAATGCATTCAGGATATCCGTAATCTTTCCAAAGTTTTCATCAGCACGCAGGTGCGCAGAATGGGTTTTGTGGAGGCGCTCGAGCGGGAAATTTTTCGCATTGAACGGTTGAACCTGATGCAGGTGGATTACGACAATAATAACCATGAACCGCAGATTGCACGCGAACATGAATTAATTCTGTTTCGGATCGTCCAGGAATGTATTACAAATGTCATTAAGCATTCGCGTTCCAATAAAATGAAAATTACCATCGAGGACAAATTGGAAGAAATGGTAATTACGGTGGTGGATTTCGGTATTGGATTTAGTCAGAAGAATGTAAATGACGGCAGTGGCCTGAAAAATATGAAGAACCGGGCTAAGATTATTAACGCGGATTTCCGCCTTCGATCAACTGCCAATCATGGAACTGAAATAACCCTTACCTATAAAAGAGAACCATTATGGAAGCCGTAAAAGTAGCCATTGTGGATGACCATAAGCTGGTCTCCAAAGCCCTGGAAAATATGATTTCCGCCAATGAAGATCTTCGTGTGCTGATGACTTGTTTTAACGGACAGGATTTTGTCAGTTCATTAGAACAGTCAGAAGAAAAGCCGGATGTGGTGTTAATGGATATCAACATGCCAATCCAAAATGGTATTGAAACTACGCGCGAAGTATCCGAGCTTTATCCCGACATGAAGATTATTGCGCTCACGATGGAAGATGACGAAGCGACGATCATCAATATGCTTAAGGCCGGCGCCAAGGGGTATTTATTAAAAGACATGTCACCCGAAACTTTATTTGATGCGATTCGAATCGTCCATGAAAAAGGAATTTTCTATACTGATATTGTTACCCAAAGCTTACTTAAGATTAAGACGGAAGAAAAAGCAACTAAAGAAATCACAGATTCTTTGAAAAGCCGTGAACTGGATTTTATAAAATTATCCTGCTCTGAACTGACTTATAAGGAAATCGCCGACCAGATGTTTGTGAGTCCGCGTACAATAGATGGCTACCGTGATTCTGTTTTTGCGAAGCTTAATGTAAAAACAAGGGTAGGCATCGTATTGTTTGCAATCAAACACGGACTGTCATAGAAATAGGGTGATTTCACGGTTTACTGATATGATTTCTCAGTATATCTTTGTACCAGTTCTAAAAGCACAAATGACGAACAAATTTTTTACCGGTTGAAAGACCGGTTTTTTAGCTTATATATGATAAGAAGGGTACGCCATAATTATTAACGGATTTTTATCAGCACTAATTTTGACAGTATATATATGATTGTTTATTAAAGCAGCATTTTGTCGATTGAACATAGGGTCTTGCAGAAAATAACTTCGTCTATGCTTTATATTTGAAGAGTTGGAAAGTACTCGCAATGTAGAAATCCTAAATAATTATTTAGTTTAAAGTTTTCGAGCAGAATATCAGCACTTTAAACATTCGTTTAAAATATAAAACGTCAAACCCCTTGTCTGTTCAAATAATGTGCCTATTTTTGCAGAGTCAAAAGGAAACGAGTAGACAGCGAAGGAGTACAGTTGAAGGAAATGAGGGAAGATCGGTATTTAGAGCTTTTAGGAGCTTTGGCGACTGAAAAATAATTCTCACATTTTTCTTTGTGTAATTAAAAATTGTTTTTATCTTTGCAGTCCCGATTCGGGAAAAGCGAAGGAGCGGTTTTTAAGGTAAAGGTTTTGAGAAAGGAAGTTGAAAGGAGCTTTAAGTTTCACTAAAAACATATTTCAAATTATTTTCAAAAACATTTGCACAAGACAAAAACATTTACTACTTTTGCACTCGCAATTCAGGACAACAACGACAGAAGTTT
>DAMCFT010000014.1:0-16481 GCA_032057205.1 Kaistella sp.
TCTAGCGCCGATGGTACTGCGAATAGCGGGAGAGTAGGTCGCCGCCAGTCTTTTTTTAAAAGCTCATCAATCTTTTTTGATGAGCTTTTTTTGTTTTGAACTTAAGTATTAAAAAACAGGCACAGAACGGAAAGCGCGCACAAGAGCATCTTCTTTCTGCAAATGCTTTATCAGCTTTGTCATACAATAGTTTTTCACAAAGTCAGTTGGTTCACGTTCCATTTTTGTAAGTTCATTTCTGTAGATTTGTGCCATACGTTCTTCGCGTAGAATTAACGTAATTCCTGGGGTAGAATGTATACGTCGCCTTGAGCAAATCTTCCAGTAATGTATCTGAACTGCCATACTTATCACAGCCTTCGTTACGGCACACTTTCCATCGAGGAACTGGTGGAGCAGGCTGCCGCACATCAGATTCGCGAACTGGCACTTACGGATATCAATACCATTACCGGTATTTATGAGTTTTATAAACTTTGTAAAATACATCAGATTCATCCGGTTGTAGGTGCTGATATCAGAAGCGGCAATGTACAGCATTTTGTCGCGCTGGCTAAATCAACTGCAGGACTGGCAGAAATCAACCGTTTAATTACTGATTTCAATTGCAATGAGCTCATCATTCCTGCACAGCCGGATTTTGAGAGTGTGGCATTGATTTATCCGCTTTCGAAAGCGCCTGATATGCTGCGGGATTACGAATACATCGGTGTTTGTCCCGAAGAAGTTAACTTGCTTATTCAAAAGAAATGGAAGAGCCTGCTCCATAAAATGGTGGTGTTGCAGCCGGTTACTTTTGCTACTAAACAGGAATATAATCTGCATCGTATTCTGCGTGCAATTGAACACAATACCTTAATTTCAAAATTAGAAAAAGAACATATTTGCGGCGATAGCCAAATCTTGCGACCGGTGGTGGATATACTAAAACCTTTCAAAAATTATCCGCAGATTATAGAAAACACAGAACGGCTCGTCAGATCTTGCCAGTTTACTTTTGATTTTTCTACCCCGAAGAACAAAAAGTTTTATACCGGCTCCGCGGAGGAAGATTTTCAATTGCTGCAGAAACTTGCGTTTGAAGGATTAAAAAACCGCTACGGCGGGCATCATACTGAAGCTGAAGAAAGATCGACAAAAGAACTTCGGGTTATTCGTGAACTTGATTTTTGCGGCTATTTTCTGATCACGTGGGACATTGTTCAATACAGCAAGAAGCGTGGGTTTATGCATGTAGGCCGGGGAAGTGGTGCGAACAGTATTGTAAGTTATTGTTTAGGCATTACCGAAATCTGTCCGCTGGAACTTGATTTATATTTCGAACGCTTTCTTAATTTAAACCGTAAGAATCCGCCGGATTTTGACCTGGACTGGAGCTGGCAGCAGCGCGATGAAATCCTGCAGTACATCTTCGACAGGTACGGGAAAGATCATGTTGCCTTTTGTGGGACCAACGTGGAATTTAAATATCGCTCTATCTTCCGGGAAGTAGGAAAAGCCTTTGGATTGCCGAAAGCAGAACTGGATGCCTTGGCGAAAAACCCGCTTGATCTGCATGATGACAACCGTATTGTAAAACTCGTGCAGAAATACGGCAAGATGCTGGAAAAATTTCCCAACCAGCGCAGCATGCATTCCTGTGGTATTTTAATTTCCGAAGAACCGATTACCAATTATACCGCACTGGAGATGCCGCCAAAAGGTTTTCCGATTGTGCAGTTTGATATGTACACCGCCGAAGATATTGGTTTCGAAAAGTTTGATATCCTCTCGCAGCGAGGCTTGGGGACTATTGATGATGCCGTAAAACTCATTAAGCGGAACCGGGGAATCGACATTGATATCAGCCGTACCGCTGATTTTAAAACAGATAAAAAATGTAACCAATACTTAAGCATAGGAAAAACCATCGGCTGCTTTTATATTGAAAGTCCCGCCATGCGTGGCTTACTGCGCCGCCTGAAATGTGAAGATTACCGTACGCTGGTAGCCGCCTCTTCCATCATACGGCCCGGTGTGGCCCAGAGCGGCATGATGCGCGAATATATTTTCCGGCACAATAATCCCGATCAGTTCGAATATTTTCATCCTGTGTTCGAGGAACAGCTCGGCGAAACGTATGGGATTATGGTCTATCAGGAAGATGTTATTAAAATTGCCCTGCATTACGGTGGTGTATCTGCTGAAGATGGCGATGTCCTCCGGCGTGCCATGAGTGGGAAAACCCGTTCGGTGAAGAAGCTGCAGGAAGTGCGCGATAACTTTTTCCGGTCCAGTGCCGAAAAAGGTCATCCCGAAGAACTGTCACGCGAAGTGTACCGCCAGATCGAGTCTTTTGCGGGATATTCTTTCTGCAAAGCACATTCTGCATCGTATGCAGTGGAAAGTTATCAGAGCCTGCATCTGAAAGTGTATTTCCCGATTGAATTTATGGTAGCGGCCATCAACAATGGCGGCGGCTTTTACCGGACAGAAGTGTATGTGCACGAATGCCGGATGGCGGGTGGCAAAATTCATAATCCTTGTATTAATAATAGTATTTATGAAACTACGGTGTACGGCGACGATGTTTATCTGGGCTTAATGCATATCGAAAAACTGGAAAGCAGATTAGCCAAAGAGATTGTAGAAGAACGTAGTCTGCACGGGCCTTATCGCTCTCTGGAAGATTTTCTTAAACGAATCTCTATAGGCATTGAAACATTACAGACATTGATATTTATTGGTGCGTTGCGCTTTACCGGTCTGCAGAAAAACGAATTGCTGATTCAGGCGCGCGTATCGTTAAATCACTTTAAACCGGAACAGCGTTTACCTTCTTTCTTTGAAACACCTGTGCAAGCGTATCAATTGCCGGAACTTGCGCGTGATCGGTTTGAGGATGCTTTTGATGAGATTGAAACCCTGGGCTTTCCGGTGTCCTGCAGTCCTTTTGATTTATTGCAAACCCGTTTTCGCGGTCGGGTGATGGCTGCCGACCTTCCGCAGTATCATAAACAAGAAGTTAAAATGCTGGCCTACCTGATCTCGCGGAAGCATGTGCCCACAAAAAAAGGAACCATGTTTTTCGGAACCTGGATTGATGTGAACGGCGATTATTTCGATACTGCTCATTTCCCGAATAACCTGCAGAAGTATCCTTTTCAGGGCGGCGGGTGTTACCTGCTGCTGGGACAGGTGGAAGTGGATTTTCATTTCCCGACCATCACAATTTTAAAAATGGCCAAAATGCCGTTTATCCCGGATCCCAGATATGCCGATGACGACAAACGTTTTGAAACCCAACGCAAAATTGTGGAAGACGTGAGCATGACCCAGCGCAAACCCTATCCGCAGGAGCACGAAATCGGTCTGCCGCGTTTACGAATGACGCCTAAGAAGTAACATTCTAACGTTTGCCGCGACATACAGGAAAGCTGGCAGAAGATTAAATTTCTGCTATATTTAAACCACCAAAAAATAGAACCGTATGAAGCAATCAAAATTTCTGATTCTGCCCCTGGCGTTTGCCTTACTCCAAAGCTGCGCAGCCAATCTTTCTTATGAAGGCTCTGCCTTTAAAAAATCCTATAATTCCATTACTGCGGATGAGTTGAAAACGCATCTGTACATTGTAGCTTCCGATGAGATGGAAGGGCGCGATACCGGTACAGAAGGCCAGAAAAAGGCAGGGCGTTACCTGATTGACCAGTATAAAAAAATCGGAGTTTCCCATCCGAAACAACTGTCATCATATTATCAGCCGGTACCCAGTGAGGCTATGAACAGCCGCCGCGCGAAACTGCCGGATTCAGAAAATATTCTTGCCTATATCGAAGGAACCGAAAAGCCGGAAGAGCTTATTGTGATTTCTGCCCATTATGACCATATCGGGATGTCCAACGGGCAAATTTACAATGGTGCCGATGACGATGGCAGCGGAACCGTTGCTTTGCTGGAAATTGCAGAAGCCTTCCAGATGGCAAAAAATAAAGGCAACGGACCGAAACGCTCTGTGTTGTTTCTGCACGTAACTGGCGAAGAGCATGGGCTTCTTGGTTCTAAGTATTACACCGATAATCCTGTATTTCCACTTAAGAATACCGTAGCGAATCTCAATATTGATATGATTGGCCGCTGCGATGCGCCTAACTGTGGCAAAGACTACGTTTATGTGATCGGCTCCGAAATGCTGAGTTCGGAATTAAAGAAAATCAGCGAACGCGCAAATACGACGACCACTAACATGGAATTGAATTATAAATACGATGATCCGAATGACAAGGACCGCCTGTATTACCGTTCTGACCATTATAACTTTGCCAAAAACAATATTCCGGTGATTTTTTATTTTGATGGAATTCATGAAGATTACCACAAACCGAGCGACACACCGGACAAAATCGATTATCAATCCCTACAAAAAAGAACCCAGCTGATTTTTGCCACGGCCTGGGAACTGGCCAACCGCAAGGACCGAATTGTAGTTGACAAAAAATAATTCTGATAAATAAAACGAAAGAGAAGGTTGCAGAACTTTCTCTTTTTTGTTTTTGTAGCTTCACCGGGAATCGAACCCGGATCTAAAGTTTAGGAAACTCTTGTTCTATCCGTTGAACTATGAAGCTGGCCAAACAAATATACAGGTTTCGCGAAAAAGATTTTTTAAAGACTGATCATTGCTTTCCGGTGTTTGCTGATAGATACAAAATGACCTTGCCAATTTTGCTGCTAAAAAAATCCGCATCTTCCGATGCGGACTGTTACAGTAATTATAATTTTTCAGCCACATATTTGGCCGTTTGTGATTCCTTGCTTTCGGCCAGTTCTTCCGGCGTACCGGCGAATACCACATCGCCACCGTGTTTCCCGGCACCCGGTCCGATATCGATAATATAATCAGCGGTTTTAATAATATCCGGCTGGTGTTCAATGACCAGGACTGAATGTCCCAGCTCAATCAAAGCCTGAAGTGAAGACAGTAGCTTATTAATATCATGGAAATGCAGTCCGGTTGAAGGTTCATCAAACACAAATAATGTTTTATCGGTCGTCACACCTTTCACCAGGAAAGAGGCCAGTTTCACACGCTGAGCTTCCCCGCCGGAAAGGGTAGAGGAGCTTTGTCCCAATTGAAGATAGCCCAGGCCCACGTCCTGCAACGGTTTCAGTTTCGTTACAATTTTGTCCTGTTCATTATCAGTAAAAAACGCGATGGCTTCATCAACCGTCATATGAAGAATTTCGGAGATGTTTTTTTCATCATAGCGAATTTCCAGCACTTCTTTTTTAAACCGGGTTCCGTGGCAAACTTCGCATTCCAGCTCAATGTCAGCCATGAACTGCATTGACACGGTAATCACGCCTTCACCTTTGCATTCGTCGCAGCGGCCGCCGTCCACATTGAACGAAAAATGTTTCGGCAGCAAACCGTTCATTTTCGCCACTTTCTGTTTGCTGAACAAATCGCGGATGTCATCATATGCTTTAAGATACGTCACCGGATTGGAGCGTGAAGATTTACCAATCGGATTCTGGTCAATAAGTTCAATGTTTTTTACCAGCTTTTTCGGAAACTCAACTGAATCGTAGTCTCCCTTTTTGCCGCCCATGCCCAGCTGAATCTGGATATCATTACTGACAATCTCTTTCATCAAGGTAGATTTACCGCTACCTGAAACTCCGGTAATCACCGCCAGGCATTCCAGGGGAATATCCACCGATACATTTTTGAGATTATTCTGGCGCGCACCTTTTACTTTAATCCATTCTTTCGGACGGCGCCGCTGGGATGGCACTGCGATTTCCAATCGGCCGGTAAGATATTTTGAGGTCAGCGTATCAGCTTCTTCCAGTTCCTGAAAGTCTCCCGCAAAAACGAGGTCACCGCCCAGATAACCGGCTTCCGGCCCGATATCAATGATATAATCCGCTGCTTTCATCACATCTTCATCATGCTCCACCACAATGACTGTATTCCCCAGATCCCGTAGATTGTGCAGTACTTCAATCAGATTTTCTGTATCACGGGAATGCAATCCGATGGAAGGTTCATCCAGAATGTAAATGGAACCAACCAGCGAACTTCCGAGCGACGTGGCCAAGTTAATCCGTTGGCTTTCTCCGCCGGATAAGGTGTTGGAGGTGCGGTTGATCGTCAAATATCCCAAACCTACTTTATCCAGAAAGGTCAGTCGCGTGGTGATTTCATACAGCAGACGTTTCGCAATTTCCGCATCGTGCTCGTTGAGTTTCAGCGATTGCATCAAAGGCAGAAACTCATCCAGCGGCAGTTCAATCATCGACTGGATATTGTGCCCGTCAATTTTCACCCATTGTGTCTCTTCACGCAAGCGCAAACCTTCGCAGGTCGGGCAAAGTGTTTTACCGCGATAGCGCGAAATCATCACACGATACTGGATTTTATACAGGTTTTCCTCCAGCATCTTAAAAAAGTTATTGATGCACGGGAAACTGCCGCTGCCGTCCCCTTTCCACAGATAGGTTTTCTGCTCTTTCGTTAATTCAAAATAGGGCTTATGAACAGGGAAGTCTTTTGCTTTTTTAATGAAATTACGCTTCCATTCGCTCATGCTTTCGCCTTTCCAGCACGCAACCGCATCTTCGTAAACAGACAGGTTTTTATTGGGAATAACAAGGTCCTCGTCGATACCGATCACTTTGCCGTAACCCTCGCACTCAGGGCAGGCACCGTACGGATTATTAAAGCTAAAGAAATGAACGTTCGGTTCCATAAAGGCAATACCGTCCAGCTCAAATTTATTGGAAAATTCATGTACTTCTGCCGTTTCAGTATTCTTCAGCGAACAGTAACCACGACCTTCGTAGAAAGCCATTTGGATCGAATCTGCAAGTCTTTGCAGGAAGTGTTCATCATCTTCGTAACTAAACCGGTCGATTACCAAATGAATGTCCATGTCCGCTCCGGGTACAAATCCGAATGCTTCCAGATCTTCAATCCCGGCCACATTACCATTCACTTCCAATCTGGTGAAACCACTTAATTTTAAGGTATTGAGTTGTTCCTTAAAACGGTCCACCTCAAAATGGAGCGGCGCGCGCAACAGGAAGGTCTGCTGCTGATGTTCTTTGATGAAATTAATAACATCCGTCACGGAATCTTTCCGCACTTCACGCCCGGAAACCGGTGAATAGGTTCGGCCAACACGTGCGAAAAGCAGTTTCAGATAATCATATACCTCGGTAGACGTACCGACCGTTGAACGCGGATTAGACGAAATAACTTTCTGCTGAATGGCAATGGAAGGAGCCAGCCCTTTGATGTCATCCACCTTTGGTTTTTCAAGTTTTCCCAGGAACTGGCGGGCATAGGCGCTCAGGCTTTCCACATACCGGCGCTGTCCTTCGGCATAAATGGTATCAAACGCAAGTGATGACTTTCCGCTTCCCGAAACCCCGGTAATTACCACGAGTTTGTTTTTCGGAATCAGTACATCGATGTGTTTCAGGTTGTTGAGATGTGCATTTTTAATGAACAGCTCTCTTTTAATATCTATATTTTCAGGTGAAATCATTCTTATTTTTAAAGCCTACAAATTTACGGATTTTAATGCAGAAAGGCTTCCGCAGTACTTGGTGGTTTCGGTTATTTTAACAATATTTGTGATACACTTTAATACCGCAATCATGAGAAAGATTTTGAACGATCTGATTGCACATTTGATGAAATTAAGATAAGTCCGTAGCAACGGAAAGAGTGCAGCACCAGTGTGTTGCACTTTTTGTTTTTAGGGTTTGTGTATTTTCACGCAAATAGTTTCTCTTTCTGTACAATTCTTAAATATATTTGCACGGTCAAAAACGCTGTAACCCTTATCTGTAAAGGGTTTCCTATGAACTTATGTGATATTTAAAAGTAATTCATAACTGAGATTTATTAAATTTATGAAAAAGATAATTGTACCCTGTTTTTTGTTATGCACTGTTTTGTCAGTTTCCGGTCAGACCCGCGAATCGGACGTGGAAGAAGTTACGGTTACCGGAAAGTTTCTGCATCTGCCGGTACGTCAGGTGAATGAGAACATCACGGTAGTAACCCGCGAAGAAATTCAGAGTTCGCCTGCGCAAAGCATTGAAGAACTACTTTCTGAATTTACGGGTTTTGATATTCAGCGCCGCGGCGGAAACGGAGTACAGGCAGATATTACGCTCCGCGGCAGCAGTTTCGAGCAGGTCCTGATTTTAGTGAACGGGGTGCGGATGAATGACTCCCAGACCGGCCACAATTCCATGAGCCTGCCTTTCGATTTGTCTGCAGTTGAAAGAGTGGAAATTATTAAAGGACCGGCCGCCCGCCGTTTTGGTCAGAATGCGTACGCCGGCGTTATCAATGTGATCACCAGACCATCTTCTTCAAACGAAGTACAGATTTCCGCCTCCGGTGGTGATTTTGAATCCTGGGCGCTGGCAGGCCAGGCCAGAGTAGGAACGGATTCTTTTTCGCATCTGATCCAGGCTTCGGGCAGTGCCTCGCAGGGCTATCGCTATAATACCGACTACACCATTCATAATGTCTTCTATCAGAATCAATTAAGAACCGCTACCAGTACCCTTTCATTTCAGGCAGGAATGCAGGAGAAGAAATTTGGGGCCAACGGTTTCTATTCTTCGCCAA
This sequence comes from Kaistella sp., assembly GCA_032057205.1. Taxonomy (GTDB): domain Bacteria; phylum Bacteroidota; class Bacteroidia; order Flavobacteriales; family Weeksellaceae; genus Kaistella. Next base: position 8,636 of record DAMCFT010000014.1, read on the forward strand.
AAGCGTCTGAACAATATGAGGAAACACAGGCGTCGATCGTAAACGTCGGCTGGCGGCAGCCATTCGGGAAAGCGGATTTTAATGCACAGGTCAACTGGCGTCGTGGTCAGGATATGTACCTGTTCAATCGTGCCAAGCCGGAAATCTACCGGAATATGCACATCGGAAATAATATCGGGGCAGAAGCCAATATTTCTGTGCCGTGGAAATTGGGAACCACTGGTTTCGGAGCGGAACTTCGAAAGGAGTTTTTGGCGAGTAATAATCTCGGCCATCGCGAACGTTTCCTCACGCAGTTGTTTGCGGAGCATCATTTCTCTTTTCTGAACGACCGTTTGCAGGTGTCGCCGGGTATTTCCTGGGCAAACTATGACGAGGCCGGAAGTTTTTTTTATCCGGGAATGGATGTCGGATTTACCTTTAAGAATCATCACAAAATTTACGGTAACATCGCCAAGGTACACCGGATTCCCACTTTTACCGATTTGTATTACGTGAGTAAAACCGAAAAAGGCAACCCGGATTTACAGCCGGAAAACGCTTTATCTGCAGAACTTGGCTATCGTTTCCAACTATCAGCCTTTACCCTTAAAGCAAGCGTATTTGCACGCGATACAGAAAACGCCATTGACTGGCTCAAAGAGAAAGAAGAGGAGATCTGGCGTGCGGATAATATCGGCGATTTGCGCACGCGCGGTGCCGAAGCAGAAGCAGGATGGAGTGGAAGTGGCTTTATTAAAAACTTCACAGTAGGATATACTTTCCTCGATAGCAAGGTGAAACAGCCGCCGATTGGTTACTCACGATATATTTTAGAAAACCTGAAACATCAGCTTAACAGCCGCTTGGAAACGCGCTGGACCAAGAATCTGACCTCGCAACTGGTGTATAAGTATAATGAAAGGGTGACCACGGGCAGTTATCATTTGCTCGACGCAAAAGTAAGCCTGAATCTGGCGCGTTTGAATGTATATGTGCTGGCCAATAATATTACGAACACGGCCTATACGGAAACTTTTGCAGTGCCCATGCCCGGTCGCTGGTTCCATCTCGGTTTTACTTATAAAATAAATCTGCACCAAAACTGATTTTTTAGTATTTTGCACAGGTAAGCATCAGAGGTATGAAAAAAATAGGTTCAGTAATAATGCTGCTGTGCTGTGCGGTGGTTGTTTCAGCGCAGGAACATCTTTCGGGATACAATGTGATCAATGCAAATTATCAGTTCCTGCCGAAATGGTTTGTGTACACCGAAGGCCAGGTACGCAGCAACGAGGATTTTTCTTATCCGGATTATTATGAAATCAAAGGCGGGCTGGGTTATGAGCTGGCAGATAATCACAAACCGCTGATCGGCATCGGGCGCTACGGCAGCTATGAAAACCACCGGCTGGAAAAAGAAGAATTTCGTGTCTGGCTGCAGGATGTTTATGAAATAAGTGCCGGCAGATTTGAATTTGAAAATAGAGTACGCGCGGAAAAAAGCTGGTTTTATGAACCACAATCCGGCGAGAAGAGCGACCGTGTCCGCTTCCGGTATCGCTTAAATGTTTCTGCGCCATTAAACCGCGAAAAAGTAGTACCGGGGACGATTTCCGCCAATGTATATAATGAAGTATTTTTTGTGGCAGAGGCACATCCGGGGCTCGCGCGCAACCGTGTCTTTGGCGGGCTAAGTTATCAGATTGATAAAGCCATCTCGCTAAGCAGCGGCTATTTATGGCAGAGAGAGTTTTCCGTGAGTGGAAATGAGAATCTGCATTTTCTGTATCTGGCGCTTTCCCTTAAACTCAAAAGCAAATCTGCGGAAAAAAAATAAACAGCAGGTAATAGCCGCAAACACCTTTATTTGTCGGCAAATCTGTTGTGTTTTCCGGTGTTTAATTATATATTTGTGAAATTAATAATAATTTGTTTGTATGAAATTTATTGTTTCCAGTAGCGAATTACAAAAAGCCCTGCAAACGGTGAGCGGAGTTATTTCCAACTCACAGTCGCGGCCGATTTTGGAAAATTTCCTCTTCGAGATAGAAAAAGATGTACTGAAGGTAACTGCCTCTGACGGGGAAACCACGTTGGTAACGTCGCTCGAAGTGCGCTCTGATGCCGAAGGAAAAATCGCGGTTCCTGCGAAAATCTTTCAGGACTTCGTGAAAACGTACGGTGAACAGCCGCTGACGCTTTCTGTGAAAGATGCAGAAGACGGACACGGAAAACTGCTGGAAATTCTGGATGAAAAAGACAACTTTGCCGTGGCGCTGGATCACGCTGAAGATTATCCGGAAATCCCGGAGTTTGATGCGGCCCAAAAAGTGACGCTGCCTGCCGGAATACTGTCGGAAGCATTGAGCAATACCTTGTTTGCAACCAGCAACGACTCCCTGCGTCCGGTAATGACAGGTGTACTTTTCCAGTTTAAAGAAGATGAAACCAATTTTGTTTCTACAGACTCGCACAGGCTGGTAGTATACAAACGTACCGACCTTTCCAATCCAGAGCCGGTGGAATTTATTATGCCGAAAAAGCCGCTATCAATTTTCAAGAATATCCTGTCGTCGTCAGAAGATGATGTAACGATTGAGTTCAACGAAAATATGGCGAAATTCACTTTTGGAAACAACGTCTGGATTTGCCGCCTGATTGATGGTAAATACCCGAACTATGCAGCGGTTATCCCGAAAGAAAATCCGAATATGCTGACGATCAACCGCGCGTTGCTTTTAAGCTCTATTCGCCGTGCTTCCATCATGTCCAACAAATCCACAAACCAGGTTCGTTTCCGCTTATCGGGGAATATTCTGCACCTGCACGCGGAGGACACCGAGTTTGCCAACAAGGCAGATATGCAGATTCCTTGTGACTACAATGGAGAAGACATTAACATCGGCTTTAGTTCTAAGTTTCTGACCGAGATGCTGTCTGTGCTGTCTGCGGATGACATTACCATGAAAATGTCGCAGCCCAACCGTCCGGGAATTATCGAGCCGGTAGATGGTTTGGAAGATCAGGAACAACTGCTGATGCTTTCCATGCCGGTGATCGGAATGTAATATTTGTTTTAAAAAGTATAGAATTGGGTTTCATTTTTATGGAACTCAATTTTTTTTTACCCGCTGTAATCACGATATTTGCAGGCTTAACAGTATTTTGCTGTTAAAACCTTTTAATTTAAATACTGCTGTAATGAAAATTTCGCGCAACTGGCTTTCCGATTATATTACAACCGACCTGAAAACTGAAAAAATAGGGGAGTATCTGACAGATATCGGCCTTGAAGTAGAAGGAATTCAAACCTTTGAAAATATCAAAGGCAGCCTGCAGGGAATCGTTGTGGGAAAAGTACTGACTTGCGAGAAGCACCCGAATGCAGATAAACTCAATATTACAACCGTTGAACTGGGAACCGGGGAAGCGGTGCAGATCGTTTGCGGCGCGCCGAACGTGGCAGCGGGACAAACCGTGCCGGTCGCGACGGTAGGTGCGGTAATGCATACGAAGGACGGCGGCAGTTTTGAAATTAAAAAGGCAAAGATTCGCGGTGAGGTTTCGCAAGGAATGATTTGCTCTCAGGCGGAACTCGGTATTGGTGAAGATCAAAGCGGTATATGGGTTCTGGATGAAGAAAAATTCCAGGTCGGAACACCGCTGGCAGATTATTTCGATATTTCTGCTGATTCTGTATATGAAATCGGACTGACACCGAACCGCACAGATGCAATGTCCCATTACGGTGTAGCGCGTGATTTAAATGCATATCTGCACACACATATGCAGCCGGCGGAGTTCAAAAAAATATCCTTGAAGCAACCTGCCCTTGAGGAGGAAAGTGCCGGCTTTTCGATCGAGATTGAAGACGCGGAACAGTGCCCGAAATATCTGGGCGCAGTGATTGAAGGTGTGCAGGTAGCACCTTCTCCGGCATGGCTGCAGGACAGGTTGAAAGCTATTGGCTTAAGTCCGATTAACAATATTGTAGATATCACGAATTATATTCTGCATAGCGTAGGGCAGCCCTTGCATGCCTTTGACGCAGATAAAATAAAAGGTAAAAAAATAAAAGTAGGAAACTGCGCGGCAGGTACCGTATTTACCACTTTGGATGGTACGGAAAGAAAACTGGGCGGCGAAGAGTTAATAATTAAAGATGCTGAGGACACACCTTTGTGTATTGCCGGTGTATTTGGTGGTGCTGATTCAGGCGTGCAATCAGAAACTACAAACATTTTCCTGGAAAGCGCCTACTTTAATCCGGTACGCGTTCGCCGTGGTGCCAAACAACATGGTTTGAACACCGACGCCTCTTTCCGCTTTGAACGTGGCGTGGATCCGGCGATGGTGTATCCTGCACTGCAAATGGCAGTAGAGCTGATTACTGAAATAGCCGGAGGAAGTCTAAAAGGAGCAATTTTCGGGAAGCAGCCCGGTGAGATCAAAGACCATTATATTGTGCTGAGATTCTCTAAAATTGACCAGATCCTCGGAGCGAAAATTCACCACCAAAAAATCAAGGAAATTCTGAAAGCACTCGATATCGAAGTGCTGAATGAAATTCAGAACGGACTGGAAGTCTCTGTGCCGGCGTACCGCGCAGATGTGACACGCGAAATTGATGTGATCGAAGAAATCCTGCGTATCTATGGATATAACAAAATTGATTTCCCTGAGAAACTGGCTTTTGCGCCTGTGAAAATTGATCTGGATGATCAGGATGCTTTGGAAAACAAGTGGGCACGCAGCCTGCAAAGCAACGGCTTTTATGAGGTAATGAACAATTCACTTACAAGTTTAAAGCAACCGGAACACGCCGTGAAACTTCTGAATCCCCTGAGCAGTGATCTGCAGTATATGCGTACCTCACTACTGGAAGGATTATTGGAAAACGCGGATTATAATATTAAAAGAAAGAATGCCGACCTGAAATTCTTTGAACTTGGTAAGATTTATCATAAAAAAGAAACCTATACAGAGCGACGGCAGTTAGCCATATTAACGACCGGTCGGAATGAAAAAGAAAGCTGGCAAACGCAACAGGGCACTACCGATTTTTACAGGCTGAAAGGTGCGGTGGAAATGTTACTGCAGGTGCTGCCGGTAACTACCGTTGAAGAAAGTTTGGAAGACAGCCGCTTCTCAGAGGCAATCGCAATCAAAGCCAACGGAAAAATCATCGCGAGGTTAGGAAAAGTGGCAGCAGCTTTATTAAAAGACGCCGACATTGACCAGCCTTGCTATTACGCAGAAATCGAGCTGGAAATCTGTCAGCAACTGCGCGCCGGCAAGCAACTGAAGTTTAAAGACATTCCTAAATTTAATACGACGAGAAAGGACTTGGCTTTATTAGTCGATGCTTCTGTTCAGTACGCTGATTTATTCGCGGAGGCGCGTACTAATCCTTCGCCGTATCTGAAAGGCATTAATCTCTTCGATGTGTACGAAGGCAAAAATCTGCCGGAGGGCAAAAAATCCTACGCGATGAGTTTCGAATTACTGAATGAAGAGAAAACCTTATCCGATCAGGAAATAAGCCAGGTAATGAATTCGCTGGTGAAAACATTTAAGGAAAAATTTAGTGCTGAGTTGCGTTCCTAGAAAGTTTTTCACGTAAAAATTATTTATCAGTACATTTGAATACTTAAAAAGAATATCATGAAAGCATGGACATCCGTATCCGCACCAGTAAGACACAGTATGGCAGCCCTGGCGCTGGCAGCAGGATTAATTTCGTGTACCACCATGGGCGTGAGCCGCAGTAAAGTGGGCTCCTCGCAGGCGAACATCAGCAATACACAGTGGACGCTTGCGGAAACTTTGAAAGGAAAACAGCCTACTTTGGTTATTGAGCCGGGCAAAGTAACCGGGAATGGCGGATGCAATAATTACTTTGGGGAGCTTCTGCTGGACCCGACGGTCGGCAACTTTGAAGTAAAAAACGTCGGCGCCACGAAAATGGCCTGCCCTAACCTGAGTGAGGAGTCAACGTACTTCAGCACTTTATCTGCAGCTAACAAATATGTGGTTTCGGGAAATACGCTCGAACTGTATAAAGATAATCTGCTGTTACTGAAATTTACCAAAAAGTAACTGGAACAAAAGAAGCCGTCTCAATACTGAGGCGGTTTTTTTTTGCTTTATTGGGAGCTTTTTTTTGTACAATTTGTTGGTTTTTAGTATCTTTAAGCATTGATAATCAATGATATGAGTGTTAAATTTAAGGATTACAACCAACAGCAAAGCTGGCTTTTTCCACCCTCGATTGAAGAGTTGATTCCACAGGATCATCGGGTGCGGATCGTGAATGGAGTTATTGAACAACTGGACTTAAGGTTACTTGTAGATGAATACAGTCATGAAGGTAAGCCGGGGTACCATCCCAAGATGCTTCTCAAAGTGATGGTGTATGCCTACATGGACAATATTTACTCCAGCAGGAAAATAGAAAAAGCCATGCGCGAGAACATCAATTTTATGTGGCTCTCTGCTGGTCAAGTGGCAGATCATAACACCCTGGCACGTTTTAGAAGCCAAAAACTTAAAACCATTTTCAAAGATATCTTTAAACAGGTGGTCATGCTATTGGCCCAGGAAGGATTGGTTGCTTTAAAAGAAGTTTATACAGATGGCACCAAAATAGAATCTGTGGCAGGCAGATATACCTTTGTGTGGGGCAATGCCATTAAAACCCGCAAGGAGAAGATGGCACGGCAGCTGGAAGAGATGTGGAACTACGCTCAAAGCATTGCTGAGCAGGAAGATAAGGATCCCACCCCGCCGGAGTTTAAAACCATTGACAAAGAAAAAATAGAAAAAACGGCCCGGAAAATAGAAAATATCATCCGCAAAAATCCCAAGGCCAGCCCCAAGGCAAAAGCGAAGCTACGCTACATTGAAAAGAATTTTTCGCAGAATCTCGACCGGTATGCGCAGCAGGAAGAACTTCTCCAGGGCCGGGGAAGCTACAGCAAGACCGATCCAGACGCTACCTTTATGCGCATGAAAGATGATCATTTGCAGAACGGCCAGCTTAAGCCAGCTTATAATGTGCAGGTAAGTTCCGAGTCGCAGTTCGTGATCCATTACAGCCTGCACCAGACGACCAATGATTTAAACACCTTAAGACCCCACCTAGAAACCTTTGAGAAATTATATGAGTTTTTACCAGCGGAGCTTACGGCAGATGCGGGCTACGGCAGCGAAGAAAACTACGATCTGCTGGAAGAAAAGAACATTGAAACCTTCGTAAAATACAATACCTTTGATAAAGAGCATGGCATCTTAAAATCGAAAAGAAAGAAAATCAATGAAGACTTCCACCGCGACAAGCTTTACTATAACGAGGAGAAAGACCGATACATCTGTCCGATGGGACAGCCCATGGAAAAGATAAGCACCCGGCGAAGAAAAACCAAAAGCGGCCACCATCAAACCAGCAGTGTCTACCAGGCCAAAAACTGCAGTGGCTGTCCTGTGCGCGGCACCTGTTTTAAAGCCCAGGGCAACAGAACCCTGGAGCGCAACGCTAATCTGGAGCGCCACAAAGAAAAAATAAGAGAAAATTTACTGAGCGAAATCGGAGAACAAAAACGCAGACAGCGCACCGCTGATGTAGAGCCTGTGTTTGCCCACATCAAATCCAACCGCAACTTTAAGCGATTTACCCATTACGGACTACAAAAATGTGAATTGGAGTTCGGCTTACACGCCCTGGCACACAATCTGAGAAAGAAAAGTGCCTGAAAGGTGGCACTTTTGGCTTTTTCTGCAAAAAAACCATCCTTACCAAAAAAAAGTATCATAAAAAACAGAAATAAAAAAACCGCCTCGAAAGTTGTATCGAGACGGCTTCTTT
>DAMCFT010000015.1:0-15267 GCA_032057205.1 Kaistella sp.
CAGGACTATCTATAAATAAAAGTTAAATCTGTAAACTTTTTTTAGGACGGGTCAAGATAAACACATAAACAGATAAACAACTAAACAACCTCCAACCTCCAACCCTCCAACCTCCAACCCTCTAACCTCTAACCCTCTAATATCTAACATCTAACCAAAAGATCCGCCCACCACGGGAAAGCCGCACTTTCTTCATAATCACCAACGGCTTTCCCCGGGCAGATCGAAGAGCAAGACGCTCAGATAGTGGAGGAGTAGGGAGTAGGGAGAGGAAAAAGGAAAGAGAAAAGAAGAAAGAAGAAAGAAGAAAGAAGAAAGAAAAAAAACGAAAGAAAAAAGAGAAAATAAAAAAGAGAAAAGACATCAGATAATAGACTCAAAGCCTGTAGCTTACAGCCTGTAGCCTAAGCCTCTAACCTCCCGCCTATCGTTATACATTGTACATTATACATTATACAAAAACACCCCAAAACCCATCACATGAAAACCTGAAACCCAAACCCGCCCAATGCGTACAGCGTATAGCATAAAGCGCGAAGCAAAAAAAAGCCCTTTCCCTCCAGTTTTGCCGACCTCGGAAAAGAGCAAATTTCAAGTAATCAATAACCTAAAACCTGCACAAAACCATGAACACCACCAATTCATCCTAATGACCTAGGAGATTTTTACGTCAAGAAAAATTAAAATTTCTTTAGCTCACTCTATCCATTAGCACAGGATAAAGATCCCCGCTGTTCGAGTGGCGGCAATAATTTAACATCGAAGGCAAATCTTCAGTTCCGCCCGAAACCCAACGAAGTGGTTCGACGAACGAAGAGAGTCAATTACGGGGATTTTCTTAAAGAAATTTTTATTTTTTAGTAAAAAGATCCAAGTCTTGAAATCGCAGATTCGACGATTCCTATAAAAATATTAAAATCGGAGAGTCATTTTTTGGTCCGTTTGCATCAAGGCAAACCCGCCTTAGCGGGTTCGCTGATTCCTTGAAAAAAAATAAAAAGATGAAGCAAAAGGACATATAAATAAAAAAGAAAAAAAGCCCTTTCCCTCCAGTTTTGCCGACCTCGGAAAAGAGCAAAATTTTAAGTAATCAATGACCTAAAACCAAACAAAACTATGAACACTACCCCATCTTAATACTAAACAGTTCTGGACACAGGAAACGGAGGCGGTTAAAAATTGGGATTTATTTTCGTAAAGAAATTTACCTGTCCGAGTGGCGGCCAAAATCTACCATCGAAGACAAATATTTATTTCCGCCCGAGTTCGGTAAATTTTAGGAAATAATTTTCAATTTCAGCCGAGTTTCCAGTCCTTGATCTTTTGCTTCTTTTGCATCAAGGCAAAAGAAGAAAAAAGCCCTTTCTCTAAAAGTTTGCAGACCTCGAGAAAGAGCCGTGTAATTAATCAACAAGTAATCAAAAACAATCACAAAACTATGAAAAAAAAGTTTTGCAAGGGCTTCTTTGCCCTTACCTTCACCCTCCTCTGCCTCAAAATCCCCGCGCAGCAGGCCTTCAAAATAGGAGACACCCTCCCCGAATCCTTCTGGACCACGCCCTTACAGGTCGTCAATTATCCTGAAAAAACCATCACCCTCGAAAAAGACCGCGGCAAACTCATCCTGCTGGATTTCTGGAATACCTGGTGCAGTGCCTGCCTCTTGGGTTTCCCTAAAATGGAAGCCCTGCAAAAAGAGTTTGGGGACCGGATGAAGATTCTCGCCGCCACCTCCCAGGACCGTGCAACCCTCGAAAAATTCTTTGCCACCAAAAACGGTCAGCGGTTTAAAAATATCGTCAGTGTTACCGGCGAGCCTCGGCTAAAACAGTATTTTCCCCACGAGGGCGTACCTTTTATCGTCTGGCTTAAAGACGGAAAACTGCTGAACACTACCGATGGCGATCAGGTCACTAAAGAGACAATCGCTGCGGTGATGACGGGTAAAAGCGATGTTTTACAGACCGTAATTCATCACAAGGGGGAAGGCCCGCTGATGATTTCTGATAACCTCCAGCTGGAACGTGACTTTACGCTGTCGGCCTACACCTTCTTTGGCCGTGGCCGTCTTCGGGCAATGGGATTTGGCACTAATTTCCATCGGAATGGAACCGAAGTCTACGGTCGGCAGTTTTATAATCTGCGTTTGGTGGAAATCTACAGTGCCATCGCCGACGAAATCTTCCGAAATCAGGGCCAGGTGTTCAAACCTAATAGAATGATTAGTGAATTGCAAGATGATGCGCCGTTCTTTAATAAAGACAAAAACCACCAATACATCTATACGTACGACTTTATTCTTCCACAAAATAGGGCCTTTAGCCTATATCCGGCCATGTTGCAGACACTTAATTTCTACGCACCGGTGACTGGGACCATCGAAAAACGTTTGCAATCTTGTCTGGTGCTCTCCAAGGCTGGCAAAACTGAACGGCTGCTGGCAACGGACGGACCGTTGGAATTTAACCTTCGTCCCGCCGGCGGTTTCATAAAAAATGCGAACATGTATGATTTTGTCAATTTTATTAACGGCCTGCCTGATATGCAGCTACCGATACTGGACGAAACTGGCATCATCGGGAAAGTCAGCCTGCATTTGGGAGATATTTCCACTTTACCGGCGTTGAAAAAAGAACTGGCAAAACATGGACTCCAACTTACAGAAGCTACAAAAGAGATCGACATGCTTATTATGCGTGACAAAGAGCAGACACCCGGCGCGGGGCCTTTAATCAACCAAATAAAATAATGCCATGAACAAAACACTATACCTTCTCTTTTTGAGTCTGTTTGCGCTGGGCTCGGCACAGCACAAGGTCACTGGACGTGTAATCGACGCGCAGGAAGGGCAGGGCCTGTCTTCGGCCGTCGTTACGGTAGGCGACTCGCGACAACAGGTGCGTACTGACGACCACGGCTATTTTACGCTGGAACTGATGCAATACGAAAACACCCTCACCGCCCGTATACCGGGCTATACACCCCATACCATTCGCATACAGCTTCCGCTAACAGAACCAGTCACCATTCCGCTTACGCCAACCATGGCTGAAATTGAGGAAGTCACCGTCTCTACCGGTTACCAGAAATTACCCAGAGAACGCAGTACCGGCTCTTTTTCTATCTTGGGAAAGGAACTTCTGGAAAAGCAGGTTAGTACCAATATTATTGAGCGTATCGCGGATCTGGCTACGTCCGTCAGCTTTGACAAAGGTACCTCACCGGACAGCCAGCTTATGGTCCGCGGGCTGAGTACCATCAATGGTCCGCGAGCACCTCTTATTGTGCTGGATGATTTTGCTTATGAGGGTGATATCAATAATATCAATCCCAACACCATCGAATCAGTGACCGTGCTGAAGGATGCTGCCGCTGCCAGCATCTGGGGCGCGCGTGCGGCTAACGGTGTTATTGTGCTAACCACCAAAAAAGGACGAAAATCCGGCATGGACATAGACTTTACCGCGGTCACGACGCTAAGTGACAAACCGGACCTGATGAAGTTGCGGACCATATCCTCTGCGGATTTTATTGAAGTAGAACGGGAACTTTTCAATCGAGGTTTTTACAACTCGGATATCACTTCCCCTGCACATCCCGTGTTGTCACCGGCCGTTGAGCTGCTGCTTAAGCACCGGGAGGGGCAATTAAGCACTGTAGCGCTGGAGGAAGGACTTATGCGACTGAAGGCGATCGACAGTCGTCAACAGTTCCGTGACTATATGTACAGACCGGCGGAGAACCGCCAGTACTTCCTGAATCTTAGCGGTGGCAGTGCAAAGGCGTCCTGGCTCACTTCTATGGGCTATGATGACCAGACCTCCACGCTGGGCGCTTCCTACAAGCGTTGGAATGCCCGCCTGAACCATACCTGGAAACCGCTGGATCGCCTAACGGTAACAGCCGGTATGGATTACAACCAGATCCTTACGCGCAGCGGCCGGCCGGGGTACGGCAGTATCACTATGCGAAACAACAATGCCGCTCCTTATCTGCAGTTGGCAGATGCTGCGGGAAATGCGCTGGCCGTGAACCAAACCTATAACCAAGGGGTTAAGGACGCCTACGTAAACCAGGGCCTGCAGGATTGGAATTACTATCCGCTCACTAACTGGCAGGAAGATAAAGCCAGCGGCAATCGGCATGAACTTATTTGGAATGCTGCTGTAAATTACCGGTTGCTGCGGGGTTTCGAAGCCGCGGTGAAATACCAGCATCAACAGATGGCTTCTGGCGACGTACAGCGTCACGGTGCGCGCAGCTATTATGCAAGAAACTATGTTAATTCATTTGCACAGGTCATGGAGGATGGCACCATCGACTACATCGTACCGAAGGGTGGCATTGAAGACTACAATACTACAGAAACGAATGTCGATAATGTTCGCGCGCAACTTAGTCTGGATCGGCAGTGGGGCATACACCGCGTTACCGCAATTACAGGCGCGGAGATGCGCAGGTCCCTCTCCGAATCCGCGTCCAATCGTTATTACGGCGTAAACGACAGAAACCTTACCTCGGGACTTGTAAATTATGCCAGAGCTTATCCTATACTGGTCACTGGTAATTACGAGTATATCAGCCAGAACGATTTCCTAAGTCGCCGGGCGACCAACTTTGTTTCTCTGTTTGCCAATGCAGCCTACACCTACCACAACCGATACACGCTCTCAGGCAGCTTGCGCCGCGATGCCAGCAACCTTTTTGGCTTGAAAACAAATGATCAGTGGAATCCCTTTTGGTCGGTAGGCGCCGGCTGGGAAGTTTCCGCAGAAGATTTTTACACCGTTTCTTTTCTGCCGTACCTGAAACTGCGGGCCTCTTATGGCTTTAACGGCAACATCAATCCTGCCATGGTGGCGGTGTCCACCATTGCTTACGATTATGTCGTCTCAGATTACACCGGTACCCCTATGGCGCGGATTGATAATTATGTAAATCCACAACTGCGTTGGGAAACCACAGGCATGCTGAATATCGGGTTGGACTTTGCGGCCTGGAGCCGACGGCTCGGCGGTTCTGTTGAATATTTCAGGAAGAAAAGCAATGACCTGTTTGGGCCCAACTTACTCGATTATACTACCGGCGTAGGGTATATGCTCTCCAATGTCGCGGGCACCGAAGGCTCTGGTATGGATCTAAATTTACATGCCCTTATTATCGACCGCAACTTCAGGTGGCGTTCTGATTTCAACTTAAGTACTTACCACGATCGTGTCATGCAGTATTACCTGAAGGATCAGCCGGCTGCCTCCTTCATCGGCAATGGCGCTTCGGTACCTGTGAGCGGAATTGCAGGTATGCCCGTTTACTCCGTTTTTGCGTACAGATGGGCCGGACTTGATCCCCAGACCGGCGACCCGCAGGGTTATCTTAACGGAGAAATCTCGAAGGATTATGCGGCACTCACAGGCACAAAGACAAAATTGGAAGACTTAAAGTTTATGGGGTCAGCCCTGCCTACGTTCTATGGCTCATTGTCACAAACCTTTTCGTATAAGAACCTGAGCTTGGATCTGGCGCTGACATATAAATTAGGATATTGGTTCCGGCGTTCTTCAATCCAGTATACTGATCTCTTTGAGAATTGGGCAGGTCATAGCGATTATGCAAAGCGCTGGCAAAAAGCTGGCGATGAATCATATACAGCCGTCCCGTCGAATTTGTATACTTCAAATGCTGCGCGAGACCTTTTCTACAAAGGTTCCGAAGTGTTGGTGGAAAAAGGAGATCATATTCGCTGGAAGTATATAACGCTAACCTATAAGGTTGCGCCGTCTCCTCTGTTCACTGGCCAGTCATTCCTAAAAGATCTCAGTGTATTTTTTAATGTGACCGACTTAGGCATATTGTGGCGCGCTAACAAACAGAACTTAGATCCGGACTATCATCTGGGTAACAGCACCTTGACACCCCCTGTTACTCTTTCATTGGGACTTCGAACAAAATTTTAAATTCAAATCATGAAACCAAATTACCTTAACAAAAGTGTCCTTTTCTTGCTGGCCGCACTGATCTGGACAAGTTGCTCGCGGTTATTGGATGAAAAGTCTGATATGCGCTTGACTACACCGGAAACACTTGAAGATAATCAGGCTCTGCTCGATCGTCTGACAGATGTATTGACCGTTTTCGCTCTGAGCGGCTTTGCTTCTTCCGACGAATATTATATTACTGATGCAGATTATAATGGGTTGAGCTACGAAGAAGATAAGCGACTCTATACATGGCAGCCCGATAGAGTGGCAGTGAGCCGCACCCAGGGAAACGACTGGTCTCGTACTTATAAAGTTATTCTTGTAGCCAATACGGTACTGGATAATATTGATACCTATCAGATTGCTGATGCTGATAATGTACGCGGGCAGGCTTTGGTACTACGCGCCATCCGCTATCTGGATGCAGCACAGGTGTGGTGCCGGGCTTACAATGTGGCGACGGCCGCCCAGGACCTGGGGCTACCGCTGCGTCTGACGCCTGATATGAATACGCCTTCTGTGCGATCCAGCCTCAAAGACACCTACGGACAGATCATTGCAGATCTGGAAGCTGCAGTGCCGTTACTGCCTGTTAAGCAGGTGGCGCTGACTCGTCCGTCGAAAACCACCGCGCTGGCTTATCTTGCCCGGACATACTTGCTGATGGGGGACTATCCGAAAGCGCTGGCTAGTGCTCTGCAGGTGCTGGAATATCAAGATACTTTACTGGATTTTAATACCTTGAACGCCAGTGCATCGTACCCGATTCCCACTTTTCACGCAGAAATGACCGTATATGCCACCATTGCTACGCCGGGGCCTACGGGCTACAAGATCGCGAAAGTCACCTCGGGAACTTATAACAGCTATGACGAAAATGACCTCAGAAAAAGCCTCTATTTTAAAGTAAATAATGATCAGACCATCTCTTTCCGCGGCACCTATGCCGGCGGTGCCAACGGCAGGCTTGCCAGTGTAGCACTCGATGAAGTGTACCTGATTATTGCTGAATGTTATGCCAGAGCGGGCCAAACCGCCGAGGCATTGCAATACCTCAATAGCCTGCTGCTTAAAAGATGGAAAGCGGGAACTTACACAGCGCTGGAAACCACCTCTGCAGCAGCAGTATTAGAATGGGTAAAAGCAGAGAGGAAAAAGGAACTGATGTTTCGGGGGATTCGCTGGATGGATCTTAAGCGTTATAACAGAGACGGCGCGAATATAGGTTTGTCCCGGACAGTGCTGGGAAAAATGTATACCCTGCCAGCTAATGATCCACGCTGGTCGATCGCAATCCCCGAGGATATTATTGAAATGACCGGCATGCCCCAAAACCCGCGATGAGCAGGTAAGCGTCATGGCAAACGTGATTATTATATAAAAACACAGGCTGGCCAAGGGCCAGCCTGCTTTAATTAAGGCTTACGCCCCAGGGCGACAGCGAGGACGCCGTCATTGTCTTTTCCAGCGAGAATATTGCTCAGGCTTTGACCTGCCGGAACAATAATACGGCATGGCCGTTCGCCATCAGTTTCACACATATCGCTGTTGCTGGTAGACCAGTGACTTACTACTGCAAATGCATTGGGATTAACGTCCGTGCTATTGTAATAATACGTCGTATTCTTGGTCTCTTTAACAGGCTCCGCTTTTTTAGAAGAACTGTTAAATGACATTGCTACCAAACCTATCATCAGGGCCATACCCCAAATCAGGTGCTTCTTTAAAAATGAGATTGTTTTCATTTGACTGGTCTTTTTTATGTAAAAAAGATTACCGTAAAAACTTCAAAAGGTTAATTAAAATAAATAAAAGCATTCTGCCTTCTGCAGACTCTTCGGCAACACAAGCAGAGATCAGCCTGTTGCGTTACTTCCTTGCAGCGCCTGAATTCATTGTGCTGCATCCCCTTTCGCCAATTGGTCCTCTGATTATGATTTACCGGCTGTTCTCCTGTACGTAAGTGAAAAGACAGGTCATCAGAATGTTCAGCCTTATATCGTAAGTAAAACCAAAATCACACGCTCCTGTTTTTCAGACAGTCATAACAGTCCTTGGTGGAAAGTACTGTGCGGCTGTGACCCCTTTCGCATTGTTTTCGCCCCGAGGCTGATACCCGCCAGCAGAACCAAAGCAAAATCGAGTACCATATTTCCTTTCCAGTTCAGTTTTTCAAAAAAACCGATACACGTACAGGGCACCGGCTGCTCTGAACTTAAAATGAATACACTGTAAACCGACAAAAGAGCAGCTGTACACATAGCCAGTACCAGACCCCCTTGTCGCGTACGCGGCAGGCAGAGCAGCGCAATGGCAACGGCATGGAGCGTTAAAAAAACCGTCGCTACCGGAACAGGGTGCTGCTGCCAGACCGGAGCCTGCGACAGCTGCTCAATAAAAATTTCCCGCTTCCACAGTTTCGTGATCAGCGAATACATCAGAATGACCATAAAAATGGCGCTTACTGCTGCATGTACATAATGGGTCCGTTTCATAAATTCCGTATTTTAAAAAATAAAATGTCATTGCGAGGAGCACGTTGGTGCGACGAAGTATTCCCTGAGCGCAGCCGAAGGAGCGGCCCCTGAGCGCAGAAGAAGGAGTGGTCCCTGAGCGGAGTCGAAGGAGTGGCCCCTGAGCGCAGAAGAAGGAGTGGCCCCTGAGCGCAGAAGAAGGAGTGGCCCCTGAGCGCAGAAGAAGGAGTGGTCCCTGAGCGGAGTCGAAGGAGTGGTCCCTGAGCGGAGTCGAAGGGCAACTCCTGAACAGCAGCGCTCCATTCCCCTCCTCCGGAGGGGTGGGCCTTTTCGTCAGAAAAGGCCCGGGGTGGTTACCCACCTTCGTTTCCTCAAGTCTATGATCTCAAAGTCTATTATCTATTGTCTTCCTTTTTTCTCCTTTGTCTTTCCGGCTTCCTCCCGCATAATTAGCACCCTGGCATCTCAGCCCTGAGCATCCCGATATTTAGCAACTCAACAACTCAACAAATCAACAACTCAACAAATCAACGACTTAACGACTAAACAGCTCACCAGCTCCACAAGATCGCATCACCTCTCACCCTGCACCTTGCATCCTGCACCCTGCACCCTGCAACTCGCACCCTGCACCTTACTTCCTCCTCCGCCTATCCCTTCCGCACCAGCACCCAGTCCACCTTCTGCCCGAAGTACATCGGCATAGGCTGCCCTCTGGCCAGTACCGCAGTAGTCGTAAAGCGGTCAATAATTTCCCATTCACCCGCCACCGGGCAACTCGCGCCGCTTCTGGCCGTCACTGTGGAGTTGGCAAATATCTGCCTTCGCAGCGCAGTCCTGGGGTAGCTCCTGCTTCCGAAGCTTATGGCCGTCCCCATTGCGACAGGTCTTTGCGGGGTGGAAGCTGGTCTTTCGTGCCGCCGCCGTTTCCGGCAGCTTCCGTTGAATCACGCCTGAAAAAGGATTCCGGCTGCTGATCTGTTCGCGTAACAGCTGGAACTTCAGTTGGCGTAACCGGCAGAAATACCTCATCCGCCCGGCACGATAGTAAACTGGCTGTTATTAAACCTGTTGCGATCAATAGTAAAATTTTCATAACATTTTAGCTCTTTAGGTTAATAATGGCCGCGGCTTTAATTAGAATTCTGAGCCAAAAGTAGGGGAGGGGTGACTGCAAAAAAAGCGTTAGTTGGCATGAAACAGAGACCGGGACGTCGTCAAACGCGTTTCACGACCACTGTTTTGCGGCCTATTGTTGTGACTGTCAGTGCTTTTTGCGTACATTGGCCTGAATTGTCGGAATAGGAGGGGAGGAATTATAAAAAAATCAGGTGCCTGGTGATAAAAGAAAAGGCATGCGTATCATATTTTTCCTTTTAAGCTTTGTTTGCTGGGCCGCTGCTGTTGCACAGCAACCGGTCGTGTCTTATGAAGACCTGCAGAAAAAATATGCGCGGTTCTCTGAAAATGACAGTACCGCAATGCCGGCCGTACGCAATAATATCCGCCGGATGCGCCAGGCGGGAGATCTGCTGGCTCTCGTATATACCTTCGAAGATGCAGTCTATTATTCACCTGACCGCCGGCATAAAATTCTGTATTCGGACAGTGGCGTTTTAGCTTCCCTGCATACCGGAAATAAGGCATTGATCAGTAAAGCTTTTATGGGCCGCGGGATCATCTGGCATTTCAATTACCGCAATTATAAAAATGCCCTGCGTGAATATCTGATTGCCGAAAAATATGCTGCTGAAACAGGTGATCTCTATCTTCAGCATAAACTAAACTATCAGCTCGGCGTCATAAAAAACTACTTAGGTCATCACGAGGAGGCCGCAAACTATTTTAAGACCTGCCATGAATACTTTAATGCAGCCAGGCAAAAAACTGCAGATCCGGATTTACGCTACAACTATACGCGGGGCTGGCTAAATTCGGTCCATCAGCTCGCTGCCAGTAATCGGATGATGGGCCAACTGGATAACGCAGAGCATTGGCTCGGCACTGCTGTGATCGATAAAAAGGTTTTTCCGCAGGAATATGGGTATATTCAGAAAGAAAAAGGCATCATTGCATACCGCCGCGGCAGGTATCCCCAGGCACTTCAGTCATTGAAGACAGCTGCGGGAATTCTGCAGGAAGTGAAAGAAGAGGCCGCGCTCGTTACTGTCTGGTACTATTCGGCACTTGCGCATCAGGCGCTTCTTGAAGATCGCGAAGCCGCCCTTAATCTTCAGCGTATGGATGCTTTATTTTCGGCAAACAGAATGGTAACTGCTGATGTGCGGGCCTCGTACGAACTGTTGCTGAAAAACACGGATTTCTATCTTAATCCTCGTGACGCGTATTATTATTCCGGCCGGCTCCTGTACTGTGACAGCGTGCTGGCGCGCGACATGCCTTTTCTCTCTTCGAAACTGCACCGCGAATTTGATGTGGCACGACTGCATGCAGAGCGTGAAGAAATCAGGCATGCGAAAAAGGTAGGAGATTTCTTTGTAACTGCTGCCGCACTGTTGGCGGCGGCGTGTCTGTGTTTTATCGGGCTCGAAAGACGGCGTCGGCATCAGATGACCCGGCAGTATCAGGAGCTGCAGAAAAAGTTGGACAGTCTTCAGGAAAATTTACCGGGTATCGCTCCTGCATCGTCCGCCGGGCTGAAGCCGGAACTGATTTCTCCTGAGCGGCTGCCCGAGCTTTTGGAGAAATTGTCTGAATTCGAAAAAGGCACGCAATATCTTGACCCTGAATATTCACTGGACAGAATGTGCCGGGATCTGCAGATGAGCAAAAAAGTACTATCGCATCTTATTAACGTAGAGCGCAAAGCCGGCTTTCGTGTATATCTTGGAACGTTGCGTATCCGCTACCTCACCGGTTTGCTGAATACGCAGCCGCTGTATCTTAATTATACCATGAAAGCGTTGGCGGACCTATGTGGGATCGGCTCACGCCAGCATTTCTCAGATGTATTTTATGAGGTGAACGGGATCCGTCCGTCGGAGTATATTGCGCAGCGTAAAAAGAACATTTCCTGACCAAAAAACCCCCTTGAAATATTGTTATGGAAACCAAAAAATTATTACAGAATGCAGAAGCTTTATGGGCTCATCTGCAGCAGATTTCTCTGGACCTTGACGGGCAGGCAGGCACAGACCTGGACAAAGCACAGCGAATGCTGGCCGAAACAGATACAGCTTTGCAGACACTGAAGCAATGGGTAGTGACGCATTCTTTCAGCTGCTGGGCAGATGAAATTTTCTTTTTTAAAACTGTAAAGCCGCGTTTTGTAGCGAATTTCATTTGTAATGCCCGGATCGTTAACATGCTTTCTGCATTGCCCGCCGGAGGGTACCGGCTGCGACGAAAAACGTATGAAAAAGAATTGCTGCCACTGCAGGAGTTTGCGGCAGTGCATCGCGATTTTATTACGTACTTCAGAAAAGGAGCTGCCTACATGGATAAAAACTACTTTCTTCGGTTCCGGTACGACCTTAATTTTTCTCTTCCGGAAAATTTTCACAGCCATGATGAAAGATTTTCGACTTCACATGACCATTTGGTGGCATGCATCCTGGCGAATGATCAGTACGAACAGTATCTGAGGCAGCGACTTTCTGATTTGAAATCGTCGTCACGCCGCTCGCCTGATACCGTGGCACTTTCGTGGACCGGTTCCAAAACGGCCTTAACCGAACTGGTTTTCGCCCTCCACCAAAGCCGGACGCTCAACAGCGGCACTGCCGACCTGAGCCAGACCATCCGCTGGTTCGAGCAGCACTTCAACATCAGCCTCGGCAACTACCACAAAACCATGGCCGAGATCAACCTCCGCAAATCCGAGCGCACCAAATTCCTCCAACACCTCACCGAAAACCTCCACACCTACCTCGACCACCTGAACGCCTGACCTTCCTCCACAACAGCATCCTCTACCTTTCCAGCGCACCCTCATCATTGCGAGGAGCACCTTAGTGCGACGAAGCAACCCCCTGAGCGGCATCACTCCTTTGAAATAACAGCCCACCTTCGTCATTGCGAGGAGCACGTTAGTGCGGCGAAGCAACCTCCTCACCGGCATCGCTCCCTTTAAAATCCCTCTCCACGGCAGTGGGTTCTTCTCTTAAGCGTACCCTCGTCATTGCGAGGAGCACGTTAGTGCGACGAAGCAACCTCCTTCAGCGGCATCGCTCCCTTCAAATTAAATCCCTTCCATTCCCCTCCTCTGGAGGGGTGGGCCTTTTCATCAGAAAAGGCTCGGGGTGGTTTACCTCCCAGTTTCTGCTCTCCGCAAGTCTATTATCTCAAATTCTATCATCTTTTCTCTTTTTTCTTTCCTCCCGCACCACGCACCCAGCACCAGGCATCTGCACCAGGACTTTCATCTTTGCGAAGAAATCTCAGGCTGCGAAGCCCCTCTCAATGGCAGCGCTCCCTGTCAAACCTCGCTCCGGAATGAGCCAGCCTCAAAAGATCCCTCAGTAAAAATAAAACAGCCGGCAAACGCCGGCTGTAACAGGTAGGTATAAGTGTCATTGAACTACATCACGTCCGGACAAACTACATCAGGACAATACAGCCCGCGACAGCGTGGCCGACCGTCTCTCGGGCAGCACTGCCCCGAACAGCCAATAGGCATCAGCACACCGCCGCCGCCATGAATCTCTTTAAGTTGCTCTCTCGAAATTTTTTTTAAACTTTTCATACTAATATCGTTAAGTGGTGATCGAAAAAAGATCTTAGCATAAAAATGCTAAGATCTGTATAGTGTGGAAGCTTACATCAGTTCAGGGCAAACAACAGCCGGGCAATATACGCCTGGGCATAAGGGCTTGCCGTCTGTCGGGCAGCATTGGTGCGAACAGACGCGGATCAGGCCGCCTCCCTGAATTCCTTTTAATTGGTCTCTTGAAATTTTTTTCAGATTTTTCATTGTAAATTGGGTTTTAATAAATTTCCTACTCTGTAAGCTTTTCGGATACCGCTGTTAGTGGGGCTAAATTAGAAACTTATTAATACAAAACCAAGCGGACGGTTATCAATTATTTATGTATATTCCCCAAATAATGTGCAATCCAATAATGATAATGAGTTTGAGAATGCCTCTAAACGGCATTGCTGCTTCGGTTATTTATTACTTTCACAGACCGATACCAACAACGAAATGTTTTATATATAATGAATTTAAATGCTCTGCTAAAACACCTTGCACTCGATAAAAACGAGTTTCTTTTTCAGTTCCAGTCCCATCCGGCTTATCCTTCTGCATTGGCTTTCAGTGATACCCTCAATTTTATGGGGGTCCGCAATGATGCGTATGAATTGGAAAAACAGTACTGGCCTGAAATAGATCAGCCGTTCATTACTGTCTATAAAGATCAGTTTACTTTGGTTGCCGGTAAAGAAGGGAAGTATGAAATATTTTCTGACAAAGCGGATTCGGTAGATTTTAAGACCCTTACCAATCATTCAAAGGAACTGGTCTTATTGTTTGAAAAAACAGCGGATACGCCGGCGGTGGCCCAAAAGTCACACCGGCCTTTTTTTCTCGCGGCAGCCTTGCTGTTTGTAGTGGCGCTGTTTTTGGCAGGCACCGCGTCTGCCTGGATTTCCGGTTTGCTTTCTCTCGCGGGCATGTATTTGTCGCTCGAAATCCTGAAAGAAAAATACGGCGGCACCTCCGCACTGGTCAGTGGATTATGTGGAGGCGAGCAGCAGGAAAACGCTTCTGCCTGCTCAGAACTGATCCGTTCAGGTTTGCTGGATATCGGCGGGCTCAAAATAGCAGATCTCAGTGCGGTATATTTTATATTGCAGGGCCTGCTGGTGTTGTTTATGCCGGCCACCGTCGGCCTGATGCTGATCCTGAGCGCGGTCTCAGCAGCAATCATTCTTTATTCGTTATATGTCCAGTTGATTGTTGAGAAAAAGATATGCCGGATTTGCCTGTCACTCATCGTCGTGCTGGCAGCTCAGGCGGCATGTCATTTCCTGTGGTGGGGGCAGCTTTCTTTTTCGCTGACTCCAACATTGCTCACCATGCTGGCTGCCACAGGACTTACTGGCCTGTTTTTACTGCTAACAGATTTTTGGGCAGCCAATAAAGAACTTAAAGAAGGTAATACCACCCTCCTGCGGTTTAAAAGGAATTATAACCTTTTCCGGACACAGCTTTTGGCTATGGGTCAGGTAACCTTTAGCGATGCACACGCAGGTTTCTTCTTCGGGCCAAAAGACGCACCTCTTCAAATCAGCTTAATTTCAAGTCCTTTCTGCGGATATTGTGAAGGTGCACATCATATTTTGGAACGGTTACTCGAAAAGTATCCGGAACAAATTTCCGCCCAAATACGCTTTAATTATCGGCCGGAAGACAACGCGATGGGAAAAGTGCTGAGCGCATTTAAAACCAGCTACGATCAAGACGGCCCAGAGGCTGCTTTACAGCTCATGTCCGCCTGGTATCTGAGTAAGGATGTTGACAAAATAGCAGCTAAAAATGCGCTGCACCTGCAGGATCTTGCAGCAGAAGCTGCCCGGGGAGAAGAAAATCGCGCTTTTGGTTTTAATTTCACACCGGTGTTCCTGCTCAACGGACGTCAGTTCCCGGAAATGTACGATCGCGAAGATATTTTCTTTTTTATTGACGAATTATTAGAAGATGATCATTTTTTGGGGAGATAATTTTACGGTATTAAATTTTTTTATTAATTTTGGTAAAAACAGGCAGTAGCCGAAAAGCCTAAGAGTAGGGAAAAACGGTAATGTGGTCAAAAATAGTTGGTGTTTTTGACAAAAATAATTCGTAATATTTG